>NZ_JBIUYF010000007.1:0-645921 GCF_044744405.1 Streptomyces sp. NPDC087310 | reverse complement strand
CCCCGCGGAGCGGGTCCTCCAGCGCTGCGCGCTGGACAGTGATGGCCGGCGCGTTGCGCCGGCCCTGCGCCCGCTCCGCGGGCGCAAGCGGGGCAAGCCCCGCCTGCCAGTTTCCGCTTCGCTTCAACTGGCATGTGATAGGCCCGCGTTGCGGGCCTGTTCCGGCGGCAAGCCGCCGGTCGAGCCGCTTCGCGCCTCGAGGCAGGTCCGCTTCGCTCCCCTACTGAAAGGCTCGCTACAAGGAGAGGCGTGCGGAGTCTGTCTTCTTGTCTTCTCGGGCACTTGACGCTCCGGCACATGCTTCTGACGGAGCGTCACTTCTGAGTGTCTATTATCCCATACTGCTGGTGGCGGGATGGGGGTCTTCGGGGTTCAGATGCAGGGGCTGTCATGTGTGAGGCACGCTCGATTGTAGCGTGCGATGGCCTCGCAACTTGAGGTCTTGCATCATAATTTCTCTGTAGAGACTCTACCCTGAGGGCTCACTGCCCCCGTAGATCGAAAGGCGGGATCTCATGCCGAGGAAGCAGCGGCTCCGTCCACATCAGGTCGAGGCAGTTGATGCGGTAGTCCGCGCGCTCGGGTCTTCGGTGAGCGGAGAGCTGCCGGACGCGGCGGTGCGTGCGCAGGTGATTGCGCCTCCGGGAGCTGGCAAGAGCCTGATCGCGGTTTTTGCAGCGCAGGGGCTCCGTGCCGAACGGGTGTTGGTCCTGGTGCCCACGCTCGACCTACTGGGTCAGATGGTGGGCGTATGGCGTGCTGGCGGGCGTGGTGGTCGCTTGTTCGGGGTGTGCTCTGAGCGCGAGAAGGCTGCTGTGGGGGTGCGGTGCACTACGGATGCGGGTGAGTTGGCGGGGTGGCTCGCGGGTGCGAGCCGGGTGACGGTGTTCGCCACGTATGCCGCGGCTGGTCTGGGGGTCCTGGAGCGTGCTCACGCGGCCGGTGCGGGGCGTTGGGATCTGATGGTGGTGGACGAGGCGCACCGGACGGCGGGGGTGTTGGGGAAGCCGTGGGCAGTGGTGCATGACGATCGGCGGCTGCCGGCGGTGCGGCGGTTGTACATGACGGCGACTCCGCGGTTGTGGGAGGAACCCGGGCTGGAGGGGGCAGCCCATGGGTCGGGGCAGCTGGTGGCATCGATGGACGATGAGGAGATCTTCGGGCCGGTGGTGTACCGGCTGACGATGTCGGAGGCGATCGAGCGGGGGCTGATCGCGCAGTACCAGGTGGTCTGCGTGGATATTGCTGATCCGCAGCTGTCGGCGGTGCGGTTGGTAGGTGCGGAGGCGTTCACGGATGAGGTGCGGGGGGTGCGGTTGGCGGCCTTGCAGACGGCGGTTTTGAAGACTGCTGCGGAGCACCGGCTGCGGCGGGTGCTGACGTTTCATCACCGTACGAGTGAGGCGGAGGCTTTCGCGGGCGGGCTGGGGCAGGTGGCCTCGGCGTTGTGGGAGGCCGATGCGGGATCGTTCGCAGAGGCGGGAGCGGTGTGGGCGGACTGGCTGTGTGGGGAGCATCGGGCGGTACACCGGCGGCAGGTGTTGGAGACCTTTTCCGCGGGGGTGGTCGAGGATGCCGTGATGGAGCTGTGCGTGCTGTCGTCGGCGCGTGTGCTCGGCGAGGGGGTCGATACCGCGGAGTGTGATGCGGTGGTGTTCGTGGATGCGCGGGGCTCGACGCCCGATGTGGTGCAGGCGGTGGGCCGGGCGCTGCGGATGCAGCCCGGGGAGGGCAAGGTGGCCTCGCTGGTGGTGCCGGTGTTCCTGGAGCCGGGTGAGGAGCCGGACGAGATGCTGGCCTCGCGGTCGTACACGCATCTGGTGAAGGTGCTGACCGCGCTGCGGGCGCACGATGCCGAGGCCGTCGAGCAGCTCGCCGTCCCCCAGTCCCCCAGCCGGAAGGCTGCCTCGGGCGCGGGCGGGGCAGCGGGTGGGGCGGTCAGCGGGGCGGCGCAGGGGCTGCTGCGGTTCTCCACGGCCCGGGATCCGGTGCAGTTGGCGGCGTTCATCAGGGCGCGTGTACTGCGGCCCGAGGGTGAGTACTGGCGTCGGGGGCTGCAGGCCGCGATGGCTTACGCCGCCGATCAGAGGAACCTGCGGGTCCCCTACGGGTATACCGCCCCCGATGGTTTCGCGCTGGGGGTGTGGATCGCCAAGCAGCGCGTCGCCTACCGCCAGGGCACCCTGGCTGAGGAACGGGTGAGGGAACTGGATGCGGCCGGGATGGTGTGGTCCCATCTCAAGGTGGCCTTCTCCGAGGGCCTGGCCGCCGCGCGCTGCTGGGCGGGGGAACACGGGCACCTCCTCGCCCCCACCGAGGCAACCTGGCAAGGCTACCCCGTGGGGATCTGGCTGCGTGACCAGCGTGCCGCCGCGCGACGAGAACGAGCGGCGCAGAACGGGCCTGGCGGGGGCCGGGCATCGGGGAGGCCCAACAGTGCGCGGCGGTGGCGGGAGCTGGAGATGATCGATCCCGCGTGGTGCCCAGCCTGGGACATCGCCTGGCAGCGGTGCTTCCACCTCGCCCGCACCCACGTCAACGGCGGCGGGGAACTGCCCGCTGTGCCCGGGGAGATCGTCGTCCAGGGCGAGGACCTCGGGCGGTGGGCCAGCGTCCAGCGCACCGTTGCCGTATGGGGCGGCTTGCTGCCCGCGCAGCAGTGGCTGCTCACGCAGGTGCTGCACCTGACGCCAGACCAGGAGCAGCCTCAGGCAGGACCTGCGCCAGGCCGGCAGAGGGCCGTGAGTAGGACGCGGGCGCAGATGTGGGCCGACAACCTCGCCGCCGCCCGCCAATATCGCCAGCGGGAAGGACATCTGAATGTCCCTCGCCAGCACGTGGAAACCGTGGACGGTGACGACCGTGCGCTGGGAGTGTTTATCGCCAACTGCCGGGCACGCAAGCAACGCCTGGCCCCTGACCGGGTGCAGGAGCTGAGTGCCGTCGGATTGAAATGGGGGTGAGGAATCACGTGTAAAGGCCGCCGACGTACGCGGCCGTCGCACCATCATCACCCTCGATCGCGCCGACTGGGATCTGGAGAGAATGGGGCGCCCCCGGACCAGGGCGCGGTGTGCGGGGGCGGCCCGTGCCCTGACGGCCCAGGGAGTACGAGGCGGTTGTTCTCAGTCGTTACGGTGACGGGCGATCATGTGGTTCAAAGCCAGGTCGTGGGCGGTGGCGGGGCTGCGGACGTAGGAGCACACCAGGCACGTGCCCGGGCCGTAGCCAACACCGAAATCGTCGAGGCCTCTGACAGTGAAGGTTTCGCGTCCGCAGACGGGGCAGTCCGCAAGGCCCATGCCGTCGATCAGGTCGTCGGGGTGAGCAGGCAGGTGGTCGGCTGCGAGGGCGCTCCGCCGGTCGGCTTCCTCCTCGCCGATCAGTTCCAGGTAGTCCTGTGCCCGTAGTCGCTCGTACCGGTCCTGGATCTCGTTCTTGACCCAGTCGGCTTCCCGTTTCTCCTCACTGACCTGGCGCAGGCATGAGTGGTCATCAAGTTCGAGCAGTGCAACGACATGCCGCTCCTCCAACTCGCCCACACCGCGTGCGTGCCGCACCCGCTGGGTCTGCTCCAGGGCGTCGTTCAGCGTCGCCACGTCCACTGCGATCTCCGGCTCGTCGGCCGCGTCCGGGACAACGCGTATGCCCTCCCTGGCCTCGTCGCATTCTTCAGCGATGATCTTCAGCAGCTGTGATGCCGCCTTCAGCCGGTGGTCGCCGTTCCTGCGTTTCTCGGTCTCCTGCCCTGGCCAGGTGCGGGCGACGATAGCCGCCAGCCCGTTCGTCAACGCCTGATCGAAAATCGCGGCAGCACCAGGGACCTGGAAATCGACATCCAGCACCGTGGCGCACCGGCCGTACTCTTCGGCTCGTTTCTCCTGCACCTCCTCATCCTCACCGATGGGCCACGGCAGCACAGGGGCGGCCCTTGCCGGCGCCAAGGTGGTCGCTGGGCTTGGCCGTGCAGGGCACCCGGGCTGAGCTGGTCGAGAGTCGGGCCGACGTCGGCACCAGCGTTTCCTGGCGTCTCAGCGCAGACAGGTGTGCGGCGGCAAGGACGCCGAGAGGGCGGGCCGCAGAGGTGACCGCCGTGTCCGCCGGGGATTGTCAAACCCTCCCACTACCGTCCCTTTTATCTCATTTTTCTACCTTTGGAGGTGTGGGGTGAGGGACACCGGCATTGAGCTAAAGCGGTTTCTGGACGAGGCCGAGGGCGGGGCGTACGACCTTCCTCCGATGCAGCGGGCTCTGTGCATCCGGCCCGCCTTCTCCGTGCGGCTGATCGACTCTCTGTACCGGGGCTACCGGGTCGGCTCCCTGCTGATCTGGGAACCGCCGGTGGGCCACCGGCCCGCCGCAGGCCGCTACCAGACGCTGGCCGGGCGGCCACGCTGGTGGATCCTGGACGGCCAGCAGCGCGGCACCTCCTACGTGGGGGCCTTCGGACGGCGCCCGGCCTGGATGCCCGAGGAACGCTGGAGCGACATAGGCGGGCCGGCTCTGGAGGTGGCGGCGCGCTTCACCGCCGCAGGCCGCATCCAGTTCCGTGCCCACCAGCCGGGCCGTGTGCGGCACGTCCGGCTCGCCGATCTGGTCGCCGGCGGTGAGGTGCGCTCCCTGCTGGAGGAGGCGAGCCTGAACCCCACCGATGCCCTGGTGGAGAAGGCGCTGGAGCTGCGGGCCGGGCTGCTGCGCTATGTGCTGCCGGTGGAGTGGCTGGCGGCCGAATGGGCCGACGCGGCGGAGAACTGCATCCGCCGCAACCCCTCGCTCAAGCCCGAGGAGCGCTCCTTGTGCAGCCTGAGCATCGCCTTCGAGGAACTGCAGCGCGAGCACGTCGATGCGCTCGTGCAGAGGGCCCGCACGGCGGGCTTTGCCCACTGCCTCGACCGCCATCAGCTCAGCCTGGTCCTGCAGGACTTCCTGCCGCGCGAGGCCCGCCGGGCCCAGGGACGGTGGGCGCAGCGCGATGCGGTGAGCCGGGCCATGGAGCGGACCGACCAGTCCGTCACTCAGGTCATCGCCTTTCTTCACCGCCACGGCATCACCAGCGACGCCGTGCTGTGGTCGCCTCCCATGGTGCGGGTGCTGTGCGCCTTGTTCGACCGTTTCCCCCAGGCGGCCGCCTCCCCGTTCACTTGGCAGTGGCTGGCTCATGCCGCCGCATCCCAGTTCTCCCCCGGCGGCCCCCGGCCCGCGCGCCCTGGCCGGGACGTCCAGGCCGTCGTGGCCTGTGCGTCCTTCCAGGAAGCCGCCGCACTGCTGGCCGGGCAGATGGCTCCCGTGCACGCCTCTAGGCTGCAGGCCGAGGAGTTGAGCAGTCCGTGGGCGTCCAAGCGGCAGCTGCTGGGGGCGGCCGGCACGCTGTATGCGATGGCCTGCGCGCGCCGCATCTGCGGTCCGGTGGTCGACCTGGCCGACCCAGCCATGGTCTTTCCCGACCCGCGGATGCGGCCGCGGCTGCTGCGGCCCGATGCAGGCAAAGAGCTCAGCCTGGCGGCCTGGGCGCTGCTGGGCGACGCCAGCGCCGAACGCATCCAGGCCGGCGGTGGGTGGAACCGGACCGTGTTCGAAGATCTGGACGTGCCCCCGGGCATCCTGGCCGCGCACCAGCTGGCGCCCCCGGTCGGCGGGGCGGTGGCCGTGCCGGTGGAGCAGCAGCTGAAGCTGCGGGCGCAGGCCATGACGGATGCCGTCAACGCGTTCCTCGAGGCCATCGGGCCGCTGGCCGTCCCCCGGGGAGAGGAGGTCTGACATGCCCTCCACCCTCCCGCCGGACGGTCCACAGTGGCGGCAGGCCGGGGTGTATACCAACGAGGACGGGCAGAGTCGCCGGGCTGCTGACCGGCTGGCTGCGCGAGGCGGAGCGGGACGGCGGATGCCTGACACTGACCGCCGGATACATCAGTTTCCGCGGGCTGGAGCTGCTGGTGCCCGCCCTGCGGCGGGTGGTCGAGGCTGGCACGCCGGTGCGGCTGTTGATCGGTGCGGAGCCGACCGGGCGGGCCGCACTGATCGAGCCCGCCGGACCGCCGGAGGACCGCAAACGGGTCGCCCAGGCACTGGGGCAGAGCGAGCAGGCACTGCGCGCCGAGCTCAATGGCGTTCCCACCACGGCGGCCAGCGCCTGGCGGCTGTATGAGATCCGGTAATGGCTGCGCCATCCCGGGGCGGAATGCCGGCGCTGGGAGCACCGGTTCCTGCATGCCAAAGCACTGGTGGAGGTCACGGCTTCGGGCCGGTGCCGGGCAGTGGCAGGCTCCTTCAACCTGACCCTGCCGGGGCTGTGCACCAGCGGCGAGCTCGGCCTTGCCGCACACAACGCCCGGCAGAGCCGGGCCGTGGCCCAGGTCGTGGAGCGGTTCTGGCAGCAGGGCGCCTCCTACGACCTGGCTGCGCTGATCGACGAGCGGCTGTGCCCGTATCCAGCCGAGCTGGTGTATCTGCGGATGCTGCTGGCCCGTTTCGGTGACGAGGTCAACGCAGCCCCCTCGCCGCTGTCCTTGAAGACGTTCCAGCGCGACGGGGTCGCCAAGGCGCTGGCGGTGATGGACCGTTACGGCGGTGCGCTGCTGGCCGACGAGGTCGGCCTGGGCAAGACCTACATGGCCGGGGAGGTGATCCGCCGCCTGACCCTGACTGGCGCGGGACCGGTGTTGGTGGTGTGCCCGGCCCACATCAAGCAGTCGGTGTGGCGCAGGCGGCTGGACGAGTGGCAGATGGACGGCGTGCACGTGCTCAGCTACCCGCAGCTGCTGCTGCGGGTACGCCGCCTGATGCGCCGGGGCAACGACAGTGCCTGGCGCCGCTACGGGCTGGTGGTGCTGGACGAGGCGCACGCCCTGCGCAACAGCAACACCTGGCGGTGGGCGCTCATGCAGTTGCTCGCCCGGCAACCCGTGCGGCCGAAGATCCTGATGCTGTCGGCGACCCCGGTACAAAACCGGGGCCGTGACCTCTCCCAACTCCTCAAGATCGTCGCCCCGTTGCGGGACGAATCCGACGACCCGGTGCAACGGCTCCGTCCGTCCTTCGACGAGCTGGAGGAACTGTGCGAGCACGCGGACATGCTCGACGAACGGGACCTGGAGCGGCTGCACACCGAACTGGACCGGCTGATGGTGCGCCGCACCCGGCCCTTCATCGTCCAGGCCTACGCCCGCGAGGCACGCCGGCTCAAATTCCCCACCGTGCGGCAGGTTCCGGTGCGCTACAGCCTGCCGCCGCCGCCGCTGCAAGTCCTGTTCGGTGATGTGCTGGACGCGGTCGGCCACGACAATGCCCTGTCCGAGGACCAGCTCACCGACCTGGAGAAGCTGCGCGGGCCCACGCCGCGGGTGGCCACCCTGCGGCTGGCCGCCTACAAGGCAACCACCTATCTACGTGTTGATCCCGACGAGCCGCGCTGGCTGCCCCTGCTGCTCGGCCTGCTGCGCATGGGTCTGCTCAAACGCATTGAGTCCTCCGTCGCCGCATTCGCCGCAACCGCCTCCCACATGGCCGAACTCACCCGCACCGCCCTCGACGAACTCGACCGGGGGCGGGTGCGCGTCTACGTGCCCGTCCGGCTCAAGAAGGAGATCCGCGAGCTGCTGGACTCCCCCACCCGGCAGGTGGCCCACAACGGTGAAGAGCTGGACTACAACACACTCGTCGACCACTACCTCGGCGGCGAACGCCCTCCGCCCGGCGCGCACACGACGGGACGGGACTTCCGCTACCGGCAGGCCGCCGACTTCGATGTGGCGTCCATGCGAGCCGACCTCGAACACGACCTCGAGGTACTGGAACACCTTGCCCGTACCGCTGCCGCAGCCGTCCCTCATGACCCCAAGCCCGACGTCATCACAGGGCTCCTGGCCCGGATCTGCGCCGGGCTGTCGTCCGCGAAGACCGTCCTGTTCGCCAGCTCCCGCGTCACCACAGCGGATCTTGGAAAGCGCCTGGAAACAGCCGCAGCCGCAGGCGGCCCGCTGGACCTCCTCCAGGGCCGCATCGCCAATCTCGGCGACACCGAGATCCCCTCCAAGGCGCACATCGCCACAGTGCTGGGGCACTTCGCACCACTGACCGCCGCCAACCTGACCGGCGAGATCGGTTCCGAGATCCCCGAAGACCTCTACGACCTCCTGCTCACCACCGACATGCTTGCCGAGGGCGTCAACCTCCAGCAGGCCAGCTACGTCATCCACTACGACCTGCCCTGGAACCCGAAAATCCTCGAGCAGCGGCTGGGCCGCATCGACCGCCTCGGCTCCCCGCACACCCACGTGACGTCCTACACCGTGCTGCCGGACGTCGGGCTCGATCTCGTCCTGCGGCTGGTGGATCGGCTCATGGCCAAGACCCGCGTCGCCGCCGCCTGCGTGGGCACCCCCAGCGAACTGCTGCCCGGCGCCCCGGTCGAACCGCGCAACTTCGTCGACCTGATCGACCATCTCGACCATCCGCCATCCCGCCGCGGCCGCCTCCCGCTCGCCGAACACCAGCGGGTCTGGCTCGCCCGCGCCCTGCGCGAACCACGCCTCAAAGACGCCCTCGACCGACTGCCGCTGTGGTGCGGGGCCATCCACCCCGGCCACTTCGACGTCCCCGGCGTCGTCTACTGCTTCACCGTCCTCCAGCCACCCGACCAGCGGTGCATCACCGCCTTCGCTCGCGTCCACGGGTACCCCCGCCACCAGGCCATCACCCTGGATGCCGCCCGCTGCCTGGAGCAGGCCCATCTTGATCTCGAGCAGTGGCTCGACGCCTGCACACAGCACGCCGTGCCTCTCGCACCCCAGCCGGATGTCGCCCCGGCCGAAATCCAGCTGGTCTGGGAACTCCTCGACTACGCCCGCCAGCAGGTGGCCACGGCGCACGGCGTCACCGACGACCCCGCCGGCGAGCGCATCCAGCTAACCGCCTGGATACTCCTGCCTGACCGCAACGCCACCCCGGCTTCCTGACCTCCGGCACAGAATCGTTGACATCCTCCCCCTCCCAAAGGAGGGGGATTCCCGCCAGCCGGCCGGTGGTGACCGGCTTGGGCTTCGGGTGGGTTCCCCGTTCAACGGCCGTGCCTGGCGTGGGATTTCCACTCCAGGGCTGACCGGCCCTCCAGGGGCGTTTAGCCTCTCCGCCTGCCCGGCGGCGAAGATCACACGCGACGCATTGAGGTCACGGTCATGCTCAGTACCGCAGCCGCCGCACCGCCAGGTGCGCACGTGCAGCGGCTTCTTCCCGTCGTCTCGCGGTGTTCCTCCCCCGGCTGAAGCCGTGAGTATCCACTGATCGTCTGGATCCCGGTGCAGGCACGCAGAGCTCGCGGGCGGTCTGACGGGCCGGAGCCTGTCCCCGGGACGCCGCACCCGCGTGCGGGCCTGCCTTGGCTCCCGGCTCGGAGCCAAGAGGGCATGTGACCGAGATGCGTCGGGACGCGATGGTGCACGGCGGAGTCGTACGCGACTGGGGACGTTCAGCGGTACGTCCCGGGCGGACATGACGCGGAGCCGGGATCCGGGCTACCCCGGGCCGCCCGGCTTCGCTTCCGACCGCCCACGGCAACCCGGCGGTGCCTTCGGATTACGCGCCGAGCGGTGTCGGCATGGCGCCGACCGGCAGGGCCTGAAGGCGGGCGGACAAGGCCCGGGGGCTCTGGTCGAGATAGGTCATGCCGCCGGTCCCGCACAGATACGTGCGAGCGCCGGTCGCGGCCGCTTTATACCAACGTTCGTGTCCACCGCATGTCGAGTGCTTCGAGAGCATCGAGCTGTTCGCGGGACAGACGGTAGGGCCGCCGGCGTTTGTCGGAGAGCCATTCCCCGAGGCGGAAGGAGCTGCCGCGGTCCCAGACGACATGGTCGTAGGGGACGTTGAGGTGCTGATGGGTGCGCCAGTAGGCGTGGGCGTGGCGCAGGCCGTGGGCGAAGGCGCGTTCGCTCTGGCTGCGGGGCGGGCGCAGCAGCAGGGCGAGCGAGTGGTGGAGCGGCAGGGCTCCGAGGAGGTTGTGCTGAGCGGAGCTGAGGCTGGGCAGGACTTGGAGTTGCTTGTCGAGCCACTGCTCCAGCGGTCGGTCGTCGCTGTCCGGGGCGAGGTCGGGAAATGCCAGTTCGCCGCGGCGGGCGGCTGCGAGAGCGCGTGCGTAGATGCGCCGCCAGTGGCCGTGCTTGTCCCAGCCGGCGTCCCACCAGGGGTAGATGTCGGTGAGGGCCCGCTGGTAGCAGTAGGGCAGTTACCCGCGGCGGGCCTTGGTGCGGCATGTGTTGATCCAGCGGCCGACGTCCATGCCCCGGAAGCGTTCCCCCGGCACGGGCGAGAGGTGGCCGTGCCGAGCGTGGTAGTCGCGGGCGATGCCCAGACGGTGCTCGATGCTGGTGCGGGGGTGTTCCCAGATCATGCCCAGCGCGTCGAGCGCTCCGATGCGTTCGGGCTTGAGGCTGTGGTTCATGCGCAAGGAGCGCTGGTTGCCCAGCCACCAGCCGAGATAGAAGCGGTCGGGGCCGCAGTAGCTGCTGGGCACTTTGAGGTGGCCGTGTTGTTCGCGGTAGCGGCGTGCGCTTTCGAGGCCGAGTTCCCAGATGCAGTTGTGGGGGTCTTCGGCGTACAGGCTGAGCAGGGGGATGAGTTCGTCGGCGCGTTCGGGGCGCGCCACCGGGTGCAGAGGGTCGGTGGGCTTGGGGTGGCGCAGGTAGTGGACGCGGTGGAAGACATGCTCGTCGTAGAGCTTGAGGGCGGACAGGACCTGTTGCAGCAGGTAGAAGCGGGTGCCTTTCGCGGCGTCGGCGAGGTCCTGGCCGGGGGCCTTGTAGACGGGGATGATGATGTGGGCGACTTTGTTCTGGCCGGGCACCGGGCGCAGGGCCCGGCCGACGGCCTGGACGATCTGGTACGTGCTGGTCTTGGCGCTGGTGAACAGGACGGAGTCGATGGCGGGGACGTCGACGCCTTCGGCGAAGATCATGCAGTTGGTCAGGACGGCCCGCAGTGGCTTTTTGTCGCTGGAGGTCAGGGAGGCTTCTTTGAAGGCGCTGACCTGGGTGAGCCTCTCGTAACGGCTCTGCTCGCAGTTGACGGTGCCGGCCTGGAGCGGGCCCTGCATCCGCTTGGGCATCAGGGCAGCCGTCTCGGGGAGGGTTTCCGCGAAGACCTCGGCGGCCTTGATCCGTGGGGAGAAGACCAGGGCGCGTCGTAGGTCGTAGTCGTGCATGGCGCTCAGCAGGGCGACCTCGGCGGCCGCCATGCGCAGGCCTTCGGAGTCGGCGGCGAGCATCGGGTTGCGGTTGAGGATGGCGCGCAGGTCGGCGTCTTCCACCTCGATGGCGACGATGCGGTAGTCGGCCAGCAGCCCCTGGTCGATGGCGTCGGCCAGGGAGAGGCGGAAGACGACCGGGCCGTAGAGGTTCAGGTCGTCCATCGAGGCGACTTCGATGTCGATCGGGAGGTCCTGGCCCGTGTTGGACTCGAAGTTGCGGGGGGGGGTGGCGGTGACGAAGAGCCGGTGGTGGGCGAAGATCTGCTGGCTGTTCAGCAGCAGCGCCCAGGGTTTGGCGAGGTTGCCGGCGGTGCGGTGGGCCTCGTCGCTGACGAGTACGTCCCAGGGCGGCATGTGGAACAGCCGGTGGGCTTCGGCGATCTTTCCCAGCGAGTGGTAGGTCGCGAAGACGCTGACCGGGCCGTCGGCCTGGGAGATCTCCGCGGCGAGTGCGGCAGGGGTGGTGACGGCGGTCAGGATGCCGCGCAGGGCCGGGTCCTTGGGCAGGTCCGGATCTCCGCTGAGGGCAAGGTAGCGGCCGGGGCGGCCTTCTTTGTGCCACTCGCGGGCGGTCTGCTCGAGCAGTTCCAGCGTGGGCACGACGTTCACGGAGGTGCCCGTGGGCGCCATGTGGTGCACGACGTTGAGGGCGATGAAGGTCTTGCCGCTGCCGCACGGGGAGTCGACGCGGCAGCGGGGCGCACCGAGGAGGAACTCGGTGACGCAGTTGTCGACCGCCTGCTGCTGGAACGGGCGCAGCGGGATACGCAACCGTGGTAACTCGGCCGTAGCCGTGCTCCTTTCGGGTTTTTGAGGCAGTCAGGTCCTCCTCGAGGGTGGAAGGGGGTTTGCCGCCCTGCAGTGCACAGACGCCCGCACTTCACTCGAACGGGTGACGGGGGCTTGCGGCCGTGCGCGGTCGGGACTGGGATGCGGAGGTTGCGTTGTGCGCGTGATCCCGGCCGGGCCGCGCGCGGCCGGCCTGTGGCGCATGCGGTCCTGGTGGGAGGTGCGATGGCAGACAGGACGGGCGTATGGGGACCGCGCCTGCGGCTGCGGGTCCCCGTGCCGCACCTGGCCGGCGAGTCGACCGGCTCGTTCGTCAATCGCCTGGCACATGCCCACGAGTTGGAGCTCGGAGATCTTTTGGACCGGGTGGGCACGGGCCGCCAACCGGTCAATCCTCGTCTGCCGGCCCTGGCGGAGCTGTATGTCAACCGGGCGGCACTGGATCATCTGGCGGTGCTGTCCGGCCGGACACCGCACCGGCTGCAGCTGGCCCTGACCAACCTCCAGGCTCGTTTCCTGCTGCCGGGAGATGATCCGGCGCGCTGGCAGTGGCCGTTCGAGGTCCGTGGGGGGCATGTGGTGCGCTGCTGCGACCTGTGCGCCCTTGCCCGGGGTGTGGGTGAGGCGGCGTGGCTGATGGGGCCGGATCCGTGGCGGGTGTGCCTGCGTCACCGGCGATTCACGGACGACCACCGCGGCCAGGACCCGCACGTGGTGCGGCTGGAGGGACTGCCGGAGGTGGTGCGTGCGCACGCCGACCGGTTGCGGCTGGAGCGCCGCTTCGGGGCGGCGGGAGCGGAGCTGTTCGCCGATGGCTTCCAGATGGTGGCGCGCTGGTGGGAACGTACGCCGGACGTGTGGAGCTGGACGCAGCGGGCCTGGCGGGCGGGACTGGAGGGGGGGGAGCTGCGCACCGGTCCGCTGGTGACCTATCCGGAGGCCGTCCAGCTGGCGCGGGAGATGCTGTGCTACGAGCAGCGCGGCGAGCGCACGCCTGCGGCGCGGGCGGTGTGGGTGCAGGACGTTCAGCAGCTGATGGCCGGCTGGGGGTTGGAGGACGTGGACGGCTGGGGCGAGCTGGCGCAGTGGCTGGATCACCATGCTCAGCCAGCTGCGGCCTCGTTCGCCGACGGTGCCGGTGGTGCCCGTCGGCGCCGTCGGCGGGTGCTGGCCGTGGGGCACAGCCGACTCGCTGAGCCGTCCGGCTCGTTGCGCGAGCGCTCCTGCATGGCCTGAGAACTGGCCTTTGCCAAGGGCGAGTTGACCGTAGGCTGGTTTGTCAAGGGGGTGCCACCCGTTCGAGTGATGCCTGCTTCGGTGCACTGACCGCTGCGGGCGGGAGACGGCCAGGCTGGCGTCACGGCCTGGTTCGGGGCGACGGCTCCGGCGGGCAGACGCGGAGGGAGGCGCCGGGTGCGTGAGGTGAGGGCGTGGCATCTCGACGACGATGGCCGCTTGGTGTGTGTCGCACCCGAGGCGCTGTGGGGGGTGGCGCTGGAGGAGCGCCAGCCGCCTACAGATCCGGTCGCCTACCACGGCCGGCAGGGTAAGCTCACCGACTGGTGGTCGGCGACGACCAGCACGCTGGTGGTGTGCGGGTCCAAGCGGCGCACCTATGTGGCCACCGAGCTGGACTTCGATCCCGCCATCCGCCGTTTCGCCGGGGAGCCGGTCGAACTGCACTGGGAGCAGGGCCGCATCCGGCACCGGTGGCGGCCGGACTTCATCGCCCTGACCCGCGACCAGCAGCGGCAGGCCGTGGTGCTCGCCCCGCACCGGATGGGCCCGCAGTGGCGCGAACGCCTGGCCGCCCTGCGCGAGGTCGCCGCTCAGGCCGGCTGGAGCGTGTGCGTGCGGCGGGAGAACCTGCTGCTCGTGGCGGACTTCCGGCAGCCTGCCGTCTGCGATCAGGCGCATGAGCGTGCCCTGCTGGCCGCGTTTCGACGACCGCGCCCGCTGAAGGAGGGCGTCCTGGCCAGCGGAGTGCCCGAGTTCCTCGGTCACGACCATGTGTACCAGCTCATCTGGCGCCGTCTTCTGGACATCGACTGGAGCCGGCCGCTGCTGCCCTTCTCCCCGGTCTGGGCGGCAAGGGGGCAGCGATGACGGGCACTGTGTCGGGCTGGTTCGAGACCGACCGGGTCTGCCTGGGGGATCTGGTGCGCTGGCGCGGTGGCGTGTGGGAAGTCAGCGCCTTCCAAGGGCGGCAGATCACCCTGCGGCCGCAGTCGGGCGATGTGGCGCCGGTGGACATGCTGTGGCGGGAGGTGGAAAGCGCCCCGGACTTCGCCGTCCTCGACAACGACGGGCAGGACGTGGCCCGCGCATGCCTGCCCGCGCTGGGCGAGCTGCTGGAGGCCGCCACCCCGGCAGAACGCGAGAAGGCCCTGTGGTGGCACGAGCACATGAAAGAACTCCACACCGGACTGCGGCCCGGCTCCACCACGGCCCGCCCCGGCTACGACCCGGACACCACCACCTTCAAACAGCGCTGCCAGACCAAGTCGGCCGAACTCGCCGCCGTCGGCATAAAGTTCAGCTGGCGGGCGCTGGATGACCGGCGCCGCGCCTGGAAGGGGGCCGACGAGAATCCGCTGGTGCTGCTGTACGACGGCCGCAAGACCCGCACCCCCGACCCGGGCGGCCGCACCGACAAGCGGGTCATCGCGCTGATGCACGAGGTCACCGCCGCACGTCTATGTGCCGGGTCTCGGGCACCGCCTGATCGTGGAGATCCCCTCTCTTGAGCCCGGGCAGACCGCGGTTCCCACACTCGGCGCCAGCCGGAGGGTCGGCAACCTCGCATTCGCGCCGGTCAGGACGGTACTGCGCCAGGGCTGGCAGTTCCACAACGGCTATGTGCAGTCCCTGCTGCGCTACGAGCCGGAGTTCGGACTGCTGACGGAGCCCGGTGATGAGGAGTTCTGAACGCTTGCGCACCCCACGGCACCCGTGACCGCTGTCTTGGGCAGCTACCGGGCCGGGCCTTCCCCCACAGACCAGCCCCGGCCTGCGGGAAGCGAGGGTGGTCGTGCCGACGGGCATCACCAGGCACGGCGCTGTTGCGGATCGGCTTCGAAGACGACTACCTGCAGCGCCTGGTGATGTAGATGGCGTTCCTCTTGGACGCCCGGTTCGCAGCTCACGTGCAGCTGGGCCCGGCCTCACGGCAGCTGGCCTTCCTGTGGCGCGGGCCATCATCTGCGCTGACCGCTTTGGGTTACGACGAGTTCTGAATGCTGCGCCAGACAATGCCCACTATTATCCGATGATCGCTATTTCTCAGAGTGACATGCCGGGGACGGGGGCGGGCAGTGTACGTGGCCGAGGTGCTGGTGGAGCGGTTCCGGTCGTGCGAGCGGGTACAGATTCCGCTGCGGCCGGAAGTGACGGTGTTGGTCGGGGAGAACAACGCGGGCAAGTCGTCCGTGATCGACGCGCTCCGGCTGCTCACGGACCCCCTGGACGGGCGGCGCGTGCGGTATTTCGAGGAGTCCGATGTCCTCACCACCGCGGCCGCGCAGGGCGGCCCCAGCCTGCAACTGGACGTGGCCGGCATCGGCTCGCAGGAAAGCGGCGCGTATCTCGAGGCGCTGCTGCCCCAGGGGACTCCTGACAGCCGTACCGCCCGGTGGCAGGTGTCCTGGACGCCGCCGCAAACGGGCGGGCGGCGTGGAAGCACCGTCTGGGCGCAGGGCGCGGGCCTTCCGGTCACGGGGGACCCTCCGGCGCGGGGCGGTGTGCGGCATGTCTATCTGCCAGCGCTGCGCGATGCCGAGCGGGAGCTGGCCTCGGCGGGCGGGGATCGGGTGCGGATGATCCTTCGCGGGCTGCTGGGCGATGACGAGCAGGCCGATGCCTTCGTGGAACGGATCGGCACCGAGCTGAAGAAGGTGGCTGCGGACCCGGACGTGGTCAAGGTCAGCGAGAAGATCAACCAGCCGCTGCGGGATCTGACGGTCGGCGCGCATCCCCAGGCGAGTGAACTGGCCCTGGCCGAGCCGACGTTCGCGTCGATCGCCCGGTCGCTGCGCATGCTGCTGGGTGATGTCTCCGCCGCGCCGTTCCCGTTGTCGGCCTCGGGGCTGGGTTACGCCAACACCCTGTTCATCGCCACGGTGATGGCCGAGCTGGACGCGGCGGCAGAGGCGGATCTGACCGTGCTGCTGGTCGAGGAGCCCGAGGCGCACCTGCATCCGCAGCTGCAGACCCTGCTGCTGCGTTACCTGCAGCGGCGGGCGCGCGCCTCGCGCCGGCAGCCGTCGGGAGATCCGGCTGAGCCGGCCGGGCATCTGCAGGTGGTGGTCACCACCCACTCCCCCATCCTGTCGGCCGCTGCGAGCGTTCAGGACCTGGTGGTCATGGCGCGCTGCCCGGGTGAGCTGTCGGACGGCTGGCGGGCGCGGCCTTTGCCCATTCCCCGGCTGCAGTTGAGCCCGGACCGGGTGCGGCATCTGGACCGCTATCTCGATGCCACCAAGAGTGCTCTGCTGTTCGCGTCGCGGGCGATCCTCGTGGAGGGTATTTCCGAGCTTCTGCTGCTGCCGGCTCTGGCCGAGCGGGTCCTCGCCGCAGACGAGGACGCCGATGCGCCGGCGAAGCGGGAGGCGTTCGAGGCGGTGGAACGGTTCTTCGGCACCACCCGGGTGATCGTGGACGGTGTCGGGTTCGAGGTCTATCTGCGGGTGCTGCTGGCACCCGTTGACGGCATCTGTCTGGGCCGGCGGGTTGCCTTGATCACCGACACGGACGTGGCACCCGAGCAGCCGGAACCACCCCGGCTGCAGTCGCTGCGGAAGCTGCCGCGCGGCTGGCATTCTCCTGGCGAGCTGCACCTGGCCGCGGCGCCGAGGACGCTGGAGCCGGCCCTGTGGTCGCAGAACAACATCACCGCCTTGCGGGCGGCGTTCCTGCGCTGCGCGCCGCACTCGCAGGACCGCTGGAAGCAGGTCGTTGAGGCGACGGATCCCTCCCTGGCGTTCGGGGAGCTGTTCGTCCCGAAGGCCAGCCGGACCGTCACCGGCACGGACGGAGAAATCCTGAAGGGCACCGAGATCTCCAAGGGCCGGTTCGCGCAGGAACTCGCCGACATACTGGCCGACCGAGTGGTGCCGTTCACGGTGCCCGAGTACCTGGCGGGTGCCATCCGTTTCATCACCGCCCAGGACACGAGCACGCTCGCAGTGGGCGCGCCATGACGACGCCTCAGCAGGATCCGGTACGGGCCGACGCCGAGAAGCAGCAGCAGGCCGCCATGGTCGTGGCTGCGCCTGCGTATGTGACTGCCTGCCCGGGCGCGGGCAAGACGCATGTGATCACCAACCGGCATCTGCAGTCGCCCCGGCGGCGGCTGCGGAAGGGGCGGGCACTGATCTCGTTCACACGGGTGGCGCGGGACCAGATGGCCCGGCGCTGCCGCTCGGCGGGCCGCGCCGATCTGGTCCAGGCGCCGCACTTCATCGGCACGCTCGACTCGTTCCTGTGGGAGTTCCTGGTCAAGCCGCGGCGGGCGGCCCAGCCGGCGCCCCGTCTGCTGGAATCCTGGGCGAGCATCAAGGCCCCAGTGGAGGGCGCGGACCGGGAGATCAACCTGCACCGCTTCCCCATGACGGTAGATCCCTCCTACAGCGAGGCGCGCGAGGCTGTTGCCTGGGACAAGCTCGACTACGACACCCGCCAGCTCATCAAGGACACCTCCTACAGCCGCGCGCAGTGGGAGAAGAAGATCTTCGAGACCCGCAAGGCGTGGTGTGACGAAGGCTATTTGACCGGGCACGAGGCGCGGGTCCTGGCCCTGTGGAACCTGCGCCACGCCAAGACCGCCGCCGCTCTGCTGCCCCCGCTGCTCTCCCGGTTCGCGGAAGTCGTCGTCGATGAGGCACAGGACTGCTCCGCCGCCGACCTGGCGATCCTTCAGCTGCTGCACGACGCCGGCCTGCCGCTGGTTCTCGTCGGTGACCCGGACCAGGCCATCTACGCCTGGCGCGGCGCCGAACCCCAGGCTCTCCAGTCCTTCGCGGCTCAGCTCTCCCCCGCCCCGCACCGCCTGACCGGCAACTGGCGCAGCTCCCCCGTCATCTGCCGGCTCGCGTCCACCCTGCGCACGGGGCAACGCCCGCCGGACACCTCCGTGGTGCGCGACGACGACATCCCCGTCCTCGTGCTGCCCACCCGATTCGCCGACTCCGGCAGCCGGCACCTGCACGCCCCGACCGGTGCCGGCATCGTCGACGCCTTCCGCACGCTGGCCGAGGAGTACGCCGTCCCGGCCAAGGACTGCCTGGCGACCGCCTACAAGTACGCCACCCTTCCGGGCATCACCCGGGAAAAGCCCAACACCAAAGCCATCACCAGCCTGGGCTGGGCCCGCACCGTCACCCACACCCCGGGCGCCAGCGGCGATGACCTCGCCCGGGCCTGCGCGGTCGCCGTGCGCGTCCTGTTCGGGTACTGGTACCCGGGCGAAACCGGCGGCCCCGACCGCATCATGGCCGGCCACCGTCTCTCGGCCGGACAGGTCAACCGCACGGCGTTCGCCTTCCTGCACAGCCTGCCTGCGCCCCACCGGGAATGGGGGCCGCAGGTCTGGCAGGCCATGAAGGCCTGGCCCGCTCTTCCCGGGGCTGCTCCGCAAGGCGGCAAGGGCCGCCCCGCCGGAAAACCCACCGTGTCGCGCCTCCAGGTGGCCACCGGTATCCGCACCAACATCGTCCACCAGCTCAAGGGCGACGAAGCAGACGGCGTCCTGCTGTTGCTGCCCGATGCCGGAAGCGTCCAGCGCTGGGCCACCGCAGACCCGGCCACCGACGAGGTCCTGCGTGTCTGGTACGTCGCCGTCACCCGCGCACGCCTCCTGGCCGCCATCGCCGTACCCGAGGACGAGACCGACGCGCTGGCCCAACTGCTGGCCAAGGACCAGGTACCGGCCCGCGTCGCATGAGATCTCCTTCAAGCTGCCTGACCCGGTACGGAGACAGGCAGCGTGGGGAGAAACCCGGAAGGCAGCGCAGTGAGCATCGCCGGCCTGCAGCGCCAGCATGACGACATCGACGGCGGATGAAGTCTATCTACTTGTGCGCTTTTGAGATCAATAGGCCGTAGCCGTGCCGGACTCGGCGCGGACCGGGCTAAGGTCAACTTCGGCCTGGTCACGATGGTTTGGGCCGGTGACGAAGTTCGCTCACGAGGGAGCCAGCGCAATGCACGGTCAGTTGACACCGGACGTGCCACTCGGCCCGTTCGAGGGCACGGCGATCACGGTGTGGTCGGGGCAGGGCAAGCAGGCGAAACTGCATGCCAAACCCTCGTGTTCGTACCTGCGCTCGGCTCACGGCGTCGAACGGACGGTACATCTGGATGCCGTTGTGGTAGGCCGGATGTGCCCGCAGTGCGGCACCTACGGGTCCTGGGCACGTCCGGGTACAGGGCTGGCGGTGTTCCTGGACACGGTGACCGGGCTGGGTCTGTTGTATGAACTGGACAGCTTCCGCGCACCGGACGAGGACACCTTCAGCGACGAAGAGGTCCGGCACGCGGCCGCTGTGCTGTACACGCCCGTGGCCGACGGTCCGGCGGTCCCTGCCGAGCAGGACGACGCGGAGGACGACGAGGACGGCACGTGGGAGGAGCGGCAAGAGGCCCAACGTGTACGCGAGTCGGTGCTGCGGCAATGGGGCGGCGCGCTGGCGAGCATGCACCGTACCCACCGGAAGCTGGCGCTGTTTCCCTGGCTGCGGGCCTGGGCCGGGGAAGCTCTTGAGGCAAAAGCCGGGTATCTGCGCGTCCTGCAGGAGCAGGCCCGGCTGCTGGTCGTCGAAAGGGCGCTGCTGGCGGCTGCCGCGGCGGCTGCCATGACGGAACCGGATGTTCCCGCCGACGAGCCGGCCTTCGCGCCGCTGGGCGGCCCCGGCGAGGCTCGCCGGCTGCTGCTGAAGCTGTGGCGGCGGTGGCGCGGCGCGGTCGAGGACAGCTGGGACGACCCGCAGCAGCAGACGTACGTGGTTCATCACCTGACCGACACGATGGGCAGCCGCCGCAAGGGACGCAAGCAGATACTGGATCGGGCCCGGGCGGTGGTGGCCGGCTGGGAGGCCGACGTCCGAACGGCGGCCGGCGGGCGACACGGCGAGCGGGTTGTGGTCGCTCGTTTTCCTGATGATGCGGCGGAGCGCGGTTCTGGCAGGTCACTTGTGGACCGGCTGGGTGAGTGGGAACTGGGGGTGCTCGCCTCGTACACGGCCGGCACCGTCTGGGAGCCGCAGTCCGTCCTCACCCTGCGGGTGCCGGAGCCGGTGGCCGTGCGGCTTCTGACTCACCCTCACACGCTCTCCTACAGCGAGCCGGAGACTGCCGAGGCCAGACAGCCGGCGGCGCCGTCCCCGGCAGAGCCGCGGCCTGGGACCGGATCGGGGCTGGGGCCGGGGGTGTTCGACGACGCGCCGGTCCACAGCAGGCGTCCGGTCACCAGCGAGCACCTGCGCGCGCTGCGCACCGCGATGCGGGATGCCGAACAGCTGTACGTGGTGTTCTCCGTCGACGGCGGGCTTGAGGTCGTGGCCTTGAGCGTTCTGGAGGAACGGTGCAGCTCAGGATGGCAGGGTTGCATCGTCGCCGGTGCAAGTGACTTGCCCGACGCGCTCTTCGCGCCCCGCCAGCCCTCTTCCGGGCAGGAGGAGCCGGTCTGGCCCGCCCGTATCCACGATCCGCATCACGAGGCGTTCGGCAGCCATCTGAGCTCGGCAGAAGGCGAACGGGTGCTGGTGCGGCTGCGCGAGGGGCAACGCGACACCGATCACGCGCTGCGTTCGCTGGCTCTGGCCCGCGGCGTGGCCGACCTGCGCCGGCTGGAGGCTGTCGGGTATGACGACCGGGATCTTCCGCGCCGTCCCTTCGTGTCGGCGGTCTGGCACGGTCTGCTGGCCATGGAGCAACTGGATCTGGAGCCCTTCGAACACGACACCGGCACCGGGTGGCGGCAGGGGTCGGGGCTGCCGCTGGGCGTGCTCGCCAAAGTGCAGGTCTACACCTCGGACGCGGAGGGCCGCTATCAGGGCCGGGCCCACTCCCCCGACTGCAAGCACCGGCGTCCGGAGCGCGGTATCACCGGCGACGACGACTTGGTGAGCATCGCGGAGTTGCTGGACAACAAGGGCTTCGATCCGTGCAGTAAGTGCGGCGGGTATGCCGTGCGCCGTCTCAGCCAGGATCAGGTCGCCTACTACCGCGCCGCGCACCGGCTACACAGCCTCACCGACCAGGTGCGCTCGGCAGCGGTCGGCAGCGCCGGCAGTACTGAACTGGCGGCGCAGCTGACGGAGTTCGCCGAGCTTGACCGGCGGACTGCCGACGCGTGGTTCCCGCTGCGGAAGGAAGCCCGCCAGTGGCGGCGGACGGTTGCTGCTCTGATGGGTGAGCTGTCCGGATCGGCATGACCGAGGACAGGGCTGCGGCGCTCGGCGCTGGAAGGCTGCCCCGGCGTCCGGCGGGCCTCTCGCAGCGCCGGTTGGACGCCTCGGCCGTCGGGCACCCCTGCCGGGTTCCGGGCGGGCTTGGGCGCCGGTGTGTCACGCCGGGCTCAACAGCACCTGTTCCACGTCCTGCCAGGCTGGGGGCGGTTGGGCTGCGGAACGCACGACGGTGAGCAAGCGTCCGTCGAGGCAGGCGTCGAAGCGGCCTTCGGCCCGGGCGAGGCGCTCCCGGACACCCGCCTGGGGCGGGGGCTGTTCGGCCAGGACGGCCAGCAGCACCTCGTGCCGGGCAGGTCCCAGCGCGTCGGCTGGCACCCAGGCGCCGCGGACGGGAATGCCGGCGAGTTCCGCGTCGAGTGCGGGCGCGGTGTCGTACAGCCGCTGGACCATGCGGCCGGTCCGTGAGAGCAGGTCGGCCGCAGGTTGTGCGCGGGCAGCGGCCAGCGGCATCGCGTCCTGCGGTGCGTCCGTGTCGGGCGGTGGGGCGGATGGTGCGCTGGGCGGTGTGGTGGGCGACGGCGGTGCGGGATCGCCGGCCGGCATCTGCCCAGAGGGGTCCTCTGGTGGCCTGCGCCGTCGCTCGCGCACGGGAAAGCGCCATTGGCCGCCTCCGCCCTGCCGCTTCCAGCGGTCGTCCAGTGCACCGTCCCAGCGTTTGTCCTGAGGAAGGAAGATATCCACGGCGACGCCGGAGCGGCCGATCCAGACCCAGCTCATGAAGTAGGCGTGGTCGCGGTGGGACGCCGACCAGAGGGCGAGTTCCTGCAGCCGTCTCTTCTGCTCGGCGAGCGGCTGCTTCGGCAGGAGTGTCTTGGCGCGGCGGTGCCGGCCCCGGGCCTCTCCCGCGACCCTGCCTCCGGGCAGATGGAACAGCAAGTCCGGTCTGATGCCGCCGTTTTGATAGCCCGTCAGTATGCGGCCGGGCAGTGCGTCGAAACTGTGCAGGGCATGGGCCGTGTTGTCCCAGGCGAAGAGGGCTTCGCTGGCCGCCGTCAGCATGCCCAGTCCTGAGCTTTCGGTGACGAAGCTGCGGATGTGCCGCGAGCTCGCCACGAATGCCCGGTGATCGACCTGGAGCGGGGCACCGGCGCCGGGGGCTGCGAGATAGCTGGCCAGAAGGCGGACCTCGAGCTGCCTGGTGCGGTAGTCGACGACCCTGTTGAGGTCGCAGGCGAGCGCGTTGATGTGGATGAGCCGGGCCAGTCCCACCCCCAGGTCACCCTGTCCGACCTGGGTGGCGGTCACCATCGGCCCTTGCACCCGGAACTGCCATACCCGGGCCCATACGGTGCTCAACGTCGTGTTCCTCCCCGATGCGGTGCGCCCGCGTCATGGCGTATCGCACACCGTCACGTCCGATTCTCCCTGCCCTGCAGCCGCCCAGGGTGTCACGTCGTCAGTCGCCCAGTCCCCGGCAGGTGAGTGCGCCCAGCTCGTTTTCGACGGGGCCTCAGTGCCGGGGGTGGCGCAGGTGCATCGGCAGGACGGTGCGCATGAGCTGTTCGCCGCGGGTGGTGATGGCCTCGAAGTGGGTGCGGGTCATGGCGGCGAAGTTGGTCGGGTAGGTGGCCACTGCGCTGCGGGGGACGAGGTCGGCGGGCGGGGCGGGCAGGCGGTCGTCTTTCATGCCGAGGTAGGCCAGGGCGAATCCGTCGATGCGTCCGCTCGCGGCCCATTCGTGCAGGCGGGAGCGGGCGGAGTCCTGGGCTTTGCGGTGGACGGTGGCGAAGGAGCGGCTGAGGCGTCCGGTCATGAAGTGCGGTGCTTTCAGGGTGAGTTCTCCCTGGCCCGCGTCGCAGGCGATGATGAAGGACACGTCGTAGACGTGCTGGGTGTGGTGGGGTGAGCGTCCGGGTTCCAGGACGGACAGGCCGAGGTTGTCGTAGACGCCGCCGTCGGTGAGCAGCACGGTGTGCTGCTGGTGGTGTCCGTCGCGGTGCTGGAAGGTGAAGGTGCGTTCCAGGGCGGGCAGCAGGGCGGGGTAGGCGGCGGAGGCGGCCACGGCGGTGGCGGCGGGGATGGGTTCGGTGATGGTGCCGTAGCGGGAGCAGCCGCTGCGGGTGCTGCCGAAGCGGACGGCGTTGGTGGTGGCCAGGTCGGTGGCGGTCAGGACGACGTCGAGGCCGGGGTGGGTGACGTCGGCCATGGTGCGGGTGCCGAACGCCTGGCGGGCGAGGACGGCGGCCAGGGCGTCGGTGCGGTTGGCGGGGCGGGCGACGCTGACATCACTGCCGCGGGTGAACGCTCCGCGGGCGCCGGCGCGGGCGGCCGCGGTGAGGTTGCGGGCGACGGCGGAGAATGTGAACGCCTGGCGTGCGATGGCCAGTTGCAGGCCGGAGCGCAGCAGGTCGGTGGTGCGGGTGTCGAAGTCGGCGAAGTCGGGCGGGCCGTAGGCCCACAGGGCGGCGAGCAGCGAGCCGCCGGAGATGCCGGAGACGACACGGATGCGGTCGAGGAGGTCGCGGTCGTGGAGGGCGCGCAGACAGCCGAGGTGGAAGGCGGCCGCGCGGGAGCCGCCGCCGGACAGGGCGAGGCCGAGGGTGCGGGTCATGGGCGGGCGTCGTCCGATCGGCGGGGGGCGGGCAGGGTGTTGTCGGTGGCGGGGCGGGTGGCGTAACCGCCGGGCCACCACAGGCCTGGGCCAAGGTGGCCGGCCGGCGCGGTCGGAGCTGGTGGGGTGGCGGCCGTGGTGGTGCGGGTGGCGAGGCGGGCGTAGAGGTCGGGTCCGTCTGCGGTGGTGAGCCATTTCTGCCAGACGGGTGGTCTTCCTCCGGCGATGAGGACGAGGGCTCGGGTGGGGGCGTCGTCGAGGGGCAGGGTCAGGAGTTCCATGGCCGTGCGGTCGGTCGCGCTGGGCTGTGCCGGGCTGTGGGGGTGGGTGTGCCACAGGCCGAGGAAGCGGCTGGTGTTGCCGGTCGCGGTGCGGCGGGAGGCGAGGTGGTGGGTGACGCCGTCCAGGCCGTGCTGGAAGTAGGTGTCGCTCAGCAGGGAGTCCGGGGGCGGTCCGGTGGCCTCGTCGACGTGGATGATGCCGGTGGCGTCGTCGATGGTGCCGAGCAGCATGCCGCCGGTTTCGACGCGCGGGCCGCGGACGCGGGCGCCGCGGCGGGCTTCGGCGCGCATCTCGGCGAGGGCGGCGGGGGCGATGCGGACGTCGTAGCCGGTGGCGTCGTCGGTGATGGTCGTGTCGTTGGGCCAGGTCAGCCAGCGCGGCCCGGCGGGCTGGGGGTCGGTGGGGCCGCTGGGTGTGCGGACGGTGAGCGCGGCCATGGTGTGCTGGCCGTCGGGGGCGTTCAGAGCGTGGAGGATGCCGGTCATGAGCTGTCCGGCCAGGGCGGCGACGTCGGCGGCGGAGCCGGTGAAGGTAGCGTCCGAGCAGCCGGGTTCGGGCTGGAAGAGGTCGGTGCGGGGCTCGGTGGGGAAGAAGTCCTCGACCATGTCGGCCAGGGCACCGGTGGGGTCGGTGCGGGCGGCCAGGGAGGTGCGGCGCAGGACGTCGGTGCCGCCGCCGGTGGCTCCTGGAGGTGAGAGGGCGACGATGCCGCGGGTGGCCTGATGGCCGATCATCAAGGTGGCGAGGTGGGGCCAGGGGGTGGGGTCGGTGCGGCGGGCGCGTTCGAGGTAGGCCCGTACGACGCGGTTGGCGGTGCAGTCCAGGATCAGGTCGAAGGAGTGCACGCCGAGGACGGGAAAACGGCGGGTGATGTCGGCGACGACGGACTCGATACGGGTGGCGTGCGGGTCGATCTGGTTGAGACGGTCGGCCAGGACGTCGGCCTTGGGGTATCCGATGTCGGGGTCGGTGTAGGGCTGGCGGGCGTGGATACCGGGGTGCACGAGTGACTTGTCGACGACGGTGACGTGGGCGGCGCCGGCGCGGGCGCAGATGTCGGCGGCGGGCGCACCGAGCGCGCCGGCGCCCAGGACGAGGATGCGTTTGCCGTGCAGCCAGGCCGCCGGGGTGTGGTGGTCGCGGCGGACGGTGACCTCGGGGCGGGCCTCGTAGAGGCTGAGCCACCGGGTGGTCAGGGTGTCGAGCCATTCCTCGCCGATCTGCATGATCTCGTCGCCGAGTTCGGGCAGTTGGCGGTCGACGTAGGCGGTGACGGCGCGGCGGGTGAGTTGGTCGGCGAAGTCGGGCAGGTGCCAGGCCACCAGGTGGGTCCGGCGGGAGCCGTGGCCGCTGTTGCCCCGGGAGGGGGTGCCCAGCAGGAGATGGACAGGGGCGGGCGGGCGGGATGTGCCGTCCGGGCCTGTCTGGTCGGCGGTGGTGCGCAGGCGGCGGTTGTGGTCGGCGGCCAGGCCGACGAGACCGAGGATCATGCGGGCGGTGATGCGGCCGCGCGCCAACGCGGCGATGAGCGCCCGGGCGGTGTCGGGGTATTCGAAGGTCAGATGGTCTGTGGTGATGACAGCCGGGGCGAGGAATACCTCGGCGTCGTCGGGGAGTTGGGCCGCGGCCCGGGCGTCGGTGAGGGTGTGCGGCCACGGTCGGCCGAAGGGCAGCCAACCGACCACGTCGCTGCGGTCGGCGTCGACATGGTGCAGGAGGGCCGCGCCCAGCCACGGCTCGTCGTCGGCGGCGGTAGGCGCATCGCGGCGGACGACGAGCAGGCCGCCCGCGTGGTCTCCGAGCGCGTGAGGCGGGTGCAGCGGCTCGCCGGGGGCATCGAGTTCGCCGGCCGCGGCAGCCTTGAACCAGTCCAGCAGGCGGGTGATGAACCCGTACATGCCATCAGCCGGGTCCCACTCGGTCGCCGTGGAGCGGTACAGGCACGGGAAGCGGGCCCAGACGACGTGCGGGGCCCCGGCGAAGCGTTTGTGCCGGGTGTGCACCAGCGGGACCTCGAAGGGGAAGTCCGGCGGGATGTAGAGGGTGACGGGCTCTTCGCTGCGCAGCCGCAGGCCGCCCTCGACGCGGGGCAGGCCGGCGCATCCGACGCTGATGCGCGCCTCCACGAAGCCCGTGGGGGCCGCGGGTGCCGTGTCCACGTGGGAGAGGAAGACCCCGCGGTCGGAGTCGGTGATCTGCCGGAGTTGGTCGAGGGCGAGGTGCTGGCCGGCCGTGACAGCCGTAGTGGTGCGGTCGCTCACGCGTCACCGAATCCCAGGGGCGTGGCGGGTGCGGCCTTGTCTCCTCGGGCCTGCTCGACGGCGCTGCGCGCGGCGGTGGCCGCCCGGGGGGAGGGGAGAGCGGCGGTGGCGGTGAAGGCGGCGGCCGGGAAGCGGGTGGTGCCCAGCGCGGCCAGCATCCGCCGTCCGCCGCCCGCGGCCTTCATCACCAGAGACTTGGCCTCCAGTTCGGCGACGTCGACGAGTTCAAACCCGAAGAGGGGGTCCAGGGCGAACACCACCGGCCGGGGCTCGTCCTTGGTGGGGTACTCGCCCGTGCACAGCACCGGCAGCACGGTGATCTCCGCGTAGGCGTCCCGGGCCAGCAGGTGGGGCGGATTGTGTCCCTTCTCGTCCTGGTCCCGGAAGGGCCGGGAGCTGGCGATCACCCGGGCGTCCGGGCTGGCGTAGGTTTCGAACTGGTCGAGGATGTCCTGCTTGCGCTCCTCCTCGCCGTCCTCGCCCTTGGCGTACATGACCTTCTTGGAGCAGTGGTGCGGGGAGAGCAGCAGGTCCCACTCCACCCGGTCGGTGTTGCCGAAGTACTCGCTGTTGTCGAAGATCTTCTTGATCGTGGGGTAGGCGAGGTCGCCGAGCAGGAGCAGCCGGCCCGTCGCGCCGGTGCCGGTGGGCATGCGGATCTGCAGGGCGAGGGACGTCTCGTTGCGTTCACCGGCGCAGTCGCCCTTGAACGGGGCGTGGACGAACGCCTCGAACGTTCCCGACAGGTCGTTGCCGTCGATCATCGTGATTGTCTTGCCGGGGAAGGTGAAGTACTCGTCGGGCAGCTCGTTGTAGGAGTGCTGGTCGCGGTCGTCGTCGTAGCCGATGATCCGGACCCGGTCGCCGCTGGCGGGCTCTTCGCCGTTGGCGAGGGCCTCCAGGGTGGCGGCGACGCGGCGCTCGACCTCGTCCTGGAAGAGGCGGGCGTCCTCGCACATGGTCTGGTCCTGGGAGATCTCCCGCCACAGCCGGGGCGTCGCCCAGATCTCCCCGATCAGGATGTCGCTGTCCACCAGGTCCCCGAACCCGCAGCAGTGGTCCAGGTCGGCGTGGGTCAGGGCGAACACCGCGAGGTAGGGGGTCTCCCCATCAAGCCAGTCGGGGCACGGCAGGGTCTCCGCGAGACGGTCGATGACCGCGGCGACGACCGCGTCCTTCTCGTCGGCAGCCTTCATGTCCCGCAGGTCGACCTGGAGGACAAGGTCGCCGCCGAGCACGAGCGTGGTGGAGTCGCCCGTGCCGACCGGCCAGAACACCACTCCCCGCTCGGGGAGTTCCGTCTCGACCATCCTGTTGCCTCTTCACTCGATGTGGGTCAACTGGCGGGAGAACCACACACGTTCTCTCTGCTTCCATAGCTACCATGCGCCACTGACAACACGGTCTCACCAGGCATTTCACGTGCTGCCGGGGCCCATGTCAGGGTCTGTCGGCCTGGAGGCGGCCTCCCCGCGGCCGCAGGGTGCACGCCGCCACGCGAGCGGACCGAGAGATTCCGCTCCCGTGCCGAAGCGCCACGGAAGGGGCGCTGGTGAGCTGGCGGCGCTTCCTCGGATCCCGGCCCCTTTCCGCCCCTGTCCCCCGCGCTGGACCGCGTCGTGGGCTGGACGGCTCGATGCTGTACCTACGGCTGGGGCATACCGCATCCCAGGCCCCCGCGAGCGGAGTTGTGCTGCTGCGCCGCACCGGCGCCTCACACACTCCCGCCCCCGGGGCAGCGGTCTGCGCCGCGGCCCGTGCAGGGGCCGATATCGTGGGGGCGTGCACGACGAGGAACCACCGCCGACCGGCGACACCGCCCAGGACAGCACGGCACGGACGGCCGGCCCGCTCGATCCAGCGCAGCTGCGGCGGATCACCTCCCTGCACCGCGGATTCACCTATCAGAACCTGTACGCCGTGGGCTGTCTGCTGCGGCTGCGTGAGGCCGGTGCGCAGACGCTGCTGATGGAGCTGGACGAGGACCTGGAGGTCGTGCTCCCGGACCGGCATCTCTACCTGCAGGTCAAGACCCGGCAGGGCAATCTGATGTGGAGTGACATCAGCGGGTCGGTTGAACAGTTCGCCAAACTGCGCGCGGAGCACACGGCGGGGCGGCACCCCGGCGCGCCGAAGCTGATCGTGGTCAGCAATACCGCACCGGGTCGGGATCTGCTGCAACGGACCCAGCAGACGGGCTGGCCGGCAGGCGTGTCGCTGCTGTGGCCGGGACATCCAGATCCGGAAGAGACGTGGCTGCCGCCGACTGCTGCGGATCTCACCGGTGTCCTGCAGTGGTGCACCGAGCAGGCCGCCCGGGTCCCGTTCGGGTCCCTGGGAGCGCAGACGCTGGTGTGGAAGCTGGCTGCCCGCGTGCAGTACGCGAGCGCCGGAGCCCATGGGCGAGCCTTCCATACCGGTGACCTGGCCTCCTTGTACGAGCAGTTCGTCGAGGAGCTGCAGGCCTTTCCCCAGGTTCCCGACGTCTACTGGCCGCCTGGCGGCGAACCGGAGCTGACGGGCGAGCAGCGCGTGCGGCTGGTGACTGGCTTCTCCGGGGCCGGGAAGACGACCTGGGCGGCGCGCGCCGCCGCCCAGTGCCCGCTCCCGGTCACCTACTTCGATGCCGGCCAGATGCCACCCGCAGTGGTGCCCGGCGCGCTGGCCCGGGAGGTTGCTGCCCGGCACCTGAGCGGGCCCGATGCCCTGAGTCTGCCGAGCGGGGCCGGCATCGACGTCCTTCGGGCCGTGCACGGCCGACTGACTCACGACGGCACAGTCATCGCGGTCGTCATCGACAACGTGCACGACCTCCCATCCGACGACCTACGGCTGCTTGTCCAGGCGCTGCCGACGGCCCAGATCACGCTGCTGGGCCACCCCCACCCGGAGCAGACCGCGCTCGCCGCGCATCTGGGTGTCTCCGCCGAGTCCTTGCCCGGCTGGGACACCGACACCGTGGCCGCCGTCTTCGCTGCCGAAGACTGCACCCTGGACTACCCCACCGCACAGCGGGTCTTGGCACTCACAGCTGGTATGCCGCTGTACGTCCTCAACTCCGCGGCGCTCACCCGCACTAACTACGCAGGTGACGGTGGCGCCTTCTGCGCGGCGGTGCAGGAGCAGACCCACCTCGCCCCCACGGCCCAGGAACGCATCCTGGCACAGACCTTCGAGCACCTGTCCGTGCTGGCACGCACGATGGCCGGCCTCATGGCCATCGCTGAAGTCCCCGTGAGCAGCCCGGAATTGCAGCAGCTGGCAGCAGCCGCGGGACCGATACGTCCCGCTGCCGCGGCCAGGGCCGTGCGCGAACTCGTAGGCCTCGGCCTCGTGCAGACATTCGCCGACGGTTTCGCCAAACTCCACGATGCGGCCGCATCGTTGGCCCTCCATGGGTCGCATGACCTGCATGAGGAAGCCGCCCTCCGTGTCGAGCAGACCCTGGCTGATCTTCTCGAGGGCCACAGAGAACTGCCGCGGCTGGCCCGCTGGATGCGGCTGCTCGCCGATACCGGCCAGATCGACCGCTTGCTGGAGATCACCAGTCAGGAAGGCTTCTACGAGGGCGGCTTCCCGCGCGAACTGCGCACGGTGATCGCGGACGTGGCGCAGGATCCGGGTCGGGACGCCGTCGACCGCCTTGATGCGCACAGTGCGTTGGCCTCCTGGGCATATGGGGACACCAACTGGGAGGCCTACGCACGCCACGTCCACGCCATGGAAGTCCTCGCCTCGGAGGGCGGCAGCGGGATCGGACCACGTGAGAAGGTCCTGGTGGCCATCCGCCAGTTCCCTCTGCACGGGCACACCGGTGACAACGAAGCCCTCGATGCTACGTTCAGGACAGCCCTGGCTGAGCTTCTCGCCCCCTCTCTCCTGGAGCGATCTCTGCGCTACGGCTACGTTCAGGGGCTCTACCACGCAGGCAGCTACCGAGCCGCAGGCCCCGCAGCCCTGGAACTCGCCGACGCCTACTGCGTTCACCTCGGCCTGGACCTGGCCAACCTCCACGGCCCCACCGAGGCACTGCAACAAGCCTGTTTGAACAGCGAGACACCCGACGACTACAAGTGCCTCGCCGACTGCTTCGCCATGCATGTCAAGTGCTGCCGTCAGCTCAAACTCGACTACGGCAGCGCCGCGTTCCCCGCCATGAAGCTCTACATGGCCGCAGGGGCCTGGCGATCCGCCGTCGACCTCGGCCAGGACGTGGTCGAGACCATGCTGCGCTTCGACGAAGCACAGGCCGCCTGAACTTGATCGACCGGCAGCTCCTGCCCATCACCCAGGCCTACAACCTGCCCGAACTCATCGTCGGGCTCAGGTCCCACCGAGCCGTGGTCCTCGCCCGTACCGGAGACATCGCTGCGGCCAGAACAGAGATCAGCAGCCTCACACGGTACGAGTTCACCCCAGCGCAGGCCGCCGACATTCGCGAGCAGGCCAGCATCATCGAGGAACTCGCTGCTCAACAGGCACAAGGCCGCCCCTGACCGACCCCGCCAGGCAGGTCGATCGCCTGTTCCCTCAAACCGGCGCGCTGGTCATCCGACCGGTGACACCGCACACTCTCACACGCCTCTGACCTGCATAAATACGAGTAACTCCACAGGGGTTCCGGCGATAGTTGCGACTTTCCAGCTCAATCACGGATTCGCTGCTCACAGCACCATCTAGCGCTGGCCATAGCCACGCAGACAGCAACCTGCACAGGTCAGACACCACGTGCACCTCGATTCAAACTATCCAACTTGACCACGTGCGCCCAGCTCACACCCTGAAGCGCCCCAGATCAAAACCAGGAATCCACAATGCCGGGGACCAAGCGCTCGCTACGAGCTGATCTGCTAGAGGTCGATCTGGATGTGCTCCACGTCGGTGAACTCCACCCCGAGCCCCTGAGCCCGGGAGTTGTTCGCGCGGAAGTACATCAGGGCGAGGCCGTCGGCCGCGATCTGCCGGAGCTGCCGCTCGTTCGCGCCCTGCTCCTGGGCGGTGAACAGCCGGTCGGCGAACTCGGGCGGCAGGGCCTGGGTAATGTCGCGGACGCGTGCGTCATCGGTGGTGCCTGGGGCGGCGGTGAACCCGAAGCGGGCGCGGCTGGAGACGACGATCCCGTCGGTGGATGACGCCTTCTTCCTCGCTTTCGCCTTGATCTGCGGCTGCCACCGCTTCTTGACCTCGCCCTCCATCCGGCTGCGGAGGTCCCGGCGAGGCCGCTTCAGCTGGCCCTTGACGTACCGTTCCACGGTCCGCTGGGAGATACCCAGGGCCTGAGCCGCGGCCCGGGTGCCCTTGAGCTGCTTGACCAGGTACTTCATCTGCGCCTGCGCGCTCTTCGGGACAGGGCGGGTGAACGCCCCCTCCAGCGCGCGGTCGAGGCTCTCCCCGAGCGAGTCGACCATGGGTTACTCCCCTTCTCCGGCGCTCGGGTCGGTCTTGATCAGGTTGGAGATGTTGAAGACGCCGCCTCGTTCCTCGAACTGCTCCTCCGCCCACAGGACGGTCTGGGTGCCCTGGTGCTTGACCATCCCGGGCGAGACCCCGAGCCGGAACGTGCCCGGCACCGGCTTGCCCTCGGGCGTGTGCGGCAGGATGTCCAGCGGGGACGGGCCGGGCGAAGGGTAGACGATCGCGTCGGTCCCAATTGATGTCGGGTACAGGTCGGCGGCGGCCGCCGTCTTCATCAGCTTGCGGTGCAGGCCGACCCGCTGGTTGGCCAGCACGGCGGCCCGGATGTCGGGGCGCCACGTCTCCCGCTTCAGCGCCGGGTAGGGCTCGTAGTACGGCACCTGGCCCCGGCTGCGCTGCCGGAGCTTGCCGATGCCGCCCTTCGCCGTCGCCTTGATCGCGGTCTCCAGCAGCGCCATCGTCGGGTCGACCCGCTTACGCCGCGCCATCGCCTCCAGGAACTCTCGGCCCCCCAGGCCAGCGGTGACGCCCATGTCGGCCATCGTCTCCACGTACGCGTCGCGCAGCCGCTTGTACCAGGAGTCCAGATAACGGCCGGCCCGGGTGCGCACGTACGCCTCGATCGGCGCGACGTCGAAGCCGAGCTCCACCGCGTAGGCCACGGTCGGCGTGGCGTACCAGGCCGGGCCCTCGGGCCGGTCGCCCTTCGGCGTGAACGGCGACGGGAGCCGCTCGCCGTCGACCGTACGGCCGTTGACCCGAACTCGGGACAGGTCGACATGGGAGAGGTCGACCAGCCACGAGCCCGGCAGCGTGGCGTCGAACGTCGGGTTCCCGGTCAGATGGGTCGGTCCGTTCAGCCCGACGGTGAGCCCGTTCGCTGCCGCGGCGAACGACATGTTGATGTCCACCGCGACCAGGTACGGGACCATGCACTCCTCGTCGGTCAGTGGCCGGCACCAGTCGTAGGGCTCCTCCATCAGCATCTCTGCCGGGGTGCGCTGGTGATGCCGGGCGAACCGTCCCTTGAGGACCGGGTGTTCGTCGGGGACCTCGCACTCCACCATGTCGTGGACCTGGGTGAGCGCGTCGTCGTTGAAGGCCCGCTTGAACTCGCCGGTGGCCGGGTCCTTCTCCGCTCGGGTCGGCGGGCGCAGCGCGGCCATCAGCTCCAGGCCCGTCGTCGCGGTGGTACCGCGCGGTGTCATCACCCGCTGCGCGTAGAGGCCGAGGTATTGGGCGAGGTCGGCCGGGTGCATCGTCAGCAGCGGCTGCGGATCGTCCTTCTTGCCCCACTCCCGGGTGTCCAGCGCGTTCCACGGCAGGATGCACAGCTGGACGCAGCGGCGCATCGAGCCCTCGGGTTCGCGGAAGACGCGGGCCCACGGGCCGAGGCCGCGCTGGGTGAGCTGGAGGCCGGCCTTGGTGATCTGCTTGACCACCTTGTGACTGTCCGGGAGCCGGCTCGCGTTCCGTTCCTCCTCCGACAGGGCGGTGGGCAGGCCGTAGCGGTCCAGCGAGGCTGCGGTGAGGACGAGAATCGGGTCGGCGTCGCGGCCGTTGCGGTGCAGCCGGGCCTGCCCGAGCCGGGCTTCGGTCAGGGTCCAGTCGATCAGCGCCGGGATGGACTTGGCAGGCACGTCCAGGACCAGGCCGCCGACGCAGTACGCCGACACCTGTCCGCAGTCGTCGACATCGACCACGGCGAGCGGTCCGTTCTCGAAGCGCGGGTCGGCGGCCGCGGCGAGCGTGGTCTTCTTCGCCACCGCCCTCTTCGCACCCGGACGCCGCGACGACGCGGCCGACCTCGAGGCGCCGCCCGTCACCGCCTCCGGGCGGGACGCCGGTACGGCGGCGGGCGCCGGAACCGGCTCGGGAGGCGGAGCGGTGAACACCTCCGGGACCACCGGCGCCGGGGCAGCGGCGGGGACGTCGGCGTCCGGGGCGGGGAACCGGGCGGCGAGGCCCTCCAGCAGCCGCGCGTACGCGGCACGCTTCGGCGGCCGCGGCTCGGTCCGCCCTGCCTCCCAGTTCCCCACCGCCTCCCGGCGCGCGTCCAGCGCCGTGGCGATCTGCCCCTGACTCAGCCCCGCCGCCTCACGCAGACGCTTCCGCTCCGCAGGCGCCGGCAGATCATCCTGCGCGACTTGCTCCAGCAGCGCATCGACCGCGCTGAACAGCTGGTTCTCAGTGGACACAGAGGTCACCTCCAAAAAACCACCCTACCCCAATCGCGTATCCAATCGCGCATTTAATCGCTTTCGAATCGCTCAATATGCGCGGGCCGCCGCCCTGGACCGTATCGACACACTCACCGAGAACCGACCACTCACAGTGAAGGTTGAGCGTCACTCCGACGCCGGCGAGACAACCAATCCGTTCGAGATAACGCTCTCGGCGCCGATCCGGGCAACTTCGTCGGCCGCACAGACGCCGACGACACCTTGGGGGCGATGCGGAACGAGCACCTGGTGCCGACCCATGCGGCGTGCTCCTCCGCACCCGCTGCGGGCGCGTCTCGTTCAAACCCAGCCCCGCACAGTGGCGGTTCCGTCGGCAACCGGCCCCCAGCCGCTCATCCTCGACCGCGCTCCGGCCCTGCAACTGCGCTCCCCGGCCAAGACGGTCGGCCGGGAGACCGGCCACACCCCGACGGCTTCGATCGCCAGCTGGGTCTGGCGGAACAGCAACTGGTCACCGCACCGCTACGCGGTCCACCTCTCCTTCGTGCAAGGGCCGCCGCCCAAGCAACGGCAACGGACACCTGGCCGTCAGGTGCCTCGCCCGGCCTGCTCGAATACGCCCTGTTCAGCGCCCCGTGGACGTGAACCGGCAACCGCTTGCGACCCGACGGGAGCCCCGAGAGGGCGATTCACAGACGATTATTCGTTTTCTGCCCGGTTCGGGTGAGGCGGGCTGGCCATGGGGCTGAGGCCGGACCACGGACGGGCCTGGGCCAACAAGGCGGCTGCGCTCGGCGAGGTGCTCCGCAGACGAGGCGCTTGAGCCCATGTCGCGCACTCGATCACGTAGGTGAAGGCGAGAACGGACTTCCGTCGCGGCATTCGGCAGCATGCTCACGGTGGTGCTCTTGTCATACCTGATCGGTAGGGTCGCGATCATGACTTTGGATCATGGCCTGAACGACCACACCGCTACGGGGACGGTACTCACGCGCGGTGGCGAGGCCGAGACCTGCGCCGACCCCAGTGCCGTGGTGGCACTGTTCGCTGATTCGGCGCAGACCGGGGGCGCGTTCACCAGCTACCGCTCGACCTTCATCGAGGGTGCGACCGGCGCGCCTGCCCACTTCCACACGCGTGCCTGGGAGTTGTTCTTCGTGCTCAGCGGCTCGCTCCAGGTGTTGCTCGGCGAGGAGGTGACCGTCCTGCACCAGGGTGACTTCCTCGCCGTACCGCCGGGCACCCCGCACGCCTTCCGGGCTGCCCCGGGCTCAGGCGCCGACGTCCTGTGCGTCTTCACGCCGGGCATGGACCGTTTCGACTACTTGCGCCTGCTGGGGCAGGTCACCCGCGGTGAGAAGCCCCCGAGCCGACTCGCCGAGACTTCGCAGCGCTTCGACAACCACTACGTCGACAGCCCGGTCTGGCGCGCGACCCTGGATGCCGCGGCGTGGACACCCCGGACACCCACATCCGGATCGCCCGCCCTCCCGGAGCCTTGTGGCCGCCGAGCGCTTCTACGTCGAGGGCCTCGGACTCGACGTTCTGTGGCGCACCGCGGAGCGTGTCTCCGGCGAGCATGATCTGGTGATGCTCGGACTCCCCCGCGGCTCCTGGCATTTCGAGCTCACTCACGACACCGAGCGGCCGCTGGAGCCTATGCCCACAGTGGACGACTCTTCGTCCTCTATCTCGGTGCCGCGGTCGATGATGCCCTCGTCGACCGCCTCGTCACCGCGGGCGCCACCCGCGCCGCGGCGCACAACCCCTACTGGGACGAGTACGGCGTGACCGTTGCCGATCCCGACGGCTACCGCTTGGTGCTCTGCTCGCGTTCCCGGAGCGCCTGAAGTCCGCCGCCGTTGACGGGCCGGGCCAGGGCCACGGGCGGGGACGGGTGAAGAAGCCCCGCTCGGGCTCGGCCAGGACGCCGCGGTCGACCAGCCGCTTGAGTTTCAGTCGAGCGTTGTTGATGTCGCTGGGCTTGAGCTCCACGTCCATCGCCTCGCACACTGCTCGAACCTGCATCGGGGCGTCGGCTGCGGTGAACACCGCCATGATCTGCCAGTAGGCCGGATGGCCCGGCAGCAATGCGGGGCGGGCGTCCGGTACGCGGACGGCCGGACCAGCGCCAGGCCGCCGGATCTCTCCCGCAGGACATGGGAGCATCCGGCGCTGCCAACGAAGGGTCCGGGCCGGCGTGCCGACGTTCTCCCCCACGCAGCGCGGGCGCCACGTCGACGCAGACCATGCGCGCACAACACACCGTCGTGGGATGTGGCGGTCACGGTGGAGAACGTGGCAGGGCCGCAACGTACGGACGCGGCCCCTCCCTGTGAGTGCTGCCGGTTACCGGGCGAGGGGGACACCGACCGGGGCATTGGCGCAGCCGGCCGCAGCCTCGGCGAGCGCGCTCTTCCCTGTGGTGTCGATGCTGAGCTGCCAGCGGATCTTGGTGACGATCCAGTCGGCAATGTACTGGCAACGGTATCCCTCGAAGGGCGGCAGCCAGGTCGTCGGATCCTGATCGGCCTTGGACCGGCTGGTCTTCGCGGAGACGGCGATCAGGCTCCTGGCGGCGTCCAGGTCGTTGGCGTAGGCCTGACGCTCGGCCGGGGACCACTGGGAAGCTCCGGAGTCCCATGCTTCCGCGAGCGGGACGAAATGGTCGATGCCCGGTGCGGCGGGGCCGTCGATGTACTGGTTGTCGTAGGCGCTGTACCAGCGGCCTCCGCTCAGCTTGCAGCCCACCTCCCGCACCGGGGCGACGACCACTTCCTCCTTGAGCACCTCGGCCCTCGCGGCCACCACGGACGTCACGCGACCGAGTGCGGGATCAACCACCTCAAGAGGGCACCCGCGCGGTCGCCACGCGCCATGACAAATCGGCGATCCGCTACGAGGCGACCGTCCTCACCGCGGCCGTCAACGAGTGGCTGTGATCGGTACCCGTCGCTAGAGCTCGTAGTCCTGGGCCAACTCCTCCCAGCGGATCCTGCGAAGCGCAAGGTCGGCGTCCTCGCCCGACGGGACATCCAAGACCGTCTGGAACCAGACCACAGTGAGGGCGGAACGGTGCAGCACCGAATCGAGTTCAGGGGCTACCGCTGCCGAACGGAAGGCGCCGATACAGGCCACGGCAGGCAGCACCTCGACGGGGCCGAAGGCACCGGCGGTCTGGTCCGGGTACTCGCGGGAAGGCGGAACCAGGTGGACTGGCGTGGAGGAGAACGTGCGGTCGGCCTGCCGCTGAAGGCTCCTGACCTTCATTGTCGTTGATGGGCTTGCACGGGTAGCCCTCCAGCATCCCCCCGTAGGTCGAAGACATGCGCAGCTCGGTGAGCTCGATCGAACGGCCGGACGTGAGGGCTATGCGACTCAGCGACATTCCGACACCCTATGCGCACGATTCACTTCCGGTACACGCCCTGGACCTGGCCACGCGCACCAGCCCCTACTGGGTCGTGTGCGTGGGGTAGACCTCAACGTCGGTGTAGGCGCCCTTGATCTCCCCCGCGTCCGCAGGCCACTTCAGGCTCACGGTGTGGGTCTCGTTCGGGGGCGTCACCTGGATGTCGGTCGGGGACGCGAGGCTGTCGTCGGTGCTGTCGATGTCGTAGGCGAGGTTGAAGACAGCGGCGTCGCCCGGCTTCAGGATGGTGACACGCGGCTGGGCGTGGCCGCGCTCGATGGGGTTCGAGGTGTTGTCGGCGTCCTTGATGTCGATGCCCGCGAAGCCCGTCGCCGAGCAGGTGGCCGAACCCCGGTTGATCATGGTGATGTCGATCCTGCCGGATTTCGCGTCGGGCGCGGCGTCCGTGGCGTCGATGGCCAGGTCCTCCGTCTTGCAGAACGTGACCTTGCCGCCGGTCTCCGTCGCGGCGTTCGCGCGGGCCTCAGTGCCCTCACCGGAGCCCGACTTCGCGTTGCCGGCCTCCGAGCCGACGGAGCCTGAGCCACCCGCCGGCTTCGAACCGCCGTCCGTGGACGAAGAAGACGAGGACGAGGAGCTCTTGGAGGACGAGTCCTTCCCGGAGCCGTCGCTGTCACAGGCCGTGAGCGAGAGGGTGGCGGCGACGCCGATGGCGGCGAGCGCGGTGATGCGGGTGTACTTCACGGTGTTTCCCCAGGAGTAGCGCGGTGCATGTGGTCGGAAGTATTTGTATCTCGCACCGAGTTACAGGCGGTCCTCCGCGACGTCTTCGTTCTGTCACAGGCGTATTGACCTCACGGTCCGCCGAGGCGCGGCGTGAGCGAGCAGCGGCGGCGGCAGAATGCCGGCGGGTCCTCTCACGGGCGGCCAGGTCGAGGCAGTGCCCGAGGTGCGCGGCCGGGACGCAACGCGAACCGGGCGTCGCCGTCGCTCTGGACGTACCCGCCCGCGCGGGGTGTGAGTCCGTCGCGTTCGGCTTCGTCACCGTCGCGGGGCTGGGTCTGCTCCAGCGTGCCGAGCTCGCGCAGCGCCTGGAGCTCATCGGCGGGGGCGGCGATCCGGGCGGCTTCGCGCAGCTCGGCTTCCCGCACGGCGGCGGCCGCAGCTTCGGCGGCGAGGCCGGCCTGGACTACGTCGGGGCGTCGGAGGCCAGGCACGGTGCCGGGGCAGTCCTCGTTTTCATGCGGACATGGCAAGCACAACGGCAGAAGGTTCCCCCGTCAAGTTCTTCTGTCCGGTCTCCGTGCGCGGGTAAGACCCGCCTCACCTTGAGGACTTGGCCGTGTCCGGCCGGCCTGGCCTTCGAAACTGCGGTGCTCGCCGGCTACCGGCGCAGATGAGACTTTCGGCAGTGTCGGACGGCTTGCGATGTCCGTACCGTCGCTTCCGTGGAGAGCATGGTGATCAATAGTGGGACTCCGGCCGGGACGGCTGTTTTCCGGCAGACTCCTGAAGCAGGGAGCCTTCTGACAGCGGGCGCGATGACGGCCGCCGGTCTGAGCATGGTGAACCTGGGGTGGGTTGTCCTGACTGCCGTCGCCGCGTTCCTGGCCGGACTGCGGCCTGGGCGGATGGCGCCGACCGTGCTCGCTCTGGTCGGGCTTCTCTCGGCCGGCGTGGTGGCATTGTCCGTCGTGCCTGCCTGGCTGCCGTTGGCCGGCCGATTTGTGACGGTGGTGGTGGTCGCCACGATGCTGCCCTGGTTCGCGGGTCGGTTCTGGTGCCACTATCAGCAGCTTGTCCGGGCCGGTTGGGAGCGTGCCGGGCAACTGCAACGCGAGCAGGAGCTGGTCGCTGAGCAGGCCAGGCTGCGGGAGCGGGCTCGTATCGCGCAGGACATGCATGACGTACTGGGCCATGACCTCAGCCTGATCGCCCTGTCGGCCGGTGCCCTGAAGCTCGCCCCGGGCCTTGAAGAGCACCATCGAAGGGCCGCAGGTGACATCAGGGCCAAGGCCGCGGCCTCGGTGGAGCGTCTCGGCGAGGTGATCGGTGTCCTGCGTGAGGAGACCGGTGATGCACCGACGGACCCTGACGGCACCAGTCTTGCCGGCCTGATCGCGGAGGCCTCCGCGGCCGGGCTCGCGGTGAAGTTCCGCACCGGTGGCACGTCGGACGGCCTGCCACCGGTGGTCGAGCAGGCGGTTCATCGGGTCGTGCAGGAAGCGCTGACCAATGTTGCCAAGCACGCGCCTGGCGCGACGGCGACCGTCCAGGTGACCCATACGGCAACGGAGTCGGAAGTCGTCGTGCAGAACGGCCCGCCATCGTCCGCGGTCACCCTTCAGCCCAGGCCCCGGAGCGGGGGGTATGGCCTCATCGGTCTCGAAGAACGGGTGCGGCTGGCCGGCGGTTCGTTCGACCATGGTCCGCGCGACGGGGGCTTTGCCGTCTCCGCGCGGATCCCGCACGCGCCTTCGTCACCGCCGCCACGGCTCCTCGCGCCGGCGGTCCCTCGGACCGGCGGCGAACTGCCGCAGGAACATCGCCGTGCTCGGCACCGCGTCAGCCGGGCCCTGGTGGCTGCGGTCATGGTGCCCCTGGTGACGGGAGCGGCGCTGAGCGGAGCGCTCATGGGGTGGGAGATGCTGTCGGCGTCCCGGTCGGTCCTGGAACCTGGTGACTTCGCCCGCCTGCGAGTGGGGCAAGACCGTTCTGAGGTGGAGCGTTTCCTGCCGGCCCGGCAGACGAACCACCGACCGCTGACGGCCGAGCCGACAGGAGACGGCATGACGTGCGAGTACTACGCGATAACGGCCGACCGGTTCGACGACCGGTCCGGCGACGCGTACCGGCTCTGCTTCCGGGAGGGCATCCTGGTGTCCCGGGACACGCTCGCCCCCGTGAGGGTCCGATGATCCGGGTGCTGATCGCCGACGACGAGCCGATGATCCGGGCAGGAGTAGGCGCCGTTCTCGCCTCGGATCCCGGCATCGAGGTCGTCGCCGAGGCCGGTGACGGGCGCGAGGCCGTGGAACTGGTCCGGCGTCATCGCCCGGGGGTGGCTGTGCTGGACATCCGAATGCCCGGGATGAACGGCATCGACGCTGCAGCGGAGATCCGCAGCACCTCGCCCGGCACGGGCATCGTCATGCTGACGACGTTCGGCGAGGACGACTACATCCTGCGGGCACTCGGTGGTGGCGCGGCCGGCTTCCTGATCAAGTCGGGCGAACCCGAGGAACTGATCACCGGAATCCGGGCGGTGGCCGACGGCGCCGCCTACCTGTCACCGAAGGTCGCGGCCCGGGTCGTCGCGCACCTTGCCGCGACGGGCACGGGCGCCCTGGCCGGCCGGCGCTCCGTCGCCCGTGCCCGAGTCGGCTCCCTGACCGTCCGGGAACGGGAGGTGCTGGCCTTCCTCGGCGGCGGGCTGTCCAACAGGCAGATCGCCCGGCGGCTGCACGTGGTGGAGGGGACGGTGAAGGCCCATGTGAGTTCCATTCTGGCGAGGCTGGGCGTGGACAACCGGGCCGCTGCCGCGGTCGTTGCCCACGAGGCCGGTATCGTTCCTCCGCCGTCCCAGCCGTGATGCCGCCCGCTGAGCCGACGGCAGGAACGCGAAGAGTACGGCCACCACCACAGTGATGCCGAGGATCGCACCGGCGAGCACATCGTGCGGGTAGTGGACCCCCACCAACACGCGCAGCAGTGCGGCGGCCCCGGCCAGCGGCAGTGCGGCTGCGGCAAGGCGCGGCCGCAGCACGGCAAGGCCGGCGGCCAGCCCGGCGGCCAGGGTGGCGTGGTTGCTCGGGAAGGACCAGTCTCCCGCGCCGGGGCACCCCGCGACGAGTTCGGCCCCCGTGCGCAGCGCGCGGCACGGTCGCTCCTCGTCCACCACCAGCTTCGCTGCTTCGCTCACCGCGTAGGCCGCGACGGTGCCGAAACCGGTCAACACGGATCCGGCGGCCCCTCGTGAATCCTTGCGGCGGATCGCTGTCCACCACGTCCAGACCAGCAGCATTCCCAGAATCACCAGTGTGCCCTCGGTAGCTGCTTCCAGGAGCGGGCCCAGCCACGACGGCGCATCTGCCACCGTCCGAGTCACCGACCGGTACGCGGACGCCGATGCTCCTGCAGTGACCTGGACGGCACCGGCTTCACCCAGCCCACCCGGCGAAAGCCGGACGACCGCTCCCGTCCCCACACACAGGACGCCCAAAGCACCAAGCAGCCGACCGGCTCTGATCTTCTCTCGTGGTTCTTGTTCCATGGGGCCTGAACGTAGAAGCGGGGACAGCCAGGAACCCGAGCCGATCGGCAACAGCGGCCCCTGCCGATCGTCAGGGTTGACAGCTCCGCAGCCCTCCCCCACAAGCACCGGACGGCCCGCTCACCGCGGCGATCCACCGGCAGGACACTTCGGCGCCGCGAAGTCCCGTCCGGAAACCACCCCAGGCACGTTGGACAAGCGCTTCGGCACGACCGTGGGCGACCGGGCCGTGACCTCGGTCAACGCCGCTGCCGTCACCCACTCATCCACTCATCCGCCAAGCCGCCATCTGCGACGGCACCGACCGCATCAACAAACAATCCCTTAACTCGGTAAAACTCGACCACCTCGCCGAAACCCACCACCGTCCCCGCACCCGAGACCGCCAACCCCACCACCCACGCAAGCAGCCCTGACCAGCACAAACGCCAACCGAGCCTTTGCACGCCAGAACTACCTCCAACGACCCCAGCCACACTCAGCACAGAACACACAGCCCCAGCCCACGCACCCCGACCCACCCACTGCAGCCGTTCCCCCGCCCCCAACAAACCCGCTTCACACCAGGTCAACCAACACCCGGTACACCAACCACCACCCTCTCCAGCGTCATCAGTCCACGCCCACACCGTCATCCCAGATGCCAGGGCATAAGGCCAAAAGGCAGTCTTCGCTACCGACAGCCCTACCACTGCCACGAAACCGGGAGATCGTACTCAGCCAGGTGAGAACCTCCGGCGCGGCACGGGCGTCTGTCCGTCGAACGCACGCACAGACACCAGGAGTTCAGATGGCTGTACGTACGAAACACAGGATCCGCCCGCCCCGTTCGTCCGCGGCGCACCGCGGCGGCGCGCGGCGCGTGTGGATGGGCGCGCTGACCGTGGCCGCGCTGGTGAGTACCGCGCTCACCGGCCCCGCCGTGGCCGCTTCGGCCGGGCAGGACGCGGACGGGAGCGGGTCAGGGACCGGGAGAGCCGGCCACCACGCCACTCAGCAGCAACTGGACGCCGCCGTCAGGGACGGTGTCCCCGGCGCGCTGGCGCGGGTGACGGACCGCGACGGCGTCTGGAACGGCGCCGCCGGAGTCGCGGACCGGACCACCGGCCGCGAGCGGCTGCCCCAGGACAGGTACCGCATCGGCTCGCTCACCAAGACCTTCGTTGCCACCGTGCTGCTCCAGCTGGAGGCCGAGGGCCGCCTCGACCTGGACGACACCGTCGAGTCCCGGCTGCCGGGGGTGGTACGCGGCAACGGCCATGACGGGCGCGCCGTCACCGTGCGCCAGCTGCTCAATCACACCAGCGGGATCTTCAACTACACCTCGGACGCGGAGTTCCGCCAGAAGACCGCCGGCGATGGCTTCCTGACGCACCGTTACGACACGTGGCTGCCGGAGCAGTTGATCGCGCAGGCCATGAGCCATCCGCCCTACTCCGTGCCCGGTTCGGGCTTCCGGTACTCCAACACCAACTACATCCTCGCCGGGATGATCGTGGAGCGGGTGACAGGACACCCGTACGGCACCGAGATCGAGCGCCGTATCCTGCGCCCGCTGGAACTGCGCGCCACCAGCGCGCCGGGAACCGAGGTGCGGATGCCCCGTCCTTCGGGCCGGGCCTACTCGAAGCTGCTCTCCCCGGACCCCGCCGCCAAGATCCACGATGTGACCGAGCTGAACCCGACGGTCGCGGGGGCGGCAGGATCGATGATCTCCGCCCCGGCCGATCTGCAACGCTTCTACCGCGCGCTGCTCCGGGGCGAGTTGCTCCCGGCGGAGCAGCTCGGCGAGATGATGGACACCGTCGACGTGGCCCCCGAGACACCAGCCGGCTACGGTCTGGGCCTGCTCCGCCAGAAACTGCCGTGTGGTGTGGAGATCTGGGGCCACAGCGGCGATACACGCGGCTCGCTGTCCGCGGTCGCCATGACCCGCGACGGAAGCCACTCGATCGCCTTCAACTTCAACGCGGACTGGGCGGGTGACACCAAAAAGGTCGTCGAGGCAGAGTTCTGCAACTGATCGGGAAGACCGAGCTGCCTGCAGCCGGTGGGGGGCAACCGGCATCCACCGATCACCCCCCACCACCACCGATGCCAGCGCCGGTGCCGTGGCCCCTCAACCGAATCGACTGTTAGCCTAAAGGGTGTTGCGGAAGGTTCGGCTTGGGCAGGCCGAAGTGGTTCCTGATCTGCTGTTTCACCGTGTCATGGCGAGGTTGTGCATGGAAGCGACGGCCTGGACGGCATGGTGAAGTCCGTCGCCTCGTTGTCGGCAGTCGCGCAGGATCTTCCAGTTCTTCATCCGGGCGAAGGTGTGCTCGACACGGGCTCGCACCCTTCGGTGTTCAGCGTTGTCCTCCTCCTGCCCGCGCAGGAGGGGGCGACCGGCTCTCTTGCGGTGCGGGACGATCAGGCCGGTGCCGGGGTGGGCGCCGTCCGCGATGACCGTCGTGCTCACCGCCAGGGCGGGCAGGTCCGACTCGCGCCAGACATGTGCGTCGGCCTTGCTGCCTGGCGCCGGCCGGGCCGCCGCGATGACCAGGCGAGTGTCCGCGTCGATGATGACCTGCACGTCTGCCGAGAACCGGTAGTTGCGTGACGAGGCGCCGACCTTGCGGTCGCGGACCGGGATCAGGGTGCCGTCCACGATCCGCAACCGTTCGGTGTCCGCCACCGGTCGCGGAGCCCGCTCCAGCGCGAGCAACGGACGGAGCCGCTGGATGACCCGGCAGACCGTGGCCGGAGAGATGCCGAACAGCGGCGCGAGCTGCCGCATGGTGAGGTTCGTGCGGTAGTACACGGCCACCAGCAGCACCCGGTCCGGCAGCGGCAGACACCACGGTCGGCCACCACCCGGCCCGTTCCCGCCCCGTTCGCGCACCGCCTTCACCAGCTTGGCGAACCGATCCATCCGCAACCCCGTGAACGCCTCCACCCAGACCGGCTCAGCCCGCAACACCCCACCCATACAGACAAAATGCCCAGAACTGAGCCTTGTGCAACACCCTTTAGATGTAGACCCACGCTCATCGGCTGGCGAGTGCGGCTCGTGATGCCTTCTACGAGAGTGCGGCGGCGCGACCTCGGAATCGAAGTCGCGCCGCCGCCATCAGGGCAGTGGCCACGGCAATGGCGGGCCGAACTCTCCGAGCAAGTCCCCAGGGCCTCATCCGGCTTCCGAGGCGCTCGTGTACGGCAGCCCCTTCGTCAGGCTGGCGCACATGACAGGGTGCCTCACTCGGCCGACTACGCAGTCACCACGCGAAAAAGGGTCAGAAGGGCTTGCGCCGGCGGGGTGTCATTGTCGAAGAACTGCGTGGCCAGCACGGGTGGCACGGCCGTTCCGTGCATGCGGACCTCGTGGCACCTGAAGCAGAAGGCCGCCTCGAACAATGCCAGGTCGAGGGATTCCCCGTACGCCCGGATGCTCCAGCCTGGCGAGAAGCCGCAGCGGTGCTGCTCACTGCCGGGCAGGGTCTCGATCAAGGCCAAGGCGTCGGCGGCCTCCTTCCCGGCCCAGTGGGCGATCACCTCACCGGGATATGGGGCGCCCTGCTTGGTCGGGAGGGCAGAGATCCTTACGACCTCGATCAGCACGGTGGTGGCAACGGCTTCGGCAGGGAGCTGCATGTGCGCAGTCTGCCCGCCGGGTCGGCCGCCCGCTCAAGCATTCGCGAGGAAAGGACCTGCCACGCGAAAGCCCAGGGCCCAGAGACTCAGCAGGACAACTCCCCCGCACACGGGCCAACCGAAGCGCTCAAGGGCCAGTTGCAGCGCTCGGACTCCCGCAGCCGGCGGGCTTGCCCGGTCCCGACAAGACGAGGCATTCGAACACGGCGGTCCGGCGTTCCCAGCCGCGGGGGCCGTACCTCCAGCCGAGGACGGCGGTGAGCATCACGCGCGACAGAACGGCAGGCCGGACGTGAAGTGGGCGACGGTCAGTCCGCCTGAGCCCGCTGCAGTCAGGGCGGCTCGGGGTGCGGGAGGGCATGGTGTGGCGGCCTGTTCGGCGGGATCGAGCTGGGCAGCGCCGCCCTTGAACCGGTGATGGCCGCGAACCACGAGTTCGTGGCTCAGGCGTGTGGGGAGTGGGTTTTGCGGAGACGCATGGCTTGCCAGAGTTCGGCGGCGCCGCGGCTGCTGTCGGGCCGGGTCTGGTGTCGGCCGGAGCGGCAGGCGTTGTGGGCGATTTTCGATCGCGGCCGCGACAGCTGGGGCCATCGGCGGCTCGGCCCGGGCGGCACGGTGCGCTTCGAGGGCGCGGTGGTAGCCGGCCGACGCCGACTCCCGGGTGCGCACCGGTCCGGGCGCGGGCGCAGCGGCCACCGGTTCCGAGCCCGCGGACACCATCGCCGTGCTGGGTGCGGTGGCCGTGGGGGGCGACGGGCGCCAGGACGTGGATGCTGCGGATGTTCACGTCCTTGACCTGCTGCTTCAGCAGAGCGAGGGCTGAGTAGCTCCTACGGAGTTGACGGCCGCGGACCCCTTACGGCTTTGCCGATGTCGGATGGCCAATTGGGCCTGAATCGGGCAACGAAGTCGGCGAAGTCCTCACACAGGTACTGCGGGTCAGAGGGCTTCAGCCGTATCTGCTGGTGACCGCTGTGCACCCACCAGACCTCGAAGTCGGTCACTGTTCCCTCGGCAGGCCAGTCCTCGCTTCGCCGACGAGGCAGAAGCACGACGTCAACGAACCCTCCGACACTGAGGCCGATGTCCACGAAGACACCGATCGCCCCGGGCCTGGGCACTCGGACGACAGTGCCCGTGAAGACCTGACCGAAGCGCAGCCCACCTTGAACTCGCTCCCACTCCGCTTCCGTCACCACTTACGCATCCTCGCACCTCAGCACTGGCCTGGGCAGGAAAGCCCGGTGCGAGCTTCAGCTCGCACCGGGCTCAACATCTAGAATTCGCCAACAGGGTCCCGGCCGGGCGGAGCATCGTCACGCTGGCGGCGGAACTCGACTCGGCAGCCAGTCCGCATCTTCGACCGGCTGATGCACCGTGATCATGCGCGGTGCCGGGCTCGGCTTCCAGCCTTGCGGGCGCCCAGAACCGGCGTGACCTGCGTCAGGTACGAGGCTCCGACTTGTGTGTCCAGCGGTCCGGGCCGCGCCGTCGGCCGAGTACGGCCGCGACGACCGTGTTGTGCAGGTGGCGGCCGCCGTGTTCCCACCGCCAGGCGCGGCGGCGCTGCCGCGCGGTGAGCCGAGGGCGCACGCGGGGATGGACCCGCGACCACGTCCGCCTGGAACTGCGGCGGATAGTTCTTCATCACCACGAGATGTCCGTTCTCAGATCCTCAGGATCCAGTGTCTCGTATGTCCAAGATCAGAGGTCAAGGCCCAAGGAACCGTGGCTGTCGGAGTACTTCTGATCGACTGCACACCACACCCCGTACCACCGAACTCTTGACTGCAACCCGATTGGGACCGACGCCACCACCATGACAACTGACCTTCCAATGCCCAGGCCTGTCTTGCGATGGGTCACTGGTCTACTACCTGGCCTAATCACCGTGTCAGACGCCTCGTGGCCCCGTGCTGACTCGAAGGTCTGGCGCGTGGCATCGTCAGCAGGGCATGTCTGCGTCAAACTCAGCCCCACTCCGGAAAGGTATACACGCGAGGTGCATGCATACCTACACGTGGTGTGCGTGCTCTCCGACTGTGAGGCTCCGCGCCTACTGGCTACCGATCCCGACCTGCTGGTCCTCATGATGTCGTCGCTACCAGGGGAGGTCGTCCGGGGGCTCGACCTGCCCTCCGCCGACGCGGGAACCAGTCGTCTCGATGATCAGCAGCGCGCGCCGGTCGGGCGCAGATGGTGGATGAGCCGGTCGGCGCGTACGAACGACCCCCACACTGCGCGTGGCGGGCGCCGCGCTCATGACGCCGTCGATCGCGGGACGATTCCCTTGCCCAGCTCCTGCAACCGGCCGATAAGGGATTCGGTGGCGGTCAGCGGCGGGGTTTCCGACGGCGGGCTGATCCAGTGGGCGGCAGGAGAGCCCGGGCCGTTCACGGTCACCGGCACCAGCAGGTAGTCCCCGGCGGTCAGGATCCGCACGCCCGTCGGCAGGGTGAGGACCGTACCCGAGCCGGTCACCACCATCACGTACAGCACGTCGCTCAGATGGTCCGCCAGGACCGGATAGCCGCAGCGCGAGGGATGGCGCAGCCGGTCCAGGGCGTAGAGGCCGGTGACGAGGCCCCCGGATTGCACCGGGGGCCTTTCAGCTACCTGGTCAGGCACAGATGTTGTCTCTCCAGGTTCGGGTTGAAGTGGCGGAGGTCTGCTTCCAGTGGATCACTGCGCATTGGAAGCGTTGCTGGATTTCGTTGCCCACCTGGTGCTCATAGGAGGTGGGGTAACCCATCGGCCCTCGTTCACACCCGTCGCCGCACCAGTATTCGCCGATTTCTCCCCAGACGGGCCATGCTCCTGAGCGGGGGGACCAGTAGATCGTCCCGTGTTCGAACTGGGTTCGTCGGCCGACTCCGTCGGGGTTGACCAGTTCGTCGGTGAGGGGGCATCCGAGCGGCCCGGTACGGCCTTTCATCTCGGTGTACCTTTTCTCGATGTCTCCTACGACTTTGTGTCCGCAGTAGGGGTCGCTGGGGTCGGCTTGTGCGGTTGGTGTGACTGTGATGCTGAGGCCGGTCAGCAGGGCTAGGCAGGTCAGTACGCCGATCCGACTTCGAATTCCTCGCTGGAGGGTTGTGCCGAAATGCATGACATCGCCACCTTCCTTGGTTTGGAACTGTCTTAGGGCCAACGAGGCGATTCGACAGATGGAAACGGCCCTCTTCTCCCGAAGCTGCCGCGAAGTGACAGCTTCGGGAGAAGAGGACCGTCTCGTGTGCAGGAAACTGCACACTCCGGCGGTACTTCCCGGTCGAATGCTTCCCGAGGGCCCAGCTGACCCGCGCGGCGAAGACAAACTTCCTCAGCGCAGGTCAGCTCGCGACCTGCCGTCTGGTCACCCCCTCCAGCTCGGGTCGCCCACCGCGTTGTCGGCGAAATTGTCGATGGACTCGTTCACGTCGCTCTGGTGGTGAGCGTCGAGCTTGGCGTACAGGGCTTCGAACTCTTCGTCGTCGACTGATCCGATGTCCGTGGTCAGCTTCCTGACGACGTCGTACTGCTCACCCGGGTCCAGTTCCCCGCTCATCAGGGCCAGGTCGACCGTCCACAGCCCGGAGCCCCGCGCCACCTGCACGACATCCATGGCCAGCTGGAGCGGCGACGGCTTCCACCCGGTCGCCTCCTGGACGAAGCCGCCCGGGTCCGCCCGGTCGTCGTTCCATCCCCGGTTCACCACGGGCAGCCGGAGCCAGTTCAGGCGCTCCCCGGTTTCGGCATGCACCGGGTGCGTGTACCAGGTCAGGAAGGTCTCCCGCAGATCGTCCGTGTGGGCCTCGGCCCGCATACTGCGCTCGTCGCGAGTGTACGGCGCCCCCTCGATGATCCCGTGGGTCGCGGGCGGCGCCGTGATCACTTTCCAGGCGAGGTGCACCTCGCCTGGCCAAAACAAGTCCGGCCACTGCTCGTGGTAGTGGTTGGCCTCCTTCAGCCACTTCTGCCACAGGGCGGCCGCCGGCGTCTCCTCCGGGAGGAGGCTGTCGGGGAGACGGCTACTCCTCCCGGAAGCCAGGACAGGGCCAGTTCCTCGGTCTGCTCGTGCCTGGTCTCCAGGGAGCGAAAGGTCCACAGGGTGCCCGCCGGGTACGGCTGCACGATGGCTTGGGTAGTCGTCTGACGCATGCCGAAAAGTCTTCCAAGGCGCAGTACGTCCCGCGGCCGTTCCGTCAACCTCACTGTGCCCCAAAGAGGTTGAGGCCCTCACTCGGCGGGCAGCAGCAGCTTCAGACAAACGTCATCTCGCAGCGTTCGCACTGCCTTCCGAGGCATCTTCCTTGGAAGGCGGCTTCACGACAACCCGCCCACGCGTACGGTCTATCTCGCTGTCGCTGCCCTCCGGCCACAAGCCCCACCGTCCGCTTCTGCCCGCTACCGGCCTTTGAGAAGGCCTGTACGGCTGGGACCAACCGAGGCATCTGCCCGGCGCCGGCGCGACCGCCACCACCCCAGCAAGGGTCGCCCGCCGCTCTGTCAGAAGGCCTCAACGGCCCGGAGAAATAAAGGCGTGACGGCCCCCGCACTCGAACAGCCCGGCCGAACGCACCGCCCGGCCAGAGCCGCTACTCAAAGAATTAGGAGATGCCCTTGCCCTGCGAACTCATCGAGCGCAAGTCGGCGTGCGGCGGCTGCCGGAAGCTCGGCGTTGATTACGGCATGAATCTGATCGGCTCCCTCCGCCACGGTGCGACTCCGGGCGACTGGGAGCTGCCCCTCATCGTGACTCGGCTTTACCTGGACGATCACCTGATCACCATGCACGCCGTGTGGCTGCCCGACCGGCAGCCGGACTGCGATGTCTGCGAGGCGTGGCGCGAGGACCACACCATCGGCCCGATTCACGAGGCCGAGGCGCTGCACCGCGCCTGGCACTTGTGTGAGCCATTGCGGGAGGTCTGCTCTCCCAGTAACCACGAGCTGACCTACCTCATGTGAGAAGGCGTTGTTGTACCGAACTTGATGGACGTGTTCCCCAGGTCAGGCATGGCGTCGGGGTCGGCGAGGCAGGCTCAGGCTGTCGATTTGTCTCGTCGGTGGAGGTGCCTGATGGCGTCGGTCGTGGGGTTTGCTGGAGGACCGCGAGCTGGCCGCGCGCGTGCGCGTGGAGGGACTGCGGGAGGAAGCGGACCGGGTACTGGCCGAGCTCGCCCAGGCGGAGACGGATTGGCAGGAGTGGCTGATCGCCCGGCAGCGCGTGGACGAGGTCTTGTCCGCGCCGCAGCGCTCGGAGACGGGAGCAGTCGGCCCTGTCTCGGTCGAGAACTCGTGTGTGCCGAAGCCGGAGGCGGCGGCCGAGGTACCGTCCGTTGGGGCCCCTGCGCTGGGGGCCGCGCGGGCGGGTTCGATCGTGCCGGTGTGGCGGCCCGCGCTGAGCGCGGATGTGCTTGCAGTGGACTACCAGCAGATCCTTGCCGCCCTGGCGGAACGCCGCATGAAAGAGGACGGGGTGATGACGTGCCAGGAGATCGCCTTCGTACTCGGACTGGAGCTGTGCCCGGCCAGCGTGGAAGGGGTACGGTCGAAGATGAAGCGCCTTGCGGACCGCGGCTGGGCAGCCGAGCCGGCCCCTGGCCGGTTCACCCTCGCCGACGGGCCATCCTGCGGCTCATGAGCATCGAGACAAGGAAAGTTCTCTATGGATGGCAAGCCCCCACTGTGCGTCGTGATCACTGGGCCTTCCGCCGCCGGGAAGTCGACGTTGGCGGCCGCCGTCCAGGAGCACGCCCGTGAGCCCCTGCTGCGCTTCGGAGTGGACGAGCTTTACCGAATGATTCCCGGACAGTGGGCCGGTGGCGTTGCAAATGCCCGATTCGCTGAACGCGGTTTCACCTACCGGGATGTTCCGTGCATGCCTGGGGCGCGCCGGATCAACAACGGTGTCGACGCCATTGCCATGCTCTGCGCGATGAACGCGGGGATCGTGGGTTCTCAGCACTGGCGTCGGTGTGATCGTCGACGGCCAGGCGTTCGAACCCGTCGTCAACACGGACCTCGAAGGCCGACTCCTGGACTTGCGTGCACGGGGGCTGGCCCGGGTCGCCTTCATCGAGCTCTCGGTCACCGACGAGCCGCTGGCTGACCGGCAGCGCCGCCACTCTCATCCGGTCGGCCTTTCACTGCATCAGAACAGCCTGCCCAAGCAGGCCACCAAACCCGACCTCGTCGTCGAGACGAGCGGCATGTCGGCCGCCGAGGTGGCCGCGTTCGTGTGCCGTTGGCTCGAAAAGGAGCATCTGGAGGTGTGACCGCGGGCTTACCGGCCACACCTTGTCTCCGATCGGTGCGGACCACAACCTGATCAGGCATGATCTACTCTGTGAACGCGACAACGTACGGCCCCGCGCCGGTTCACGCTCGCCGACGGGCCATCCTGCGGCTCATGAGCATGGTCATCGACCACATGACCATCCACTCGTGGACGGTGGGCAGCGTCTCGTAGTCGCGTACCAGTCGGCGCGAGCGGAACAACCACGCGAACGTCCGCTCCACGCACCAGGCCGGCCTCCTCGCGCACCAGGCCGCGCAGCCGGTCGTGCAGTTCGGCCAGCAGCCCCTGCACGCCCCAGCGCCTGGCGAACGCGTAGACGCGGTCCCACACGGGGAAGTCGCCCGGCATGGCCCGCCACGTGATCCCGCCGGCGACCAGGTAGCGCACGGCATCCAACATCTGACGGAGGCAGTAGCACTCCGGCTGCCCGCCCTTGCCGTTCATCCACGCCGGGATCGGCATCGCGTCCCGCACGACCGCCCACTCCGCGTCCGACATGTCCGGGGGATACCGGGGCTCGCGGCTCAGATGGTCGCCCGCGTTCTCGAACCGGTGAGCGAGGCAATCACACGACCGGGCAACCGAGTTGGACTGTACCGGCACGGACCCACAAGACTGCGACACAAGGGCCTCTTGTTCAGGTCGTTCGGACTTCGACAATCCCGAGCTGGACAGGAGGCCCCGTCTTCATGCCTGCCGGATCCGAAGATCACGCGACCGAGTCACCGCACTCGAACCGGCGCCCAACAAGGTCGGTACGACAACGGCTTCTGAGGCCAGCACTGCTCGCCGGTCACCCGTCTCGGGTTGTGTCTGCGGGCTCATAGGTCCCCCAGAAGTGTCCGCTCGTATCGGGCGGCGAGGAATCAGCTGTCGATGCCCAGGACCTCGCCGAGTTCCGCGATGGTGTCCTCCACAGACTTGCCCGCAGTGTCCACGACGATGTGGTCGCGGTCCCACGGCTCATAGTCCCGGTCGACGATGTCCTGCCAGGTCGGCAGGGTCAGGTCGGGAGTGTCCACGGTGCGTGACGTCGCCCTGCGCTCGTGCTCCACCGGTCCGAACAGATGAGTTCGACCTCGAAGAACTCGGCCTCGGTCCGCTGCGCCACCGCCGCCCACGCGGCCCGCGTCACCTCCATCGGGTTCACGCACTCGGCGAAGACGCACAGCCCCTGGGCGAGCAGGTCCTCGGCCACGGCGTACGCGACGTCGTAGCCAAGGCCCCAGTTGACGGCGTGACGCAACGCGGCCGTGTCCGCACCGTAGGCGGAGAACCGGGAAAGGGACTGCTCGATCGTGTCGATCCGCAGATAGCTGGCGTTGAGTTTCCGCGACACGGTTCTCGCCGCAGTCGACTTCCCGGTGGCCGGAAGGCCTCCGACCACGACCAGCACAGGCTTGGTCCAGTGCGACTTCCTGTCCTGCATCGTCCGATCCCTCCGAGGTCCGCCGTCGGTCCTGTGTACGTCCCGCGCAGCTCTGCGGTCCCGCAGCCTTGAATGCCTGCAGCCCCGCATCAACCCTGCACAGTACATTTTTGGCCCGCGCGGACAAGGAGCAAGCGGCGAACCATCTCACCCGGGCGAGTCACACCGGCATCGGCCCCTTCACGAACCCCCTGCCGCTGCGCGGCGACTCCTCGAGCAGTCACTCCTTCGCCGAACTGCTCACCCGCCTGAGCCACTTCCTGCGGCACGACCTGCGCCTCGACGACCTCGTCCGGGCCGCTCAGCGCTGGCCGGTTCGGTGCCGAGGTGAACGTTCCGGCGGCGATCGACCAGTCCATGACGGGGCCGACGACTCCGTGCTGCCGGCTGAGCGCTAATACGGAAGCCCGTCTCCGCCGATTTGAACGAGCCGTTGCTGCCGGAGCCAGGTCCGAAGCTGGTCGCGGGGCGGCCGAGGGGTCCTGACCGGCAGGCTCTGTGCGGGATCCTGTTCGTCCTGCACACCGGCATCCAGCGGGAGTACCTGCCCCAGGAGCTGGGCTTCGGCTCGGGCATGACGTGCTGGCGGCGGCTGGCCGCCTGGAACGAGGCCGGCGTGTGGGACCGGCTCCACGTCGTCCTGCTGTCAAAGCTGCGGGCGGCGGAACAGCTCGACTGGTCCCGGGCGGTGATCGACTCCAGCCATGTGAGGGCCGCTCGGCTGGGCCCAGAAGCGGGCCCAGCCCGGTCGACCGCGCACGTCCGGGCAGCAAGCACCACGTCCTCGTCGAGGGACAGGGCATCCCGCTCGCGGTGTCGCTGACCGGAGGAAACCGCAACGACGTCACGCATCTGCTGCCTCGCCAAGGTCCCGTCCGTCGCGGGCTTGGTCGGGCGGCCGCGGCGGCGGCCCGACGTGGTGCTCGGCGACCGCGGCTACGACCACGACAAGTACCGCCGACTCGTCCGGGCCCTGGGCATCAAACCGGTGATCGCCCGCCGCGGCGTCCCTCATGGGTCGGGGCTCGGAGTGCACCGGTGGGTCGTCGAGTGCACCATCGCCTGGTTGTACGGCTTCCGACGCCTACGCGTCCGGTGGGAACGGCGCGACGACATCCACGAAGCCTTCCTCGGCCTCGCGGCCTGCCTCATCACCCACCGACATGTTCAACGCCTTTGTTAGGACCTCTAAGGGCCTGCCGTCGTGAGGGACTCATGGAGCTGATGGTCACGTTCTCGTCTGCGGGATAGCAATGCAGAACTCCGCCAATCACGACACGGGTGTCGGGGCGCGATGTGCCGTCGTCGTGGCAATGAGCCACCCGTACGCATACTGAGCTGTACTGAGATTTGTGGAGTCCCTGATGCCAGGGTTACGGTCCTGGTGAAGGAGATCCACCAGCACTATGCCAGCACCCCGTAAGTACCCCGATGAACTCCGTGAGCGGGCGGTCCGTGAGGTCCGCGCCACCGGCCGCCCGATCGCGCACGTCGCCAAGGACCTCGGCATCCACAAGGAGGCCCTGCGCGGCTGGGTCCGCCAGGCCGAGGCCGACCATGGCGAACGCGACGACCGGCTCACTACCGCCGAGCGCGACGAGCTGAAGCAACTCCGCAAGGAGAACGCCGAGTTGAAGCGGGCGAACGAGATCCTCAAAGCCGCCTCGGTGTTTTTTGCCCAGGAGATCGACCGTCCCCGGACGAGGCCGAGCAGGTGATCGACCACCTGCGTAACGAAGGTCTCGGGGTCGATCCCGTCTGTCGGGTGCTGGACCTGTCGCCGTCGACGTATTTCGCCCGCAAGAAGCGGCCGAAGTCGGCCCGCCGGCTCCGCGACGAACAGCTCATGCCGGTGATCGAGGAGATCCACGTGGAATCGGGCGGGACCTACGGCGCCCGTCGGATCACGCGCGCTCTGCGGCGCAAGGGTGTCGATGTGGCCCGATGCACCGTCGAGCGGCTGATGGCCGAACTCGACCTGGAGGGCGTGATCCGTGGCCGGCGGAGCCGCACCACGATCCCGGAGCCTTCGGCGCCCCGTCCGCCGGACCTGGTCGACCGCGACTTCACAGCGGCGCGGCCCGATCAGCTGTGGGTGGCTGACATGACGTATGTCCGCACGAGATCGGGCTGGGCATATGGGGCGTTCGTGCTGGACGTGTACTCACGGATGATCGTCGGCTGGCAGGTCGCCGACCACATGCGGCCGAACTGCCGCTGGATGCCCTGGAGATGGCGCTGTGGCGCCGGAGAATCAAGAAGGACTCCGGTCTCATCCACCACAGCGACAGGGGGTCGCAATATGTGTCGATTCGCTACGCCGACCCCCTCGCGGACACCGGCGCTTCCGCGTCGGCCGGTTCCGTCGCGGACTCTTACGACAACGCCATGGCCGAGGCGCTGAACGGCACTTTCAAGGCCGAGCTGACCGAGATGCAAGGCCCCTGGAAGGTCCCTGCCCAGGTCGAGCGAGCGATCTTCCAGTGGGTCACGTGGTACAACGAAGAACGGCTCCACTCCGCGCTCGACTACGTGCCACCCGCCGAGTACGAACGCGACTTCTGGCAGAGCCAGGAGCAGACCCCGCAGTCCGCCTGAAACAGGATTACCGGACTCTACGAAACTCGGGGCAGCTCATGCTGCGGGTACGCACCGCCCTGGCACCAGCGGACGTCCCGCTGTTCGGCGAGCGGGCGTAGGTGTCACGGTGGCTGCATGTGGCGGGCCAACCTGCGGCCCCAGGTCTGGCTTGGCGCTTCAATGCACCGGTAGGTCAGCAGGCACAGAGGCAGCAGCACGGTGAAGAACGCCACTTCGAGCGCAGGACTGTCCTGCCGCCGTCTGCCGATCGTGCTGTCGATCACCGCCAGCAGCACGGGATGCACCAGATAGACCGAGTAGCTGATCGTTCCCAATCCGGTCAGCACCCGCGGTATGCGCCGGCGACGCGACGCCAGTCCGGCGCCGAACGTGAGCACAGCCAGCAGGAACGCGACGATCCAGCCGCGCCGTGTGAAGTGGCCACCGTCGCCGTACCGGTACGCGCTCCCCACGGCACAGGCGACCACCATGACGGCAGTGCCAGCGGCGTAGCGCCAGGTGGTCTGACCGCTCTCGGCACGGTAGACGGCGGTGCCGAGGAACATCACGGCGAGGATCACCAGGCCCTCCCACACCGGAACCGTGCCGTTGAACGCGATCAGGACGAGCGCCATCAACCCGCCCAACACACCCCCGAACACCCGGAGCACGGATGACCTGGCGCTCGCACAGCAGATGGCGATCACCATGGCGATCGAGGCACACGCGATCAGCGAGCCGGTGCCGACCAAGCTGGACAGGGCAGAAGTTGGCAGCACTACCCCTGCCGTCACGCTCACAGCGGCAAGCACGGCCAAGATGACCGCGACCGCCGCAGACTGCCGGTGAAGGCGCACCGTGAAAAGAGCGACGACCAGCAGGTAGAAGGACATCTCGTAGGAGAGTGTCCACAGGATGAGCAGGAGATTGGGTGTTCCCAGTAACTCCTGGAGCATCGTGGCGTGGGCGACAGCCACAGTGACAGCGCTCTGCTGACCGAAGTCACGCATCTCCGCAATGCCCAAGAGGTTGACGGCAAGGAACACACTGAGGACAGCCGCCCACAGCGGGTACACACGGAAGATCCGTCCGATCCAGAACGTCCGGACGCAGCCCCGGCGCTCCAGCGACGCGGGGATGATGTAGCCGCTCACCAGGAAGAACACCATAATGCCGTAGCGGCTGGTGTTGAACTGTGGCATCAACTCCCGCCGGAAGTCCGCAAGGAACGTATACGACGAGTGGTCGAACACCACGACGAGTGCGGCGATGCCGCGCAACGCGTCCAGCCAGGCCAGCCGCGACGGACCAGCCGTCGCTATGACGGTTAGCAATCTTGAATTGACAGAGCGTGAGTGCGCCGTTGGGGCAGGGTCGATGGGTGGGGATTCCATGTGTAGGCAGAGTCCTCTTTGGTGAGGCGTTCGTTGGGTTTGTCGTGAGGCGGGGGGTCGGCATGGTCCGCATGAGGCGGAGGAGATCGCCAAGCCGTCGATCCGGCCGACGACGCGCGGCCGTAGGAAGGCGGAAGCCAGGACGCGCGCCGATCAGGTGGTTACGCTGAGAAAGCCGTCAGCTAGTGCCGCAGCAGGCAACGTCTGCCCGTCAAGGAGCGGCGTTCGGTGCGTGCTCTCGGTGTGCCGGCCGGAAGTCCCCGTACTGGATGTACTCGGGCTTTCGGCCGGTGCGGCGAAGGAAACACTTCCCTGCTCGAACGAAGCCGAGAGCTTGGGGGCGCGTGCCGGGCGTCGCGACGGGGCGAACGTTGCCTGTTGCGGCGCTAGTGCCCCTCCCGGCACTAGCCGTCGGCAGGGCGACTTTCATCAAAACTCAGGGCTTCGGCCTCGGTCTTGGTCCCGTGAACCCGACCGCGCGCAGCCGCGCATCGCCCCTGGTCCTTTCCAAAACCAAAACGTTGCGCCGGCGCGTTGAAGGACCTCTTGGCCCGCTGCCCCGAACTGGTCCCGCCGCTGCCGGGTGTGTCCGCGGCTTTGGCGAGCTCTCCAGCCGCCCCGGACTCGGTTCCTGTGCACTGTTTCATTCCATTCGGTGCAGTCTTGACGTGAAGGGACCCAGGGGCGACGTGGGCTTGCTGGGGCGCTTGCCGCCCCTTGCCGGCCTCAAATGGCCTTCAGGGGGCGGTCTGCAGAGTGGTCCCCCGGGCCGCTGGCAACACCGAGTTCAGCGGCTCGAGCATTGTTCGGCAGTACCGTTCTGGCGGCCGAACAATGAAGCGGGATACGCGAGCCTTTCGGGTGTCATACAGGTGCATGGATTGGCTGCCCGCTCGATGCAGGGCGGCTGGAAGAGGTGAAGGTGTGGCGGGGCGTCGTGAGGTGCCGGTGGATCCGGCGGCGGGTCCGGTGCAGCGGTTCGCGTTCGAGTTACGCAAGCTGAGAGCGGAACCGGACAGGATCACCTATCGGTTGCTGGCCCAGCGGGCGGGATACTCGGTGACCACGCTGTCCCAGGCGGCAGCGGGCGAGCAGTTGCCGACGCTGCCGGTGGCCCTGGCCTATGTGGGGGCGTGCGGTGGGAACCTGGCGGAATGGGAGGCCCGGTGGAAGGCGGCGGTGGAGGAGTCCGCCGGTGACGGAACTCGCGACAACGACGGATCACTCGCGCCGTACCGGGGTCTGGCACGGTTCGAGACCGGAGACAGCGGACTGTTCTTCGGCCGGGAACAGCTCACCGCCGACCTCGTCGATCTGCTGGGCCGCCGACGGTTCGCTGCGGTCTTCGGCCCTTCCGGCAGCGGCAAGTCCTCCCTGCTACGGGCCGGCCTGCTACCCGTCCTCCAGCGCGCTCAGGAGTTGGGCCTGCGCCCGGCCGCGATCCGGATCCTGACACCGGGCAAGCGCCCCGCCCGCAGTCACGCATCCCTCCTCACACCCGCCATTCCCCGCGACGGCAGCGCCGGGGTGGACACGTTCGTGATCGTCGACCAGTTCGAGGAGGTCTTCACCCTCTGCCACGATGCGGCCGAGCGCGCTCGCTTCATCGATCAGTTGCTGACAGCCCGGGAGCCCGAGAGCCGCCTGCGGGTGCTGTTGGCGGTGCGCGGCGACTTCTACGGCCGCTGTGCCGAGCACCGCGACCTGGCCGACGCGCTGCGCGATGCCAGCCTCCTGGCCGGAGCGATGAGCCAGGCGGAACTGCGCGACGCCGTCGTCAAGCCGGCCACGGCCGCCGGACTGACCGTGGAACGCGCCCTGACCGCCCGGCTGGTCAAGGAGGTCGCCGACGCGCCGGGCGGGCTGCCTCTGCTGTCCCACGCGTTACTGGAGACCTGGAGCCGCCGCCGCGGCAAGACACTGACCGTGGCCGGGTACGAGGCGGCCGGATGCCTGGACGGCGCGATCGCCAAGACCGCAGAGTCGGTCTACGGCCGGTTCACCGAAGACCAGGCGGCTGCCACCCGCCGGGTGCTGCTGCGCCTGGTCGCCCCCGGCGACGGCACCCCTGACACCCGCCGTCCCGTCGAGCGAGCGGAACTGCCCGGCATCAGTCGGAATGACACCGCCCAGGTGGTGGAGGCACTCGCCGGGGCTCGCCTGCTCACTCTGGACGGCGACACGGTCGAGATAGCCCACGAGGCCCTGATCACGGCCTGGCCCCGACTGCGCCGGTGGATCGAGGAAGACCGCGAACGCCTGCGTGTGCACCGGAACCTGTCCGAAGCGGCCCACGCCTGGCAGCAACTGGGCCGCGAAAAGGGCGCTCTGTGCCGGGGAAGCCGGCTCGCCGCCGCCCAGGAACACTTCGGCATCGCACCGCGCGAAGACCTGAACGACCTGGAGCACGCCTTCCTCGACGCCAGCCTCGACCACGAGCACAAGAGCCGCCGCCGCTACCGACTGGTGCTCACCACGGTCACCGCCGCCCTGTGCCTCGCCCTCGTCGCAGTCGGCCTCGCCGTGGGGCAGTGGCAGAGCGCGGTCACCGCCCAGCACCTCGCCCAGTCCCGGCAACTGGCCGCCGAGTCCAGCGCGCTGCTGGCCTCCGAACCCGACCTCGCCTCACTGCTCGCTGTCCATGCCTACCGGACCAGCCCGACCCGCGAAGCCACCGCCGCCCTGTATGCCGCCGCGGCCCTACCGCTGCGCAAACGCCTGACCACCGGCACCAAACCCGTGGACTCCATCGCCCTCAGCCCGGACGGACACACTCTCGCCACCCACAGCACAGACGGCAGAATACGGATCTGGAATCTGCCCGGAGGCCAACTCCAACACACCTTCACTGGCCACAACGCCAGCGAAGTCAGCCACGTCGCGGCGTTCAGCCCCGACGGACGCACCCTCGCTGTCGCTACCGCCGGCGGCACCAGAGGGGTGATAACCCTGTGGGATCCGGTCAACGGCAGGAAACTCAGAACCCTCACCGTCCCCGATGGCTCAATACGCGCAATGGCCCTCAGCCCGGACGGTCGTACCGTCGCCGCCGCTTCCCCAGCGGCTGTACGGGTGTGGGACGTGGCCACCGGCCGCCTGCGGCACAGTTTCACCAGCGACCCGCTGGCGGTCGCCTTCCGCCCGGATGGACGTACCATCGCCACGGTGGTCCGCAGCGGACTGGTGCGGGTGTGGGACGTGGCCACTGGCCGCCCCCGGACCGCCCACGACAGCCGAATTGAGGGTGGTGCGGTGGCTTTCAGCCCCGACGGCCGGACATACGCGGTTGTCCGCACCGACGGTTTGGTGCAACTGCGAGAGGTGGCCACCGGCATCGTCCGGCGCACCATCAGCGACGGTCCCATCGGAGTGAACGAGGTGGCCTTCGCCCCGGACGGGCAGACCCTCGCCATCCCGGGCCTGGGAGACACGGTGCGACTGTGGGACACCACCTCCGGCGCAGCGCCGGCCACCGTGACCGCCGGTCACCACGGACGGGGAGCCATGAAAGTAGCCCTCAGCACCGACGGCCACACCCTGGTGACCAGCAGCAACCTGGACGCCACCGTCCGCATACACCGCCTGTCAGCCGATCCCCCGCAGACCACCCTGCCAGGCCCTGACAGCACATACGTCGCCGACATGGCGTTCAGCCCGGACGGACGCACGATGGCCACGGTCCGCCAAGGGCCACCCGGCCTTGGGTCAATACAGCTTTGGAACATCAGGACCGGCGACCGCAAAGCCACCCTGGCGCTCGACAACGACCTGGCACACCGGGGAGAACAGCCGCCCTACACGGTTTCCCGCCTCGCGGCCGTGGGGTTCAGCCCGACCGGGCGCGCCCTGGCCGCCCGGGCCACCAAGAACAGGGGGATCGAGGTCCGGGACGTTGCCACGGGCCGTCTACTCAGAACCCTTACTCTGAGCGTCATCGGCACGGCGGTCTTCAGCCCCGACGGGACACGACTCGCCATCATCGGCGAGAAGGGAACGGTGCGGATCTGGCACCTTTCAACCGGCGCATTACACACCGCCCACACCAGCCCCGGCGAGTCCGTCAGGACGGTGGCGTTCACCCCGGACAGCCGCACACTCGCCGTCGTGGACATCAAGGACGGCGGCGACCAGGTCACGCTGCTCGACACCGCAACCGGCCACACACAGCGCACCATCAAGCCGAGTACCCCAAGCACACAGTCTCTGGCGTTCAGCCCGGACGGGCACACCCTGGCCACCGCAAGCGGGAGCGGAACCGTGAATACGTGGGACAGGCGCACCGGTCAGCTCCAAGACAGTTTCAGCGTCAGCGGTGAGGTGGCGTCGCTGGCGTTCAGCTCCGATGGACGAACCCTGGCCGCAAGCACCGTAAGAGGGGTCCAGCTGTGGGACCTCGCCACCAGCCAGACCAGGATCACCCTGCCCACCCGCTCGCTCGCAGCAGTGGCGTTCAGCCCGGACGGACAGACCCTGGCCACCAGCACGGGCAGCTCCGTCGGGCTGCGAAAGGTCGACCTGCCCGACCCGGCCCGCGCAATACGCACCATTTGCGAGGCCATCGACACCACACTCACCCCCCTGGAACAGTCCCGCTACCTCCACGATCAATCCGCTCAAACCGGCTGCCAGCCGGCCGCGCTATAGGACCTCACTACGGGGCGGGCAATGGGCCGACTGCAGGCAAGGCAGGAGCGGTGCGGTAGGAAGCAGGTAGATGCCCCGCTCCGGACGCCACATCGGCCCGCCGTCCGCAGGGCAGATCATCGCGCGCCCTCATCGCCCCACTAGCGAGAGGCTCGCGGGGACGGGGAGGAGATGCGCTTCGGGCTGGAGAGGACGTCTGAGTTGGGGTGACAAGAGGCAGAAACGGCAAGCTGCTCCAGGGTGTTGGGTCGGCAAAGCGCAGTCTGGGCGCACTCGACTCAGCGGACCATCTCCCGCGCCCGCGTGGCCAGCGCGGTGACGACGGCGGAGGACGCGGTCCTCATCTGATCCGCCGTCCCACCGACCGCCGCCTTCACCTACGTCACCATCTCGATGGCCCTCGCCCTCATCGGAATCCTGGACGCGGCCCATCACCCCGTCCGTAACTCGCCGCTCAACCCAGGCCAATGGCAACAGCAACGCACGGGTTCGCCTCCAGGCCCATCCGAGAACCTGCGAACCTGCGCGCTTCGGCGTTCGACCTGCTGCGCCAGGGGGACGATGATCTGACCTCCCGTCCGTACCAGAGTCGCCGCGAGGCGCTGGAGCGGCTCTTCGCGGACCGGGACCTTCGACCGCCGTGGACGCTGTGTCCGTCGACGACCGACCCTCGGCAGGCCGCCGACTGGCTCCAGTGGTCAGCGGTCGGCCTGGAGGGGCTGGTCTTCAAGCGGCTGGACCAGCGCTACGTCCCGAACCGCCGGGGATGGCTCAAATACCGGATGCGGCACACCACCGAGGCCGTCGTCGGCGCGGTGTCCGGTACGACGGGCGCGCCCGTCAACGCCCTGCTCGGAGACTTCGACACCGGTGGCCATCTCCACTACGTCGGCCGCACCACCGTGCTCTCCGCCCCTGTACGGCGTGCCCTCGCCTCCGGTCTCCGGCGCGCGGAGACCGGTCACCCCTGGACCGGCCGGGCTTCAGCGTCGCGTGGGGGTCGCGCGAGCACCTGGCGGTACAGCTGGTCGAACCGGACGTCGTCGCGGAGGTCGCCGTGAACGCCTCCCTGGACCCCTCCGGCCGGTGAGCGCCACCCAGTCCGGCTGCTACAGGTACGGACCGACATGACAGCCGCCGACGCCCCCTCTTCAGCCAGCCTCAGTGAACCAGGACGGAAAGACGGCGCACTCACGGCCCGGCGCCTGTCCCCGCACGGAGAAGATCCTCTTCGGCAGCGACTCCGTGAACGTCACGGTGTTACCGGACAGGGCGGCCGACGCGGTGCCGTGACGTCCTGCGTGGAGGCGGCCCCGGCCGTACTGCGTCCGAACGGCCGGCTCGATCGCATCAGACGAGCCATCTGAAGCACGCAGGGGCCCAGTCGCAACGTGTGACTTATACAACTCAGGACGCATGTGCCGTCCGGAGAGGCTCGCAACCGCCCGTCCTGCGCCAATGGGCCCGCTCCCAACGGCGCCCGGACATCACATCGCCCGTGGCCCGCGCCGCCATCCTGATCTGGTCACGCGTCCACGGGATCGTGAGCCTCGAACTCACCGGGATGTTCGACCATCAGCCCCTGGAGGCGCGACGGCTGATCGACCTGGAGATCGAAGGCGCCCTCCAGTCCCTGCGTCCGGCCGACGCCAACGCCTGACCGGCCGGATCGCCTTTAGCGGCACTCCCACAACGGAGTCGCGGGAGGGAGAGGGCTGGCGCCTACGGGAGACAGGGCGTCCAGGACGAGTGTGATGTAGCGCTGCCAGCCTTCGCTCTGTGGGTCCATGTTCCACAGGACGCTTATGAGCATCCCCATGACTCTTTGCATGTCGTCGGGGACGAGATCGCCGCGGATGACACCCGCCTGCTGTCCCCGGAGGGTGAGCAGCATCAGCGAGTCGAGGAACGGAGCCACGACCTCGGCGGTGAGGGCGCCGGAGTGGTCGGCGGCGGCCAGGGTGTTGCGCTCGCGGGCCGCCATGGACAGCGTGGCCTCCAGCAGGGTGGTCAGGCCGCGTTTGGGGTCGTCGTCGGCCAGGGCCTGCTCGATGGCCGGAGTGAGCTGCTCGGCGACGCTCTGTTCGATGGCTGCCCGGACGAGCGTCTCTTTGTTGGGGAAGCGGCGGTAGAGCGTCGCGATGCCCACATCGGCGCGCCGGGCGATGTCTTCGAGCATGGCGTCGGGACCGTTTTCGGCGTACACCGCCCGCGCGGCCCGCAGGATCCTCTCGGAATTCCGCGCGGCGTCGGCGCGTAGTCGCCGTGAGGTGTCGGGTGGCATGTACAAGAGAGTAGCAGTTGATAGTTGACTATCGGTATGTCGTAGGGTTGGCCACCCCGAGGTAAGTGAAAGTCGATTATCGGTTACGCCGGGTTCATTTTCCCGACTTTCAGCTGTATCAACTCACTTGGAGATGTGACACCGTAACGAAGACGCTTGGATTCATTGGCACCGGCATGATCGGCAGCGCGCCGGCCCGCCTCGCGGTGGCCGCCGGCCTGGACGTCGTCCTCAGTAATTCCCGTGGCCCCGGGACCCTCGCCGGTCTCGTCACCGATACTCGGCACCTGCGCCCGCCCGGCCACGCCGGCCGAGGTCGGTGACCTGGTCGTGGCCACCATTCCGCTGAAGGCCTACGGCCGGCTGCCCGCCGCCGCTCTGGCCGGCCGGACGGTGATCGACACGATGAACTACTACCCGCAGGGCGACGGCCGCATCGACGGGCTGGACGCACAGGAACTGACCTCCAGCGAACTGGTGCAGCGGCACCTGGCCGACTCCCGCGTGGTCAAGGCGTTCAACAACATCGACTTCCACCGCCTCTTCACCAGCGCCCGGCCCTCCGCCGCCGCCGACCGCAGCGCCCTGCCCGTCGCGGGCGACGACACCGCGGCCAAGGCCGAAGTGGCCCGCCTGCTGGACATCCTCGGCTACGACGCCGTGGACATCGGCACCCTGGCCGACAGCTGGCGGAGCGAGCCCGAGACCCCGGTCTGCGTCCAGCCGTACTTCCCGGGGCAGCCGCCCGAGGGGGCCGGTCAGGAAGAGGGGTACCGCTGGTTCCTGGAGACCCCGGGGGTGGTGGTACCCGCCGCCAGGGTCAGGGAACTGGCCGCCGGTGCCGTCCGGGGTCCCGCGGGCGGGAAGTTCCCCAGCCCGTAATCACGCGATCGGGGTGACGGCGGCCACCGTCGACCATTTTTTGATAGTTGACTATCACTAAGGGGCGCGGTTTGATGAATCCAAATCGATAGCCGCATATCACTTATAGAACCGAAGGAGGTAAAGCGAATGAAAGTGGAAGTCGACGTTCCGAAGTGTGTCGCTTCTGGGCAGTGTGTTCTGGTCGCGCCCGACATCTTCGACCAGCGCGACGAAGACGGCATGGTGGTGCTCCTGGCCGAGGAACCCAGGCCGGAGCAGTACGACGCCGTCCGTGAGTCCGCCATGGTCTGTCCGGCCGCCGCGATCCACCTGGTGGAGTCGTGAACAGGATCGTGATAGTCGGCGCGTCGGCCGGTGGGCTGGCCACCGCGGAGGCACTGCGCCGCTTCGGGTACGAGGGCGCCATCACCGTCCTCGGCGACGAGCCCCTTCTGCCGTACGACCGTCCGCCGCTGTCGAAGCAGATCCTGACCGGTGAGTGGCAGCCCGACAGGCTGCCGCTGCGGGGAAAGGACGACATCGACGCGCTGAAGCTGGATCTGCGCCTGGGCACAAGAGCGACCGGGCTGGATGTGGCCGCGCGCACGGTGACACTGGCCGACGGCTCCCGGTCGGCATACGACGGCCTGGTCGTGGCGACCGGTGTGCGTCCTCGCCGCCTGCCTGGCCCCGAGGGCGTGGCGGGAGTGCACACGCTCCGCACGCTGGACGACGCGCTGACGCTGAAGGCGCGACTCCTTCCGGGGCGGCCGCTGGTGATTGTCGGCGCGGGGTTCATCGGCGCGGAGGTGGCCGCTGTCGCACGTGGGCTCGGAGTGGACGTGACCGTGCTGGAGACGGCCCCGGTTCCGATGGCGCTCGCCGTCGGCGAGCACACCGGAAAGTGGCTGGCCCGGTCCCACGACGACCACGGAGTCCAACTGCGCACAGAGGTCTCGGTGGCCGAGGTTCTCGCCGTCGGCGGTGAGGGCACCGGAGTCGCACTGGCCGACGGGAGTGTGATCCCGGCCGACGACGTACTGATCGCCATCGGTTCGGTACCCAACACCGAATGGCTGGAGAGCAGTGGACTGACCGTGGACAACGGGCTGGTGTGCGACGAGTTCAGCGCCGCCGCGCCCGGTGTCTACGCGGTCGGGGACGTGGCCCGCTGGCACAACCCGCTGTTCGGAACGGCGATGCGTATCGAGCACCGTACCAACGCCGCCGAGCAGGGCATGGCCGTCGCCAGGAACCTGCTCGCTCAAGAACCGGGCCTGCGGCGGCCGTTCGCCCCGGTGCCGTACTTCTGGTCCGACCAGTACGAGATGAAGATCCAGGCGTACGGGTATCTGCGCGGCCACGACGAGGCGGCGGTCGTCGAGGACGACGCACCCAACGGACGTCTTCTCGTCGCGTACCGCACGGGAGACCGGCTTGCCGGAGTGCTGGGCGTCGGCATACCGCCGAAGACCCTGCGCTCATGGCGGGCGCTCATCGCAGCCGGCAGCCCCTGGGCGAAGGCCCTCGACACCGTCGCCGCCGCGTAATCCCCCCACCACCATTGGAGTGACCCATGAGCACGACCGACAGCACGATTCCCGCGAACGATCACGCCGGCCTTCCCACCTTCCCGGGTGAGCGTGACGCGCGCTGTCCCTTCGATCCGCCCGCGGAGCAGGCCGGCTGGCGTGAGAACGAGGGGCTGCAGCGGGCGATGCTGCACGGGGAGCCGGTATGGATGGTGAGCCGGTTCGCCGACATTCGCGAGGCCCTCGGTGACCCGCGGATCAGCGCGGACGTCACCCGTCCCGGTTTCCCGAAGTCGCAGGTGGGCGAAGAGGGGATACCTCAGGCCTTCCCGCGGATGGACGACCCCGAGCACGCCCGGCTGCGCCGCATGCTCACCGGGGACTTCACGGTCAAACGGATGGAGAGGCTGCGCCCCAAGATCCAGGAGGTCGTCGACGGCATCCTGGACGAGATGATCGGCCAGGGGCAGCCGGTGGATCTGGTGCACTGGTACGCGTACCCGGTTCCGTCCGTGATGATCTCCATGCTGCTCGGCGTTCCCTACGCCGACCACCAGTTCTTCCAGAAACACAGTGAAACCCTCATCTCCCACCGGGCCACGGCCGAGGAGTCGGCGGCGGCGAGCATGGCGCTCTTCACCTATCGGATGGAACTGGTGGACCGCAAGGAGAAGGAGCCGGCCGACGACATGATCAGCCGGCTGGTCCACGAGCGGGTCGCCACCGGTGACATCACCCGGGAGACCGTTGTGATGAACGCGCTGACGGTGCTGTTCGCCGGGCACGAGACCACGGCCAACATGATCGGCCTGAGCACACTGACCCTGCTACGGAATCCCGGCAAGCTCGCCCGGATCCGCGACACCGACGATCCGGCCCTGATCGCCAACACGGTCGAGGAACTCCTCCGTTACCTGACCATCGTCCAGGACGTGGTCCTGCGCGTGGCGATCGAGGACGTCACCATCGGCGGGCAGCTCATCCGGGCAGGCGAAGGCATCGTCATGAATATGCCGGCCGGGAACCGTGACGCGTCCGTCTTCGACCGGCCTGACGAATTCGACATCGACCGCAACCCCCGCGGGCACCTCGCCTTCGGCTACGGCATCCACCAGTGCCTGGGACAGGCACTGGCCCGCGTGGAACTGCAGATCGCACTGCCCACGCTGCTGCGCAGGCTGCCGGGGCTGCGGCTGGCGGTGCCGATGGAAGAAGTGATGTTCCGGACGGACCTGAGCACCTATGGAGTGCGCGAACTCCCGGTCGCCTGGTAGAGCCGCGGCCGACACGGGCGGAGAAGTCCTCCCGCCGCAATCCAACCCTCACGAGCAACCAGGATTGATCTCTCATGAACAAGCCCTCCATCCTGATCGTCGGAGCCGGCGCGACGGGACTGCCCATCGGCTATCACCTCAGCCTGGCCGGTGCCGACATCACCTACCTCGACAGGTCCGCCATCGATGCCGCACAACAGCTCTACTGCTACGACGACAACTCGCTGAAGACCTTCACCGGTTACCGCGCCGTCGATGACGTCGCCGCACTGGCGGGCAGGCGTTTCGAGTTCGTCATGATCACACTGGACGGGCACACCGCCCGCACCGAGGGAGGCGCGGCCACACTGCGCGCCCTCGGCGACCTCATCCGCCCGTCCGACGCGACCGTCATCATGAGCGCCTTCGGCATCGGTGTGCGTGAGCACTTCCTGGAGGTCCTGGGCATATCCGACGACCGGTTGCTGCACGGGTTCCTCGGCATGCTCGCCCATCAGTCCGCGGCCAATCTTCCCATCCACGCGCCGACAGACCCGGCGAAGGTGGCGCAGGCCGGCATCTGCTACCGGCATCCGAAGAACCGGATCGGCTTCCGCCTCGACACAGGCAACCCGGCCGCCGCCAAGCGGTTCGCCGCCCTCTACGACAGCTCCGGTGTCTCCCGCTGCGCCCGGATGAGCAGGGAGATGGACTCCATCTTCAACACCATCGGCTTTCCGCTCTACACGGCGTGGGAGATCGCGGGCTGGCCCGACTTCGCCACGGTCGCGAAGAACAAGGAGCTCTGGAAACTCACCTGCGCGGCCCAGCGCGAGATCATGACCCTGCCGCGGAACGGCTGGCGGGGCAGGCTGCTGGCCCTGGCCATGGGGCCCCGTATGAACGCGAAGGTTCAGATCAACATGGAACGGGGAATGCGGCCGATGGACCTCGCGGCGTTCAACCGTTTCCACCACGGCGGAAAGGTCCGCGCGCAGGACATCGGAGCGATGTACGACAGCCTCGAAGAGGGCCGGCGGCAGGGCCGGCCGATGAAGTCGCTGCAGGAACTGCTGGAGCGGCTGAAGGCACACGAGGCGGCCAACCGCGTCGCATCCCCCGCGTAGCGGCAAGACGCCCCCTCAGCGGGAGGGGCCGGCGGTTCGTCGTCTTCCCGCTCCCACCTCTCTCTCCGCTCTCTCCATGTCCGTCCGCGGCCGGGGTCTGTCCGTCCGCGTGCATCTGTCTGCCCGGGAGGCACAGTGAACGATCAACTGATGTACAGGAACGGCTTCTACATCGGGGGCCAGTGGGTCGAGCCGGCGTCCGCCGAGCGGTTCGGCGTCGTCTCGCCGTCGACGGAGGAAGTCGTCGGCGAGGTGCCCGTGGCGACGATCGCGGACATGGACCGGGCCGTTGCGGCGGCCAGGACCGCGTTCGACGAGGGGCCCTGGCCCCGTTTGACGCCGGGTGAGCGTGCCGATGTGCTGGAGCGTGCCGCGGCGAAGCTGCGTGAGCGCGTCCCCGACTTCGCCGCGGTCTCCGTCGACGAGATGGGCATCGCCGTCAGCCATGCCGCCATGCACCACGCCATGGTGGCCCCGGTGTTCGACTACTACGCGCAGCTGATCCGGACCTTCGCGTTCGAACGCTCGGTCGTGGCAGGGGAGTCGGCGGGCCTGGTGATCTCCGAACCGGTCGGGGTGGTCGCCGCGATCATTCCGTGGAACGCTCCGGTCAACCTGGCCGCGTGGAAGGTGGGCCCGGCGCTGGCGGCCGGCTGCACCGTGGTGCTCAAGCCGCCGCCGGAGGCGCCGCTGAGCAACTACATCCTCGCCGAGGCGCTGCACGAGGCCGGAGTCCCGGCCGGCGTGATCAACGTCGTGCCCGGCGGCCGGGAGGTGGGTGAGCACCTGGTGACCCACCCTGGGACCGACAAGGTCGCCTTCACCGGGTCGACGGAGGCCGGCAAGCGGATCATGAGCCTCTGCGGCGAGCAGGTCAAACGCGTCTCCCTCGAACTCGGCGGCAAGTCGGCGGCGATCGTCCTCGACGACGCGGACCTGTCGGCGGTGATTCCCGCACTGGTGGGCGGAGCCATGTACAACTCTGGGCAGGCCTGCGCCGCCCAGACCCGGATCCTGGTGCCCCGGCGGCGGTACGCGGAGGCGCTCGCCCTTGCCGAAGCCGCGGCGTCCGGCACACCTGTCGGAGATCCGCACGATGCCGCCACCATGGTCGGTCCCCTCGTTGCCGAGCGCCAACGCGCCCGCGTGGAGGGCTACATCGAACTGGCCGGCAAGGAGGGCGCCCGGGTGGTCAGCGGCGGCGGCCGGCCGGGCCACCTCTCCAGGGGCTGGTACGTCGAGCCCACCGTCCTCGGTGACGTGCACAGCGCCATGCGCGTCGCGCAGGAGGAGATCTTCGGACCGGTCGTGTGCGCCATCCCGTACGACAGCGACGAGGACGCGGTCCGTATCGCCAACGACTCCCGCTACGGGCTGTCGGGCAGTGTCTGGACGAGTGATCCGGCCCGAGGGCTCGCCACCGCACGGGGCGTACGTACCGGGGTGCTGACCATCAACCACCACAACGCACCGATGCCGATGGTTCCCTTCGGTGGCTTCAAGGAGTCGGGCCTCGGCCGTGAACTCGGCCCCGAGGGACTGGCGGGCTACCTCGAGAGCCGCACCATCGGTATCCCCGCCGACCTCGCCCGATAGCCGGCCGAACACACCGCCCGTCCCCCACGCATCCGAAAGGAGACGCGCCATGAAGGTCGCCGTCTCGTACAAGGCCGATGAGCCACTTGTCATCGAGGACCTGCCTACGCCCGCCATCGGGCCGCGCGACGTCCTGGTGAACATCACGGCCAGCGGCATCTGTCACACCGACGTCACCATGATGCGGGACACCAGCAGGCCCATGCCCGTCGTGCCCGGCCACGAAGCCTGCGGAACCGTCGAGGCCGTCGGCCCCGAGGTGCGCCGGGTGAAGGCGGGAGACCGGGTCCTGGCCTCGGTGGCCCCCGCCTGCGGTGCGTGCTGGTGGTGTACGAACGCCATGTCCCAGCACTGCGAGCGTGTGGCGGGGATCTACGTGCCGCGCTTCGATCTTGCCGACGGGCGGAAGGCGATCGCGGCGTGTGGCTGCGGCTCGTTCGCCGAGGCCATGGTCGTCGACGAAGCGTCGGTCGTGACCGTACGGACCGACCTGCCCGACGAGCAACTCGCTCTCCTGGGTTGCGGGGTGACGACGGGCCTCGGCGCCGCCCTGCACACCGCCGGCGTGGAACCCGGGTCGACGGTGGCGGTCATCGGCTGCGGAGGCGTCGGACAGTCGGTGATCCAGGGGCGCGCATCGCCGGCGCGTCCGTCATCATCGCCATCGACCTGGCACCCGGTCGCCGGGAGTCGAGCCTGCGATCAGGCGCCACCCACACCATCGACCCGGCCGAGGGCGACCCGGTCGAGCAGGTGCGTGGCCTGACCGGCGGGCGCGGTGTCGACCACGCCTTCGAGGTCGTCGGATTGCCTCAACTCATGAACCAGGCCTTCGACATGGCGCGGTCGGCGGGCTCGGTGACGCTCGTCGGAATGCCTCCGGCCATGGATACCGTCCTGTCGATCCCGGCGATGTCGGCCGTCTTCTCCGGCAAGCGACTCCAGGGCTCCGTCATGGGCGGCTCCCAGATCCTCCGGGACTTCCCCCGCTTCATCAGGATGGCCGAGACCGGACAGCTGGACCTTGGCTCGATGGTCACCCGGCGCATATCGCTCGACGAGGTCAACGACGGCATCGCACTGCTCGACCGGGCCGAAGGTGTCCGCTCCGTCATCGTTCCGGAGTAGGAAGGGAGCGACAACCCGGCCCGTTCCGGCGCACCGCTCTACTCCACCGCTCCACCGCTCCACCGCTCTGCCGTGCCTCACGTGGCCGAAGCGGGCGCTTCGGAGGCCGCCGCCGGTTCGGGCCTCTCCTCCCCGGCGGCGGTGGCGGGACCGCGTCCGGTGGGGATGACCGCGGCGACCGCGGCGGCCAGCAGGGCCACGCCGCAGCCGATCATCATGCCGGTACGGAGGCGGGCTTCCGACGGAATGGTGAAGCCGACCGTCGTGGTGGTCATCTGCGCGAGCACCACACCGATCACCGCGGCGGCGAACGAGGTGCCCAGCGAGCGCATCAGGGCGTTGAAGCTGTTGGCGGAGGCGGTCCCTGACGTCGGCACGGCACTCATGATCAGCGCGGGCATCGCGCCGTACGCCAGGCCCACCCCACAGCTGACCACCAGGGCGACAATCAGCAGGCCCCATGTGGAGCCCATCAGGGCCGGCGACAACGCGTAGCCGGCCGAGATCACCAGGGCGCCCACGACGAGCGTGACCTTGGGGCCGAAGGCGGCGGTGAGCTTTCCGCCCATCGGCGAGATCAGCATCATCATCACGCCGGCCGGAGCCATCCACAGCCCCATGGCCAGCATGGACTGGCCCAGACCGTACCCCGTCGACTCGGGCAGTTGGAGAAGCCGCGGGGTGATCAGCGACTGGGCGTACATGCCGAAGCCGACCAGGACCGAGGCGGTGTTGGTCAGCAGGATCCGCGGTTGGGCGGCGGTGCGCAGGTCCACCAACGGGTCACGGGTGCGCAGCTCCCAGTAGCCCCAGGAGAGCAGCAGCACCGCCGAGGCGGTGAACAGGCCGAGTGTGGTCCCGGAGCCCCAGCCCCAGTCCGCGCCCTTGGAGACCGCGACCAGCAGACACACCAGTCCGCCGCCGAGGCCGACGGCGCCGACGAAGTCGAAGCGCTGCCCTTCGGCGCCCGCAGGGGTCTCGGGGACGAGGAACCAGATCATGGCGGTGACCACCAGCGCGAGGGCGGCAGCGCCCCAGAACAGCGCGCGCCAGCTGGCGTACTGCGCGACCCCGGCCGCGATCGGCAGTCCGAGGCCGCCGCCAATGCCCAGGGACGCGCTGATCAACGCGATGGAGGAGCCGAGCTTCGCCACCGGCATCACGTCACGCAGCAGGCTGATGCCGAGCGGCACGACGCCCATCCCGATGCCCTGCAGGCCGCGGCCCGCGATCATCGGAACGACCGACGAGGACAGCGCGCACACCACCGAGCCGATGATCAGCGGGGCACAGCACACGAGCAGCATGCGCCGCTTGCCGTACATATCGCCGAGGCGCCCGCCGACCGGGCCGAACACCGCGCCCGTCAGCAGCGTCGCGGTCACCACCCAGGAGGCGTTGGACGAGCTGGTGCCAAGAATCCTGGGCAGCTCGGTGAGCAGCGGCACCACCAGGGTCTGCATGACCGAGGCCACGATGCCGGCGAGCGCCAGAGTGACGATGATGCCCCTGGCTCGGGTGGTGGGCGGAGGGCTGGTCATGAGGGGGCTCCTGCGAGCGGGGATCGGGAACAGAGGCCCGCGCCGGCCTACTGTTGGCACCTTGCCAAGGCCGGTGCGGTCGGCACGTGAAGGCGTCTCAGAGGGCGAGGACGCGGCGGAGCCACGCGCGGTAGGCGGCGAAGGTGTCCTGCGAGACCCGTGCCTGTGGGGCGAATCCGAGAGACCCGTGGAACACTCCGGGCCAGACATGCAGCTCCGCCTGACCGCCCGCCTGCCAGATTCGGCCGGCGTAGGTGACGGCCTCGTCGCGGAACGTCTCGGCCGCGCCGACATCGATGAACGTCGGCGGCAGGCCGGACAGGTCGGTCGCCCGGGCGGGTGCCCCGTAAGGAGAGACGTCCGGGCCGCCGACGGCGTCGCCGAGCAGTGCGGTCCAGCCGACCTGGTTCTCGGCGCGGTCCCAGATGCCCAGGCCGGCCATCTGGATCGCGGAGTACGAGTCGTTGCGGTCGTCCAGCATCGGGCTCATCAGCATCTGTGCCGTCAGCTCCGGGCCGCCGCGGTCCCGTGCCAGCAATGCCACCGCGGCGGTCAGCCCGCCGCCCGCGCTGCCGCCGGCGATCACGACTCTCGCAGGGTCGATCCCCAGCTCGTCGGCGTGCTCCACGGTCCAGACGAGCCCCGCGTAGCAGTCCTCGACCGGACCGGGGTGGGGGGTTTCCGGGGCGAGACGGTACTCCACTGATACGACCGCGATCCCCATGCCCCGCACCGTTGAAAGGAGTTCGGGCAGGAAGGTCCGACTGTCGCCCATGATCATGCCGCCGCCGTGGACGTGGTAGACGGCAGCCGTCGGCGTCCGGGCTTCCGCGGGCCGGCAGATCAGCAGCTTGATGTCCGGCGCACCCTGCGGGCCGGGCACCTGGCGCTCCTCGACGCGATAGGTGCCGTCCAGGGAGAGTTCCTCGTGCGAAGGCGTGGGCGCCTGGCCGGCGAGCAGCCGCCGGTCCGGGATGCTCCCCAGCTTCAGGCCCCCGGTGGGCATGAACTCCTGCACGGCTGCGAGCGCGGTCGCGAGCTCGGGGTCGAACGGCACTGGCCGGACTGGTTCTGCCTGCGCCCTCGCATCGATGTTACTCATCGTAACTTTCCTCGCATTTCCTTGTGCGGCCGCGACATCGACACCGCTAAACGATACCTGACTATCGATTATTGACCAGTCAACCCCACCTCGTATCGGTAGTCAACTATCATTAGCTGCCTCCACCTCTTCCCACGCGTTACGACGGCGCGCGGAGGGCGTCGACCGGTTCCATGCGGGCCGCACGCAGGACGGGTAGAGGCCGGCGATCAGGGCCGACCGGGGCGCCGGCCGGCGGGGCGCCGAAGGCGAAAGTCAGGTCGAGGACCGATGTCCACTCTTTGGTGACGGCCACGCCCACTACCACCACGATCCCCGGGGCGGCAGAATTCAGGAGACGGTGGAGGCCGCCGCCGCACGGTCCGCGGCTGGCGTTGAGAGGAGAAGGCCGGAACCTGACGCCGGAGTGCAGCCCACAGGCCGGCACCACCGAGGACAGTCCCTTGCCGCCTGGACCACGCGCTGCCCCGTGAACCTCCCCCGCATCACCGGGGTTTCCCGCGCCTGCCACCGTCCCTTGCTGGGGACCGCGTGATGCCACCAGTGAAACGTCTTCGGATTGGCAAGCTTAATATGCACGGTCGCGATCTCGCGAAATAGTTCATCGGGGTCGCCCGCGTCGTTCTGGAGTTTCTGGCCGGGCTTGAGTTTGTAGGCCTGGGTCCAGGCGTTGCGGGTGGCGAACTTGCCGGCCGCCGCGCCGAAGATGCCGCCCGTCGCCGCGCCTATCGCGGTGACCTTGGCGGCGCCGCTGACGCTGCACCCCTCCTCGGACGAGGCGCACGAGATGCCGTAGCCGACCGCGCCTTCCGCCGCGCCGCCCGCCGTGCCCTGGGCCGCGCCCTGGACGACCCGGCCGCCCACGCCCGCCAGCAGACGCCCGGCGGCCCCCGCCGCCAGGCCGCCCGCCGCGCCGCCGAGGGCGCCCGTGGCCGCGCCTACCGCTACGGAGCCGAGGAAGCCGCCGACCGACTTGGGGCCGTCGCTCATCATGTAGCCGACGCCGTTGGCCGCCGCGCCCGCCAGGGCCGCGCAGCCGATCACGCCCACGCCGCCCGTGGCGGCGGTGCAGCCCGCGAAGACCACCACGCCCACCGCGACCGAGGCGATCGTCGCCGCGTGCTGCTTGACGAAGTGGGCCGACGCCTTCGCGGCCTTCTTCATAAGTGGCCTGTCGGACGGGGCCCGTTCGGCAGTCGTGGCCGCGTGCATGCGGGGCCACTCGATGGTCCGTACGGCTTCTGTTCACACGTTGTGGTGGTCATACGCGAGGGCTGGAGTCCGTCCGGCCCTCCCGTATGTCCGGGCTGCGCTCAGGCGGCACGAGCGTTCTTGTTCTGAGCCACCCCTACGGGCGCCAGCCAGACGATCCGTGGTGAACACCCGTCTGCCCGACCGAAGTACCGCTTCACGTTCTCGGGCGCCGCGAGGCGCAACTGGCCTCCGCCGTCCATCCGTGTCACCTCGGCGACTCCGTTCTCTTGTGCCATCCCCCAGGCGACAACCGCGGCATCGCGGCCGATGTCCCCTTCTCCGTCGCGGTACTCCACGACCACGGCGAAGAACCGGGGCGCGATGTCATGTACGAGGTCGTGCAACTCCTGTTCGTAATCGAACGACTCCTGGGCAGGGTCCTGCGGCGATAGCTCCCGCCCACCATCCGGCAGCGACGCCTGGGAGCGGAACTCCGGCGTCTGCGTGAACAGGCCAAGTTGACGGTCACGGAAGCCGGCCGACTGCACGGTGCGACTCAGAGGTCGCGCAGATAGGTCCGGTAGCGGTACTCCGGCAGCAAGACAGGCACAGATCCTGGCGATCATGGAGTTGCGACGCTCTGTGATCAACGGGGAGACCTGCGCCTGTACTGCCATCATGGCTGACCGAACCGCTCTGGGGCCAATTCGCGGCCCTGCTGCCCGAGCGGCGGGAGTACCACCCGGACCACCCGCTGGACTGCCACCGCCCACGCATCAGCGACCGGATCGTCTTCGACAAGCTGCTCCAGCTCCTGCGCTTCGGCTGCTCCTACCAGGCCATCGCCGGCACAACCTGTTCGGCCACCACGATCCGCAACCGCCGTAACGAGTGGATCCGGCTCGGCATATTCGCCGAGTTCAAGCAGATCGCGCTGGCCTCCTACGATCGCATCGTCGGCCTCTTCCTCGACCGGATCGCCGTCGACGGCTCCATCACCAAAGCCCCCGGCGGCGGAGAAGCCGCCGGCCGCTCCCCGGTCGACTGCGGCAAACAGGGCATGAAACGCTCCGGCATGACAGACGGTTACGGCATTCCACTGGGCCGCGTCCTGGCCGGAGCCAACCGCCACGACTCCCCGCTGCTCGCACCGACCCTGGACCGTCTGAACGACCTCGGCCCCCTGCCCGACCACATCACCGTCCACCTGGACGCCGGCTACGACTCGGACAAGACCCGCGCCCTGCTCGACGAACGCGGCCTGCACGGCCAGATCGCGCACAAGGGCGAGAAGGCACCGATCCAGGCAAGCCAGAGATGGCACGTGGAGCGCACCCATGCCTGGCAGAACGCCTTCTGCCGCCTCGCCCGCTGCTACGAGCGCCGCACCACCGTCATCGACGCCTTCTTCGACCTCGCCGACACAATCATCACCGTGCGTAGCCTGATCCGTCAGACATGGACCAGCCACCGCTGGGACGAACGCCCGAACCGCCCCCCATGACCACACGCCTATCTGCGCGACCTCTAAGCAACGTAGTTGGCCCCGACGGACAACTGCGATGCACAGACGCGGGCCGGTGCGCGGACGGAATAACGGAAGGCCGGCCGCGCGTCGTTCAGGGCAGTAGGGCCCAGGGGTCGTCGTTCGGTTCGGGCTCTTCGGGGCGGAGCATGCGGCGGAGGCAGCGTAGAAGTCCCGGTTCGCCGCATCCGGCAGCGGTCATCCAGGGCAGAACGTCCATGGCGCGGGCGCGCTCTGCGGTGGCCAGAGCGTCAACGGCGGTCCGCAGGGCGTCCGGGGCAGGTTGGTCGGTAAGGCAGAGCCAGCCGATCGCGCCGGCCAGGCGGACTTCGGGGACCTGTGTCCGGTCCTGCCACAGCTCACGGATCCACGCGGTGTCCGGCCGGTGAGAGTGGGCGCGTGTCGTCTCTGCGGTGGCGAGAACCAAGGCTGCCAGGGTCAGGGGATCCTGCTCCTTGGCGAACCGGGTGGCGAAGGCGCTTCGGACCGTACGGCCAGGGTCAGCCGCGGTAGCGAGAGCATAGGAGGCGCCGATACGCATGGCGGGGTCGGAGTCGTTGAAGAGAGGCAGGAGCACGGGGGTTCCGGCGGTGATCGCGGTTCGGGCGGCGGCCACCGACCAGCCCGCCGGGTAGCCGGTCACCTCGACGCCGTAGTCGTCGTAGTCGTCGAGGACGTCGTGCTGGGGACCGGAGCGGTGGAGGAGGAGTTCGTCGCGGGAGGCAGTACCGAAGTGACGGGCGCGGGCCGGGGCGGCGAGACCGCCGAGGGCGTCGGCGCGGTGTGGATGGTGAGGGTCGGTCGCGATCTGGATCAGGAACGGTACGGCGAGAGCGGCCGCGGCCCGGCTGTCGTCGGCGCACGTGCCGATCAGCACACCCATCGCGTCGCAGGCGGGTCCATCGCCGCTGAGCAGCAGGCGAACGGCCTCCCGGGCCTCGTCCCCATGAGGAAAGTTCCCCCACGGAAGGTCGTCGAGGATGGCTCCGTCGATGGTCTCGGGCCGGATAATCGCCGCCACAGCCCGGACGTCGAACAGACCTCCCGCGAACAAGGCCGGGTCCACCCCATCCACCAGAGCCCGGCACATCTCGAACGCCGGATCAGTCCGCCAGTCCCTCACATCCATACCGCCCCACCGTCGAAGCCACAGAGATTCGATCATGCGCGATCCGGACGACTCGAAGCCACCTGGGAGTCAGGGCGCAGCAAGCGCTCAGTCACACAACGCCGCCGGACCGTACGCGTGCAGACATGACGAGAAAATCGAGCATCTGATCTACTGCCGTTTATGGCATCACCTACCTTCCCCGAAGGATCTGCTCCGGGCGCAGTGGGAGTGGAACCGCACCTACGAAGCCCTCGCTGCATCGCGTCCTGGGACCACGGTGCTGCGCCGGCGTCTGCTGCAGTTGTCGGACGTCATCGCCCACCACCCCTCTCTCACGGGCGAGCCCGGCCGGTCGCCGGCCCTGCGCGCCGAACTGCGTCCGGCCGCGCGTACCGCCGCCGCACTCGCTGAGCGCGAAGCCCGCGCGTCGTGAACGCATCTGGCCTTCCCGGCCGCAGGACAGCCGCCGCATCCCGCGCCTCGCCCCGGTGGGCGTAGCCCATGAGCGGCATCGGCGGGCGGGGCGCTTCCAGCCCGGCAGCGAGCCGCCGTACGGATCAGGTTCGCGGGCGGGCAGGAGCTGACGGGCGGGCTCCTGAGCAGGTGGCAGACGGCGGGCGGCCGGTGGATGTACGAGTGCGCGGTCACCTTGTGGTGCACGGTGCAACTCCGGGACCAGGACGTGGCGGCTGAGCCGTACGACATCATCACCACCGCGCCCGCCACGCACGTGGCGCCCGTCCCCGGCCAGTTGTACGAGGGTGTGCCGGGCCGCAGGAACTGCGCGGCACTCGTCCGGGCCCGTACCAGCCGGCGGCCTCCTCCTCCGCCCTCACCACCACCAGCCACCGAACCTCTGACGGTCGAGCGGATCCGGGTCGGCGTCGAGCCCGGCGGTACGCCGCCGGTCCGTATCCACCGGCACGACTGCTGAGTACCCGCCAGCCGGAACGTCTCCCCCGTCACCAGCGGCCAGGCCCGGACGCTGCTGGACTACCGGGCAGTGAGGCCTGCGACGTCTGCCACCCCGAAACGCCGTGAGACATCGGCAAGACCGGGACCCAGGAGGGAAAGGCGCGTGGATCCGCCGGATCGGTGCCCGCGGCTACTGCTCGGTGACGTGACCGGGGTTGGGCAGCTCTGGCGGGAAGCGCCGCTCCATGAGAACAATCCGTTCGGCGAGGATGTCGCGGTCGCCCCGGCCTTGGTCAACCGCCCTTGGTGACAAGCGTGGGCGTCCAGTCCGGTGATCGGCCCGCGAAGCCCAGCAGCCGGTCCAGTGCCGGGGCGTCCGGGCCCACCGGCACCTCGGGGGCGAACGGCATGCCCGCGCTGCCCCGGTACTCCGGCTTGATCTGGTCGGCGAGCAGTGCGTGCGCCTGCTCCGACGCCGCGGAGTCGGGCTGCCAGACCTGACCGGTGGCGCGGGCGACGTCCCAGCCGTGCACCACGGTCTCGGCGACCAGCATGCTCAGCACGTAGTCACCGGGGAACGTGCCACCCAGCGCGGGCGCCCGCACAGAAACCGTTTCAACGCCGGCGGCCAGTGCCCCACACACGACCGCCGACAGTTCCCCGATCGCCTCAACCAGGACTCCGGTCTCGTCGGGACCGGAGTAGGCCCGCGGATCCGGCCGCTGGTCGCCGTCCGGGTCGGCCAGGATGATGGTGAAGTACCCGATTCCGCCGAGCAGGTGCCGGCGCAGCGAGACCACGTCGAGATCGGCGCACGGTGTCGGCGCCGTGTCCTGCTCAGGGGTCGACGCGCCGATCACACGTGCCAGTTGGTCCAGGACGGGGAGCACCGGATGAGAGGACATCAGTTCCCTTTCGCTCGTCGGGGTGAGCACGAGCTACGAAATGAGGAGGCGTTCTGCATCCGTAGCAGTGCGGCCAGTGCCGCAGTACCGGACCGGCGACTCTCACCGCGGAGAACAGTACGTTCATATCTCTGCCGTGTTCATCAACATCCCCTGACCGCCCCGAACAGAGTGAGGGCCATGAAGTACGCCTTACGCCGGATCGGGGCGACGTCTACTTCGCCTGTCACCTCGCCCGCGTACACCAACGGCTCCGTCTCACCCCTGACCGGCACGACTACGACCTCATGGCGTGATCAGGAACTCCCCTGAGAACGAATCGCACCAACCTGGACCGGTCCTCACGGAGACTTTGATGCCAATCGCTTCGTTGCCGTACATCGATGAGCACGCGACGGTCATTGCGGCGGGGATCGACGACGTCCGGCACAGTCTGGGCGAGACACTGGACCGATCCTTCTCGGGTCCTGGTATGGCCGGCTACGCGAGATGGGTGGGATCCGCCGACTGCACAGCCTCTGGGCCACGGCCCATGGCCGAAGGCTCGACGTTGCCCGGCTTTCGGGTGGTCGCTGTCGTCCCGGGACGGGAGCGGGTCCTTGAGGGGCGCCATCGTTTCTCGTCCTACGCCCTGATCTTTCGCCTCGAAGATGTCGGTCCGTGTCGATCACGGCTGCGCGCCGAAAGTCGAGCCGCGTTTCCCGGCCTGGCCGACGGCATCTACCAACGGCTGGTCATCGGGACCAGCGGGCACCTGGTTGGCATGCGGCGCCTCCTCTCAGCCATCCGCCGCCGATCCGAATAGCGCATACACGATCACGGCCCAGCCCCTATGAGCTCGTAACACGATCTTGCGACTCCCGGCGCCGCACCGTCGGCACAGGGCCGCCTCCTCCCCCGCGACACTTGGACCATGGACCGCTACGAGGGCACCGCGACGCTTGAGTGGTGGGCCAATCGATCAACGTGCCTGGGCAGGCTTCCTGTACGGGTCACGGTCCGGGTCACCGGAGACAACTGGACGTGCGAGGCGACTCCCGAGCCTCCCCCGGCCGCGGAGCACAGGGAGAACTTCAACCTCCTGAGACAGCTCGATCCGTACTTCACCCTACGCTTTGACGACGCGAGCGCGCTGCTGGTCCATGTCGTCGAAACACGAGTTGAAGGACGGCTCATCCTCACCGCAGCCGAGACAGACGCTACGGAGCCGACCGCAACCAGGCAGGTGCCGCACCAGTAGCCCAGGGTCTCTCGAGGTACTGCGCGGCGCGTGATCGCTCGGGATCCGATCAGGAGCGGGCCTTCTTGAGACGTCGGTAGCAGATGAGACTGCAGGCGAAGGACGAAGGCGTCGTGCAGTTGCGTACGGCGCTCCCAGCGGACGGCAAAGCGTTTGACGTGTGGAGCAGGGCGAAGGGTCTGCTCCACCACGTAGCGGAGCTTGCCGAGGGCCTTGATGTTCGGTGATCCCCTGCGGAGGATGACGGGCAGGAGCCGTCCACGACGCAGCTCGTCGCGGTGGGCGTTGGAGTCGTAGCCTAGGTCGCCGAGCAGGGCTTTCGGTCGCCGGTAGGGCTGGCCGAGGCGGCCCGCGGCACGGGGATGCCGACGACCAGGGCGAGAGCCTGGGTCACGTCTTTGACGTTGGCCGCGGTGGTGATGACCTTGAGCGGGGTGCCACGTCCGCGGCAGATCAGGTGGTGTTTGCTGCCCGTCTTCCGGCGGTCGGCCGACGACGGACCGGTGTCTGTCCCAGTCGGCCGCGTTCAGCTCCGGGAGCAGGACCCGGTGCAGCCGGGCGAAGACTCCTGACTTCTGCCGCCGGTCCAGGCGACGCCAGCAGGTCGGCCCGGAGCGGGCCGAGTACGAAGGCCGTCCCGGACGGCCTGCCCTGGCCAAGGCGGAGCTCCAGCAGTTCTTCGACTACGCCGACGACCAGGTGGCCGCTGCCAGGACCTCGGGCCGCAAGGGCTGGCTGCCACCCATGGTCCTAGCGCGGGGTGCCACGGCGCCGGGTGTGAGGGCGGGCGCCCTCCGCTTCACCGGGGCGGGGCCCGGCGGCCGGCTTGGCGGCCTTGTCCTGCTCCCGCCAGCGTCGGGCCATCGCTCAAGCTCATCGCTCGTCCGGGCGAGTTCCGCCGGGGTGAGGTCCAGCAGCCACTCGGAGCTGAAGGACACGCCGGTCCACGAGTTGCCCCAGGGGACTTCTGATCGAGAGCTGCTCGGGGCGGGTCCCCAAGTCCTTGGCGAGGCGGAGACCATCGTCCTGACGAGTCCGGGTAGGGGTGTGAGCTGCGGGGCGCGATCAGTTCGTGGATGCCGCCGAGGGGAACGACGACCACGATGAACAATGAGGCGGATCCCTCACCCGCCCCGTCGGCAGCCCGCCGTCGACGGGGCGGCGGACTCTGAAACCGGACTTGTGGAGGTCAGCCGGCCCCTGTTTCGGCTCTGGCTCGGGTTGTCGGCGAGACGGTAGGAGTCGGTGCCCGTCTCGATGATGGTGCCGTTGAAGGTGAGGCGATCGACGACAGCCGCGCAGAGGCAGGGTCGGTGAAGGACTTGGGCCGACAATCGGCCACAACCTCGCTGCCGCTGTTCTCGGACCCCCTTGGACTGCCGCCACGCCACGGCCGACCGCCCCCGCCGACAGTGCGTACGCGCGACTGTACGAGGCCCCGTTCGCCGGGCAAACCGCTGGTCTCCGCTGAACGGGACACGCGCCCCACGCGTGGGGATGCGGACTCGCCCGGCTATCCGTGACTGGCGGGCCAGTTCCAGCGGCGCGAGTCCGTCGCCGAGGCCCGTGTCGTCGAGCGCCCGCCGGGCCCCCTGCGTCGCTGGGGACGATTACCTTCTCCTGCGCAAGCGGGTCATCGAGCACCTCGGTCGTCTGCCGGAGCCAGCCGCCCGAGCAGGTCAGGATCGTCCCACTGGACCAGCCAGGCCAGAGCGTTTCTCCTCGACGAGTTCATCGGCTGACCGAAGAGGCAGAACCTAGGAGCCCCCGTTGTCCTCGACGTTGGCGACCATCCTGCGCAGCACCCTGAGCGTGGCCACGTACTCCTCGTCGCTGATGCCCTCGTGGACCACGGCACGCAGCTCGGTCACCAGCTCGCGCAACCGCACCCTGGCAGCCTCCCCAGATTCGGTGAGCTGCAGGCGCTGCCCGGCGTCGATCCGGAGCCAGCCGCGGTGGACCAACTGGTCGATCACACGAGCGATCTCGTGCGGCCCGTCCGCGAGGGGCGTTAGCTGAATGACGGCCTCCTCGCGACTCGGCGCCGCGGGCCCGGCGTTCACCCGGTTCAGCACCCAGTACTGCGGCTGCGTGACGTCGATCCTGGCCATGGCGTCACGCAGATGCCCGGTCACGGCCGCGTGGGCGAGGCCACTCCAGTATCCGATGGGCTGAGTGGCCAGCATGTCGTCGGTGGCGGCCGGATCAGCCGGCGCCTGGTCGGTGGTGGTGTCAGTCAGCGGTCTCACCATTGCGACGCTACATCCCCCATCACACCGCCAGCGCAACAGGCCCCAACGCTCACACATCCCATTCGAGGGACGAACAGTCGTACGCGGGCAGGGAGATCAACTGCCCGCGTGCAAAGAACTGAGATGTCCGCTCACTCGGACGGTCCACCGTTCGTTGACAACGGTTCTCCAGACACTCAGATGTGTCCCACCTACTGGTGCCGTCGTTTCAGCAGCCTGTGCGTAAGGGTGGCCACGGGAGTCCGGGCGCGTTCTTCGTCGTACAGATGACGATGTGCGACCCGTTCCAGGTGAAGGCGATCGGTACCTTGTCCGGGGTTCCGACCTTGGCGACGTAGGCCAAGTGGGTCACGTCACGGGCCAGCAGCTCCTGGCTGATCGGACGGTTCACAACCTCGATTCGGCCGCATGGTTCGGTTTCTCCTTCTCAGCTCAGTTGCTCGGCCAGTCCGACGATGATGCCTTCCGGGCCGCGGAGGTAGCAGAGCAGATAACTGTCCTCGAACCGGGCGATCTCGCCGACGAGTTCGGCGCCGTGAGGCCGCAGGCGGGCAACAGTGTCCTCGATGTCGTCGACGGCGAACATGACGCGGTGCGTGCCCAGAATGTTGTGCGGCCGGTTGCGCGGACCGGCGCTGATCACCGCGGGGCTGCGGTACTTCGCCAGCTCGAGTCGGCTGTGACCGTCCGGGGTCCGGACCATCGCGATGTCACAGCGGACGCCGTCGAGGCCGGTGCACTGGTCGGCGACGAGGCCCTCGACCTCCGCCCTGCCCTCCAGCTCCATACCGAGTTCCACGAAGAACGCGATGGCGGCGTCCATGTCCTCGACGACGATGCCGACGTTGTCCATCCGCTGAATCGCCATGCTGATTTCTCCTTCTTCCTCGTACGGCCGGTGGTGGCCGCCGATGTCCCTGGGACGGAGCCGGTGACACGTTCTCGACATCCTCGGACCGCCGAACTCCGAAAAATCTGGATCGCGCCTCAGCACCGCTCCAGCAGACCTGAGAGCCAGGCGCCACCACCGAGGGTAAGTGTGGCGCAGGTGGCCGCTCACATGAAGACGATCAGTCGCAGCGTGCCGTCCCCGTCAGAGTGCCGAGTCACCCTTGGCGGGTGGAGTTCCCCTTGCCGCTCGCCCTCGCCGCACCCCTCCGGGCCCCGTAGCGCGGCGCCGACACTAGCCGGGGGCCGCGCCGGGCCCCCGGCGGGCCCGAGCGTCCGTGGACGGGGATACAGATCAGCTCTGGATGGGGCTCCGGGAACAAGCTCCGGTACGTCACCGTCCAGCCGGGCCCCGTCGCCGAGGTACGCGCTGACACGGCGGTAGACCGCAGTCGGCACCCGGTGCGCTACCTGCGTATTCGGGATGGCCTCATCCCTGGCGGCATCACTGCGGCGGGGTGACCGATGCGCCGGCGCCTGATGTCTCACGAAGACATCAGGAAGTCTAGAGAACGACGAGTACCGGTCACTCATCGGCCGGTGTGCCGACAGTCGCGTGGTCGTAGGCTCCCGCGCCGGTGGCAACCTGACACCCGCGTTCCCCGACATCGCGTGCCATCGCGCTGGACGGCGTCGTGTGACCTGTACGGGTGTCTCAGACCCAGGGTGTCTCAGCCCGGATCCACCGGCTTGATGCCGGTGGATGGTCCTTCCAGAAACGAAGAAGTGCCGTGCGACCTGCGATGACGGGGTTTCTCCAGGACCACATCAGGCACGACGATCGGCAAGGCACTGCCGAGATGCAGTCTTCCCCTGCTCCGGCGGCGGTCTCACCCGCGTTCGATGATCCAAACCTGATCGCGTACGGCGGGCTGGAGCCGGTGGTGCGGCCGGCCGAGCGGTGCGGTCTGCCCGCACTGGTCGGGGAGCACGTCCGGCTGCCCGCCTCGAAGGACGGCACCGGCGCCTTCCCTGCGGCGACACTGATGTCGCTGGTGGGCGGCGTGGCCGCGGGCGCCGACAGTATCGACGACATGGACGGGCTGCGGCACGGTGCAATGGGCCCCTGTGTTCCGGAGTGCGGGCCCCCGTCCACGCTGGGGTTGTTCCCGCGACTCCTTCACCCACGGGCATGTGAAGCAACTGCACGCCGCAGCCGCCGGTTCCTGCCCGAACTGGCCCGTCACACCCCGCTGCTGCCCGGCGCGGACCAGGCCGCATACGTGGACATCTACGACACCATCCGCCGCAACCACGGCTACGCCAAACAGGGCGTCGGCTACGGATACAGCAAGGTCAAGGGCCTGAATGCACTGCTCGGCGTCGTCTCCACACCCCTGTCCGCCCTCGTGATCGCCGCCACCAGGCTGCGCAAGGGGCCCTCGAACCCTCCGCGCCCCGGGCGGCAGCGTTCGTCGCTGAGACCATTCGCACCGCACGCGTCTGCGGCGCCGGCGGCCTGCTGGTGCTGCGGGCGGACTCCGCGTTCCACGGCGCCGACGTCATCAACGCCTGCCGGGCCCTGGGTGCCCGCTTCTCCATCACCATGCGGATGAACCCCTCCGTCAAGGGCCACCATCGCCCGCATCGACGAGGACACCTGGACACCGATCAAATGTCCCCAAGCGGTCTGGGACGAGGAGGGCCAGTGCTGGATCTCCGACGCCGAGACAGCCGGGATCGTCTACAGCGCTTTCATTTCCACGCCGAAGAAACAGCAGGTCATCGACCGGCTGATCGTGCGCCTCGTCAAGCGCCGGAGCGCCGGTGCCGTCCCCGCCGGGCGCCGCACGCTCTTCGACACCTGGCGCTACCATGCCGCGTTCACCGACTCTCCGATCGCCTTGAGGGATGGCGAGCGTGATCACCGCCGGCACGCTGTCGTCGAGCAGGTGATCGCTGATGTCAAGAACAGCGGCTTCGCCCACGCGCCGTCCGGTCATTTCCAGGCCAAATGCCGCGTGGCTCGCCCAGGCGGCCCTGGCACACAACCTGGCCCGCGCCGCCGGCGCCCCGGCCTCCGCGTTCCGTGCCAGGGCGACCACCGCCACCATCCGTGACCGCCTGATCAAGGTGCCTGCCCGCCTGGCCCGCTCCGCCCGCCGCCTCCCCCCGCACCTGCCCGAAAGGGCCCGAGACCTGTGGACAAAGCGGAAGAGCTGGGCAGACCAGCGGCCACTCCATGCCCGAATCCGCAATTCAGCCCCGGCACGGCCGGCACGACTCCGAAACGATCGACCGGGGATCAAGCCGGTGGGTCCGGGGTGAGTCAGCGGGGTGAGTCAGCGCACCAGGCAAGGGGGCTCTCGCAGTACCTGGATCATCAGGGTCTCCCAGACATCCAAAACGCCTGTCAACCTGGTTGAGTCGGAAGCGCCGAAAACGCTCCGTGGGCACGCACTGCAGCTTTACCCCCATTAGTTCATGCCCCGAATGCGCGACCGTGTAAGGCGCATTCTTCCACGACAGAACGGACGGATACCAATGGCGGACAACCAATTCACCACTCACTCAGAACTTTTCGACCTGAGGGGAAAGTACGCCCTTGTCACTGGCGGCACCAGAGGCATTGGGATGATGATCGCGCGCGGCCTTCTCCAGGCGGGCGCCCGCGTCGTCATCAGCTCACGCAACGCAGACACGTGCGCGGAGGCACAGCGTCTACTGTCCGAATTCGGCGACGTGCGAGCAATCCCCGCCGACCTGTCCAGGCACGACGAGTGTCAGCGCCTCGCTGATCTTGTCCAGGGCGACTCGGAACGCCTGGACATCCTTGTCAACAACGCGGGAGCGATGTGGCGCGAGCCGCTGGCGACCTTCCCGGACAATGCCTGGGACGAAGTGCTCGACCTCAACCTCAAGTCGCCGTTCTGGCTGGTGCAGGCACTGCTCCCGGCACTTCGTAAGGCGGGCACCGCCGATGATCCCGCACGGATCATCAACATCGGCAGCATCGCCGCCATCCACGTCGCCCCGTCGCCCAACTACTCGTACGCCAGCAGCAAAGCGGCACTCCATCAACTCACCAGGGTACTTGCCAGGGAGTTGGGCCCACAGCACGTCACGGTGAACGCGGTAGCACCGGGAGTGTTCCCGTCGCAGATGACGGCGTCCACGCTCGATGCCATCGGCGACACGGTCGCGGCGTCGGCCCCCCTGCGCCGGCTCGGCCGCGACGACGACATGGCGGGTGCTGCCGTGTTTCTCGCCAGCCGGGCCGGGTCCTACCTCACGGGCACCATCATCCCGGTGGACGGCGGTACCGCAACGACCGCATCGGGTATCCATTAGGCTGCGGGACGGGCTTACGGTGAGGAGATAACCGCGATGGATCTACGCACCGAGATCCGGGAATTTCTCAGCTCACGGCGCGCCCGCATCGCACCCGAGCAGGCCGGCCTGCCCGCTTACGGCAGCAACCGTCGGGTCAAAGGTCTGCGCCGCGAGGAGGTCGCGCTACTGGCGGGGGTATCGGTCGACTACTACGTACGCATGGAACGCGGCAGCCTCGCCGGCGCCTCCGATGGCGTGCTCGACGCGTTGGCCTCTGCCTTGCAACTCGACGAGGCCGAGCGCGACCACCTGTTCCACCTCGCCCGCCAATCAAGGACGCCCAGCGGCCCACGCCGGCGTAGACCTGCCGTGACGGTGCGCTCGACACTGCAGCAGGTGCTCGACGCGATCTCCGATGCGCCGGCCTGGATCGCTAGCGGCCGTTATGACGTGCTCGCCATGAATCAACTCGCTCGCGCACTGTACTCACCGGTGCTGGCCGACCCACGACGGCCCGCGAACACAGCGCGGTTCGTCTATCTGAACCCCGAGGCGGCCAGAGACTTCTTTGTCGACTACGACCAAGTCGCCGGTGCCGCGGCCGCGAAGCTACGCATGGAAGCCGGCCGCAATCCGCACGACGAGGAGCTGATCGCCCTGGTCGGCGAACTGTCAACGTGCAGTGAGCTGTTTCGGCAGCGGTGGGCATCTCAGGACGTGCGGTTGCACCGGTCCGGCCGCAAGCGTGTGCACCATCCGATCGTGGGCCAGCTCGACTTGGACGTCGAGTCCCTGGAACTGCCCGCCGAACCCGGCCTGCACCTCAACATCTACACCGCAGCCGCGGGCACACCGACCGCTGACAATCTAGCGCTCCTGGCGTCGTGGGCGGCCACCCAACAGACGCTGGCGACCGAGCTCGAAGCACACAACGGATAGTCCAGCCCCTTCAGCCGTACTAGTCAGCGGACCATGACGTGGGGCAACAATCTGCCGGAAAGTAAACACGGGGGTGAGACAAACTCAGTGTGGACACGCGCGTGAACCCTTGAAGATGGCGCTGTGACGGCGCGATGACGCCCGACGCCGTGTCGGTGACGGGCTGATTCATCACAGCGATGCCGGGCCAATACAACTCGCATGCGATTGCGGAAACTGCTGCGCTGGATGGAATTGCATCATCGATGAGCAGTAGGGGGATGCCTAAGACAACGCGCTGGTGGCTCGTCACACGGCCTTGGCCGGGTAATCGGTCCAGGTTCGGATCGGTGAAATCAGCTCAGGCGGTGCACCTCCGTAGACGAGACACATTCCCCGCCGATGGTTCGGGGAGCCGAGGAAGGAAATAGGGCCGTGCGGCCGTCGGCGCGGCGCGGCGCGGATAACCTTCGCGAATGAAGCGGATTCAGCGGGTCGCCGGCGCGGTCGTCGGTTCAGCGGTGGGTGACGCGCTGGGCGGCCCCTTCGAGTTCGGTCCCCCGGGAGCATTCTCCGCGCGGTTTCCCGCGCCCGGTGCCGGTGGCGAGATGTGCGGAGGCGGCGGCTGGGACCCCGGCGAGGCCACTGACGACACGCAGATGGCCGTCCTGGTCGCGGAGTCCCTGCTGGAGCGGAGCGGACTGGATCTGCCGGACCTCTTCGCCCGCTTCCAGCGGTGGGCGGCAGCAGAACCGAAGGACATCGGCCTGCAGACCGAAGACGTCCTGACCAACGGCATGCCCTGGGACCTCGCCGCCCAGGTCCATTTCCAGGGCAACCAACGAGCAGCGGGAAACGGCTCTTTGATGCGGGCATCGACCTCCGCGGTCCACTTCGCGACCGTCGGCCAGGAAGCCACCGTGGACGCGGCACGCCGCATCGCTGCCCTCACCCACGGTGACCGCGCGGCCTGGGAGGGCACCGCGATCTTCCACGAACTCATCCGCGTCACGTTCGAGGACACCGACCCCCTCACCGCGCTCCCGGACATCCTGGCCCTCGTCCACCCCGACCACCGCGGCCGCTACACCACCGTCCTCGCACCCGACTGGCACCCCGATCGGGCGACCGAGTTCAACGGTGCCGTCTGGCCCTGCCTGGGCTCGGCCGTCTGGGCCTTGCGCACCACCGCCACCTTCGAAGACGCCCTACGCTCGGCGATCGACCTCGGCGGCGATACGGACACCGTCGCCGCGGTGACCGGATGCCTCGCGGGGGCGTACTACGGGCTGGACGCAATCCCCGCCCACTGGACCCAGCCCCTCCACGTCCCCCTCCCAGGATTCGACGGACGGGTGCTGCACCTGGCAGATCTGCTCCACCTCGCACACCGCCTCGGAGGCTGAACGGAGTGCTGCTCCATCGATCTCCTCGTCCGGTGTGACCGAGCACTTCAGTGGGCCACTGAACGTTCCGGTCGGCCGGACTGGCGCTCAAGGCCGACGGTGGTACGCCGGTTCCGCAGCCAGGGCACGAACTGGGCGACCCCCCACGCGATCTCGACGGTGAGGAACAGCCACAGAATGCGCGAGGCACCGTGGGCCAGTGCGTACGCCATCCATGCCGAGAACAGGGTGCGCGCGATGCCGTCGAACAGTCCGTGCGCCGGCAGCGGCCGGACGATGCGCAGTGCGGCCCAGACGATCACCACCGAACCCATCAGATTCGCGAACAGGGTCTGCCACACATCACGTTCGGGCAGGGCACCCCACTCAAGTGCGGTGCCCAGCGAGGACAGCGCGTCGTGCACCAGCGTGTACGTCCACGGTGTCGCGAACCCCGCGGTCATCACGAGGTCGTACCAGGCACTCGCGCGTACGACGCGAAGATAGGCGGGGCGTGCGGGGGCATGGAGGCGGATCATGTCGGGGCTCCGGTTGGTCGTGGGTCAGTGACGCCTCACGCTAAACAGTGGAGTACGGTCCAAGGTCAAGTTCATCATCCGAAGGGGGCGCTGGGGATGCGCATCGGAGAGCTGGCCGCGCAGACGGGGACCACCAGGGACACGATTCGGTTCTACGAGAAGGTCGGTCTCATCGCAGGACGACGCCTGGCCAACGGCTATCGCGACTTCCCGCCCGAGGCGGTGGCCTGGCTGCACTATGTCCGCACCGCACAGACACTCGGATTCTCTCTGGCGGAGATCGCGCGGACCGGCGAGGAACTGTTTGCGGCGCCGGACGCCGCGGAAGCGCTGTCCGCGCTGTTCGAGGAGAAGATCCGGCTCGTCGACGCACGCATGTCCGAACTCGCCGCGCTGCGCGCCGAACTCACCGAGCGCGTCGGCACCGGATGCCCGTTGCGGGCAGTCGACCCTGATGAGGACGGCGTAGTGAGGGTGACGGCCCGACCGCTGCCCACAACGCTCAGGCCGGTCAACTGAAGCGCTCAGTCACACCCGGGGCTCGCAGGGGCTGTTCGGGGCGCGGCTGCTACCGGTCGAAGTCCAGGTGCTCCACGTCGGTGAATCGCACCTCCTCCAGACTCCCGGCACGGCGGTCGCTGTCCTGCAAGTAGCCCCGCCGTCGACGTGTACGGCCGCCTCACCTGTCCGATGGCGATCGTGCTGGCCGAGGATGGTTTTTACGCCTCGCGGCGCGACGAGGTGCGTGCCGTCGTCGATGCCGTCCCTGGCCGCCGGCTGTTCGACATCAGCTCGAACCACGACGTCCCCATGAACTGGCCTGCCGATCTCGCTGCGATCATTCATTCTCGACCTGGCGAGTCGGTGTTGCCTGCGGCAGGTGTGAGTCGTAGGTCAGAAAACCGACGGCGCCTGGTCGATGGGATGCGGTGGCGGGCGCGGACTGGGGTTCCATGGCGTGACCTTCCGTTGGAGTACGGGCCTTGGCGGACCGTGTACGGGTTGTTCCGGCGTTGGCAGCGGGAGGGGGTCTGGGGCCGAGTCCTGCCCCTCTTGAAGATCCACCTGTCCTGTGAGCAGGGGCAGAAGCCGTTGTCACCCCTGGTGACAGATGGTCAGCGAGGCGACAGTCCACAGTTGGTGCCAGTGCTCGAAGCGATCCGGGTGCCCCGGGTCGGCGCTGGTCGCCCCAGATGTACTCCGCTTCGGGTGCGGGCCGGCAGGGCGTACTCGTCGCGCGCCAATCGCGCATACCTGCGTAGGTGTGATATCCACCGCACGATCGCCGAGCCGGCCGGCCAGATCCGCAATCGCGAGCGCCACGCGGTACGAGAAGTTGGCCAGCCGTTTCGAGGCGACGGTCCAGGTCGCGGCGGTGTACCAGTGGCTCTGATCTGGAAGCGTCCGACCCTCGGGGCGCGTTCGGTGTCGCCGATGGAACCGCCCTGCACTCCTTTGGCACCCCCTACCCGGAGCGCACCGCGCAGCTACCCAAGCAGACGGAGAAGCGAGGGCCGAGTCCTGGAGCGCGGGTGTGGGTGCCGACCTGGGAGTGCCGGAAGGTCTTGGGGCGCGCCTGCGTGCGGTGGCCTCATCGCGCCCCGCAAGTCGGCGAGGTCGGGGCGTTACCTCTCGATCGCGATGTCGGCGAAGCTGATGACGAACGCGTCGGGGTCGTCGTCCTCGTCCAGGTGGTAGCTGGCGCTGGCCCAGGCGTCAGTGAGGCGAACACGGCGGGATGTGGGGTCGGCGGGGTCGCCGGCGATGAGGATGACGTCCTGGTGGGTGTCGGTGTTCTCGACGTCCTCGACCCAGTTGGTGGTGGCCGGGTGGCGGCTGTCGCCGCGGGTGAGGACCGCATCGCCCCACAGGGGCACGGGAGCCTTGGCGTTGGCGGTGAGGAAGGAGTCGACGTCGAGTTCGGTGCCGGCGATGGTGAGCTTGGTGACGGAATCGAGTGTTTCGGCCTGGTTGTTGCCGAGGTCGAGGTGGTACATGGGCATGTCCGGGTCTCCTGGTGGCGTCGGCGGGGTCAGGGTCAGTACAGCTCGGGCGAGGTACGGACAGGCATGCGGACCTTGAAGACGGTGCCGTTGTCCAGGAAGAAGATGACGCGGGCGTTGTCGCCCGGGGTGATCAGGCGGGTCGGCTTCTCAAGCATGATGTGGTAGCTGCCCGGAACGAATGAGAACTCGCCCTTGGCGGGGACGGCAACCCCGTCGACCTTGACCATCTTGGAGCTCTCGCTGTCGGAGACGGTCTGGTAGATCGTGATGCGCTGGTAGTCAGGACTCTTGATCTTGGTGACCTTGATGTCCTTGCCAGCACAGTTCTTCAGGCCGATATAGCCGGCGGCGGGCAGCGCGTTGGGCAGCCAGCGGACCCATACGCTGTTCTTCGCGACCGTGATGTCAGTAGAGACCGGTGTCTTCGCCATCGATGTGACTTCGTTGCGCTCCTTGTATGGGGTATGGGGTGCTGACCGTGACGCCGTGCGGGTGGCGTGGCGGGAGGGCGAGATGAGCGGTGTGACGGTCGTGTTCGTGACGGCGTGTGCGCTGTGGCTGGTGCTGTGGCGCAGGCGTACCGGGCGCGGCCGGCTGGCATGGCCGCTTGTGGTGCTGCTGTGCGGTGCGGCTGTTGCGCTGGTCGTGGCGGCCATGGCCGGTTGACCGGCGCGGGCGGGCAGGTGGGACTTCCCGTTCTTGCGGGCGGGAAGCCCCACCCACGTTTTCGGAGTGCTGTTCAGGGCCCGGACGGGGGCGCCCTGGCCTGATCTGCCGGAACGGTACGGGCCTTGGTGGACCGTCCACGAACGGCATTGCCTCTGGTCGGCCGACGGCACCTGGCAGGCCGTCCTCCAGGAGTCACAGATCGACGCCGATGCCGGCGACCCGGACGGGGCGCTTGCCCGCCGGGTGTCCCGGCGGGGGTGGGCGGTGAACATCGACTCGACGTCCTGCCGGGCGCATCAGCACGTGGCCGGCGCGCCCGCAAACCCCCGGCGGACTACCCGCACAAGGAGGCGGGACGCGTGAGGAGGCCGATGGGCGCGAGGCGTTGGGGCCCTCGCGGGGTGGGCTGACCAGCAAGATCCATCTGTTCTCCGACGGCCGGGCCCGCCCGCCGCGCTGGCTGACCTCGCCCGGCCAGCGGGATGACAGCCCGATGGTCGCTCCGGTGCTGGACGGCTTACGTATCCGGCACCGCGAGCCGGGCCGCCCGCGCATCCGGCCGGACCGGGTACACGGCGACAAGGCGTGCTCCAGCCGCGCCAAACCGCGCCCCCTGCGACGGCACGGCATCAAAGCCACCATCGCCCAGCCCGACAACCAACTGTGACACCATCCAAGAGCCGTCAGAAACGGCCCGGTCCCGACCCGGGCAAGCTGAGCGGCGACGACATCGGGGCCGGGTGGAGCGAGCAGATGCTCTTCCGGATCCGGAGGTGACCTCGCCGTACGCATTCTCTGGCATGTCCACGACATCAACAGAAAACATCGGATCCGGCTTCCATCCGATTGACCGTGAGATTCCGACGCGGGAATTGAGGTTCGATCTCATGGTGAGTGCCCATTCCTCAGGCGCCGTCAGCTCACGCGTTGTTCGGCGAGGTTCAACCAGTGCTCCACGTCCGCCGGGGTGAAGTGTCTGATGGCCCAGTCGACCATGCGAAGGCTCATGTGAGCCCATATGGGCCGCAGGATGTCCTCGGGCAGCGCGTCGAGGACAGCGTCGAGATGTTGTGTCACCCCAGGGTCGGCTTCTTTGGCGTGGATGCCGAAGCGCAGGGTGACCAAGTCGAATCGCCGATCACCGCGTACGGCACCGTCCCAGTCGATGACCCCGGTGATCGAACCGTCGGTCGTCAGGATGTTGCCGGGGTGGAAGTCCATGTGCACGGCGTCGTGCCCAACCATGCGAGCGGGGTGGTCCGCGCCGACAGCGGCGATCCAGTGTTCGAGCGCGGCACTGCGGCGGTTGTGCCGGCGCAAAGGGTCGTGCAGGCAGTAGCCAGGCCCGTCCTCACTCAAGTGGAACTCCACCGTGGGAATATCGGGGCGGTCGGCAAGCCGATCAGCCTGCAACTGGTTGAGTTCGAGGGCCTGGCCCAAACTGTGGTGGTCGAGGTGGTCGATCGTCGTGCCCGGCAGGAGCTCTTGGACCAGGACCACCGCGTGGCCGACCTGGGCGATCAACTCGGTGGCTGGCGCCGGATAGCCTGCCAGCCGCAGCGCTTCGGTAACGGCGATGGGCCCCGCCTCCATGTCCGCCGCCTGGCTGTGTGGTCGCCACTTGAGGACGGAGCGGTGATCGTCGGGCCAGCGCACATAAGCTGCACCGACTTGCCCGCCTGGGCAGGGGCCATCCAGAGCTAGGCGGACACCCGTCCGGGCGTGAAGTGCGTCGACCGTCCCGGCGGCATCGAGCCGCTCAGCACGCGCCCAACTCCGCGGTGAAGATGTCATTGGGCAGATTATCGCTGCCCGCCTCGTAGCCGTCAGACTGATCAGGCCACTTCGCCGTGGTTCTCCGTCCTCAGGGATGTCTCCGGCTTCCCGTTCTGACGTGCTCGACGGTCGTTCGGACGGTGATGAGCTGGGCTGACCAGTTCCGCTGAGACGGGATGGGGATGGTAGTCCTCAGTGGTTCTGATGATTGCCGGAGCCCGTCAGGGCCGTGTGCACCAGCCGGAAGCGCTGGGCCGGTTTCTGTGGCTGAGGCGCTCAGTTGCTGGGTGGAGTGCCCTTGGTCTGTTCGCCTCCGGTACGTCGGATGCGCACCGTGCCGACGTCCAGGTTCACCTGGAAGGGCGGGTCCTCCGCCGGCTTGACGTTCTTGCGTACACGTTCTTGTTCCATGGCCCGTTTGACGGCCTGGGCCCCGGGGTCGCCCTCCTGGATGAGGTCGGCACCGATCGATGACAGGCCCTTGGTTCTGCGCCAGTAGATCCAGCCCCGAGCCTCCATCACCAGCAGAACACGATCTGCCAGGAACACGGCGACGCCCAGCGCAACGATTCCTCCCGCAGCCGGCAACACGGTGTCCATGGATCAGCGACCGGTCCTCAGGCGGTCGACCCATCGGCCAAGGCCCCGACGTGAGCGGCGGGGGCGCGGCTGACGTGGTCGACGGTCCTCGGTGCCGACCTGGCCGGCTTCGCCGGGGCTGCGCCGCCAGTGATCGTCCGGGGACAGGATCGGCGCCTTGCGTTCTGCTTGCGCTCGGATCTCGACGTGGGCTTCGTGAGCGGTGATGCGGAACGCCTCTTCGTAGGAGGCCAGGGCGGCGCTCATGGCCCCGCCCGCAAGGCCCCGGCGGCGCACACGCGCGGCCAGCCACGCAAAGAAGCCCAGGACAGCGGCGAGGCCGCCGACCAAGATCAGGAACGGTAGGAACGTACCCATGGATACGAGCCTACTGGCCGCCTGTGGTGCTCGTCCCCTGCGAGAAGACACTCACCGCCCTGCGGCGGTTGAGTGGAAGGGTCAAGGAACGAGAGCCGGTTCGAGCCGTACGCCGCGGCGGGTGCCGAGCCAGCGGCCGTCGCGGACGACGACGTGGCCCGCCTGCATCACCCAGCGGATGCCGGTCGGCGTGCGCCGGGGGTCGGCGTACGTCGCGGTGTCGCCGACGGTTGCCCGGTCGAACGCCACCAGGTCGGCGATCAGACCGGGTGCCAGCCGTCCGCGGTCGGGTACCGCGAAGACCTCGGCGGTCAGCCCGGTCATCTTGTGGATGGCCGTCGGCAGGTCCAGCACACCGCGCTCGCGCACATACCGGCCCAGCACGCGCGGGAAGCTCCCGTACAACCGCGGGTGCGGTTTGCCGCCCAGTGAGATGGCCAGTCCGTCGGTGCACACGCTGGTGCGCGGGGCACGCAGCACCGTCTCCACGTCCCGTTCGTCCATGGAGAAGTCGACCATGTGGACCTGGAGTTCCTCGGTACGCAGCAGGTGCACGATCACCTCGAACGGGGCCAGGTCCAGCGCTTCGGCGAGTTCGCCGAGCGTGGCGCCCTCGTGGCGGTGGCTGCGGGTCGAGGACACCATGATCCGGTCGTAGCCGTCCCCCGCCACGATGTTCTCCCAGCCCCGGTCGGTGTCGTCCTCGACCTCCGCGCGGGCGCGTTCGACCTGGACCGGGTCGTTGAGCCTCCGCCGCACCCGGTCGTCGTCGCCCTCCAGGAACCAGGGGGGCATCACCGCGAGCAGGGTGGTGGAACTGGCGTCGTACGGGTAGACGTCCTGGCCGATGTCCACGCCCTGGGCGCGGGCCCGGTCCAGGCGGGCGAGCGCGTCGTCCACCCCGCCCCAGAACGGTACTCCGGCCGCCTTGAGGTGGGAGACCTGCACGCGGCGGCCGGTCCTGGCCCCCAGTTCGATCGCCTCCTCGACGCTGCGTCGCAGGTGACGTCCCTCGTCGCGCATGTGTGTGGCGTAGATGCGTCCCTCGGGCAACCGGGCGGCCAGGCCGACCAGTTCGCCGGGCGCGGTGTGGACGCCTGGCGGGTAGATCAGCCCGGAGGACAGCCCGAAGGCCCCGGCCTCCATGGCCTCGTCCAGCAGCATGCCCATACGGCGGGCGTCGTCGCGGTCCGGCGGCCCGGGGCGACCGGCCATGGCGGCCTCGTGCAGTGCTTCATGGCCGACCAGCGGGCAGTAGTTCGTGACGTACCCGGCCGTGTCGAGTTTCTCGTAGAGGGCGCCGAAGCCGCCGTACGGACGGGGGTCCGGGCTCATCCCGCAGTTGCCGACGACTTCGGTGGTGATGCCCTGGAGGATCTTGCTCGTGTCGTCCTCGCGCTCCAGCGGCGAGGCGTCGGCGTGCGAGTGCGGATCGATGAAGCCGGGCGCCAGCATCATTCCGGTGGCGTCCAGTGTGGCGTATCCGTCGCGCGGGGCGAGGGTCCCCGGCGCTACGACGGCGGCGATCCGGCCCGCGGAGACGGTGACGTCGGCGGGGCGGGGCGGGGCCCCGGTGCCGTCCAGCACCGTGGCGCCGGTGATCAGGAGGGTCCCGCCCCGCGGGGTCGCGGTCGCGCCCGAGGCCGCGGGCCGAGCGGGCGGGGGAACAGGTGGCAGGACGGGCGGCGGAACGGGGCGGCCGGAGGTGGCGGACACTCAGACCACCTTTCCGAGGAACGACCTGGTCCGCTCGTGCCGCGGCCGGGTCAGCACCTCTTCGGGGGTGCCCGACTCCACGACCACCCCGCCGTCCATGAAGACCACCTGGTCGGCGACCTCCTTGGCGAAGCCGATCTCGTGGGTCACCACGATCATGGTCATGCCGGACCCGGCCAGGTCGCGCATCACACTCAGTACCTCGCCCACCAGCTCGGGGTCGAGCGCCGAGGTCGGCTCGTCGAAGAGCATCAGCTTGGGGTCCATCGCCAGCGACCGGGCGATGGCGACGCGCTGCTGCTGGCCGCCGGAGAGCTGAGCCGGATAGGAGCCGGCCCTGTCGGCCAGACCGACCCGGTCGAGCAGTTCCCGGGCGCGGGCGGAGGCGGCCTCCTTGCTCTGCTTCAGCACCTTGCGCGGCGCCTCGATGATGTTCTCCAGGACGGTCAGGTGCGGGAAGAGGTGGAACCGCTGGAAGACCATGCCGATGTGGGCACGCCGGGAGGCGACCTCGCGCGGTGACAGTTCCCGCAGTACGTCGCCGGCCTGGCGATAGCCGACGGGCTCACCGTCGACGTACAGAAGGCCGCTGTCCAGCCGTTCGAGGTGGTTGACACAGCGCAGGAACGTGCTCTTGCCCGAACCGCTCGGTCCGAGAAGGCACATGACCTCCCCGCGGCCCACGGTCAGATCGATGCCCCGGAGAACCTCCTGGTGCCCGAAGGTCTTGCGTACGTCCTGTGCTGACAGCATGGGCGTGGTCATGCCTGGTCGCCTCCGGTGACGGTGGTCGTGCGCGGGCCGGAGCCGGTACGGGCGGCTGTGACACCGCGGCCGAAGCGCCGCTCCAGGTAGCGCTGGCCGAGAGTGAGCGCGGTGGTCAGTGTCAGGTACCAGAGGCACGCGACCGTGAGCAGCGGGATGACCTTGAAGTTCATCGAGTAGATGCTCTGGAGGTTGGTCATCAGGTCGTTGCCCGCGATGACCGAGACCAGGGCGGTCATCTTCATCATGGTGATGACCTCGTTGCCCAGGGGCGGCACGATCACCCGCATCGCCTGGGGCAACACGATTCTGCGCATGGTCTGTCCCGGGGTGAGGCCGAGCGCGTACGCGGCCTCCCGCTGCCCGGCGTCCACGGAGGAGATGCCCCCGCGTACGATCTCCGCCGCGTAGGCGGCCGCGTTGAGGCCGAGTGCGAGTACGGCGGCGACCGTGGCGGTGACCAGACTGTTCGTCTCGGCGCTGTAGAAGACCACGTCGGTGAAGGGGATGCCGATGATCAGCCGCTGGTAGAAGGCGCCGAGGAACCCCCAGAAGATGATCTGCACGAGCAGCGGCACGCCCCGGAACAGCCAGACGTAGCCGTCCGAGATCACCCGCAGGAGGAGGCTGTCCGACAACTTCATGATCGCCAACAGGGTGCCGCCGAGGACGGCGATCACCATGCAGACGACGGTCAGATAAACGGTGACGCCGAGCCCGGAGAGGGTGCGCTCGTGGAACAGGTACTGACCGACCGTGGCCCACTCCAGGTTGGGGTTCTTGGCGACCGACCACACGACACCGGCCAGGCAGAGCGACGCCAGCACGCCACAGGCCGTCCGGACGGGGTGTCGCAGGGGCTTGACGGTCAGCGTCGGGCCGGTGGTCCGGGCGGATGCGGGGTCGACTCTTGTCCCGGGGACGGTACTCACGCGTGCCTCCGCTTGCTCGCTCCGTTGATGGGGTATTCGGTCAGGCCGTAGTCCGCCATGCCGTAGCTGTCCAGGACCCGGCGGTAGTCACCGCTCGCCCGCAGGCTTTCCAGCGCCTTTTGGATGGCCTTGGTGAGCCCCGCGCGTTCCTTGGAGACTCCGATTCCGAGAAGGTCCCGTTTGGCGCCGAAGTCGAATTTCTTGGCGATCTCCAGCGGGCCGTCACCCTGCTGTTTCACGGTGTATCCGGCCAGTGCGGAGTTGGTGACGACCGCGTCCACTTTGCCACTGCTCAGCGCGAGCAGTGACTGCGAGAACACCGGGTATGCCTGGAGTTCGGTGGCGGGCTTTCCCGCCGCCGTGCACGCGCGTGAGTTCTTCCGTATGTCCTCGATGGTGGTGGTGCCGCTCTGGGCGCCGACCCGCTGCCCGCACAGGCTCATCATGGTGCGGAGGTCCAGATGTTTCTTCTTGTTCGTCAGCAGGGTGGGCACGAGGACGCCGTAGTTGACGAAGTCGATGACTTTCTCGCGCTCCGGGATGTCCACCATGCCTGCCATGACCAGGTCGTACTTCCCGGACTTGACGCCAGGGACCAGCCCGTCGAACGGCTGCTGCCGAAAGTCGAACTTCACTCCCAGCACCTTTCCGACCGCCCTGGCGAGATCGATGTCCAGACCCACGAATTCCTGGTCGCTCTCGGAACGAAAATTCTCGAACGGCGGATAGGGTGCGTTGGTGCCGACGACGACGCGTCCTGACTTCTGGATGTCGTCGGGGAGCAGTGAGCGCAATGCGGAGTCTTTACTGATGCCGGACAGATCTGCCGACGCGACTGCCGGACCGGTGGCACTTCCACCGCACCCGGAGACGAGCAGCGCGGCAGCAAGGAACCCGATGGCGGGGGTCAGGGGAAAACCGCGGAGGCGTTGATGTTCTCGCATGGAGCCCTCGGTATGTGAGCGGGCAGGAGCGGCTGTTCGAACTCCCTGGTGCGGGCAGGTGAATCATTGGGCCGTGGCAGCATCCTGGTTCGACCGCGCCCCTCAATCTTTAGCCATCCGACCTAAAACTGACCAGTCAGTTGGCCGATCTTCCAAGGTGCCCCGTGGCCGACCGGTCACGCGGACCGGCCGATGCAGGCCCGGCCGATGCCGGCCCGGCCGATCGGTGGCCCGGCCGATCGGTGGACCCGTTCACGTGGCCCGGCTTTGGCCGACCGGCCAAGCCACCCCTGCCCTTTCTGGCTGATGGGCCCACCCTTCCCCGCACTCCCCTCCGCATCATCGGGGGTGGACAGCGCGACGACGGAAGGAACGCGGCGTGGATACGGTTCGCAGTCGGCCGGACACCGGCCAAGGGGGCGGGCGGGTGGTCCGGCCCGGGTGGTGGCAGGGGCCGGGGCGCCGGTTGCCGGTGCCGCCGGGACCCCGCTCGGGCGGACGCCGGGGGCCGGTATGACCGGGCCCGGAGCCGGAGCCGGGCCCGGAGCCGGAGTGGATCTCGATCTCACCGCCGATGTCGTCGATCTCACCCGCGCCCTCGTCGACATCCCCTCCGAGAGCGGTGCGGAGGCCCGGCTCGCGGACGCCGTCGAGGCCGCGCTCGGCGCCCTCCCCCATCTCAGCGTCAGCCGCGTCGGCAACTCGGTGGCCGCGCGCACGGACCTCGGCCACCCCGAGCGGGTGATCGTCGCGGGCCACTTGGACACCGTGCCGGCCGCCGGAAACCTGCCGTCCCGCCTCGACGGGGGGCTCCTGCACGGACTGGGGGCCTGCGACATGAAGGGCGGCGTCGCCGTGGCCCTGCGCCTCGCGGCCACCGTCCCCGAGCCGGCCGCGCGTGACATCACGTACATCCTGTACGAATGCGAAGAGGTCGATGGCGACCGCAACGGGCTCGGTGTGATCGCGGCGCAGCGGCCGGAGCTGTTGGCAGCCGACCTCGCGATCCTCATGGAGCCCTCGGACGCGGGTGTCGAGGCCGGCTGCCAGGGCGTGCTGACGGCGGACCTCACGGTACGGGGGCGACGGGCGCACACCGCGAGGGCATGGCGCGGAGTGAACGCCGCGCACCGCGCGGGGGCGGTCCTGCAGCGCCTCGCCGACCACACGCCCGAGCGGGTGGCGATCGACGGCCTTGAGTACCGGGAGGGGCTGAACGCCGTCGCCGTACGGGCCGGGGTGGCGGGCAACGTCGTACCCGACGAGTGTGTGATCACCCTCAACTGCCGTTTCGCACCGAGCCGTTCCGCGGAGGAGGCGGAGGCGTACGTACGGGGGCTGTTCCCCGGCGACGGGTACGACATCGAGGTGACGGAGGTCGTGCCGGGTGCGTTGCCCGGACTCGGGCAGGAGGCGGTCGCCTCGCTCGTACGCGTGCTGGGCGCGACCCCTCGGCCCAAGCTGGGCTGGACCGATGTCGCACGGTTCGCGTCGCTCGGCGTCCCGGCCCTCAACTACGGCCCCGGGGACCCGGTGCTGGCGCACACGGCGGAGGAGTACGTACCGGTGGCACAACTCAGGGAGTGCGAGACCCGGCTCAGGGCGTGGCTCAGCTCCTGAGCCCGCCCAGCGTCCTCAACTGAAGCCACAGCACCAGCCGTTCGTCGGGATCGTCGAGGTCGATCCCGATCTGCTGCCGGGCCTGCCGGAGGCGGTAGCGGCAGGTGTTGGGGTGCACGGCGAGCAGCCGTGCCGCGCCGGCCATGTCGCAGCCCGCGTCGAACCACGCGAGGAGGGTGCGGGCGTAGTCGGTGCCGTGCTCCGCGTCGTACTCAAGAACCCTCAGCCAGGCCCCGGTGCCCAACTCCCGGCGCGCACCCAGGATTTCCGTGAGCCGGAGCAGCGTGACCCGTGGCCGTACCTCGTCCACGGACGCCACCGTGAGCTCGGGACCGAGCAGCCGCCGTACGAGGTCGGCGTCCTCGCGGGAGGCCGGCACCTGCGCCAGACCTGGCACCAGGTCTCCCAGCCCGGCCCGGACCGGCACCCGCAACGCCTGCCCGGCCTGCCGCACGATGTCCTCGGCGAGCTGTCTGTGCCGCGCCCCGCCATGATCGCCGGGTGCGGGCAGCAGCGCGTACACGACACCGTCGGTCAGGACGCAGGCGTGCCGCCCGTAACGCGCCTCGCACCGCAGTCGTACGAGGTCCAGAAGGCGTAGCGTGGTCTGTTCGCCGTCGGGTGAGCCGATCACGGAGTCGAGCGCGAAGGCGGCCACGCGCACGGGCTCGGGCTCTCCGTCCGGGCCGAGGCCCAGGCCCAGGCGGCGGGCCGCGTCGGCCGGGTCCGCGGTGCCGTCGAGCAGGCGCCTGAGCAGGTCACCGTTCCGGTGCCGGGCCAGCTCCTGCGCGGCCCGCGCCCGGAGCAGCAGCAACGCCGCCGTGGCCGCCCCCTGCGCGAGCGCCTCCTCGGCGTCGGGCGCGAGCCCGCCGTCGTCCACGACCCACAGCGAGCCGAGGGTCTCACCTCCGGCGCGGACGGCGACGGCGAGACGGGGGAGGTTGTCGCCCTGTCCCCCGTCGCCCCGTCCCTCGTCGTCCCGTCCCTCGTCGCCGCCTCCGCCCAGCGCCGCCAGCCGAACCGGGCCTCGCGCCGAGAAGAGCGCCCGGTACTGCTCCGAGTTCTCCGGGCTGTCCGGCACCCGGAGGCCGAGGATGCCCTGCCGGCGGTCCTCGTCGACCGGCTGTCCCGGCACGGTCGAGTACGCGAGGATCCGCTGACGAGGGTCCTCGACACAGGTGGCTCCGCCGACGGCCGCGGCGACGGTGTCGGCCAGCGCGAACAGGTCGCCGAGAGCGGCGCCGCCTCCGGCCGCCGGCAGCGCGGCGCCCGCTGCCCACCTGGGGCCGGGACCGTGGGACGGACGTTGGCCGAGACCGTGGAAGTGGCCTTGAGGAAGACCTTGAGGGAGACCTTGGGGAAGACCTTGGGGGAGAGCGCCGATCGCCGAGGCGAACAGCAGATGCGCCTGGTGCCAGGGGGTGTCCTCGTCCACGGACAGCAGCGCCAGCCCTGCGGACTCCGCCTCCGCGAGCGGTCCGTCCTGCCCGCGTACGACGAGTCCGCTCATCCCGGCGTCCGCGGCGGCCCGCACCAGCGGCCCCGCCTCGGCCCCGTACACACCGACCGCGAGGAGCAGCGCCCCGGGCGCCGCGGCGAGCGGGGCACGGCCGTCGTGGAGCAGCGTCTGTGTGACGGGCACGGCGAGCCCGGCGGGGGCGGTGCGCAGGCGTACCGGGGAGTTGCCGATGATCTCCAGCAGCTCACCGAGCGTGCGGGTGTCCATGGGGGCTGCCCTCGTGTTCCCTCGGCCATGGGATTGGCCGATCTCATCAGGAACGTACCCAGGTGTTGTCCTGACGCACAACGTGAGGACCGCCACGGTCTTCGAGACTCGACCTCATGACAGGAGCGACACAAGAGTCAGGCGTACGCGATCTCGCGACGGTCGCCGCCCGCACGGCCGGCGTCACCGTCCGTACCGTCCGCGACGTCACCGGCATCGCCGCCGTGTCCGACTTCCTCAGCGACGTGTGGCAGACGCCCCGGAGCGCCCCGCCCTACCCGGCCGAGGTGCTGCACAGCGTCGTCCACGCCGCCGGCGCGGTGCACGCGGCGTACGACGGCAGCCGTCTCGCCGGAGCCTGCGTCGCCGTCTTCGGGCCGCCGGAGCAGGCGGACGCGTACTCCCTTGTCGCCGCTGCCGCCGCCTCCGACCGCGGCGTCGGGTATGCCATGAAGCAGGCCCAGCGCGCCTGGGCCCTGGAACGCGGCGCCCGCACCATGCGCTGGACCTTCGACCCGCTGGTCGGGCGCAACGCCCGCTTCAACCTGGTCAAGCTGGGCGCCACCGGTACGGAGTACCTCGTCGACTTCTACGGGCCCATGGCCGACGGGGTGAACGACGGCGACGAGAGCGACCGGCTGACGGTCACCTGGGATCTGGCGGCGCCCCGGTGCCGTACGGCGGAAGGCGACCGGGATGCCGCGCCCGCCACCTGCCTCGCCCCCGACGGCGCCCCCCTCGCCCGCCGCGACCTCGACGACCGCCGCATGTGGTGCCGGGTCCCGGACGACATCGTCAGGCTGCGCGCCGTCGAGCCCCTGCTCGCGCTGCGCTGGCGGCACGCCGTCCGCGAGGTCCTCACCGGGGCATTCGCCGACGGATACGTCACCACGGCGATGTCCCGCGACGGCTGGTACACCCTCACCCGCGCCACCGAGGACAACACCCCCGCATGGAAGGAAGAGGGCACCCCCGCATGAGACTCGAACGCGTGGAAGCCGTCCACATCGCCCTCCCCCTCGTCACCCCCTTCCGCACGTCCTTCGGCACGATGACGACGAAGGACACCTTCCTGCTGCACGTCGTCACCGACGCGGCCGAGGGCTGGGCGGAGTTCGCCGCCGACCCCGAGCCCCTGTACTGCTCGGAGTTCGTGGCCGGTGCCGAGATCGTGCTGCGCGACTTCCTGCTGCCCCGCGTGGCCGCCCTCCCCCGCCTCACCACCGCCGCGCTCGCCCCCGCGATGGCGAAGGTCAAGGGGCACGAACTGGCCAAGGCGGCGCTGGAGACGGCCGTGCTCGACGCCGAACTACGCGCGCACGGCATGCCGCTGGCGACCTACCTGGGGGCGGTGCGCGACCGGGTACCCGCCGGCGTCTCCATCGGTATCAAGGATTCCCTCGGGGAACTCCTGGACGATGTCGAGCGCTACCTCGCCGAGGGGTACGTACGCATCAAGCTGAAGATAGAACCGGGTTGGGACCTGGAACCCGTACGGGCCGTGCGCGAGCGCTGCGGCGACGCACTGCCGCTCCAGGTCGACGCCAACACGGCATACTCGCTCGCGGACGCCGAACACCTGCGGAAACTCGACGAGTTCGGGCTCCTGCTCATCGAGGAACCGTTGGAGGAGAACAACCTCCACGCCCATGCCGTGCTCCAGCGGCGCATCACGACTCCCGTGTGTCTCGACGAGTCGCTGCACAGCGCCCGCGACACGGCGTCCGCCATCGCGATGGGCGCGTGCCGGGTCGTCAATGTGAAGCCCGCCCGAGTCGGCGGCTATTCAGAGGCGCGCCGTGTCCACGACGTCGCGCACGCGCACGGCGTACCGGTGTGGTGCGGTGGCATGCTGGAGACAGGCATCGGACGCGCCCCCAACCTCGCGCTCGCCGCGCTCCCCGGCTTCACCCTCCCCGGCGACACATCCGCCTCCAGCCGGTACTTCGCCGAGGACATCACCGAACCCTTCGTCCTGGAGGACGGCCACCTGCCGGTGCCGCGCACCCCGGGCATCGGCGTCGAACCGCTGCCGGAAGCGCTGCGCCGCTTCACTACGGCGCGGACGGAGCTGTACCGGGCCTGAGCTCGGCTCTGTCGGGAATCTTGAGGTGACGGTGTCAGCCGCTGGTTGTGCGGCATGACTGCCGACGGGGGATTCCGTTCCTGGTCCAAGAAGTCCTGGAAGGCGGTTGGAGGGGGCTGAGGTTGCGGCTCCCGCGGAGGTGCTGGCCGCTCTGCCGCTCGATGTTGATGGTGGCAGCGGTGGCGGTGGTGGCGGTCAGGACATGCTGAACGTGGGCCTTGGCACGGTGTCGGTAGCGGATCCTGCGCATCCCGCGGCCCTGGGCGAACTCGCAGATGGCGCCCTCGACGTCGGCGCGTTTCGCGTGGCATTCGCGCCAGGCGGGGACACGTGACGCGGTGGAGTTCGAAGTCGATGTCGAACGCGTCGCGACCGAAGCCTGATTCCTGCTGGTATCGGCGGACGCTGCGGAACCGTCACCGTCGGCAGCACCCCCGGCAGCGGAGCGGTGTTCACCATCCGGCTGCCCCGCTTGCCCGGGCCGGAGGAACCTCAGCCATGAGAGTTCGATGCGGCGACCCAGGAGTTCGCCAAGCATGAGGTGCCCCCGGGGGCGGCGCTCCAGGCGCGCCCTGGTGGCCGGCCGGATCAGGCCAAGACTCCTCACAAAATGAGATGAAGGATGCCCTCAGGTCGAGCGAGGATCGTTCCGTACTCGCCGACGAAGAGGGCAGCTATGGGCGACAGTCCCCCGAGGGAGCTCGTCTCGCTCGCCGACGAAGAGGGCAACAGCGTCTCGGTCAACGTCCTGGGACGTAGCCCCAGGTGGGCCGCCGGGCTCGACGCGGAGATCGTCGTCAGGACGCCCTTCGTGTCCGGCCGTATCGACCTGGCGTTGTACGTCGCGAGGCTGGAGAGCTGGGCTGACATGCTGGACCGGCTCGACGCCGGCGAAGACGTGGCCTGGATGAGGATGAGCAGCGGGCCGTCCATCTCCATCCAGCTCACCGGCGAGCGTGACTGCCCGGAGGTGGTGGTGGAGGACGAGAACGGGTCCATGGTCACCGTGCGGATCCCGCTCGTCCCGCCGGACGACTGGATCGCCGACCACCGCCGGCGTCTGCGCCAGGTGATGGATCACTGGGTTCCGATGCTGTCAGGGTAGGACGAGCCGCCGCCGGCAGAGGAACGCGCAGCCGAGGGACGGAAAGGCTTCGTGGATGTCGTCGCGGATCTCCCGGCGGAGCCGCGGTCGGCGGAACCAACGCGGGTGGGCGAACACGCGCTCCACGAACCAGCGTTGAGTGGCCGGCTGACCAGCCCCGATCCGTGCTCGGTGCCCCGCCGGGCGATCACCGGCTGCACGCCGAGGGACCGGACGGGACGGGGGTACTTGTCGTGGCCGTAGCCGCGCTCACCGAGCATGATGTCCGGACGGCGCCGGGATCGGCCACGCCTGCCTCGTAGCGGCGGGACAGCTTCGAGGAGCGGGAAGAGCGGGGCAACGTCGGCACGGTTGCCAACGGTCAGCGTGACGGCGAGCGGGATGCCGGTGGCGTCGGTGATCAGGTGATGCTCACTACCGGTCCTGCCCCGGTCAACAGGGCTTCGTCCCGTCCTGGGTCCCGGGAAGCCCAATGCCGCGAGCGTGTGTGCCGGGCGGCGCGACGGGGGCAGAACTTGCCGGGAGGGGCACCAGCTCTCGGATCATCGCTGGTCGTCGGTGCGGTGTCGCTGCCGGTACCGGCCGGCGGAGATCCCGTACTCGCGTTTGAATGCGTTGGCGAATGCGTACGCGGAGCCGTAGCCGCTGCGCCGTGCGACGGCGGACAGTGGGGCGTCGGTCGTCTGGAGCAGGCGTGCCGCGGTGGTGAGCCGCCACCACGTCAGATAGGTGAGCGGTGGTTGCCCGACCATGGCGGTGAACCTGCGGGCGAAGGCGGCACGGGACAGGCCCGCGTGCGCGCCCAGCGACTCCACGGTCCATGGATCGGCGGGGCGTTCGTGCATGGCGCGTAGTGATCGTGCGATCATCTCGTCGTCGAGGGCGACGCACCAGCCGGTGGCCTGCAGCTCCGCGCGTTCGATGAGGCAGGCGCGGATCAGGTGCACGAGGAGCACGTCGAGCAGGGCCGGCAGCACCAAGTCCCTGCCGTACATCTGTTCGCCGAGCTCGCCGCGCAACAGGTCGATCGACGCCTGGAGACTCGGGTAGCGGTCCACGCGCGCGGGAAGACGCACCAGATCGGGGAGGTTCTGGAACAGCGGGTGAGGGCGGACTTGATCGAGCCGATAGGCACCGGACAGGAACTGGGCCATGCCATCGGTGGCGTTCACGAGCAGGTGCGCAGTCCCGTGCGGGAGCAGAACGGCGTCGCCCGGCTCCAAGGTGACGGCCGGATCGTCCGGCCGTGTCACCCGGATGCTTCCCGTGGTGACCACGTAGAACCGGGCGCCCTCGAAGGTCTGGACCTTCATCTCCCACGACGGGTCCGCCGCCGCCAGCGACATGGAGGGGCGCCCCACCCGCATGGCGCTGATCGCGTCGCTGAGCACATCCATAGCGGAATCCTCCCCCACTGGATCAGTCGTCCGAGAGCGGCGCCCATCTCTTGATCGAGAAAGCCCCGTTCGACCGCACGACTTCGGCGGCGCCCGCTCCGCCCAGATGCGCCGGCACCAGCAGGCTGTTCGTCGCGGCCGCCTGCTCCAGGAGACGGCGCCGGGACCGCGCGGCCTCGGCCCGGTCCTCGCTCAGGCAGATGTCGTGATCGGGTTCGATCACCTGAAGCGGGGTGTGGATGACGTCGCCGACGAACAGCGCCCGGTCCGTACCGGACTCCAGCCGCAGCACAGCCGAGCCAGGCGTGTGACCGGGCGCCGGTTCCAGCACCAGGTCCTCGTCGATGCGGTGGCTGTCGCCCTCCCACAGCACCGCCTGCCCGGCCTGATGAACGGGCAGGACGCTGTCGTTGAACCTGTCCCCGGTGTCGGCGAACCTCGGGGCGTGGCCGCCTGTGGGGCGCCAGAAGTCGAAGTCGGCACGGCTGATCAGATATCGCGCGTTGGGGAACGTCGGAACCCACTCGCCGTCGACCAGCCGGGTGTTCCACCCCACGTGGTCGTTGTGAAGGTGGGTGTTGACGACGAGATCCACGTCCTCCGGCCGCACCCCGGCTGCCGATAGCCGGTCGAGGAAATCGCCGTCACGCTCGTCGGCCCCTTCGGCCTCCGGTGGCTTGGCATGGCCCAGACCCGTATCGACCAGAACGGTGCGGCCCGCGCTACGCAGCACCCAGGTCTGCACGTTCGCCTGCCACTCCCCCGTCTCGGCGTTCAGGAAGTCGGGCGCCAGCCAGGACTCGTGCCGGCGCCACAGTTCGCCGGTCACGGACGGGAACAGGACATCGGTGGTGCCGAAGGCACCGTGCCACTCGACCACCCGCGAGACCTCGACATTACCGAGCATGATTGTCTTCACCCCTTCACCGTAGGCAGCGTGGGTAAGACGCGAAATGCTCTGCCGTCTCTCCTGGTTGAGGCAGCGTCTCGCAGCAGTGCTGGTCCTCGGCTCAGCAGCCGAGCTTCGCGTCCGCCCAGTCCGCGTGGTCCGAGTCGATGCCGTCGCCGCCGTCCGTGACGACGAGGCGAACCGTCCGGGCTCCGCTCACATCGGCCGCTATCGGCTGCGCCGGCATCGCGGTGGTCAAGACCCCGGTCTCTGCGACCTTGACATCGTCCGCCCAGATTTCGAAGGCGACGGTGCCTTTGGCATCCTTCTCGTCGTCGACACCGACCTCCGCGGTGACTGTCTCGCAGGCCATACCCGTGTAGTACTCGACGCTGCTCTCGGCGTGCGCACCCAGTCCTTTGGCGTACACGACTCCGCCCAGGGTGATCGGTCCGCCGTCTCCCGCTTCGCTCTCCCCGTTGCTCGTGTTGCGTTCAACGGGCCCCCAGCCGTTGGTCGTCGACAGCCAGGGCAGGTCGCCGAGCGAGGAGACTCCCGCCGGCGGTGCCACGGCCACGGACGCCTTCAGCGGCAGCACGCTCTCGGCGCGTACGCCGGTGGGTGAGCGGTAGATCGCCCTCAGCGTCAGGTCGTACGAACCCGCCGCCGCGTCGACGGGCACGGTCAGCCGCCACTTCGTACGCAGAGCTCGGCCTGTCGGCAGCGTGCCCGCAGTGGTCGGCGATGCCGCTCGCACCGTCCAGCCCTCCGGTCCGCTCAGCGCGACCGAGACACGGGTCGCCGGTGTCCGCCCGAGGTCGGTGACCGTCGACGTCAACGTGGTCGTCCTGCCCGCCTCGACCAGCAGGCTGTCGTCGACACCGAGCTCGACGGCCGGAGGCTTCTCAGCCCACCTCGCGTCCACCGAGGCGCGGACGAGCACGGTGCCGTGCGCGGGTACGGTCGCGGAGATCGTGCCCGCGGTGTTGTAGCTCTGGTGCTGCCACAGGTCGCGCAGGGCGTAGGCGTCCGCGGTGGGCAGTCCGACGGCCTGAGCACTCGTGGCGATCCGCTGCGGGCTGCTGGTCTCGTTGAACAGGGCCACCGCCCTGCTGCCGTCCTGCATCTCCTTGGCGACGACCCAGCGGCCGCCCTCGGAGGAGAGCACCCTGCCCTGTCGTCCCAGCGGGTCCTGGTCGACCGCGATGACTTCCTTGTTGCCGAGGATGTCGAAGGTCGCGGCGGAGGCCGTACGCAGGTCGGAGCCGATGAGCAGCGGCGCGGCCATGATCGACCACATCGAGAAGTGCGAACGGTACTCGGTGTCGGTCATGCCGCCGTTGCCGACCTCCAGCATGTCCGGGTCGTTCCAGTGTCCGGGACCGGCGTACGACGCGAGGGGCAGATTCTGCTTGAGGATCGACAGCATCGAGCCCCAGTTGTCGCTGATGTCACCAGTGGTGCGCCACAGGTGTCCGACCTCCGAAGCCCATTCCCACGGCTTGTTCTGGCCCCACTCGCAGATGCTGTAGACGATGGGGCGCCCGGTGGCCCGGAGCGCGTCACGCATGGTGGTGTAACGCGCCTTCGCGTCCACGCCCTGGTTGTTGCAGTTGTCATACTTGAGGTAGTCGACACCCCAGTCCGCGAACTGCTGGGCGTCACTGTATTCGTGGCCGAGGGCGCCCGGGAACCCCACACGTCTTCGTGCCGGCGCTGGTGTAGATACCCAGTTTGAGTCCCTTGGCGTGCACGTAGTCGGCAACCGCCTTGATTCCGCCGGGGAATCGCGTGGGGTCGGGCACCAACTTGCCGTTCGCGTCACGAGACGGCAGCGCCCAACAGTCATCCAGATTGACGTACTGATACCCGGAGTCCTTGAGCCCCTTCTCCACGAAGATGTCCGCGATCCCCTTGACCATGTCCTCGTTGAACTCGGCACGGCAGTGCGTGGAATTCCAGTTGTTGAAACCCATCGGCGGGGTGAAGGCGAGACCGTCGGCCGGCGCGGGTGCGGCGGGTGCGCCCGGGGAGGAGTTCTGTGCGGGAGACGGCGGCGCGGCGACGGCAAGGTCCGGCGGGATGGGGCCGACCACGCACAACGGCCTGCGGCGACAACTCCGGCCGCTCTTCTACGGATTGTGCGGGGGTGAAAGTGGCGCATCACTACGTTCCTCCGCGAAAGTGGAATAGGCACATGCCCATGCTCGTGAGTGCATTCGTCTCGGGACGCGCCACTACGGTCGAGGTGATCAGGTGCTCCTCGCCCGGGCCGCCGCAGACAAGCGGTGCCGGCAAGCGGTGCCGACAACCGGAGATCCGGCGGCGGTTGAGCGCACCAGCTCCGGGAGGCATGTTGCCGACGGCAGCTCCGGCCGAGACCGCGAGGCGCGACTGACAGGCGAGCCGGTACTGCTTGGCAGGCATGAGGCCCTCCGTCGCCGAGGTCTTCAAAGGCTATGGGCGCCGGCGACCACGCGCGGATCACGGATCCGGCCAAGTATGCGATCAGGTCCATGAGCCACCCCGAACTCGGGCTGAGGGGCGGTTCCGTGTACACGGAACCGCTGCCCGTCCCGGATCAGCCGGGTGGCGTGTTCCACGCCCACGACGGCGGGCAAGCCGTACTCCCGGGCGATCACTGCGCCATGGGTCATCGGGCCGCCCACCTCCGCCACCGGGCCCGCTGCAAGGATGACGCGGGCCCTTCCCGCGATGGTCCCGACGGCGACCGGGAGGCCGGTCAGGGCACAGGCCGGCACGTCGTCGCGCCGGTACGCGCCAGTACGCCCCGGTGACGGCTTCGCCCTCCGACGTGAGCACCTGGGGCAGTGTGAGCGCGTGGTAGACGAAGCAACGGCAGCCCCCGCCGCACGGCAACGAGGAACCGGCCGGGGCTGGCGTTCCGGGTCCGCAGGCAGTGGTCGGTGACGGCCTGGTGGTCGCCGCTACGGACCGTGCCCAAGCCCAGCAGCCGGCCGCCGTCGGCGTCATGGACGCGGTAGTGGATCGGCTTCTGCTCACGGACAGGGGTCGCGTCGGCCAGGAGACGGTAGTCCCAGGTGTCTGGATTCCTCCTCAGCAGCGCGGTTCACATGTTCGCCCCTCAGATCCGCATGGATGGGTCAGCTTGTGGGCCAGGTACGCAGGAGGGCGGCGATGTCGCGGGCGGTGCAGGTGGGGCTGAGGAGGAGGTCGCGCAGCGCGGTGGCGTCCTCGCGGGTGGGCTTGACGGTGAGGCCGGAGGCTTCCAGGTACATGACGCCGGTGGCGGCGGCGACGGCGAGGTTGGAGTGTTCGAGCCAGCGGCAGCGCCCGAGGGTGTGCACGAGGGCTGCGGCGCGGGTGTAGGGGCCGTCGTAGACGGGTTGTTCGAGGAGTTCGGCGCGGTGGCGGGCGCAGGCGGCGACGGGGACTCCGTAGTCGTCGGGTGCGGGGTCGCCCGCGCCGGCGAGTTCGGCGACCTGCAAGATCCAGGAGACGTCGATGTGCAGGTCCATTACGCGGCGTGGGCTCCCGGGGTGTCCGTGGCCTTCTCGGCCTCGTCGAAGATCTGCTGGTGTTCGTCGAGGAACCGCCCGGCCGCGCTGACGGCGCGTGCGCGCAGGCCGCTCGCGTCCTCGAGAACGAGCTGCGCGAGGTAGTCGCCCAGGGGCAGTCCCCGGTCGCCAGCACGCTTGCGTGCGAGTTCAACGATCTCGGAATCGACTCGTGCACCGAGCTGTGTCTTGGCCATACCTGAATGGTAACAGCCGTTACCACCCGGTGCGGGCAAGGGCGCCTGGATTTCAGTCCGGCGACCCGCGGCTCCGCGCGGCCGTTGACGCAACACTCAGAACACGTTGATCACAGCCGGTGCCCGCTCCGCGCGAGTCAAGGCGCGCAGCACCGCTGCCTGGCCATGACGCTGGACAGCAAGCCCGGTCAACAGCGCAATCACGGGATCGAGGGCAGAGCCGGGAAGCTCCGGAGCACCGAGGCCCACACTGACCGCCAGGTCATCCATATACACAGCGAGCTCGACCATCCGCGTCACGAGGAAATCGTCCAGGCTCAGCACCCACCCTGTCTGCGGCATGAACACCACCACCCAGTCGCCAGGCACTTCCTCAAGGCCGGTTCGCTGCTGGTCGAGCGCGGCACAGACCCGCTCGACCATCCGCCGCACGCCTTCGCCTTCGCCTTCGCCTTCGCCTTCGCCTTCGCCTTCGCCTTCTGACGAGATGCCTTCACCCTTCGCTCGCATCCCGGAGCTGATCTCGCCGTCGAGCGGCGCGTCGATCCATACGGCCCGCGCGTAGTGCTCGCGCACAGAGATGGGGTCCTGCTCAGATCCAGGCCCCTCCAACGCCGGACCCACGCTGAAAATCCGATACGCGAGGTGGCCGGCCGGACCGCCGACCGTCCACTGCGCCGGCGTGCTGGGCTTCTCCCACGAGGCCGCCACTTCCGGTGCGTCCAGCAACGCCACGGCCTGCGCTGCGGCTTCCAAGTAGGCGTTCTTCAGACTCACAAGCCCCCCATGATCCGTCCGGAATCCCCACCTTGCGCAGCACCGCCGAGGGGGCAGCCCGATGCCACACACCCCGTCCACGCAGCGCACTCGCCTCGAGAGGTCATAACGTCATAAATGCCAATCATTGCGACACGCGAGCCCACCGAGTGACACCGAAAACCATTGATGTTGATCAAGCCGACACCTCTCTGAGTGACTTTCGATGCCACAGTCACGATGGTGCTGTTCGCGGCGGCTCATGGAGTTCAGAGCGCCTTGCGGTTCTTGGACGAATCCCGCTGTGTGGCAGACGAGTTCGGCGCCGTGGCTTCTGCGGGCGCGGACGACTTCGGCATGTCCGGTGATGAGTCCCGCAGACCGCCGAGGGCCAGGACTGTCATCACCACTCCGGCCCCCGCCGCCACACCGAAACCGCCGTGCGCACCGCCCGCGTCCACAACCCGCCCCGCGAGCGCCGCGGCGCCCGCTGATCCTGCCGCGCTTGCGGAGCTGCCCCAGGTGAACGCCTGGGTGAGGACGGCGCGCGGGACCGACGACTCCGTGAGCACGGAGGCGAGGATCAGCAGGACCGGCACGGCGAGACCGGTCAGGGCGAGGGTGGCGCCGACCGCGAGGGGCGCGTCGAGGAAGGTCAGCGGAAGGCTCGCGAGGGTGAGGAAGGCGGCTGCTGCGGCCTGGCGGCGCCGGGGTGAGCCACCGTGGCGCCAGACTCCGTAGGCCCAACCACCCACCAGATTGGTGCAGTTGGAGGCGACGTAGAGCAGTGCTACCGCGTCCGGCGTGCCGCGTTCGACGGCGTACGCGGCCACGGATACGTGCATCGCGCCGAAGAACACCCCGAGCGTGAGGCCAAGCGCGACCTGCCGCAGGAATGCGGAGCGGAGCAGGGCGCGTGCGGCGTGCCGGCGTTCGGCGGGGCCGGTGAGGGGCGGCATGGTGCGGCGCTGGGCGGCGAGGGCGAGCCCGCCACCGACGACGAGCGAGGCGGCGAGCAGTACCCCGACGCCCGGGCGGCCCGCCGCGCCGAGGACGCTCACCAGGGCCGGGCCTGCCATGTAGGACACGCCGTTGGCGAGGGCCTCCAGGGCGAAGGCGGTGGGTAGGGCGGCGGCCCGCTCGCCGGACAGCAAGGCGGACCAGCGAGCGGCGGACAGGGCACTGAGCTGGGGCAGCGTTGCCCCGACGAGCACTCCGGCGACAAGGTCCGGAACGGCGCCAGCGAACAGCAGCGCCACGGCCCCGGCATGTGCGCCCAGCGCGCACGGAAGCACCCGCGCCTGCCCGAAACGATCGACAAGGCGCCCGATCTGAGGCCCTGCGACGGCGTCCGCGACAGCGAATCCGCCGGTGACGAGACCCGCGGCGGCATACGACCCGGTGCGTGCGTGCACCAGCCAGACGATGCCGATCCCCGTCATGGCGATGCCCAGACGCCCGACAGCAGCGGGAAGGAAGAAGGCCGCAGCACCCGAAGTGCGCAGCAGAGTACGGTAGTTCGCCGAAGCCGAAGGCACGACGCATCCCTTTCGCCGCCCGGCGGGACGCGCCATACGGGGTCGTCGGCGTCCGGATGTGCCGACCCGTGGCTGCGCCTGAAGCCGTCCAGTGGTGGCATGGAGCGGGGACGCGCACCCCACGCCGACTCCGTCATCGGGCAGATGTCATAAGGTCGTTGATGACCTCCTTGAGCGTAGAGGAACGGCGCGCAGAAACGAACACCCCCAGAAGCAACGCGACCGGCTCTCCCTTTCCCCGCGCCCTGACCAGCACAACTACGAAACTCCTGGCCCCGACCAGCGATCTCACGCGGAAAGAGCTACCCCCGAAGGCGAAGTCGACGTTCGATGCGGGCGGCGCGCCAGACGCGGACGACGGTCACGGCCTGGACTTCCTGGCTGACGTAGTAGCGGACGACCGCGCCGGCGACCACGGCCTGGCGCCGGTCGTCGCCCCTTGCCGATCGGCGCGGAATTCAGACCGTACGGTCGGCGGCCAGGCGCTGCATCCTGGTGTGGAAGGCGGCCCGGAGTGCGGAGGGCATCGCGTGGCGGGCCCGGTCGGCGGGCGGGCGTACTGGAGGGGTAGGGGTGTCTCACGCCACCCGGGGGTGGCCCACGTCGGTGGCGTTTGAAGAGGGTACGAGAACAAGGCAAAAGCGATGGACGTCACCCGTCTTCGCGGTGGCGTAGGGCGCCTACGGTGAGCTGCGGTGCGGCGGATAACGTGCAGGCATGGCGATGGCGGGGAAGCGGCAGGTCCTGTATCGGCAGGGCAGCGGATTCTGGCGGATGACGGCGAAGTGGGTTCTGGTCTTCGGGGCCCTGTACCTGCTGGACGGCGGGCTGCTCCGGTCGTGGGGCGACGCTCTGGTCTGGCCGATGATCGGGATCCTGCTGTGGGTGCCGTTCGGGATCGGCGTCGTCTGGTACCCGAAGAAGGACCAGCGCGTCGAGCTGACGACGCGTGAATTGCGGGTGCGGCGAAAGCGGCTCTCGATGGAGAAGGTGAATCTGCTGCACGTGGCGCGGCTGTGGCTGGAGGGGCGTTCAACCGCGGACGACCAGCCGGTGCTGGAATGGCCACGGTTCGACCGGGTGGTGTGGGTGCCGCTGCGGGACGGCCGAGCGTTCGGCGTGGAGTTCCGCGACCCGGCCGCGTTCGCCAAGGTATTCGGCGCCTTCGCGGTCGCGGCGTGCGGCGGGCCCGACACCGTCCGCACGAGGGCCGCAGCGGAGACCTACCCGGATCCGCTCCCGATGCGGACCCGCCGCTCCGACGACGCAGGTTCCTGGCCGGATCTTCTGGACATCTTCAACTGACAGCCAGAAACGCCGGCAAGGGGCAGCGCTCCGTCAGGGGCACGGGGAACTGCACGGAGCACGGCGTTCTCGACTGGGCAGTGTCCGGCGGATCATGTGACCGTCGGATTGCCTCCTCGTCGTACCCGGGATGGGGGGCGGGGTGATCTGACGGCTGCGGAGTGGTCCCGCTGGGGCTGCGTTTACTGGCGGCAGGACAGCAAGGCGAACAGTGGACCCTCGCTCCACTAAATCGACGAGCGAGAACCGGCGAAGTTCTTCAGACGACCGCTTGAACGGAATCCGGCTTACTGATCGTTTCAGAATGAGTTCAGCTGCGGGTCTTGTGCTCGACGATCTTGGTCGGCAGGGTGACCGGGGTGTGTGCTGATCTTGTTCCTGACGATCTGTGGGAGCGGGTGGTCCCGCTGCTGCCGCCCGCTCCCGAACGGCGCCGTCGCGCCCCCGGACGGCTGCGTGTTCCCGACCGAGTGGCGCTCGCGGGCGTCCTGAACGTACTGCGGACCGGTGTCGCGTGACGCGATGTCCCCGCGGAGACGGTGGGCTGCTCCGGGGTGACGGCGTGGCGCCGGCTGCGAGACTGAACCGAGGCCGACGTGTGGCCGCGCCTGCACGCTGCCCTGCTGACCGAGGTTCGCCGTGCCGGCCTGCTGGACCTGGACGACTGCTCCGTGGACGGGTCGCACGTCCGGGCTCTCAAAAGGGGGATCATGTCGGCCCCTCACCCGTCGACCGCGCCCGCCCCGGCTCCAAGCACCACCTGATCGTCGACCGACACGGAACCCCGCTCGCCATCACACTCACCGGCAGGAACCAGCACGACGTCACCCAACTCCTGCCCCTGCTCGACGCGGTCCCGTCGAGTTGGGGACTGCGGGGGGGGCGCCTCCGCCGCAAACCCCGGCGTCTGTACGCCGCCCGGGGCTACGACTTCGACAAGTACCGCCGCCTGCTGTGGAAGCACGGCATCAAACCCGTGATTGCCCGACGCGGCGTCGACCACGGCTCCGGACTGGGCAAGGTACGCTGGATGGTCGAGCGCACCTTCGCCTGGCTGCACCAGTTCAAACAGCTCCGCACCCGCTACGAACAACGCGCCGATCCTCACCAAGGTCTGCTCGAACCGGCCTGCAGCCTCATATGTCTGCGCCGCCTACGAACCTCATCCTGAAGCTATCAGTTGGCTACGCTGAACCACCCTGGCCGCACCTCGGTCAGAAGCGGCTGCACTGCGGACCGCAGGTCCTGATCAGTGACGTCAAGCGGCTCCGACAGGCTCAGCCCATACCAGCGCAGCCGCCAGAGGTCGAAGACTTCGCGCCCGTCGGCTGCGAAGTCAACATCGACCTCTGTGCCGTTGTCGCTCACGAAGCGGCATCCTGCCCCATGAACCGCGTATGAGTAGGTGCCGATGTGATCACTCCGGCTGATCCGGCACGAGCGGGCCAGGCTGATGACATCTGCCAGTCGCTCAAGTGAGGGGATCGCCACCCTCATGGCCTCGTCAATCGAGTTCAGAGCGTGAACGTAACCGAGCACGACGTCTCGCGCAGCCTCAACCCGTTCCATACGGCGTCATCCCCCTGAGCCCGTGGCTGAAGGGATTGCCCCACGGGCCGCCAGCGTATCCGCAGGACGGCATTCTAAAACGATCAGTTAGACGCGGCCAGCTCGTTCGTCGGCGAGGCGCTCAAGGGCCCGCGTGTGGCTGGCGTCGACCGACTAAGCCTTCTGCCGGGCGCGCTCGCGCACGTCCTCCAGATCGGCCCGTACGTCAATGACAGCAGCCTCACGTCTGCTCTCGAAGAGCCCGGTCCTGCTGCTCCGACCGCCGCCGCGGCGGTCGGAGCGACCCTCGCCTTCATCCGGACAACCCGGTGCGCTTCAGAGCCCGTTGGGAGCCGGCCGACGCCGACTCCTGCGTACGCACCGGCCCGGCGTGCATGGGACCGGATGGCCATCGGCTCCGCAGGCAGCATCGGCGCGCTGGGGGCCGTGAAGGCAGCGGGCGCCAGGACGTGCAGGGCACGCACGTTCGCTCCGCGCACCCGCCCGCTGGCCGCAGCGATCGCGTTCGGCGCGCTCCAGGGCAGTGTGGTGCTGCAGGCCGGGACGTCGGGGACGACGTCCCGGCCTGCGGTGTCCGCGTCGAACGCAGCGCCCCGGACGCGGCCGGCGAGTTCGAGCGCGGCCGTGGCGAGGCTGGTGTCGGGCCGCGACCAATGCCTGGCACGCGAGGTCCACGCGGCTCAGCCGCAAGCGCGTCCTGCTCTACTCCTGATACACAGGTCAGACCACGTCATCAAGGAGACCGAAGCCTTCCGGAAACCCTTCCAGGAACTCTCGCCGAGCGGGGTCAGACTCGACGTCGGCCATCATCCCGAGCAGGCCGCTCCTTCACCTACGACGCCGAAGGCCAGCTCACCTCCGACGGCAAACGCACCTACTCATGGACTTGGTTGTGGACAGGGAACGCAGACATCGTGTCCGCGGCGTGCGTCGCGCGCCGCCGCTCGCCCGGTGTGATCCCGTAGGCCGCGCGGAACATTCGGCTGAACGCCGCCCCGTTCCTCAGCCCCCAGCGCGCTCCGATGTCCCGGATCGGCAGCTTACGGAGCCGTGGTTCGGCAAGGTCCGTGTAACAGCCCTCCAGCCGCTGCCGCCGTATCGAGGCGGCCACGGTCTCCCTCCGTTGCCGGAAGAGCTGGTGCAGCAGCCGTACGGAGATGTGATGCCGAGCGGCGACAGCACCGGGGGTGAGCGCAGGGTCGGCCAGGTTCTCCCGTATGAACATGTCTATACGGGCCAGTAGCAGCTCGTGCCGCGTCTCCGGCGGCACGTCCTCCTGCGCGCCGAGGTGGTGGGCAAGAAACGCGGCGGCCAGATCGAGACCCGTTTCGCCGAGCCGCGCGCGGCTCTGTTCGTCCAGCGCCGCTGCCTCCCTCACCAGCGAGCCGAGAAAGTCGGCGAGCACCTTGCCGACTCCGGATCGGGCCGGCAGACCGTATGCCAGCAGCCGATCGATCTTGGCCTCGGGCAACGGCATCAGTACGCGCGGCAGATGCAGGATGAGTGCCCGCGAGGCCCCGATCAGCGGCCCGCTCATCGCCTGACCACTGTAGGGGCGGGACGAGGTCCACAGGGTGATGTCACCGGCGCCGAGCCGGGTCGTGTGACGTCCCTGCGAGACTCCCATCAATCCGCCCAGGACCAGGGTCAGTTCGTACGTTTCGGGGTCTGCCCGCCGGATCAGTTCCGCCGTGCGTTCCGACCGCAGGGCGGGAAACGAAATCTTCGTCAGCTGAAACCGCCCCAGATCGAGAGAGCCCACGCTCCCCACGAAGTCGGAGGCGAAATCGCTGGTGAGACTGGTAGGCGCGACCCCTTGCCCGACGACCTCCCGCCACCAGTCGAACCGCTGCTCTTTCGGCAACAGCACAGTGTCGAACTCCGTATACGCCATCAGATCCCCCACCCAGGCGGCACGTGGTTGCACCGTCCAGTGTGGCCACCCGGGTCTGCGGCACGCAATCCTGCCTCGGAGGCACGGATGGGGGATGGGGCCGGAAACCATCCCCCATCGCTGCCGACCTCGCACCGCGCGATCGTGTCGGCGTCGCGCCCACCCACACCCCGTCTGCCGACCGGTTCCGCTACGGGCGGTGTGCGTAGACGTCCGGACGGCGGCACAGGCCCGGTTCTCCTGCTACCTGTCTTGTCCCCCTCATTCTGTGCTCTTCTGATGCTCCGCCGCATCGCGACCGAGGCTCGCTCGTTCGGTCGTAGCTCGCGGAGCTGACGGCCGGCAGGAAGTCCCAGGTGGGCAGGGGGCCGGCGCACACGGCGCGCCCGCACTCACGGACTGCACGGGCGGACCGCGTCGGGTTGCGGGCGGCGAGACGGGAGAAGAGGCGTACGGAACACGGCACTTGGTCGCCGTGAAGTCGTCCAGGTTCTCCATCGCCCCGCGCCGGCGCCGTTATTCGGCGACGCGGCTACGAACCGCTTACGGGCGGCCCGTAGCCCTGGCCGTGGGCGTCAGCCGCAGTGGCCGGGGCCTCGCGTCGCCGACTGACTGCCGATCGTGCCACTGAAGGCGATGCAGGTATTGCGGCCGTCGATGTATACCGGGCCCGCGTAGCTCGTGAAGTAGCCGTTGTCAATGTCTCCCCCGCCATCGGCCGTACGCGACACCCATGCCTCCATCCAGACGGCCGCCCCCGGTGTGTTGCGTACCGCGACGGCGCAGTTCTTGCCGGTCGAACCGTTCCAGGTCAAGAACACGGTGCCGACACTGCCGATGGCCGCGGAGTCGACCAGACTGTAGCCCGCGCCGCATACACCGTTGTACGAGGCGGCGTAAGCGGTTGTGGCGGTGGCCGCCATTCCCGTCCCGGTCAGGACCAGTGTCCCGATGACCGTCATGATCCGCCGGGCGGAGCGCGGCAGGCGCCTCATCGCCCACCCACTGCCACCGTCGAAAGTTCGCTCATGGCGGCCGCCTGGGCGCCGCAATGTCCCCAGCCGGAGTTACCGGCCCAGGAGCCGACCTGGCCGTTGACAAGAACGCAGGTGCCGCGGGCGTCCAGGTACACGGGACCCGCGTACTGGGTGTAGTCCCCGTCGTCCCACACTCCGGCACCGTCGCTCTCCCGGAAAAGGCCCACGTACATGAACTGACGTGTGCCGGTGCCCGACTTGGGGATGGTATAGGCGCAGTTCTTACCGGTGGCGCTGCTGTAGTACAGGTACGTGTAGCCCGTGTTGAACTCAAGCGTGTCGATCTTCGTGCCGGCGCAGATGGCGGCGGCGTGCGCGGTACCCGCGCCGCTCACCACCAGGCCGGCCGTGCACAGGGCCAGCGAGGCGGCGGCGGTGGCCGTACGCCGTACAGCTCTATGGGGTTGGAAACGCACGTTGGTCTCCTTCGTTGTGACGAGGAACGATCCGGTGCATCGACGAGTCTGGCGTGTACCGCCTGTACGGTCGTTGGTATTCCGTGCACGCTTTTTCGGCATCGCGTGCACGTGATGCGGGCCTTCCGAGCGCTCGCGACGCCCTCGGAGCCGTACGCCAAACGCGCGGCGCCGCAGTCGCACGCCTGCACTGTCGCCCTCCGATGATCCACCGGGCCCCAACGGCCTTCAGCGCAACGGCGAGCCCTGGGACACCGCCGAACGGTTCACCGCGGCGTACGCTGCCTGAACTGTGGAACCGCCGGGCTCAGCCCCGAGGCGCGGCCCTGGTGCTCGTCGACTGAGAACCTCAGGACTTCTCGGACGGCCGGGCCACACGGGTGCGGTCGGGTGAGGCCGGGGTCAGGGACGAACCCCGGGTTGTAGGCGGCGACGTCGATCCCGGCCGGCCTGGGGCGTACGCCTCGACATCCCCGTACGGACGCGACTCGTCTTTCCTTTCCCTGCCTCGTTCGTGAGGTGTTACGCAAGTCAGTCGCGTCTCGGGTGCCTGAGCCGCAGACTCGGGAGAAATATCAGGTTGAGGCTGCTGTGTGCGGTCGCTGCTGCGCCAGCCATGCCTCTGCGTAGGTGACGGCGTCGGCCAGAGAGAAGAGCCGGGCCTCGGCCGCGCCTACCTTGCCCCGTACCAGCGGGCGTTCCTTTTCAAAAGCCGCGCCCAGCTCGCCGAAGCCGTCCTCGGTGATCGCGGTGTCGGACACGGTGATCCATCGGCGGCCCTGCGGGGTCATGACCGCGAAGGAGTTGTCGACCTGCGGCGCGGCGATCCGGTACTCGGCCAGATGGAACGCCGAACAGGATTCAAAGCCCGCGCCCAGCATCAGGATCCGCGCCCCGGCTTCTTGCAGCCGGGCGAGCGGACTGCGCTCGCCGAGCCGGCAGTCCAGCGCGTGACCGTCCACGATCGCGGCGGCACACGGGCCCACAGCAGCGAAGGATGTCTGCGGGTGGGCGCTGCGTACGGCGCCCGGCCAGTTGCGGACGGTCTCCGGGATGACACCGACACCGCGGGTGGGCGTGGTGCGTGCGTCGTAGGGCGGCATCGTTGCGCGGATGTCCGCCCACCACGTCTCGGGCACGGGCGGATTCACCCAGCCCGCCGGATCCGAGTTGTCGCCTGACTGCGTCGGAACCACCAGCGTCCCGTCGCTGCCCAGAACATCCAGCAGCGCCTGGACGCCAGCGACCGGACCGCCGCAGACCCACCCGAGGGAGCTGAGGGAAGAGTGCACAAGAACGGCCTCACCGGAGCGAAGACCCATCGCACGCAACTCAGTGGCAAGCGAATCACGCGTACACATCAGGCTGGTTGGAGACGGCATCGACACATCGGCGAGTGTGCACGATCCAAGATTCCGGTACCACTGAATTCTCGACGGCCTCTCAGTCGTACCGTCGTCGGTCCTGCCAATCGGCTCGGCATGACCGAACCAGGCCCTCGTCACCGAACCGGGCCCTCGTCACCCGTGCGGCGAGTGCCCGGTGGTAGCTCCCGCACGCCGTCTCCCTGTCGACGCCGGACCGGACGGGACGCAGTCAGCCCTTCACGGACGGTGCTGGCGACGGCGTCGAGCCGACGGACACCGCAGCGTCGTGGACCACGGCCCGGGGCCTCGACCGGTGTCTGCCCGGGCTTGATGCGGTCCACAACCGGGGCAAGCGCGTCGTACATGCGCCGCGCCATCGGCCCGTTGTCCTCCGCGCTAAAATCGCCGTGCGCTTCGTAGTCGTCAAGCCTGCGCAGGTACTCCACCAACTGGACACCCGTGAGCGTCACCGTGACCAGACCCCGCCTGCCCTGGTTCCCGCCGAGCTTCACCGGCTTGACATCGGCCAGCTTCATGGACCTGCCGCTACCCCGATGGCTCTCCCGGGTCTGGTCCCAGGTGTCCGCCTCCCGCATCGCGGGCACACCACCAGATTGCGATCCGAGCACTGCGGCGGCCACCGTCCTGAATCGATGTGACGCGGTGGACTGCTCGACTCGGACTCCATGCCGGGCACGACGGCACACGCGACGCAGCCTTGGGCCTCGGGGCTTCCGCCGCACGACATTCGCCGCCTTCGTCCGCTGTTCAGTGCCCCAGTCCCCTCCCCCAGACAGACCTCGTCGTCGCCGCCGACAAGGGGACCGCCAGCTTCTCCGACATCGCCAACGAGGTCGCCGTCTCCTACGACTTCTGGCTCGGGGACGCCTTCGCCTCCGGCGGCAGCGCGGGCTACGACCACAAGGGCATGGGCATCACGGCCCGCGGCGCCTGGGAGTCCGTGAAACGGCACTTCCGCGAGCTCGGCCACGACACGCAGAGCGAGGACTTCACCGTCGTCGGCGTCGGCGACATGTCCGGTGACGTCTTCGGCAACGGCCTGCTGTTTCGGCGCCAACCTTCTGATCCTTCACCCGGACGACGTCCCTGGAAACAGCCCTTCAGCGGCTGCTGCGGGCTCGCCGGCCAGGACGGCCTGAACCTCGTCCGTGGCAGATGCGGCGTCGAAGTCGCGACGAAGGATTCCGCCTGCTGGACCGACAACCTCGTGGCGCTCATCGCAGCCGCAGTGACTGACGTACCCAACAGTCATCGGGGGAGGCGCCAGAAAGCAGGCTTGCCGATCTCCTCCGTCTAACTCGGCGGCGGTGGTCGGCGAAGACGTCGTACGGAACGGGAGCTACCTGCTCATCAAGCCGATCGGTCCGGTGTGTCTGCTCTCAGCAGGAACGTGGTGGATTCGGTCCCTGATGAGGAGTCCACTCGCTAACGTGGCGGTCACGGCGGAAGGGGACAGGGATGACAACGCTGACCGTGGGGTTCCGGCTGGGCAACGACACCGTCAGTCGCCAGGTGACGGTGTTAGTGACCGAGACAGGTGTCCTGCACCGGGCTCACGGTCTTTACGGAAAGCAGCCGAGGTTGTCAGCGCCGGAGCCGTCGATCGCGCTGACCACCCGCAACCCGAACTTCGAAGGCGAGAACCCTCTGGCCCGCCCCATCGCCGATCTGCGCCGTCATCACGCTTCGTACACGACGAAGGGATACACGCGCGCCCTCATCCCGCCGGCAGTCGTGCGCCTGGACGTGAAGGAGCACCCACCCCAGGCCGTAGCGCCGCATCATGAGCTGATCCAGGCGTTTATCGGCACGGCCCCCAACACACCCCAGCCGCTCGACCTCGCCATCAAGGAATTCCGAGACGCCCTCGGTCTGCCCACCCGGCCTCCAAACGTCCCCTGGGCACCCCGTGACAGAGCGGTTCCGCCGCGCGTCGCAGCGATGCTGCGCACCCTCGCTCATGGTTCCCCGATCATCCCTGCGCACCGGCTTCCCGTCGGGTGGACGGTGACCAACGAGGGCGTGAGGCTGCACGTCGGCACGACGGGCGAGCTTCTTGACCGGCAAGCGGTGATCGAGCTGCAGGCAGCCTTGAGCGCGTGGCTGCACTTCACGAAGAACACCGGGGAATCCGCCCCGGTGAACAGCTAGTCACCTGAGTCGGAGGTTCGTCGGCAGTATGCGGCGTTCGAGGTGGATTTCGGTGAAGACGGCGACCTTGGCACGCAGGGCCCACGGGTCGAAGGGCTTGCTGATGTAGTCGACCGCACCGGCCGCGTATCCGCGGGCGGTGTGCTCGGGGTCGATACCCATCGCGGTGAGGAAGATGATGGGCACGTCCCGGTTCCGGGGGCGGCGCTTGATGTGGGCGGCGGTCTCGTAGCCGTCCATTCCTGGCATCTGCACGTCCATGATGATGACGGCGAAGTCGTCGTGGAGAAGCAGCGCCTTGAGAGCCTCCCGGCCGGAGGAGACGGTCACGAGTTCCTGGTCCAGTGTCCCCAGAACCGCTGTTATGGCGAGCAGGTTGTCGGGCTGGTCGTCCACGACGAGGACCTTGGGCATGGGCTGCGGTTGCGGCAGAGGCAGCGGTAACGGTAGCGGCACCGGTCTTTCGACGGCTTCGAGTTGACGCTCCAGCAGATCGCAGCGCGCCTCTGCGTCCGCCCGCCGCTCTTGCGCCTCTTGGAGTTCGTTGCCCAGCCGCTTCACTTCCTGCCTCAGGTCGTCGCGCTCCCCCAGCAGTTCCGAGACGTCGGGGTGGGCGGCTGCCAGTTGGCCGGCGCGTTCCCGCTCGGCGGTGAGCGTCGCCTCCATGTGGTTGAGGCGTACTTCCAGGTCGGCGATGCGGTGCTTACGGTCCAGCAGGGCGTCGCCCAGGACGTCGCCGCGGACGCTGGAGCGGCGCGAGACGTGATCCGCGTCGGCGAGCTGCTGCTCGATGATCTGGACCGCGTGCTTCGGGGAGGAGTTGGCGTCGAACGCCGACCCGTAGAGCTCGCGCACGAACTCGATGGTCTCGGGGGTGACGGTGGTACCGCGGTGCTCGGCGAGGTCCGTCAACATGTCCATGATCACCGGCCAGGGCGGTAAGCGGGTCCCGTTGAGGTATCGGGAGAACGTCCCTGGGTCACGCTGGCGTCTGGCCGCGTACCGGCGAACCGACACTTCCAGCCCCTCGAACAGCTCCCGCAGAACCTCGGCGAGCGCCCGTGACTCCTTCGTCAGGTCCTGCCCCAGTGGGCGCAGCTCACCCATGGTCATGTCCCTTCCCGCAGGGCTCGCCGGTTCCCGGAGTGATCAGACGGTCGAAGAACGGAGTGGCCAGCCCGGTGACGGCGAACCCGGCGAGCACACCGCGCGCGGCACCTTCCCCTGCCAGCCAGGTCAGTCCCCCTGCTGCCACGCCGCTCAGCGCGGCGAGCAGGAAGACCAGGGCTGTTCTCAGCGGCAGCAACGGTCGGTCCACGCGAATCCCCATTCGACTGTCCCGCGTCCGAAGACACAGGAGGGCGTTCCCGCCCGGCAGACCGCCAGGGGGGTGACACACAGCATGGAGCGTCATGGGCGCGTTGCAGTACGTCATCAAGGCAGCAGGTAGCGAAATGCCCTGTTGCGCCGGGCCTACCGCGCCCCGGCCCTCTCGTTCGGGCAGATCAGGCCGCTGACCCTGAAGTACGTTGCCAATGTGTTGCCGTGCAACGTTGGCAACGCGGAGCAGACGCAGCGGCCACATCAGCACCTTCCGGCACAGGCACGGCTGACCGGCAGGCTCGGGCGCGGGCGCGGCTCCGGCGAGAGCCGACCCCGACCGAGCGAAGCGCTGCCGTGGGGTGGCAGGAGCGACCATGCCACGCTCGGTCGTCATCACGCCGATCGCCGATTCCGAGCCCGAATTCGCCGCTCCCGGGCAGCGACCAGAGCCTGGCGCACGAGACCGGATCCGTTCAGCCCGGCGGTCATGTGACCGCCGCCTCGCCCTGTCGCCGTCCAGCGGACAGCCGGCAAGCTCGGTCGGTCCAGGGCGCGGGGATCGGCCCGTCGAGGCCGCACCGTTAGCAGGTATGGGGCCGTGTGCTCCCGAGCGGCGTCGGCTGCCTTCGGCGCGGCGGCGATCGTGTCCGCGCCGCCCAAGGTTCGCGCGTACCCAGCGGCGGTTGTGCTCCGTTCCGTAAGCCTGAGGCGCCTCGGCCTCGGGCTTCTTCGGTCCGGCTGAGGCGCCTGAGGGTGCTGCTGAGGTACTTGGCAACTCCTACTCCACCGCCTGGAACGCGGCCAAGGCGAAGGCGCACGCTCAGGGGGCGGGCCCACGGACGGCTCGCCCGGCTCGTCCACGTCGGCCGTCCAAGTGACCGCGGCCAGTCCGGCCTCCATCACCAGAGCCTCGGTCCGGCGCTGGTGGCCGCACGCCTTGCACAGACCTGCCCGCCGTGGGCGCCCCGACGCGGCACCCGAGCGCACGCCAGGCAGCCCGGTACGGCCCCCGCGGATCGCGCTGTTCTACTGCTCTGACCAGGATGGTTCACCGGATGGGGAGGCGGGCCGGCCTTGGTCGAGGTAGCGGCGAAATCCCTGGGCAAGTGGCCGGAATCCGCAGGCTTGGTAAAACGTGTGCGCTTCATGTCCGTCGGCCGCCAAGAGTTGGATCTTGTAGCATCTGGTGGACTCAGCAAGCCGCACGGCAGCACCCATCAGTTGCCTGCCGACACCATGTCGACGATGAGTGTTGGCAACCACGACGTTCTCCACGACAAGGATTGATCGCCCGCCGCGAGTGAGGTTCGGCAGGACCACGCAGTCCGCGGTCCCGACCAGCGTGCTGTCCAGGTCCGCGACCAGCACAGTCCGGCCCTGCTGATGGCGGACAGCCGTCCAGATGCTTCTCGCGGAGTCTGACGGCAACGGCGCGTCGTCCGGGTTCAGCTCTGCGTAGAGTGCCAGCAGTCCGTGCAGATCGTTCTCAACGGCCGGTCGGATGGTGATGTTCATACGCCCGAGCCTATAAACGGTCCGGGCGTCGTGGTCGATGACAGGTCCAGGCTGCGCCGGGCGGAGACTTCCACCCCAGCGGATGCCCCTTTCGCTGGGGATGCGGGCGCGCTCATTGCATTGCGCGGCCAGGACATCGGGGAAGGGCGGGCGTTGGCATCACACCAGCGCAAACAGACGCAGGACCCTGTCCTGCCACCGTTCCTACACCGCCGGATCGGACGTGCACTCACATCCAAACGTCTGCTCGGTCCCGACCGCGAGCCCGCGACCCGGTGAACCCTCTCGGCCAGAATACTGGCGAAGTGCAGTGTGATGCCCCTGGCTTCTTCCCTTGACAGGCGGACGGTCGGAGGCACTTGGGGAGCTGTTCCAGTCGGTGGCACCGCCGATGCCGGAGCCTGCACAGGATGGGGCTCGACACGGCCGACCGCCTCGCACGATCTCGCGGCTCCGGGGGCGCCACACGATAGTCCCAGTCGATCACCTGCCCTGGAGCGATACCGAGCGCGAGCCAGTGTCCGGTCCTGGTGGTCACTTCCTCACCCAGGAGGATCAGGAAGTCGTCCGCGGCATGGTGCCCCGGGCGCTGTGCGCATTCGGAGAGTTGTGCTGCGTGGTGGCGATGAAGTCGAGTCCCGCTGCGCGAGCGTCGGCCGCCAACTGCTCAGGGATGAGTTCGCCGTCCGAGTGCACGGAGTGGATGTGGCAATCCGCGCGATACCAACTGGCTCCTCGGCCACGCGCTCGCATGGGGAACCCGATTCTGTCACCGCTCTCTCCTGTCGTAGACGGCCCAACTACCGAACGAACGAGGGCAGTCGACACAGTGTTCCCGGAGTCGACTTGGCCGGGCGTTGCGCAGCGAGTACGCCCGCCTAGGCTTCAGTCTGAGACATCAGTTAAGCGCCTTGCCTTTTACCGACTCTGTCATCGTGGCCACCGGCGGCCGCAATGCCGCGGTCGGACACAAGACCTCACCGACGCCCTCACCTTCAAGCTGACGAGGAATCAATCACACCCATGCCCGATACCCGGCCCCCTGTGCTCCTCAACGAATCCTTCCAGACTGATCCTCACGCCTCATACGCGGCACTACGCCGCACAACTCCATGCCTACGGGCTCTCACCCCGGACGGAGCACCGGTTTGGCTGGTAAGCAGCTACCGCGAGATACGCGCTTCGGCAACTGACCCGAGGCTCTCGGTCGACAAGGCCCACGCGCGGACCGGCGGCCGCCATGGTGACTCGATGCCGCCCGAGCTGGACGCGCATCTACTCAATACCGACCCGCCGGCCCACACCCGACTCCGTCGTCTGGTCAACAGCGCATTCACAAAGCAGCGAACCGAGCAGCTCAGACAGTCCATCCAGACAGTCACTGATCAATTACTGGACCAACTGGCGGCGCGTGGCGGCCACGCGGACATCGTGGCCGACCTGGCCATGCCTCTTTCGCTCACGGTGATCAGCAACCTGCTCGGCATCTCGGAGGACAACCGCCCGGACTTCCGGAGCTGGACAGACACGCTGCTCAGTCCGGCGCCCGACGCCGCTGTGCAGTCACGTAAGGCCATGAAGGAGATGCACCGTTTCCTCGCCAATCTCATCGACCGCAAACACGATGTTCCCGGTGACGACCTGCTGTCCGCGCTCATCAACGAACACACCCACCAGGACGGCCCCCGCCTGAGCAGGGCGGAGCTGGTGGCCATGGCCTTCCTTCTCCTCTTCGGCGGCTACCACAATTCCGCCGGCCTGATCTCCACCACCATGCTGGCCCTCCTCTCCCACCCAGCACACCTCACTGCTGTGCGCAGCGGAAAGCTGGCCATGAATCAGGTCACGGAAGAGGCACTGCGCTGGAACTCGCCGGCGATGCTGGCCGTCCGACGGTTCGCCACCCAGGACATGCGGATCGGCGAAGCGGCCATCTGCAAAGGGGAACGCGTCTGGCTGGCCTGGGCCTCAGCCAATCGCGATCCAGGCCAGTTCGTCACGCCCGAGACCTTCGATCCCACGCGCGACACTCGTGGCCACCTTGCCTTCGGCCACGGCCCCCACTACTGCCCTGGCGCTTCCCTCGCACGCCTGGAGAACGAGATCGCCGTGACCAGTCTGGTGCGCCGCTTTCCAGAGCTGTCGCTGGTCGGCCCGGTCAGCACGTTGCAGTGGACCACGTCGCTGCGCAACAGGAGCCTGCACGAATTGCCTGTCTCGATATGACACGACACCGACGACAGTTCTACGCCCCTGGCCAGAACGAGTTGCTGCCGGCCGAGGCGCTGCGGAGCAGGGAGCGCGGCAGCTACGGCTGAGCGTGAAGTTCGGCATGCTCGCCGCCCTCGGAGGTGACTTCGCCGGGGTCGACGGCCGGAGCGTCGGCAGCTCCGTCGGTCCTGGAGACTGGCGCTCTTTCGATCCGCGGTTCGCCGGCGGAAGCGTGGACTACAACCTCACCCTCGTGGAGGCTGTGCGTCAGACCGCTCAGGCCAAGGGGTGCGCCGTCGCCCAGATGGCCATCGCCTGGGTAGCCGCTCAAGCGGACGACATCGTGCCGGTGGTGGGCGCCCGTACCCACAACCGGTCGGCCCAGGCGCTGGCCGCGAAGTTGCGCGCACGTCCCACGATTTCTCGCCGAACGCCTCATCGAGGTCGAGTGGCAGCGTTTAGGCACCGGTCCTGACGGAGGTTAATGATCACTCAACTCGGAACCCGCACCTGCACGTCGAGTTCGAGGCCAGAGGAATTCGAGGCCAGGGGGAAAGCGCCGGCCGTAGCGTGAGATGCCGGCATCGGGACCGCAGATTGGACGGCTCGGATACCGAAGCGGTGCCCGGAGCGGGTCAGCTCAGGACGATGCGGTTCTCGGGCGCCCCTTCTCAGCTTTGAACGCGTTGGTCGTAGTCCCTTTGGTGCGCCCGGATCTCGTCCGCGTTGTTGACCGTCCAGTCGTACAACCGGCCGAACGGCTCCCGCAGGGATTCGCCGAGCGGGGTGAGGGAGTACTCGACTCCGACCGGCGAGGTCGGCAGCACGCGGCGCGTGACCATCCCGTTGCGCTCCAGGCGGCGCAGGGTCTGGGTCAGGACCCGCTGGGTCACGCCCTCAAGACGGCGTTTGATCTCGTTGAACCGAGTGGGCTTGTCAAGGACTGCCATCACCATCATCGACCACTTGTCAGCGATCTGGTCGAGGATCGGGCGGCTGGGGCAGTCGGACCGGTAGACGATGTCGGTGCCGGCGTCGGCGCCGGTTTCAGAAATGGCCATGTCGGTATCCTTCACGATCCTTGCGATGCCGAAAGTGCGTTATTGACGCCGGTCGCCCGCCATCGCACCGTAAGTATGCATCAGGAACCTAGATGCGTACCAGGTACCGATCGGAGATCTCCATGAACCACGACGCCTACACGACCCTGCGGGTGAGCCTTGAGGACGGCATCGCCCGCGTCACCCTCGACAACCCACCGGTCAACGTCCTGAACGTCGCCCTGATGGCCGACCTCCGGTACCTGCTGACCGCGCTGAAGGACGACGACTCGGTTCGGGTGATCGTGTTCGACAGCGCCAACCCGGAGTTCTTCATAGCCCACGTCGACATGTCGCTCGTCGACACTCCGGACGCCTTCGACAAGCTCGCGGCCGACCTTCCGGACGGCGTCAACGTCTTCCAGGCTCTGGGAGAGCTGCTCCGGCACCAGCCCCAGGTGACCATCGTCAAGCTTGCCGGGATGGCGCGCGGCGGAGGGGCGGAGTTCGTCGCGGCCGCGGACATGGCGTTCGCGGCGATCGGTCGCGCCGGGATCGGCCAGGTCGAAGCTCTGATGGGCATTGTCCCTGGCGGAGGGGGCACGCAGTACCTCGCGGGCCGGATCGGCCGCAACCGCGCGCTGGAGGCGGTGCTGGGTGCCGACCTGTACGACGCCGAAACCGCGGAGCGCTACGGCTGGGTGAACCGGGCCGTCCCCGCTGACGAGCTCGACGACGTCGTCGACCGCCTCGCCCGCAACATCGCGACCCTGCCCGAGGGGGTGATCGCGGCGGCCAAGCGTGCCATCGTCCCCGATGACCTGTCCGAGGGGCTCCTGCGGGAGCACGACGCCTGGGCCGGCCAGGTCGTTCGCCCCGCGGCCGAGTGGTTGATCCGCGGCGGACTGGCCCATGGTGCGCAGACCCACGACGGCGAGCGCGACCTGGAGGGCCTGCTCCGGGGACTGGCCGGATAGGACCTGGGCGAGGGTCCGCCAAGCCGACCGCCGCAATCCCCGATGGCAGCCGCTCCACCACGCGCCCGGTCGTCCAACTCGTCGAGTCCGCCCCCCAATTGCTCGAATGGGAACGTTCTGGAGCCGGAGCTTCAGGAAGTGTTCGCCGGTGGTCGTCTGAACCGGCCCTGGACGAAGGCGGCGTGTCCGTGCGGCTGCGCACAGGTTGCCGTACAGGCTCGGGGACGGTCTCCGGTGCGGTACGGCGCCGCCCAGGGGCAGGGCTTGAAGAGGGGCGCGGGTTCCGGCGTCGGCTGTGGCTCAGTCGCAATGCCCGACAGTCGCAATGCCCGCTCGGTGCTGGCCGCCACTATGGCGAAGCCGAGCGCTGGGTTGCCCCGGTTCGGCAGCTCGATGGGCGGGGTGTGATTCCGGAAACGCTGGTGACGACGCGGCGGAGCGGACGTAGCCGTGGACCGTCCGCTCCGCCGACCGGTACGAGGATCAGACCGGTGCGAGGATCAGGTCGGTGCGAGGATCAGACCGGGCGGGGATCCGGCCGGTGTGGGGATCCGGCCGGTCCGGCGATCAGCCTGATCCGGGGGTCAACCTGCGCGGCAGAGCGTGTCCTTCACGGGCATTTCGCCCTTGACCAGATAGCGCGTGGTGGTGTTCAGCGCGCAGGGGTTGTCGCCCAGGACGTAGGCGCCGTGCCCGCTGTCGTCGACGCTGAGCAGCCGGGACCGGTCCGCGAACTTCTGGCGCAGCATCTTTCCGCCCTGGTGCGGTGTCGGCACGTCGCGGAGGTTCTGTACGAGCAGTACGTTCCGGGGTCCGTCGTCGTTGACCGCGACCGGCGGCTCGGCCGGGGCGTGTGGCCAGAAGGCGCAGGGGGTGATGTTGGCGGTGGCGGCGCCGAACAGCGGGTAGCGCTCGCGGTCCTCGGCGACGCCGGCCCGGTAGGTGTCGATGTTCTCGGGCCACTCGACGTCGTTGCAGGTCACGGCAAGGAACACCGACAGTGAGTTGTCGACCGGTGACGGCGCCTTGCCCGCGGTGGCGTGCTCCGACAGCAGGCGGCGGGCCGCCGTGTCGGCGCCGTTGAGCAGCATCTGCCAGAGCTGGGCCAGCTTGGGGTACTGCGTGTTTTTGAACAGGAGGCCGAAAGTGCCGAGCCGGAACAGGTTGCCGTCGATCCCCTCCACCGGAGCCTTGTCGAGTCGTTCGGCGAGGGTGAGGTAGGTCGTGCGGACCTGCGCGGGGGTGTGGCCCAGGCCGTAGCTGTCGTGCCGTGCGGCCGCCCACTTCGCGAAGTCGGGGAAGGTCTGTTCCGTCCCGAGGGCGTAGCGGCGCATGCCGTCGCGGTCGAGGTGGGTGTCGCCGATGTTGCTGTCGAGCACGATGCGGTCGGAGCGTTCGGGGAACATCGACGCGTAGGCGGCGCCCAGTGCCGTGCCGTAGGAGTAGCCCAGGTAGCTGGTCTTCTCCTCGCCGAGCGCGGCCCGGATGCGGTCGAGGTCGCGGGCGGTGTTCGCCGTGGTCAGGTGGCGCAGCCGTCCGTCGCGGTCATTGCGTGCGCACTGCTCGGCCACCTGTTCGGCGACCTTCGCTTGTGCGGTGACCGCCGCGTCGTCGACCGCGTAGCGGGGGATGTTGCCGATGTAAGGGCTGTCGTCCGTGAACTCGCAGGTGACCGGTGCCGAGTGTCCGATGCCGCGGGTGTCCATGCCGATCAGGTCGTAGCTGTCGGAGACGTCGGTGGGCAGGCCCCTGGCCACCAGCAGCGCGGACAGTGCGAGTCCGGACCCGCCGGGGCCGCCCGGGTTGAGCATGAGTGTGCCGCGCCGCTTGTCCGGGTTGGTGCTGGCCAGCCGGGAGATCATGAGGTCGATCCGGGCTCCCCCGGGGTCGGCGTAGTCCACCGGCACGGGCACGGTGGCGCATTGGAGCGTGATCGGAGCGGCTTCGGTCACGACGTCCTCGGGGCAGGTGCCCCACTCCACCTCCGGGTCCTGTCGCTCGTCCGCGCCGGCGGGTGCCGTGGCCAGCGAGCCGCCGAGGCCGAGGACGGCCACGAGGGCCAGGCTCCGGCCGATACTGCGTTGTCGTTTCATGTCCGGTCTCCGCATTCCCGTCTCGCGGTTGTGGTCGCCGCCCATCGCACTCCGTGCCCTTGGGGCATGGTCAACTCCGTCTCGGCGGCGTGCGGGTACCGGCGCGGTCGAGGGTTGACCATGCCCCAAGGGCATGCTCTTGAATGGACCGCTTCTCGGAGACGATCCCGCCGACCGGCAGGACGGGGGGCGGCAACGGGGAGACGGGGAACGGAGCACCCCAGAAAGGGCCTCGCGGTGGCGTGGAGCACAAGTCAACTGGCCGAACTCGCCGGCACGACGCTGAAGACCGTCCGGCACTACCACAAGGTCGGTTTGCTGGACGAGCCGGAACGAACGGCCAACGGCTACAAGCGGTACGGCGCGAAGCACCTGGTCCGCCTGCTGCGCATCCGTAGACTGGTCGACCTCGGCGTGCCGCTGTCGGCAATCCCCTCCGTCGAAACCGCCGACGAGAGGGCGGAGCACATCCTGCGCGCCCTGGACGCGGAGCTCGCGGCGAGCATCGAACGCCAGCAACGGATACGCCGGGAACTGGCGGCGATCCTGGACAACCGGGCCTCGATCGACCTGCCGACGGACTTCAGGACACTCCCCGACGACCTGTCGGAGGCGGATCGATCTTTCCTGCTGGCGTACTCCAGCTTTCTCACCCCCTCGGCGATGTCCGCGTTCCAGGAGCAGCTCGCGGCGCCTCGCAGCGACGTCGGCGCGGAGTTCGACGCCCTGCCCGCGGACGCGCCCGAGGACGTGCGGCAGCGGATCGCGGAACGCCTCGCGCCCGAAGTCCGCAAACAGCAGGAGGACCACCCGTTGCTGCACGACCTGGAGGCCGCCTCTCGCCGGGGAGCGGCGATCACCCAGTCGGTTGTCGTGCAGGCAGTGGTCGAGTTCTACAACGAGGCCCACATCGACGTCCTGCAACGCGTGAACGCATTGCTTTCGAAGGACGACGCCGCCGAGACGTGACAACGCTACGCGGCCTGGGGGCCGGGGACGGAACTGCTCGGCGCACGGCTTGGTGTACGTATCCCCGTCACGCTCGGCGGGTCCGTCCGGATCGACGGCCGTGAGCGATACGAGCAGCTCCGGGTCGGCACGGCCGGGACGCGAACCGTCGACCACGGCGGTGAGATGAGCCATGGTCTGTCCGCACCGGTGCGGGTCCTGGCTCGCCGGTCCGTCGTCCAACTCGTCCTCGTCGACGAGGGAGGCCCGGAACGGCCACGCCCTACGGCCGGTAGCGGATCTCCAGCATCACGCAGCCTCCGGTCGTCCGGTACGGGCCGTGCTCCATGCCCGGGGGCCGGGCGGCGAAGTCTCCGGCGCGGAAGGTCTGGTCCAGGGTCAGGTCGTGCAGGTCGCCTTCGAGCAGATAGACCTCCTCGACCCACTCGTGCCGGATGACGCCGGAGGGCGAGGTGTCGAGGCCGGGCTCCCAGCGCACCAGCCGGGTCAGCACCTCCGGATCAGCCTCATCCCTGCTCAGAACCCTCTCGGCGGTCCCGGGCTGCGGCCCGGTACGCCACGGCATGGCGTCCGGTGCAAAGAATTCTCGCTCGTTCTTCATGACAGTGACCTTCTGCAAGCAGTGAGGAGTACGGAGTAAGGAGTAAGGAGCCGGGGTTGGCCGGCCGACCCGCTGGGGACGTGACGTACGGCGTGGAAGCTGCACCAGGGGCGTCTGCGGTCCTCCCACCTGCATCCCCCGGGCCGTTACGGTACGCCGGGAAGCCGATCTTGTTCAGCACAGCCTAGAGGTGTGCGGAGTTCCGGTCTTCAGCGGAGGTTACGGAGCCGGATGTCGCGCGTGGTCGGCGACGAGGTCGACCTTGCCGGCGGACCAGGTCAGCAGCAGGCTGTACAGGCCGGTCACGGTCATACCGGCCAGAGCGACCAGGCCGAGCTTGGCCGCCAGCCATGTGGTGCGGGTCATGCTCTGGTTCCACACCAGCCGGTGGGTGCCCGCCTCCAGTTCCCGGGTGATCAGGGGTGCGTCCCAGAAGAGCCCGATGATGCCGGGGACGGCGATCAGCAGATAGCCGACGAAGTCGTAGGCAAGGCCGAAGTCGTCGGCGAGCGAGCTCAGGATCTTCGAGCAGCCGCCGCCGGTGCACTGGGCGCGGAGCTCCTCGTAACGGTCCCGGGACCGCAGGCCGATGACGACCGCGCAGATCGCGACCGCCAGTAGCGCGGCGAGCCCCACGAGCGCCTGTGTACGGAACTGCCGCCAGGTCAGCCAGGTCATCGGTGTGTCTCCTGAGCCGTCGATGCGGATACGGCGTCGGTGAGGGTGGCCCGGGTCAGGTACGCCAGGACCAGTTCCTCCAGGTCGAGGCTCTCCACGGCCCAGGGCGCATGGGCCGGCAGCGGGCCGGTGGCGGGGACGACCGCGGAGCTCTCCCGCCCCGCGGAGCTCTCGCGTCGTGCGGAGCTCTCGTGTCGCGCTGAACTCTCGTGCCTCGCGGGCTCGGACCGGATGACCTCGATCCCCGCGGGCATCGTCGCGCGGTCGTCCCAGGACCCGACGATCCGGAGGTGCTCCGCCAGCAGGTCCGCCACATCACCCACGACCTGGATCCTGGAACCTGCCAGCACGATCAGGTAGTCGCAGGCCCGCTCCACATCGGAGAGCGCGTGCGAGGAGAGCATGGCGCTGGCTCCGAGGTCGCCGACGAACTCCATCAGGTTCTCCAGGAACTCGCGCCGGGCGAGGGGGGCGAGGGCGGCCGCCGGCTCGTCGAAGATCAGCAGTTCGGGCCGCTTGGCCACCGCCAGGGTGAGGGCGAGTTGGGCGCGCTGTCCGCCGGAGAGCCCGCCCGCCTTCTGCTTCGGTGCGAGCCCGGTCTGCTCCACGCGGCGTCGCGCGAGCGGGGCGTCCCAGCGGGGGTTGAGAGCCGCGCCCATGCGCAGATGGTCCGCGACGGACAGCTCCGCGTACACCGGGGTGTTCTGCGCGACGAAGCCGACCTTCGCGAGGTGCCCGGCGTTGGCGGCGGGGCGGGAGCCGAGAACCCGGACCGAGCCCGAGGTCGGCTGGACCAGTCCGCAGGCCAGGTTGAGCAACGTCGACTTGCCGGCGCCGTTGGGACCGACCAGACCGATCACCCGCCCAATGCGGAATGCTCAGGTCGCAGCCGGTCAGGGCCTGGTGCTTGCCGTACCGCTTGCCGAGCTTCTCGGCTTCCAGCACTGGAGTCATGTCTTTCCCCGGTCGAGGTGGGTGGGAGTGGTGGTGGGCGGGGCCGGGATCGGTGTTCCCGGCCGGGCCGGCGGACAAGTGGAGCCGCCCGGGCGGCGCGTGGGCGGCGTCGGCCGCTCCGTCACGGCCGGTCGTTCTTCCGCACGGCCTGGACGATCAGGTGGACGAGCAGGATGACGCCGAGGGCGCTGAGCACGTAGAGGACGTACAGCACCGGGCTGCGCTCGGTGGCCGGTTGGGCCGGCTCGGCAAGCACGGACAGCAAGGCCATGGAGGTCATGGAGGTCATGGAGTGAGCGAGGAGATCGGTCATGGCCTCAGCATGTGGAGTACGGACAGGCGCCCGCGCCCGCTGAAAGCACACCGTGCGGCGGACCCACTGGTACTTTCGGCCGGTTCGAGGCGCCGGGCGTTCCCGTAGCGTGATCCGTGGGAACGCTGAAGAGTCATCGGCCGGATGGCACCGGACCGCGGTCGACGCCGGGCTCGCCGTCGTGTTCGCGGTGCTGCTCGTCGTGGTCGCCGCCATCTACGGCCACGGAGGCCGTCCCTGGATCTTCGATTCACCGGGCGGCCCGAACAGGTCACCGCGTACGCAGGTCACCGTGTACGAGGACATCGCGCTCGTCGCTCTGCTCACCGAGACTCCGAACGGGGCCGCTGGTTCGTCAACGAGGAACTCGGTCCGCTGACGGCCCAGGACCGCACGACCACCGGCCCCCGGCCCCCGGCCCCCCGGCGGATCCTTCTCAGCTACCTGGACCACGGCGGCAGCATCACCGGGCCGCCGAATCGCTGTACGTACACCGCAACACAGTGGCGTACCGGCTGCGGCGCGCGGAGGAGCTTCTCGGCCGGTCCGCCACCGACCGCGCCCCGGAAACGCACACGGCCCTGCGGCTGGCGACGCTGTTCGCCACAGGGCCGGCCTCGGGCACCACCCCTGTTCTTCCGTCCACCGGCCGACCGGGGCAAGGGCCCGACGGGCGGCCGTAGTCGGCCTGATGTCCGACCAGCCGAGCCCCGGCGACCCATGAGCGGGTGGCGGGTCCGGCCGAACCCGATCCGTCGTCTCCTCGCCCCTTCAGCGGAGCAGCGGCGCCAGTCTCTCGGTGAGCAGTTCGATGTGCCGGACGACCAGATCGTCCGGCATCGCTCCGATGCTTCCCCAGAAGATGAGGTGCTGGACGGGTACCCCTGTGGTCAGCCCGCGAATCCGGTCGGCGGCTGCTTCGGGGGTGAGGATCTCCAAGGCCCCCAACTCCGCGTAGGGGTCCTTCGGCCTCCGTTTCATCTGTTCCTCCGAAAGGGCTGCCGAGTGCCGGTCGGGGTCCTTTCCCCGCCGTTCCAGCAGTTCCTCCGGTGTGACCGGGCGCGGCGGTGGATTGCCGGTCCCCACCACCGCGGCGGCCTGGTAGGAGTTCCGCTGGTGGGCGAGATGCGGGGCGACGCGGGGCCACGCGGCTTCCGTGTCGTCCGCGAGCATGATCGGAATCAGTCCCGACATCCGTGCGTCGGCCGGATCGTGGCCGCCCTCGGCCAGGCCGGTGCGGTAGGGATCCAGCAGCTCCGCGGACGTGTGGAGCAGACCCATTCCCAGGCGGCCCGCCATGCGCGCGCCACGCGGTCCGAAGAACCCGCCCCACATGGGCAGCGGATCCTGGAGCGGCACAGGTGTGACCTCTTTCCGCGCCCACAACCGCTGGACTTCCGCGATGGTGTGTTCGGTCGACGTGTACCGCTTGCTGAAGTCGGCGTCGAACATGGTGTATTCGTGGACGCGATATCCGGCACCGAGGCCCAGTTCCAGACGTCCGCCGCTGATCAGGTCGACCATGGCGGCCTCTTCCGCCAACTGCGCCGGACTGCGCAGGGCGGCCAGGAGTACGGACGTTCCGATACGGGCCTGGCGGGTGCGGGCCGCGACCGCGGCGGCGAAAGTGAGTGGCTGCGGCAGATATCCGTCGTCGAACGCGTGGTGCTCGGTGAACCACAGTCCGCCCGCCCCGAGCCGGTCCGCCTCCTCGCAGAGTTCCAGAGACCGGGCGTAGTGATCCTTCCAGGGCCGCTCCCACTCCACTGGATTGCGCAGATCAAAAACGATTCCAATTTCCATAGGTCTGCTCCTCGGCGCTGATGGAAGAACTCGGGATTCGCAGGCGTCAGCTTTCGTGGGCCGCTTCCGCGCGGTGTCCCGCGATGCGCCGCACCTCGACCAAGTCCCAGTAGTAGGGGCGGATGTCCGTGATCAAGCCGTCCTCCAGGTGGAAGTACTCGGCGACCGGCATGGTCCACGGGGCGCCACCGGCATCGGTGCCGTGCAATTCGACCAGGCCGATAACCAGGTGCGGGCCGTCGGCGACGATCTCCTGCACGGTGAGGCCCTCGATGCCGAGGGCAGCGAACACCCGGCCGCCGGCAACGCCCGCGTCGTCGCCGGTCCAGGTGCCCGGCACGGGGTGCCCCGGAGCCTGGGTGACGCGGTAGTCGGGACTGCGCAGGGCCGCGAGGGCGGACAGGTCGCCGGAGATCACGCCGTCGTAGAGGCGGCGGACGATCTCGCGATTGCGCTCGGTGGCTTCGGTCTGCCCGGTGGTGGGCATGGTTGTTCTCCTCTTCGGACGCGACGCCGCGTGGAGCGGCGTCGCGCTGTCGGGGTGGGTTTCGGCAGAGCTCGGTGCGGGTGCTGTACGCCGCCGATCAGGTCGACAAGGGCGGATTCCTTGGCGGGGAGGAGGGAGAGAGCGGTCCTGCTGGGCATTCGTTCCGCGCGGCGGGTGGCCGGTTCAGCAGCCCGGGCAAGCACCCGAGGAATCCCTGGCCGGCACGGGGCGATCCGGGCGGGGGCGTCCGTCACGGGCCGGGGCGTGCTCAGCCTGCCGTGAGTGCGGCGAACGTCGCGTCGAGCAGGTTGTCGAGATCGCCGCGCCCTTCCGCGGCGGCCCAGTGGTCCACCGCGATGTCGAGGCAGTCCAGCGCGGCTGCGGCGAGCACCAGGAGCTCCAGCTCCTCGCTCCGCGGTGGCCCGGTGCAGGTTCGCTCGGCGAGGGCGCCGGCCAGGAGGGGGCGCCAACTGCACTGCTTCTCCAGGTTCCTGGCTCGCAACGACGGCGTTCGCCGGATGAGGCGGGCGGTCGCGAGGGCGCCTTCAGGGTCCTGGCGGTACTTCTCGGTGACGATGTCCAGAGCACGGCGCAGTGCGGCCCAGTCCCCTTCATCCGCGGGCCGGGCACGCAGGGCGTCGGCGACCTGCTCACCCCAGGCGTCGAAGGCTGCGAGGACGGCGTCCTCCTTCGTCACGAAGTAGCGCAGGAACGTGTTGCGCGACACGCCGGCCGCGGCGACCACGTCGTTGATGGTGACCCGGTCAAATCCCTCCCGCTGAAACAGGTCCAAGGCCACCTGGGCCAATTCGGTCCGGACGGCGGCCCGGGCGATGTCTCTCGTCTTGATACGCACGTTTCCACTCACCCTGCCACTCTAACCACCTTCCGGGGTCACGCCTCAATAGCTTCACTCATACCCTAAGCTGAGACTCAGTTCCAGGCAAGGGAGTGAGGTCCATGATCCGTACCGGTCGGCTCCATGGGCACTCCGCAGGCGGGGGCTCGACATTGGTCTTGGAACGGACGAGGAGTGCACGTATGAGCGCGACGGAGAACAAGAAGCTGGCACTGGCCTTCTTCGAGCACCTCATGACCGGGGGGCTCGACGCGGCTCTGGCGTTGGCCGACGAGAACGTTGTCTGGCGGGTGTCCGGCCAGCCGGGTGTCATCCCGCTGGCCGGCACGTACACCAAGTCGGAGATCGGTGGCTTGGGTTCCCTGGTGGCCGAGGTCATGCCGGGCGGAGTACGACTGACCGCCACCACGGCCACCGCCGAGGACGACCGGGTCGTGCTTGAGTACCTGTCCCAAGGGGTGTCTCCGGCCGGCAAGACCTACGACAACCGGGTCTGTTTCTCTCTGGAAGTACGCGACGGGCTCATCCAGTCCGTGCGCGAGTACTACGACACCATCCACGCCAACGACGTCCTGTTCGACCGTACCTACCCCGCCGAAACCCTCGCGGAGAAATAGCCCCGGCCGGCCGGCCGTTCGCAGGAACTGCGGACGGCCCGGCGCGACGGCGGCCTGCCAACACCTTGCGCAGTACGCCGACTTGCGGATGTGCGGCCGAAGAATCAGTGAAGCCCCGGTCGGCCCGGGTCCGACTCCCCCGGCCCGCCTCCGGTACGTCCCGGGGCATCCGTGACACTGCCAGGTTCGGGGAACGGGGGTGGCGGGCGGCTTGGCGGGCGGGCGCGGTGCTGGGCTGCCCGGAGGGTGTTGGCCAGGAACATGGCGATGGCCATGGGGCCGACTCCGCCCGGTACAGGGGTGATACGGCCGTCGAGTTCCGGGGTGCGGACATCACCGGTGAGGCCGGTGGAGGTGCAGTGGATGCCGATGCCGATGACGGTGGTGCCGGGTATGACGTCTTCGGGGTCGACATCCTTGCGGACTGGGATGCAGTCGATCAGCGCGGCGGAGTCCAGGTGCCCAGGGAGCGGGAGGAGTCGGACCGGATCCGGGGGCCGGCCGGCGCGGGCCGCCGGCCGGCATGATCCGGCTACGGCCGACCGGTGACCGGCAGAGCCCGCACCCAGGTGCGGTCGCCGGTCAGATAGGCGTCGACGGCAAGCCCTGCCTCGCTCAAGGCAAGCTCAAAGGCCCTGGCGGTCAGGGGGCGTGACAGGAACGTCTGGGCCCACCGGGCGTCCGGGAAGACGTATTCGACATGGACGGACCGCACACCCGGGCCCACGGGATCGGAGGACACCACCCGAACGAGACCGCCAGCGATCTTCCGCTCCCGCGGCAGGTTCTCGTGCCGCCCCTCGTTCTCTCGCTGGATCAGTACGCAGCCGTCGTTCGCGACATGCCGTCGACAGGTCCGCAGCAGCCCCTGCCGCACTTGTGGATCACCTGCGTGAACAAGGAATGACCCCAGCAACACCACATCGAAGCGCTCATCGAGCTCCAACTCCTCGATCGGACTGCAGACGGTCCGGGCGCCGTGGACCCGCTCCAGCATCTGGGGAGATTCATCGACGGCAGTCACGGTGAAGCCTCGCTCAACCAGCGGATGCGTCACACGGCCCACACCGGATCCCAGTTCGAGGACACGGACCTTGGCGGGGACCGCCCGTTGGACAATGTCGGGCTCGTCGCCCACGGGGAGCCGCTCGTACAGTTCGACTGCACACCCATCCGGCGTGATTGCTCCCGGCCCGGTTCCTTGGTGACCCTCGCGCGTCCGCCCGCTCATACTTCATAGGAACACAGTGGGGGCTGCTGTGAAAGACCACGTCTGCCCCTGCCGCACCCCCAGGTCGGGCGGCGTCGTTGACTGTCCCGTCTCAAGGGATCTGGTCCATGTCTGAGCTGATCCGGTCCGTGGAAAATCGGGACGGTATCTGCGAGTGATCGGCGATCCACGTCCATGCGGTCCACGTGCCGTGTCGCGGGCCGGTGGTGCCAGGCGTTACCACGCCCGCCGGGGACGTCATTCGCCCGCGGCGTCCTCGGCCTCCCAGCGCAGCAGGTCGCCTGGCTGGCACTTGAGTACCTCACAGAGCGCGGCGAGGGTCGTGAAGCGCACCGCCTTGGCGCGGCCGTTCTTGAGTACCGCCAGGTTGGCGGGCGTGATCCCTATGCGGTCCGCGAGGTCGCCCACGGACATCTTCCGCCTGGCCAGCATCACGTCGATGTCGACGACGATCGGCATCAGATTACCTCGTCCAACTCGGCCTGCATCTGGGCCGCTTCGACGTCGCGCGCGACGGCCTGGGCGAGCAGCATCCGCAGCAGGAGCACGATGAGTGCGACCCCCAGGATGGCCACGCCAACCCCGCCCATGATGACGGTGACGCCCGGGTCGTCCCGCTGGCCCGGCGCATTGAAGGCCGTGACCGCGAACCACAGGAGGGCAGCCGCCACGATCGCGCCGATCACGGCGTCCACGTACCGGAAGGCGGTATGGGAGAACACGGTCCCACGTCGCACCATCGTCACCAGTCGCCATACGCTGACCAGGGCGACCTGGGCCGAGCCCATGCCCAGGATCGTGATCACGCGCAGCGCGGTCAGCGGGAGTGACCCGTCCTCCGGATCGCTCCCGCTGACCAACACCCACACCATCAACGCCTGCACGAACACGGTGCCGGCGAGCACCACCACGAGCACGGCGCGAAGCGCACGCACTGCAAGCTGTCCCATACCTTATCCTTCCATTGAGTTGCGATGGAAATCTATCGAGTATCGATAGGTAAATCAAGGGTTGAGGCGGAGGATGGGCGGTGGGCTACACCGAAGCTCCAGTCCGGGAAGTCGGACCTCGCATCCTCCTGGCTCGGACCACCTCAGCCGAGATTTCTGGCTCCCCACGTCTCAAATGCGCTGGTCGCCGCACGTCAGTAGCTCAGCTCGGAACCAGATCATTTGAGACGGAACATTGACCCCGAACGGGAGGGCCCGCGGACAGGGCGGCAAGGGATACCCAGCGTCAACGGGGAGGTTGTCATCGGCTGGTAGCCCCGCCCACCGGCCGGGGCATAGCAACACCGGCTGCGGACAGCGTGTGCCCACACGATGCGCGCGAGGGCCGGCGGCCGGCGGACGGAAGGTGCGGTGACCGCGATGAGCAAGAGCAACGAGAACGGCGGAGCGAAGAACGGCGGAGGCCGGCGCATCCCGATGCCCCCGAACGACGCTTCGCAGGTCCAGGCAGCAGAGGACAAGAACCCGTCGAGCCGGTCGGCGCGAACGGGCTTCGGGCCGCGGGCCCAGTCGTCCGGCGCGCGCAAGGAAGGCGAGCAGCGCCACGGTTGACGGCGCGGCCATCCGGCTCCCGGTCGAAGTAGCGCCGGCCCGGGCCGGCCCGGCACTACCCTCTGGGCTCGCTGGGTCTACGAGCCCAAGTTATGGACAGAGAGTTGACCTGTCCGCTGTCCGGGTCGCCGCGTCTCGGCTCGACGTCCCGGGAGTGGTGATGGCCCAGGGAACGCCGAAACGGTCGGTTGCCGCATCGATTTCCACTACGCCCTTGCTGTGCAGATGGACGATCCCCGCAGCAATCGTCAGCTACGAGTGATCTCGCGCGCCCCGCCACCCGCGCGGGCGGTGAGCACGAGTTCGCGTACCCGTTCCCGCCGGCCCCGTTACGCCACCGCACCGGAGGTGTTCGCGCGCCTTCGCGAGGACCGACCGGTGTGCCCGGTCCGTATGTCCTCCGGCCACCGCGTTCACATGCTCACCCGCCGCGACGACATCCGCGCCGCACTCACCGACCCGCGCTTCTCCCGCGACCTCACCCATCAGGGCGCGCCCCGCATCTCCGGGGACGACTTCACCCACACTCCCGGGGCCCTGTTCGACCTCGCCCCGCCCGACCACACCAGGGTCCGCCGTGTCCTGGCCGCCCTTTACACGCGCCCCGCGATCGAACCCCGCCGCCCCGCGATCCGGCAACAGGCCCATCGCCTTCTGGACACCCTGCGCACCTCGAACTCGCCGTCCCCGCCGAAGAGATCCCCTTCGACCGGGACATCCTGTTCACCCGCCCCGCCGAACTTCCCATCACCTGGTAACCCATCCCGCTCTGCAAGCGGCAGCCTTCACGGGAGGGGCGAAGTGGTGGTTCTGCCGCCCCGCGGTGCTCGGACCGGAGTGGCGCAGCACGTGGGGCGCGTGGCCAGCAGGCCGTCCAGTGGTTTCGTGCTTCCGTCTCGCTGACATGCATCTCGTGCGCAAGGTCCGGGATGATCAGCCAGGTCCAGCGGACAGTCCCACACGTACCGACGACGAGGACCAGGAGCACCTGCTCACCCGCCGTCGTCGATCACGCGAAGGAGAAAGGAGACGAGGACCGGATAGCGATTCAGCACCGTGATGTCGCCGAGAGCGGCGTGCCGCCGTTGCATCGGTACGGCGCGGTGGGCCCGGTCGCTGTGTCACGCGGTGGGGTGGGTGGTCTGGTGGCGATAGTCGCTGGGCGGCAGACCGTAGGCGGTACGGAAGGCGCGGCTGAAGTCGGTGGGGTGGGTGAATCCCCAGTGGGCGGCGATGGCGTGGATGGGGGTGGTACGGAGCGCGGGGTCGGTGAGGCTGTGGCGGGCGCGTTCCAGACGTCGGCGCCGGATCCAGGAGGCGACCGTGGTGTCTTCGTCCTGGAAGAGGCGGTGTAGGTAGCTGAGGGAGATGTGGTGTGCGGCGGCGATCGAGGACGGGGTCAGGTCGGGGTCGTGCAGGTGCTGTTGAACGAATGCCTGGATACGCAGGGTCAGCGTTCGCCGGTGGGCCTCCGGCGTCAGGGACGTGTCGGTGTCGAGGGTCTGGGCGAACAGCGCGGCGACAAGATCGGTCAGGACCGTCCCCAGACGGGGCCCGTCGTCAGGGGTGTATTGGTCGGTGTTGCTGGTCAACTGGGTGAGGAACTGGGCCAGCAGCGCGCCTACGCCTTCCTTCGCCGACATCCGCCGCCCGATCACCTGGTCGGCCCGGCTCCTCGTCAGGGGCATCTGCACCTTGGGAAACTCGACTCCCACGATCCCGGTCTGCTCCTGGCCTGTCCATGTCTCGGACGGCAGCGATGAGTCGTTCGAATGGAACTCGTACGCGTCGCAGGTCGCTTCATGCCGGCCCAGACTGAGCCTCCCGCTGCCTTTCAGAACGAGGGTGAGCTGGTAGACCTCGGGGTCCGACTGCCTGATCAGCTTCGGCGTCCTCCGAAAGACCAGCGGCTGGAATTCCCCCGGCCACACCGACACCGCACCGAGCCCGATCAAACGCTGGTGCACCCGGAAGTCGGCCGCATGGTCGCTGCGCAGCTCCATCGGGGCGTATGCCCGGCTCATGAACTCCTGATAGCACGCGAACCGGTCCGCCGCGGGCATGTCCTCACTCCGAAACACCGTCTCGACCAGCATGTCCCCCACCATCTCTCGTCGAGCCCCCGACCGGCCTGCCGGCACTCGTCCACTCTCGTCCCCCGGCAGTATCGCTTCAACGGGATTCCAACCAGGCAAAATATGATGCAAGTCGGCCTGCGTGGCCACTGTCGCCGGACGGACACCCCAGTGGCGCCCATGCCATTGCCCGCAGCCTCCGCCCGGATTCCCTCGTCCTCAGCCGCGTCGGAGCGGCTTCGCGGGGTCGTCGCACGGGTCACAGACCGGATCGTCCGGGTCGGCCGACGACCGGGGTACGGGGTACGGGGTCGAGCCGCCCGCTCGTACCGCTCGATGACGATGAGGCCGGGCTTGCGACCGCCGATCAGGCGCCTCGCCTTCGCGTTCACGTCGGCGGGAGTGGGGTTGGGCTTCGCGTCAACGGCGAGAGCGTCGGGGACCGTGGCGGGCGGGTAGCCGGTGTACAGCACGGTGGGAACACTCGCGTGGGCCGCGTGGACGGCGGTGTCCCGTCCGATCTTCGCTTCGTGGCTGCCGCGCTGCGCGCTGATGCCGACCTTGTGCCGGCGGTCCAGTTCGGCGAGCTCGGTCAGCTCCGGCCGGGGAGTGGGAATCGGCCGCGGCCTCTCCTGGCCCCGTGCAAGCGCTCCAGCAGTGTGCGCTTCTGAGCCGCCTGGTCACCTTCGATGGCCAACTCCGCGCTCCCTCCGGTCAATGAAGCCGACTGACGACTGACGGAGTGCCGTCGATCCAGGGACCATCCCCGCGCCCAACTCGGCGACCGCTAACCCGCCGCCCGTTTCAGACTGAGCTCCTGGGGACCGTATCGGGCGGCGGCCGCCCCCGTGGTCAGGGCCCAGTAGCGGTCCTGGAAGGACCAATGCCACCACTCCGTCGGATAGTTCACCAGGTCCACCCCGGTGAGAGCCGCCCCCAGGATCCCGCGGTGGACACGGGCCTGCTCGCTGATGTTGCCGGCGTCCGTATAGCAGGCGCCGCCGCTCTCCTCCGGATTCGCGTTCATCCGGGTGCCCAGGTCGAGTTCCCGGCCGTCCGCGTCCGCGAGCGTCAGATCCACGGCCGCCCCGGCACTGTGCGGAGCGATCTCCGGCGGAGACACGTACCGGCTGGCCGCGGAGCGGATCCGCTCCGCGGACCAGTGCGGGTGGGCGGCCCTCAGCTCGGCGGCGTACTCGGTGAAGTACCGCTGCTGGACAGCGGGAAGCCGGTAACCCTCGACCACGAGCAGCCGCAACCCCCGCGGCAACGACCCCTGCGCCTTGACAAGCCGCTCAAGAATTCCCTCGCGGAGGAAACAGAAGGTCCCCGCCTCGTCCTCTTTACGCGGGTCGACCAGCAGCGTGCCGTCGGCCCGGACATCCACCAGCCGTTCACCACACTCCTCCACCGGTACGGCGGCAACCCTCGGATCCGACATCAGAACGATCTCAGTCATACGCCGATCATCCCCGACGCGGCTCCGACCGGATGACCACGCCGCGCTCGGACACCGGGCTGCCCTCCTCGAACGCCCCTGCCGGTCACCGCACATCCAGCCCGACCACCAACCCCGCGGCCCTATGCGGTCCCGCTTGCGGCGGCCTAACGCCTCAAGTCGACGAGGCCGGCCCGGGCCGTTGACATGACGTGCGAAACGTCAACGAGCTTGTAGACGTGGCACGAAGCCGCTTGGCGCTGAGCCGCGTCGCGGGTGTTGATGCCGCCCTCGTCCCGGACGTGGAGGTGAACATCGGTCTTGACGGGCCGGAGACGGTAGCGTGACCCCGGGCGGCTGAGCCGACCATGGAGACGTTGTCAGAGGGGTATGCGTCGTTGCCTCCGGGGTGTGCAGGCAGCCCGGAACAATGTTTCCGCCGGGTCCCGACTATTGGCGGTTCAAGCCTGACGGGCTGAGAGCGACTTACGGAGTGGGCGTGTTCCAGTACGGCAAACGGCAAGGTGAACCCACTACTTCAGGGAGCCGGCCAGGTCGGCCGAGTCAGGCCGATTCAGCGCAACCGCGCCTGCGGTTCCTGCAGAGCACCATCGGGAATGCCGCAGTCGGCAGCATGATCGAGCAATCCCACCCGGTGGTACAGCGGGCCAGGATCAACGACCCTGCAGGGAATTGGGATGCACATCAGACCCCTGGGCGAGCCGATGGAAGTACGGTCCTCGGCGGCCATGGTAACCACGAAGAATCCAAAGGCGCCGGCACCATCACCGTTCCCGACGGAACGACCGTGCACTTCTACACCCCCCACCACCATCCCCTCAGCGACGAGCTGGGCGGGCAGGTCGAGCGAGGCGAGGTAGGCCCTTCCACAGCCCTGGGCTCGGGCCGGGGCCAGGCCCAGGGCAACGATCGGGACGCCACGCTGGTGGAGGGGACCGACCGCCAATCCCCCACGATTCCGCCCGAGAACGCCAAGCGGACCTACGGCCCCGGCGACACCATGCCCGACTACACCCTGTATCACCCGAAGGGTCTGAACATCCACGGGAATCCGGTCCAGTTGCGTCGCCGCAAGGGCCCCTATGACTTTCGTGGCACGTACGTCGTCGGACTCCGCAATCAGGGCCCTGCGATCATCAGCGAGCTCCAGGAGCTGGGCATCGTCGCACCCGGCAGGACCGTGACGGTCGAGGAATCGGTCCGGCTGTCGAAACTCCTCCAGCCCGGCATGGGGGCAGTGCACTTCGCTGCCTGCCGTACCGCGGTCTGATCGGCCTTCGCCGCGCCGGCTCGCTCGTGCCGCAGAGGTCTCGTTGGCCGTCGTGGCGTACGGCGGGCTTGTTGCGGAAGAGAACCAGGCTTCCGCAGAGGCCGGCCGAGGGGCCGTCACATCCTTCCGCTCATGCGAGCCTCCCCACGCGCTGTGCCGTCCCCGAGGCCAGTGGGCGGCCCCTTCGACGCGGCGCTTGTGAACATGAGCCGCCGCGTTCCAGCGCGAAATGCCGTTGCAAGATCCTGAGATCGGAATCCGGCTCCAGGAGGCACCCCATCACCGTCATCACGCACAAGGACCCCATCGGCCGGGGCCCACCAACTACATGATCCATGCTGACCTCTCGGACCGGCAGGACGGCTGGCGCGAGCAGTTGTGGACTCACCAACTCACCGAAGACAGGTTCGAATTGGCCTGTCTGCCCTTCTTCACCTACGGGATCTGCTACCGCGACGTGATGACCATCGACGGCAACAACCTGGTGGCCTCGATCGTGCAGAAGTCCGGCCACCGGACCCTCCGCGTCGCGCTCGTTGCGGAACACCAGGGCCGGGACCAGCCGCACAAGTTCCTGCACAGCAAGGTCAGCGAAGCTGCCCTGGTCCACGAGTGACTTCAGGGCACCTACCTCTCGGTGGACCTGCCACCCGGCACCGACCCGGCAGACCTTGTGGAGGCGCTGGCAGAACCCGCCCGAGCCGGCGCCCTCCACTGGAAGATCGACTCCTGACTCGAACGCTCATGCCGTCAGGGGTTCTTGGGCCCCTGCACGACAGGACGCGCGTACCATCCGCCGGGGACTCGGGCGTCCCACCGTACGAGGGGCATCGACCTGCATCCCACCAGCAAGGAGTACCGGGCCGTGAACGTCGAGATGTCCGCCCACCTGCGCGAAACCACCCCCCGACTCGGGGCCGGCGTCCTCTACGCCCTGAAGGTTCTGGCCGGTCGGTTGGCCGAAGAGCCGGACATGGGCCGGCCTTCGGATCTGCCCGGCATCCTCACCGTGATGGTCGACGGTGACCTGTTCGAGGACTGTCCCGATCTGGCCGTCGGCTACATCCGGGAGCCCGACCGGATCGAGATCCGGTACGTGAACCCGGCCCCCTCCACCGAGCCCGCCACGGATGCCCAGGAACAGGAGCAGGAACAGGACCGGGAGCAGGAGCGGATTGCCGACCCTGCGGCCGACGCGGTCACCGTACGGGAGATCGCCGATGCCTGGCAGCGCATCACTCGCCGACTCCAGGACAACGCCCCCGACTCCCACGCCGCGCTCCGCGCCGGTGTCGGCCCAGCCGTCATCGACGCTCTGGAACGCGACCTCGGCGTACGGATACCCCCTGAACTGCGCGCCCTGTGGCTCCTGACCGCAGGCGACGCCGGGGTCGGCGGCCGGGGATGCCTGCCCGGCAACCAGGCCCTGATGAGCCTGGACGAGGTAGCCGCCTTCCACCGGCAGCAGATGGACGCGCAGGTTCATGAGGACACGCTCAACGCCCGCCGCCCCGAGCACGACCGATTCACCGTGTGGAAGGCGGCGTGGATTCCGGTTGTCTCCTTCGGTCCGGCCGACCGTACCTCCGGCCTGTACCTGGACGCCGCGACCGGCTACCTGGGCCGCTGGTCCCGCTACAACGAAGCCCCCGGCGACGAACTCGACACGCTGGTCACCTACTTGGAAGAGGCCGCCGACATGCTCGAAGCCCCGGCCCTGGCCACGCGGGACAGGCCCGGTCTGATCGGCGGCACACTGGTGTGGGGCAGCAGGCTCGACGCCGAGCAGGAAGAGCGGTGGCAGCCCCTGACCGGTCTGACCACACACGCGGAGAGGGCCGGTCCGCCTGGGCCGGCCCTTTTCCTGCTTCACCTGGCGGTGCTCAGGCTGGGTCAGCCGGCCCTTCTCCACGCGCAGGTAATCGCGGTTGAGGTGCAGTGCTCGAAGCCCGGAAGGGTCAGGAAGAACCCGTCGGAGCCCACACGGCCGTGTGGGCTCCCTAGGGGGTGTCTGACAATTCCGGTCTGATCAGCGAGATTCGGCTGAGCTGCCAACCCGGAGGTGCGCCGATCGGCTGGGGGGACTGGGCAGTGGCTACGAACGGCGGGCCAGTAGATGGGTGTCGAGGAAGCCCCGATCAGAGGATGGATCGTGGAGCAGCCGGGCGAAGGGATCGAGCCCAGCATCGCCCAGCAGTTCGGCGAGGCGATCCACCGGCCAGCTGTAGGCGGGCGCCACCTTGTGGTCGAACCGGACCGGTACTTGTCCGTCGGTCCCGAAGAAGGAGACCAGGAGCAGACCGTCCGGTGCCAGGACGCGTACCTGTTCGGCGAGCAGCTCCGGTAGTTCCCCCGGAGGGGTGTGAATCATTGAGTAGTGGGCCAGCACGCCGCCGAGCGCGGCGTCCTCGATCGGCAGGGATTCCATCCGCGCCTCTTGGAAGCGCAGCGCCGGATGGGCCTGCCGGGCGTGGTCGACCATGCCGGGGGCAAGGTCTAGTCCGAAGGCGTCCAGGCCGAGTTCGTGCAGCATGGCTGTCAGATGTCCGGGCCCGCACCCGACGTCCGCTGTCCGCAGGTTGCCCGTCGCGCGCACCAGTTCGGCGAAGGTGCCGATCATGGCCCGGGAGAAAGGCTGTGTTTCCAGCCGGTTTGCGAACAGCGATGCGTACAGCTCGACGACACCGTCGTAGGCCGTCCTGGTCTCGTCCTGATGATTCGCCACGGGCAGGACTCTATAGCCGGTCTGATAATTGATCTTGTGGCAGGTCGAGGTGAGTTGACGGATGCGGCATGGAGGCGGATAGAGCCCCTTTTGCCTCAGGTGGACGGACGGGGCCGTCCGTGGCGTGATCACCGGCAGGTGGTCAACGGGGTGCTGTGGCGGCTGCGGACCGGGGCTCCGTGGCGGGATCTTCCCGACCGGTTCGGGCCGTGGCAGACCGTCTACGAGCGGTTCGCCCGCTGGGAGGCGGACGGCACCTGGGCACGGTTGCTGGAGCACGTTCAGGTCCGCGATGACGCGGTGGGCCGGGTGGAATGGACCGTCTCCGTCGACTCCACCATCAACCGAGCCCACCAGCACGCAGTCGGCGCCCGCAAAAGGGGGATGTGAACGGGGACGAACTGGAAGATCCGGGCCGCTCGCAGGCGCGTCAGGCCCTCGGCCGCTCCCGAGGCGGACTGACCACCAAAGTCCATCTCGCCGTCGATGGCCGGGGCCTGCCCCTGTCGATTGTGCTCACGCCCGGCAACGTCAACGACGCGACGGCGTTCGGCCAAGTCCTCGACGGCATCCGCACCCCGCGCCTCGGCACGGGCCGCCCGCGCACGACACCGGACCGTGTGCTGGGTAACAAGGCGTATTCCAGCAGGGCCATCCGCCATCTGCTGAGGCGCCGGGGCATCGCTGCCACGATCCCCGAGCGCCGCGACCAGGCGGCGAACCGCCACCGACGCGGAGCCCTCGGCGGCCGGCCGCCGACCTTCGACAAGGTCACCTACCGCGACCGCAACGTCGTCGAACGATGCTTCGCCCGCCTCAAGCAGTTCCGCGCGATCGCGACCCGGTTCGACTGCTCGGCGACCGCTACCGTGCCGGAGTTGTCCTGGCTTCCTTGATCCTCTGGCTCCGCGAGTCCACGGGGTAATCATTTGTCAGACAGGCCCTAAGCCGCCCCGCAGGCCGATGCACTCCTTCAGCGGGCAGCCCGGGCCTGGACGCCTTGCACTCCGGGACCACCTCCTCCGGATCGCAGAACGCTCGTGGCAGGAGCAGCCGACCGGCGCGCTCACTACCAGGGTCCGTTCCGACGGGGGCGGTTCACCCCCGCTCGCGCGGGAAGCACTCTTCCCGACCTGCGGCTTCAGAGGCGCTTTGCCATTCCTTGACCGCCATCTCTCAACATCACCACTCATGATGCCAGACCTCCCTGCTGATGTACCGACTGAAACCATGGGGCCATCAGCACACCGAAAACTCGGGGGTACGTAGAGCCCACAACCCGGCCATTTCGCACCAGAGCCACTCGCCAGTCTTGGGCCCCTTTACACGGAAGCCGCTCTGCAAGCAGAGCTGTCCGCGCCCCTGGATCCTCGTCCAAGCCCAGAGTGCGGACCAAGATCCGAACCATGCACGGACCAAGCAGCCATCATCCACATCCAATTTGAGCAGTTGAGCAGGTCAACCTGCACACCAGCCCTGCACCACCAGCACCACCCGCAGACGAAGAATCTGCTCGTACCGTACTCGCCGAAGAAGCTGGGCCTCTTCCAGGAAGACGGGAAAGGGGCACCTGGCCTGGGATGGTTCCCTTCCGGCGGCCTTCACTGGCGCTCTTCCGGCAGCAGGGTGCCTGCCGCTGTCAACCTGCGTTCGACTTCCTCCGACAGGAAGGCGGCCAGGCGTCGCACCCCCTCCTCGATCTGTTCGGGATCGAGGTAGCTGCACGAAAGCCGAAGTTGGTGATCACCTGCCTGATCCAGGTAGAACTGCCGCATCGGAGTCCACAGCACACCGTATTCGGCCGCGGACACCTCCAGCAGAGCGGCGTCCGCGGGGACGGGCAGCCGCACCCGGACGAAGAATCCGCCGCGAGGGCGGTTCCAGCGGATTCCGGGATGCGATCCGTCTCCCAGGTGCCGGTCCAACGCGTCGACCAGGCAGGTCAGATTCCGTTGGTAGATCTCGGACTTGCGACGGCTCAACTCGATCAGAGAGCCTCCGTGTTCCAGAAGCATCCCGCCGATCACGGCCTGGCACAGGGGGGACGTGTTCACGGTGACCATGCCCTTCACGGCGGCCAGTTCGTCCGCGAGCAGTGTTTCGCCGGGAGGCGAGCCGATCGGCTGGTCGGCGATCACATAGCCGACTCTGGCTCCCGGAAAGGCGACCTTGGCGAACGTGCCGATATGCACCACACACTGAGCGGTGTCAAGCGCCTTGAGCGGAGGAAGTTCCGCTCCGGGCGCCGCTGTGAATCCGTAAGCGTTGTCCTCCATGACGAGAAAGTCCTCGCGCTCCGCAAGGTCGAGAAGTCGCCGACGGGAGCCGAGCGACATACGTGCCGTACCAGGATTGGAGAAATCGGGTGCGACGTACAGCGCACGAACCGGCCGGCCGGCTTTCCTGGAGGAACGACACGTCTGCTCCAGACCGTCGAGATCGATCCCGGCGTCGGTCTCGTCGACCGGAATCACATCGATGTCCAGGAGCCGGGCCGCACCGATGATGCCCACGAAGCACGGATTGGCCACCGCGAGCACGCCTTCGGCCGAGCGGAACAGCGCTCGCAACACGAGCAGCATCGCTTCCTGAGCACCGACCGTCATGACGAGCGAGTGCGCGGGGGCATCGATCCCGTGGTCCCGGCGCAAGGCGTCGGCGACAATGTCGTTGATGATGCCGCTGCTCGGCCCGTACTCGAAAAGCAGTCGACGTGCCTGCCCCGGACTCCGTCCCTTCTGGACGAGATGGTCGAGGAATCCGCTGACGTACCGTTCGGTGTCGATGTCCTTGAGCGTGTCCGGATGTGGCGCGCCGGGTGCGAAGGATATCGCTTCCGGATAGCGGTTCATCACCTCGTTCAGAAATCCGATCGAGCCGATGACCGGATCCCGCAAGGAGCTGTGCAACGAGGAGGAATGCAGTCTCATCCGCCTGACCTCCTCATGCCCGCGCGAGCCCACCCCGGCCGAACCACCGTCACCACGCTCTCCGTCCCGCCGTGAGGATCTGCCGTGAGGATCCGCCGGCCGGGTACGGTGCTCACCGGACGCTCCCCCGTGCCGCGCGCCGCCGTTCGCGTTCCTGCCAACGCCGTTCGACCTTGGCCAGAACGTCCGGGGCGTAGACGCGTTCGGCCTGTACGACGGCGAATTCGGCCAGGTAGGCGCGGTACAGGTCGAGCGGTTCCTCGGCGACGGTCAGCATGTGGCGATTGGCCGGGACCGCGGGCGCGCAAAGCCCTTCGACGGCCCTGTCGACGGCGCCGTCCATGTCCTCCGCGGCCACCACGGCATCGCACACATAGCGGGCCTCCGGCTCCGTCGCGGCGATCCGGCGTCCGCCGAGCACCACCTGCCGGGCCAGCCGGGCCCCGGTGAGCCGGGTGAGCCGGAGGTTGCCGAGGCCGGGCACGATACCCTCCTCCGCGGCGGGCAGGCTGATGTAGGCGTTCTCCTCGATGATGACGTGGTCAAGGACGAGCAGGAGCTGCATACCACCGCCGATCGCGAAGGTGTCGACGGCGCCGATCCACGGCTTGCCGACGCTCCGTTCGTACCGGTCACCGGGCGATGGGGCGGTGAGCAGACCGCGGAGCATCTTGTTGACGTAGCCGAGCTCGCGGCCCAGGAGGAACTCGACGAAGGAGATACGCCCGTCGCGCAGGTCGGTCAGGTCGACCCCGGCGCTGAAGACACGCCGTCCCCGGTACTTGGGGTGATCGACGGTGCCGCCGCGCAGCACACCGACCTTGACCGCATCGTCGAGCAGGACGAGGTCGACAGCGGTCTCCAGGTCGGCGATCAGCCGGTCGTCCTCGGCGTTCAGCCGGTCGGCGTTGCGGAACTCGATGTGACCGGCGGCACCCTGACGTTCGAGGTACACGGTGTCCAGCTCGATCCGGCCCGTGGTGCGGAAGCCGTCGAGCATCGTGAGGGCGCGTGGGGTGGGCCTGAGCATCGTTTCGACGAGGTGCCGGCCGGCGGTGGGCGAGCGCAGCACCGCACCGCAGAAAATGCCCTGGTCGACCTCCCGGCCCTCCCTCTCCACCTGGACGAAGCGCCGCTCGGCCGCCATCTGGGCACGGGTCGGCACCAGGCCAGGGAACCGGTCGGCGGCCTCGTGGACGAGGTCCGCCAGGCGTACAGGGCGGGTCAGACCGTCGGTGAGCACCCCGTAAACGGCCTCGGTGTGCCGGGCGAGGAAGGCCCGGCGGGCCCGGCGGGCGTGCGCGTGGACGGCGGCGGCGCGGCCTCGGTCGTCGGGGGCGCGGTCGGGAACGGGGGGCAGTGCCGCGAGCTGCCGCTCCGTTCCGGCGATGTACTCGGCCAGGCGGCGGGCGTCCGTATCGACGCCGCCGGTCGGCTCGGGCATGGGATCGAGGGCGGCGCCGCTGGGCGCACCGGCGTTCATCCGGCCGCCCCCGCGCGGCCCGCCGCTGTCCCGGCCGGGGTGCCGGGCCCGCTGTTCCGCAAGCGGCGCAGTTCGCGGTCGCAGGCGGCGAGATGCGCGCCGAAGGCGTCCTGGTACTCGGCGGAAGCGGCTTCCTCCAGCAACCGGCGGCGGATCCCGGCCTCACCGCCGGAGAGCCCTCCGCGCAGCAGGGCCGCGTTGCGGACGGCCCCGGACACGTCGTCGCTGACCTGGTCGATGATGCCGAGTTCGACGGCGTCGGGGAGAGGGATGTCGGAGGCCCACAGCACCATGCGACGGGCACGGGCCGGACCGATGTGCCGGACGAGCCGGTAGAGGGCCATACCGGGCCAGAACTGCCCGTGGTTGACCGGAAGCAGCAGCTTCAGGTCGGGGGTGCCGATCCGGAAGTCGGCGGCCAGCAGCAGGTCGAGGACGGGGCCGCCACAGGTGCCCTGGGCCACGGCGACGGTGACGTTGTCGAGGCGTTCCAGGCGACGGACGGCGCGTTCCCAGCGGTTGACCTCGTGGATGGAGACCTCGCCGGGCCATTCGCGGGCCCCGGGCGGTGGGGGTGCGAACCGGAGGGCGACGACCGTCCGTTCGCGCTGTTCCTCGGCCTCCTCGCACACGGTGTTCAACGCCGCGGTCAACTCGGGCAGCGGGCCGCCGCCGTCCAGCCGGGCCTGGATGCCCAGGTCGTCGGGGAGCGGGGTCCGGTCGGGCTCGGTCTTCATGTCGGCGAACCTTTCTTCCGTCACCAGCCCACCAGGGCCGTCTCGATGGTCGACCCGGGCCCCATCGTCATCAGCACCCCGAGGTCACCGGATTCCGCGACCCCCTCCTCACGCAGTCGCTCGTAGGAGAACAGGAACGAGGAGCTGGAAAGGTTGCCGTGGTCGCGCAGGACCCCGGTGGTGTGCCGTACGTCGTACCGGGACAGTCCGAGGTTCACGCGGACCGAGTCGATGACCTTCTTGCCGCCGGAGTGCACCACCCAGTGGGCGATGTCGCCGACGCGCAGGCCGGTGCCCTCCAGGAGCCGTGCCACGGCGGTCCGCGCGTTGGCCCCCACGACGTAGGGGACCTCGGGGTCGAGGTAGAAGCTGAACTTGCCGTGTCCGTCGTCCCAGTCGTAGCGCATCGCGTCGACCGCCTCGGGGATGATGTGGCTGGCGAACCGCAGCAGGGCCGGGTCCTGCGGGGGTTCCTGTGGAGCGGCGCGGACCGCGACGGCCGCCGCGCCGTCGCCGAACAGGCTGTTGACCACCGAGGAGCGCATGGTGCCGTCGAAGACGTAGGCGGCGGAGCAGACCTCGACGCACACCATCAGGGCGAGCTCGCCCGGATGGCCGGCCGCCCAGCCGACGACGGCGTTGAGGGCGTTCAGCCCGGCGTTGCAGCCCATGCCGACGACGTCCAGGCGCTGGCAGTACTGCTCGATCCCCAGGTCCTTGATGAGCAGCGCGGAGAACCCGGGGGTGAGCAGTCCGGTGGAGGTGACGCAGCAGAGGTATCGGATGTCGCCGGGTACGGCGCCCGCGTCCTTCAGGCAGCGTCCGACGGCCTCGCGTCCCATCCGCAGCCCGCTCGCGGCGTGTTTGCTCAGCAGGTCGCCCTGGGACTCGACGACGGGGAGCCCGTCGGGGCCGGTCGGGGGCAGGGTGAGGTTACGGCGTTCGATGGCACCGCCGAGGAAGACGGAGCGGATCCGCCGGTCGGTGATGCCGAAGGTGTCGAGGATGTCCTCCTGCGTGTAGGAGGTCGTCGGCACGGCGGTGCCGACACCGGCGATACCCGGGGCTCCGGAGCCCGTCCGCTCCGGAGGGCTTTCCGGAGCCGGGGCCGCCGGTTGCTGCGTTGCGCGCACGTTTCTCCTCCGTATGACACGGGACCGGTCCGGCCGACCGGTCGCGGGTTGCGGCCGCGTGAGCCGCCGGGCCGCCGGGCCGCCGGACTCGGACGCGGTGGTCCGCGGGGCCGTCGTCGTGGACGGTGGCCAGGGTGAACCCGTGGAGTGCGCCGCCGAACAGCCGTCGGTGCCGTCCGGGTGCGGCGGCGGCCCGTGACGCCGAGGAAGCGCGAGGCGGCGCCGGGGTCGCCCTCCGAGGCCCTCGGACGTCTCTTCGGCGTGGTGCCGGGGCGGCGGAGTGCCGCTGCCGGTCCACGCCCTCGCCGCACGCGGTCAGCCGGGGGAGCGCCGCTCCGCCCGGAGCGTCCCGGCGGGGCGCCGCCGGACTCCGTGTGCCCCGGGTTCTCGAGGACGAGAGCGGCACGGAGGAGAACGGAGGGCGGTTCCCCTTCGTACGAGGCATGGGTCTTCGCCGATCCCGGCGGTTATTTCGCACACGGTGACCACGCGTCCAAACAATCACTCAGCAGCACGCGACGGACCACCCGTTCTTCATTCGCCTCGACATGAACGTGATGCTCCAGAAAATTTCCGTGAGCGGCACCAGTGCTTGCCGCAGTTACGGGAGGCCGATCGTCCGTGACAGCCACGGTCGTCCTTGCCACCGCACTCCGGTGCGACCCGGGAATCCCGGGGAGAGCCGCCGGCGGTCGGCGCCCTTCCCGGGACTCACGCCCGGCCGGCCCTCCGGCCGCCGTCCGGCCGGCCCGAACCCCGGGCCTCGGAGTCGTCGTCCCCACCGTCCGGGAGCTCCCCGAGGAGCACAACCTCCCCACCCGCGACCCGCGTCCGGGGCCGACAGAGCGCGCCCCGGGCCGACGCCCTGCGCGCCCAGGCGGAGGGGCCGCTCGCCCGGGACGGAACCACCCAAGGGGCAGCGCACTTACGGTATTTCTGGAATAAAGGGGAGCAATTCACGGCTGTATGCGGGCAGGATTCGGGCAGCGATCACAACAGAACGGGCTTGGGGCCATGCGTTCAATCATGATTAGATGCAAGCGCGGCGTGATTGGTATGGGACACCGAACCGCTGACGGGGTGCAGCTACCACACGGTCACGAAAGTGACATCGAGGTCCGGAACCCGAAAGGAGAGCTCCGGTTTGCGTCTTACCCACGTGAATGAGCTCATCAGCGGCCTTTCATCTCCCGGCGCGGGGAAAGCGTACGTGCCGTGGATGTCGACCGGTCAAAAGCCGTGGCGTCCCACAGCAGGAGGCACGAGAAAGCACCGGCCTCTCCCCCATCCGCCACTCCCCTGAGCCGATAACCGACCACGCTGCGGCGCTCACCATGGCACGACTGCGACTGCGGCGGCGCCCCAAAGCCGCCCGGCGGAACGTCACATGCCAGATTCTCATCCGTGGCGACATCTCTTCCTCCCTCCATTTCTCCCCGGGTGGCCGTCCCCGGCCGGGTGGTGCCGGTGCGCCCTTCTCGCGCTGGGCCGCGCCTCGGAGTTCACTTCCGGCGACCAGCACCACCGCGTTCGCCGGCGGGTGATCCGGCCTCTTTCACGCTGTACAGCCGTACGCCATCGTCGCGAAACCCCTCAGTCACAGAAGATGTGACTCCCCCATGACACGGAGCGACGTCAACGCAAGGCAGCACTTACCGAGAGGTGCCGGAATTGACCTCAGAATCCCCCCACACCACTGTTTCCTGCGACATGTGCGGCAATCACATGCACAAGAGAAACCCCGAGAGCGCGACTCCGCTTCGCTCCCGGTACTGCTCGAACGCCTGCCGACAGCGTTCCTATCGGCAGCGGCAGAAAGCCGGCGGGATGGGCACGGCGCTCGGCGGCGGCCCCTTGACCCAGTTGAGCAGCTTTGTCGGCCGGACCGACGAGATGGTGGAGTTGAGCCGGTTACTCCGTAGCGTACGGCTGCTGACGCTGACGGGACCCGCCGGGGTGGGCAAGACGCGCCTGGCCCTGGAACTGGCCGGTCAGGAGCAGCGGAGCAGGCACTGCGAAGTCGCCGTCGTGAAGCTGGCGGCGCTGACCCACATCGACGAGATACGACGGCAGATCCTGATCGCCGTCGGCGAGTCGGCCGAGGACAGTGCTCGGCACGCACCTCAGGCGGCCCCGTACACGAACGAGCGGGACCGCCTTCTGGTGCTCGACGACTGCGAACACGTCCTGGACGAGTGCGGGTTGATCCTCAGTGAACTGCTGCCGAGACATCCGTGTCTGTGGGTCGTCGCCACCAGCCGTGAACCGCTGCGTCTCCCGGGGGAGGCGATATTCTCGCTGTCCGGTCTGGCGCTGCCCGACATGAACGGCGATTCGTTCTTCTCGGAGTGTCTGCGGTCGGACGCCGTGCTTCTCTTCCTGGACCGGGCGCGAGCGGTGGTGCATGATTTCCAGCTCACCCAGGAGAACGCCAGGCACGTCGGCGAGATCTGTATCCGGCTCGACGGCCTGCCGCTCCCCATCGAGATGGCCGCCCGGCTGATGAAGATGTTTCCGTCGGCCGAGGTCAGGGCCCGCCTGGACGACCGCCTGTCCCTGCTGACCAACGGATGGCGCCTGGCGGACCAACGGCATCAGAGCCTGCGGGCCTCCCTCCAGTGGGGTTACGACCTGCTGAATCCAGCCGAACGGTCGCTGCTGCGGAGACTGTCCGTCATACCGGGCGGGTTCGGGCTCGACGCTGCTGCCGCGGTGGCCGCCGACGACGACGCGGCGAAACCGGGAACGTCCGAACTGCTGATCGCTCTTTCGGCCAAGTCCGTCATCACCCCGTACACCGATCAGAACGGCCTGGCCCGGTTCCGGCTGCTGGAATCGATGCGAAGTTTCGGTCACGAACGGCTGGTTGCCGAAAGCGAGGACACCGAGACGTACGGGCGGCTGGTGACCTGGCTGACACGGTTGTCGGAACCGCTCCACAGGGAGATCTTCATCCAGCCCGCGGCGCTCCGGCGCCTGGAGGAGGAACACGACAATCTCACCCATGCCCTCCGCTGGCTGATCACCGGCACGGACGAGCGCCAACTGCTCCTGGTCGGCGCACTGGCCGCGGTGGAGTTGTCACGGGGATCCGCGGGCGACACGCTGAGGCTGGTCTCCCACGTCCTGGACCGCGGCATCGAGTCGTCCTACCGGAGCGTCGCCCTGGCGTGTGCGGCCGCCCTGGCCGGGCAGCAGGCAGACTACGGCGCGGCCCTGCGCTACGCCGCGCAGGCCGTGGAGCTGGAACGCGGCCAGGACCGCGACCCGTCCCTCGGTCGTCTCCTGCTGCTGCGCAGCGCGCTCCACGAGACACGCGGCGACCAGGGCAGTGCGGTGGCGGACCTGTGGGAGTGCCTGAAGATCAGCCATCGTCTGCGCAACGAGACCCTGACGGCCCTCTGCCGGGCCGGTCTCGCCCGGTACCAGCTCCTGCACGGTGAGGTGGGCCGGGCCGAGCAGGTGATCAAGGAGGTCCTGCCCCTGCTCCGTGTGAAGTTGTCGCCGCGGCGGCTGCACACCACTCTGGTCACGGCGGGTGCGCTCGCCCTTGAGAAGGACGACCTGCCGACGGCGGAGGCGTACTTCGCCGAGTCGTCACGCACTCCCGCGGTGCACACGCGCGGTCCGGTCGACTCGCTGCAAGGACTGGCCATCGTCGCCGCCCGCGCCTACCGGTTCGAAAAGGTGCTCCAGCTCATCGGGGCGGCCGAGCGGATCGGCCCGCGTGCTTCGTGGGGTGACCCGTGGTGGCAGGAGCGGGTGGACGCGGCACGGTCCGCGGCGCTGAGGGCCCTGCCGGCCAACCGGGCCAGCGCCTCGCTCGAAGCCGGACGCGCGATGCAGCACCACCATGTCCTCGCCTTCGCCCTCGGCTCCCAGGCGAAGGGCACCACCGAGGAAGCTGCCGACAGCCTGCTGAGCAAGCGGGAACGGGACGTGACCACTCTGGTGGTCGAAGGGTTGACCAACCGGCAGATCGCCGCCCGTATACATGTGTCGGTGCGCACCGTCGAGACGCACATCCGCCACATCAGAACCACCCTGGGCCTGCGCTCGCGTGCGCACATCGCCGCATGGGCGGTGGAGCAGCGAACGGCGACCGCACACCCCACCGTGCTGTCCCCCCGGGACCGGGGGGTGCCGGCCGACGGCGGTCCGCTCGTGTAGACGCCCGCAGCGGGTACGGCCCGCACCCGCGTCGGCGTACGGTGGCGGTCAGTCTTGGACGGTCACCACGTCCACCAGCCGCACGGCGGCGTCCAGGGTCTCCTCGACCTCCCGGACCGAGCCGCCGCCCGCGATCACATGGCCGAGTCGGTCGTAGGCGTCCTGCGGCGGCCGCACCGTACGGCCCGGGGACCCGGTGGTCACCACACGTTCGACGCCGGGCACACGCTCCGCGTCCGCGGTTCCCGTGATGGCCACGAGGCGTCCGGCCCGACGCGCGGTCAGGAACCTGATGCCCGTGTGCCGGGTCCGGTTCGGGAGCAGCCGGACGGGGTAGCCGGCCGCGGCCCGCACCTGCTGCTCCAGAAGGTCGATCCCGGTCGCCGCGCGGACGAGTTCGGGGATCATGCCGCCGGCGAGCCTGCCGTTGATCTCGATGACCGCGGGACCCGTGTCCGTCATCCTGATCTCGACGTGGGCCGGCCCCCGGTCGAAGCCCACCGCCTTGAGTGCTTGGCGGGCGGTCTCCGCGAGTTCGCCGGAGGCGGCCTCCGGCAACTCGGCGGGAAAGACATGGCCGGTCTCGACGAAGTACGGCAGCGCGCTGACGGTGCGCTGGGTCACCCCTACGCAGGTCGCCTCCCCGTGGTCGCAGAACATCTCCACGCTGTATTCGGGCCCGCGGGTGTACTCCTCCACCAGGACCTTACGGGCTGTGGCCTGTCCGCGGACGTTCGCGGTGACGGCCAGGACGCGTGTGGCGTGCTGCGCGGCCGTGGCGATGTCGTCGCACCACAGCACGTCCTGCGACCCCGATCCGCCCACGGGCTTGACCACGCACGGCAGACCTACGGAGGCGACGGCACCGGCGATGTCGGCGCAGTCGCCGATCACTTCGAAAGCCGGCTGCGGCACCCCCGCGTCCCTCAGCGCCAGGCGGGTCAGCGACTTGTCGCGGCAGGCCGTCATCGTCTCCGGGGCGTGGCCCGGCAGGCCGAGCGCGGCGGCCAGCCGCGCGGTGTGTTCCAGATAGAAGTCACTGGTCGTGGTGAGCCCCGCGACGGTCCGCTTCCCGGTCGCCTCGCGGACCGCCCGGAGGACGTCCGCGTCGCTCTCGGTGTCGCAGGTGACCGTCCGGCAGCCGGTGCCGTCGAGGCCGGCGTAGCGAGTGGGGTCCTTGGCCAGCAGGACCGGCTCGAAGCCGAGCCGCACCGCGGTGCGCAGCGCGAGCATGCCGGTCCCTGTCGTGTTCGACTCCAGGAAGGCCAGGACGGGACGGTTCCCGCGCGGGATGGAGGCGAACGACCAGCGGGTGACCGTCGTGCCGTAGGGGACCTCGGCAGGCCGGGCGGCGACGGGGCCGGCGGGCCGGTGACGGTACACGCTGTCGACGTAGCGGTCGCCGCGGTCCGGCAGGATTCCCACCAGACGGGTGCCGGGCGACGCTTCGGCGGCGAGGTGGGTCAGGATCCGGTACACCGACCCGGATGTGTTCCCGGCGAATATCTTCTGTTCCCGGGCGAGCCGCCGGGTGGCGTCGAACGCCTCGTCGTCCGAGAGCCAGTGCACCTCGTCGAGGAGGCGGTAGTCGATGTTGTCCGGGTACAGGCTGTTGCCCAGTCCGCTCTGTTTGCGGGCCGGTACGTCAGGCTGGCCGAAGAGCATGCTGCCGACGCAGTCGACACCGACCACCTTCAGGCCGGGCAGCCGCTCCAGCAGCGCCGCGGACGTGCCGCACAGGGAGCCGCCGCTGCCGACGGCGCCGACCAGGACGTCCACCGTTCCCAGGTCCCCGATCAGTTCGTCGGCCAGCGTGCGGTACGCGGCCGGGTTCTGCGGGTTGCTGTACTGCTGGGGCCAGTAGGCGCCGGGCAGGCCGCTCATCAGCTCCGCGAGCCGCTCCAGCCGGGCACCCTGCCACCCCTGCCCGGTCATCGCCTCCACCACGTGGACCACGCACCCGAGGGCCTCCAGTTTGGTGAGGGTGATCGGGTCGATGCGGGGGTCCGTGACGATGTGCACGGCGTGCCCCAGGGAGGTGCCGACGAGAGCGATTCCGAGCGCCATCGTGCCGGACGAGCTCTCCACGATGGGGGCGCCTTCTTCGAGCGCACCGGACCGGCGGGCTTCGAGGATCATCTGCCGGGCGACGCGGTCCTTCATGGCGTAGGGGTTCAGCAGTTCCAGCTTGGCGTAGACCTCGACCCCCTCGGCGGCGTCCACCCTCAGCCGTACGACCGGGGTGTTGCCTATCGCGTCGACGACGCTGTCACAACGCATGCGCGCTCCCTGGGGACGTGAACGAACGGAAGACGGTGGTGGTGCCGGGCAGGCGCGAGCAGGCCGCCGCGGCGGCCGACAGCTTGTGCCGGTGGTCGGGGTCGGCGGCGTCGAGCAGGAGGCCGAGCATGGTGCCGCTGTGGGCGCAGACCACGCCCAGAGCGCCGATCTCGTCGCGGATCCGGATCATGGCGTCGAGGTTCCGTTTGGGAACCAGCCGCTGGTTGAGGACCGTGCTGCGGGTGGCGATCGCGCCCACCCGGGCGAGGTCACCGTGGTCGACGGCCGTGGCGAGGTCCCGTACCAGGCGCTCGTACTCGTGCTTCTGGGCAGCCGTGCGGCGGTGGGGCCGCTGGTTGAAGGCCACCGTGTCGAGGTGACCGCCCTCGTCGACGGCCACCACGGTGGCCGGGGGCAGCGTGCCGAGCGACGCGCGCAACCGGACCCTCCGGTGTTCGAACACCACGATGCCCGGGTGCATCACCCCGTCCGTGGGCTCGATCGGGCGCAGCCAGCCCTCGACGGCCGCCGGCCCGGTGTCCACGCCGAGCACCGCCCCCACGGCCCTGACCGTGGCGACCAGGTCGGCGGAGGAACTGGAGAGTCCCTTCCCCACGGCCAGGCCGCTGTCGAGGACCAGGGAGCCGCCGCCCGCCCCTTGGGCGTCGAGCATGGCTCGCGCCACCCGCAGCGACTTGGTCTTGTGGGAGGGGAAGACGTTCAGCGGGCCGTCGCGGTCGTACCGGAACCACGCCCGGGTGCCGCGGGTGATGGGGAACGTGACGAGGAAGGCGGCCCCGTCGGGCAGCGCCCCCTGGAGCAGTTCGCCGAAGGTTCCGCAGGCGGTGCCGACGCCCTCGCGCAGGTCCACGCCCGGCCGGCGGGTGACCAGCGCCGGCTCCCTCATGACCGCCGCTCGGCCGTTGCCAGCAGGTGGTCCCGTCGGCGGGCGGCGTCGGCGGACCGCCGTTCGCGCAGCGACCACGCGTGGGTGAGACTCGCGAGTTCGCCGTCCTGGTCGGCGAGCATCGCCCGCACCTCGTCGGGGTGGGCCGAGCCGGCCGATCGCTTGGCCCGCAGTCCTTCGTCCACGTCGAAGGCGGCGACGAGGAGGGCGTCGGCGCGCGCGACCTCGTACTCCTCGTCGGCGCAGAGCGCGGCCAGCAGCGGGCCGTCCGGTTCGGCCGGCCCCAGCTCCTTCTCCAGGGCGCGCTTGATGTACCGCCCGGAGATCACCTGGGCCGTCCGCCAGGGGATGCCGCACTCCAGCGTCAACCGGTTCGCGAGGGTGAATCCTCCCAGGTACTCCCGTGCACACGCCTCACGCATCCGGTCCGCCGAGAAGGCCGCTCCGGCGACGACCGCCCGTGTCAGCCGCAGTACCGAGCGCATGGTGTCGAACTGGGTGCGCAGGTGGCCGCCCGCCTCCTTCGACACCTCCACGGTGTTGGTGTACGCGGTGTTGCGCTGCCCGGCGGCGAGGTCGGCCGCGCACCCGGCGACGTGGGCACACCGGCCGCGGATGCGCTCCAGTACGGGGAAGTTACGCTTCTGCGGCATGGCCGCGGAGATGCCCGACAGTTCGTCGGGAAGGTCCAGGAAGCCGAAACCGCTGCCGCCCCAGGCCATGAGGTCGGTGGCGAAGCGGCTCAGTGTCACCGCGTAGCCGGCCAGGTCGCCGGCCATCGCCAGGGCCCAGCCGCGGGAGGCGACGGCCACCAGCGCGTGCGGCTGGACGCCGGAGAAGCCGAGCAGTCCGGCCATGCGCGCACGGTCCCAGGCGAGCTCCTGGCCGGCCATCGTTCCCGAGCCGAGTGGGCAGGCGTCGGCCTCGTCGTAGGTGTGCAGCATCCTGCGCAGAGTGACCGTGGTCTCGGCGGCGAGGGCCGCGAGGTGGAAGCCGGGGCTGATGATCTGCGCGGCCTGGGCATGGGTGTATCCCGGCATGGGCACGTCGGCGTACCGGGCGGCGAGCGAGGTGACCGTACGGCCCAGCGACAGCAGGTCGGCGGCGACAGCGGTCAGGTTCTCGCGGGCGGACATCAACTGGGCGCAGACCTGGAGGTCGTTGCGGCTGCGGTCCACGTGCCACGCGGGGAACGGCGGGACAGGGCCGGACAGGACATGCCGCTCGACAGCGAAGGAGATGTCCGACATGTTCTCCTTCGGGTCGGCGCGGACCACGTCCGGGGTCAGCGAGTCGAGCCGGGCTCCGATTCCGGCCGCCCCGGTGTCGTCCACCAGTCCCATCCGTACGTACTCCAGCAGCAGGACCTTCTCGATGGCGAGGTAGTGTCCGAGGAGGTGCTCCGCTTCGTAGGCGAACTGCGGGGCGAGCACCTCCTCGTGCCAGATGTCGCTCGGTACGCCGTCGATCCTGCCCGTCACCGCCATGCCGTCCTCCTCGGGCGCTTGCGTTCGAGTTCGGTGGCGAGACCGGCCACCGTCGGGTCGGCGAAGAACGCCCGGATGCTCAGCTCGGCGTCGTGCTCCGCCGCGAGGCGCGCCAGCATGCGCAGGGCCTGCACCGAGTGACCGCCCAGGTGGAAGAAGTCGTCGTGGACGTCGGTCGTCGCGGTGCCGAGGACGGCGCGCCACGCGTCGGCGACCAGCTTCAGCGTCGCGGTGCGTGGCGTGCCGCCCGAGGCCGTCCGGGCGGGGCGTGTCGCCCGGGTGTCCTCCTGCCGGGGCGTGACCGGGAGACACGGCAGGGGGTCGTCCGGCGCGGACAGTCCCGCGGCGAGCAGCGCGAGGTAGTCGGCGAGCAGCGCGTCGGCGGTGCTCTTCCCGACGAGTGCCACGTTGTACACGATGCGGACGGTGTCCGCCGTGATCTCCAGCAGCAGGTCGTCCTCGCAGCCGGCGGAACCGGAGGAGACCGCCCCTGGGCCGCCGTCGGCGGGCACGTGGTTGAAGGCCAGTTGGTACAGGGGCGGCACCCCGGGCAGCCGTGGCACGGGCAGCAGTTCGACGAGGGTCTGGAAGGGGATGTCGTACCGTTCCTCGACCTGGGCCGCCGCCCGTACCCGGCCGACCAGTTCGGCGAAGGTCGGAGTGCCGCTCATATCGACCCGGACCACCAGCATGTTGACGAACGTGCCGATCATCGGCAGCACGTCGGCCCGGCGACGGCCCGTCACCGGCAGACCGACGACGATGTCCTCCTGCCCCGAGTGGCCGTGCAGCAGGGCCACGTAGGCGGCGAGGCAGAGCATGACGGGCTCCGTGCCGAGCCGCCGTGCCGAGCCCGGCAGCGACGCGGTGACCACCGGGGGGAGGCCGGCCCGCACCTCGGCCCCCGCGAAGGTGCGGGCCGCGGGCCGCGGGCGGTCGAGCGGCAGGCGGTGGACGGAGGGGAGCCGCGCCAGCCGTGTACGCCAGTACGCGGCCAGCTCGGCGCGCCGGCGGGGCGACAGCCGGTCGCGCTCCCGCTGGGCGTAGCCGGTGTAGCTCAGCGGGAGCTCCGGCAGCCTCGGCTCCCGCCCTTGTTCGACGGCCGCGCAGATCTCGGTGAGCTCGACGTGGAGGTTGAACCGTGAGGCGGCGTCGTAGATGACGTGGTGGGCGGCGAACACGACCGCCCATTCCGTCTCCCCGAGCGCGAGCAGCTCCGCGCGCCACAGGGGGGCTCGCTCCAGGTCGAAGGGCAGCCGCACCAGCTCTGCCCTGCGAGAACGCCGGACGTCCGCCTGCCGGGCGTCGTCCGCGCCGGTCAGGTCGGTGTGGCGGAGCGCCGGGTCGATCCGTGGGAGTACGTACTGCGTGAGCCGTCCGTCGACGATCCGCAGGGCGGTGCGCAGGGTTTCGTGGCGCCGCACCAGCAGGTCGAAGGCGCCCCGCAGGTCGGCCTCGGTCACCTCGGCGTGCACGACCAGCTCGTCCACGATCCGGTACGCCGAAGCGTCGGGCGCCATCCGGTCGGCGAACCAGACGCGTTCCTGTGCCGAGGACGCGGGAACGGCGCGCGGCGTCGCACCGGGAACCGGCTGCGGCCCGACGCCCGCCGCGCGCCCTGGTCCTGCCGTCATGGCGCGGGGTGGGGCGGGCAGGGCCGGGGGGCGGAGCGGGCTCCGGTCACGCCTGCTCACCGCCGCTGTCCGGCCGGACGTGGCCGGGGATCCGCACCGCGTCGCCCATGACCACCACGATCTCGCGCTCTCCCTCGAACGGTTCCCGGCTGTGGGCCATCCGCAGGTTGTCGACGACGAGGACGTCCCCGCGTCGCCACGGCTCGCCGACCGTGAATCGGTCGTACACGGCGTTGACGGCCTCCACGGTGTCGCCGTCGACGGCCGTGCCGTCACCCACCGCGGTGTCGAACGGCAGGCCGTGCGGCCCGTAGACATCGGTGAGGTACTCGCGGACGGCCGGGTCCATCGTCCGCCCGTTGAGGAAGGCGATCTGGTTGAACCATCCGGGCACGCCCGTCGTGGGATGGCGTACGACGGCGGCGCGCCGCTGACGGGTGCGCAGCCGGTCGCCGGGCAGCCACTCGTGGCCGATGCCGGCGGCGGCGCAGTACGCGTCCACCTCGGCACGGTCGTCGGTCCCGAACGCTTCCGGCCACGCCAGGCCCACCTCGTGGTACATGCGGGTCAGCAGCCAGCCGTGGCGCTCGAACGGGGCGACGAGAGCGGGCGGCAGCGCCTTGAGGACCTGCTGGGAGTCCGCGACGTTGGTCCTGCCGCCCCGGCCGGGGGCCGTGAGGCAGCCGAAGACCAGGGTGGCGGGGACGGTGGCGGCGTAGCTCAGTTCATGGTGCATGCACATCGGCTCGTCCGACGGCCAGTGGCTGGAGGAGTACAGCCCCGGGGAATGGGCGGTCCTCGGAGCGAAGCCCTCACGTTCGGTCATCGCGGTGATCCCCAGTCCTTCCGCGACCGCGGCGACGTCGGCGGCGGTGCGCACTCCGAGGCCGCGCAGCAGCACGGCGCCGGACTCGGCGACGGCCGCGCGGACGGCGGTGCGGTGGTCGGCTGCCCGGGCGACGAGGTCCTCGCCGGGCCGGGCGACGAGCACGCGCAGTGCGGGCCGCGATGCGGTGTCCGGCGCCGCGGTGTCCGGCGCCGCGGCGCCCTTGCGGTCGACCAGGGCGGCGACGTCCGCGACGGTGGGGGTGTCCCACAGGTCGGCGACGGTCACCTGCCGGTCCAGGGCTATCGACAGGCGGATCGCGGAGAGTGAGGTACCGCCGAGTTCGGTGAAGCGGGAGTCGCGCCCGATCCGCTCCTGCGGGACCTTCAGCACCTGTGCCCACAGGTCCGCGATCCTCCGCTCGGTCTCCGTGGTGAACTCCGTGTCCGGTGCGTACGCGGTGGTGTGCGGCTGCCGCCGGGCGAGATCGGTCAGGGAGATCCTGTCGATCTTCCCGTTTCCGGACAGGGGCAGTTCGGGGGTGTGGTAGAGGCGCGGCGGGACCATGTACTCGGGGAGGGTCCTGGCGAGCGTCCTGGCGACCTGTCCCGCGTCCGGCGCGTCCGCACCGGTGTAGTAGCCGACGAGTTGCGGCTCGCCGGCGGATCCGGCGACGACCACGGCGCCGTCCCGGACGCCGGAGACCTGGAGGAGCCGGTCCTCGACCTCGCCGATCTCGATCCTGAACCCGCTGATCTTGACCTGCGAGTCGCGGCGGCCGAGGTACTCGAGCTCGCAGGAGGGCAGCCAGCGGCCGAAGTCGCCCGAGCGGTAGAGGCGCTCGGACGGCCGGTGGGGGTCGCGGCCGAAGACGGCCGCCGTGCGCTCCGGGTCGTTCACGTATCCGCGGCCCACGCAGACGCCGGCGATCACGATCTCCCCCGGGAAACCCACCGGGAGAAGCTGGAGCCGCTCGTCCATGACGTAGACGCGCGCGTTGCGCACGGGGTCGCCGAGCGGTACGGAGCGGTGGGCGGGCAGGGCGCTCATGACACCGTGGTTGCAGTCGTCGCTGATCTCGGTGAGGCCGTAGCAGTTGACCAGCGGCACGGTGGGGAAGGCGTCGAACCAGCGGCGTACCAGATCCTTCTTCAGCGCCTCGCCGGTGACCGCCATGACGCGCAGGCAGGGCAGCTCCCGGTGTCCCTCGGCCAGCGTGGCGAGGACGAGTTCGAGGTACGTGGGCACCAACTGCGCCACGTGGACGCCGTTTTCGGCCAGGGCGTCGATGAACGTGTGCACGTCCATGATCACGTCCTGCTCGACGATGAGCGTCCGGCCCCCCATGAGGAGCCCGGAGACGAGCTGCCACAGCGAGATGTCGAAGCACTGCGGCGCGGTCTGCGCCACGACGTCCCCCTCCTGGACGCCGAGGTCCTCGATCTTGGCGTAGAGGTGGTTGAGAAAGCCGTCGTGCTCGCACATGGCGCCCTTGGGTTCGCCGGTGGAGCCGGAGGTGAAGTAGATGTACGCGAGCTGGTCCCCCGCGACGGCGAGGTCCAGGTCGTGGCGCGGACCGTCTCCTGCGAGAAGGTCCGCCACGTACAGGCGCCGCGTGTCCTGGCCGGCCAGCGCCTCCTCCAGCGGTGTGACGCCGTGGTCGGCGAGCACCCACCCGCACTCCGCCCTGGTGAGTGTGTTCGCCATCCGCTCGGCGGGGAAGTGCGGTTCGAGCGGCAGATAGCACCCGCCGGCCTTGAGGACGGCGATGACGGCCGCGAGCCATTCCAGGGTGCGTTCCGTCACCACCGCCACGACGTCCTCGGCGCACACCCCTTCCCGGTGCAGGGCCCAGGCGATGGCGTTGGCGTTCTCGTTCACCTCGCGGTAGGTCCAGCTCCGGGTGCCTTGTACGGCGGCCACCGCGTCGGGGTGGCGGCGTGCCCGCTCCTCGAACAGCTCGTGGAAGCGACGCCCCGGCAGCGGCTTCACCGGACCGGAGCAGAAGGCGATCGTCGCCTCGGTCCCCGCCTCGGAGAGCAGGCCGTGGCCGCTGTGCGGTTCGTCGGGGAACTCGGTGAGCGCGCGCAGGGCGACCCGCGCATGGCCGGCCAGGCGCTCGGCGGGGAGGTGGGGCAGCCCGTTCGCGCTGTCCCAGGCGTCGTCGGCCTCCTTCCGCCCTTCCTGTGTGGCCACGCGCCGGATCAGGTCACGCCATGTGGCGTCGGGGGGAAGGACGGGTGCCCCGGTCGCGGCGGCGGCGACCTTCAGCCGGGCGGCGGCCTCGACCGTACCGGCGCCGACGCCGCAGGCGCGGGCGAGAACGGTGAGCGCGCCGGTCGGCTCGCCGGACGGCTCCGGGGCAGGTGTGGCCCGCGCGTCGTCCGCCCCGCGAGAGGCTGTGTCCTGCATGGGGTTCCTCCTCATCGATGACCCTGCGGCAGATCGGTACCCGTGAAAGGGAATGCGCCCCGAAAGGGGCTAATCGGTCTCGGCCGAGCCCAGCTCGTGCGCCACGATGTCCCAGACCTGCCGCGCGGCCTCGGAGTTCAGCAGCATCTCGCGGTGCGGGCAGTCGAGCGTGTGCTCCCGGACCTCGCCGGACACCGAGGGGCGCCACAGGTCGGCCTTCGCGTCCCCGTCACCGGAGATCAGCAGCAGGTCGCCGGCCGTCTTCCGCGTCCGGTGCGCCAGCAGGATCTTCGTGTTGTTGCGGACGATCCGGACGTACGCCTCGTGCTCCACGCCGGTGAGAGCCTCGGCCACCGTGTTCTCCTGCTCGGCGAAGTCCGCCCGTACCCCGGCGGTGGGACGGCCGTCCACCGGGCTCGAATCCACCACGACCAGGGCCGCCACCTCTTCGCCGGCCTCCTCCAGTTGAGCGGCCATCTCCTGGACGACATGGCCGCCGAAGGACCAGCCCAGCAGGTGGTAGGGGCCGTTGGCCTGCACGGTACGGATCTGCGCGATGTAGTCGGCGGCCATCCGCGCGAGGGAGTCGGGCAGTTCGGCCGAGCCCGCGTCCAGGCCCCGCGGTCGCAGGGAGTAGAACGGGTACCGCTCCGGCGCACAGTCGGCCAGCCAGCCGTACTCCCAGCCGAGCCCCATGATGGCGTGGGCGCAGAAGAACGGCGCGTGGTCGCCGGTCGGCCGGATGGGCACCAGCACGTCCGTGGGCTTCCGCTCGCCGCCCTCGGCGCTCCGGGCGAGGAGGCCGGCCACGGTCGGCGCCTCGAACACCGCCCGCATCGGCACCTCCATGCCGAGGACCGACCGGATCCGGTTGACCAGCCGCACCGCCATCAGCGAGTGTCCGCCCAGCTCGAAGAAGCTCTCCTCGGCCCCGACGGACGACACTCCGAGCACCTGCTCGAAGATCGAGCAGAGCAGTTGCTCCCGCAGGGTGGCCGGGCCCCGTCCGCCCCTTCCGGGGCCGGCCGAGTAGTCCGGTGCGGGCAGCGCGGCCCGGTCCAGCTTGCCGTTCGCCGTCAACGGCAGCCGCTCCAGCACCGCCACCGCCGACGGCACCATGGACTGCGGCAGCCGGCTCGCCGCGAACTCCCGTACCGCCGTGTCCAGCGGCACCCCACCGTCACCGGGTCCGGCCTCACCGGTTGCCCCGTCACCGCCCCCGGCGTCCGGAACGACATAGGCCACCAGACGCGGGTCACCGGGGGTGTCCTCACGGGCGACGACCGCCGCCTGTGCCACCTGCTCGTGCGCGGCCAGCACCGCCTCGATCTCACCCGGTTCGATCCGGACGCCCCGGATCTTCACCTGCTCGTCCATGCGGGCGACGAACTCCAGGCGCCCCTCGGCGTCCCACCGCACCACGTCCCCGGTCCGGTACATCCGCTCACCCGCCGGCCCGAACGGGCAGGCCACGAACCGCTCGGCCGTCAGCGCCGGACGTCCCAGATAGCCCCGGGCCAGCCCGTCGCCGGCCACGTACAACTCGCCCGCCACACCCGGCGGCACGGGCCGGAGCCCTCCGTCGAGCACATACGCCCGGATGTTCCGGAGGGGCCGTCCGATCGGCACCGTCGCGCCGTCCCGCCGCGGATCGCACCGCCACGAGGTGACGGCAACCGATGCCTCGGTAGGGCCGTAGAGGTTGTGCAACGGCACCGCCAGCACCGTATGGAAGCGGTCGCGCACCGCTGCGGGAAGTGCCTCCCCGATGCAGATGACCGTCCGCAGACCGGTGCACTTCTCCACGGCGGCGGCGTCCTCCAGGAACGCCCGCAGCATGGAGGGAACGAACTGGACGACCGTCGCCCGTTCCCGTTTGATCAACTCGGTCAGGTACCCGGGATCCCGATGGCCGCCCGGCCGGGCCATCACCATCCCGGCGCCGTTCAGCAACGGCCAGAACAGCTCCCACACCGAGGCGTCGAACGCGAACGACGCCTTCTGTACGATCCGGTCCGTCACGCTCAGGCCGAACTCCTCCTGCATCCATGCCAGTTGGTTGACCACCCCGTGGTGCGGGACGGTCACACCCTTCGGGGTGCCGGTGGACCCGGAGGTGTACATCACATAGGCCGGGTGGCCGGGCAGCAGGGGCGCCGTCCGGTCGGCGTCGGTGATCACCCTGGCGTCGGACGCGGCCACGGCCGCCCGGACCGCCGGATCGTCCAGCCTGATCCACTCCGCCGCGGTACGCGCCAACCGGGGCCGGCCGGAGTGGAGTTCGAGCAGACGGGCGGTGATCTCGCCGGTGCTCACCACGACCGCGGGAGAGGCGTCGGCGAGCACCTGGTCGATGCGCAGGATCGGCTGGCCGGGGTCGACGGACAGGTAGGCGCCGCCGGCCCTGACGACGGCCAGGAGTGCGACGACCTGTTCCACCGAGCGGTCGAGGACCACGCCGACCACGGCTTCCGGTCCCACGCCACAGGCGATCAGGTACCGGGCTAGCCGGTTGGTCCGCGCCTCCAGCTCCGCGTAGGAGATCCGGTCGCCCTCGAAGACGAGGGCGACGGCGTCGGGGGTACGGTCAGCCTGCCGGCGGAACAGGTCGCCGAGGGTCGCGTCCGGCACCGGGCGGGCCGTGTCGTTCCACTCCTGGAGCATCCGCCGCTGTTCCGCGGCGTCGAGCAGGTCGATGCGGTGGACCGGCAGGGTGGGATCGGCTGTGACCGCCGCCAGGACCCGCACCAGCCGGGCCGCCAGAGTCTCCACGGTGAGCTGGTCGAACAGCTCGGCCGCGAACACGATTCCGCCGTCCAGGCCGACCGGTGTCCCCGCTTCGTCACGACGCTCATGGACCTCGATGTCCAGGTCGAACCTGGCCGACAGCAGCCCGGCGGGTTTCTCGGTCACCCGTACACCCGGCAGCCGCAGCACCGCCTGAGGGGTGTTCTGCACGGCGAGCAGGACCTGGAACAGCGGGGGCCTGGCCATCGAACGTGCGGGGGCGAGCTCCTCCACCAGCCGCTCGAAGGGAACGTCCTGGTGCTCGAACGCCTCCAGGCCGGCCGCGCGTACCCGGTCGAGCAGCTCCACGAAGTCCGGGTCGCCCGACAGATCGGTGCGCAGCACGAGGGTGTTGGCGAAGAACCCGACGAGGTTGTCCAGGGCCTGGTCCAGCCGGCCGGCCACCGGACTGCCGATCACGATGTCCCGGCCGGCTCCGCTCTTCGACAACAGCACCGCGACCGCCGCGTGGAGCAGCATGAACATCGTCACGCCCTGACCGCGCGCCAGCTCGGTCAGCCCCGCGTAGGTCTCCGCCGGGATCCGCAGCGGCACCCATCCGGCACGGCGGCTCGCCACCTCGGGGCGCGCCCGGTCCACCGGGAGGGCGAGCTCCTGGGGCGCCCCCCGCAGCCGGTCCTTCCAGTAGGCCACCTGCCCGGCGAGCACGCTCCCCGGGTCGTCCGCCTCGCCCAGCAACTCGCGCTGCCACAGCGTGTAGTCGGCGTACTGCACCGGCAGCGGCTCCCACCCCGGTGCGCGTCCCGCACACCGCGCCGCGTACGCCTGGGCCAGGTCCCGCCACAGCGGGCCCATCGACCATCCGTCCCCCGCGATGTGGTGGAGGACCACCGAGAGCACCCACTCCTCGCCGCCGGGTGACTCGCCGGGTGACTCGCCGTGGGCCAGGCGGAACAGGTCGGCTCTGAGCGGGAGTTCAGCGGCGAGGTCGAAGGCGTGGGCGGCGAGCCGGCCGAGGCGCTCCTCCAGCTCCCCGTCCTCGACGGCGGTGACCGGCAGCTCGACGGCCGCCTCTCCGACGGGCCGGACGCGCTGCGACGGCTGGTCACCCACCAGGGGGAAGGTGGTCCGCAGACTCTCGTGCCGGGCCACGACATCGGCGAGGGCGGCCCGCAGCGCCGCGGTGTCCAGATCCCCGGACAGCCGCAGCCGCAGGCAGATGTTGTACGTGTGGTTGGGGCCCTCCAGCCGGTCCAGGAACCACAGTCGGCTCTGCGCGGGAGACACCGGCAGCTCGCGCGGACGTGGCACGGCCACCACCGCCGGCCGCGCCGGACCGCCGGTCCGCGCCAGCCCCCGGGCGAGACCGGCCGGGGTGGGCGCCTCGAACACGGTCCGCACGGAGACCTCCACCCCGAGGACCGCCCGGATGCGGCTGACGAGTCGCACCGCCAGCAGGGAATGCCCGCCCAGGGCGAAGAAGTCGTCCTCGACCCCGACCGTCGGCACCTCCAGTACCTGCGCGAACGCCGCGCACACGAGCTCCTCGCGGGCGGTGGCCGGCGACCGCCCCGCACCCGGGTGGCGGTCCGGCTCCGGGAGCGCGGCACGGTCGACCTTGCCGTTCGCCGTCAGCGGCAGCCGCTCCAGCTCCATCACCGCCGACGGCACCAGGTGCGCCGGCAGCCGGGCCGCCAGGGACTCCCGTATCGCGGGGGCCACCGCGGTCCCGCCCGGTGTCCCGGCGAGGGCGGCGTCGGCCCTGAGCACCACGTAGCCGTGCAGGCGCTTGCCACCCGGGGTGGCCTCGCGGGCGACGACGGCCGCCTGGGCGACCAGTTCGTGCGCGGACAGCGCCGCCTCGACCTCGGCGGGTTCGACACGGAAGCCGCTGATCTTCACCTGGTCGTCCGTACGGCCCACGAACTCCAACTGCCCGGCACGGTTCCAGCGCACCAGATCGCCCGTCCGGTACATCCGTGCACCGGCCCCCTCGAAGGGGCAGGCCACGAAGCGCTCACCGGTCAGCCCCGGACGCTTCAGATACCCCCGGGCCAGCCCGGCGCCGGCCAGATACAGCTCTCCCGGCACCCCTACCGGCACCGGGGCCAGCCGCTCGTCCAGCACGTACGCCCGGGTGTCGGCCAGCGGACGCCCGAGGGGGATGTCGTCCCCGTCGCCGACGTCGGCCCAGGTGACCGGGTGGGTGTGGGTGTAGGTGGTGCTCTCGGTCGGGCCGTACCCGTTGACGAGCCGGGTGCCCGGCAGGGCTTCGAGCAGGGTCCGGCACTGCGGTGTCGAGAGCACGTCCCCGCCCGTGAGGAGAGTGCGGACGCCTCGCAGCGCCTCGACGTCGATGTCCACCACCTGGTGCAACAGGCCCGTGGGCAGCACCGCGACGGTGACCCGGTGCTCGGTCAGAAAGCGGCCGAGGGCGGGCACGGACAGCGTCCCGGCGGGGCCGACCGCGAGTGTCGCCCCGTTGACCAGGGGGATCCACATCTCGAAGGTGGTGCAGTCGAACGAGACCGAGGCGAGGTGCGCGACGACGTCACCGGGACGTACGCCGGCGTACGTGGCCGGACGCACCAGCCGGTCGATTCCCCGATGGGTGACCGTGACGCCCTTGGGCGTGCCGGTGGAGCCCGAGGTGTAGATGACATAGGCGGCCTGGTCAGGGCGCGGCGGTGCCGCTCGGTCCAGCCGGGTGAGCGGGCCGTCGTCCTGGCCGGCCACCGCCGCCCCTACCGCCGGATCGTCCAGCGTGATCCGCTTCGGGCCTGATCCGGGGTCGAGGAGGTCCGAGTCGGGCCGGTCGAGTCGGCCGGCGAGGGACGCGGTGGTGACCAGGGCGACCGGAGCCGCGTCGGCCGCCATGAGACCGATGCGGACGGAGGGGTACGACGGGTCGATCGGCAGATAGGCGCCCCCGGCCTTCAGCACCGCCAGCAGCAGGACGACCCTCTGGGGCGAACGGTCCATCACCACCGCCACCACGGACTCGGGGCGCACCCCGTGGTCGATCAGGTACCGGGCGAGGCGGTTGGACTCCGCGTCGAGCTGCGCGTACGTCATCCGCGCCGCGCCGCTGACCAGCGCGACGGCGTCGGGGGTGCGGGCGGCCTGCGCCCCGAACAGCTCGGGCACGGTGGCGGCGGGTTCCGGGCGTGCCGTGTCGTTCCACTCGGTCAGGATGCGCTGCCGCTCGTCGGCGTCGAGGAGGTCGATTCCGTTCAGGGACCGGTGGGGGTCGGCCGCGACCGTGCGCAGGAGGTGGACCAGCCGGGTGACCAGCGTCTCGGCGGTGTCCCGGTCGAACAGGTCGGTGGCGTAGGTGAGCCCGCCGTTCAGACCGGCCGACCGCCCCTGGCCGTCGAAGCGCTCCTCGACGTGGAAGTCGAGGTCGAACTTGGCCATGCGGACCTCGGGGGGCCGGGCTTCGATGTCCAGGCCGGGCAGGTCGATCGTCGCCTCGGGAACGTTCTGCACCGCCAGCATGACCTGGAACAGCGGGTGCCTGGCCAGGGAACGCGCCGGGGCCAGCTCCTCCACCAACCGCTCGAACGGCACCTCCTGATGCTCCAGCGCACCCAGCACCCTCTGCCGCACCCGGCCCAGCACCTCGGCAAAACTCGGACCACCCGACAGATCCGTACGCACCACCAGCGTATTCACGAAGAACCCGACCAGACCCTCCAGAGCCTCGTCGTTACGACCGGCCACCGGACTGCCGATCGCGATGTCCTCCCCCGCACCCACCTTCGACAACAGCACCGCCACCGCCGCCTGCCACACCATGAACACCGTCACACCCTGCCGAGCCGCCAACTCCACCAACCCCGCATGCAACTCGGCCGACAGGGTCAGCGGCACCCAGCCACCGCGGCGGCTCGCCACCGCGGGCCGTCGCCGGTCCGCCGGGAGCTCCAACTCCTCGGGCGCATCCCCGAGTTCCGCCTTCCAGTAGGCCACCTGACCGGTCAGCACACTGTCCGGATCGTCCGCCTCGCCCAGCAGCTCCCGCTGCCACAGCGCATAGTCCGCGTACTGCACCGGCAAGGGCTCCCAGTCCGGCACCCGCCCGGCGAGGCGGGCGGCGTAGGCGGCCGACAGATCGCGGAGGAGTGGCCCCATGGACCAGCCGTCACCCGCGATGTGGTGCACGACCAGCACCAGCACGGAGTCGCCCGCGACCACCGAACCGCCATCGGCCGACGGCCCGCCAGTGCCCGGGGTGAACAGCGTGGCCCGCAGCAGCACCTCACGCCCGAGATCGAAAACGTGCGCACACGCCCGGTCGACCTCCGCCTCCAGCACGCCGGAGGCCACCGGGACCACCGGCAGATCCACACCCGCCTCACCGACAGGCACAACCTCCTGATACGGCTCCCCGTCCCGCATCAGAAAACGCGTCCGCAGACTCTCATGCCGCGCCACCACATCACCCAACGCCGCCCGCAACGCCGTCACATCCAACCGCCCCGACAACCGCAACACCAACGGCACGTTGTACAGAGCACTCGCACCTTCAAGACGGTCCACAAACCACAACCGCCGCTGCGCATACGACAACGGCAACACCCCCGGACGCACCCCCGCCACCACCGCCGGCCGCGCCACCACACCACCGGCCTCCGCCAACCGCACCGCCAGACCAGCCACGGTCGGCGCCTCGAACACCGCCGGGACCGGGACCTCCAGACCCATGACCGCCCGGATCCGGCTGACCAGCCGCACGGCCAGCAGCGAATGCCCGCCCAGCGCGAAGAAGTCGTCCTCCACGGTGACCCGGGGCACATCGAGCACCTGGGAGAACACCGAGCACAGCAGCTCCTCGTACACGGTGGCCGGTCGCCTGCCCGGTCCCGTGCCGGAGGCGTGGTGCGGCGCGGGCAGCGCGGCCCGGTCGACCTTGCCGTTCACCGTCAGCGGCAGCCCCTCCAGCACCACGACCGCCGACGGGACCATGTACTGCGGCAGCCGACTCGCCAGGAAGTCCCGCGCCACCGTGGCGAATTCCGCGTCGACCGCGTCGTGGGTGAGGACGGCGTAGGCGGCGAGGTACTTGTCACCGGGGGTGTCCTCACGGGCGAGGACGACCGCCTGGGCGACCAGCTCGTGCCGGGCCAGCACCGCCTCGACCTCACCCGGCTCGACGCGGAAGCCCCGGATCTTCACCTGGTCGTCCGCCCGGCTCACGAACTCCAACTGCCCGGCGCGGTTCCAGCGCACCACGTCCCCGGTCCGGTACATCCGCGCACCGGCTCCCTCGAAGGGGCAGGCGACGAAACGCTCACCGGTCAGTCCGGGACGGTGCAGATACCCCCGGGCCAGCCCCGCCCCGGCGATGTACAGCTCGCCGGCCACCCCCGTCGGCACGGGGTTGAGGTACTCGTCGAGCACGTACAGCCGCGTGTCGTCCATCGGGTACCCGACCGGCACGACGTCCCCGAGCGACGCAGGATCCTGGATCGGGATCTGGGTGCCGATGACGGTCACCTCGGTCGGGCCGTACGTGTTGCGGACCGTGATCGAGGGCGCGGCCTCCAGCACCTGCCGTACCGCCGCGGTGGGGACCACGTCCGCGCCGGTGAACACCTCGTGCACCCCGGCCAGGGCGGTGGGGTCCTCCTCGGCGATCACTCGGAACAGGCCGGCGGTCAACTGGACGTGGGTCAGCTCGTGATCGGCGATCAGCGACCTGAGCAGCGCCGCGTCGATCCGGCCCCGGGGGGCGAGGACCACCTGTCCGCCGGTCAGCAGCGGAACCCACAGTTCGAGGGTGGAGCCGTCGAAGGTGTGCGGCGCCGCGAACAGGCCCCGGGCCTGCCCGGGGAAGTGCCAGCAGCGGTCACCGGCCAGTTCCCTCACGTCCCGGTGGGTGGTCGCGATGCCCTTGGGCTCACCCGTCGATCCGGAGGTGAACATCACGTAGGCCAACTGGTCGGGCAGGACCCGCACCGGTACGGCCGAGTCCGGCGCACCGGCCCACGGAGCCCCCGGCCCCTCCTCGCCGGCCACGACCACCGTGCCGGCGTACTCCCGCACGGTCGGCGCGTACACCGGGTCGACCAGGCACACGTCCACGCCGGCCTGCCGCAGCACCTGCCCGATGCGCTGGGCCGGCTGACCGGGGTCGACGGGCACATACGCGCCGCCTGCCTTCATCACCGCCAGCAGAGTGGTCACCAGGTCGATCGACCGGTCCATGACCACCCCGACGAGGGACTCGGGGCCCACCCCGCGGTCGTTCAGATACCAGGCGAGACGGTTGGACCGGGCCTCCAGTTCACCGTACGAGACCCGTTCCTCGGCGGACGCCAGGGCAATGGCCCCGGGGGTACGGGTGGCGTGCTCGGTGAACAGCGCCGGCACCGTGGCGGCGGCCGGACCGCGGTCGCCGTTCCACTCCGTCAGCAGTCGCCGCCGCTCGGCGGGGTCCAGCAGGTCCAGGCGGCTGATCGGGCGGGCGGGGCCCGCGGTGACGGTCTTCAGGAGACGGATCAACCGGGTGACCAGCGTCTCAGCCGTGGCCCGGTCGAACAGGTCGGTGGCGTAGGTGAGCCCGCCCAGCATGCCGTCGGGGCGCCCCGAGTCGTCGAACCGCTCGACGACCTGGAAGTCGAGGTCGAGCTTGGCCATGGTGACCCCGCCGGGGCGGGCCTCGACATCGAGGCCGGGCAGGTCGATCGTCGCCTCGGGAACGTTCTGCACCGTCATGGTGACCTGGAACAGCGGGTGCCTGGCCAGGGAACGGGCCGGGGCCAGTTCCTCCACCAGCCGCTCGAACGGCACCTCCTGATGCTCCAGCGCGCCCAGCACCCTCTGCCGCACCCGGCCCAGCACCTCGGCGAAGCTCGGGTCACCGGACAGGTCGGTGCGCACCACCAGCATGTTCATGAACAGCCCGACCAGATCCTCCACCGCCTGGTCGGTCCGTCCGGCGATCGCGCTGCCGATCGGGACGTCCTTGCCCGCACCCAGCTTGGACAGCAGCACCGCCAGGGCGGCCTGCCACACCATGAACATCGTCACGCCCTCGGCACCGGCCAGCTCCGCCAGGTCGGCATGGAGTTCCGGTGGGACGTCGATCGGCGCCCAGTCGCCTCGGTGACTGGCCGTCGTGGGCCGTCGCCGGTCCGCCGGGAGTTCCAACTCCTCCGGCGCACCGCCGAGTTCCGCTTTCCAGTAGGCCACCTGGCCGGCCAGCACACTGTCCGGATCGTCCGCCTCGCCCAGCAGCTCCCGCTGCCACAGCGCATAGTCCGCGTACTGCACCGTCAGCGGCTCCCAGTCCGGCACCCGCCCGGCACACCGCGCCGTGTACGCCACCGACAGATCCCGCCACAGCACTCCCATGGACCAGCCGTCACCCGCGATGTGGTGCACGACCAGCACCAGCACGGAGTCACCCGCGACCACCGAACCGCCATCGGGAGACGGCCCGCCGGTGCCCGCGGTGAACAGCGTGGCGCGCAGCAGCACCTCACGCCCGAGATCGAAAACGTGCGCACACGCCCGGTCGACCTCCGCCTCCAGCACCTCGGAGAGGACCGGCACCACCGGCAGATCCACACCCGCCTCACCGACAGGCACAACCTCCTGATACGGCTCCCCGTCCCGCGTCAGAAAACGCGTCCGCAGACTCTCATGCCGCGCCACCACATCACCCAACGCCGCCCGCAACGCCACCACGTCCAACCGCCCCGACAACCGCAACACCAACGGCACGTTGTACAGAGCACTCGCACCTTCGAGACGGTCCACGAACCACAACCGCCGCTGCGCATACGACAACGGCAACACCCCCGGACGCACCCCCGCCACCACCGCCGGCCGCGCAGCCGCACCACCGGCCTCCGCCAACCGCACCGCCAGAGCGGCCACGGTCGGCGCCTCGAAAAGGACACGGACGGGCAGTTCGACCCCCAGTACGGTGCGGATCCGGCTGGCCAGCCGTACGGCCTGCAACGAATGCCCGCCCAGCCCGAAGAAACTGTCGTCCACTCCGACCCGCGGCACGCCCAGCACCTGGGCGAAGACCGCGCAGAGCAGCTCCTCGCGTACGGTGGCCGGTCGGCTTCGTGGCGTGCCGGACCGGGTCTCGGCGGCGGGCGAGGCGGCGGAGGGGGGTTCCGTCTGCTCCTGCGCCCGGCACACGAGCTCCAGCCGACCGGCGCGGTCCCATCGCATCACGTTCCCGGTGCGGTACATCCGTGCGCCGGGTTCCTCGAACGGGCAGGCCACGATCTGCTCGGCGACCTGACCTGGACGGTCCCGTTCCCCACGGGCGAGCGCGGCGCCCGTCACATACAGCTCTCCGGGCACCCCCGGCGGCACCGGTTCGAGGGAGTCGTCCAGGACGTACACCCGCGCGGCGACCAGCTCCGGCAGCGTGTCTGCGGGCAGGGAGCGCGCGGCGTCGTTCCACTCCGTCAGGATCTGTTGCCGCTCCGGGGCATCCAGCAGGTCGATGCCGCGGACGGGCCTGCGGGGGTCGGCGACGACCGCCCGCAGGACCCGGATCAGCCGGGTGACGAGCAGGTCCACCGTGGCCTGGTCGAACAGATCGGTCGCGTACACGATGCCACCGTCAAGTCCGGCGGGCAGACCCAGCGCGTCGAAACGCTCGACGACCTCCAGGTCCAGATCGAACTTGGCGCCCTGCGCCCCGGGCGGCACGGCGACGGCCTCGACCCCGGGCAGGTCGGGCGCCACGTCCGGGACGTTGTGCAGGGTCAGGGCGACCTGGAACAGCGGGTGCCTGGCCAGGGAACGCGCCGGGGCCAGCTCCTCCACCAACCGCTCGAACGGCACCTCCTGATGCTCCAGCGCACCCAGCACCCTCTGCCGCACCCGGCCCAGCACCTCGGCGAAGCTCGGGCCGCCGGACAGATCGGTGCGCACCACCAGTGTGTTGGCGAAGAACCCGACCAGACCCTCCAGAGCCTGGTCGTTGCGACCGGCCACCGGGCTGCCGATCGTAATGTCCTCCCCCGCGCCCAGCTTCGACAGCAGCACCGCCACCGCCGCCTGCCACACCATGAACATCGTCACGCCCTCGGCACCGGCCAGATCCACCAGCTCCCCGTGCAGTTGCGCGGGCATCCGGAAGCTCGCCAGCCCTCCCCGGTGGCCGGCCTCCGCCGGCCGCGGCCGGTCCACCGGCAGGGCCAGTTCCTCCGGCGCCCCGGCCAGCGCCTTCCGCCAGTACGCCGTCTCGTCGGCCAGCACACTGTCCGGATCGTCCGCCTCGCCCAGCAGCTCCCGCTGCCACAACGTGTAGTCGGCGTACTGCACCGGCAACGGCTCCCAGCCCGGCGCCCGCCCGGCACACCGCGCCGTGTACGCCACCGACAGATCCCGCCACAGCAGCCCCACCGACCATCCGTCGGCCGCGATGTGGTGCACGACCAGCACCAGCACGCACTCGCCCGTCACCACCGGGGCGTCCTCCGACGGCGGCTGATCCGGGTCGAGCGCGAACAGCGTGGCCCGCACGGGCAGTTCGGCCGCAGGGTCGAAGGCGTGGGAGGTGGCCCGTTCGATCCGCTCCGCCAGCTCGTCGGCAGCGGCGACCGGGACCAGAGGCAGGGCGACGCCCGCCTCGGCCACGGCCACGATCTCCTGGTACGCCTCCCCGTCCACCGCCGGAAAGCGCGTCCGCAGGCTCTCGTGCCGCGCCACCACGTCGGCCAGCGCCGCGCGCAACGCCGTCACGTCGAGCCGCCCGGACAACCGCAGCACCAGCGGGACGTTGTAGAGCGGGCTCGCGCCTTCGAGCCGGTCCAGGAACCACAACCGGCGCTGGGCGTACGACAACGGCAACACCCCGGGACGCGCCCCGGCCACCACCGCCGGCCGCGCAGCCACACCACCGGCCTGCGCCAACCGCACCGCCAGAGCGGCCACGGTCGGCGCCTCGAACACCGCCCGCACCGGCACCTCCGCACCGAAGACCGCGCGGATCCGGCTGACCAGCCGCACCGCGAGCAGCGAATGTCCGCCGAGGGAGAAGAAGTCGTCCTCGGCCCCGACCCGGGGCAGGCTCAGCACCTGCGCGAAGAGCGAGCTGAGAAGCTCCTCGCGCGGGGTGACGGGCCGCCGCCCCGCGTCGGGGGTGTGGGACGGCGCCGGGAGGGCGGCCCGGTCCAGCTTGCCGTTCACCGTCAGCGGCAGCCGTTCCAGTACGACGATCGCCGACGGCACCATGTACTCCGGCAGCCTGCCCGCCAGGTACCCGCGTACCGCCGACTCCAGCCTCTCGCCGGCGACCGTACCGGGGTCACCGGTGGGCAGGAGGTAGGCCGTCAGACGCTTGTCACGGGGGGTGTCCTCCCGGACGACGACCACGGCCTGCGCCACCCGCTCGTGCGCGGCCAGCACCGCCTCGATCTCGCCCGGCTCGATCCGGAAGCCGCGGATCTTCACCTGGTCGTCGGCGCGGCCGACGTAGAGGAGCCGGCCGTCAGCGGTCCAGCGCACCCGGTCGCCGGTGCGGTACATGCGCCCGCCGTCGGGCTCCGGGCGACTCCCGGCGGCCGAACCGGGGGAGGAACCCGCCGCTCCCTGGAAGGGATCGGCCACGAACCGGTCGGCGGTGAGCCCCGGGCGGTTCAGGTACCCCCTGGCGACACCGGCGCCGGAGACATAGAGGTCGCCCACCACCCCCACCGGCACGGGCGCGAGGTGTCCGTCGAGGACATAGACGCCGGTGTTGGGGAGCGGCCGGCCGATGCACGGCGGGTCGCCGGGGCGCAGCGGGCCCGCGGCGGCGGCGATCACGGTGGTCTCGGTCGGTCCGTACGCGTTGCCGAACCAGCGGCCCGCGCCCCACCGGTCGACGATCTCGGAGCTCAGTGCCTCGCCTGCGACCAGCAGCGTCCGTACGGTCGCCAGTTCTGCCTCGGTCTCGACCATGGCGAGGACCGTGGGCGGGAGCTGCAGGTGGGTGACGGCGTGCCGGGCGATCACCCCGGCGAGCCCGGCTCCGGGCAGCAGTTGCTCGGCCGGCGCCACCACCAGGCATGCCCCTGCGGAGAACGCCATCATGATCTCCCAGGTCGCGACGTCGAAGCCGATCGACGCGAACTGCAGCAGCCGGCTGTCGCGGTCCAGGCCCGGCCAGCGGTCGGCCATGAGGTTCACGGCGTTCGCGTGCTCCACCACGACGCCCTTGGGCGTCCCGGTGGAGCCGGAGGTGTAGATCACGTAGGCGGCGTGGTCCGGGCGCAGGGGGGTGATCCGGTCGGCCTGGGTGAGTGCGCGCGGGTCCTGGTCGGCCGCCGTCGTCCGGACCGCCGGGTCGTCCAGCATGATCCACTGCGGTCCGGTGTCCGGTCCGGGCCCGTCCGCGTGGGGCTCACGCAGTCGGCCGGCGATGGCCGTGGAGGTGAGCAGGGCGACCGGGGTGGCGTCGGCGCACATGAAGGCGACGCGTTCAGCGGGCTGGCCGGGGTCGATCGGGAGGTAGGCACCGCCGGCCTTCAACACCGCCAGCAGCGCGGTGATCAGGTCGGGCGAGCGGTCCATCACCACCGCGACCAGGGACTCCGGCCCCACTCCGCGCGTGATCAGATACCGGGCGAGGCGGTTGGAACGCTCCTCCAGCTCGGCGTAGGACAGCCGTACGTCCTGGTAGGCCAGGGCCTCGGCATCGGGGGTGCGGACGGCCCGGGCGGTGAACATGTCCGCCAGGGTGGTGACGGGCACCGGGCGGGCGGTGTCGTTCCACTCCGCGAGAATCCGCCGTCGCTCGGCCGCGGGGAGGACGTCGATGTGTTCGAGCGGGGTGTCCGGATGCCGTTCCAGAGCGTTGATCAGGTTCTCGGTGGTGGTGTGCAGCAGGCGGGTGATCATGTCCGGGTCGATCGCCGCGGTCACCTGTACCACGAAGGCGAACTCGTAGCCGCTGTCGTCCACGGACACGACGAGGGGGTAGTTGGTCCGGTCCCAGGCGCCGAGGATCCGGGTCCCGTGGGGCCTGGGCGCCACCCAGTCCCCGCTGAAGAAGTGGCGGTAGTTCAGCAGGGCGGTGAACAGCGGAGCGGGGGCGCGGACGCCGCTGGCCCGCTGGGCGACGGCCAGTGAGGCGTGCTCGTGCACGATCAGGTCGGCGAGCTGGGTCTGCATCGCGCGCATCGCGTCACGCACTCCGACGCCGCCGCCTGTCCGTGCGCGCACCGGCAGCGTGTTGATGAAGAGCCCCGGAACGCGGTCGGCGCCCGCTCCGGCGTTCATCCGTCCGAAGAGCACGGTGCCGAACACCACGTCGTCGCGGGCGGACACCGACGCCAGGACGCGGGCCCAGGCGGTGTGGAACACGGTCGCCGGGCTCACCCCCAGCAGGCCGGCCTGCTGCCGCAGCCGCACCGCCAGCCGTCCGTCCACCGGCAGACGGGCCTCCCTGACAGCCGTACCGTCCCCGTGCACGTCCACCAGCCCGAACGGAACCGTCGGCTCCGCCACGTCTCCGAGCAGTCCCGCGAAGTACCGCTCGTGTTCCGCCGAGGGTATGCCCAGCCGTGCCTGCGCCACGAACGTGCGGAACGGCAGGGGTTCAGGGAGCTGGTCCCCCCGGCCCTCCAGGATCTCCTGGACCTCGTCCAGCACCACGTCCAGGGCGGTGTGGTCCTGCACGAGATGGTGGAACTGCAGTACCCCGTGCCAGCGTTCACCGTCCGGTTCGGCCGCGACGCACACCCGCAGCAACGGACGCCGGCCGATGTCCATCGCCGAACCGCTCGCGGCCAGCAGCTCCTGGACGGTGTCAGGGGCTTCGCCGTCCAGGGTGATTTCCCGTACGGGGAGCCGTGCTTCGCGGAGCACCACCTGGACCGGCTGCCGCAGGCCCTCCCACAGGAACACCGTCCGGAAGGTGTCGTGCCGGTCCACGACCGTCTGGAAAGCCGCCAGGTAGTGGTCCAGGCGCGCCCGGGAATCGAACTCCAACACCATGGACACGACGTACGCGTCGTTGCCGGTGTCCCGCATGAGGTGGTGGAAGAAGATGCCTTCCTGCAACGGCGCCAGCGGATACACGTCCGCCACGTTCGCCGCTCCGCCCGGTACCTGCGCGACGATCCGTCCGACCTCCTCGCCGGTCAGATCGACGAGCGGCAGCATGTCCGGCGTGATGGCCTCCGCGCCCGCCGGAATCAGGTTCGGGGGAACCTCGATCTCGGACTGACCGGCCACCACGGCCAGACTGGCCACCGTCGGTGCCGTGAACAACGACTGCACGTCGACCGTCAGGGCCCGCTGCCGCAGCCGTTCGACCAGGGACACCGCGAGCAGCGAGTGCCCGCCCAACTCGAAGAAGTTGTCGTCGACGCCCACCTGCGGCAGTCCGAGCACCGCGGCGAACTCCTCGCAGAGGATCTCCTCCCGCGGGGTGCGCGGCCCGTGGGCCGGCACGGACGCGTCAGGCGCCGGCAGCGCGTTCCGGTCCAGCTTCCCGTTCACCGTCAGCGGCAGGCCGTCCAGCACCACCACCGCGGACGGCACCATGTACTCGGGCAGGCACGCGCCCGCGTAGGTACGCAGTTCTCCGGCGAGCGCGCTCGTGCCGTCCGAGGCCGCGGGTTCCTCCTGGCCGTGGTCACGCGCGGATTCCCTCCTCGCCGGAACCACGTACGCCACCAGGCGCCTGTCATCCGGCTGGTCCTCCCGGACCACCACCGTGGCCTGCCCCACCTGTTCGTGGGCGAGCAGCACGGCCTCCACCTCACCCGGCTCGATCCGGAACCCCCGGACCTTGACCTGGTCGTCCGCCCGTCCCAGGAACTCCAACTGGCCTGCGCGGTTCCAGCGCACCACGTCCCCGGTCCGGTACATCCGCCCGCCGGCACCCTCGAACGGGCAGGCCACGAACCGCTCGGCGGTCAGGCCCGGACGGTGCAGGTACCCCCGGGCCAGCCCGGCGCCGGCCACGTACAGCTCACCGGCCACGCCCACCGGCACCGGACGGAGGAAGTCGTCGAGAACGTACACCCGGGTGTTATCCAGCGGGTGCCCGATGAGGCTGCCCCTGTGTTCCCCGTCCACCATGGCCGCGTCGAGCCGGAGGTGGCTGACGTGCACGGTGGTCTCGGTGATGCCGTACATGTTCACCAGCACCGGCGCCTCACCCCGGTGCCGGGCGTACCACTCCCGCAGCCGGGGCAGGTCGAGCGCCTCGCCGCCGAACACCACCAGCCGCAGCGCCAGTTCGGCACCCACCTCGGCGTGCTGCTCGTCGGCCCGTACGAGCTGGTGGAAGGCGGAGGGTGTCTGGCTGAGCACCGTCACCCGCTCCCGCGCCAGCAGGCGCAGGAACTCCTCGGGGGAGCGCGAGACCTCGAACGGAACCGCCACCAGGCGCCCGCCGTGCAGCAGAGCGCCCCACAGCTCCCACACCGAGAAATCGAACGCGAAGGAGTGGAACCAGGTCCACACGTCCTCGCCGTCGAAGCCGAACCGCTCCCCCGCGCCCTGCAAGAGGGCCACCACACTCGTGTGGGCGACGGAGACACCCTTGGGAGCGCCGGTCGATCCGGAGGTGTAGATCACGTAGGCCGGATGTTCGGGCCTGAGGGGGGTGGCGCGGTCGGCCTGGACCAGGGCGTGTGCGTCCTGCCCGGCCGCCGAGGCCCGCACCGCCGGGTCGTCCAGCACGACCCACTGCGGCCCGGACGGGCCGGCATGCGCTCCTGACCGGCCCAGGCGGGCGGAGACCGCGGCGGTGGCCAGCAGGGCGACGGGGGCCGCGTCCGCCACCATCGAGGTGATGCGCTCGGACGGATACTCCGGGTCGACGGGCAGATACGCACCTCCCGCCTTCATCACCGCCAGCAGCGCGGTGACCAGTGCGGGCGAGCGGTCCATCACCACCGCCACCAGCGACTCCGGGCCCACCCCTCGCGCGATCAGGTACCGGGCCAACCGGTTCGACTCCGCCTCCAGTTCCGCGTACGAGAGCCGTTCCCCGCCCGACACCACGGCCACGGCCTCGGGGGTGCGGGCGGCCTGCGCGCCGAACAGCTCCGGCACCGTCGCGGCCGCCACCGGGCGCGCGGTGTCGTTCCACTCGACCAGCGTCCGCCGGCGTTCGTCGGCGTCCATCACCTCAAGGCGGTCCAGCCCGGCTCCGGGATCGGCGACGACCCCGCGCAGGACCCGGACGAGGCGGGCGACGAGGTCTTCGGCCGTGGCCCGGTCGAACAGGGCGGCGGCGTAGATGAGCACGGCGTCCGTACCGGCCGGCCGGCCCTGGCTGTCGAAGCGTTCCACCACCTGGAAGTCCAGGTCGAACTTGGCCAGGGGCACTTCTCCGAGCCGGGCCCGGACCGCCAGGCCCGGCAGGTCCACCGTCCCCTCGGGGGTGTTGTGGAGTGTGACGTTGACCTGGAACAGGGGGTGCCTGGCCAGGGAACGCGCCGGGGCCAGTTCCTCCACCAACCGCTCGAACGGCACCTCCTGATGCTCCAGCGCACCCAGCACCCTCTGCCGCACCCGACCCAACACCTCGGCGAAGCTCGGACCACCCGACAGATCCGTACGCACCACCAGCGTGTTCACGAAGAACCCGACCAGACCCTCCAGAGCCTCGTCGTTACGACCGGCCACCGGACTGCCGATCGCAACATCCTCCCCCGCACCCACCTTCGACAACAGCACCGCCACCGCCGCCTGCCACACCATGAACACCGTCACACCCTGCCGGGCCGCCAACTCCACCAACCCCGCATGCAGTTCGGCCGGCAGGTCGAGCCGCACCACTCCGCCGGCACGATCGGCCGTGGCCGGCCGCGGCCGGTCCACGGGCAGGGCCAGTTCCTCCGGCACCCCGGCCAGCGCCGTGCGCCAGTAGGCGAGCTGCCCGGCCAGCACACTGTCCGGGTCGTCCGCCTCGCCCAGCAACTCCCGCTGCCACAGGCCGTAATCGGCGTACTGCACCGGCAACGGCTCCCAGCCCGGCGCCCGCCCGGCACACCGCGCCGTGTACGCCTCGGAGAGATCCCGCCCCAGCGGGGCCACCGACCATCCGTCGGCCGCGATGTGGTGCACGACCAGCACCAGCACGCACTCACCGGTCACCACCGGGTCGCGGTCCGCCGGTGGCCGCCCGGACACCGGCGTGAGCAGCGTGGCCCGCAAGGGGATGTCGGCCGCCAGGTCGAAGAGCTCCAGGGACGCGCGGACGATGCCGGACTCCACCTCGTCGGCGGGGGTGGGAACCAGGGTCAGAGCGACGCTCGCCTCGTCCGGGGAAAGGATCTGCTGGTACGGCTCCCCGTCCCGTTGCAGGAAACGGGTGCGCAGGCTCTCGTGCCGGGCCAGGACGTCGTCCAGCGCGGCCCGCAGCGCCACGACGTCCAGCCGCCCGGACATCCGCAGCACCAGCGGGATGTTGTAGAGCGCGGTCGGGCCTTCCAGTTGGTCCAGGAACCACATCTGACGCTGCGCGTACGACGCGGGGATCACAAGAACTCCTTACGGGCGGGCGCATCCGACGGAGGAAGGAGAACGACTGTGACAGGGCTTCGGGCGATCCCTGTGGCAGCCGGGGATCCGGGCGCCGGCCAAACCGTGCATCCACTCCAACGGGTGCGATGCTCCCAAAGACATGCCTGCTCACGGCATCGGTGGGAGCCACAGTTACGCCTCGCCCCGCGGTTCTCCCGTCGTTGCGTCGGCCGGGTCGGCCACGGAGCGGTGCTGGTGTCCCTCTCTCACGGAGGGCGCGCGGACGAGCTCGCGGCAGGAAAGCCGGGGCCCGTCGGGGAAGGCCCGATGCCCTTCCGAGGTCCGGCCGTGCGGTACCGCGACCGTAACGGCGGTCGTCACCGATGTCGCCGGCCCGCGTGTCACCGAATCATGACGCATGGAAGATCGGGGACGGGCGCCGGATCGGTTGTCCCACCGTGTCCCGCCCTGTGCCGAGGCCGACGGGCTCCGGCCGCCTCTGCTCGACGTCACCCGGCCCGCCTGCGCGGGACACCCTACGACGCCTTGCTCCGAGAAGTTTCCTCCTCCGTTCGGAAGGGACGCATGAACAGTACCGACTCCAGGGAGACCGCCGCCGATCTCGCCGCCGACACCGCTCTCCTCGAGATCGCCGAGGGCCTCGGCCTCTCCGCCCTCCTGGACCGAGCCGCGCCCTTCACCCTCCACGAGGTGACGGCCACCGCCGACGTGCCCGAGTCCGGTGCCGCCGCGTTTCTCGACGCGCTGCTCCGCGCGGGACTGCTGGAGCGGGGCGAGGAAGCGCACCACTTCGTACCCTGCTCCGACATGGCCGACCGCAGGTACGCGGCCGGCTACCTCTCCTGGGCGCTCAACGCGAACCGCCCGTACGTCGACAACGCGGTGCTGTTTCTCCGCGATCCCGCGGCGGCGGGCGCCCGGTACCGGCGGGACGGGCGGCGGGTGGCGGTCTCGTCCCGGTGGATCGGGTCGTACGGCTTCTACCCCGGCGTCATCTCGGAGATCACCCGGCGCGAACCGCGGCGGATCGTGGATCTCGGCGCGGGAACCGGCGGACTGCTGATCCACCTGCTGACCGCCCTGCCGGACAGCACCGGGCTGGCACTGGACCTGAGCGCGGCGGCCTGCGAGGAAGCCGAACAGGCCGCCCGGCGGGCAGAGGTCGGCGATCGTCTCCGAGTGGTGCACCGTTCGATCGAATCGCTTGCCGATGACCCCTCTCCGGTGCGGGACGCGGACGTCGTGCACGCGGGATTCGTGATGCACGACGTGGTGAGCAGGCCCGACGTGCTCGACGGCGTGCTGCGCACCTGCCGGGCGTCGATCGCTGACGGGGGGTGCCTCGTGGTGACCGACGCGGTGCCCTACGCCGACGATCCGAGGGAGCGCGGCTTCAGCGCGCTCTTCACGTACCTGCACGCCGGCTCGATGGACGTACGGCTGCCGCCCGCGGAGGAGTGGCACGCCGCGTTCCGCCGGGCCGGGTTCTCGGACGTGACCAGCACACCGCTGCGGATGCCCGGCAGCCGGATGTTCGTGGCCGCCGGATAGGACGGGAGCACTGTGAGGATGTCGGCCGAAGACACCACGGCACGGGCGAGAGCCCTCTACGAGGCGCGCGCGACGCGGGTACCCGTCGCGCCGTTCACCGACGCGGACCCCACCCTGGGCATGGACGACGGCTACGCCGTCCAGCGTGAGCTCGTGCGGATGCTCGTCGCGGACGGCGATCACGTCGTCGGGTACAAGGCGGGCCTCACCTCCGCCGCGATGCGGGACATGTTCGGCGTCGACACGCCGGACTACGGCCCCGTGCTGGCCTCCACCGTGTACACGGACGGGGCGACCGTGTCGTGCGACTCGTTCATCGCGCCCAAGGTGGAGGCCGAGGTCGTCTTCCGTCTCGGCGCGCCCCTCACGGGTCCCGGCATCACACCGGAGCAGGCGCGCGGAGCCGTCGCGGAGGTCATGGCGGGGCTGGAGATAGTCGACTCCCGGATCGAGAACTGGCGCATCGGGCTCGCCGACACCATCGCGGATCTCGCGTCGAACGGTGCCGTGGCCCTGGCCCGGTCCGCCGTCTCCCTCACGGAGTGCGACCCCCGTCTGATCGGCATGGTGTTCTCGCGCAACGGCGAGATCGTGGCGACCGGCGCCGGCGCGGCGGCCCTGGGGGATCCGGTCACCGTGGTGGCCTGGCTGGCGAACGTGCTCGGCGCCCGGGGGGTGTCTCTGGAGGCAGGGCAGTTGATCATGACGGGGGCGCTCCACGCCGCGGTCCCGATGAGCCCCGGGGACACGTTCGTCGCCGAGTTCGACCGCCTGGGCTCCCTCACCCTGCACGTGGACGGTCCCTAGGAGCTTTCGTCCGGTCCGGCCGGATCGGGGAGCCAGGGCTCGTCAAGGCAGGTCTGCGCACAAGGAAGGGCGACACAGCCATGAGTACAGCCAGGAGTACAGCCAGGAGAAGAACCGGGCGACTGTCCGCGGCGGTGCTCGGCGCCGGCCTCATCGGAGTCGACCTCGCGGCCAAGATCATGCGTTCGCGCTCCCTCGACTGCCGACTGGTCGTGGCACGCGACGAGAACACGCCGGGGCTGCGGCACGCGGCCGGGCTCGGGCTGCCGACCGCGACGGGCGGCGTCCAGTCCCTGGTCGACGCCCCGGACCCGTTCGACGTGGTCTTCGACGCCACCAACGCCGTGTCGCACGCCGAGCACGCGGAGCGGTTGAGGCCCCTCGGGACGATGCTCGTCGACCTGACGCCGAGCAAGGTGGGGCGGATGGTGGTCCCGACCGTGAACGGGGCGGACATCCTGGACCACGGCGACATCAACATGATCAGTTGTGGCGGCCAGGCGTCGATCCCGATCCTGCACGCGATCGCGCGGCGGCACCGGATCGACTACGTCGAGGTGGTGGCCACCGCGGCCAGCCGGAGCGTGGGCCCGTCCACCCGGCTGAATCTCGACGAGTACATCGGGACCACCGAGGACGCGGTCCGTGGCTTCACCGGGGTCGAGGACGTCAAGGCGATGCTCAATGTGAGCCCCGCCAGGCCGCCGGCTACCTTCCGGGTCGCCATGTCCGTGCTGGGGGAAGGACTCACCGCGGAATCGGTGCGCGCGGCCGTGGCGACCGCGACGGCACCGGTCCGGGCATTCGCCGGCGGCTTCGAGGTCACGGCGTGCGTCGTGGACGGCGGGAAGGCCCTCGTCGCCATCGAGGTCACCTCGTCCGGTGACCGCATTCCCCGGTACGCGGGCAACCTCGACATCATCAACTCCGCCGCGCTCCAGGTCGCCGAGGTGTACGCGGCGGCCCGCGTCCCGACCGCCGGGGCGGTGATGTCGTGACCGGGACGGCAGACGCGAGGAGCGACCGGCGGAAACCCGTTCTCGTCCATGATCCGACCCTGCGCGACGGACATCACGCGGTCCGCCACGCCCTCGGCCCCGACCAGCTCCGCAGGTACGCGGCGGCCGCGGACGCCGCGGGTGTCCCGGTGGTCGAAGTGGGGCACGGCAACGGCCTGGGCGCGTCCTCCCTCCAGGCCGGCCGGGCGCGGCTCGGCGACGACGAGATGCTGTCCGTCGTACGGGAGGCGCTGCCGAACAGCAGGATGGCCGCCTTCATGATCCCCGGATGGGGCACCGTCCAGGACCTCAGGAGGGCCATCGCCCACGACGTCGACATGGTACGGATCGGCACGCACTGCACCGAGGGGAACCTCGCCGAGCGGCATCTGGGGTTCCTCCGCGACGCCGGTGTCGAAGCGCACGGCGTTCTCCTGATGAGCCACATGGCCACTCCCCCGCAGTTGGCGCAGGAGTGCGCCCGGCTCGTGGAGTACGGGGCGAGCGGAGTGGGGATTCTCGACTCCTCCGGTCACTTCCTGCCGGCGGACGTGACGGAACGCGTCGGCGCCATCCGCCGGGCCGTCGACGTACCGGTGATGTTCCACGGGCACAACAACCTCGGTATGGCCGTCGCCAACTCGGTCGCCGCGGTCGAGGCGGGGGCGTCCATCGTGGACGCCTGCGCCCGGGGCTTCGGAGCCGGGGCCGGCAACACCCAACTCGAAGTCCTGGTACCCGTGCTGGAGCGGATGGGGTTCGCCACGGGCATCGATCTGTACGGTCTCCTGGACGCGGCGGACCTCGCCGGACGCGAGCTGATGCCCGCCCCGCCGACCATCGACTCCGTCGGCGTCGTCAGCGGCCTGTCCGGAGTGTTCTCCGGCTTCAAGAACCGGGTCCTCGACGTCTCCCGGCGCGAAGGGGTCGACCCGCGCGATGTCTTCTTCGAGCTGGGCGAGCGGCAGGCGGTGGCCGGTCAGGAAGACCTCATCGTGGACGTCGCGCTCACTCTGCGGGAGAAGGCCCGCGGCGGCCGGCCCGCCCGGGAACCACGGCCTTCCGGTCAGTTGTGACGGCGAAAGAGGAACCAGGGTCTTTCGTTCGGATCTGGCTGGGTCAGGCACCAGGGCACGCGAGCCCAGCGAAATCCGAACGAGAGGTCCCAGCCATGTACGAGGTACTCAAAGGAATCCTGGTGGACGGCCTCCAGATGAGGGAGGAGGACGTCGTACCGACGGCCGGCCGCGAGGAGGTGGGCCTCGACTCCCTCGCAGCGGTGGAACTGGCGGCGCTGCTGCACACCCGGCTCGGCGTCGAGATCCACGACTACGAGCTGTTGGACGCCGCCACGGTCGCGGACATCGGGCGTCTGCTGGAGGAGCGGCTGCCGCGCGCCGGGGCCGAGGCCGCCGAGGGGCGCCCCTGAGCCTGTGCCACGACCACCGGACAACCCGCCGGACCACGACGCGCCGGCCTTGCGAGCTTGGGAGTCCCCTTGTCCTTGCCCCGACTCCGGGCGGTCCTCGGCCGTCTCACCGCCTACCAGGCGACCGAGGGCGTGCATACGGCGGCGGCGCGTACGCGCCCGCTGTCGGCGAACGAATCTCCCCACGACCCGCTGCCGGGCATCGCGGAGGCGGTCGCGGACGCGGCCTCGACGGTGAACCGCTACCCCGACCCGGGGTGCGGCGAGCTGACGCGTGCGATCGCGCGGAGGCACGGGATCACGGACGACAGGGTCGTGGTGGGCGCGGGGTCCGTCGCGCTCCTCCAGACGCTGATGCAGTCCGTCGGCGACCCCGGCACCGAGGTCGTGTACGCCTGGCGGTCGTTCGAGCTCTACCCCGTTCTCGCCGACCTCGCCGGCCTGCGCTCCGTGCGGGTGCCCCTGGTCGACGGCGCGCACGATCTCCCGGCCATGGCCGACCGGGTCACGGATGCCACGCGGCTGGTCCTCCTCTGCAATCCCAACAATCCGACGGGCACGGTGGTCACCGGGGAGGCTCTGCGGACGTTCCTGGCGCGCACGCCGGCCACCTGCCTGGTCGCCCTCGACGAGGCGTACTACGAGTACGCGCGCGATCCGGCCGCCTCCAGCGGCCTGGACCTCTGCGCGGCGCACCCGAACCTCGTGGTGCTGCGCACGTTCTCGAAGGCATACGGACTGGCCGGCCTCCGGGTCGGCTACCTCGTGGGTCATCCCCGCGTGACCGAGCAACTGCGCAAGGCATGCCTCGCCTACGCGGTGAACGGGGTCGCGCAGCGAGGGGCCGTGGCGGCCCTCGGGGTCGAGGACCAGTTGCTGCGCCGCGTCGAGGCCACGGTCGCGGAACGCGGCCGGGTCCGCGACGCCCTGGCGGCCCACGGCTGGGACGTTCCGGCCGGCCACGCCAACTTCCTCTGGCTCCGGCTGGGCGATGCCTCGGCCGAGTTCGGCAGGTGGTGCACGGGCAAGGGCATCGCCGTGCGGACGTTTCCGGGCGAGGGCGTGCGCGTGTCGATCGGTTGCGCCGAGGACAACGACGTTTTCCTCGCCGCGTCGGCCGCATGGCTCACGAGGACGCCGGCCGGAGCCAGGGCGGTATCCGGGACGGTATCCGGGACGGTTGAGTCACGAGCGGCACAACGGTGAACGCCCGCCGGCCAGCCCGGGGTGAGCCGGCCCCCCGAACGGCCCGGTCGGCCCCGATCAGCCCGACCAGAGAGGTGGGAACAGTGAACCGGAGCACTACAACACAGCCCGTCCGGATGGGCGACGACAGTTCGCTCTCCCGCCATGTGGTCGTCGCCCCGGGCATGTGCAGTGGCGGATCACTCGTCTTCGGTCGGATCGGGGACTGGACCTGGGAGGCGGTGGCGGCCGCCTGCCGCACCAACGTGCACGCGGCCCGTACCTCCGAAGGGCAGCCCGCCTACCTGTCCTTCTACTACTTCCACGTACGCGGCGGCGATGTCGTCCATCCCCACGGCCTCGCTTTCGGCGACGAACTCCAGGTGAGCTCCCGGGTGTTCCAGTTCGGCAGCCAGGGCGTGATCACGCTCCACCGGATCGCGCCGGCGAGCCTGGGCCTGGGCGACGCTCCGTTGGCCCCTGAGGAGCTGTACGAGCGCCCCCATCCGGACTGTCTCTACGCCGAGAACTTCAACCGCTGGATCGCCCGTGAACGCCCGGACAGCAACCAGCGGCTGTCCCAGGTCGCGCCTCCGGACTTCTCCTACGGCGGCCTCCCCCGGCTGCCCAACGCCCACTCCCCGCGCACCCTCGTCGGACGCGCCCGCGAGGCGGGCAGCTTCTACTCGGCGCCGCCGCCCGGCCTGGTCGCGGCCGGGCCGGCCCACACGTCCGAGTACGCGCTGGACGTCGTGCGCGACCTCAACGGCGCCGGGCTCGTGTACTTCGCCTCGTACTTCTCGATCTTCGATACGGCTCTGCTGCGCGTGTGGCGGTCGCTCGGCCGCGGCGACGCGCGGTTCCTGCGGCGCAAGGTGGTCGACCAGAAGGTGGGGTACTTCGGCAACGCGGACCCGGGCGCGGTGTTCACCATCACGGTGCGCAGGTGGCGCAGCACGGCGCGGCCGCGGATCGAGATCGCCGACATGGCCATGCGTGACTCCGCCACGGGTCGTCTGCTCGCGGTCGCCGGCATCGAGATCGACGTCGACGCGTCCCGGGCGGACGCGCCGACGTCGTGAGAAGGGCCCCGTCGAGACCTCAGGTGGCGGGCTGTTCGGGGCGGGTCCAGTGCATGCCGTCGGGTGACTCGACCAGACCGCCCTCGTACAGGGGGTCGTCCCCCACGCTCTCGCCGAAGACCGCCTGGACCTGAACCCGGGATCCCTCCCAGTGGATCTTCCGCGACCGCTCCAGCAGGTCCGCCCTGCGTTCCCGGCTGACGGAGGGCGCCGTGGCGATCAGGGCTTTCTCGTCGGACGCGCCGCCGCCCACCAGTTCCGCGAACGACTCCTCGGCCGAGGCGGAACTCCCGATCGCGCTCTTCGCCTCACGGAAGTACGCGTGCTCGTCCTTCTGGAGGTCGTAGAAAGCGGCCAGGAAGTCGTGGAACACGTCGTACTCCCTGCGGTAACGGGCCTCGTACTCGCGGAAGCAGTCGGCCTCGTCGACGGCGCCGCGCAGTGTGGTGTTGATCGACCGGGCCGCCAGCAGGGCACTGTACGTGGACAGATGAACACCGGAGGAGAACAGCGGGTCGATGAAGCAGGCGGCGTCGCCGACCAGCACCATGCCGGGCCGCCAGAACTTCTCCTGGATGTAGGAGTAGTCCTTGCGGACGCGGACCTCCCCGTAGGGCCCCTCCGTGACCCGCTCCGCATCCGACAGGTAGTCGGCGATGAGCGGGCATTCCGCGATCAGACCTGCCAGCACCTTTTCCCGGGGCCCGTCGCGGAGGCGTTCCAGCGCCTCTCGCCTGAGCACCGCGCCGACACTGGTGAGCTCGTCGGACAGGGGGATGTACCAGAACCAGCCGAGATCGAACGACGCGCAGACGATGTTGCCCGTCCCGGGGGCGGGCATGCGCTTCCCGCCGGTGAAGTAACCGAATACGGCGATGTTCCGGAACAGCTCCGAGTACTGGCGTGCGCCGCCGATCCGCTGGTGAACGCGGCTCTTGTTGCCCGAGGCATCCGCCACGAACCGGGCACGGACCTCCCGCCGGACGCCTTCGGCGTCGTCGTACCGCACACCGGAGATCCGGTTTTCCTCCTCGAGAACCGCCACGACCTCGCAGCGTTCACGGACGTCCACCCCCTTGCTGCGGGCGTTGTCGAGGAGGATCTTGTCGAACTTCATGCGCTCGACCTGGTAGGCGTAGGAGGTCGGGCCCGAGAATTTCGCCGAAACGGAGAAATCGAAGGTCCAGGGCTCAGCGTTGAGCCCCCAGCGGAAGGTACCGCCGTGCTTCTTCATGAAGCCGGAGTTCTCCAGTTCCTCCGTGACTCCGAGGAGGCGGCAGATCCCGTGCACGGTGGAGGGGAGCAGTGACTCGCCGATCTGGTGCCGCGGAAAAACCTCCTTCTCCAGGAGCAGCACCCGATAGCCCTGGAGTGCCACCAGCGTCGAAAGCGTGGATCCGCCGGGACCACCCCCGACGACCACGACGTCGTAATCTGACTCAACAGCAGAATTCACGCCTTTCGCTGCCTTTCCTGTCGTTCGCCGGTGTGGGCAAGGGTTCTCCGAACTTCTGCCAGCATCACGCGCGGCGGTCGGCCCGGCATCGGCAAGAGCCACGGTTACGCACTGAGCAAGGTCTCATCGGGCCCTGCGGGGGAGCGCCCGGAGCGCCCTGCGGAGAACCGCCCACCGCCTGGCGCGGGGCGGCCCGGCCGGCCCGGTCGCGTTCGACGCCGTCATGCCCGCTCCCGTAGCCGCAGCCGGGGCCTCGGGCGCCCGGGGGGAGCCGCGTACGTGGCGAGCAGGTGGTCGGTCAGGGCGGTCGGGGTGACGTGGGCGAAGACCGTCGCCGCGGTGAGCTGGAGGCCCGTGGCGGCGCCGAGCCGGTTGCTCAGGCGCATGGCGGTCAGGGAGTCGAACCCCATCTCCGTGAAGCGGCGGCCGGGGGCGATCGCCTCCCTGCCGGTGTGGCCCAGCACGGCGGCGGCATGGGAGCGTACGAGTTCCAGGAGTTCCCGGCTCCGTTCGGTCTCGGGGAGTGATCGCAGGCGCCCCGCGAGGGCGGCCGGGTCCTCGGCCCGTGTCGCCTCGGTGCCGTCGGCCGCGTCCGTCACGAACCGCCGTACTTCCGGGATCCCGCTGAGCAGCCGTTCCACGGAGCGGGCCTCGGACGCGGCGGTGAAGCGAGGCCAGTCGGCGTCGACGACGACGGAGGTCCCGTCCTCCGCCAGTGACCGTTCCAGCGCCATGAGTGCCGACCGCGGGTCCATCGGGGTCAGACCGCTGCGCCGGACGTTGCCGGCGGCCTCGCCGCTGCGGACGGCCATGCCGTCGTCGGCCCACGGTCCCCACGCCACCGAGGTGGCCGCCAGCCCCTCGGCCCGCCGCTGCTCGGCCAGGGCGTCCACGAGCGCGTTCGCGACCGCGTAGTTCGCCTGCCCGGCGGAACCCACGACGCCCGCGAACGAGGAGAACAGCACGAACGCCGAAAGCCCCAGGTCCCTCGTGGCCTCGTGCAGATGCCGCGCCGCCTCGCTCTTCGACCGCAGGACCTCCTCGAACCGCTCCACGGTCAGCCCTTCCAGCACACCGTCGTCCAGGACGCCGGCCGTGTGAACGACTCCCGTCAACGGGGCCCGCGCCGTCACGCGCGCCACCAGCTCGGCGACGGCCCTCCGGTCGCCCACGTCGCAGGCCACCACCTCCGCCCGCGTACCCAGCTCCTCCAGTTCCCCGCGCAGGTCGTCCGCGCCGTCGGCCCCGGGGCCACGGCGGGACACGAGGACGAGGTGCTCGGCACCGGCGCGTGCCAGCCACCGCGCCACGTGCCTGCCCAACGCTCCCGTACCGCCCGTGACCAGTACGGTTCCCGAGGGTCGCCACCCGGCACCACGACGTCCGCCCGAGGCGGCCGGCACCACACGGCGACCGAACACACCCGCGCCGCGGACCGCCACCTCGCTCTCGCCCGAACCGCCGGCGAGTACCCGGGCCAGACGCTCCATGACCCACCCGTCCAGCACGTCCGGCAGGTCCACCGTCCCGCCCCACCTCTCCGGTGTCTCCAGACCGGCCACACGTCCCAGGCTCCACACCCCGGCCTGCTCCGGGTTCCGCACCCGTTCCGCGCCGTTCACGGACATGGCCCCGCGGGTGACGCACCAGACCGGGGCGCGCACCCCCAACTCGCCCGCGGCCCGCACCATGGCCAGTGTCAACGCCACTCCCAGCGGCACCGACCCGTACACCGCGTGCCGTCCCTCCGCCAGCGCCAGCAGCGACAGCACGCCGGTGATCCCCGTGTCACCGGCCCGTGTCAGCGCCGCGCGCAACGCTCCGGCCACCGCGTCGCCGTCCGTGGCGCTCGGCGCCAGTTCCACGACCAGGGGGGACGCCCCGCGCCCCCCCACCGACTTCACGACGTGCGACACCCACGCGTCCGCGGTGTGCCCCTCGGGGACGACCACCAGCCACGCTCCCGTCAGTGTGCCCGTCCCACCGGTCACCGGCGACCACGCCACCCGGTAGCGCCACGCGTCCACCGGTCCCCGCTCCCGCCGACGACGCCGCCACGCCGACAGCGCCGGGAGCGCCGCCGCGAGCGACTCACCCGCACCGTCTCCGTCCTCGACCGACAGCTCGCTCGCGAGCGCGCTCGCGTCACCGCGCTCCACCGCCTCCCAGAAACCGGCGTCCGCCGGCCCGTCGGCCGCCATGTCGCCGCCGACCGCCGTGTCGCCGCCGGGCGCCGCAGCCGTCCTGGTGGTCGAGCGCAGCCAGAAGTGCTCCCGCTGGAAGGCGTACGTCGGCAGGTCCACACGCCGCGGCAGGGGGCCGTCGGCGGCGAGGACGGCCGGCCAGTCCACCTCCATGCCCCGCACGTACGCCTGGGCGAGCCCGTCGACGACGGAGCCGGTCTCGTCCGCGTCCCCGTTCAGGACCGGCGCGAACACCGCGTCGGGCAGGCACTCGTGCCCCATCCCGGAGAGCACACCGTCAGGGCCGAGTTCGACGAACGTCGTGACTCCCCGCCGGGCCAGTGCCGCCACCCCGTCGGCGAAGCGCACCGTCTCCCGCACGTGTCGCACCCAGTGACCGGGCGCGCACAACTCCTCGGCGGAGGCCACTTCGCCGGTCACGTTCGACACCACCGGAAGGTGCGGCGCGCGGAAGGAGAGCCCGTCCACCACCTCGCGGAACGGGGCGAGCATCGGCTCCGTCAAGGGCGAGTGGAAGGCGTGCGACACCTTCAGCCGCTTCGTCTCCACGCCCCGTTCCCGCAGCGCCCCGACGACCTCGGCGACCGCCGCCTCCCTTCCCGAGAGCACGACGGACGCGGGACCGTTGACCGCCGCGACGCTCACCTCGTCCGCGCGCCCCGCCAGCAACGGCACCACCTCCGCCTCCGGCGCCCGCACCGACACCATCACCCCGCCCCCGGGCAACTGCCCCATCAGCCGGCCCCGAGCCGCCACCAGCTCACAGGCGTCCTCCAGCGACAGCACCCCCGCCACGTGTGCGGCCACCACCTCCCCCAACGAATGACCACCCACGAAGTCCGGCCGCACACCCCACGACTCCACCAACCGGAACAGGGCCACCTCGACCGCGAACAGCCCGCACTGGGTGAAATCCGCCCGGGCCAACGCGGTCGCGTCCCCGAACACGACCTCCCGCAGCGGCCGTTCCAGCAGGGCGTCGAACCGGGCGCACGCCGCGTCGAATGCCTCAGCGAACACCGGGAACCTCTCGTACAGCCCCCGCCCCATGCCGAGGTGCTGGGTGCCCTGTCCCGAGAACAGCACCGCCGACTTCCCGGGGAGGACGGTGCCGCGCACCACACCGGCCGCCGGTTTCCCCGACGCCAGGGCCGCAAGGCCGGCCAGCAGCCCGTCACGCCCCGCGACGAGCACCACACCCCGGTGTTCGAACACCGACCGGGACGTCACGAGCGACGACGACACCTGGGCCGGCGACAGGCCGTCGTCGGCCCGCACGAGCTCCGCCAGACGCTCCGCCTGCGCACGCAACGCCGCCTCCGAACGCCCGGAGACCACACACGCCACCACGCCCACGTCGTCCGCCGGCGTCTCCACACGCTCCTCCTGCGGAGCCTGCTCCACGATCACGTGCGCGTTCGTCCCGCTGATCCCGAACGACGACACGCCCGCACGCCTCGGCCCTCCCGCCCGGGGCCACTCCACCGCGTCCCGCAGCAGCTCGACCCCACCGCCCGACCAGTCCACATGCGGTGTCGGTTCGTCGATGTGCAGCGAGGACGGCAGCAGGCCGTGCCGCAGCGCGAGCACCATCTTGATCACGCCTGCCACACCGGCGGCCGCCTGGGTGTGCCCCACGTTCGACTTCAACGATCCCAGCCACAAGGGCCGTCCCCCGCCCGCCCGTTCGCGCCCGTACGTGGCCAGCAACGCCTGTGCCTCGATCGGGTCCCCCAGCCTCGTCCCCGTACCGTGCGCCTCCACCGCGTCGACCTCCGCCGCCGACACCCCCGCATCCGCCAGCGCCGCCCGGATCACCCTCTGCTGTGACGGGCCGTTCGGCGCCGTCAGACCGTTCGACGCACCGTCCTGGTTCACCGCGGAACCCCGCACCACGGCAAGGACGGGATGTCCGTTGCGCCGGGCGTCGGACAACCGCTCCACCACCAGCACACCGACGCCTTCGGCGAGGGACGTCCCGTCCGCTGTCGCCGCGAACGTCTTGCAGCGCCCGTCGGGGGCGAGACCGCGCTGCCTGCTGAACGCCATGAGCGGGCCGGGGTCCGGCATGACGGCGACCCCGCCGGCCAGCGCGAGGTCGCACTCGCCCTGACGCAGCGACCGTACCGCCAGGTGCAGGGCCACCAGCGACGACGAACACGCCGTGTCCACCGTCACCGCGGGTCCCTCGAAACCGAAGGCGTACGCCACACGCCCGGACAGGACGCTGGCCGCGGTTCCCGTCATCAGGTGGCCTTCGAAACCCTCCCCCGCCTCGTGCAGCCGCGGGCCGTACTCCTGGTAGTGGGAGCCGACGAAGACACCCGTCCTGCTGCCGCGCAGCGACGAGGCGACCAGCCCGGCGCGTTCGAGCGCCTCCCACGAGGTCTCCAGCACCAGACGCTGCTGCGGGTCCATCGCGAGCGCCTCACGCGGTGAGATCCCGAAGAACTCCGCGTCGAACTCGCCCGCGGCGTAGAGGAAACCGCCCTCGCGCGCGTACGTCCTGCCGGGCGCGTCCGGGTCCGGGTCGTAGATGCCCTGGAGATCCCAGCCACGGTCGGTGGGCAGTCCGCCGATCGCGTCCCCGCCGGAGACGACGAGCTGCCACAGCTCTTCCGGGGACGTCACGCCGCCCGGGTAACGGCAGCTCATGCCGACGATCGCGATCCGGTCGTCCTCGGACGCGCCCTCGCTCCGGCCGGCCGGGGATGTCGCCACCGCGCCGTCGGCATCGGCCCGCCCCACCAGTTCGGCCAGGATGTACTCGCTCAGCGCCTTGTCGTTCGGGTAGTCGAAGGCGAGCGTGGCAGGCAGGCGCAGCCCGGTCGTCGCACTGAGCAGATTCCGCAGCTCGATCGCCGTCAGCGAGTCGAGGCCGAGTTCCTTGAACGCCCGGCCGGACTCGACCGCGTCCGGCGTGGCGTGCCCCAGCACCGCCACCACCTGTGCGTGGACGAGCTCCAGCACGGTGTGGCCGCGGTCGGCGTGGCTCATGCCGAGCAGCCTCTGCCGCAGTTCGGTGGCCTGGCCGGCCGGGCGGCGCGGTTCGTCAGGGAGGGGGGTGCGTCGTGCGGGGACCGGCCGTCGTACGAGTCCCTTGAGCAGGGCGGGGATCGCGGTGCCTGAGGCGGCCGGGCCACCGGTGTCCAGCCGGGCGGGTACCACCAGGCTCTCGGCCAGGGTGTGCGCCGTGTCGAAGAGCCGCAGCCCCTCGTCGGACGAGAACGGCACCACACCGACCCGCGCCATCCGCGACAGATCCGCCTCGCCGAGGTGCTCCGTCATACCGGAACGCTCGGCCCACATGCCCCACGCCAACGACACACCGGGCAGACCCGCCGCGTGACGATGCGCGGCGAGCCCGTCCAGAAACGTGTTCGCCGCAGCGTAGTTCGCCTGCCCCGCCGACCCCCACACTCCGGCGGCCGACGAGAACAGCGCGAACAGCGCGACATCGTGGTGACGGGTCAGCTCGTGCAGGTTCCACGCCCCCGCCACCTTGGCCCGCAGCACCCCGTCGACCCGCTCGGGCGTCAGCGACGTCACCGTCCCGTCGTCCAGCACCCCCGCGGCATGCACCACGCCCGTCACCCGACGCCCTCCGGGCAACCCCGCCAGTGTCTCCGCCAGGGCGTCGCGGTCGGCCACGTCGCACGCGGCGACGGTCACCGACGCCCCCATGCCGGTCAGCACCTTCTTGAGCTCCGGCATGCCCTCGGCCGCCGGGCCACGACGACTGACCAGCAGCAGGTGACGCACCCCGTGCTCGGCCACCAGGTGCCGGGCCACCAGGCCGCCCAGCACGCCCGCCGCCCCCGTCACCAGGACGATCCCCTCCGGGTCCAGGGCGGCCGGAACGCTCAGCACCAGTTTCCCCGTGTGCCGCGCCTGCCGCATGAACCGGAGCGCCTCACCCGCCCGGCGCACATCCCACACCCGCGTCGGCAACCGCTTGAGCGCACCCTGCCCGAAGAGGCCGACGATCTCGGTGAGCATCGCCCCGATGCGCTCCGGACCCGCTTCCACCAGGTCGAACGCCCGGTATGTCACACCGGGGTGGGCCGCCGCCACCTCGTCGGCGGACCGTATGTCCGCCTTCCCCATCTCGATGAAGCGCCCGCCCTCGCCGAGCAGCCGCAGCGAGGCGTCGACGTACTCACCCGCCAGGGAGTCCAGCACGACATCGACACCGCGGTCGCCCGATGCCGACCGGAAGCGCTGCTCGAACTCCACCGACCGCGACGGCGCCAGATGCGTGTCGTCGACTCCCAGACCACGCAGCACGTCCCACTTGGCGGGGCCGGCGGTGGCGAAGACCTGGAGGCCGTACACCCGGGCCAGTTGCACCGCCGCCATTCCCACCCCACCGGCGGCGGAGTGCACCAGCAGCGACTCGCCGGGCCGTACACCCGCCAGCTCGCGCAACGCGTACAACGCCGTCACGAACGCGACCGGAACCGACGCGGCCTCGGTGAAGGACCAGCCGTCCGGGATCCGGGTCAGGGTACGGTGGTCCGCCACCGCCAGCGGCCCGAAACCGCCGGTCCACAGACCCATCACGCGATCACCGACGGCGCAGGACCCGACCCCCGGGCCGGTGGCCACCACCACCCCGGCCCCTTCGCTTCCCATCAGCGCCCCGTGGTCCGGATACGTGCCCAGCGAGATGAGCACATCGCGGAAGTTCAGTCCTGCCGCGCGTACGGCGACGCGCACCTCGAACTCACCCAGTTCGCGCGCCGCGTCCTCGGCCGACGCCGGGGTCAGCCCCTCCGGTGTCCGCTCGCCCGAAGGCTCCAGCCGCCAGGGCCGCCCCTCGTCCGGGGGCGCCAGCACTCCGCTCGCCGGGCCCCGGGTCAGGCGCGGCACCTGTACCGCACCCCCGCGCACGGCGATCTGGGGTTCCCCGGTCGACACCGCCGCGTGCAGGGCGTCCGGCGAGAGGCCGTCGCCGTCCACGTCCAGCAGGACCAACCGCTCCGGGTGCTCGGCCTGCGCGGAGCGGACCAGTCCCCACACCGGGGCCGCGGCCAGATCGCGCACGTCCTCACCGTCCTCGACCGCCACCGCTCCCCGCGTCACCACCACCAACCGCGACCCGGCGAACCGCTCCTGTGCCAACCATCGCTGCACCAAGGACAGCACACGGTCGACCGTCGCGGTCGCCCCCGGCACCACACCCTGATCGCTCACACCATCAACACACACCACTACGCAGGCGGGCACCTGTTCGCCGATCTCGTCGAGATCCGCGTACCTCCGCACCGTCGGCCCCTCGATCACTCCGAGGTCATCCGCTCCGACCACCGCGCACCCCCGCACCCCGGCGTCCGGCCCCGTGGCCGGCGGAGCGGCCACCCACTCCACGCGGTACAGCCACTCCTGCACCCCGGCGGAGGCCGTGAACTCCTCCTCCCCCACCGGGCGCGTCCTCAGGGCATCCGCCGAGGCCACCGGCGCGCCCGCCGGGTCGGCCACCGTCACCGACACCCCGCCGTCGCCGGTCGGCGCCAGCCGCACCCGCGCCGCGGAAGCCCCGACCGCGTGCAGGGAGACACCGCTCCACACGAACGGCAACCGGACCCGCCCGGCCCTCGGGGCGGTGTCCGTGTCGTCGTGGGCCGCCCAGACGTGGAGCGCCGCGTCCAGCAACGCGGGGTGCACCCCGAACCGGCCCGCCTCGGTTCGCGCCTCCTGCGCCAGCGCCACTTCGGCGAAGAGCTCGTCGCCCCGGCGCCAGGCGGCGCGCAGTCCGCGAAACGCCGGGCCGTACGCAAGCCCGGTGGCCGCCAGCCCTTCGTAGAGGCCGGCGGTCCCGACCTCCTGAGCGCCGACCGGCGGCCAGACGCTCAGCTCCGGGGAGGTCACCGCCGGGCTCCCCGCGGTCAGCGTGCCTCGCGCGCGGCGCGTCCACGAGTCGTCCGGCACGTCGTCGCGGCGCGCGTACACACCGAACTCGCGATGCCCCGTCTCCCGCGGCCCGTTCACGATCAGGTGCACCTGGACCGCGCCGTCCTCGGGCAGCACCAACGGCGTCTCCAGGGTGAGCTCTTCCAGCCGATCACATCCGGCGGCGTCTCCCGCTCGCAACGCCATTTCGACGAACGCGGTGCCGGGCAGGACGACACGGCCCAGCACCGCGTGGTCGGCGAGCCAGGTGTGGGTACGGAGCGACAGACGGCCCGTCAGCAGGAAACCACCGGAGTCGGGCAACGGAGCGACGGCGCCCAGCAAGGGGTGCCCGGCCGGGGCCAGCCCCGCCGACGCCACGTCACCGGCCTCGGCCGCCCCGGATCCCAGCCAGTAACGGCGGCGCTGGAAGGCGTACGTCGGCAGGTCCACGCGTCGCGCGCCGGTACCGGCGAACACCTCCCGCCAGTCGACGTCGGCGCCACCGACGTACGCCTCGGCCAGTGAGGTCAGGAATCGGGCCGGCCCACCCTCGCCACGGCGCAGCGTCCCGACCACCGTCGCCCGCGTTCCGTGGTCGTCGGCCGTCTGCTCGATCGCCATGGTCAGTACCGGGTGGGCGCCGGCCTCCACGAACACCTGGAAGCCCTCGCCCAGCAGGCCCCGTACCGTCTCGTCGAAGCGGACCGTCTGCCGCAGGTTCCGGTACCAGTAGGCCGCGTCCAGCTCCGCCGTGTCCAGCACCCCGCCGACCACCGTCGAATGGAACGGCACCGCCGAGGACCGCGGAGCGATCCCCGCGAGATCGCGCAGCAACTCGCCCTCGATCTCCTCCACATGTGCGGAGTGCGAGGCGTAGTCCACCGGAACCCGGCGCGCCCGTACGCCCTCGCGTTCGCACCGCGCCAGCACTTCCTCCAAGGCGTCGGTGTCGCCCGACACCACGACCGCCGAGGGCCCGTTCACCGCCGCCACCGACAGCCGTCCGCGCCACGCGGACAGCCGCTCCCGCACCTCGGCGACGGACAGGCCGACGGACACCATGCCGCCCCGGCCCGCCAGCGCCCGCAACGCCCGACTGCGCAACGCCACCACCCGTGCCCCGTCCGCCAGCGACAGCCCGCCCGCGACACACGCGGCCGCGATCTCCCCCTGGGAGTGGCCGATCACCGCCGCCGGCACCACGCCGTACGCACGCCACAGTTCGGCCAGTGACACCATCACCGCCCACAACGCCGGCTGTACCACGTCCACCTGGCCCAGCCAGCCGTCCCCCTCGGTGCACCGCAGGACGTCCGGCAGCGACCAGTCCACGTGAGGCGCCAGCGCGGCGGCGCACTCGGCCATCCGCGCCGCGAACACCGGCGAGGAGTCCAGCAGTTCCGCCGCCATCAGGGCCCACTGCGCCCCCTGCCCCGGAAAGACGAGCGCCACCCCGGCGCCACCCCGTGCGAGCCCGGTGACGAGCCCCGGGGCGGCGTGGCCCGCGACGTGCTTCTCCAGTTCGCCCACCGCGCCCGCGTGGTCCGGCGCGAGGACCACCGCGCGGTGGTCGAAGGCGGTTCGGGTGGTCCCGAGGGACAGACCGGTGTGCGCAGCGGCCACCTCCGGATGCCCGCGCACGTGGTCCAGCAGCCGGGCGGCCTGGCCGCGCAGGGCCGCCGCGGACCTGGCCGAGAGCACCCACGGGACGAGCGGCAGCGCCACCGGGGCCACCGGGGCCACCGGGGCCACCGGGGCCACCGGGGCCACCGGGGCCACCGGGGACGGTACGGCGTCGTCCTCCGGTCCGCCGTCCGCTCCGCCCTCCACCGGATCGGCGGCCTGTTCGATGATGGCGTGCGCGTTGGTGCCGCTGATGCCGAACGAGGAGACACCTGCCCGGCGCGGTCGCCCACCGGCCTGCCACGGGGTGGCCTCGGTGAGGAGCCTCACCGGGCCCGCTGACCAGTCGATGTGTGTCGACGGCTCGTCGACGTGCAGGGTGCGCGGCAGCACACCGTGCCGCATCGCCAGCACCATCTTGATCACACCGGCCACCCCCGCGGCCGCCTGGGTGTGCCCGATGTTGGACTTCACCGAACCCAACCACAACGGACGGTCCCCGCGGTCCCGACCGTACGTGGCCAGCAACGCCTGCGCCTCGATCGGATCACCCAGCCTCGTACCCGTACCGTGCGCCTCCACGGCGTCGACCTCACCCGCGGTCAGTCCCGCGCTCGCCAACGCCGCCCGGATCATCCGCTGTTGCGCGGGACCGTTCGGTGCGGACAGTCCGCTGCTGGCGCCGTCCTGGTTGATCGCCGTACCGCGGACGACGGCCAGCACCGGATGGCCGTCGCGGTGCGCGTCGGACAGCCGCTCCAGGAACAGCATGCCGGCGCCTTCGGCGAGACCGAAGCCGTCCGCGGCGGCCGAGAAGGGTTTGCACCGGCCGTCCGGGGCGAGCCCGCGCTGCCGGCTGAAGCCGATGAAGGTACCGGGCGTGGCCATGACGGTCACACCGCCGACCAGCGCGCTGGAGCAGTCGCCCTGGCGCAGGGACTGCACGGCCAGGTGCAGGGCCACCAGCGAGGACGAGCACGCCGTGTCCACCGTCACCGCGGGCCCCTCCAGGCCCAGCGCGTAGGCCACCCGGCCGGACGCGACGCTGAGGCCGGTGCCGGTCATCAGGTGGCCCTCGACATCGCCGGCCGCCCTGTGCAGGTGGGGGCCGTAGTCCGGGGCGACGGCCCCGACGAAGACACCGGCCTGGCTCCCCTTGAGCGACGCGGGATCGATGCCCGCCCGTTCGACGGCCTCCCACGAGGTCTCCAGCAGCAGCCGCTGCTGCGGGTCCATGGCCAGCGCCTCACGCGGCGAGATCCCGAAGAAGTCGGCGTCGAACTCCCCCGCGTCGCCGAGGAAGCCGCCCTCGCGGGTGGAGGAGGTTCCCGGCCGGTCGGGATCCGGGTCGTACAGGGTCTCCACGTCCCAGCCACGGTCCTCGGGAAAAGCCGTGATCGCGTCCCGTGCCCCTGCCAGCAGCTCCCAGAACTCCTCGGGAGTCCGCACGCCCCCGGGGTAGCGGCAGCTCATCCCGACGATCGCGATCGGCTCCCGCGCCGCCGCCTCCACTTCCTGAAGGCGCCGGCGCGTCCGATGCAGATCGACGGTCACCCGTCGGAGGTAGCCGACGAGCTTTTCTTGTTCCGACATCGATACCTCACGGGATTGGGCTTCGGGAGCTTGGGGGTACGGAGTGCGAGGGGTGTACGGCGTACGCGGGGTGTGCGAGCGGCGTGCGGCGTGCGGCGTGCGGCGTGCGAGAGGGTGCCGTTCAGGAAGGCCCGAATTCCCGGTCGATGAAGCTGAAGAGCTCGTCGGCCTCCGCGGACTCCAGATGACCGGGAACGTCGACCGGGGCCCTGGGCTCCGTCCCGTCCGGTGCCGGGGCGCCGGGAACGGGAACATCCGTGGCCGCGCCGTCCCGGTCGCCGCTCCACCGGGACAGAACGCTCGACAGGCGGCTCGTGACCATGGCGCGCGTCGCGTCGTCCGGTTGCCCGCGCGTGCCGAGAAGCGCGGCCTCCAGCCTGTCGAGCTCGGCGGTCAGGGCGGGGTCCACGTCCCCCGTCGTCCCGGTGGGTGCCAGTTCCTCTCCGAGGTGTTCGGCGAGCGCGGCCGGGCTCGGGTGGTCGAAGATCAGGGTCGCGGGGAGCCGCAGCCCGGTGGCCGCGTTCAGCCGGTTGCGCAGTTCCACGGCGGTGAGCGAGACGAAGCCGAGGTCGAGGAAACCACGATCGGGTGCCACGGACCCCGCTGCCCCGTGTCCGAGGACGGCCGCGGCGTGTTCCCGGACCGACCGGAGCAGCACCCGCTGCCGCTCCGCGTGGCCGAGGCCCGACAAGCGCCGTATCAGCGGCGCCTCTTCCGAACGGGAGGCTTCGGTGTGGGTGGGGGCGTTTCGTACGGGGACCGGCCGGCGGGCGTGTCCCTTCGGCGGGGTCGAGCGCGGGGTGAACACCGCGTCGCCACGTACGGCCATCCGGTCCTCTCCGGCCAGGACGGCATGACGCAGTACCTCGGGCGAGGCCGCCGGATCGTCCGCGTCCAGCAAAACCAGCCGGCCCGGATTCTCCGCCTGCGCGGCGCGCACCACCTCCCACACCGAGGCCGCTGCCGGATCGCGGACCTCCTCACCGGCCTCGACGGCCACCGCTCCCCGGGTCACCACCACCAACCGCGACCGGGCGAACCGTTCCTGGGCCAACCACTCCCGCACCACACCCGGCATTCCGTCCACGGCACCGTTCACGGCCGGCGCCGCCCCTTCGCCGGCCACGGAACCGACCCGTACCACCGCCACATCCGGCACGTGCTCGCTCAGCCCGGCGAGATCCTTGACGGCCTCCGCCCCCCACGCCTCGGCCAGCTCGGAGAGGTCCTCCCCGACCACGGCGCATCTCGGCGTTCCGCCCCCCGACGCCGCACGCGGCGCCGCCGGCACCCACTCCGCCCGGCCCGAGCGCTCCCCCGCCCCCACCGAGGCCGCGAGGTCCGCCTCCCGCACCGGTCGGGTGACCAGGGCATCCACCGACACCACCGGCATCCCCGCCGTATCGGTCACCGCCACCGACAGCCCGCCGTCGCCCTTCGGCGCCAGTCGCATCCGTACCGCCGAAGCCCCGACCGCGTGCAGCGACACACCGCTCCACGCGAACGGCAACCGCATCGCGTCCCCGGCGCCGTCCGCGCACGCCAGCCACGCGTACAACGCCGCGTCCAGCAACGCCGGATGGATCCCCAAGCGATCCGTGCCCGGTATCTCGGGCAACTCCGCCTCGGCGAAGACCTCCTCTCCCCGGCACCACACCGACCGCAGCCCGCGAAACGCCGGCCCGTGGGCAAGTCCCGCGCCCGCGAGCCTCTCGTACGTCCCGGCGAAGTCCACCGTCTGCGCCCCCCGTGGCGGCCAGGCGCTCCGGTCCGCGGAGCCGTCCGCCTCACCACCGATGCCCAGCACACCCCGCGCACGGCAGGTCCATGCACCGCTGCCGCCGTCAGTGGCGTACACGCTCAGCTCGCGTCGGCCTTCCTCCTGCGGCCCGCCGACGACGAGCTGCACCCGGGCCTCCCTCTCGTCGGCCAGGACCAGCGGCGCCTCCAGTGTCAGTTCCTCCAGCCGCAGGCATCCCACCTCCTCCCCCGCTCGCAAGGCCATCTCCACCCATGCCGACCCCGGCACGACCGCCCGCCCCAGCAGCACGTGGTCGGCGAGCCACGGCTGGGCGCGCGGCGACAGACGCCCCGTCAGCAGGAATCCTCGCGACCCGGGCAGTGGCACCGCCGCTGCCAGCAGCGGGTGCTCCGTCGGTTCCAGTCCCACCGAGGCCGCGTCACCGGACACCGCGGCGACGCGCGGGGCGAGCCAGTACCGGCGGCGCTGGAACGGGTACGTCGGCAGGTCCACGTGTCGCGCCGCCGATCCCGCGAACGCCGCGGGCCAATCCACCCTGGCGCCGGCCACGAACGCTTCGGCCACGGACGTCAGCAACCGATCGGGACCGCCTTCTCCACGGCGCAGCGACCCGACCGCCGCGATGTCGACCCCGTGGTCGTCGGCCGTCTCCGCGACGCTCATCACCAGCACCGGATGCCCGCTGGCTTCCACGAACACCCGGAAGCCCTCGCCCAGCAGCACCCGCACCGTCTCGTCGAACCGCACCCTCCCGCGCAGGTTCCGGTACCAGTACCGTGCGTCCAGTTCCACCGTGTCCAGCACGCCGCCCGTCACCGTCGAATAGAAGGGGACCGACGACGGCCGCGGAGCGATCCCGGCGAGACTCCGCCCGAGCTCGGCCTCGATCGCCTCGACATGCGCGCCGTGCGAGGCGTAGTCCACCGACACCCGACGTGCTCGAACGCCCTCCGCCTCACACGCCTCCAGGAACTCCTCTACGGCTTCCACATCACCCGACACCACCACCGCCGTCGGCGCGTTCACCGCCGCCACCGACAACCGCTCGCCCCAGGCGGCCAACCGCTCCTCGGCCACTCCCGCGGGCAGACTCACCGATGCCATCGCCCCACGGCCCGACAGCGCCCGCAGCGCGCGACCGCGCGCCGCCACGACGCGCGCACCGTCCTCCAGGGACAACCCACCCGCCACCACCGCGGCGGCGATCTCCCCCTGCGAGTGCCCCACCACCGCCGAAGGCACCACGCCCGACGAACGCCACGTCCCCGCCAGCGACACCATGACCGCCCACATCACCGGCTGCACCACGTCCACCCGGTCGAACCACTCCGGGCTCTCGACGCCTCGCACGACGTCCACCAACGACCAATCGACCGAGGGCGCCAGCGCCGCCGCGCACCTGCCCATCCACTCCGCGAACACCGGCGACGAGTCCAGCAACTCGACCGCCATCCCCAGCCACTGCCACCCCTGGCCGGGAAAGACGAACACCACCCTGCCGTCGGAGCCGACCACGGCACCGCGCACCACACCGGGGGCCTCCCGCCCCTGGGCCAGAGCGGTCAGACCACACGCCAGGTCGGCACGATCCGCGCCCAGGACGACCGCGCGACGGTCGAACACCGCGCGGGTGGTCGCCAGCGAGAGACCGATATCGCCCGGTGCCACCGCGTCCGGCCCCGCGCCCCCGTCGGTGAGCGGCAGCAACCGCGCGGCCTGGTCCCGGACCGCCGCCTCGGACTTGGCCGACAGCACCCAGGGGGTGAGACCGCCGACGGAGAGAACCGGGGTTCCCGGTACGGCCCCACCGTCCGCCCCGTCCTCCGCGGCAGCCTGTTCCGGTGCCTGCTCCAGGACGACGTGGGCGTTCGTTCCGCTCACGCCGAAGGAGGACACGCCGGCCCGGCGCGGTCGGCCCGTTCCGGGCCACACGACGGGGTCGGTCAACAGCCTCACCGGGCCCGCTGACCAGTCGATGTGTGTCGACGGCTCATCCACGTGCAGGGTGCGCGGCAGCACACCGTGCCGCATCGCCAGCACCATCTTGATCACACCGGCCACCCCCGCCGCAGCCTGGGTGTGCCCGATGTTCGACTTCACCGAACCCAACCACAACGGACGGTCCCCACCCCGCTCCCGACCGTACGTGGCCAGCAACGCCTGCGCCTCGATCGGATCACCCAGCCTCGTACCCGTACCATGCGCCTCCACCGCGTCGACCTCACCCGCGGTCACCCCCGCACTCGCCAACGCCGCCCGGATCACCCGCTGTTGCGCGGGACCGTTCGGCGCCGTCAGACCGTTCGAGGCGCCGTCCTGGTTCACGGCCGAGCCCCGTACCACCGCCAGCACCCGGTGCCCACGGCGCCGGGCCTCCGACAGCCGCTCCACCACCAGGACGCCCACACCCTCGGAGAAGCCGGCGCCGTCGGCCGTCGCCGCGAACGCCTTGCAGCGCCCGTCGGGAGCGAGCCCGCCCTGGCGGGTGAACTCGGTGAACAGGCCGGGCGTGGCCATGACGGTCACGCCGCTGACGAGGGCGAGCGTGGACTCGCCGGTGCGCACGGACTGTACGGCCAGGTGCAGGGCCACCAGCGAGGACGAGCACGCCGTGTCCACCGTCACCGCGGGCCCCTCCAGGCCCAGCGCGTAGGCCACCCGGCCGGAGAGCACACTGGCCGTGCTGCCGGTGGTGACGTAGCCCGCCGCGTCCTCGGGCACGTCGGGGCTCATGGCGAGGTAGTCCTGACCGTTCGTCCCGGCGAAGACGGCGGTGGCGGTGCCCCTGAGCGCCGAGGGGTCGATGCCCGCCCGCTCCAGCGCCTCCCAGGACGTCTCCAGCAGCAGCCGCTGCTGCGGGTCCATCGCCAGCGCCTCACGCGGCGAGATCCCGAAGAAGTCGGCGTCGAAGTCCCCCGCGTCGTGGAGGAAGCCGCCCTCGGCGGCGCAGGACGTCCCGGCGCGGCCGGAGCCGGAGTCCGGGTCGTACAGGGCCTCCACGTCCCAGCCTCGGTCCTCGGGGAACGGGGTGATGCCCTCCCCGGCCGTGTCGAGCATCCGCCACAGGTCCTCGGGTGACCGGACGTCACCGGGGAACCGGCAGCTCATCCCCACGATGACCACGGGGTCCTCGCCCGTCGTCGGCTCGGCGGCCACGGGCGGGGAGGACGCCGTCTCCGGCCCGGGGAGCAGTTCCGCGCACAGGCGGGCCGCGAGCGCGCGGGCGTTCGGGGAGTCGAAGGCCACGGTGGACGGCAGGCTCAGGCCGGTCGCCGCGCTCAGGCGGTTGCACAGCTCGACGGCGGTCACCGAGTCGAGGCCGAGGTCCTTGAACGCGCGGGACGGATCGACCGCGTCGGCTTCCGCGTGGCCCAGTACCGACGCCACGTGCCCGCGTACCACGGCGAGCGTCGCCGTCTCCTGTTCGGCCCGGGTCGCCAGGCCGGCCAGCCTGCCGACCAGGCCGCCGGGCGCGTTCACCGCGTGCGTGCCGGGATCGGCCGTCCGTGCGAGCCGGCGTACGTCGGGCAGGTCGGCGAGGAAGGGGCTGGGGCGCGTGGCGGTGTACGCCACGTGGAACCTGTCCCATTCGATGTCCGCGATCATGACGCCGGGCTCGCCTTCGGCCACCGCGCCCGCCAGGGCAGACACCGCCAGTTCGGGGGCCATCCCCGGCAGGCCGTGCCGGCGCGCCACCGCGCCGATCCCGCCCTCGGCCATGCCTTCGTCGGCCCAGGCGCTCCAGGCCAGCGAGGACGCGGGAAGGCCGAGGCCGTGCCGGTACTCGGCGAGGGCGTCGAGGTAGGCGTTGCCGGGCGCGTAGTTGCCCTGTCCGGAGGCGCCCAGGGTGCCCGCCACGGAGGAGAACAGCACGAAGGCGTCCAGGTCCATGCCGTCGGTCAGCTCGTGCAGGTACCAGGCGCCGTCGGCCTTCACCCGCAGCACGCGGTCGATCTGTCCGGGGGTCAGCCGTTCCACGACCGCGTCGTCCAGGACCGCGGCGGTGTGGACCACCGCCGACAGCGGGCAGCCGTCGGACATGCCGTCGAGGAGCCGGGCGAGTGCCGCGCGGTCGCCCACGTCGCAGGCGGTGAGGGTCACCCGCGTGCCGGTGGCCTCCAGTTCCTCGCGCAGCGCACCGGCGCCGGGCGCGTCCGGTCCGCGGCGGCCGGCCAGCACCACGTGCTCGGCGCCCGACCGGGCCAGCCAGCGGGCCACCCGCCCGCCCAGGGCGCCGGTGCCGCCCGTCACCAGCACGGTGCCGCGCGGCTGCCACCGCGCGCGCGGGTCGGGACGCGGGGCTCGGGCGAGGCGGCGGGCGAACGTTCCGGAGGGACGGATCGCGACCTGGTCCTCGCCCTCGGCACCGGCCAGGACCGCCGCCAGCGGGCGCCCCGCGTACGCGTCCCAGCGCTCGGGCAGGTCCACCAGGCCGCCGAACCGCTCCGGGTGCTCCAGGGCCACGATCCGGCCGAGGCCCCACACCATCCGCTGGGCGGGGACGCCGACCCGGTCCGTGTCGTCCACGGCCACCGCGCCGCGGGTCAGGCACCACAGGGGGCCGTTCACCTCCGCGTCGCCGAGCGCCTGGAACAGGGCGAGCGCCCCGGTCAGGCCCGCCCGGGGGACACCGGTTCCGGCGGACGGCCCGTCGGTCAGGGACAACAGCGACAGCACACCCCCGTACGCGCCGCCCTGCGCCCGCACACCGCGCAGCACGTCGGCGATCCGGTCGCGGGCGGCTCCGGCGGGCAGTTCGACCGTGACCACGTCGCCACCGTGGTCACGCACCGCGGCCGCGGTCGGCCCGACGACCTCCGCTGCGCGGCCCTCCGGGGCGACCAGCAGCCAGGTGCCGGACAGCGTCGGCCGGCGCACCGTGCTCAGGGGCGCCCACCGGGTGCGGTAACGCCAGCCGTCCACCGTCGAGGTCACGCGCTGCCGCTGCCGCCAGGACGTCAACGCGGGCAGCACGTGCGCCAGCGAAGCGTCGTCGACCTCCAGCGCCCCGGCCAGCGCCTCCGCGTCGCCGCCCTCCACGGCCTGCCAGAACGCCGCGTCCGCCGCGCTGTCCTCCGGCGCGGGCGCGGCGTCCGGAGTCCACCAGAACCTCTCGTGCTGGAACGCGTAGGTGGGCAGGTCGACGCGGTGCGCCCCCGACCTGGTGTACGCCTGCGTCCAGTCGACCGGCACACCGTGGACGAACGCCTCCCCCAGCGATGTGAGCAGCCGTCGCGCACCGCCGTCGTCACGCCGCAGCGAACCGACCACCACGGCGTCGCTCCCCGCGCTCTCCAGCGTCTCTCGCATGCTCGCGGTCAGCACGGGGTGCGCGCTGCACTCCACGAACGCCCCGAAGCCCGAACCGGCCAGCGCCCGGATCGCCTCTTCGAAACGCACCGTCCGCCGCAGGTTGCGCACCCAGTACTCGGCGTCCGGACCACGCCCGTCGTCCAGCCACTCCCCGGTGACCGTGGAGAAGAAGGGCACCGTGAACGCCCCGGGTTCCACCGGTGCCAGGTCGGTGAGAATACGCTCGCGCACCTCGTCGACCTGCGAGGAGTGCGAGGCGTAGTCCACCGCGACACGACTCGCCCGTATCCCGTCGCGCTCGCACCGCGCCAGCAGTGCGTCCAGCGCCTCCGGTGTACCCGAAACCACCGTGGACGACGGACCGTTGACCGCCGCCACCGCCATCTCCCCACCCGACGCCTCGATACGGCGGCGCACGTCGTCGACCGGTGACGCCACCGACACCATTCCGCCGCGCCCGGCCAGCGCGGTGCCGATGGCGCGGCTGCGCAGCGCCGCCACCCGGGCGCCGTCCCGCAACGACAGGCCCCCGGCGACCACCGCGGCCGCGATCTCCCCCTGCGAGTGGCCCACCACGGCCGCGGGTTCGACACCGTACGAGCGCCACACCTCGGCCAGCGACACCATGACCGCCCACAGCGCCGGCTGGACCACGTCCACGCGCTCCAACGCGTCGGCGTCGTCGAGCACGTCCAGCAGCGACCACTCCACGAACGCGGACAGCGCCACCGCGCACTCGTTCATCCGGGAGGCGAACGCCGTCGAGGACGACAGCAGCTCCCGGGCCATTCCCGCCCACTGCGATCCCTGCCCCGGGAACACGAACACGGGCCGGGGCGTGGTTCCGCCGCCTCGCGCCGCACCGCCCGGCGCGGTGCCCTCCGCCACGGCCCGTACCGCTTCGAGGAGTTCCTGCCGCGAGCCGCCCGTCACGACCGCGCGCCGCTCGTGGAGCGACCGCGAGGTGACCAGTGACACTCCGACGTCGACGGGCGACACCTCGGGGCGCGCCTCGACGAAGGACGCGAGCCGCCGGGCCTGCCCGCGCAGCGCCGCCTCGCACGTGCCCGACAGGACCCAGGGCACGACGGCGGGGGCGTCGCCCGGTTCCTGCGGCCGCGCTCCCGGCCCGTGCGGGGTCTCTTCGGATTCCTCGGCCTCCTCGGCTTCGTCGGCCTCCTCCAGGATGACGTGTGCGTTGGTGCCGCTGATCCCGAACGAGGACACTCCCGCCCGGCGCGGACGACCGCCCCCGGCCCACGCACGCGCCTCGGTCAGCAGTTCCACCCTGCCCGCCGACCAGTCCACCTGTGGCGTCGGCTCCTGGGCGTGCAAGGTCTTCGGCAGCACCCGGTGCCGCATCGCCAGCACCATCTTGATCACACCGGCCACCCCCGCGGCCGCCTGTGTATGGCCGATGTTCGACTTCAGCGACCCGAGCCACAACGGGCGGTCCCCGCCCCGGTCCTGCCCGTACGTGGCCAGCAACGCCTCCGCCTCGATCGGGTCCCCGAGCCTCGTCCCCGTACCGTGTGCCTCGACGGCGTCGACCTCACCGGCGCCGATTCCCGCACTGGCCAGCGCCGCCCGGATCACCCTCTGCTGTGACGGGCCGTTCGGCGCCGTCAGCCCGTTCGACGCCCCGTCCTGGTTCACCGCGGAACCCCGCACCACGGCAAGGACGGGATGTCCGTTGCGCCTGGCGTCCGACAGCCGCTCCACCACCAGCACGCCCACGCCCTCACCCCACCCCGTACCGTCCGCGCCCGCCGAGAACGCCTTGCACCGGCCGTCCGCCGACAGCCCGCGCTGCCGGCTGAACTCGATGAACATGTCCGGGGAGGCCATGACGGCGACTCCGCCTGCGAGGGCGAGGTCGCACTCGCCGGAGCGCAGCGCCTGACCGGCCAGGTGCAGGGCCACCAGTGACGACGAACACGCCGTGTCCACCGTCACCGCCGGACCTTCCAGGCCGAGGGCGTACGCGATGCGGCCGGACATCACACTCGGCGCGTTACCGGTCAGCAGGTAACCGGCGAAGCCCTCGGTGGCCTGATGAGCACGTGGACCGTAGGAGTGGGTGGTGGCGCCTATGTACGTACCGGTCGCCGACCCGCGGCGCGACCGCGGATCGATTCCGGCGCGCTCCAGTGCCTCCCAGGACGTCTCCAGCAGCAACCGCTGCTGCGGGTCCATCGCCAGCGCCTCACGCGGCGAGATCCCGAAGAACTCCGCGTCGAAGTCCCCCGCGTCATGGAGGAAGCCGCCGCTCCGTGTGTAGCTGGTGCCCCAGTGCTCGGGGTCCGGGTGGTAGAGGGCGTCCAGGTTCCAGCCCCGGTCGGCGGGATAACCGGAGATGGCGTCCTCGCAGCCGACGACCAACTGCCACAGCTCTTCGGGCGTGCTCACCCCGCCGGGGTAGCGGCACGCCATACCCACGATGGCCAGCGGCTCGGCCGTCGCCTTCGCGACGCGCGCGACGGCCGCCCGCCGCTTTCCGGTGATCTCTTCGTGGAGGTGGTGGGCGAGACCGCGCGGGGTCGGGTAGTCGAAGACGAAGCGGCCGGCGACGGGCAGGCCGGTGCGTGCGGCGAGACCGTCGGCCAGCTCCTGTGCCATCAGCGAGTCGAAGCCGAGGTCCTTGAAGGTCAGGGTGGCATCCACCCGGCCGGTGTGTTCCATGACCGCCGCCGCTTGGTCGCACACCGCGTCGAGGAGGGCGTCACGTTGTTCGGGCTCGGACAGCCCGGCCAGGACGGAGACGAGGTGTCCGTCGGCCCGCCCCGGGCCCGACGCCGTCGCCACTCCGGTCCCGTCGGGCTCGTCGAGGACATTCCGAGGGGGCTCGGCGACCGTCCGTTCCGGTGCCGGCCGGCTCTCCCGGCTCTCCCGGCTCTCCCGGCTCTCCTGGCTCTCGAACCAGTACCGCCGGCGCTGGAACACGTAGGTGGGCAGGTCGACTTGGAGCGCCCCCGGGAAGAACGGTCCCCAGTCGACCTCCGCTCCGCGCACCCACAGGTGGGCCAGCGCGGTGGTCGCGGTGTGGGTCTCGTCCCGGTCCCTGCGGCAGAACGGGACGGCGACGACATCGGCGGGCATCCGCACGTCCTCGGTCCGGGCCCGGACCGACTCCTTGACCATGGGGGTGAGGACGGCGTCGGGGCCGATCTCCAGAAAGGTCGCCACCCCGCGCTCACGCATCGTGGCGACCGCGTCAGCGAACAGCACCGTCCTGCGCACCTGGCGCACCCAGTACTCCGGATCCTGCAGCACCCCGGGAGCCGCGACCTGTCCCGTGACGGTCGACACCACCGGCACCGACTGGTCCCGGGACTCCGCCGACCCCACAACCCGCCCGTACGCTTCGAACATCGGCTCCATCAGCACCGAATGGGACGCATGCGACACCGCCAGACGCCGTGTCCTCACGCCCAGCTCCGCCAGGCGCCCCACCTCGGCCAGCACCGGCTCCACCGTGCCGGTGAGCACCACCGACTCAGGACCGTTCACCGCAGCGAGCTCCACGCCGTCCCCCAACCGCACGGCCTCCGCTCCGGCCCCCACCGCCACCATCACGCCCTCGCCGATCGGCAGGCCGTGCATCAGCCAGCCACGCGCCAGCACCACCCGCGCCGCGTCCCGCAGCGACCAGACACCCGCCACATGAGCCGCCACCAGTTCGCCCAGCGAATGACCCGCCACCACCGAAGGACGCACGTCCCACGAGGACAGCAGGCGCCACAGAGCCACCTCGAAGGCGAACAGCGCCGGCTGCGCCCACCCCGTCCCGTCCAGCCCGTCGACCCCTCCGGACATCACCGCACGCAGTCGACCTGAGTAGTCACCTCCGACCCCGAAGAACTCCCGCGACTCCTCCGGGAGACCTACGTCGGCGGCCACCTCGCCGGCGACGTCGTCGAAGACGCCCATCACCTCGTCCAGGGCCTCGGCGAACGCCCCGAAACACGACAGGCCCTCACCCATGCCGACCCGTTGCGCGCCCTGGCCCGAGAACACCATCCCCAGGCCACCGTCCACCACCGCACCCGACACCACTCCGGGTCCGCCGCCCCGCTCGGCCAGCCCTGACAGCCCTTCGGTCAACTCACCCCGGCCCGTGCCCACCACCACCGCACGGTGCCCGAAGCGCGACCGCGACGAGGCCAGCGACCAGCCCACGTCCGCCGCGTCCACGTCGTCGGCGCCCTCGGCGAACCGGGCCAGTCGGCGCGCCTGTCCGCGCAGTGCCTCCAGGGAGCGGCCGGAGACGATCCAGGGCACGACCGGCAGGTCCGGTCCGGTACGCCCGCCGGTACGCTCGTCCGCGGGTTCCGGCCGCCAGTCCGACAGTACGACGTGGCAATTGCTGCCGCCCATCCCGAACGAGCTGACTCCGGCGACGAGTTGCTCGTCCGGCGCCGGATCCCCGGGCCACGGACCGAGTTCCCGCTGCACCCGGAGGTTGAGGTCGTCCAGGGGGATCCGGGGGTTCGGTGTCTCGAAGTTCAAGCTGGCGGGCAGCAGTCGGTGCTTGAGGGCCAGGACGGTCTTGAGGAACCCGGCGATACCGCCCGCGCCGCTCAGGTGGCCGATGTTGGTCTTGACCGACCCGACCGCCAGAGGCAGGTCGGCGGGACGTCGACGGCCGATGGCCTCTCCCAGCGCGGCGGCCTCGACGGGGTCGCCCACCGGGGTTCCGGGGCCGTGCAGTTCGACGTAGCGGGCGGCGGCCGGGGACAGGCCCGCACACGCGTAGGCCCGGGTGACGACGTCGGCCTGGGAGCCCACCGTCGGCGAGGTGAGCGTCTCCCCCCTGCCGTCGTTGTTGGTCGCGCTGCCACGTACCAGGCACAGGATGCGGTCGCCGTCGCCGAGCGCGGCGCTCAGACGCTTGAGCACGACGGCGCCGCCGCCCTCGCCCGGCACGTATCCGTTGGCCCTGGCGTCGAACGTGTAGCAGCGGCCGTCCGGCGAGAGGCCGCCCAAGCTCGCGGCGAGCAGCACGCCTTCCGGCATCAGATGCAGGTTGACGCCGCACGCGATGGCGAGTTCCGACTCCCCGGACCGCAGGCTCGCGCAGGCCAGGTGCAGGGCCACCAGGGAGGAGGACTGCGCGGAGTCGATCGTGAGGCTCGGGCCGACGGCGCCGAGGAAGGCGGAGAGCCGGTTGGCGATGATGCCGCGCTGGATGCCCGGCATGGTGTGGTGCGCGCCGAGTGCCTGGGCATGACGCGTCAGCAGCTTCGCGTAGTCGTCGGCGTTCACACCGACGAAGGTGCCCAGTCGGCTGCCGCTGACCTCGCCGGGGACCACGCGGGCATCCTCAAGTGCTTCCCAGCCCAGCTCCAGTACGAGTCGCTGCTGCGGATCGACGAAGGGCGCCTCGCGGGGGGAGACACCGAAGAAGCCCGCGTCGAAGTCCGCGGGCCGGTCGAGGAAGGCGCCCCACCGAGGCGCCCCGTCCGAGGCCGGGACCGTCCAGCGGTCCGGTGGGACCTCCGTGACGGCACTCTCGCCCGCGGCCAACAACTCCCACAGGCGCTGCGGGCTTTCCGCCCGCGGGAACCGGCACGAGACGCCGATCACGGCTATCGCCGTGTCCGGGTCGACGGCGCCTCCGGTGAGAACTTCTCCAGGCAGGCCGACAGTCGTCATCGAGAGAAACCTCCAGCACCGGACGTACGGCCGAACGGATAAGGAATTCGGAAGGAGCCCGGCGTGGAGTTCACGCTCTCGATATACCGGGCTTCAGCCGACCTTGACTGTCCGGCACCACACCCTTCGGCCACGTCGGCGATCACCGCCGTTACGGCGGCGATCGCACCGGTGCCCCACGGCGGGCGGGAAGAAGTTCCGGGCCCTCCCGAAACGCCGGTGACGTGTGCGTCCGGCCGGCCGAACGCGCATTTCACCGACTGCCGCCGCGGATCGTCCGCCGCGGTGACGGCTTTCGCGGTCCATTGCCCGACGGGCCGTCGGATGATAAGTGTGATGTCAGCGCAGGCTGAGCGTTCCGGCTTCGTCCGGCTGATCCCGTCCTCCGGTGAACCGTGCCTTTACCGGGCGGATTTCCGGACCTCGTACACCACACGGACTTCGCGCATCACACCTGATCGGCCGCCGGCCTCAGCCCATTACATCCGCTGTATCACCATGGAGGGAACAAGGGGTATGTCGAAACACGACGCCGTGGCTTCCGAGATCGCAGAGATACGTTCGACCTATATTCGCGACCGTTTCGCTTTCGTCCCCGGCGCCCAGCTCACCGGGATCGTCAAGGAATTGGGCGCCACGGACGACGACCTCGACAACCTCGCCACCGTCAGCGACGGACTGAAGAGCGACCCGACCCTTCCGTTCCGAAAGACCAGGACCGGCCGCTTCGGTTTCGACCCACGGTCCATGCGGGTACGGCGGCTCGAATTCCAGCCGTTCATGCTGTCCATGGAGGACGACTTCGTACGGCACGATTCCGGCCGGGTACGCGTCTTCGACGAGATTCGGAACGACCTCCAGCTCAACACCGCCCTCCAGGCGCTCTTCGTCTTCAAGTTCATGGTTTTCGACGGCGTGCCGGTCACCCACCGGCCGAAACTGGACTACGACAGCGACCAGTGGATCTGCACCCTGCTCAACGTGAGGACCACCACCGAGGGTGACCTGATCGGCGAGCCGGCCCTCGAAGGGGTGCACAGCGACGGCGTCGACCACACCATGACGACCTATCTGGGCAGCGAGAACATGACGGATGACAGCGCCGTCACCTTCCTGCACGACATGCGCGAGGTGAACGGCACCCGATGGCACGACACGAACGCCGACCTCGTTCGCGCCGAGGCGCAGCACCGTGACTTCCTCGACACGTGCCTGATCGTCGACCACGAGAGCAAGCACAGCGTCTCGACCCTGTACGCCGCGGACCGGTCGAAGCGGGCCACGCGGGACCTGCTGGCCTTCCTGACCCGCAAGCCGGTGGCCGAAGGACACCACTCGCACTCCTTCGACTCGCTCGCCCCGCACCGGGAGCTTCCCATGACGGCCGACCTGCTCCGACTCGACGGCGCACCGTCCGCGTAGGCCCTGTCGGACAGGGCCTGGCGGCTGCGCCGCCTCAGGCCGTAGAGGTCACGACGCGGCCCACAGGTCGTGCAGGGACTGCTTCAGCGGCACCTGCGGGGACCAGCCGAGCACCCTGCGCGCGAGCCGGATGTCGGCCTGGGTCCACGCACCGCCCTTGCTGTGCACCGGGGCCTGCCCCCTGCGCACCAGGTGCGGGGGCACGCCCGATACGGAGACGAGGATTCCGGCGAGTTCCCGCATGCTGGTGGCGGTCCCCGAACCGATGTTGATCAGGCGCGCGGTCGCCCGCACGTCCGCCGCCCGCACCACGGCCTCGGCGATGTCACGTACGTCGACGAAGTCGCGCCGGTCGTCGACGACGGTCAGATCGAGGGGCGTGTCCTCGCCGGTGGCACGCAGTTGCGCGGCGAGTCGGCCGAGGAAGCCGTGCAAGGGAGCGCCGGGTCCGCAGCCGTTGGTGAGGCGGAGCACGCAACCGTCCACGCGTCCCGCCTCCGTGGCGTCCAGGACGATGCGGCTGCCGGCCAGCTTGGTGCGCGCGTAGACGCCGCCGGGGGCGGTCGGGTGGTCCTCCGCGATGGCGGTGCCCTCCGGGACAGGACCGTACTCGTGCACGGTGCCGAGCTGGAGCAGCCTCGGCCGTCGGCGGAGCGTCGAGACGGCGCGCACCAGTCGGTCGACGAGCAGGACGTGCTCGGCCGTCATCCGGTCCTCGTCGTCCGCCCCGACGTCGCCCGCCGCGTTGACGACGAGACCGGCCGGGCCCACGGCCTCGGCGATGTCCCCGACCGTCGCGGACGTCACGTCGAGCGCGAGGAAACGGGCCCCGGGAGTCGGCTCGGCGGGTTTTCTGGCCACGGCCAGGACGTCGTATCCGCGGGCGGTCAGCGCTGTGCAGATGGTCCGGCCCATGAATCCGGTGCCGCCGAAGACGACGGCCGAGCCCGTGTGCGCGTCGATCGCGTCGTTCGTCATGTCCGGTCACCGCTCTCCGTGTGCGTGTCCGTATGCAGCGCCCGGCACGCCTCGTACGTCGGCAGCCTGCCGGCGCGACGGGCCTCTTCCAGCGTCGGCGCACCCCGGTCACGTGGGGAGACCAGGTACTCCATGTCTTCGGGCCAGGGCAGCCCTAGGGAGGGGTCGAAGGCGTCGATCTCGTGCTCGGTGGCCGGGTCGTACTCCACCGACGTCACGTAGGCGGCCACCGTGTCGTCCCGCAGGGCGACGAACGCGTGCCCGAGTCCCTCCTCCAGGTACACCGCACGGCAGGAATCGGGATTCAGCCGGGTGCTGTCCCAGCGGCCGAACGTGGGGGAACCCACCCGCAGGTCGACCACCACGTCGAGCAGTTCCCCGGCGGGGCAGGTCACCAATTTGGCCTGGCCGGGCGGTACGTCCTCGTAGTGCACGCCCCGGACGACCCCGCGCCGGGAGAAACTGTGGTGGACCTGGCCCAGCCGCAGCGGGTACCCCACGGCTTCCGAGAAGGCGGATTCGGTGTACTGGGCGACGAACGCGCCGCGGTGATCGCGGTGCACATCGGGTACGAACTCGTAGGCGCCGGGCACTGCCAGCTTCCGGACCTTCATCGGCGACGCTCCTCGGTGAGGTTTTCCAGTACGGGCACCAGATCGTGCGGGGTGGGTGAGGTCAGGTTCTCCTCGCGCAGGCGCTCGGCTCCGCCCGCGAACGACGGGTCTTCGAGCAGCCGTTGCACACCGTCGCGCAGGACGTCGGCAGTCAGCTCGGAGGCGTGCACGGCGATTCCCGCACCGGCCCCGGCCAGGCTCGTCGCCCTGTTCCACCAGTCGGCGTAGCGGATGGTGGGGATGAACTGGGGTACGGCGTTGACGAGTGCCGTGCTCCAGGAGCCGAAGCCGCCGTAGTGGATGACGGCTGAGGCAGTGGGAAGCAGGGCGTGCAGGGGGACGAAGTCGACGATACGGGTGTTGCCGGGGACCTTGGCGAGCTTCGCGGCCTCGGCGGGCGGCAGCGTGGCCACCACCTCGATGTCCATGTCGCCCATCGTGTCGATCATGTCGGGGATCGGGAGGAGGGTGTCGCCGACCACGGCGTGCGTGGCGAGGCCGGGGGTCAGGACGACGCGCGGGCGTTCGGGCGGCTCGCGCAGCCAGTCCGGGATCTCGGAGGGGCCGTTGTACGGGAGGTAGCGGAGCGGTATCCGCTCCACCGTCGGCGGAAACTGGAGGCTGGTGGGTACCTGGTCGATGGTCCACTGGCCGACCACGACCTCCTCGTCGAACGAGCTGCCGTAGCGGCCGAGGTGCCTGCCGAGCCAGTCGGCCATCGGGTCCTCCCGGCGCTCCCGCGGGTGTTCGGCCCGGCGCCGGAGGAAGACGTCGCGCATCGCGGAGTGATTGTCGAAGCACCACAGCAGCCGGGCGTGGGCGGCGCCGACGACGCGCGCCGCCACCGGCCCCGCGTAGGTGAGGGGTTCCCAGACGACCAGGTCGGGTCGCCAGTGGCGGGCGTAGGAGACCAGGTCGGGGATCATGGGGTCGTTGTAGACCTGGTGGGAGAACATGACGCCGGCCCTGAGCTTCGCCAGCGCCAGCTCCCACGAGTGCGCTTCGAGGGTCGGGGTGGACCAGTCGGACAGGGGGTTCTCCAGGGAGCCGCGGTGCCGCGCCAGCATCTCGTGGAAGTTGTGGTCCTCGCCGACGGAGACCGCGGTCAGCCCCATGCTCTTGATGGCGTTCACCAGCGCCGGGCTGCTGGCGACCTGGACGTCGTGGCCCGCGACGGCCAAGGACCAGGCGAGCGGCACCATGGACAGCAGATGTGACCTGTCGGAGAGCGTCACGAAAAGTACACGCATCGTCGGGTTCTCCTCAGCCGTTGGTTCGTCCGCCGCGGGTTCGTCCGCCGTTGGTTCGTCCGCCGCGGGTCGGCGCCGCGCACAGGGTGTCCGTGATCACCGCGGCCACCGCCGCCCCGTGGTCGGCGACATAGAAGTGGCCCCCGGGGAAGACCCGTAGATCGAAGCCGCCCGTGGTGCGCTCCCGCCAGCCCGCCGCCTCCTCGACCGGGACGTGGTCGTCGGCGTCCCCGGTGAGCGCGACGACGTCGCACCGCAGTGCCGCGCCGGGCTCCGCCGTGTAGGTCTCGAACGCCTTGTAGTCGCTGCGGATCGACGGCAGGACCAGTTGCAGCAGTTCGCGTTCGTCGAGGATCTGCGCGTCGGTGCCACTGAGCAGTTGCAGCTCGGCGACGAGCCCCGCGTCGTCGAGACGGTGGACGTCCCGGCCGCGGTGGTGCGGGGACGCGGATCTGGCGGACACGAAGAGCGCCCGGGGGGTCGTTCCCAGCTCTCGTTCCAGCAGCATGGCCAGTTCGAATCCGACACTGGCGCCCATGCTGTGACCGAACAGTGCGACGGGACGCTTCACGGCGAGCGGCTTCAGCACCTCGAACACGGCTCGCGCCATGTCGGGGATGCTCTCGACGCACGGCTCACGCAGCCGGTCCTGTCGCCCCGGGTACTGGACGACCAGGGCCTCCACGGTCGGAGGCAGCAGCTCGGTGAGCGGGAAGTAGAAACTCGCGGTCCCCCCGGCGTGCGGCAGACACACCAGGCTGATCCCGGCCTCCGGGCTCGGACGGAACCTGCGGAACCACCTGCTCTCACCGGTGGCGGGCGACGCCATAGTTCCCGTTGGTCCTTTCTCTGGTGTCCCGTCCCCTCGTCGACGGGAGGGTTCCTCACGCGTCTCGAAAGACGAGCGGGCACCGCTCCCGACCGCGAGGACCGTCCCCTTCATTCCGTGACGCGCGGCCGAGGACGGCTCAGTCGCCCATCGCCTCGATCAGGCTCTTGGGCCGCATGTCCGTCCAGTTCTCCTCGATGTAGGCCAGGCACACTTCACGGGTGTCTTTGCTGTGGGCGACATGCCAGCCGCTGGGCACATCCGCGAAGGCAGGCCACAGCGAATGCTGTCCCTCGTCGTTGACCAGCACCAAGAACTCGGCGCCGGGGTCGTCGAAAGGATTCACGCCAGTCTCCACCTCTCATGCCGTCCTATGTGGGTGACCATCTGAACGTCGCCATCCTCACGTGTCGCGACAGGAGCGGTGATCCGCGAGAGCCACAGTTACGGATCCGGTCGCGCCCTCCACCGGTGCCACGCGGACCTTCCTGTGCCAGTCTTGCTGCGCACCGGACACCGCAATCCACCCCTTGTACCCCCACGCCGGGTGGCGGCGCATCGCCGACCCCGTGCACCGCGCGGGCCCGCGGATCGCAGCGCTCTCGGCGGCCGTGTTTCCCGGAACGAGCAGAGGCGGAGCTGATGACCGCGACAGGACTGATGTTGCCATGCCGCGTCGCGGCGCCCGTTAGTGTGTCGAGACTCGCCGCCTCCGCTGCCGCGGTCGACGGCGGGGTGATGAGCAACCTCGAAGTACTGGCGTGGCTCGACAGGCGGCGTCGCGAACACGCACAGCGAGTGGAGCGGGTACCGTTCGCCGCGTTGCGCGGCTGGGGCTTCGACGAACGGACGGGCGATCTGCGGCATGTGAGCGGACGGTTCTTCTCGGTGCACGGGCTCGGAGTGCGGTCGGACTTCGGTCCGGTGTCCGCCTGGTCGCAGCCGATCATCCGGCAGCCGGAGATCGGCATCCTCGGTATCGCGCTGCGGGACTTCGACGGTGTGCCGCATCTGCTGATGCAGGCGAAGACCGAGCCGGGGAACGTCAACGGCGTGCAACTCTCGCCGACGGTACAGGCGACCAAGAGCAACTACCTCCGGGTGCACGGTGGTTCCGCCGTCCCGTATCTGAAGCTCTTCCGCCACGCGGAACCCGGTGCCGTCGTCGCGGACGTCCTCCAGTCGGAACAGGGCTCGTGGTTCCTGCACAAGCGCAACCGCAACATGATCGTGGAGGTCGGCCCCGAGGCCGAGGCAGGTGAGGACTTCGCCTGGCTGACGCTGGGACAGGTCAACACGCTGCTGCGGCAGGACAACCTGGTCAACATGGACGCGCGGACCGTCCTGTCCTGCCTTCCGGACTGGCGGCAGGACGACACGCGGCGGGCGCTCCACGCGGATCAGGAGATCCGTAGCTGGATCACGCGGCGACGGGCCGAGCACGAGGTCGAGGTGGTACCGACCGGCCTCTCCCGGACCGTGGGCTGGCACCGCACCGCGGACGAGGTGGTCCACGAGCGGGCGCTGTACTTCAAGGTGGTGGCGGTCGACGTCTCCTCGCACCGGCGCGAAGTGTCCGCCTGGTCACAGCCGTTGCTCGAACCACACGGCACCGGCGTCGTGGCCCTGTTCGTCCGCCGTGTCGACGGCGTACCGCACGCGCTGCTGCGGGCGCGGGCGGAGCCGGGCTTCCTCAACGTGGTCGAGCTGGGCCCCACGGTGCAGTGCGTGCCCGAGAACTACGCCCATCTGCCCGCGGCCGACCAGCCGCCCTATCTCGCCGAGGCACTCGCCCGCGCCGGCGGCGCCGGCTACGACGTGGTCCTGTCGGAGGAGGGCGGCCGGTTCTGGCACGCCCAGAGCCGTTACCTGATCATCGAGGTGGAGAGCGACTTCCCCGCCTTGTCGGACGATTTCCGTTGGGTGACACCATGCCAGTTGGACGAGCTGCTCCGCTACAACCATCATGTGAACGTGCAGGCGAGGACCCTGGTGGCGGCGCTGCGGGCGTGGTGAAAGCGGCCGGGGTCCGGCCGTTGCGGCTGGGGGCGCTCGCCACGTCGTCCATCGCCCTCAGGCGCGTGCTGCCCACCGCGGTGAGCATGCCGGAGCTCGATCTCGTCGCGGTCGCCGGCAGGTCCGCGGACAAGGCAGACCGTTTCGCCAGGCAGTTCAACTGTGCTGCGGAGCGGGACTACGCGGCGCTGCTCGATCGCCCCGACGTGGAGGCGGTGTACATCTCCACGCCGACGGCGCTGCACCACCTGTGGGCGGACCGCGCGCTCCGCGCGGGCAAGCACGTCCTGGTCGAGAAGCCGCTCGGGGTGAACGCCGACGAGGCACGCCGGTTGTGCTCCCTCTCGCGGGAGCGCGGTCTCGTGCTGCGGGAGAACGTCATGTTCCCGCACCATCCGCAGCACGCGTTCGCCGCCGGCCTGGTGCGGCACGGACGGATCGGCACGCCGAGCACGTTCCAGGCGTCCTTCTGCATTCCGCCGCTGCCCGCGGACGACATCCGGTACGCGCCCGGCCTCGGGGGCGGGGCGCTGCTCGACGTGGGCGTCTATCCGTTGCGCGCCGCGGCGCTGCTCCTGGGGCCCGGGCCGCGGGTGGTGGGGGCGACACTGCGCACCCGTGCCTCGGACGGCCTCGATCTGTCGGGGCAGGCGTTGCTGGTCTCGTCCTCCGGGGTGCTGGCCCAGGTGACGTTCGGCTTCGAGCAGGCGTACGTGTCGTCGTACACACTGTGGGGAGACCGGGGCCGGCTGTCGGTGTCGCGCGCGTTCACCCCGCCCGCGGCTCACCAGCCGGTTCTGGTACTGGAGGAACAGGACCACGAGGAGCGGTTCACGCTACCGGCGTCGGATCAACTACGGCTCTGTCTGGGGGACTTCGCGGCCGCGGTGCGTGGGGGCGAGGTGGGCGACGGAAGCGCCGAGGCCGAACAGCGGCGAGACGCGATAGCCCTGATGGAATGCGTGGACGAAGTGCGCGGACAGGCCGTGCGCGTCACGGTCGACGACCGCCCGTAGCGGAGCAGCCCCTCCTCAGGCCCCCTTCCTGAACGTTGGAGCAGAGCGCGACCGTATCCCCACTCGATGCCCCCGCTGACAGCGGCCTCGCCGCTCACCCCTGGTCGGGATGGCTACGCCTCAACTGGCCGCTGTGAAGCCTCCGGTTCCGGACCGACCGTCCTGCGGACGACCGAGGCGCGGACCGCCGCCGGCACACGACCGCCGAGCCGCGGGGCGATGTGCGTCCGCCTCTTCGCGTGACCTCCTCATGCTCGGCCCGGCTCGGCTCGGCTCGGCCGTAACTGCGGCGATCGCGGATGTTTCCCCACCACGGCAACGAAAGGTTGGAACCGTATCTGTCACTTCTGTACGCATCTACAAGGAGTGCTGCCATGCACGTCCAGGACGCTGTCCCGATGAAGCATCATCCCGAACCGGTCCCGAAATCCGTTCTTCGCACCATGCTCCGGCCGCTCGTCGACCCATTCGCACAGCGGAATACCGCTCACGTTCCGGCCCCTCGCACCGAATCAGCGCTGAGTGGCGTCCTCAGCGTGGCCGGGGGATGACCATGGCAGAAGCACAGCGCCGATACCTGTCGCCGGAGCACAACAGCGTCCGCTGGGACGACTTTCCTCTGCGCGACGGAGACATCGTCGTCAGCACCCCACCGAAATCGGGTACGACGTGGGTACAGATGATGTGCGCGTTGCTCATCTTCCAGACGCCCGACCTCCCGCAGCCGCTGGAAGTCCTGTCACCGTGGCTGGACCAGCCCACATGGCTGGACCGACTGCGTTCGCAGGAGGAGGTGTACGCGCGTCTCGCAGCGCAGGAGCACCGCCGTGTCATCAAGACGCACACCCCGCTCGACGGCCTGCCGCTCGACCCGCGTGTCAGCTACATCGTGGTCGCCAGGCATCCTCTCGACCGGGCCTTGTCCGTTTACCATCAAACCGCCAATATCGACGTCGAGCGAGTGTCCGCCGCCCAGGACGCCCCGGACGCACAGTCCCGACAGGCTCCCCCGGCACTCCCGTCGATGCGCGAATGGCTGCAGTACTGGTGCCTGCCCCAGCCGACCGACGACCAGGGAATAGCGGTTCCCGAGAGCCTGCACCAGACGATCCATCACCTCTACGACGCGTGGAACCGGCAGACGCAGCCGAACGTGAAGGTCCTGCATTACGTCGACTTGTGCGCCGACCTCACCGGCCAGATGGCGGCACTGGCCGAGTGGCTGGGCATCACGGTGAACGAATCGGTCTGGCCCGATCTGGTGAAGGCCGCGACGTTCGACGAGATGAAGAGCCGCGCGGAGCGACTGGCACCCGACACCGACATACTCAGGGATCCGGCGAAATTCTTCCGCGGCGGACGATCGGGTGACAGCCGGGGCTTTCTGACCGAGGACGACCTCGACGCATACCGGAAGCGGGTCGGCGACCTCGCTCCGAAGCCATTCCTGGATTGGCTGCACCGCGACCCGCCCGGCGTCGGTGAGGGAGCCGCCGCCAACGCGTGAAGACCTCTCGCCCCCAAGGACGTAGTCGTCCGGGCGGGCCGGGGCAGCGGAAGCCTGCCGCGGACGGCGTCGACAACGTGACCCCGTTACGCGCACCACGCGCCGCCGCAACGCCTCGTCCGTGCCGCAGAGCCGAGTGGCAGAGCCGCGACGGCCTCGCGGTCAGGTCGCCACCACGCAACGGCCCCAGCCCGGTGCACCGCACCACCAAATCGGCCCGAACTGCGCGTTCCAGACAGCGAAGGCGATCGCGTCGATCAGCTGCCGGTGATCCCGCCACCGCCCGCCACGCCGAGGCGTCCGATCCAGCAGCAGCGGCTCGGTGCGGGCCCACTGGGCGTCAGTCAACGACACACATCAACCAACGATCCGATGATCTGAAAGAAACGGCCTAGCCCTGTCGAGTGTGGCCTCAGCGGCCGAATCCGTCTCGCGCACCCAGAGGTCACGGCCGTTGGTACCGCGCGGGTACTTGCCGGCTCGCAGGCGATTGAGCCGGGACGGTCGGATGATGGAAGGCCCGGGCCGACGCCGTGACAGCGCTCAGCTCTCCGCGCTGCCGGTGCCCGGCTCAGGCGGCGTCGGCGGAGTAACGGGCAGGTCCATCTGGCTCAGGGAGGCGACGATGCGGTCGACCGTGCGGCCGAGTTCCTCGCGGCCGTCATCGCCGAGGCCGTCGAAGATCAACTGGCGGACCGCGGCGACGTGACCGGGGGCTGCCTTGCGCACGTGGTCGCGGCCCTCCCCGGTCAGGACGGCGTTGGTATAGCGGCCGTCGTCAGGGTCGGGCCGGCGCCGCAGTAGTCCGCGCTTCTCCATCCGGGTGACCAGATGGGAGACGCGGGACAGCTCGGCATTGGTGAGGAACGAGATGTCGCTGAGCCGGGCCGCACCCGACGCTTTCTCCGACAGCCCGGCCAGGACGTAGTACTCCAAGAGGCTGAGCTCTGACTCCTTCTGCAGTTGCCGGTCCAGGGCGATCGGTAGCAGGAGCAGAACGGTGTGCAGCGCCTGCCAGACGCGCAACTCTTCGGAGCTGAGCCACACGGGGTCTTCGGTCGTCACCCGGCCGAGTCTAGTCGCATGAACCTTCACGTGATCCTCTGTTACGCTTTACATGAATGTTCATGTGATCCTTCGTGGAAGGCCGTCCGATGTCCGATCTCAAGGTCGCTGTCGTGGTCGGCTGCACCCGTCCCGGCGAAGGTCTGGGCTGCGAAGATCGCCGAGTACGACGGGTTCGTCTTCGTCACCCCGGAGCACAACCGCTCCCCCTCCGGCGTGCTGAAGAACGCGATGACTTCGCGTACGAGGAGTGGGCCAACAAGGCCGCAGCGCTCGTCGGCTACGGCGCGTCCGGGAGGCGCCCGGGCGATCGAGCACCTTCGCGGACGAGTGGACCGAGATCCGCTCCGACCATGCCATCCCCGCGCGTCGTTGACACTCCTCAGTCGGCGCGCGCACCGGCCACCTCCGTTGCGAGGCGGGCCGAACGGTGCGTGCACCCGGCCCGCCTCCGCGGACGCCTGGCGGAGCCCAGCATGACCAACGAAAGGAAAGTGTGATGCGAGTCGTGCAGGCGACTGAGTTCGGAGGACCCGAGGTGCTGGCTGCGGCCGAGGTGCCGAACCCCGAACCCGGCCCGGACCAGGTGGTTGTCGCTCTGACGTTCGCCGACGTCCTCTTCCTCGACACCCTGATCCGCAACGGCGGATGGGCAACGCGGTTCTTCGACCGCACACCGCCCTTCGTACCTGGCACCGGCGGCGTCGGGACCGTGATCGCGGTGGGGTCCGGCGTCGACTCCGCCTGGCTGGGACGCCGAGTCCTGGCCGCCGCCGAGACCGGCTACGCCGAACAGATCGCCCTCCCCGTAGGACAGATCCTCCCCGTGCCCGACGAGGTCGACGACCCAACCGCGGCAGCCCTGCTGCACGACGGTGCGACCGCGGTCGGCCTGGACCGTCTCGGAGAGCCGAGACGCGGCCAATGGGTACTGATCACGGCCGCCGCAGGAGGAGCCGGGTCGCAGTTGGTCCAGTTGGCCGCAGGCGCCGGAGCACGCGTGATCGCCGCGGCGTCCACCGAGGACAAACGGGCCTTCGTCAAGAAGCTCGGCGCCGAGCTCACCGTCGACTACACCCAGCCGAACTGGGATGACCAGGTGCGGACCGCGACCGGCGGCGGAGTCTCCCTGGCCTACGACGGCGCCGGTGGCGAGCTCGCCGCAGCCACGTTCTCCACGATCGTCGACGGTGGTCGACTGGTCTCGTACGGCACCACGAACGGCTTCGCCTCCCTCGACCAAGACGACGCCGCCCGCCGCCGCATCGAAATCATCACCCCCGTTGCCTCGGGCACACTCAACGACGAGCACCTGCCCGACACCGCACGGGCCCTGGCCCTCGCCGCCGAGGGACGACTGCGGCCAACCGTCAGCGCGGTGTACCCCCTGGTAAACGCAGCCGATGCCCACCGCGACCTCGAAGCGCGCAAGCTGACGGGCAAGGCCCTGCTGGCGATCAACTGACTCCCGCCCGGCGGCACGCTCGCTCGCCCCTCCACCGCATACCGCTACCTCCACGAGGAGCTGGCCGTCCCGGCGGCAGAGGCACCGGACCTCGCCACCGCGCCGGAGCGCGCGAAGGCGGCCGCGGTGACACGCCTGCACCTGGACGGCACCGCCATCCGCACCGACCTGGCCGGGGCGTCAGCTCACGTACCGCCCCTCTCCGTGGTGTTCCTTGACGAAGGCCAGGGCCGCTTCGGCGACCTCCTGCCAGCCGCTGTCGAACACGAGGGAGTGGCCGCGGTTCGGGATCTCATGGACGACAGTGGCCGCGGGATTGCGCTTCTGCTTCTGGTAGGAGGCGTTGGCGATCTCGGACGGTGCGATGTGGTCCCGCTCTCCGCTGATCAGGAGCATCGGGCCACGCTGCGGGGTCCGCGTGTCGACCTTGATCTCACTGAACGGGTTGAGGTTCGCGGTGGCGGCCTGGAACAGCGGGATCCCGGAGCCCGCCACCGGATACGTCTCGTACAGGCGCTTGGCCTCGCTCTCGCTCACCGCGTTCGCGAACGAGTAGCGGAACTGGTCGTAGGTCAACGTCACGGCCCGCCGGTAGTTGGCCGGGTTGCCGATGACCGGGCGCGCGGACCTGAGCGCGGACAGCGGGAGCGGGAGCACCCCTCGAAACGGGGCGGAGTCCATCGGCACCGAGACCGTGGCCAGGCCCCGTCCGGCCAACTGCTGGGTGATGAGGCCGCCGAAGGAGTGGCCGAGGACGGCCGGGCGTTGGCTGAGCGCGCCGATGGCCTCGGCCATGTGGTCGGTGACCTGTTTGACGCTCTTGCCGGCGAACACCTGCGGGTTCGCCCGGGCTTGGGCAACGGTCTCCGGGTCGTCCGGCCAGCCCGGGGCAAGAGTCGCGTAACCGTTCTCCTCGAAGAACGAGCGCCACGGCTCCCAACTGGAGGCCAGCATCCACAGCCCGTGCACGAACACGACCGGCTTGAGGCCCGACGCGTTCGCCCGGGCGATCTCGTGCCTTTCACGGGAGGTCAGACTCATCAGCATGGCGCCTTTCGATTCCAGGTGTCTCTCGGACGCGATGGCAGTGCCGAGTGGACAGGATCGGGGTTCCTGCCGTCCTTCATCCTGACCCGCCCTCGGGTCGGGAGCGTTGTCTGGAGCGACACGAGTTTCCGGGCCAGATTGTTCCGGGGGACAACGGTGGCGTCGCGTGGCGGCCGAACTCCTGGTAGTTCGCGACCCGGTGACACCTAGGATTGGTTCATGGAACATCCAGTGCCTGACCCTGTTGGCGCGCAGGTCGCACTGCTCGGCGCTCGGATGCTGGAGCGGGCCGGTGAACTGGCCGACGAGATGGTCGAGCAGATCCGAGCGGCCGTGCCGGTCTACCGGAGCGACGCGGTGATCACGGCCGCGGAACTGCGCCGCACCTGCCTGGAGAACATCGAATTCGTCTTCAGGCCGATGGGACACGCCCCGGCACGCACCTCGCCGGAGTCCCGGGACAACGGACGACGCCGCGCAAAGGCCGGGGTACCGCTGACCTCAGTGATGGAGGCTTACCGCGTCAGCGCCCGGCTCCTGTGGGAACGCCTGGCCGAACCCACCGCCACCGGCGAGGTCGCACCCGAGGCCGCCCTGCGCGCCGCCTCGGAGATGTGGCTCGTGCTCGACATTTTCACCCAGGAAATGGCCGACGGTTACCGCGAGGAGATCACCTCCCAGACCCTCACCCGCGAAGCCGAACGCTCGGCCGTGATGGAGGCACTGCTCGAAGGCCGCCTGGACGATACCGACGTCTACGAAGCCGCTGACATCCTGCGCCTGCCGGCACAGGGGCCTTACGTCGTCATCGCCGCCCAGGTGCCCGAGGTCGCACGCCACGCGCTCCCGCGCATCCAGGACGCGCTCCGACCCCTCGGCGTGGCCTCCGCTTGGCGACTGCTGCACGACGCCGAAGTCGGCATCGCGCGACTACCCACTGCCCGCCCCCGCATCAAGGACCTCGCCGACGCTTTGGAGAACGCCGCCAAGGGCAGCGTCGGAATCAGCCCGCTCTACCACGACCTGCGCACATCCACCGACGCCCTGAAACTGGCCAGGATCGCGCTGCGTGGCGCATACGACGGGCAGCGGGTCACTGTCTTCGAACAGGACCCGCTGGCCATCGCCGCGGCCAGTTCCCCGCAGATCATGCGCACCGTGGCCCGGACCATCCTCGGCCCACTCGACCAGGCTCCCGAACCTGACCGCGCACTGCTGCTCGACACCTTCGGCGCCTGGCTCGACGCCGACGGCTCCGCCGACCGCGCCGCCACCGCCCTGTTCTGCCACCCGAACACCGTCCGGCACCGCCTGCGCCGACTCCAGGACCAGACGGGCCGGACATTGTCCCGCCCCCGCGAGCTGGCCGAGCTGACCCTCGCCTTCGAGATCGACCGTAGGATCCCGGACCCCGCACCGTAAACGATCACATGACAGCCGCCGATATCACCCCAGATGGGGGATTCCTCGTCCTGTGCCGGACAAGCGGGCAGGTCGTGGCGCCATCGGTCGACCACGGCCGAGGCGGGTGAACAGACCTGGCACGGTCTCGGCCAGGATCCCGCGGCCGGCCGGCCGCTTGGGCTCGACGTGAACGTCGTTGATGCTGTTGGGCACGACCGCCAGGTCCATCGCCTCGCACACCTGCCGCGCGCGCAGCGGATGATCGGCCGTGGTGAACACCGCCATGATCTGTTGGTAGGCCGGATGATCCGGCAGTCCCGGCGGCGCGGGCGGTCGCGGGTCGGGCAGCCCCAGCAGTGTCTTGCGGTGATCCGGACTTCTCCGGCGGCCCGGCCGAGTTCGTCGAGCTGTGTGGTCAGCCGTGTGATCTGTTCCCGCGTCGTCTCGGCCCGCGCGATGATCTCGCGTTCCCGCTTCCTTAGGCGTGCCGGCACCGCGCCGAGGGCCAGCTCCCCGCCGGTCATGCCGTGCGCCAGGCACGCACGGTCACCGCGGTCATCGCCCACTACACCTGCGACTCCGAACTGCGGGGCAGTTACTCGTAGTCGCGCACCAGCCTGCGGTGCAACATCAAGATCCCATAGGCGCGTTCCACACGCCACCAAGCCCGTACCAACCGATCCGAAGACGATCGACCCCGGCCGGCAGTTGCAGGAACGTGTCGTTGATCCGGCTCCTGGTGTGCTCCAGGGCCTCCTTGGCGCTGGGCTGATCGACAGTCAGCATGCGCGGTCCGACGCAGTCGATGTCGATCTGGACCTTCGACTTCATGCACCTATCCTGGCAGTGCCCGCCGCCCCGGATCCGGGACCATCGGAGCGCAGGACGGCGACGGGCAGCCGGGCAGGTACGTCTGCAGGGGTGAGCGCCCTGGCCAGGGTGATCCACGGGGGGGGTTGTGTGGAGCGGGAGCGCAGTGTGGGGGCGGAGCCGAACGCGTACGAGCGGGTGCTCGCGGAGGACCAGCGGGTGATTTGCGAGGCGCTGGCTTCCAGCCGGGGCGGGGCGCACTTCGGTCTGGTGCTGACGGCCGTGGTCCTCGGGGCGGTCGGGTACTTCGAGGGCTCTCGGTGGCTGCTGATCATCGGTGGCGTGTTCGCAGTCTGGTTTACGCTGGCGCTGATGGTGGTCCGTCACCGTGGTGGATCGGGCTGGAAGTTGGTTGAGCGCGCGTACATTGCGACTTTCGGCTGGGCGCAGTGGCTCTGACCGGGGTCGGGCCGTTTGGCATTCTCACTCGGATCACAGTCTCGGACGCACCATGACTGAACTCGGACCCGTCGCCTGGCCACCTGGGGTCGCCGCGGCGAGATCCTGCGGGCGTGTGTGGGTCAGCGCTCCGACGTCCCGGGCCCCGTCAGGCAGCCGGCGCCCGGGAGGCGGGTCGCGGACGAGCGCGAGGGTGAGCACCGTGGCCACGCCGGCATCCTGGCCGGACGTCCTGGCCCGCTCGATCAGGGCGAAGAGGGCGGCGTCGTTGGCCGCGGCGACGGCCTCGGTCAGCGCGGCGGCGATCCCAGAGGTCTCGTTGCCACCGGACGGCAACGGTCGGCCGAGCAGCAGAGGATGCCGGGCCACAAGGGGGCGTCGTGGGCGGGCGTCGACCCGGCCGCGCGTGGTCAGCGGGCCGGGCCGGGGCCGTACGGCTACTTGTTCTTCTTCACCAGGTCGGCGAGCGCGGTCTCCAGCTCGGTGCGTCGCCCGTCGGAGGTAAGGCCCTGGTCGCGGGCGGTCCAGGCGAGGGCGAACCGGTCGACCTGCCGCCAGTCACCGTTCTTCTTCATCCGCGCGACCCAGTCTGCGGAGACCTTCGCCGTCTTGAACTCGTAGATGCTGACGGTGTCGGTGGTGATGAGCTGCGAGCAGTCATTTTCGTGCGGCTCTTTGCCCGCGGCCTTGTTGGAGCAGGCGTCTGTGTTGTCCTGCGGATCGCCGAGGGTCGTGACGCCGGTGGCCTCGGCAAGATGATCGGCGGCGGACTTCGCGGTGGGGCCTGCCGCTTCGCTGTTCTTCGCGGCGGGCGGCTTCGAAGCGGACTCGGGATCGACAGGGTCCTGTGGATTGCAGCCGACGAGCCCGACGAGCAGTACGGCGCCGATGACGGCGGCCGTGGTGGTGCGGTTGCGCATGGTCCCCCCTGGGATGCGGATGGACCGTCATCATCCGGGAGGGGCGGGTGGGATGGGGTGGAAATGGCGAAAGGCCCACCATCGGGGTGGGCCTCATCAGTTTCCGGGCACGGGTGATCCGCGCAGCCGTGGCGCGACAGATCCACGAAGAAATCAACAAGCGCCGAATCAGGGCAGGTCAGACGCGACTCCGCCGCTCCACTCCACCCGACACTCGGGGTGGTCGGCGTACACGGTGGCGATGCGTAGGCAGCTCTCCAGCAGGGTGTCGCACCGCGCCTGCCAGTAGGCGGCCTGGTCCGCATCCGCCTGCGCCCAGAGCGCGATCTCGTACTCGTCGACGGTCGTTCGGTGCGCCTGGATCTCCCGCAGGACGCGGGCCGGGTCGTGCCGGGCGACGTGGGTGGCGATCGCGGGGTGGAAGTCGCCCATCTCCACCTGGCAGAAGTCGAGGCTGTCGCCGGCCGCTGTCCAGATTCCGCAGCCGTCTCCGTCGCAGCGCAGGGCGACCTCCTCGTCGTCGTCCAGGCGGGCGCGCGCGAAGGCGATCAGGTCGGTCGTCAGTGTCATCGGTTCTCACTCTCGCCGAGTGCCTGCGTGAGCTGGTCACGGAGAGCGCGGGCGGCGTCGGGCGCCAGGAGCGCGGCGACGTCCGGACAGCCGTCGTAGAGCACGAGCCGAATGTGATCGTGGTGGCCGGTGGTGGCGACATCGACGGTGATCGTCGGTTCGCCCTCGGCGCGGTAGTTCGCTGCGTCGTCGTCGCCGTTGAGGGCGTGTATCTCCTCTGCGCTGACGCTGGACCAGATACTCATGGACTCAGTCTCTCGCGGGCGCGCCTGGGGGCGGGTGTGCGGCGGCCCCGCTGAAAAGGGGGAGGCCCAGCGAGGCCGACAGCGCTGCGCCGCCGCGACCTGGACACGGGGGCGCAGGGGCAACGGGCCGGGTCAGGTCCTGCCTCGTCGCCGGATACTTGACGGTACGCGCCACTGTGGCCGAAAGTCAGCCCCCGCGCACGGGATCATCACATGGTGTCCCAAGGGAGGACTTCGCCCCGTCGCCAGATGCCCGCCGCGCCGGGGACTTGGGAGCATCAAGGGCGACAGGCGTTGCGAGGCGCGAAAATCCGCGAAACCTCAGCCGCCGAGCCGATGACCACTCCCAAGTAATGAGCAGCGGACTGTCCGTAGTCATCCACCTCCGCCTTCCGGGCCGCGGCCGAGAGGAGATGGCGGCCCCTCTCCTGGCTCATCGCCACACGGGGCCGGAAGGAGGTGCGCGATGCTCGACGGCGAACAGCCTGACCATGACAGGTGGGCCCTGCACCTCGCCCTGATTGATATGACGATCAATCTGACGATCTGGCTCTCCAGCCAGTCCGGCGTCCGACCACGTGGAGCCGTCTCCGTACGGAGACCACCCCTGTTTCCTGCCCAAGCTAGGGAACCACCTGATTCGCTCATCCTGTGTCTCATACCGCAGAGCAGTCGGGCTGCAAATACTTGAGATTCGTGTGTGGGGTTTCATCCTCCGAGACATCCCATCGCGCCACAGGGCCGCCTAGACGCCTTCTCGGGGGCCATGCGCTCGGTGAAGCCTTTACTGCGGACGCAATCTCTGCCTGCTGCGCCCCGGACAGCCTCACGCACCTGGATCTCACGCACTGCTGGAAGCCGTACAGCGGCAACTTACTGATGGGCGAGCCTCGCCGACTGATCGTCTCGATGTCGTGCATGCCGAAGGCCCGCTCCATGGCGGGCCTTCGGCATGTCGTACAGGGCTGCGCGCCTACGACACCTTCCACTGTCCTGTCTGATCGGCCATGCCCGAGTTCATCGCGAACTGGATGGTGGCGACCTTCGAGCCCTTGGGGACTTCGAAGACGATCCAGCCGAGTGCCTTCTCTCCTGGCGGGACCTTGGCGTCGGAGGTCATGGACGGGCCGGCGGTGATGTCCGCGAAGGTGGTGCCGAACCGCTGCCCTTCGGTGTCGGCGACCTGCGCGCCGTTGGAGGGGCTGTCGGAGTACACCTTCGTGCCGGTGTTCACCAGCTCGAACTGGGCTCCCACCCAGCGGTTCCCGTCCTCGGGGGCGAAGAACTCGTCGCCGCCCTTGGCCGGGTCGACCCACTTCTTGACGGTGACGTCGAGCTGCTCGCCGTCCTCGAAGCCCTTCAGTGTGATCGTGTCGCCGATCGCGGCGTCCTCCGCCTTGCTCGGCGTGGGCTCGGCGGGCTCCTCGGTGACCTCCTCGACGGCGGGGTCCGCTGTTTCGGCTGCCGCTGCGGGCTTGTTGGGCTTGGTCGTGACCTCGTCGGCACCCCCGCAGGCGGTGGCGGTGAGCAGCAGTACGGCCGCGACGGCGGCCACGGTGATGCGGTGCATAGTCCCCCCCAAGAACTGACGTATGGGTCATTGTGGGGGATGAGATGAGTGTTTCGTAAGTAAACCGTGAAGAGATCTTCTGTCGGCTCGCGCCCCAGAGGTCCGCAGTGGCGCAACACTGGGGCGTACGGGCAGGTATGGGCGGGTTCCGTTCCGAGGGGGCAACGGCCTTGATCGGCTCCAAGGGTGTGGCGACGGCCCCGGAATGATCACGGGAAAACCCATGGCCTACGGCGTGATCGAGTCACCCGTCCGGGCGATTGAGGTGGATACGGTCCGAACCGTAGCGTATCGGTCAAGTCTCCTTCCATGTAGGCGACTTGATCGTCCTTTCTCCTGAGTGGAAGCAGTGATCATCATGTGGCGAAAGACAGCGACCACCTTGGCCGCACTGGTGGTAACAGCGACCGGCGTCGTGCTCGCCCCCACGGCAGCCGCCGCTGAGCCGTGTCCTGCCAAAAACCTGTGCCTGTACGCCGGCCACGGCTACACCTCCATGAAGTTTCAGACCAAGCGAAGTGGCGCGTGCTGGCAACTCTCGAAGTACGGGCTGGTCAACAAGATCCTGTCCTACGACAACAACATGTCTAAGTGGGCTCGCTTCTACGACAAGAAAGGCAAGAACGTCTGGAACATCCGCAACGGCGGCAGCAGTGGCGATAGTTCGTCCTACACCGGTGAGTGGAAGGTCTGTACCGACTGAGCCCCCATGGCGGTTCACAGGCTGATGCCGGTCCTCAGCGTCCCTCGCGTGAGGGTCTTCGACATCTCGCGTTCAGGGTGGGCCTCGGTGCTGCCGACAGAGGCCCCGCCGTGGTGGCGGGGCTTCGGGTCCATCGCACCAAGCCCTCGCCCTCGTGGACGAGTCGGACGGACAGGTCGAGCTCGCCGCCGACCACCAGTTCATTTCGAGGAAGGCGTGGCATATCGAGCTCAGCCAGTAGGACTCGATCACCGCCTCCGCAACCTGCGCTGGCCATGTTCGGAGCACCTGTAGAATCCGCGTTTCGCTGTTAAAATCCGCGCCAAAGTGTCAAGCGAGTGTCGGATTTGACATGATCCGAGGACGCGCCTTTGCAGATGTCCTACCCGACAGCCGCGAGCGGCCATCGACCGCCGAACCTCCCTGACGCGCTCACGACATGGTTCGCCAAGAACGAAGCGGTTCTCCGCACACGTGGGATCACCGCCGAACTGCGGCACTCCCCAGAAGACGGCCGACTCAAGAACAGCGCATGGCTGACTGCCGAGGCCGGGAACCGAGCCATCCAGATCACCGTCTGGAACAGCGGTGAAGCCGAACTCGACTTCGTGGACCTCGGTAGCGGTGACAACCGTCCTGAGCACCGAGACCTCCAAACCGAGCAAGAACTCCATGTCCTCCTCGGATCCGGACTCGACTGGGTCATCCTCGGCACGAACATCTGACCACGAGGATTGGACACGATTCTCCGGACAGACGTCGACGACAACTGACGCGGACTCGAACAAAACCCCAGCTCAACGCTCCGCGATTCGACACTCAATCGCGGAACCCACACCACCTGTATGGAACCCGCTCCGACGCACTACCGGCCTTCGCAAAGGCTTGCCCTGGCAAGGCGCAGAGCGTGCCCCTCGCCTACGTCGAGAGCCGGGCGCTGGAGCGGAGAAGCGTGGACCGCTTACCGGCGACTGTCAGTTCCGGGACCGACTGGGACGCCGCGACGTTCGCGAGCCGTGTCTGGTGGGGCGATGAGCGGGCTAGGATCGCGGCGACACTGCTGGCCGAGGCGGTCTCGGCCAGCAGGCAGGTCGCTCTGCTTCGGGGCGACCTCACCGTGGCGACCGTGGTCCTGGCGGCCGAGACCGTCGTCGCCCACGCCGAGGAACTCCTCAACATGGGAACGCTCTTGTGGCTGGTGACGCCTGTACCGGAGCCCACGAAAACCTCGCTCTGACGGTCTGCGGGCGGCCAGCAGTGAAGCTGCGGGTACGGATACCCCTCAGTGACCGACGTGGACATACCCGGCCCACAGTGAGGGGCTGGCCGGATACCGGTCGCGCAGGGCGCATACGGCCCGGTGCAGGGCCTGGGCCGACCGTTCAGTGCGGAGTGGGGCGCTGCCGCCGTGGGTGAGGTCGGCGTAGGTCGCGCGAGTGATCTCCACCGAGGTGGTGTCGTTGACCGGCCAGAGGGTGCCGATGACGCGTCGGTATCCGGCGAGTTGGAAGGCCCCGGTGATGTGCAGTGCCTCGTCAGTGAGGGACGGGTGCGTGTTGGAGGTACTACAGGCGGACAGGTGGGCGAAGTCCGCGTAGGGCAGTTCCATGGCGGATAGCTGTTCCACGGTCAGCGGCCGGGTGACGTGGTCGTGGAGCAGCAGCATGCCGACGGCGGGCTTCTCCCAGAAGGTGAGGCCGTGGCAGGAGAAATGGGCGACGGGGCAGGCGGGCAGCGCGCGGACGACGTTCTCGTATGTGGCCTGCGCGCCGGACAGGACCACGGCGTTCGGCAGCAGTTCCGTGAGCGCCGCAGCCTCTGCCGCCGCGCCCGGCAGCGAGGGGGCGTTCTCGGCGTCGGGCACGGCCACGACCAGCGTGTGCAGGGTCGTTCCGGCAGCCGGGGGACTGACCCGGTCTGCCAGGGCGCGAACGGTGGTGGTGTAGGAGGAGACAGCCCGGTCCATCACCGTCGCCTTCCCGCCGCTGTCGTGATGGCCGGCGGCATGGAGCGGGAAGTACGCCATCAGGCCGACGGGGCACCACCAGATGCGGGGCGGGGGCTGCGTATCGGAGGAACGGGCGGGGGTGCCTAGCGCGTCGAGCACGGGTGCGGTGACGCGGTCCCACAGCCAGCGCAGGATCTCGTCCAGGTCCCGCTGGGCGTCCCGACGAGTGAGCAGCGACGGGTCGTTCGGGGCGGCGAAGACGGCACGGGACAGGCGCAGGAGGTGAGCGACGACGTCGGCCTGGGTCAGGCCGGTCAACGGGACCGGCAGGACGGTCTGTTCGGCGTCCGCCCGCAGGATAAGTGCGTCGCAGCGGCGCTCGGCGACGTTCACGATCACTACGGGGCCTTGATCGGCGTGGTGGCGCAGCGCCTGGACGGAGGGGGCCCGCAGGAAGCCTGACAAGCCGTCGAGGCTCCGGATCCGGCGCATCAGGTCGTCCCAGTTCCCGTCGTGGGAAGGGGCGTTGAGAGCGGCGCGCAGCCGCAGGAACTCGGCGTGGAGCTGGGGTGACCGGTGCCGCAGCAACCTGAGGTCACGGGCCTCCAGGGTCCGGCCGTGCAGGATTCCGCGCGACAACTCCAGAAGTTCCAGTGCCCGTTCCGGTCTGCCGAGCTCCAGTGCGGCGGCAGCAGCACCGTCCGGCAGTCCCTCGATCTGTCTGAGTCCGATGACGTTACCCCTGTAGGACAGCCAGTCCGGGGTGAGCTGCGGCAGCAGGGCAACTGCCGCTTCGTAGGCGGCGAGTGAGGCGTGCGAGTCACCGAGGGTGGCCTCCACGATGCCCAGGTGCTGGAAGCTCTTGATCCGTACGTTGGGCGGTCCGGCGGCGGACGCGGCCTCGGCCAACACATGCCTCGCCTGGCGCCACCACGCGGCGGTGTCGACGCCGCCGTGTCTGGCCAAGTCGTGCAGGGTGACGCCCAGAAGCCACAGGCGGTCGCCACGTTCCCGGTGGTCTGGCGGTGTGGCAGCCACCACATGCTGGAACAGCCCCAGCGCCTCGTGCAGTGCTACGGCGTCCGTGCCGCGCGTATCCACGCTGGAGCGGTACAACAGGATCGTTGCCAGGGTGAATTGTGCCTCTGTACGCCAGGGGCCGGGGGCGGGGGCGGGGGCGGCGGTCAGGGCCGTGCGGGCGGTCAGTTCCGCGTCCCTGAGCGCGAGCGGGTCTCTGGTCATGGTGTGCAGGGAAGCCAGCGACTGAATGAGGTTGATGAGGGTGTCGGCATGCTCGTCGGCCGCCGACGGCGTTTCGATCGTCGCCCGCATCAGGTCGATGGCCCGGCGCATCAGGTCGGGGTCCCTGCGGTCCTGGGCGAGCATCCTGACGGCGGATGCGAGACGTGTCCGACGCGTGTTGAACTCGGGATCGCGCCGCGGCGTGGCCGCAAGGCACTGTTCGCTCAGGTCGACCGCCTCGACCAGCAGTCGCGTGTCCGTCGTCGCGTCGTGCAGTGCCCTCAGAGCGCGTACGAGATCGAACTGTGCCCCGGCACGGTCGGAGGTGCTGCCGGCCTCGGACAGCGCATCGCGCGCGAGGCCGACGGCTTCCTGGAGCGGTTCAACATGTGCGGTGGCGCCCGCGAGATGCCGCAGCGAGGTGATCAGGGCCGTCCGGAACATGGGGCGGAGCTCGTCGCTGGGCGGGACGGTGGCGTAGCCCTCGCGTGCCACCTGGGCTGCCTCGACGGGTGCTTCCCGGTCCCCGCTCCGCTCGAAGTGCTCACAGAGCTGGACCGCCAGATAGAACTGGTTCACCTGGCGCATGCTGTCGCCGTGCGGCGTCGCCGCCACGGCTTCGCGGAAGGCGAGCACCGACTCGGCCACGGGCTCGGGGGAGTCCGTGCCCTGTGCGACCATGAACAGCCGCTGCCCCAGGCTGTTGAAGACCCGGCCGCGGTCGTAGTGGCCCGGCGGCACCAACGGAACGCAGCGATGCAACAAGGCGATCGAGGCCGCGAGATCCGATTCCCGCGCCGTGCCGGTTCTGCGGTCGGCGCGATCGGAGAGCAGTTCCGCGGCACTGAGCAGCACATCGAGATCGTACGGATCTTCGGCAGCGAGTTCGTGCAGCCCGGCCAGCACGTTGGACGGGTCGGTGCCCCGCATCTCGTGCACTGCGGCCATGAAGAGCAGTCTGCGGCGCTTTAACTTACTCATTGCTTCCCTCTGGTCCCCCGCGGTGTCCCGGCACCACGCTGGCACCACACCAACAGGACCATCGTAGCGGGTTGTGCCGAATCATGCCCGTAGAGTCACCACATCCGGGATCATGCGACTGACATGGCGATCGCGAAGGCAGGGAGCCCTCGGTGGACGAACTCGCGGAACGGCTCAGTCGCGTGTGCACACTCATGAGTGCGGGCGAGCTGGAGGAGGCGGCGCGTGAGGCGGGTGCGGCGGAACTCGTCGCGGCTGTCCTTGCGGCGCTGCGCGGAGAGGAACCTGTGGCACGCTCCGTGCTGGAGCGTCGGCTGGACACCCTGGACGACCGGATGGCCGCGGCCGGCTTCGGCATCGTGACCAGGGCAGCGAAGGGCTTGCCGACTCTGCCGGGTAACAGCGCCGGCCGTCCGCTGGTGCACCGGTGGACCTGCCCCGCCGCCCACCCCTGCGAGCGGTTGTCGAGCGCGGAGTTGTACCCGGAGGCCCCCGTGTGCGCGATGACGGGCCGTCCCTTCGTCTATGGCCGGGCCCGGCTGTGACCACCTTTCTGTCCGCCCTCGCCAGTAAGGCCGCCGAGAAGTGGCTCGCCCTTCTCGTCCTGCCCGGGCTGGTCTACCTCGCCGGTGTGGCCGCCGCCGTCGTACTGGGACACGCTCACGCCCTGGACCTGGCTGAACTCCAGTCTGCCATGGACCGGTTGGCCGCCCACCCAGGAGCCTCCAACGCCGGTGCGATCCTCCTCGTAGCCGCCGGTGTACTGGCGGCGGCCACGCTGGCCGGACTATGCACCAGAGCGTCGGCCGTCATCGTGGAGCATCTGTGGACCAGTCGGGGCGACCGGTGGCCCGGGCGCCTTCTCATACGGCGGCGCGTCCAGCGCTGGCGGCGGGCCGACGCGGCGTGCGAGGCGGCCGGGACCCGCGCCGAACTGGCCAGGGCCATCGAACGGCGCGACGCCATCGCCCTCGTCCGCCCCCGGCGGCCCACCTGGATCGGCGACCGCCTCCACGCGGCCGACCAGCGAGTGTATGACGCCTACGACCTGGACCTCGGCGCCGCCTGGCCCCGGCTCTGGCTGACGGTGCCCGATGCCGTCCGGGCCGAACTCCTCACCGCTCGCGAGGCATACGGCGCCGCCTTCGGGCTCGCCGGATGGGCCGCGCTGTACCTGCTGCTTGGCGCCTGGTGGTGGCCGGCGCTGCCCGCCGCCGCGGTCGTCGCCGCCACGGCATGGACCCGGGGCCGCACGGCGACGGCGTTGTTCGCCGATCTCGTCGAGGCCACCGTCGACCTGCACGCCATCACCCTGGCCCAGGAACTCGGCCTGACCGGCGAACGGCCCGCCCTCACCAGGGAGGTCGGCGACGCCATCACCACCACCCTGCGCAAGGATCCGCCACCCGACCCACCCCGTGATCCGCAGGGCGCCGCCTGATCACGGCACTCTGACGCACAACAGGTCCGCTGCCAGAGGCGCCCGTGGCGTCCTCCCTGTTCGTGCTCTTGCGCGGTCGGCTCCGGGTGATGACGGTGCGGGAACGATCGACTGCGTCTTCTCCCCCGACGGCGGCGATCCGGGTGCGGCCCAGCCCGGCCGGATACGCGGTGACATCGCGGGCTGCCGTGATGTCACCGATCAGGACGTGGCCGGCCGTAACCTGGTCGCCCTCGTAGCTCCGCTCACCGAGCAGGACCAGAGAGAACGCGTCGGCGGCGGAGGCGAGATCGTCCAGCCGGACGCCCAAGGGCCAGAGGATCACACCGTCCAGCAGCGCCGCGCCGACGAGTTCGGGCGGCAGCCGAGCTCGCCCACGCCCCCGCAGCACCCGCTCCCGGGAGGACCGCGTATGCGAGACTCGGCGGTCAGCCCCGGAGCCAGAAGGGTCAGTCGACATGTCGGACGACGCGCCTCCGCCAGTCCACCTCGACGAGGCGCTGGAGGGACTTGCGGAGAACCCCGCGCTGCCGCCGGAGGCCATCCGCCGCCTCTTCACCCGCCGCAAGGGCCTTGGCCATGTCGCCAAGCGCCCGGACCTGACCAGCGACATGATCTCCGAGATCATCGCCCTCGACGACCACTGGCTCACACACTCACTCGCCCTCAACCGCCGCCTCCCGCACACCTTTCGGATGACACTCGCCGAGCACCCGGACCCGGCGATACGCACGGCCGTGGTCGTCGGCGCCGACCGCGCGCCGTACGAGCTGTTCGAGCGGCTGTCCAACGACGCCGACCCACGAGTTCGCGGAGAGCTCGCGCAGAGCGATGACGTACCCACGGATCTGCGCACCCGGCTGGCGGCCGATCCGGACCCGAAGATCCGGGCGACCCTCGCCGCATGGTGGACACAAGCCCCGGAAGCGGTGCGCCGGCGCCTGCTGACGGACCGGGAGGACTCGGTGCGTGCGGCGGCCTGCGCGACCTACTACCCACGACTCCCCCACCCAGCCTTCCCCGCCGACCTGCTCCCGGTACTGCTCGCCGCCCCGGTCACGCGCGCCGGAGCGGTGCGCCACTGCGCGCTGGAGGCCGGCACGGCCCTCCGTCTGGCCGACGATCCGGACGAGGAGGTGCTGGAGGAACTCGCGACCCACCCCGACCTGCCGCCGTGGCTTCGCGAGATGCTGGCAGAAGACCCCAGCCCACAGGTCAGGCTCCGCGTCTTCGCCCGTCAGGACACCCCGGAGCCGACCCGTACCGCAATCCACGCCCGGATCCTGGCCGACGCCCATCTCCTGGACGACGACGCACTGGAACGTCAGTTCATGAACGAGCTGGCGCGAATGGAGCTTCGAACACTGCGTCTGCCCTGGGTGACCGCCGACCCCCTGCCGTACGCAGACTCGCCCTACACCTGCTTCCGCGTCTCGGCCGCGATGTCCGACCGTCTCCCGGAGGCGGTGTCGGCCCGGCTGCTCGACGACGCGGAGAGCAGCGTCCGCACGACGATGGCCCTGCACGCCCGTCACCGGATCGACCCTGCCACCGCCGAACGCATCGACCGCGGCTACCGCCCGGAGAAAAGGAGCCGATGGCGTCCGGCCGACGACTTCCCCCTCCCGGTGGAGGTCCTTCGGCGGCTGGCCACCGACCCCGACCCGAGAATGCGGCAACTGGCTCCCCCCGACCCCGGCCTGCCGGTGGAACTCGTCCGCCGCCTGGCCACCGATCCCGATCACACAGTGCGCCGCGCGATCGCGACGCACCCCCTGCTTCCGACCCGGGATCTGACACAACTGCTCGCGGATCCATCGGAGTTCGTCACGGCCACCGCCGCCGGCAACCCCCGCCTGCCGCTCGCACACATGCACCGGCTCCTCACCCTGGCAGATCTGTGACACCGGCGTACGTGCAGTGCACGGATGGTCCAGCACGAGTCGCCCGGGGAATCGGGCGGTGCGCAGGACTCAGGGGCCGACGCATGCTCACCACTCGCGGCCGCTCTGCGGGAGGGGCAGCAACGGGACGGACGGCGGCCCGGCTCGCGCCCGCCGTCCGTCCCCTGTGGAACGATCCGATGAGGCGGTCGCGCCAGAACGTGGCCAGCAGTGTCGCGAGGCGCGCGGGGGATGACGCGGTCGTAGCGGCCGATGATGGTGGCGCTGGCCCGAGCTCGGCGCTGCGGTCGCGGTAGGCGTTTCCGGGCGGTGATCAACTCCGCCACCCGCGGATACGAGGAACCTCGTGCGGGACGACACCACACTTCACCCTGCGGAAGCCCCCGTATCCGGCTCGTGGCGTCGACCCCGACTACCTGCGTCACCTCACCTCCACCGCCCCGGTTCCGGACCTGACGGTCATCGTCACCGGCGACCCCGTACGCACCGCCGAGCAGCAGCGGGAACACGACCTGTACCGGCAGGTCGCGGCAGAGATGGCGGGTCAAGGCCATCGCGTTCTCCACTACGAGCTGGGCGAGGAAGCACCCGCCACGGTGACGTCCGCGATCCTCACCCGTCTGGATGCCGGATGCTAGCTCCGGCCGACCAGCCCGGCGTACGTCTCGGTGGTCCGCTCGCACGCGACATCCAGACCGGACACCACAGCGGCCAACTCTGCCTGCACTGATGCCTCGTCGGTCTCCTTGTCCACGATGCGTTCCAGTTCCAGGAAGGTCCCCACGCCGTCCAGATCATCGACGCACAGCTCTGCACCGTCCAGCACGCCGGTGCGGCGGTGCTTCGCCACACGTACTGTCGGCGCGGATCCTGTCACGCCCGTCTCCTCGACCGCGCCCTCGCCGAACAGCCCGTCGGGCTCCGCGATGCACGGGTGCGAATGAGGCGGTCGCGTACGGCGTCCAGGACGGTGTCGAGCCGAGGTATGCGAGCAGCGCCGCGCCGAGCAGGGATACATCCGGCTCCGGAGAGACCAGGCTCGCCGAAACGCACCCGCCCGTCGCCCTCGACGTCGGACACAAAGGGGCGGCTCCCTTCAGTCCCGGTCAACACCAGTGGAGGGTATCGGGGCCGCGGAACCTCGCCAGAGGCCCGCCCAGTAGAGTCGGCTCCTCGTTGAACTTCCCGTACGAAGCGGCCTGTTCATCGTGTTCGGTGGGCAACCATTCCCGTGGCCCGATGGTCATCTCCGATGCCATCCGCGTGCCGGGTGGGCTTTGCCAGCTCCGCCCCGGGATTTTCCTGAGACGCTGAATGTGGGAGAAACGCCTTCATGCATCACCACACCGCCGTGGCAGGCTTCGCGGGGGCACTCGCCCTCTCCGCGCTCGCGATTCCGGGGGTTGCCCAGGCGGATGACTCCTCGGGCAACATCAAGATCGCGAAGGTGGTCGTCAACGGGGGTAAGGACATCGTCCTGGGGACCACGGACGTGAAGACGTTCACCATCGCAGTGACCGCCACGGACGACTCGGGCATCGAGGCCGGAAGGACCTTCCCGCTCATGTGGCACACGCCCCTCCCGAACGGCGACTACTACGGTCTCGTGGCCCCCGACAACATCGCGGGCAAGTGCGCGAGTCAGAGCTCCACCACGACCACCTGCACATACACGCTGAGAATGAACCCGCGCATCCACCCCCAGGACAACACCACCGCCGGAACCTGGACCGTGAGAGCCCACGCGCTGGCCAACGACGGTGACTACATCACCAAGGACTCCGCCGCCAAGGCGAAGGTCCTGCGCAACTCCAAGCTGACGGTCAACGCCTCGCCGGAACCGGTGAAGAAGAACAAGACGATCACCGTAACGGGCGCCCTGACCCGCGCCAACTGGGAGACCTACAAGTACGAGGGCTACACCAAGCAGCCGGTGAAGCTCCAGTTCAAGAAGAAGGGCACGAGCGCCTACAAGACCCTCAAGACCGTCACGACGGACAGCAAGGGCAACCTGAGGACAACGACGAAGGCCACGACGGACGGCTACTTCCGCTACTCCTTCGCAGGCACGTCCACCACCCCGGCAGTCTCCTCTGCGGCGGACTACGTCGACGTGCAATAGCCCTCACGAAGGCCCGCCTCCGCTGAGTACGGAAAGCCCAGGTCAGAGACTCCACGACCTGGGCCTTCCCGAGCCTCCGGCTGTTCCCCCGGCCGACGGGCCGGAACCGCGCCTACCTGCACCGCCGCAGGATCCGCTGCACCATCCCCGACTAGGCCGACCAGGCCCGCAATCGCCGGAAACTCAGCTCCTGCGGCGGTCGGCCGCCGCAGTTCGACCCGGTCGACTACCGCTAGCGTCACGCGGTCGAGTGCGGGATCAACCGCCTCAAGAGGCACCGCGCCGTCGGCACGCGATACGACAAGCTTGCGGTCCGCTACGAAGCGACTGTCCTCGTCGCTGCCATCAACGAGTGGCTGTGCCCCGCAGCCGTCACACGGCGGGATCCACGTTCCACGCCTCCGGCAGATCGCTGCCACAGAAGACGCAGACGAAGTCGTCCTCGCGCACGATGTTGTGCTCCTGGCAGTCGGGGCACCGCCGGAACACCACCTCATGGGTGAAGCCGGAGGGCCGCCCAAGCTCTACGTCGTCCAGAGCATGAGCGACTGCCGACCAGGAGGTGACGTCCGGACAGTATCCGGTGGACTGGTTGCTGACCTCGCCCACGGCCCACCGGCCTGCCTCACGCATGAAGCTGATCTCGCCGGCACTGAGAACCATGTCCCCGCCAGCGCAGGCCACGTGCTCACTTCGCCGCGGCGCCAGCCGAAGCACACCATCCGTGCCGACCACGAAGGTGAACGGTTCGGTCAGTTCTGCTGCCGATCGCTCAGCGATCCAGCCGTCGAAGTCAGCCGCCGAGCCGATTCGGCACCCGCCACCGCCAGGCCGGACCGCAGCCCTCAGCTCAACCGGCCCGACATATCTGTAACTCCGCCCCCGCGCACTCACGTCAGCAAACCTAAAGCACTTCCGACACACGCCCTAAAGGGTGTTGCACAAGGCTCGGTTCTGGGCATTTTGTCTGTATGGGTGGGGTGTTGCGGGCTGAGCCGGTCTGGGTGGAGGCGTTCACGGGGTTGCGGATGGATCGGTTCGCCGAGCTGGTGGAGGCGGTGCGTGAACGGGGCGGGAACGGGCCGGGTGGTGGCTGACCGTGGTGTCTGCCGCTGCCGGACCGGGTGCTGCTGGTGGCCGTGTACTACCGCACGAACCTCACCATGCGGCAGCTCGCGCCGCTGTTCGGCATCTCTCCGGCCACGGTCTGCCGGGTCATCCAGCGGCTCCGTCCGTTGCTCGCGCTGGAGTGGGCTCCGCGACCGGTGGCGGACACCGAACGGTTGTGGATCGTGGACGGCACCCTGGTTCCGGTCCGCGACCGCAAGGTCGGCGCCTCGTCACGCAACTACCGGTTCTCGGCAGACGTGCAGGTCATCATCGACGCGGACACTCGCCTGGTCATCGCGGCGGCCCGGCCGGCGCCAGGCAGCAAGGCCGACGCACATGTCTGGCGCGAGTCGGACCTGCCCGCCCTGGCGGTGAGCACGACGGTCATCGCGGACGGCGCCTACCCCGGCACCGGCCTGATCGTCCCGCACCGCAGGAGAGCCGGTCGCCCCCTCCTGCGCGGGCAGGAGGAGGACAACGCTGAACACCGAAGGGTGCGAGCCCGTGTCGAGCACACCTTCGCCCGGATGAAGAACTGGAAGATCCTGCGCGACTGCCGACAACGAGGCGACGGACTTCACCATGCCGTCCAGGCCGTCGCTTCCATGCACAACCTCGCCATGACACGGTGAAACAGCAGGTCAGGAACCACTTCGGCCTGCCCAAGCCGAACCTTCCGCAACACCCTTTAGGCGACGAACGCCAAGAGCCAGCCGAGCGACGGTTCACCCCCGCTCGCGCGGGAAGCACACCGCGCCGGTCCTCGCCGCGGCCCCGAACCTCGGTTCACCCCCGCTCGCGCGGGAAGCACATATGCCGCGCATAACCGGAATTATGCGTGGCCGGTTCACCCCCGCTCGCGCGGGAAGCACTCTTCCTGACCTGCTGCTTCAGAGGCGCTTTGCCATTCCTTGACCGCCATCTCTCAGCATCACCACTCATGATGCCAGACCTCCCTGCTGAAGTACCGGCTGAAGCCACAGGGCCATCAGCACACCGAAAACTCGGAGGTACATAGAGCCCACAATCCAGCCACTTCGCACCAAAGCCACTCGCCAGTCTTGGGCCCCTTACACGGAAGCCGCTCTGCAAGCAGAGCTGTCCGCGCCCCTGGATCCTCGTCCAAGCCCAGAGTGCGGACCAAGATCAGGACCCTGCACGGACCAAGCAGCCATCATCCACATCCAATTTGAGCAATTAAGCAGGTCAACCTGCACACCAGCCCTGCACCACCCGCAGACGAAGAATCTGCTGGGACGAACGCGCACCACGCGCCGGCGCAACGCCTCGTCCGTGCCGCAGAGCCGAGTGGCAGAGCCGGGTCGGCCTCGCAGTCAGGTCGCCACCACGCAACGGCCCTGAGTCGATCAGCCCCAAGATGTCCTACTTCAACGGAGCGTAGTCAGCACAAAGTCAGCACGGGAGTCAGCACCGCATCGCCAAATCATCCTGAACTACGCGTGCCAGACACCAATCGTTTCGACCGCCTTCGAGCTCCTGAACCGCCCTTCCGTGAGCCGACATGGTGGCTGCCCGCATAGCTAGCCCTCGAACTACGTTGCCCCACCACATGTGCGCCTGACCTGCGTGTTTCCACCGTGTGCCGACACCTACCCCTCCCCACCTCACACGAGGAAGTGGCGCACATGGCCTCCGCAGTACCCGCTCCCCCGGCACCCGCCGTCCTGATGCGCATCGTCGCCGCCAGCCGCATCGGCACCACCATCGAGTGGTACGACAACTCATCCGATCAGAGCTACGAGCTGCGGTTTTGCCGTCGTTGGCCCTCCGAGGTCAGCTCCAAACCAGCACAGGGAAAACTCGTGCTGGGTGAGAGACGAGGCCGCGCTCGATCTGCCTGGCTGTAGGGCCTGATGACAGGTACCAGAGATGCCCGCGAACGAGGACAGTTCAGCCCCGTCCGCCAACGACGGGTGCGGAAAGCGGAGCGGACGGTCCGATCGGGGTCTATGGCGGTGGCCAGTGCGTAGGCGGCGTGGAGACCCCGACCAGCACCGAGTGGAACGAGTTCGAGCAACACTTCGACGCCAGGTCGGGGTCGCCGAGAAGGGGCTGCGGGAGGGCGGAAATCTCACGGACCTGGCCCTGGCCGACAACATAGAACTCGGGGTGGTCCTGCGCGATCCCAACGTTGGTCAGGTCGCTCGTCGAGCACTTCCGCCGGCTCATCGCACCTGGGAACGCCCCCGTGCGCCTGGCCTGAGCTGACCGGGCCGCCTCAGAGCCTGTTGGGGGTGCGGGTGAGGGGGACCTCGACGCGGCGTTCGGGGTGCAGGGTCACCGGGCCCAGGAGGCCCGAGGCGGCCGTTTCGCCGTGGGCGTTGGCGCCCGTGTTGGTGACCCGTACGCGTACGGAGTTGGTGCCCGCGCGCAGGGCGGTGGTGACGTCCGCGCGGTAGGGCGCCCACAGGCGGACGGGGAGCCGCACGCCGTTGACGGTGATCTCGGCCACGTCGCGCACGTCCCCGAGGTCCAGGTGCCAGAGGCGGCCGGACAGGGTGCGGGCTTCGAGGGTGATGTGGCGTTCGTACACGGCGGAGCCCGAGTAGGAGGGGCGCAGGTCCGTCCAGGTGGCGAGTGGGCGGCTGGTGGGCTGTTCGCCGTCGCGGTCGAAGCGGAGGCTCCAGTCGCCGTCCAGCGGTATGGGGGTCAGCGGGTCGGTGACGGTGAGGGTTCCGGCGTACCGGCGCTCGCCGTGCCGGGCCTCGACCCGGACCGTCGCCGTCGTCGCGTGCGAGACGCTTACGGTGGCGGTCCCGCGGGCGGGGCCGTCGATCGTCACGTTCTCCACCGGTGCGCTCGACTCGACCGCGTGCGGGGGTGGTGTGGTGCGGGTAGGCGGGCGGAAGACCACGGCGAGCGTCGCCTTCGGTTCGAGCGTCAGGGGTACGTCCGTACCGGTCCCCGATCGCGTCGGCGCCGTGCGCCAGACGCCCGCCGTGGCGGTCTCCCCGGTGTCCGGGTCCCAGATCTCCGGTACGCCCAGGGCCGGGAACGTCGCGGTGAGCCGTACCGCCTCCGGCCGCTCGTTGTGCAGGAGGAACGCCTGCCGGCCCCCGCGTTCCAGACGCAGCACCCGGATGTCGGGGGTGGCGGGCACCAGTGTGGCGGCGGCCCCTCCCGACGCCGCCACGGTCGCCGCCGCCTCCGCCGGGTCCTTCGCGCGGTGTGCCCGGAAGGCCCCAACGCCGGAGAAGAGCCGGGCCAGAGCCCGTGTCAACTGTTCTTCCCTGCCGTCCGGTTCGCGCCGCGGCAGTTCGCCGATCGCCACCAGCACACCGCCGCCCTTGACGAAGGCGGTGAGTGACTCCACTGCTCCTACCGACAGCACGGGCGTGTGCGGCAGGACGACGATGCCGTACTCCTGGCGTCCGACCACCAGCCGGGAGCCGCGCGGCCGGGCGTGTTCGATCAGTGCCGGGTCCCGGTCCAGCGCGCCCTCGTCCAGGAAGTCGAAGTCGATCTGCACGTCCTCCAGGGCGTGGACGGCGGCTGTGAACTCCTCGTCGAGGCGGCTCTGTTCGGGGCGGTCCTGGAGCGACTCCGCCGCCCGCTGCGGCTGCACGAGCGCGGTGCGGGCCCCGGCCGTGGCCCGGGCCGTCTCGACCAGCCGGCCGATCCACTCGTTGAGCGGCCGGGAGAGGTCCCACCACGGGTTGGCCGGCTGGAACGGCGGAGGGAAGACGATGTCGTTCCGGTCGGAGAACCGGGCGTGCAGAAGGACCTTGTTGACTCCGCGGACGACGAACGCCCCGATGACCTCGCGGGTCAGGGCCGGTGTCACGCTCCACCCCGTACCACCCATGGCCTCCAGGTAGACGCGGGTGCGCCCCGTCTGATGGGCCGCGCTCGCGGGCCAGCGCGGCAGGATCCGGTGGTACCCGCGCCGGTAGTGGTCGAAGATCAGGTCGGTGCCCGGCACCTGCGCCCACTGGTGTGCGGTGTTGAGGTTGCCGGTGCTCTTGATCTGCTCGGCCGGGCCGTACTCGTCCCACAGCGGGTTGGAGATGACATCGAGTCCGCGCTCGCCCATCCACGCGCCGAGACGCCGGTAGTAGGCGGCGGAGAACCGGTTGGAGACCGCGCGCCAGAAGACGCCGCGCAGCCGGTCCCCCTGGTCGCCGAGGTCGTCGAGGACGGCGGACAGCACGATCCCGAGGCCCGCCTTCGGGGCCAGCCCGCTGATTTCGGCGGGGAGGCCCGGGGACCAGGGAGGCTGTCCCCAGCCGGCGTCCGCGGACGCCACGAAGGGCTCGTCGTCGGCGAATCCGCGTAGGACACCGCCCACGGCCCACGGGAATCTGCGCAGGTACTCGCCGGGCACGATGTCCATGAAGAGGTCCACGGCCTCGTCGTCGAGGAGGTCGAGGTAGTTCCGCCGGCTGCCGGTGGCGTCGGCGAGCGGCCGGGAGGTGTGGATGTCGACCTGCCACCGGCCGGCGGGGGCGGTCCAGACGCCGCCGGCGTGTACGGCGGCGGTGAGGTCGATCATCCTCGGGACCGTGTCGCTCCCGGTGGCTCCGGCGGGGCGGGCCGCCGCGGCGACCACTTCGCCGAGGGCGGCCGGCGTCTCGAACTCGCCTACCGCGGACTGGTCTTCGAAGGTCTGGGCGTAGAGGGCGGCATCGGCCGGGTCGGTGACGGTGAGGCTGTCCCAGGAGGAGCGCTGGGTGGCGGCGGCGCGTACGCCGACGGTGCCGGTGGCGTACGTCGTGTCGCTCACCGGCGGGCGGGCGGCACCGTCCAGCGACGGTGTGATGACCGGGCCGCGCAGGGAGAGTCGGAGTGTGTGGTCGGCCGTGGCGTCGAACCCCGGCGTGGAGTCACCCCGGTGCAGCAGGGTGAATCCGCCGTCCCGCTGCCGCCAGATGTCGAGGCCGCCATCCGCGCGCAGATCGGCCAGGTAGCCGTTGAGGTCGTCGGAGCAGCGCACCAGCAGACCGGCGGTGGCCCGCTCGACACGGACGGTGGCGGTGACCGTGCAGTCGGCCCAGTCGGCACCCTCCTTCAGGACGCGGACACCGTCGTACGCGGCGGCGTCCGCGATCAGCCGTCCGCCGGCGACGGACAGCGCGCGGGCGGCCAGTGGGACGACCGTACCGCCGGCGACCTCGACACTGCTCCGGGCCAGGTTCTTGGCCCGCAGGTCCGGGCGCGGCGGGTGGACGCGGTCGCCGACCCGGCCGCCGTTCACCACGAACCCGCCCGCCCGGCCGCTCGGGAAGAAGTCGTCGTCGAACAGCCACAGTCGCATGTGGTGGCGGTCGGCCTCGCGGAGCGTGTGCTCGATGATGTCGAACCATGCCTCGGTGAAAAACGTGGGGCGCAGGGCCGGGGTGTCGAAGGGGAAGACCAGGACTTCGGTCACTCCCTTGTCCCGCATGTCGGCGAGGTCGCTGTCCACGAGGGCGGGGGTCACCGTGCCGTTCCAGAACCAGAGGATCAGCGGCATGCTGTCCGTACCGGGGTGCGCGAACCGGGCGGGCGAGTAGGCGCCGGGGCGGTCGGAGGTGCCTGGCCGGTCGGCGGCGTCAGGGACGGTGGAGAGGTCCGCCGGACCGCCCGGCTCGGCGGCGTGCGCGGGTCCCCAGGAGGTGGCCGCACCGGTCGCGGCGGCCGCCGCTGCCGCGGCGCCGAGTTGGAGAACGTGTCTGCGGCTGTGCGGGCCGTCGTTCATCGAGTCTCCCTCGGCCGGCCGCTACGCGTCCCGGCGGTTGTTGAAAGGTTTCAATGCTGCCGGGGACGGTAGGGCAGCTTTCCGCCCAGCGTCAATGACCACAGCGTCCGTGCGGATGGCGTACGCGTCTCCGAAGGCGCCGGGCTGTTTCCCATGAAGGCCGAAGACCCTTCGCCGGCAAGGAGACCCTGCACGACGTCATGTGCCGCCTTTTCAAGGCTGTTGGCCGGGCAACGGCGCGGTCAGCGCGACATGGGTCCGGATGAACCAAGGGGCCTGGTCGAAGATGCCGGTACGGACGAGCCCCGGGGGTCACGCAGACGGTGAGGCCGTTTGACATCGTTGTCGGTGGCTGATCGGATCTCCGGGCCACGACCGCCGCGGGGCCTACGCACCGGCCTCGCGGCGGGCCGACGGCATCGGGACGCCGAACTCGGGCATCGGCTCGCCCGACAACGGGACGGGCCGGGACGGGTGGTTCGGCCGGTCGGGCACGCGCATCCTGCTGCCGATGGCCACCCCCAACTGGAAGCGGTTGTCCACCCCCAGTCTGTCCATGAGCGAGCGGAGGATGTTCGTCACCGTGCGGGGACTGACGCCGAGCCGGCCGGCCGCGCTCGCGTCCGTGTGCCCGGCGAGCAGCAGTGCCACCAGCTTGCGCTGGCGCTCGTCCAGGGGCATGACGGCGGCGAGCCTCTCCTCCAGGGTCGGCCGTACCGGAACGGACCGCTGTTCGCCGCCGGGTATCCGGAGGCTACTGCGGCGCACAGGTGTGGGGTTCGTTGGGCTACGCACGAGGCTCCTCTGGTCGGTGTGGTCGGATGGGGTGCAGCGGCCTGGCGCCGCCGTTGTCCGGTTGGTGGAAGCTGACCGAGAAGGTGACCGGAAGATGGCTGCTGTCAATAGTTGGCTCTCGGCAGAGGGGTACTGGGGGCGAGAGGACGTTCACCTTTGCCGTCGCGGGGCATCGCGAACAGCACGTTGATCCGTTGTCGGGCCAGGCGGAGAAGCGCCTGCGTGGGGTTCTTCCCTCGGGTCCGGCCTTTGTCGTGATATGTGCGGGAGGCGGGGTCGTGCAGGGCTGCGGACGCACACAGGAACATTGCGCAGTTGAGCTGCCGGTTGCCGCCGCGTGGTGCGTGTTCGCCGTGGATCGAGGTCCCCGACGACTTCGTGGTCGGGGCGAGGCCGGCGTAGGCGGCGAGGTGGGCGGGGGTAGGAAAGCTCGTGCCAAGCCGACGGCGACCAGCAGCGTGTCGGCGGTCCTGACCGCGTCCCCTGACATCGAGGTCAGGCCCCTGGCAAGAGGGCGGAGGAAGCAGTTCCTCCGCTTTGCGCCTCACTGTCCGACGTCGAAGCCGTCAGCGGTGTCACATCCGCCCTGATCTATGCGGACACAGTAGAAGGGTCCGCGACCTGTCGACGGTCGTCTGTCCGGGGAAGTGTCTGCAGGCGGTGGCGGGTCCAGGGGTTGGTCTCGTCCATGACACCGTCCGTGGCCGTCTGGGCGGCCGTGGCGGTGCGGAGGTGGGTGGCGGCCTCGGTGGGGGCCAGGACTACAAGGGCCGCGCCGATGGCGATGATGGCGGCGAGCTTCTTGGCGCGTACGTCGGTGTTCCTCATAGTGGCCTGCTGCCTCTTCCTGGGGTCCCTCGGGCGGTGTCGATCTCTGAGGGGAAAGTTAGAGGCCGCTGTAATCCCGCCGCTTTGACGGCGCTATCTCTGCCCGATAGGCCCCGGACACGCCGCCCCCTGCCAACGGCTACCAGGTCGTCGCAGGTCCGGAGGTGTTGAAGTGGGATACTGCGGCTTGTGCCCTGTAGGTCACCTCCTGTTCCCACAGATGCCAGCACGCCCTCTCGATTCCTCGTTTCAGATAGCGGCGATAGGTGCTGAAGGACAGGGAGAACTCGCGGGCCACGGCCTGCTGAGTACTGCCGCCCCTCACGTACGTGGCCCAGACGACGGCTCGCTGCATCTTCGCCTTAGGGTCCTTGTCGATCGCCTTGATGGCCCCCACGATGAGTCGGCGCAGGTTCTCCTGGTCGCCGGGGCGGCTGGCGACGAAGGAGGCGTGCAGCAGCGGGTTGGTGGCCAGCCGTTCCCGCTGGTGCCAGTCACGCAGCGCGTCGTGTACGGCGCGGTCGAAGGACGCCCGGGACAGCACACTGGTGCTCGGCAGGCTGGCGACTCCGGGCGTCCGCAGCCCGAAGAACATCCGGTCGTCCAGCAGGTCACTCCATTCGTCGCCCCGGTGAGTGCCCCAGTCGTGGGCGAAGAGACGCACCCGCTGCTCCGCGAGCCTGGGGCCGCGCGGGAGTTGGCGAAAGTCGGCGAACTCCAGGAGCCGCGCAGACTGCTCGTCCACGTCATTGACGGCGTGCATCGTCCACTCCAACTGTTGGTGTCTGAGTAATTTCCAGGTGACGCGGGCGGCCATCCTGGCTGAGGTGGCGGTCAGTTCGGGTGCCCGCCTGCTGGCCAGAGCGAAGCGCACCAGGTCCACCTGCTGTCCGGGGCGCAGCTCGCGGCTCGCCGCGATGTGATCACGTGCGGCCGCGACTACGGGGTCGATCACCGTTTCGACCGCGTCCCAACGGTCGAAGCTCAGCACGCCCAGGACGCCGACGACGTCGCCGGTCCGCACCGACCGGTACAGGTGGAAGCCCGCGGCCTGCCGCCCGAGCCAGAAGTCGACGGCGGCGACGCGTCCCGTCCCCAGTTGCTCGTACGCGAAGTCGCGGACCGCTCGGACGTCGTCGGGGCCGCAGGGTGTCTCGTCCACCGCGTCGTCGTGCTCGTCCCATTCGAAGCCGGGGAACCTTCTTCCCCTGGTCTGGAGGTAGTTGAAGGCGCCAGCGGCTCGGAGCGAGGCGGGTTCGGGGCGATTGCGAATCACGTGCTGGAGGTAGGTGCGCACCGACTTGTGCATGGAGAGGTAGGTGTCCGGTGCCCGCCATCTCAGATCGCGGTCCAGGGCCTCTGCCACGACGGGCAGCAGGCGCAGTCCGGCCCGCCGGCTGAGGGCGTAGGGCTGGTGGCGTATCCAGCCGAACAGTTCGTGCGTGTCGTCCGGCAGGAAGACGCGCAGGAGGTCCTCGGTGGTGTCGGGCACATGGGCGCAGATCTCCAGGGCCTGCCGGTGGACGGCGGACGGCACGGGGCCCAGCACCCGTTCCAGGAAGTCCCGCACGATCTCCGGGGAGGGCTGCCACTCGCCCCCGAACGGGGTGTCCTGGCCCTGGCCGACGAGCCGGAGCGCGAGGGGGTGGCCGTCGGCGAAGGCGAGCCGGGCCCTGCCCTGGGTGACCCGGCCGGGCGTGCTGTCCCGGAGCAGACGCGCCGATTGGGAAAGGGAGAGCCCGCCCAGGCGGTGCACCCGCAGGGTGTCGGCCCAGGAGGGGTCGGTCTGCCAGCGCAGGCTCGGTGGCAGACGACCCGCGAACACCACCACCGACCCGGGCGGCAGCCGCAGCAGAAACTGGTCCCTGATCCAGTCGGCCAGCGGTTCGAGGCGGTCCACGGAATCGACGAGGAGGACCGGCGGGGCCGTTCCGGTCACAGGTACCGCGGCGCGGAACGCCTCCTCGGTGGGCTCGGTCCGTTCCCCGTCCACCTCGACGACGTCGCGTCCTCGCCGGGCGCCCTCCAGGGCGAAGTGTCTGAGCAGCGTCGTCTTACCGATGCCGCCGGGGCCGTGCAAGGCCAGGACCGTGATGGCGCCGGACGGGTCGTCGAGCGCTGTGCGGAAGGCTTCCAGCTCGTCCTGGCGGCCCACGAAGCGGCGCAGGAACGTCTGCTGTCGCGCGTGCAGGGGGGCCGCGGTGCCGGTGGGCCGCTGTCCCCTCACCGGTGCGGAGTGCGAGTCATCTTGCGGCCGGGGCATCGATACCGTCGGCGGAGCGGTGAGGATACAGCCGCGCGGCGCGGGCGTGCTCCTCGACCATGCCGAGTCTGCTGAACACCTCCATCGCTTCGGCCAGCAGTGTGCCGGCCTGCCGTGCCCGGTCCGCGCGCAGCGACAGGGCGGCGAGGTCCACACGCAAGGAGGCCGCGCCCGCATGGTCCCGGATGCCCTCGCGCAGGGCGAGCGCCCGGTCGAAGAAAGCGGCGGCGTCATCGAGTTCGCCCAGGCCCATGTGGACCCGGCCGAGGTCGTGCAGCATGTATCCCTCGCCGATTACGTCGCCGTCCTCCAGGACCATGCAAAGCCCCTCGGACAGCACCTTGCGGGCCCCCTCGAATTGCTTCCGGTGCAGGAGGAGCTGGCCCACGCGCTGGAGCACCCGGGCCTGTCCGCCGACGTAGCCGAGATCCCGCCAGATCCTCAGCGCCTCGTTCAGCTCGGCCTCCACGCGCCGGACGTCACCCTGCCTGAGCAGGATGACCGCCCGCTGGGTGAGCACGGTGGCGCGGGCCCACGGGTCGCCGCTGCGGTCGAAGTACCGCTGCGCCTTGTCGAAGAGAAGCATCGCCGAGATGTCGCGGCCGGTGAGCCGGGCCACGATGCCGAGGTCCCGGTGGCTCAGGCCGAGTCCCTTGTCGTGCCCCAGGTCCTCGAAGATCTCCGACGCCGTGGTCAGAGCCTTGCGTGCCTCGGGCAGGTTACGGCGGTTGAGGTGCAGCGATCCGAGGGAGGCCAGCAGTGCGGCCTGCCCCATACGGTTGCCGCGGCGGCGGACCACCGTCAGTGCCTTGCGGTGGGTGCGGGCCCAGTGGTCGAGATAGCCGCGGGCCTCGTGCAACGGTGCCAGGTTCACAGCGAGTTCCCACGCATACTCGTCCTCGTCTTCCTGCGCGAGCCCTTCCACGGTCAGGCTGAGGTTCTCCAACTCGGTGTCCAGCCACTCCAGTGGCCGGGCGAGGACAGTGGAGACATGCCGCTCGGGCAGGTGCCAGTGCTCGGCCGAACCGGTGAGGTAGCGGGTGCCCAGGATGCGCCGCTGGGCCTCGGTGATCAGGGAGAGCCAGGCGCCGCCCACCCGGCGGACAGCGGCACCGCGCTCGCCGTCGTCGGTCTCGGCGGCCAACCGGTCGCGGGAGAACAGCCGGATGATGTCGTGGAAGGCATAGCGCAGCTCTCCGCCCGCGTCGACGCCCGTGATGTCCAGCATCTGCACGTCGATCAGTGGTTCCAGGATGTCGGACGGGTAGGGGCCCGGCGTGCCGCCCGTCAGCGCAGCCGCCATCCAGCCGGGGAAGGTGGAGCCCTTGGTCAGGCTGAGCAGGCGCAGGAGTCTGCGGTCCGGCTCGGTGAGCCCGTCGTAGGTGAGCGAGAGGCTGGCTCGGACGGTCATCTCCCCGTGGGCCAGCTCGTCCAGGCGCCGGCTCTCGTCTGCCAGACGCCGCACCATCGACGCCAGCGGCCACAACGGGCGTGCCGCCAGGCGCGCGGCCACGATGCGCAGCGCGAGCGGAAGTCTGCCCACGGCAGCGACGAGCTCCCTGGCTGCAGCCGGTTCGCCCTGCACGCGGTCGGCTCCGACAACGTTACCAAGGAGTTCCAGCGAGTCCTTCTCGTCGAGGATGTCCAGGGTCACGCGGTGGGCTCCGGGCAGGGCGGTCAGCCGTGCCCTGCTGGTGATGAGGACACCACAGGAGCGGCTGCCCGGCAGCAGAGGCAAGACCTGCTCCTCGTTCGCGGCGTCATCCATGACGACCAGGATGCGTCTGTCAGCGAGCATGCTGCGGTAGATCTCCCCGCGTTCCTCCAGGGAGTCCGGGATGGCGGGCCCCGGCAGGCCCAGCGCGCGCAGGAAGCGGCCCAGGACCTCGCGCGGGTCGATGGGATCCGTCCGGCCGCCGTGGAGTCGGCAGTAGAGCTGGCCGTCGAGGAAGTGAGTGTCGGCGAGCCGGTGGGCTACCCGGGCGGCGAAGGTGCTCTTCCCGACGCCGGAGCGGCCGGCGACGACGACGATGCCCGTGGCCCGGTGCGGCACGGTACCGGTCAGCGCGGCCTCGGCCTCCGCGACGAGGTGTTCGTGGCCGACGAAGTCCGCGGTGTCGACGGGTAACTGACGGGGGACGGGGCCGCGCGCGGCGGTCGGCCGGTCCTCGCGGGGCTGTATGGAGTCCGCCTCCGCGGCGGGCAGGCCCGCGGTCCTTCCGGGGCCGGGGGCATCCGGCAGCCGCAGCTCCGGGTCCTCGGTGAGGATGGACCGTTCGAGGCGACGCAGTTCCTCGCCAGGCTGGAGGCCGAGTTCGTCCTGGAGCAGCTTGCGCGCCTCGCGGTACACCTCCAGAGCTTCGGGTTGGCGGCCGGATCGGTAGAGGGCGAGCATCAACTGCGCGCGGAAATGTTCCCGCAGTGGATTGTCGTTCACCAGGCGGGCTATCTCGGCAATCACCTGGCGATGGCGGCCCAGCGCCAGCTCCAGCTCCACGAACGATTCGGCAGCCGCCAGGCACTCCTCGTCGATGTGCTGGGCGACGCGGGCGAGCGCTTCGCTGGCGATCCCGTCAAGACACGGCCCCTGCCACAGGGCGACCGCGGCGCGCATCGAATCGGCCGCCTCGGCCGTCCTGCCCTGCCCGGCCAGCGTATTGGCCTCGGCCACGGTCCGCCGGAACACGTCGAGGTCGAGCGCGGAGTCCTCGATCTGGAGCATATAGCCCGGCGGCCGGGTCACGATGGTGGCCTTGACGCCTGCGGCCGCCAGCGTCTTGCGCACCCGGGACACGCAGATCTGCACCTGGGTGCGAGCGGTTTCCGGCGGCTCCTCGTCCCACAGCAGCCGGATCAGGCGATCCCGACTCTGCGGCCTGCCGTTCTCCAGGAGCAGGGCGGCGAGCACCACCTGCTGCCGTCCCGCGGTGACGGGCACCGTCCGTCCGCCGCTTAAGACTTTCAGTGTCCCCAGCACCCGAAAGGCCGGTCCCGCGCTCGGGTTACGCGGCACGGGGTGCCCACCGGTCATGATCGCCTCCTTTGGCTCACCAGCTCACCACACGGCTGAACATGCAACTTTAGAGCGCGGACTCGGCGGACAACAGCTCTGACCAGTAGTTGGATAGCTGTGGCGGGCACGGTGACCGGGAGCAGATCGCAGCGTCGCGCAAGGCGTCCGGCGGCCCGCAGTCCGGTCATGACCGCACCCCCGGACTGACCAACTGTGATCACTTTCCGAGCATGGGTTGACCACCTCCAGCCACCGAGATAACAGGACGATAGCGCCGAGTTAACGGAGTGCCGAAGGGTTGCCGGGTGGGGGCCTTCAGCGCCGTCGCACCATTGACACCGATGACGAAAGGTGGGTCTTCCAGTCATGAGACCCGACAGAATCCGCATATCGCCCACCAGCGGGACGGCGACGGCAGCAGGGGTGAGGCACGTGATGCTCACGTACCACTACCTGGATATCGGGGACACCGACGGGTACGCGTCCCTCACCGAGAGGGATCTGATCCTCGACCACCCCGGCGCCGCGCCCCACCGGGGCCGCGACGCGGTGGTCAGTCTGCATGCCGCGCAGGCCCAGCTGCTCAGGCGGCATGAGCTGACCGCGGTGGTGGCCGACGAAGACATGGTCGTCGCACTCGGCCGGGTGGTGCGTTCGGCGACCGGCGACGACGGCCGGGGCGTGCACAGCGCGGACTTCGCGGACGTGTTCACCCTGTCCGAGCAGACCCTGGTCAAAACGTGCCGCCGTTATTACTACGCCCTGCCACCGGGCCCATCGGGCCCGTTGTTCATCTGACACGGGCCTTTGCCAACCTCACGTCGAGGCCGCGCGGTGATCAGCTACGGTGTGCGGCGCTGTTGTCGGTGATCGCTCGGAACAGCTCGCGAGCCCGCTCGCAGAACTGCTCGACCTCCGCGATGTCCGGCTCGTCACCATCTGCCGGCATCCGGGCCTGGAACTGCTCGGAGCGCAGCCCGCCGTAGCGGGCCCGCACCTCGGCGGTCACCGGCTGGACCGCGATATGCAGGTGCTTGCGCACGTCGCGGCCGTGCGACCACGTACAGACGTAGGTCTACTCTGGCCGGCACAACGTCTCCACGACATGAGCGGTATCGCGCAGCAAGGGGCCGAGTCCGCCGCCGCCGTGTCGTCGAGCTCCGCGATGGCCACGACGTGGTCTCGCGGGCCGACGACCAAGGTGCCGAGATTCATCGGACCGACGACGCGGTTCACCACCCACGCAGCGGTCTCGTGCAGGACACCCCCGGGCAGTTCCCGGCGCCCGGTCAGAAGGTCACAACCAAGACACCCCGTCACATCCACGCGCACCAGCCTGTACAGAGCTCGCAGCGATGATGTCGACGACCAAAGCGAAAGGCGTTCGTGATCCTGGACGGGACGCTGCTGCCGATCGACCGGATCGCCGCCGACCGGCCCTTCTGCTCCGGCAAATACAAGAGGCACGGCATGAACGTGCAGGTCGTCGCCGATCCACACGGGAAGCTGTTGTGGGCCTCGGCCGCCCGGCCCGGCGCCGTGCACGACATCAAGGCCGACCGAACCCACGGCATCATCGACGCCCTCACCGAGGCGGGCCTGGTCTGCTGGGCAGACAAGGGCCGCCTGGGCGCGGGCGGCACCGTGCGGGTGCCCTTCCGCGGCCGGTGGGACCGGCTCTCGACAGGGCAGCGCGCGGTCAACGTCGCGCACGCCCGCATCCGCGCCCTCGGCGAGCAGGCCATGGCGACCTTGAAGACCTGGCGTCTGCTGAGGAAACTCCGCTGCAGCACCACCCGAATCACCAGCCACGTCCAAGCCGTCCGCACCCTCCACCTGACCTGCTCGAACTGAGATTGGGCAAGGCTCACTGAGCGGTCCGGCGGGAAGTGCCCACGTGGGCGGGAGGCGACTGGAGGCACGGGTAGTGGCCGGGACACGGGGAGTTGGGACCGTGGGCGGCGTTCAGGACACGGCGGCCGGGCTGGTCGTCAGGGCCGGGTCGGTGAGCGCTACCGGTGCCAGGACGGCGTCCACCGCGGCCTTGAGATCCTCATCGAGGACGATGTCGCACGCCGCGGCGTTGCCGGCGATCTGCTCGGGTCCGCTGGCCCCGATCACCGCGGCCGCCACGTTCGGCTCCCGCAGCACCCAGGCCAGGGCCAGGACGGGCAGGGGCAGCCCCGCCTCCTCGGCCAGCGGCAGCAGCCGCTGCACGCGGCCGAGGATGTCCTCACGCAGCGCTTTCTCCATGAAGTGCCCCCCGAACCCCTTGGTATCGGTCGCGCGCGACCCGGTCGGCGGCGGTCGGCCGGGCAAGTACTTCCCGGTGAGGACACCCTGCGCCAGCGGGGAGAAGGCGAGCTGGCCGAGGCCCAGCTCCCGGCAGGCCGGGATCACCTCGGCCTCGATCACGCGGTGCAGGGCCGAATAGCGGGCCTGGTTGGACACCAGCGGCACCCGTAACTCGCGGGCGAGGCCCTGCGCGGCGCGGATCTCCTCCGCCCGCCACTCCGATACGCCGATATAGAGGGCCTTGCCCGCGCGGACCACGTCGGCGAAGGCAGTCATGGTCTCCTCCAGCGGGGTGCCGTGATCGAAGCGGTGGGCCTGGTAAAGGTCGACGTGGTCGGTGCCGAGCCGGCGCAACGAGACGTCGATCGTCTCCATGATGTGCTTGCGGGACAGTCCGCGCTCGTTCGGCCCGGGGCCGACCGGCCAGTACACCTTGGTGAAGATCTCGACCCCGGACCGCCGTTCGCCCGCCAGCGCGCGGCCCAGGATCTCCTCGCCCGCGCCGAACGCGTAACCGTCGGCCGTGTCGAAACTGGTCACGCCGCAGTCCAGCGCCGACCTGACGCACGCGCGGGCGCGGTCCTCGTCGATCTGCCCGCCGTGGGTGATCCAGTTCCCGTACACCAACTCGCTGACGTGCAGACCGCTTCGGCCCAGCCGGCGGTGCCTCACCTCGTGTCCCCCCTCACGCCGCGCCGTCCGCCGCCGGATCGGTCCAGAAGTGCACGGTCACGGTCTTGCGCAGGACCGGTGCCGGGGCCCGCAGCAGGGACACGCCGTGCAGCGAACGGGCTGTCGTCTCAATGAGAACGCTGCGGTTGAAGGAGGGCATGATCCGGGCCGGGGACGCGCCGTCGACCGGTTCGCCCAGCTCCAGCCAGCCGCCGTCCTCCGGGCACCAGCCTTCGGTGAGATACGTGAACAACGAGTACCGGCGCAGCCGCCCGGTCTCCGGGTGCCGGTTGGAGCCGACGTGTGCGTGGTGCACGGCGCCGTGACCGGCGAGCCGGTAGCTGCCCCAGTCACCGTCCGGTTCCGTACGCAGCCCTTCCACCCCCGTCACCTTGCTGAGGATGGCGGCGAGGTCGTCGCCGAGCAGGGCCTCGCACAGGTCCCGCAGGGCCGGCCCGGCCAGCTCCCGGTCCTGGGAGTGCCAGCGCGGAATGCCCGGCTTCGCCGTCATCACGGCGGTGTCCGGGTAGGCGTCGGCGGCGGCGCGCAGGGCGTCGGCGGGAAGGATGCCGTTCCACACGTAGTGCGGGAAGGGGTCGGCGCGGAAGCAGGGCTCGTGGGCCGCGTTCAGCTGCCGTTCCATGGCCGCGTAGTCGATCACTGGTGTGCCTGCCTTTCTCGGGGACGCCGCGGGGCGTCCTTCGGGGTGTCCGTGGAGAGGTCCGTGGGAAGGTCTGTCGACGAGTCCGGATCTGCCGCCGCTCCGGCCGGCGAGACGCCGAGTCGTGCCCGGCCGTTGGCGCAGGCGCCGTCCGGCAGGGCGAAGCGCCAGCCGTGCTGGGGACAGACGACCGCGTCCAGTTCCGGGTCGTAGTCCCCCGGGCCGAGCCGCGCGCCCAGATGGGGGCAGACGTCGGACAGCCGGTACGTCCCCCTCGGCGTCTCCAGCATGAACGTGCCGGCCGGGCGCTCGCCGCCCTGTGCCGTTTGCCGCAAGTACGCGGCGAGGTCGTCGGGATCGCTCCACCGCAGTACCGACATCAGTTCCTCGTTGTACGCGCCGATCCCGGGCCGCCAGGCGCTGAAACGGAACGAGAAGAAGAATTCCTCCCAGCTCATCCCCCCTTCCAGGATCTCCGGCAGGTACCGCGAGGACAGGGTGAAGCGGTAGTCGTGTGCGTCGGTCTCCGGCCCGGTGCCCTCGCGCACTTCCAGCGACTGGAAGTCAACGAGCCAGAAGCCGCCCCCGGCGCCGCGCACATCGAAGGCGGCGACGGCGTCGACGGCACGGCACAGGCTCTCTCCGGCCGCGAACAGCGCCTTGAAGTGGGCGGCGAAGCCGTCGTAGAGGCTGTGCTGCGGCTCCGGGTACCCGGAGACCACCTCGGCGATGGCCGGGGCGCGTCTGTGGGCGTAGTCCGCGATGTAGGGCGCGAGGTTCTCCCAGTCGAATCTCCGTCGGATCTCCGGGTCGGCGGTCAACCGGCCCGTGGCCACGTCGAGTTCGTCACCCGGCAGCGGTGCCACGGTGCGCTCCGCCAGGCCCGGGTGGTCGTGGCTCAGCCACGCGAGCAGTTCGGGCGGCGTGGTGAACACCGAGGACTCCGCGAAGAAGTGCGGGGCCAGCTCCGGGTCGAGCAGCGCCGGCGGCCCGGCGAACGCGACCGCGCTGCGCGGGGCCAGGGCCTGCATGTAACGAGTCCACCGGCGCATGGAGTTGACCCTCTTGCGCTGGGCCGCCTCCACCTGTTCCGCGGCGGGGAAGGAGTAGGCGAACGGGAACCAGGTGGCGCCGGAGAACTGAGCCAGGACGACGTCGATGCGGGGATGGAGCCGGCGGATGGTCCGCAACTGGTCCCGGTCCACCTGGCAGTCGTTCAGGTTGACGACGACCTGGCCGGTGACGGTGTCCTCGATGACGAGAGCCGAGTCCTGGTGCCGGGGCGTGGGCGAGTGGATCAGGCGCAGCCGGAGCGGGCCGGCCTGGAACACCTCCTGGTCGCCGAGGAGGACGGGCGCCGGGCCGCGCAGCCTGCGGACGAGCCGCTTCCAGGTGGGCAGCGGGTAGTCGGGCATCAGCAGCGTGACCGACGGGTCGAGCGCGTCGAGCACGTCGGCGTCGAAGTGGTCCTGGTGGTCGTGCGACACGTACACGTGGGTCGCCTCGTGCACGAGCGGAGCGCAGGAACTGTTGTCGGGCAGCTGGTGCCAACCCGACAGGAAGGCTCCGCCCTCGGAGAACCACGGATCGCAGACCAGTTTCACGCCGTCGGCCTCCACGAGGGCACCGGCGTGCCCGAGGAACGTGATCTTCATGGCTGCCTCCACGGAGGGGTTCGGTGGGTGGTGCTCTGCTTGCGCGCCGCGACGAGGTGCCGCGCCAGGTTGGGGTCGTCCGAGCTGCTGAAAGGACGTCCCCGTACGCATATGTCGAGTCCCTCGGCCGTGAGCATGGCGGTGAGTTGCGCGGCGGTCGGGACGTGCAGCACGGAGTGGAAGACTTCGGACGGCCGGCCGCCGGGGCCGTCGTCCACCGCGATGAGGCGGTGACCGAGCAGGGCACCGTGCGCGGCGGTGAACCCCTCGCTGAGCAGCAGGTGCGGGCCGTCCCGGAACACCGAGCCGGTCCGGCGCCGGTGCACGCTCCGGCCTTCGTCGAACCCCGCGGTGCCGTCCTCGGCGAGCCGCAGGTCCAGGACGGCGATGCCGCCCGGGCGCAGCCTCCGCACCAATGAACCGAGCAGCTCTCGGAAGGCGTGCGGCGCGAAGAAGTTGGCGGCGTCGTAGGTGAGCAGCAGCGTGTCGCAGAGCGCCTCCCCTTGCGGGGCGGCGGGGTCCGTCGCGTCGCCGAGCACGAAACGGACGTGGTCCTGCCCGGCGAAGCGGCGCCGGGCGTGTTCGACCACCGCGGGGCCCGCGTCGACGCCGACGTACGCAGTCAGACCGTGACCGCCCAGCGCGGCCGCGTAGGCGCCGGGCCCGCACAGCGGATGGTACACACGGCCCGCTCGCCACCCGGGCAACTCGTGCCGCAACCAGTCGAGTTGCTGCTCAATCACCGCCGGAGGGCGGGACGAGTCCGTCGTCGTGGTGTCGGTCTGCTCCCGCAGCAGCTGGGCGCTGAACTGCGGATCGCCGTACGGCAGGGGAGGGAGCGCGGCGATACGGTCCGGCGGCAGGCCGGCGAGGTCGGGCAGCTCCGGCCAGAGGAACGGGGCGCCGTGCTCAAGGAATTCCCGGGCTATTTCCCGCGCACCGTGGTGCGCCGCTGTGTCGACCAATTCCATACCGACTCCGTAGCCTGCGGAACATGCCCGCCCTGAAATCCATTTCGGGTTCAGGTTCCGTGCGCCGGATCGGCGTGGTCAATCTTTTTGCGGATACCCGCTAATTATTGGACTCCGTCCGTCGGCCCGGGCATGATGCGCGCTATGTTCGCGAATTCATGCACCGTTGTGTTGGATCTGGTGCCGCACTGTTCCTCGTCGCCGCGCGAGGCGTGGAGCGGGGACGACGATCTGCGTCCGCTGAGCGCCGAGGGAACACGGCAGGCGGAAGTCCTCGGCCAAGTCTTCACGGAGGGGGTCGACGCCGTCTACAGCAGCCCTTCACTGCGATGCCGGCAGTCCGTTGCCCCGCTGGCCGCCGTCGCCGGGGTCCCCGTGGTGGCCGACGACCGGCTGAGGGAGGCGCGCGGGTTCGCCGAGCCGGCGGCCTGGACCGAGGGGGTCTACGCCCTGGTCGGCCCGTCGCTCGGCGGCGCGTGGGCGGCGGGCCGGGTCCTGGGTGCGCTGGTGGAGATCGCCGCCCGGCACGACGGCGGCCACGCGGTGGCCTGTTCGCACGGCGACGCCATCCCTGCCACACTGGCCTACCTGTCGGCAGCCCACGACTGCGCGCTGCCGCGGATCGTGGGCCGGGGCGCCTGGTACCGGCTGTGCGTGGAACGCGGCCGGCTCACCATGACCGGTATGCACTCGTCGGGCCCCGCCTGACGACCGGACTCCGGAGGCTCCCGAGGGCTTGGGCACGGCGTGCGGAGGACCTGCGTCCGCCGTGCTAGGTCGCCTGTCCGGCGGCCGGAGAGCCCCGGCCGGAGAGCCGGCCTCGCCTGGCCGCCTTATGGGGCTCCGTCCTCGCCGGGGCAGTCCACCGGCCCTCACCGGGACCGGGCGGGATGGTGAGCCCGCCCTCGTCGGCGCCGGGCCGCCGCGCCCCCCACCGTGCCCGGGTCCCTCCCTCAAAGATCCCGCTGCGCCTCCTCCACCAGCGCCGTCATCACCGCCGCCCGCCGTCGCGTGCCGGGATCGGCGGCCGTCTCCGCGCGGTACGCGGCGTCCCTCGCGAGCAGCCGGTCGGCGAGCCGCACCACGGGCAGCCCGAAGTGGTAGGCGGCCACGAGACGGTAGGCGAGGGCCACGTCCTCCGGGTCACACGGGCCCCCTTCCTCCGCCATCCCTGTGGCGTGGCGCGTGGCGGCGGCGTCCCCGAGGGCGAGCGTGGCGTCGGCGTCCAGATCCGCGGCCACCGCCGACGACAGGACGAGGGTGGCCAGATCCTCACCGGCCGGTCCCAGCCCCGCCTGACCCCAGTCGATCGCGACCGTGCCCCGCGCAGTCCGGAACAGGTTGCGCGGTGTCAGGTCTCGGTGCACCAGCCCCGTCGGCAGGGACCGCACCGTCCGGACGGCCTCGGCGTGCCGGCGCGCCAGCGACCGCAGCGCCGTGGCGGTCCCCGGCCGGAACAGGCCGCGCACCGCCGGATCCGCACTTGTCTCCGCGTCGGCGACCCGTTCGATCAGGGCGAACCGCGCGTGCAGGGCGGCTTGTTCCAGGAACGGCCTGCACCACCACTCCCGGGACGGCGGCGGCCGCCGCAGCGAGCGGGCGTGGAACCCGCCGAGGAACTCGGCGGAGTCGAGCAGCTCACGTGCTGTCCATGCCTCGCCGGGCGTCCCGTCGGCTCGCTCCAGCCACAGCCGGAGCCGGTCCCCGGGACCCGGCACGATCCCCAGACAGCGGACGGCCGTGAACCGGTCGGCGAGGGCATACGGGAGCGACGAGCCCAGTACCAGCGCCTCGCGCCGCCAGTAGGCCCAGTCCGCAGGACCGTCGCCGCCGTCGTCGATCTGCCGGCCCAGATCATGCGGGCCGGGCACCCAGGTGCGGTGCCGAACCTGTTTCAGCACCATCTCCCACGCGCGGTCGTCGCCGTCGCCCGAGGCCGTGCCCCGCACCGCGTACAGCCCGTCGCTCGCCCTGCTCCAGCTCTCGTAGCAGATCGGCTCACCCGTCCAGCCGCTCACCTCGGCCGTGGGATCGCCCAGCAGCGTCCGTACGGGTTCGCGCAGGTCCTCGGTGGTGAGGTCGGGCAGCGGCCCCTGGTGACGGTACGGCGGACCCGGCACCGGTGCCGCCGTCACGCCGCGCGCCGCGCGTCGGCGACGGCGGCCCGCAGGTACCCGCGCAGTGGTGCGCTGGGCACCTGGTCGAAGCAGGCGAGGGCCGAGGAGCGGCCGACCTCCAGCGACTCCAGTTCCACCTCAAGGCGGCGCCGCAGCACGGCGGCGAGCTGAGAGTCGTCGTCCGGCGCCGGCTGGATGCGGGAGAGGTAGTGGATGACGTTCGCGAACGCGAGGGCCGCGTGCACGATCCCGAACACCGGACGGTCCTCGTTCTTCCACGGGGAGTGGAAGCGGGGGCCGTCGTCGGCGAAGGACACGCCCTCGGCGTCGAGGGACTCGTTCAGCCAGGAGTGCGTGGCCTCGTGCACGAGGGTCTCGCCCAGGCGCAGCGGTTCGTCGGTCCAGTTCAGGACGACGGTGCCGGGCAGGAAGTCGAACGTGTAGCTGCGGCAGGTCGCCCCGAGCGGTACGGCCTCGGTCCAGACGACGACGGCGGTGGAGGAGCGCAGCACCTCGCCGCCTACGGCGAGCGCGGCGTCGACTGCCTCGTTCAGGGTCCGCGCGATGCGCGCCCGCTCCGCCGCGTCCTGCTCGGGCGAGCTGCCGAGCAGGTACATCCGGCTGCCGAGGCGGTCGTCGTCCACGGCGTCGCAGTCCACCGCGCGCAGTACCAGGACCGGTCCGACGGCGGTCTGTACGGCCTCGGCCCGCAGTGCCGCCCGGTTCTGCCACAGGCGCACGGCCCGCCGGGCCCGGTCCGCGTCGCGGCTCCGCGCGGCGAGGCGCGCCTGTTGGAAGGCGTGGTGCAGGACGGCGTTGTCGAAGGCGTCCGGAGCCCCGTCCGGGCCGTCGAGCTCCGTGCCCGGCGCGAGACTGCGCAGGCTGGCGAGCAGCGTGCGCGCCCGCTCGGCACGGTGTTCCACCAACCGTGCGGTCAGCTCGGCCTGGAGCGAGGTGATGGACGCGGCCGCCTCGATGGTGTCGGCTTCGGTCATGATGGTCTCCGGTCCTTTCGGGGCAGTGGTCACCGTACGGCACTCGGGGCGGCCCACCGGTCGAGGTGTTCCGCCTTCTCGTCGTCCGTCAGCGGCCGGATCTCGCGGATGTAGTCGAAGGGGGACTTGACGGCGAACTGCCGCCGGTTCCAGCAGGGATAGGTGGTGCCGATCAGTTCGGCGACGATGCCCATGCCGACCGTCTCGCCGACCCGGCCCGGCAGTACGGCACGCAGCGCGCGAAGCCCGTCGAGGAGTTCCTGCCAACGGCGCGCGACGGGCTCCGGGGTGTCCTCGGGCCGGCGGGCGGCGAGCCGGTCGTAGAGCTGGAAGGCGAGGGAGTCGGCGAAGACACCGGTCAGCCAGGCGCGGTCGGTCCCGGACAGCGGACCGCCGCGGGCGCCGACGACCTCCTCGGTGCGCAGCCACTGGCCCATCCAGGACGCGGCGCCCTCGCGCAGCAGCGCCTCGGCGCGGGACAGCGCGTCGGACCCGCCCGGGGAGAACCTGGCCACGTCGCACAGGTCGGCCGGTACGGCGGCGCCCGCCGCGTCGCCGAGGACGACCGCCCCCACCGCGAGGTCGACGACGTACCGCAGGCCGACGTCCTCCAGCACCCGCACGGCGTCGCCCACCGCCGCCCGGTCCGGCGCGGTGGCCGGGGCGAGCCGCAGCCGGCCGCCGTCCTCGGGCACGCCGTGCAGGACTGCCAGACGCGGACCGTCCGGCAGGGGCAGCAGCGCGGTGCCCACCTCGGCGGGGTCGACGGCTATGTCCGGGGCGCCGGCGAGACCCGCGAGGGCGCGGGTGAGCGGGTCGGGCAGTTCCGTGGTGTCCGGCGCCCCGGCACCGGCCGCCGCGGCTGCACGGCGGGCCCAGGCGGTGCTGTGCGGCTCGACCCACAGCAGGAACGAGTGGATGGCCCGGCCGTCCAGCGAGGCGTTCCAGCAGCGGTTCTGTGTCTCGTCGTCGTCGATGACGGGGAGGAGGAACATCGTGTTTTCCCTTTCAGACCGCTGCCGGGAGTGCCGCGGCCACATGGTCGATGACCTTGCGTCGGTAGTCGCAGTACTCCTCCTCGAACCCGGTCCCCTCGAAGCGGAGCCGGTCGGGAAGGGCGCCGCCGCGGCACGATGCCTCGTGCGAGCAGCCCGCGCACTTGTCGAGCAGTGCGGACAGGTCCCGGCGCAGCCCGGGGTTGCTGTCCAGGGTGAGCAGTTCGTCCATTCCGGTCGCCGTGTCCACGGAACCCAGCAGCGCGCCGGGCATGCTCAGTTCGTCCGAGCTGCCGATGCGCCCGTCGGGGTAGAGCGTCACGACGAAGGGTTCCTTGCGGTCGCTGAAGCTCGTGTAGCTCGTGGGCAGCCCGGACAGCGACCGGATGACGCTGAAGAATGGCTCCAGCACATACGCGCCGTAGGAGCGGGTCGCCGACCAGTGCTCGAACGCCTCGATCAGGAAGTCGGCGTACTCGTCGGGCGTCGTCGCCCAGCCGGGCATGCCGACGCCCTCTGGGTTGAGGATCTGGAGCGACTTGCGGTTCGGCGTCCGGTAGTCCTTGCTCTTCACGTTGAAGTCGAGGCACCCGGAGAGCTTGACGACCTTCACGGCCTCGAACTTGCTCAGCGAGTCCAGCACGTCCGCGGCCCGGCCGAGGATGCGGCGGGTGACGACGACGATGACACCGACGTTGCGGCCCCGGGCCGCCATCATGTCGAGCGCCTTGGTGACCTTGCGGTAGGTGGGGCGATCCCGGAAGTCGACGCGGTGCGCGTTGCCCTGCTCGTCCCCGTCGAGGCTGATGCCGATCTCGATGTCCGGCCATTCACGGTCGAAGAAGTCGAGCCACGCCTCGTTCAGGAGGATGCCGTTGGTCTGCATCGAGACCGTCACCGGGCCCTCGTAGGAGCGCAGTTCGGCGAACAGGTCGCCCATCTTGCGGCGGCCGATCAACAGCGGTTCGCCGCCGTGCAGTTCGACCGCCAGCGGCCGTCCGCCGCACAGGGTGAGGAACTCGCGCAGCACCTCCGGCTTCAACATGAGGGCGTTGGGGTACGGCTTGCGCCGCTCGTAGCAGTAATGGCAGTTGATATTGCACATTTCTCCGGGGAGTTTGAGCATTGCCAATATGGTTTCCCCGGGGGCCGGCAGCTGAAGTTTCATGGTGCAGCTCCTCCGTGCTGAATGTCTGGGGAAAGGCTCTCGTGGCGGTGGAAGCGCGTCAACGAAATGCCGTTCTTCTTGCGTGAACCCGCACGCGGCGAATGTGTCACCGGGTGGCGGTGATCGCCTCGGCGAACCGTGCCCGCGCCATCTCGCGCACCAGTGCCGCGGCGGACAGCCAGTCCGTCTCGCCGACGGCGGCGGTCAGCCGGTCCAGGCAGGGCACCCGGCCGGTCACGTCGGTGCGGCCGGGGAAGACGGACTCGTACGGTACGTGGACGGAGCCCGCCGTGCTGCGGGTGGCGTCGAGGACCAGGCGGGCGAGGCCGGCGATGGTCGTCTCGGTGCGGGAGCCGATGTTGAACACGTTGGCGCCTGGCCGCCACGCGGCCTCGGTGGCCGCGAGGTCGAGCAGTCGTCGGGTGAACTGGTCGATGTCGGTGAAGCAGCGACGCTGGCTGCCGTCGCCGTGGATGGTCAGCGGCTCCCCGGACCAGGCCTGCCGGAAGAATGTCGGCACCACCATGCCGTAGCGCCCCCGTTGGCCGGGGCCGACGACGTTGAAGGGCCGCACCGTGAGCACGGACCGGTGCCGGGCGGCCTCGCGCCCCAGCCGTTCCATCTCCCACTTGCCGGTGGCGTAGCCCGGGCTGCCGCCGTCGTACGCCAGCGGGACGGCCCGGTCCACGGCCCGCTCCTCGCGCAGCTCGGCGCTGCTGTCGCTGAGACCGTAGACGGCGGAGCTGGATACCAGCACGACGGGTGTGTCCCCGGTATGCGCCAGGACGTTCGCCGTTCCCTGGCGGCCCACCTCGTAGGCCAGTTCGGCCTGTTGTGCCGCGAGCCGCATGCCGACGACGCCCGCGAGGTGCAGCACCAGACCCGTTCCGCGCGCGGCCTCGGCCACCGCGTCCGCGTCGAGCACGCTGCCGCGCACCAGGGTGGCGCCCGGGACAAACGCGACGGACTCGGGTCGGCCCGTCGTGAGGTCGTCCAGGACCCGGACGGGATGGCCCGCCGCGGCCAGGGAACGGACGAGCCGGCTGCCGATGAAGCCGGCACCGCCGGTGACGAGCACGGGTGTCGAGGGGGTGGACCACATGTCGGTGTCTCCTTCGGGTGGGAAGCGGGGCGGGGCGGCCGAGGGGATCGAGGGGTTCGCGCAGGGGCGGGCGGGTGGGCGGCGGGGTGACTCAGCAGCGCCTGGCGCCGTCCGTGGTCCGCAGCAGCGCCCGCGCCCACCCCAGCAGCCGTGGCGCCCAGCCGGACCGCTCGTGCGGTTCCGCCGTGTCGGTGAAGTGCGTGTAGGTGACGAGCTGGTTGAACGCGGCGACCGGTTCGGCGAGCCGCCACACCTCCCGGCACTCGGCCGCCGGCATCAGTGGCGACCAGCTCGCGAAGTACCGGTCGAGGGCGCGGGACCGGACCCCGGGGTCCGGGCAGCTCCTGAGGGACGCCGCGACGTCCAGGAACGGGTGGCCGACGGATGCCTCCGCCCAGTCGAGGAACACGGTCCGGCCGGTCGCGTGGGTCACGCCCCAGTTGCCCGGGTGCAGGTCGCCGTGGACGAGGCTTTCGCCGGGCGGCGCCGTGGCCAGCGCCGCGCACAGTTCGGGCAGCCGGGCGCAGACCTCGGCCAGCCGGACGGACTCGGATGCACTCAGGGGGTCCGGCAGTCCCGAGTCCGGGCCGAACAGGTCGCTCCGCTCCGACAGCGGCGCCAGGCCGGCCAGTGCGTGCCCAGTGCGTACCCAGCAGCCGACGGCGGTGAGGTCGGTGGTCCGGCCCAGCCAGTCGCGCTGCACCGCGCCGAGGACGGCCAGGGCCCGGCCCCGTTCCGCGTCGGGCAGTTCCGTGCCCGGCCGCAGGGCGACCCCGCGGGTGCACCAGCCCTCGTCCGGCGGCCCGGGTGGCAGGACCTCGGGCACCAGACCGGGGTGACGGTCGGCCAGCAGGGCCAGCACCCGGCCCTCGTGCGCCAGGGACGGCAGCGACTGCTTGTGGAACACCGCGCCCCCGCTGGTCGGGCAACGCAGCACGGCCGACAGCGCCCAGCGTTTGACGTCCTCGACGGGCCCCGTGCGGCGCAGGCCCGCCGCGGACAGCCGGGCGTCGATGACCGCCACGGCACGCGGACGCCAGCCGGGCTGCCGCCAGGGGCGTACGGGAGCACCGGTGCCGAGGGGGCCGGGGTCAGTGCCGGAAGAAGCGCTCACCGGTCACGATCCAGCTCATGCCGTGGGCCGCACAGGCGTCCCGCAGCGCGTCCGCATCAGTCGATCCGGCGGGCGTGACCAGCTGGGTGACGCCCCGGCGGGCCGCGATCTCGACGACCTCGACGAACGGGAAGTGGTTGTCGGCCGCCAGGGTCACCCCGGACAGCGGTGGCGTCGCGTTCCAGTCCGGTTCCCGGTCGGCGTCCCGGGGGTCAGCCAGCACCCCGGCGAACTCGGCGCGGACCGAGGGGGTCAGGTCGCCCTCGGCGAGCCGCGCCCGCCACACCGCGCGTTCCGCGGACCCCACGCCCTCCCGGAACCTGAGGCCCAGGACGTCCGGATGCCGACGGCGCTGCCAGGTCCGGGCGCGGGCCGCGGCCAGACGGGTGCAGTCCAGGCGGTTCTGCTGCCCCATGCCGATGCCGATCGTGTTGCCGTCCACGACGAAGGCCATGGCGTTCGACTGTGCGTGCCGGACGGCCTCGACGGCGACGGCCAGGTCGTCCGCGCTGCCGGGCGTGCCGCACTCCGTACGCGTCCCGCCCGCGAACCCCGGCAGCGGTGCGGCCGAGCGCGTCAGCCGGAGCCCCGCCGTCTCGACCGACTCCCGCGCGCTCCCGCCGTGCCCGTTCCGCTCCTCCCCCTCGTGGGCGCGCAGCAGGATGAACCGACCGTGGTTCGAGCGGGAGAGGCCGGCGAGCGCCTCCGGGGTGAAGTCCGGGGCGATGACCCCGATGGCGTTCGCGAACAGCGGCACGTGAGCGGCCGTGACCGGCTCGGACACCGCGACGAAGTCCCCGTAGGAGCACTTGGGCGCGGTGTTCCGGGCCCGTACGACGGCCCGGCCGAGGGCGCCGTCCGGCAGCGGCCCCTGGTCGTGGAGATCCTCCTCCCCCGGCGCGAAGGGCGCGCCGATCGCGACGCCCGCGGGGGAGGTGTGCTTGAACGAGGCACAGGCTGCCACGCCGGTCCGCTCGCGCAGGGCCCGGACCGCTTCCCGGGCGCCGAGCGCGTCGAGCACGTTGATGTACGAGGGGCTGCCGTGCAGGAGGGTGAAGGGGGGCCGGTCCGGGACGACCGGTTCCGCCCAGGCGGTCTCGTGCGGGTTCAGCCCCCGGGACAGGGTGATCATGAAGACTCCGGCGCGGTGAGGGGGGCAGGAGGCGCGGTTCGGGATCGGAGGGCGTCCAGGACCCCCGTCTGCCAGCCGAGTTCCCACACCAGGGCGGACAGGGCGGCGGGGCCGCCCGCGCGGGCGGCCGTGACCGGCAGGCGCAGCCAGTCCACCAGATGGCCCCGCCAGGTCACGGGGTCGGTACCGTGCGCGGCGAACTTGCGCCGCAGGGCCACGATGTCGTGCCCCTGGAACCTGCCACGGCGGAACCTGTCGCGGTGTGTGGCGCGGATGCCGACCGACACGACGGTGTCCGCCACACCGATGGTGCGGCCCGCCAACTGGGCACGCCAGGACAGGTCGACGTCGGCGAGCGCGGGTAACCGCTCGTCGCAGCCGCCCAGTTCCTCGAACAGACCCCGGGAGATGCCCATCAGCCCGCCCAGCACATGCGGTTTGAACAGGCTCGCGGTCAGGATGTCGCAGAGTTGGTCGGGCGGTGTGCCGCGCAGTACCTCGGGCGGGTTGAGCCGCCGGTAGTCGATGCCGGCCGTGACCAGTTCGGCCCGGTCGAGCGCCGCCGCCATCGCCGCGACGTGGTCGTCGGCGATCTCGTCGTCGGCGTCCAGGAACAGCAGACGGTCGCCCCGTGCCGCGCGCGCGCCCGTGTTGCGGGCGGCCCCGGTGCCCCCGCGCACGGGGCGGGTCACGATGCGGGTGTCCGCCGGCAGGTGGTGGCGGTGCTCGTCGACGACGGCCGCGAGGGCGTCGGTCGAGCCGTCGTCCACGATCACCAGACCCCAGTCGGCGTCGGTGCGCTGCCGACCGAGCGCCGCGAGCTGCCGGCCCACGCAGTGCGCACCGTTGTGGCAGGGGATCACGACGTCCAGGCGGCTCACGAGGTCTCCAGCAGCTCGCGTCCGGGCGCGGCCACAGCGTCTTCCACGGCCCGGTACAGGGCGCTCATCCGGCCGTCCTCGTGCGCACCAGCGGTGTTGCGGAACACGTGCACCGGCGGCAGGTAGGGCGGCGGGTCGTCGAGGAGCAGCGCGCGGTACACCGTGCTGACCTTGTCGAGGGTGTAGCTGTTCTCGTAGTGCCGCATGCTCTTGCCGCGGGAGACGACGCGGTCGGCGGCCAGTTCGACGGGGACGTCGAGGTAGACGATCAGGTCGGGCAGCAGGGTGCCGTGCGCGTGGTGGCGATCCAGCGTCTCGCGGGCAGGGATGCCGTACAGCACATCCAGGTAGGCGGCGTCGCTGAAGATGTAGCGGTCCGACAGCACGGTGCGGTCGCGCAGCAGGTCGCCGATCGCGTCGGCCTGCAACTCCTTGTCGCGGAAGTATGCCTCGGTGATCCGCCGGTGGCTGTGCCGGTGCGTCCGGTCCTCGCGGACGTCGATGATGACGCGTGCCGCCTGCGGATCGAGCCACGAGTGCTGGCCGATGCGGGACAGCGGCCGTCCCTGCGCGCGGACGTGTTCGGCGATGAGCCGTGCGGTCGTCGTCTTCCCGGATCCGTCGACGCCCTCCAGCGCGAGGAATCCGTGGTTCGTGGTGCTGGGCAAGGGGGATCTCCCTGTCTGTTGTCCGGGTCATGTCGTCGCCTGGGCCGCACGCCGCGCGGCCCAGGCGAATGCCTCCTCCATGACCTGGGACATGGAGGAGTAGGTCCAGGTGCCGTAGCGGCCGAGCGGGGTGATGCCGAGGGAGGCGAGGTGGCTGGTGGCCTCGTCGGCGGTCTTCCGGGCCTCGTCGGTGAAGACGACGTAGCCGGGGTCGCTCGTGAACACCCGGGACCCGACGACCCGGCTGCCGGGGCCGAGCAGCTCGACCGTCCCGACCCCGCGCAGGACATCGGCCACCAGTGCGTCGTCCGCCGCGCGCGGCCCCTCGGACGGTTCGAGTACCTCGGCGAGTACGCCCCAGCCGTCGGCGGGTGCCATGTCCGGGTCGAACTCCGTCATGAAGACGAGGCGGGTGAACGGCACGTCCTCACGCGTGTAGTACCGCCAGTGCCCGGTGTCGCGCGGGCGCGGCCCTTGGACGGCGAGCGCCACCGACCGTACGCGGTTGCGGGGCAGCGCACGGCAGCGTTCGACGAGCGCCTCGGGCGTTCCGAGGCACAGCTCGACGGTGGCGGGCAGCGGGAGCGTGGAGACGCAGTCGTGGGTGTAGCGGAAGTCGGTGACGCCCTCGGGTGAACGGGTGCGCACGGTACGGGACTCGGGGTCGACGGCCGTGACGGTGTGCCGCAGCCGCAGGTCCCGGACGCGGCCGGCCAGCGCCTGCGAGAGCACCTCCATGCCGCGCAGTCCGCCGGGAGCGGGCCGCGGGTACCAGCCCCGCGCGTTGTAACCGTCCGCAGGGCGGGCCGAGTCGGCGCCGCGCTCGATCTCCGCGACGCTGGGCCGGGTCAGGTTCCAGTGGAAGCCTGACGCCGACAGCGTGCCGAGCGGACGCCGCCACAGCTTGCGGTTGTACGGGAAGAAGAACAGCTCGCACAGGGTGCGGCCGAAGGCGCTCAGCAGCAGTTCCTCGTAGTCGCCGGGAGCCGTGTCCCGCGCGTGCGCAGCTCGCAGGTCCGCCAGGCAGGCGGCGCGCACCTCGCCGGGCAGGCCGTGCAGGTTCAGCTGGACGGGGAAGCGGGTGGTGCCCCGGGCCGTCTCGACCCGGGCGTCCGGGGGGCACGGGCGCAGGACGTCACCGAGCAGCGCGCGGACGCGGGCCTCGACGTCGGGATGGCTGAAGTAGAGCAGGTGGATGACGTGGTCGAACCAGTAGTCTCCGATGCGTTCGGTGCGCACCAGGCCACCGGGCCGGTCCGCTGCCTCCACCACCACCGCGCGGTCACCGAGCAGGGAACCGGCTGCCAGTCCGGCCAGTCCGCCGCCGAGGATCAGCACCTCGGTCTCCACTTCACGGTCCGCGGGGTCCGCCCACGGTGACGGGTCGAGCATGTGTGCCACCTCGCAGGGCCGGCGGGACGGGCGCCGGGCCGCTGGAGCACGGCGGGCGCGGGGGTCCCGGCGGACGGCTGCGGACAGCCGCCCGCCGGTGTGGCGCAGCGGATCAGACGGTGTCCGAGGTCTGCTCCGTGACGTGCTCCCAGGGCTTCACCGAGACCGCCGACGAGTGGGCGGTGTCCTTGGCGCTGACGGACTCCAGGTCGTACGACTTCACGGCGTCGACGAACGCGGCGAAGGAGATCTCGTTCTTTTCGGACATGATGCTCCTCTTTCTTTTACTTCGAGGAATCCGTTGATTCCCTGGAACGAAATTAGCAGCGCCCGGACGGCCGGATCAACGAACTGCAGAGGCTTTTATTTCCGAAATCCGCAGCGCTGTTCTCCGGGAATGCGGAATTCCCGGCCGGCGTCCTTTTCGCAAGGAGGCCGACCGAGTGGTCGTGCGACCGGGTCAGAGATGCACCACGCGCGTGCCGACGGTACGTCCGGTGGTGTCGAACAGCAGCGGCGCGGTGTCGGCGAGGGCGGCCAGGTCGTAGTCCAGGTGCGCTTGCAGCAGCACGACGAGGTCGGCTTCGGCCACCGCCGCGTCCAGCGACTCGACCCCGGCGACGCTCCGCCCGTGCACACGCAGGGTGCGCAGATGAGGGTCGTGGAAGCGCACGAGGGCGCCCCGGTCCAGCAGGAGTTCGGCCACGGGCACCGCCGGTGAACCGCGGCCGTCGGCGATGTCCGCCTTGTAGGTCGCCCCGAGCAGCAGCACACGGGTGCCGCGGACGCCGCGCCGGTCGTCGAGGAGCCGGGCGATGCGGTCGACGACGTACTCCGGCATCCGGTCGTTCACCTTCTGCGCCAGTTCCGGCAGTTGCAGCGGGACCCCCAAGGCCCGGCCGCTGAACGTCAGGTAGCCGGGGTCCACCGGGATGCAGTGGCCGCCCACCCCCGGGCCCGGCCGGAACGGCTGGAAGCCGAACGGCTTGGTGGCCGCGGCGGCGACCACCTCCCACACGTCCACGCCGAGCCCGTCGCAGTACACGGCGAGTTCGTTGACGAGCGCGATGTTGACCTGCCGGTACGTGTTCTCCAGCAGCTTGGTGAGTTCGGCCGCCGCCGGCGTGCTCACCGTCACCACCTTCTGCACCATGCGCTCGTACAGCGCGGTGGCGGCCTCGGCACAGCGGGCCGTGACGCCTCCGACCACCTTCGGGGTGTTGTGCAGCCCGAACGCCGGGTTGCCGGGGTCGATCCGTTCGGGGGAGAAGGCCAGCAGGAAGTCCTCGCCGACCGTCCGCGAACCCTGCGCGAGGAGGGGCAGCACGACGTCGCCGGTGGTCCCCGGGTAGGTGGTCGACTCCAGCACCACCAGCCCTCCGGGGCGCAGCCGGGGTGCCACCAGGCGCACGGCGTCCAGGACGGCGCTCAAGTCGGGCAGGGAGTCCCGCAGCGGCGTCGGCACGCAGATGGTGACGGCGGCCGCGGCGGCGATCACCTCCGGATCGGAGGACGGGGTGAAGCCCGAGGTCAGCGCCTTGGCGATCTCCTGGTCGGAGATGTCGTCCACATAACTGGTCCCGCCGACCAGGGCGGCGACGCGGCCGGCGTCGAGGTCGTAGCCCGCGACCCGCATGCCGTTGCGGGCAGCCGCGACGACCAGCGGAAGTCCCGCGTAACCGAGTCCGACGACGGCCAGGTCATACCTTTCAGCCATGGCCCCGACTCCTTCCAGTACGGCGGAAGAGGATTCTGTGATCCGCCGTGGACGGCGGCACGTTCCAGCAGGATGACTGAGACGCCCGGCCTGCGGCCAAGGAATTGCGCAAATGCGTACGGAAGAAGGCGTCAGCCGTCTCCGGGCCCTGCGAGAATGCGCATTTCCGGGCCCCGCGGGAGAAGTGACGGAACGTTTCGTGGCATTTCGTCGTGAGAATCGCCGGACAGCATCCTGAATCCGTGGACCACGAACCGGGAGGGAATTGTGACAGACCTCGAAGAGAGGACGGCGACGGGCGGGGGCTGCCGCGCGCTCGCGCACCGCCCCCGGTTCCCGAACGTCATGCCCGACGTCGACGAGTTCCTCGGCCGCTGGAACGCGCCCGCCGCGCCCCGCCGCCCCACCCGGATGCCCGGGAGCACGGACGGCAACGTCAAAAACACGGTCGGGCTCCCGGGCATCCACGAGGCGGACGACGTCGACTCCGGGCACCCCCCAGTGGCGCGCCGCCATCGAGGACGGCGTCTGGCCCCTGGTGGACACGCTCACCACGGGCGCCTGGCGGCTCGCCACGTATGAGAGTTGCGAGGGCCACGCCTACCGCTCCGAGTCCCTCGCCCCTGGCCGGAGCCGGGTCGGCGTGCTGCCCCGCTCCCCACGGGAGTTCACGCGGGCGGCGGCCCTGTGCCGGGGGGGGTGCGCGCCGCCGCCCCGGCCGTTCGTTCCGCTGCGGCGAGGGCGTCGGTGACGAGCTCGGTGCGCATGTGGTCGGCGAGTGCCCGGCCGGCCGCGAGTGCCCAGCCGGCCAAGTGGCGTGAGCACAGGTCGGTCACGGTCCGAGACAGCAGAATTTCCCGCCGCCGACACTCAAGTACGTGATGTCGCCGACGTACTTGGTGTTCACTTTCTCGGCGGTGATCCTGGGGACGCCACAGGTCCCGTCCGATTCCCGGTGAACCGTGCGTATCCGGGCAGCGAGCTTGGCGTCGGCGGTCTGGCGGGCGGCGCGGTCCGCGGCGGTCCTGCGCCAGTAGCAGAAGCTTGAGCGGGCGATGCCCAGGATGGTGCACAGCCGCTTCACACCGGGGCGGCGCTGGTGGTCGGCGACGAACTGGAAGCGGTTCACCAGCGCGTCTCCGTTGCGAAATACCGCGCCGCTCTGCGCAGGATGTCCGGCTCTTTTTCGAGTTCACGAACCCGCCTGCGCAAGGCGGCCACCTACGCCGAGTCCGACTCCGGCGCGGCCGTCCGGGCCGCCGAGTGCGAGCCCGGACGCCGCCCGTCGGCGGCCCGTATCCAGGTGCGCAGCGTCCAGGTGTTGCCCTCCAGATCACCGGCGAACGACTTGCTCGTCACTCCAGGCCGTGAGCGGTACAACGCGACCGCGACCGCTTTGAACTCCGGCGGACAAGGCTTCATCCTCAGAGGGACTCCATTCCCCCAGATCCTCAAGATCCAGTGTCCACGGTGTCCAAGATCCGGGGTCAGCGCCCCCAAGAAGACGGTAGCTGACAGTTATTTGAAGTACGGGCCCCTGCGGCACCGGAGTACTGCCGTTGTACGTCGGCCGAACAGCCGGCCTCCTCCCCCAGGGTCCAGCCATCCTTGCGCTGCAGCGGAGCGACGTACCGCTGCGGTATGAGGCCGTGTCCTATGTGGTGATCACTCGTCGCTCACCCGCTTCACGCAGAGCTCCACCACGGCTCGCAGGGGCCACGGCCCCAACAGATCGTCCGGGGTAGGGCCCTCGAATCCCAACTGGTTCAGATGCTTCATCACTGCCGGCGCCATGACGGCCCTTCCACCCTGCTGGATGTACGAGCAGTCCATGTCTACTGGGGCATCACCCAGAGCGATCTCCAGAGCTGCCGCAAGCGCTTCGTAGCCCGCTCCACCGGCCGGGCTCTCCGGGCTGACAGGGACATCCGCTGCACCTGCAGCGCTGTCGGACGCCGTGGACCCAACAGCAGCCGGAGAACCGGACTCCGGCAACTCGTCGCACCACACGAACTCGTGCGGACACATCAGGTCCACGTTCTCACGCAGCGAGGCCAGGACGTGCGCGCGCACCTGGTCCTGCCTACTCGGGTCCCCGACGAGCTGAGCCACGAGGGTCCGACCCTCCGATGGGCGCTCTTCAACGCTGACCCGGGCAGCCTCGATTCCCTCCACCGAACTGACGATTTGCGCCAGCTTGGCGGTATTGACCCAGCTGTGATCGACGTGGGCCCACCCCTCGTCGTAGGACGAGGCCGGTAGCCCGAATCGCTCGACCACCTCCGCGACGGTGACCGTCGCCAGATCCGGCTCATTCGCCCAGGCAATGAGGAACTGCTCCATCGCTGTCAGCACACTCTCGATCTGATCTTGCTCAATCACGGAACGGTGAGCGATGAGGTCCAGGCGCACCTCTCCGTTCAGCGCGGAGCTTCTGAGGCAAAGGTCGGTGTGCTCGTCGCGCCACAGGCACTCAAGACGCTTCATCGTGCTGCTCGGTTGCTCTCCTGCCGTCCGGTCTTCAGAGGCTGGACCACGCAGATTCTGCTCAAGCCGGTCACTGAAGTTAAGAACCGTGCCCACCCGGATCGACAGACCACGATCTGCCTCGATCCTTGCCTTACGGTCCCGAAAGGAAAGGTAGGAGTATTGCGCGTGCCGAGTTGCAACGAGACTGCGTTGTCTGGTTTCGGCCATCACTTCGCTCATCGTTGCTTGCGAGAGGAGGTTTACCGAGAACAACGCCTCCTGGAAGAAGCAGCCAACGGACCGACGCACCTCCCGGAAGCGATTTGAGAAATTCATCATGAGGGTAGCGCCTGAATTTCCGGACAGAGCGGAAATCGCTACAGCAAATATAGCGGACAGGTAATTCGTGGCCCTGAATCCTGAATTCCTTTTGGAAAGTTTTTGCAGCGCCGAAAAAAGGGCGGGCGACCGGAGAACTACCCGATGATAGTAACTCACGACATCCCGGTGCGGATCCATAAGCGTGGCGGAACGAAATCGAGGGAATTGAGCGGCGGGCGAAGATGTCAGGATATTCTCACAATACCGCATGGCCCGCTCATGCGCGGGGGCGCGTACAGTCGATTGCTGTCGCGCGACGGCGAGTGGCTGAATGTTCACTTTTTGATCATCTGTCGAGGGAGAAATTTTCTCGCCAGAAACACTCAGATATCTCGCCAGTTCCGCCTTGATCTGCCCCATGCTGGCCCCGTCCACGGCGATATGATTCAGCACCAGGACGACCGTGGCCACGCGCCGATCCTTAAAGTTGAGACCTACCCTCAATGGAATTTCCACCGCCTGATCCATGGGCGGGGCGAAAAGAGCATGGAAGACGGCATCAATGTCTTCGAGGTCGTCACCGTCCCGACAGAACGGAATGGGAGTTTCGAACTGATCGAGCACCAACTGAAAAGGTGCACCGGACTGGTCTGTCGGGTAGATCGTACGTAACGCCTCGTGCCGATATATCAGATTCCGGATAGCAGCAATAACCAGTTCTTCCGGAACCCCCGGATCCGGCATTCGCAGAATCAATGGAATCTTTGCGCTGTCCACGATGGGAAGTGGCAGGTGGTACTGATACCAATACATCTCCTGTGACCACATCAGTGGCCCCCGGAGGCCACCGCCTGGAGTCGGTGTAGTTCTATTTGTTTCCACAAAGGTTTGCCGTGAAGTCATCATACTCCTCACCAATCCACCCGATGGGCCCGCGTATGAATTGCCACCGCGATCAAGTGATAACAAATATAAGCGTCAGAGTTGCCGCAGTCATGCGCTTGAATTCACGATCGACCAGAGCACCTTTGCCGCCTTGTTGGAACGACTCCTGGAAAGCTATCCGTCGGGGCGGCGCAGCAGAGTTCGGCGGTGCCTGAAGAGCAGCTGTTGCGTCACGGTCCACGAGCCAAGCCGACTGGAGTTTTCCCTCAAAACGGCCCTACGCCCTCGGCGATGAACGAGGGAAATCGGCCTTACGTCCGGTTGCGCGCCGTCTGGTTTCCGCGCGGTAATCTTCATTCGGCGTTACGTGGTAATCCGCTCGATGAGTTGGCGCACTGCCTCGTCCGCTGCATATGGAGTGTACCGCTCCTCATACAGGCCTCTGGCGTGCTCCGCGAGGGAGCGACTTTGGTTTCCGTCCACGAGCAGCTGAGCTACCGCGTGAGCGAATTCCTCGACGTCGTCCTCAATCCGAAGATGCACTCCGTTCTCGGCCCTCAGCCCCTCACACCCGACACTTGTCGAGATGACAGGGACACCGCTGGCAAACCCCTCAAGGATCTTGATCCGGGTGCCGCCGCCCACGCGTAACGGAGCGATCATTACGTGCGCCCGGTCAAGATAAGGCCCCATGCGCGGCACTTCACCGACGACTTCTACACCAGGTGTCGATCCGAGATCTCTCACAGCCTGCGAGGGCTTTCCGACCAGCAGCAATCTGGCTCGTGGGCACCTGTCACGGACGCGCGGCAGAATATCTCTGACGAACCAGATCGCCGCGTCCTCATTAGGCGGCCATTCATGCCACCCCTGGAAAAGAATTGTGTCGCCTTCACCGTAGGTTCGGTTCCTCCGCTCTTGGCCGGCTCCCTCATCGCGCAGATAGGTGTTAGGAACCACCGTGCTGTTATCGAAGGCGAACTTGGCTGCGTCCAGCTCGCTGGTGAACACCAGCATGTCGGCTGCTGCGGCTACCTCGGCGTGTGCGGCCCTGAGGCGATTGATTTCGGACTGTTGCGCCTCGATCTCGGCAGTGTCCAATTTGCTTCGGTTCGGACTCTCCCCGAGGCGCAGCCAGCGTTCCAGAATCACATCTTCCAGGTCATCAACATCCACCACGGCTTTTCCATGGGTCAGGCCGCCGGCGATGTGCCACAAGCGTTCTCTGTCGTACCAGACCACGTCGTACGACTCGTCGCCTGCCCACTGCGGCAAGGCTTCCGTGAGTAATGCTCTGTTTCGGGGAGTGTCGTAGGTGTCCTCCAGGGAGAGGACCTTGCGGAACGGGCCAACCGGTGGGTCGGTCTCGACCGGTGGCGCCCCGTTGAAACGAAACACGATCAGATCGACAGTTCCCAGCCTGGAAAGGGCTTCGGAAGCGGCCCTGACGCGTCGGGCCCCTCCCGTGGCCGCCCAGGGCCGCGTGCCGGTAACTACTAGAAACCGCATTACTTGCGCTCCTGGTGACGGAGAGAGTTTCGGTCGGTGGGTTTCAGATCACACACAAAGCAGGACCGGTGCCGGATTGGTCAGTGGGCTGCACTACAGGCTCAGTGGGCGACGCAGGCGTTGTGCCATGGTGCCCGGAAATACGCCGGAAGTGCCATCCGGGATCATGGAGGTGGCGAGCCACTCCGGGGTGGCCTCGAATTTCAAGTCCAGCTCGGCGGTAATCTCGGAGCCGAACAGCGCGTCAGTGTGGGCGACTACCCAAGCCATCGGCTGAGTCAAGCCGAATCGTTTAATCGTGTGGTTGATTTCGGCGCGATCGGCAGGGCGAAGCCGATGCCATTCGGTGACCACATCACCGAACTGGGACAGCGTCAACGGCTTGCGTGAAGCGATGCGAGTGAGCCATCCCTCACGGAACAAGTGGAGGCAGGTGAACAAGAAGGCGTAGTGCGGCATGAGAGCGTACAGATGCTTCCCAGGGCCGGTTTCGACGCTGCGCCGTTCTGTCAGAACCTCCTCCATGGGCACCTGCCAGGAACTGGTGTGCCAGGTAAGGCTGTTCGCGACGTCGACGGCGATGTAGGGGACCACTGGGTCAGGGCCGAGTCGGTAGTAGTGCGGAAGGTGATCCGGAGAAAGCTGATAGACGCGCAACGCTGCCTTCGACTGCGGCACCAGGGTATGAGTGGTGGCATCGTAGCGGGAGTGCCGGCTGTAGCCAGAAGCGGTGAGCACCTCGTCGACCGTCTCACGGTGCTGCGGGTGAATCATGAGGTCGATGTCGTCGAACAGCCGGGCGCCGGAGCTGTCGTGAAGGGTGTGATGGGCCACCACACCCTTGGTCCAAGCACTGGTGACGTTGGCATCACGGAGGACCCCGCCGAGGCGCTGTGCTTCTTCGGTCAAGATCGCTGCGCGATGCCGTCCTGCATTGCAGTGGATGTCCAACTGGCCGAGTAGCCGGTATGGAACGGCCCTGCGCAAGCCGTGGACTTTCAGGAAGTCGGCCAAGGCTGCCAGCAGGCGGTGACGTACCGCGTTCCCGATCAGTCCTTCGAAGTCGAAGCCCGGGGTGGCCAGGAGCGGCATGACACGCTCCCGTCCGTCGGGCATCGCGCGGGCCGCTGCGACGGCGATCAGTACCTCCCAGATCGTGTCGGACATGTTCACCTGGGTCGGCCCTGCACCGAGGGTTGTGCTCATCGTGAATGCGATTCCTTTCGCTGAGGTCCGGTGAGCCTTCGCGGGCTGTGGTCATGTCTCACAGCAGTCGCACGGAGCGGTCGACCAGGCTGAGGATGCCGGTGGCGGTCCAGAGACGGTCGTTGGAGTAGTTGAGCGCGGCCGAGCGCAGATCGCGGAAAACGCGTTCGAGGGGAATGGGGGCGTCGGCGCTGTAACCGACGGACAGTCCGGCCAGTTGCACCATGCGGTCGACCGCGCGGAAAGTAAGCTCGGAGGCTGCGAGTTTAAGCGTGTTCACGTGGATGTGGAGATCTGGCCTATTGAGGCTGCGACCCCGCTCGCGCAGGGACTCGATCTCGTTACAGTTCCGCTCCAGGTAGGCGTGGACCAGTTCCAGATCAACCCGAATGCGGGCAATGCGCTCCTGAACCAGTGGTGAACTGCGATCGACCGGAACGGTAGTGCCGATCTGCTGCAGCAAACCGAAAAGGGCCTTCTGGGCGGCGCCCAGCCAGCACGCGCTCCAGGCCAGGTGGCCCAACGGGATCATGCTGTCGTACGAGATCTCGCGGAAGCCTCCCGGCTGTCCGACCAGCCGGTCTCGGCGGACAGTTCCGTCCAAACGCAGAGCTCCGCTGGCAGTGGCCCGCATGCCCAGGGGGTTCCAGTCACCAATCCGGCGTATCGTCAAGTCCGCGCGGGTGGCATAAACCAGGGAGACCCCCTGGTCGGATGGGTCGGCACCGCCGCGCATCGTCACCAGAAACGCGTCGGCGTACTCGCCGCCGGTAACCACCGGGGCGGTCCGACCGAGGGCGAGGATTTCTTCGTCGGGCGCGCCGGTCAGGGTCTCGTCGACCGACATCAGATGGCTGCCGCCGGTGCCGGTGGTGACTGAGGCAAGGTAGATTTCACCAGAAGCGATCCGCGGTAGGACTTCTGCCTTCAGGTCCGAGCTGGCGTGCCGGACCAGGCAGTCGACCTGCTGGCAATGCATCGCCCAGATCAGTGCTGTGGACATACAGGCACCGGAAAGATCTTTGGCAATGCTGACCAGCCCGTGCAGGCTGCCGCCCATCCCGCCGTATTCCGTCGGGACGAGGTAGCCCATGTAGCCGTTCGTCCGTAGTGCCGCCAAACTCTCGATGGGGAAGCGCGCCTCGCGGTCGACGTCGCGGGCATGGCGGCCGATGAGCTCTGTCAGAGAGGCAGGGGCGACGGTCGGTGGTGGTGCGGGGCTGTCGGCTTCAGTCACGGAAGGTCACTTCCTGGGTGCGTAGTTCGAAGCGGCCTGTGGCGACGATGTGGTCGCCATCGAGCACGACTTCAGCGGGGGGAGTACGGCTGAGAAAGCCCAAGAGGCTTGCGGTAGGGCCGTAGGCGCCCGTGTTAGGAACCGCCAGTACCTGACCGGGGTGGAGGTACGGGGCGTCAATGGCGGGAGCCAGTACGTCGAGTGGCGTGCACAACGGGCCGACCAGGGTCACCGGGGTGGTCAAGCGGGATTCAGGGGAAGCAGTTCCCGCATCGACAGGGACGGGGACGATGCTTGGCGACCGGAGCCGGCCGAGTCCCGACATTCCACCGAGGACGTTGACGCCGGAATCCAGCACGGCGAAGGTGCGATCACCACTCCGCTTGACATCCAGAACGGTGGTAAGCAGGGTTCCGGCGGATGCCGCCAGGGCCCGGCCGGATTCGAAGACCACGCGCGTGCCATTGCGGCGCCGATCGGGGAAAGCTGTGTCCAAGACCGCATCGACGGCTCCCTTCAGATAGGGATGGCGAGGCAGGGCTCCAGGGCGGGCGAACGGGGCGGGGAATCCTCCGCCGAGGTCGAGCACGTCAGGCGTAAATCCTGCACGCCCGGCTATTGCGGCGATAGTGCGAACGGACTGCTCGAACTCGGCAGCCAGTGCCGCAGGGGCTGCAATATTGGTTGCACAGAAGGTGTGCATACCCACTGGCCGGACTCTTCCGAGCGGTCGCAGCAACCGATCGAGAGCCTGGATGTCGGTGTGATCGACGCCGAAGGCGCTGGGGCGACCGGTCATGCGGAGGGATCCACCGGTGCTCCCCCGCGGGCTGTTGATCCGTATCAGGTAGCCGGCCGTGGTGCCAGTTCGCGAGCATGCCTCGGCGAGGCGCTGCCGGTCAGTGACGGACTCGACCGAAAACAGCCGCACCCCACGGTTGAGTGCTTCCTCCACTTCTTCCGGGGTCTTGCCCGGTCCGGTGTACAGCACGTGGTGCGCTGGGCAGCCGGCAGCCAGTGCTACAGCCAGCTCGCCGATCGAACTGACCTCCGCCCGTGCGCCTAGAGCGACCAGTTGAGCTACCAACCGTGGATGCGGATTGGCCTTCAGGGAGTAGAACAACTCCGAGCCGACCGGCAGGTCATCCCGGAGGGCGGCGAAGGACGAGCGCACGACGGCCAGATCATAGACGTACGCGGGGGTGCCGACGTTCTGGACGATCTGCGCCAGATGGCGCCTGATCGAAGCAGGAATTCCCGATCCGGTGGAGGGCTCAGTCATGGCTGCATCCATGTGGTTCGGCGGAGTTCCGATGCGTCGACCTTGCCGTGCGCGGTCAGGGGGAGGCTGTCGAGCACGATGCAGCAGTCCGGGGTTCGCTCGGGGCCGAGTCTCTCCCTTACCCCGTTGAGGACTTGACTCGGCGTGAGCGCGGTTACCGCCCACACTGTCAGCCGACCGTCGGGGCCGGGAGGTAGAACTGCCGCAGCCTCGACGCCGGGGATGTCCGTGAGGACGACCTCAAGTTCTGTGGTGCTCATTCGCCACCCGCGATGCTTGAATATGTCGTCGTCGCGTCCCATGAAGTACAACCTGCCGGCGTCGTCGAGCTTGCCGCGGTCCCCGGTGAACACCGCCTTGCCGTGGCCGTCCGGTGAAGGCCGGAACCTTCGTGCGGTCTCGGCCGGTGCGCGCCAATAACCGCCCATCACATGTGGCCCGGCCGAAACAATCTCGCCCGCTCTGCCTGGGGATAGAGGTAGTGCTGCGGAGTCCACGATGAACAGCCGTGTGCCGGGCAGAGCGCGTCCGACGCTTTCAGGGCTGACCAGGTCCTCGTCCGGGGCTGCCACCGTGATCCGCTTGCACTCGCTCATGCCGTACATCAGGACGATGCTGGCCTCGGGGAACGCCGTGCGCAGCTGCGCAGTGTGGGCCGGGGTCAGCGCTGCGCCGGTGTTTGTGAACAGTCGAACGTGGGTCGGTCTGGGGTCGCGCCGGGCCAGTCGAGTGAGAGTCTGGGCCAGTGCGGGAACGACCGGGACGACCGTTGCCCGTGCGGCTCGCATATTTGCCAGCTCACGGGCGGATAGCTCCCCGGTCGGCACGACGAGTTCGGCACCTGCCAAGGCGCACAGGAAGAGCTGGTAGAGGCCATAGTCGAATGAGACCGGGAGCCGGTTCCATACGACGTCGCCAGTGCGGTAGCCCACTCGTTCAGCGATAGCTCGCACGGCGAACAGGACCGCAGCATGCGGGCACACGATTCCCTTCGGGCGGCCGGTGCTGCCTGAGGTGTAGAGCAGCAGAGCCGGGTCCGCGCCGTCGATCTGCGCTGCCAAGGGGGCGGGAGCATCCTCGCCGTGCAGGTCGGCGGGTCTCAGGACGGCAGCGCCAGCCTGCTCGACTGCGATGGCTGACGGCCCGTCCGCAACGACAACGACCGGATCGGCGTCCTGGATCAGCCACTCCAGCTCGTAGGAGGTCGCATTGTTCCGGGCCGGGACCAGGATCGCTCCGAGTTGCAGGACTGCCGAGAGTACGGTGGCGAAGCTGGGACCGGGCGCTAGGGACACCATCACTCGGTCACCCCGTCCGACCCCGGACGCAGCCAGTTTTCCGGCCAGCCGCCGGCCGGCCAGCTCAAGCTCGGACCAGGTGAGGGAGTCCTGGTCAGTGGTGCGGACCGCAGTCCGCGAGGCGTGGGCTCGCGCCGTGAACTCCAGTAGGCCGACCAGGTTGGTGTAGGCGTGGGGAGCAGGGCGAAGTGCTACGGCCTCGGCGGGTGGCGGGACAGTCATTGCGTCACCTTTCGGAAATCCATAACGCCCATGTTCTCCACTCTTCTGACGGTTGTTTGTGCAGTCGCACCAGGTAGGAGAATCTCCCCGTCCACACTTACATTGTCGACTGGTGAGCCGGCTGTCTCTCGATTTGCTGATATGCGCAAAAATTGACGCTGGAGCAAGTTGCACGGAGGCCCCTCAGGTGTAGCATGTCGGCTAATCGGCCGGCTCTGGAACGGTGCACTCCACCGATCTCGCGTGTAGGCGACCACTCACCGTTCCGACCGAACCCTGGGGCGCCATATTCTCTTTACCTGGGAATGCCCGCCAGCTTTCCGAGTCGCCAAACAGAATCGAGAGGCAGGATTCCATGGAGCAATCGGAGATCGCAAATGCGGTTCGAGAGGTGGTTCGTGAAATTGCCCCCAATATATCCGAGATGAAAGAAAGCGTATCGTTGAATTCTCTGGGTCTTGATTCGCTGGGTAGCGTGGAACTCACCCTTCGCTTGGAGGATCATTTCGGTGTGGTCTTCGAGGATGACGAGCTGGCCTTTGAGAATTTCGAGAGTGTTGCGTCCATCGTCGACCTGCTGTCGGCGAAGACCGCTGCTTGAGAACTCATACTTCGATCACGAATGCGCCGCTTTCGAACCCCTGGCGCTGGTCGCAGGGAAACCATGCGGTAACTGTTCAAGAGTTTCGGGGAAATTGACGGATGCCTACCACGCCATCGCAAGCCTCGAATCCTAGGCGGAATGACGCCGCATGAGTGAGGCTGCCGATGGCCACATCCGGCTGAAAGCGATTTTCGACGCCGAGTAGGTTCATTGAGGGCGTATCTGAGAAACGATGCGACGATGAAATACCCACGACCTGAGACAAGAATTCCGCGATTTTGAACATCAGGGGGGCAGATGGCGCAATTCCGTGTGCTCTCTTCACGGATATCCCTCGTCAGATCCTTACTTACCGACCGTCTCCACCTTGTGCAGCTGTTCGTCGCCGACCGTCGCGCCGGTGGTCTCCTGGCCTTGGTCCACCTGTGGTCAGCGGCGGTACCCGCCCTTACCGCGGTGGCCACCGGCTGGCTGGTAACCGGACTCACCGGCACCGCCACGGGGCGGGAGACCGCCTCGGCAGTGGCGTGGCCGCTGGTCGCGGTGTCCTCGCTACTGGTGGCCGACGAGATCCTCACCTCACTGAGTGGCACCCTCGAGCAGTACACCGCCGGACGTCTCGACGCGCGAATACGGCGCCGGGTGCGCCGTCTGGCCATGGCGCCGTCGAGTATGGCGCACCTGGAGGATCCGGTCTTCGCCGATGATGCTGCCCGCGCATCGGATGTCGGTGAGGGCCGGGTCCGCTCACCGGGGACTGCGGCGGTCGGTCAACTCCGTCTGTTTTTCCGTTTTCTGGGGGCGCTGGGATCCTCCGCCGTGATCGCCCTGACTTTCTCCCCGTGGCTCGCTGTCATCCTGCTGGTGGTATGCATGGTCAACCGGGCGCTGATACGGCGCTGGTGGGTGTATCTGGCCGAGGTGCGAGACGAGCGCGAGAGCATGCGGCGCCGCGCGGAGTATTGGAGCGAGGTCGCCTCGATGGGGCCGGCTGCCAAGGAGGTCCGTCTCTTCGGCCTGCAGGAGTGGGTGGTGCAGCGGCACACCCGCGAACTGCTGGCCTGGGCGGAGACGATCTGGTCGGCGCGCCGAGGGGTCCTACGCCAGCAGGGCTGGATCGCCCTGCTGGCAGCGATCGCCGCCGGCTCCGCGCTTCTCCTGCCAGGACTGGCTGCCGCGCGGGGCACCCTCCCCGCCGGCGAATTGATGACCGTGATCGTTGCCGCATGGGGCGTCTTCCAAATCGCTGCTATGGGGCGCGAAGCATTCGACATCGAGTACGGGCTCGGCGCGGTCCGGGCGCTGGAGCGTCTGGACACCACCTACCGCGGGATCGCCACTCCCGCCAGGACCGGAGCCCAGCGGTCCGGTGAGCAGTGTGCCACCGCGGGGGAAGTTGCCCCGGCGGCCCTGCGCATCAAGGGGCTCGTCTTCGCCTACCCCGGCAGCCGGCAACGGGTCATAGACGGTCTGGACCTGACCGTCCGTTCTGGTGAGGTTCTGGCGCTGGTCGGGCACAACGGCGTCGGCAAGACCACGCTGATCAAAGTGCTTGCGGGCCTCCATCTCCCGACTGCCGGACGCCTGCTGGTCGACGGACAGCCCCTGGACGCGGCGCGAGTGGCGGCGTGGCGCAGGCGCGTCGCGGTCGTCTTCCAGGATTTCAACCGCTATCCGCTCACGCTCGCCGACAACATCGCCCTCTCCGCGCCCGAACACCGCCACGACAGGGAGGGGATCCGCGCCGCCGCACGCCGTGCCGGTATCGACGCCTTCGCGGAGGAGTGCCCCGACGGCTATGACACCGTGTTGAGCGCCGATCGCACCGGCGGCACGGATCTTTCCGGCGGCCAGTGGCAGCGCGTCGCGATCGCGCGCGCGGTCTTCGCCGTCGAACACGGGCGCGACCTAATGGTCCTGGACGAGCCGACGGCCCACCTGGACGTCGAGGCGGAGGCCCGTTTCTACCGCCAGGTCGTCGCAGAGGTCACAGGGGCGACCGTGCTGCTCATCTCACACCGGCTGTCCACGGTGCGTCAGGCGGACCGGATAGTCATGCTGGAAGCCGGACGGGTCGCCGAGCAGGGCAGCCACCGCGAACTACTGGAGAACGGCGGCGAGTACGCCCGCCTGTTCCGGCTCCAGGCCGCCCGCTTCACCGATACCCAACTGCACAGCGGCGGGAAGGAAGCAGCACGATGAGCACGAAGAGCTCGATGGGCGTGGGGAGGGCCGGATCCGGCACCCTGCTCACCGCACGCCACACCTTCGCCTTGTCCTGGCGCGCCGACCCCCCTGTGGTGAGCGTGATCATCGGCCTCTCTCTCGCCCAGGCGGGGGCGGTCGCCGCCACGGGCCTGAGCCAGCGCTGGGTCGTCGACGCGACGCAGAGTCCCGGCGGACAGCCGCTCGGTGCCTTGGCCCTGGCCGTCCTGATCGGGGTGGCTGCCCACATGACCGCCGCGGCTGGCAACCGCACCCGGTACAACTACCAGCACGACCTCACCGACCGCGTCGACCTCGAAGTCAACCGGGAGATCCTCACCGCCACCGCCTCCATCCCCACCCTTGAGCACCTCGAACGCCCCGACTATCTCAATCGTTTGGAGCTGCTGCGCCGCCACACCAGCGCGCTGGCCGGCTCCTGTTGGGCCCTGACTGACACCGGGATCGCCGTGATTGGCGCCGGGCTGTCACTGTGGCTCCTGATCGGCGTCCACCCCGCCCTCGCCGCCCTGGCGTTACTCGCGCTCCCCCCGCTGTGGGCGGCCAAGCGCGCCCAGCGCAGCCTCGCCGGCGCCCGTACCACCACCGCCGAGGACCAGCGCTTGGAGGAGCGGGTCCACCGCATGTTCCTGGCACCAGAATCAGGCAAGGAAATCTACCTGGCCGGGGCCGACGCCGTCCTGGACGAGACCGCCCACGCCGCCCGCACACGCGTAGTCAACGCCGTCCTCAAAGCCCGACTCGGAGCGACCGGCTGGCAGCTCACCGGCTGGGTGTGCTACGCCGCCGGGTTCATCGCCGCTCTCGTCCTCACCGTCTCGCTAGCCGCCCGGGGGGCGGCTTCGCTTGGGGATCTCATGCTGGTCATCACCCTGGGAACGCAGCTGCGTTTCCAGATCCACGCCACCGTCTCCGGCTTCTCCCGCATCGCCGAGGCCGGCCACGCCACCGACCACTACCTGTGGCTGTCGGCCTACGCCCGTCGGCAGCGCCCCACCGGCGCCGGCCAAGCCCCCCGCAGGCTGGAGCACGGCATCCAGATGCGCGACGTTACCTTCGCCTACCCTGGTTCGCACGAGCCGGTCCTTTCCGGAGTGAACCTTACGCTGTGGCCTGGATCCACAGTCGCCGTGGTCGGCGTGAACGGCGCAGGCAAAACCACCCTGGTCAAGTTGCTGAGCGGGATGTACGCACCCACCGCCGGGCAGATCGAGGTCGGCGGCATCCCGCTGGGCGAGCTGGACACCACGGCCTGGCGCCGCCGTCTCACCGGCGCTTTCCAGGACTTCGTCCGCTTTCAGCTGCCCGTCCGTCACACGGTGGGGATCGGCGAGCCGGACGCAATGGACGACCGGGAAGAGGTGGCCCGCGCGGTGCGTGAAGCGGGGGCCGACCCGATCATCGCCCGGCTGCCCGAGGGTCTGGACACCCAACTGGGCGCCGTCTACGGGGGAGCGGAACTCTCCCAGGGGCAATGGCAGCGCCTCGCCCTGGCCCGCGCCCTGATGCGCCGGCACCCCACGCTACTCGTCTTGGACGAACCCACCGCCGCCCTCGACCCGCAGGCCGAGCACGAGCTTTACGAGGTGTTCATGCGGCAGGCGGGTGCGGACCCGGGCCGGATCACACTGCTGGTCTCTCACCGCTTCTCCACGGTGCGGGGAGCCGACCACATCGTGGTTCTGGACAGCGGCCGCGTTACCGAACAGGGCACCCACGTCGAGCTGATGGCTGCAGGCGGCCGCTACGCAGAGCTTTACATCACCCAGGCCGCCGCCTACCAGGAGAAGGACAGCCGATGGGATGAGTCAACTCTTGACATGTGAGATGGGTGCGGCCCTTGGCTCGTACAAGACTTCGGAGTCGTTGATCGCCCAGAGATTATCGTCTGGGCTTCCCTCCGGACTTGGAGAGCTGCTATGGCCATCGGTGTACATCCGTCGGTGACCTGGCGGAGGTACGGGACGAACTCGACGAGCGACAAGAGTACCCGTAGCGGACTGACGACGCCCGGTGGTACGAGTTCGACACGGGGACCGAGCACGTTGCGGACTGAGGTCCGGCGGGACGGTTGCGGATATGCGTCGACGACGGCAGCGGGGGGCCTGGGGAAGGGCGTCACGCTCACGGCGTACTCACCAACGAGAGTCGCGATCCGCTCCGGCGCGTGGCCGCGGATGATCTCCAGGGCGCTCGCCCGCTGCCGGAGAACAGCCGGTCGGCGATCTGGAAGCGAAAGTGCGGGAAGCGGGCCACGCGACGACGGTCCGGAGGAACGGGAGGGCGCCGAAGCCAGGACGTTCTGCAGCAGAGACAAGACTGTGTTGAGCGTGTGAGGCGCCAGGCTGCCGGAGCAGCCCCGCCCCTCACGGTGCCGGACGGTTCTCGGCCCGACAAGATCCGGGCCATGCCCGGGCCGACGTCACGGACGAGCAGCCCATGGTCCCCATGTGCGCAGGTCAGCGACTCACCGCTTCTGCACCATCAGCTGACGAAGAACTTGCTGGGACGAACGCGCACCACGCGCCGGCGCAACGCCTCGTCCGTGCGGCAGAGCCGAGTGGCAGAGCCGGGTCGGCCTCGCGGTCACGTCGCCACCACGCAACGGCCCTGAGCCGATCAGCCTCAAGATGTCCTACTTCAACGGAGCGCAGTCAGCACCAAGTCAGCACGGGAGTCAGCACCGCATCGCCAAATCATCCCGAACTGCGCGTTCCAGACAGCACTCGTTTCGACCGCCTTCGAGCCCCTGAACCGCCCTGCCGTGAGCCGACATGGTGGCTGCCCGCATAGCCAGCCCTCGAACTACGTTGCCCCACCACATGTGCGCCTGACCTGCCTGTTTCTACCGTGTGCCGACACGTCCCCCTCCCCACCTCACACGAGGAAGTGGCGCACATGGCCTCCGCAGCACCCGCTCCCCCGGCACCCGCCAACCTGAAGCGCATCGTCGCCGCCAGCCTCATCGGCACCACCATCGAGTGGTACGACTTCTTCCTGTACGGATCCGCGGCGGCCCTGGTGTTCAACAAGCTGTTCTTCCCCGACTCCGATCCACTCGTCGGAACGCTGCTGTCCTTTCTCACCTATGCCGTGGGTTTCGCCGCGCGGCCGCTCGGGGCGTTGGTGTTCGGCCACTACGGGGACCGGATCGGGCGTAAGAAGCTGCTGGTTCTCAGCCTGTTGATGATGGGCGGGGCGACGTTCGCCATCGGGCTGATGCCCACGCACGCCACCGTCGGTACGGCCGCTCCCGTGCTGCTGACCGTGCTGCGGCTGGTCCAGGGGTTCGCACTCGGCGGTGAGTGGGGCGGGGCCGTGCTGCTGGTGTCGGAGCACGGGGATGCCGAGCGGCGTGGGTTCTGGGCCTCGTGGCCGCAGACCGGGGCGCCCGCCGGGCAGTTGCTCGCCACCGGGGTGCTCTCGGCGCTGACCGCGCTGCTGTCGGACGACCAGTTCGTGTCGTGGGGGTGGCGTATACCGTTCCTGCTCTCCGGCGTTCTGGTGATCGTCGGCCTGTGGATCCGGCTCTCCGTCGATGAATCCCCGGTCTTCAAGGCCGCGCTGGCCCAGGCCGCGGAGCGTGAGGCCGCAGCCGGTGCAGCAGGGGCCGAGGCCGAGAAGATGCCGCTGGTCGCCGTTCTGCGGCACCACTGGCGGGACGTACTGGTGGCGATGGGCGCGCGCATGGCGGAGAACATCAGCTACTACGTGATCACCGCGTTCATCCTGGTGTACGCGACGAACTCGGCGGGGCTGAGCAAACAGACCGCGCTCAACGCCGTACTCATCGCCTCCGCCGTCCACTTCGCGGTCATCCCCGCGTGGGGCGCGCTGTCGGACCGTATCGGCCGCAGGCCCGTGTATCTGATCGGCGCGGTCGGGGTCGGGGGCTGGATGTTCCCGTTCTTCGCCCTGATCGACAGCGCGAGCTTCGGCAACCTGATCCTGGCCGTCACGGTCGGACTGGTGCTGCACGGTGCGATGTACGCGCCGCAGGCGGCCTTCTTCTCGGAGATGTTCGCGACCCGGATGCGCTACTCGGGTGCGTCGATCGGCGCGCAGTTCTCCTCGGTCGCGGCAGGCGCGCCGGCGCCGCTGATCGCGACGGCGCTGCTCGCCGACCACGGCAGCTCGACGCCGATCGCCCTGTACGTCATCGGCGCCGCGCTGATCACCGTCGTGGCCCTCGCGTGTGCGCGGGAGACCCGGCACCGCGATCTGGCGGATGTCGACGCGGATCCCGCGCGGTCGGGGGTGCCCGCGCCACGACAGACCGACGCCGGCTCCCGTACCCCCAGCCCCTGAAGCGTCCACCGTCGCCGTTCGTTGTTCGTTGTTCAGCGGACGACGGCTTCGGACATGGCGTGCAGCCGCAGGGCCAGTTGAATCTCCAGGGCTCGCGCCGGCGACTGCCAGTCCGCGCCGAGCAGCCACGCGACGCGTTCCAGGCGCTGGGCGACCGTGTTGACGTGAACGTGCAGTTCGTCCTTCGTACGGGCCGGGCTCATCCCGGACGCGAAGTAGGCCCTCATGGTGCGGACCAGATCAGTGCCGCGACGCAGGTCGTAGGCGATGACCTCACCGATGGTGCGGTGTACGAAGCCCTCGATGTCCCGGGTGTCGGCGAGCAGCAGCCCGAGGAACCCGAGGTCCTGGGCGGCGGCGCCGTCGCCCGAGCGGCCGAGGAGACGGAGCGCGTCGAGGCAGCGCCGGGCCTCCGCGTACGCCTCGGCCACCGCGCCCGGACACGCGGCGGGTGACTCCACAGCCGCGGAGGCGCCTACGGTGACGGGCTCGCGCAGGGCCTCGCCGAGCTGCTTGGCCGTACGGCGGGCGAGGTCGGCGGCGGTGTCGTCAGGGGCGAGCGGCAGCAGCAGGACCGTGCCTCCGTCGCGTGTCGCGGCCAGTCCCTGTCCGGTGGCTGCGAGATGGGACGCGGCGGACCACAGGCGGCGCCGATCGGCCGTCTCCCGTTCGGTGGCTCCGGGCGCGCCGGGGTCGGGGCCGTCGATCCGGGCGGCCAGCACCACATGCGGCGCGTCGAGGTCCGCGTGGAGCCGGACGGCCCGCTCGCGCAGCAGGCGGGGGTCGCGGTCGGGGGCGTCGAGGAGGTCGTCCAGCAACTCGCCCCGTACCCGCTGCTCGGCCTCTCCGGCGGAGCGGCGGGCCAGCAACAGCAGAGAGGTGACCATGGCGGCCCGCTCCAGGGTGCGCTGGTCGACGGAGTCGAGAGCGGGATGGCCACGCAGGACGAGCGCGCCGAGCAGTTCGCCGCCGGCCCAGACCGCGGCTCCCCAGACCTCGCCGTGGCGTGTGGCACGTCCTTCGGTGCCGGTCAGGTCCAGCGCGGTCACGGAAGGGGAGTCGGGCCCGGCGAACTCCACCGTGCCGTCCAGCACTTCGGAGAGCGCGCTCGTCACGTCCTGGACACCGCCTCCGCCCAGGACCAGTTCGGTCAGCCGGTCGTGCACGTCCGAGGCGCGCTCGATGGCCGCGCTGTGTTCCTTGATGATCTCGTTGGCCTTCTCCAGTTCCGCGAGCGCCGAGCGGGTCTCCCCGAGCAGGTTCGCGGTGTCGATGGCGACCGCCGCGTGGGCGGCGAACGAGGCCAGTAGTGAGATCTGTTCACGCTCGAAGACCCGGGCGTGGCGGTCCGCGGCGAAGAGCACGCCGATGACCTGGCTGCCGAGCATCAGCGGCACACCGAGGATGGCGACCAGCCCTTCGTCGCGTACGCCGGAGTCGATGGCCCTGGTGTGCTGGAAACGCGGGTCGTCGAAGTAGCTGTCGGTGACGTACGGCCGCGCGGTCTGGGCGACGAGCCCGCCGAGCCCCTCCCCCATCCCGAGCCGCAACTGCTGGAAGCGGGCGGCCACCGACCCCTCGGTGACTCTCATGTAGGTGTCACCCGCGGCGGGGTCGTTCAGACACAGATAGGCGACCTCGGTGCCGAGCAGGGAACGCGCGCGCTGCACGATCGCCCGGAGCACGGCGTCGAGATCACGCAGCCCCGCGAGGTCGTGCGCGGTCTCGAAGAGGGCCGACAGCTCGGCCTCCCGGCGCCGTCGTTCCGCCAGCTCGGCCCGCACTCTCAGGGCGAGCCGCTTGGCGTGCTCCAGTGCGGCCAGCGCCTCCGGTCCTCTGCCGTCGGCGCGGGCCAGCAGCGCGGGCCGGTCGAATGCCTCCGCCGCCGCACCGCGCGCGAGGAGCTCCAGGTAGGCGAGCTGATCGTGGTGGGCGACGTGGGAGTGGGAGTGGGCGTGGGAGTCGGGCTGCGGCTGGAACATGGACACAGCATTACCCACCGTTCGGTCGGTCGCGCCGGCCTGTGGACAACGGACGCGACATGGACAACTTGGCTCCGGCGACGCCGCGAGCGTGCGCGCCAGGCGTCGCGGGCCCGGCAGGATCCCGTCGACAGGTCCTAGTGCGCGGTCCAGCCCCCGTCGAGCGTGAGCGACGTGCCCGTGATGAAGGATGCCTGTGGGGTGCAGAGATAGGCGACCGCCTCGGCGACCTCCTCCGGTTCGAGGAGACGCTTCAGGGCGGAGTCCTGGAGCAGGATGTCCACGACGACCCTGTCCTCCGGGATCCCGTGTGTCTGTGCCTGGTCCGCGATCTGCTTCTCGACCAGTGGCGTACGCACATAGCCGGGGTTGACGCAGTTGGAGGTGACCCCGTGCGAGGCGCCTTCGAGGGCGGCGGTCTTGGAGAGTCCTTCGAGGCCGTGTTTGGCGGCCACATACGCCGACTTGTAAGGGGAGGCGCGCAGCCCATGTACGGAGGAGATATTGACGATCCGACCCCATCCCTCGGCATACATGTGGGGAAGCGCTCCCCGGATCAGCCGGAAGGGCGCCTCCAGCATGACGGTGAGGACGGTGTGGAACACGTCGGGCGGGAAGTCCTCGATGGGGCGAACCAGTTGCAGCCCGGCGCTGTTGACCAGGATGTCCGCGCCCTCGGCGGCCTTCCCCGCCGCGTCGAGGTCGGTCAGGTCGAGGACCCGCGCGTCCAAGGCCCCCACGGCCCCGGCGTCTTCGGCTTCCCGGGCCAGGGACGCCAGCTCTTCGCCGTTCCGGTCCACCGCTCTGACCCTGGCCCCGGCCGCGGCGAGCCGCAGCGCGCAGGCGCGGCCGATGCCGCTCGCGGCGCCGGTGACCAGCGCGGTGCGGCCCTCGAGATCGAGCGCGAGGGAAGCGAGCCCCCGGGGAGCGGCGGCGAGGTCGGCGGTGGCGGGGCCACGGGCGGCCGGGCTGTCCGCGGTGCGGGAGCCCGGCGTACGCGGGGCAGAACCTGGTGTGGTGGGCGCGGTCATGTTCCGCACCCTAAGGAGAGCTTTAAGCCCCACCGATATGGTCGGCGCCCATACTTCACCATGGGGTGGTGGGTTCGAGCCATGTGGGTCAGGGCGTTCCCCCGACCGGCGGTCAGCGGGTGTGGCGCCGGACCGCTTCGAGGAGCTGGTCGATGTCGTCGGCGCTGTGGGAGAAGGCGGTGACGAACCGGACGATGCCCGGTTCCCAGCGGTCGTGGTAGAAGGCGTAGCCCTCGGCGAGGAGTCCTTCGGTGACGTGCCGGGGCAGGCGGCAGAAGAGGATGTTGGCCTGCGGCGTGGCCAGCAGGCCGGTGCCGGGGATGGCCTTGAGGCCGTCGCCGAGCCGGGTGGCCATCGCGTTGGCCTGGCGGGCGTTGCGCAGCCACAGGCCGTCGGTGAGATACGCGTCGATCTGGGCCGCGTGGAAGCGCATCTTGGAGGCGAGCTGACCGGCGCGCTTGGCGCGGAAGGCGAGTTCGGTGGCGAGCGCGGGGTCGAAGGAGACGATGACGTCGGCGGTCATCGCGCCGTTCTTGGTGGCGCCGAAGGACAGGATGTCGACGCCGGCCTTCCAGGTCATCTCCGCCGGGGTGGCGCCGAGATGGTCCAGGGCGTTGGCGAAGCGCGCACCGTCCATGTGGACGCGCAGTCCCGCGTCTTCGGCGATGGCGGACAGGCGGCGGATCTCCTCCAGGGTGTGGACGCTGCCGCTCTCGGTGGCCTGGCTGATGCTCACCGCGGACGGTTGCACGCTGTGCACGTCACCGGCCCGGCGGCGCACCACCGCCTGCAGCGCTTCGGCGTCGATCTTGCTGTCGGGGCCCGGGACGGCGACGAGCTTGGCGCCGTTGGTGAAGAACTCCGGAGCGCCGCATTCGTCGTGGTTGATGTGGCTGTCGGGGTGAGAGAGCACGCTGCCCCACGGCGGGGTGAGGGCGGCCAGGCTCAGGCCGTTGGCGGCGGATCCGGTGGAGACCGGGAAGACATCGACGTCCCGCTCGAAGACCTCACCGAGTTTACGGCGGGCGCTGTCGGTGAAGGGGTCGTTGCCGTACGGCAGGACTTGCCCGGTGGCCGCGTCCGCGACCGCCTGGGCTATCTGCGGGGATGCCCCGGCCATGTTGTCGCTGATGAAGGCACGGCTGGAGGGGGTGATGGCGATGGTGGTGCCCATGAGGGGTCTTCCTTGGTCTCAGGTGCGAGGTCTCAGGCGCCGGGTCTCGGGGGCGAGGTCTCAGGTGCGAGGTCTCAGGCGCGAGGTCTCAGGCGCGAGGTCTCAGGCGCCGGGGTCTCAGGTGCTGATGGGCGAGGCGAAGACGACGGTGATGTCCACTTCCTCGGCGCCGGTGCGGTAGAAGTGCGGGGCGTCCCCGGCGAAGGCGAGCATGTCGCCGGGGCCCAGATCACGCGGGGCGTCCACGGGGCCCGCGGTGACGTGCCCGGTGGCGACGAGCAGGTGCTCGATCGTGCCGGTGGCGTGCGGGACGCCGGGCAGCTCCGTCTCGGGCGGGATGCGCAGCCGCCAGATCTCCAGGCTGTTGCCGCTGCTGATGCGGCGCAGCAGTTCCCGCGAGACCTCGCCGGGCTCGATGTCCGTGCCCGGCCGGAAGACCGGCCCGGTGTCGGCGTCACGCGCCAGCAGGTCGGCGATCGGGATGCGCAGGGCGATCGCGATCGCGTCCAGGGTGTCGATCGTCGGATTGCCGTTGCCGGCCTCCAGTTGTGACAGCGTGGCTTTGCTCAGCCCGGCGCGCCGGGCCATCTCAGCGGCGCTCATGCCGCGCTGCTGACGGCGCAGGCGGATCTTCGCACCGACCGCGGCCGCGGTGCTGCTCACCGGTCGGCGGCCGGAGGGTGGGGGCCTCATCGGCGGCTCCTGTGCGGCGCGGTGCAGGACACACGGATGCGGTCCTTCGTGACCTTCTCCGCACCCTCTCCGATTGAATGAACCATACGTTCACTATACCGAACCATCGAAGTAGTGAACCCCACGTTCGTTTTAGCGAACGTCCTGATCGCGGCCGAGGCCGAGGCCGAGGAGAGCGCCTGCTCGGCGGCAGGCGGTCACGGGAAAACCCTCCCCGGGCTCCGGTGGATACGGGGGATCCCGTCGGAGCCCGGGGAGGGCGTGGTGGGTTACGCGCTCGGCACAGCCGTGCGGCTCAGATCGTCGCCGTGTCGATCACGAAGCGGTAGCGCACGTCCGAGGCGAGCACGCGCTCGTATGCCTCGTTGATCCGGTTCGCCTCGATCAGCTCGATCTCGGCGCCGAGGTTGTGCTCGGCGCAGAAGTCGAGCATGTCCTGGGTCTCGGCGATGCCGCCGATCATCGAACCGGCGAGGGTCTTGTTGCCGCCGATCAAGGAGAACAGGTTGAGGGCGACGGGCTCCTCGGGGGCGCCGACGTTCACCAGGGCGCCGCCCGTCTTCAGCAGGCTCAGGTACGCGCCGAAGTCCAGGGGCGCCGACACCGTGGAGAGGATGATGTCGAAGGTGCCGGCCAGGTTCTCGAAGGTGGCCGCGTCGCTGGTGGCGTAGTAGTGGTCGGCGCCCAGCTTCAGGCCGTCGTCCTTCTTGCGCAGCGACTGGGAGAGGACCGTGACCTCGGCGCCGAGGGCGTGCGCGATCTTGACGGCCATGTGGCCGAGGCCGCCCAGGCCGACCACGGCGACCTTCTTGCCGGGGGCCGCGCCCCAGTGCTTGAGCGGGGCGTACGTGGTGATGCCGGCGCAGAGCAGCGGTGCGGCCACGTCCAGCGAGAGGCCGTCCGGGATGCGGACGGTGAAGTTCTCGTCGACGACGACCTTCTGCGAGTAGCCGCCGTAGGTGGGCTCACCGTCGCGGCCGACGGCGTTGTACGTGCCGACGTTCCCCCGCACGCAGTGCTGCTCCTGTCCGGCCTTGCAGTTCTCGCACTCGCGGCAGGAGTCGACCATGCAGCCGACACCGACCCGGTCGCCGGCCTTGAACTTCGTCACGCCGGAGCCGACCTCGGCGACGACGCCGGCGATCTCGTGGCCGGGCACCATCGGGAAGATGGCCTCACCCCAGCCTTCGCGGGCCTGGTGGATGTCGGAGTGGCAGATGCCGGCGAACTTGATGTCGATCAGAACGTCGAACTCGCCGACCGGACGGCGTTCGATGGTGGTGCGCTCCAGCGGGGCCTTGGCGCTGGGGGCGGCGTATGCGGCAACAGTCGTGGTCATGTCTCCAGCGTGCCTCCTCGCACCGTGATCACCCAGGTCACCGCTTTGCGTACGTCCAGTGGTCCTACTACTGACGGGGTCAGGCTCCTGGTCGTACGACCGGGAATACTGGGAGGCATGGATGACACCCCCGCCACGGACGACGGACAGGCGGCCTTCCCCGAGGGCCTCGACGGCCGGGCCGAGCTCAGCGAGTTCCTGCGCACCCGGCGGGCCCGGCTCAAGCCGGAGGACGTGGGTATCCCCTCGCACGGGCGGCACCGGCGGGTGCCGGGGCTGCGGCGCGAGGAGCTGGCACAACTGGCCGGGGTCTCGGTGGCGTACTACACACGTCTGGAGCAGGGCAACGGGCGCAACGTGTCGGCGGAGGTGCTCGACTCGATCGCGCGCGCCCTGCGCCTGAGCGACGCCGAGCACGCGCACCTCACCCACCTCGCCAAGCCGAAGCAGCAGCGCAGGAAGTACCGGGTGCACAAGCGGCAGCAGGTGCGGGTGGCGCTGCAGCATCTGCTGGAGTCGATGGAGGGCACGCCCGCGTACATCGCCGGGGCGCGCTCGCAGATCCTCGCCTGGAACCGGATGGCGGCGGCGCTGTTCGGCGACTGGGGCAAGCTGCCGTCCGCGGAGCGCAACTGGGCGCGGCTGACCTTCCTCTCCCCCGCCTACCGCGAGCTGTTCCTGGACTGGGACTCCAAGGCGTCCGACATGGTCAGCTATCTGCGGCTGTACGCGGGCCAGCACCCGCAGGATCCGGACCTGTCGGCGCTGGTGGGTGAGCTCTCCGTCAAGAGCGACGAGTTCAGGCGGCTGTGGGCCACGCACGACGTGAAGGAGAAGGGCCACGGCGTGAAGCGGATGCGGCATCCGCTGGTCGGCGACCTCACCCTCGCGTACGAGACCATGCACCTCCCGGACGACCCCGAACAGTTCCTGTGCGTGTACCACGCGGAGCCGGGATCCGCGTCGGCGGAGGCTCTGCGCCTCCTCGCGAGCTGGGGCACCGACACGGTCCCGGCGGACAGCCGGACGCCGCTCCTCTGAACCACGCGCGGGGCGGCGCACGCCGACGCGGTGTCGGCGTACGCCGCCCCGGGGCGGGACGAGCTGCGGGCGCGGCCCCGAAGCTGCGGGCCGGCACTCCTCCTGCTACTTCGGGTCGCGGTTGAACAGCGACGTGGACCAGAAGTAGCCGAGTGCGGCCAGGGCGAGGCACCAGGCGACGGCCAGCCAGCCGTTGTGGCCGATCTCGGTGCCGAGGAGCAGGCCGCGCAGGGTTTCGATGGCGGGGGTGAACGGCTGGTACTCGGCGATCGGCCGGAACCAGCCCGGCATCGCGTCGATCGGGACGAAGGCGCTGGAGAGAAGCGGCAGGACCATCAGCGGCATGGCGTTGTTGCTGGCCGCCTCGACCGTCGGGCTGGACAGCCCCATCCCGACCGCGATCCAGGTGAGCGCCAGGGCGACCAGCGTGAGCAGCCCGAACGCCGCCAGCCACTCCAGGGCGGTGGCATCCGCGGACCGGAACCCGATGGCCACCGCGACGGCGCCGACGAGGACCACGCTCATCACGCACTGCAGCACGCTGCCGACGACATGCCCGATGAGCACCGATCCGCGGTGGATCGCCATCGTACGGAAACGGGCGATGATCCCCTCGGTCATGTCCATGGTGACGGACACCGCGCTGCCGATCGTGGTGCCACCGATGGTCAGGAGCAGGACACCCGGGACGAGATACGCCAGGTACTCGGACCGGTCCGCCCCGCCGCCACCGATTCCGGCGCTCATCACGTCGCCGAAGATGTAGACGAAGAGCAGCAGCAGGACGACCGGGGTGAGCAGGAGGTTGAGGGTGAGGGACGGGTAGCGCCGCACGTGCAGCAGGTTGCGGCGGAGCATGGTGTTCGCGTCGCGTACGGCGAGGGAGAGGGCGCTCATCGGACGGTCTCCTTGGACTGGTCGGGGATGTGGGCGGGGATGTGGGCGGAGCCGGTCAGGGCGAAGAACACGTCGTCGAGGTCGGGGGTGTGCACGGTCAGCTCGTCCGCCTCGACACCGGCCGAGTCCAACCGGTCCAGAACAGAACGCAGATCACGCTGACTGCCGTCGCTCGGGATCTGCAACGCCAGTGCCTCGTCGTCCCGTTGGACCTCGGTCAGCGCGGCGGCGGCGCTGCGGTAGGCGGACGGGTCGGTGAAGCGGAGGCGTACGTGTCCGCCGGGGATGAGGCGCTTCAGCTCGTCGGCGCTGCCCTCGGCGGCGATCTTCCCGTTGTTCAGCACCGCGATACGGTCGGCGAGTTCATCGGCCTCCTCCAGGTACTGGGTGGTGAGGAAGACCGTGACGCCGCCCGAGACCAGCTCGCGGATGATCCCCCACATGGTGTGACGGCTGCGCGGATCGAGCCCCGTGGTCGGCTCGTCGAGAAAGATGATCCGCGGACCGCCCACCAGCGTCATCGCGATGTCGAGACGGCGCCTCATGCCACCCGAGTAACCGGCGGCCGGCTTCTTGGCTGCTTCCACCAGGTCGAAGCGCTCCAGCAGTTCGGCGGTGACCCGCCGCCCCTCGCGCCGGGACAGATGGTGCAGGTCCGCCATGAGGAGCATGTTCTCCTCACCGGTGATCAGCCCGTCGACGGCGGAGAACTGCCCGGTGACACCGATCGCGGCACGCACCCCGTCCGGTGACGTGGCGACGTCGTGGCCCGCGACCTGGGCCTGCCCGCCGTCGGCGGTGATGAGCGTGGAGAGGATCTTGACGGCGGTGGTCTTGCCGGCGCCGTTCGGGCCGAGCAGCGCGAACACGGACCCCGCAGGGATACGCAGATCGATCCCGTCGAGGACGGTCTTGTCCCCGTAGGACTTGCGCAGACCTACCGCGGAGACGGCGGTCGGTGACGAGTGACCGTCACCTGACTTTGATGTGGGCATGACAGAAGAAGGCATGGTGCCCTCCGTTCGAAGGCTGAAGTGGATGAAAGATGAGACCGGTGGGGCGTGGGGGCCGGTGGAGCGGGGGCCGCGCGTTAGGGGCCGACGGAGCGTGGGGCCGGTGGGGAATGCGGCGCTCAGACCTTGGCGCGGCGGATGTCGATGTTGCCGTGCCGGGTGCGGGCCCGGATCTTGACGGCGTCCTCGGTCCGCTCCGGGGTCTCGGACACGGTGAGCGTGTTGCGTACCTGGCCGGAGCCCGAGCTGACATCGAGCCAGGCGGCCGTGCCCTCGCGGACGCCGACCTCGATGGCGCCGAAGGAGGTCTCCAACTGGACGGTGCCGTGGGCCACTTCGCTCACACGCAGGGCGCCGTGGGCGGTGGTGGCGGTGACCGAGTCCTCGGCGCGCCGGATCTCGATGTCGCCGTTGGCACCGCTCACCCGCAGCTCGCCGGTGGCGGCGTCGACGGTCGTGGTGCCGTGCGAGTTCTTCAGGACGGCGGCGCCGTCGACCAGGCCGAGGCGCAGGCTGCCGGAGCTGGTGGTGATCTCGGCCGTGCCGTCGACCCGGTCCACGGTGATCGAGCCGTGTGACGCGGTCAGCTTCAGCGGGCCGGTGGCGTCGAGGCGGACGTCGCCGGACGAGATCTTCACGCGGACCTCGCCGAGCCGGCCCTCGCCGAACACCTGGGCCCAGGCGCCGGTCATGTCGATGCGCGAACCCGCGGGCAGTTCGACCGTCACGTCGACGGCGCCGGTGCGGCCGAACAGGCTGGACTTGGGCGTCCTGACGGTCAGTACGCCGCTCGCGTACGTGATCTCGGTCTGGTCGGCCGCCCGTACGTCCTGGTCCCGCTTCGGGTCGCGGGGCCGTACGTCGGCGACGGTGTCGAGGCGGTCACCCGCGGTGAACTGGATGGAACCGGCCTCCACATGTGCGGTGACCGAGATCGGTTCGGGTGTGTCGAAAGAAGGCATGGCTGTCTCGTCCTCTTGGGTCTTCGGGGCGTCCCCGCTGGTGGGACGTGGTGTGGGTGAAGTGGTACGGGTGGGGCGCGGCTAGCGCACCCAGCCCGTGAAGCTCTGTCCGAAGGTCTGGGTCTTCTCCGTCGCACGCGGCCGGGTGCCGCCGTCGACCGCGGACGACACGGCCCGCACGAGCCACGCGTTGACCGACAGGCCCTCGCGGTTCGCGGCCTCCTCGGCGCGGGTCTTGAGGTGGGCCGGCAGACGCAGATTGACGCGGGCGGTGCCGCCCTCGTCGCCGTCGGCCGGGGCCGACGCCTTGAACGGTTCGGCGGGCGCGGCCGGCGCCGCGGGAGCACTGTCGGTGGGCGGCGGTGTCACCACGAAGTCGGGGTCGAGTCCGCGCAGCCGTACGTCGACCGAACCGGGGGCGAGTTCGCGGGTGATCTCGTCCGTCGCGGCGGAGAGCACGTTGAGCATGGCCAACCGGGTCGCCGACTCCAGGGGGGCGGTGAGCCTCTCGGCCAGCTCGCGGGCTTCGTCGCCGCCGGCTTCGGCGGCCACCGCGAGTTCGCGGCGGAGGGTGTCGACATACGGGGTGAGGTCCATGACGCCATCATGGCACCATAATGACGCCATGCGCAAGCCGTGATGCCACCTCTTCGGCGTCGCGCCGACCGAAACCTCTCTGACCTGCCAAAATGCACTGGCACCTAGGTGAGCAATGGTGGCGCCATGCATGCTCAAGCGCGTCCAGGCGCACAGAATGGCACCGGATAGCACCACCAAGGCGCCACCCGATGCCATCCGGCGCCACCCGGCCCACCTCGCAAGGAAACGCCCCGACCCTCCTGCGAGGTGGGTCGGGGCGTTCCGGAGGGGCCCGCGTCGGCGGCTGCCGGCCCCTGGTGTGCGGGGCTACAGGCCGGACGTGGCCGTCATGGTGAGGGGGAGGCTGGTGGTGCCCCGGATGAAGTTCGACCGCAGGCGTCGTACCGGGCCGGAGACGGTGAAGGAGACCCGGCTGTCGGTCATGTGCCGTACCAGGATGCCGAGTTCGATCTGGGCCAGCATCGCACCGATGCAGCGATGGATACCGATGCCGAACGACAGGTGCCGGTTCGGCGTACGGGTGATGTCGAAGGTGTCCGGATCGGGGAAGCGGGTCTCGTCGAAGTTCGCCGAGGCGTTCCACAGGGTCACGGTGTCACCGTCCTGGATCAGCCGGCCGCCGATCTTGAAGTCGCGGACGGCCTGGCGCATGACGTAGGCGTTGGTCGAGCTCCAGCGGAGCATCTCGTTGACCGCGCCGTCCGTGAGTTCCGGGTCGGCCTGGAGGAGCGCCTTCTGCGCGGGGTTCCGGTGCAGCGCGAGGATGCCCGCGCAGGCTGTGTACGAGGAGGTCTCGTTACCGCCGACGGCGACGTTCATGCAGTTGAAGAGGATGTCCTCCTCCGGCCAGGGGCGTCCGTTGCGCCGGGCCTGCAGCAGCATGCTGACGAGGTCGTCCTTCGGGTTCTTCCTGCGGTCCGCCAGCAGCTCCGCGAAGAACTCGAAGATCTCGGCCTGGACCACCGCGAGCCCGATCCGCTCGTCCTCGCCGGGGTCCGCGAAGACCGGGTCACGGAAGCCGATCATGCGGCGGGTCATGCCGATGAGCTCATGGGCTTCGGTGTGGGAGACGCCCATCATCGCCATGATCGCGCCGGCCGGGAGCTCGGGGGCGATGTCGGTGGCGAAGTCGCAGCCGCCGTCGGCCACGGCACGGCGCACCGCGGTGTCCACCAGGGTGGTCACCTGGGTGGCGATCCGTCGCAGCATCCCGTTGCTGAAGGCACGGTGCACCTGCTGGCGGATGTGGCGCTGGCGGGGCAGGTCGGAGGCGACGAGCATCCGGCCGGCGGACGGGTCGGCGGCGCTGCGGAACGATCCGCCGAGCATGGGCCCGCCCTCGGAGCTGAGCGAGGTGTGGTCGTTGTACGCGGTCTCGACGTCCGCGTACCTGGTGAGCGCCCAGAAGCCGCCGCCGTCGGGGAGGGGGTGCCGGTGCACCGGGTCGTTGTGCCGTAACTGACGGAAGATCGGCCCGGCGTCCTCGCCGAGGAACAGTTCGGGGTCGGTGAGGTCGATCGTCGGAGTCGTCATACGAGATCGTCCTCCTTCCGGGAGGGTACGAGGCCGGTTTTGGAGCGGACCAGGTCGGCGAGCGCCCCCAGCTCACTGGTCACCAGGATCTCCCGGTTGCTCACCTCCACGCCGAGCTCCTTGACGATGCGCCGTCGGAGCCGGAACGCCTGGAGGGAGTTGCCGCCCAGGGCGAAGAAGTCGTCGGTGAGGCCCACCTCGTCGACCGAGATCAGGTCCTTCCAGAAGTCGGCGAGCCGGATCTCCACCGGATCGCTCGGCGCGACCCGGTCGGCGCGGTGTTTCTGGTGGTCCGTCACGATCTCCCGGAGCCGTGCCAGGTCCCGCTTGCCGCGGTCGTTGGAGGGCATCTCGGGGATGCTGATGAAGGCGCTGGGAACCATGTAGTCGGGCATCGAGGAGGCGGCCGCCTCGCGCAGGGCGGCGAAGGAGCTGTCGCCGTACAGCACCACGAGTGCGGCGAGGTAGCGGTCGACGCCCTCTCCGCCCACGACCACGGCCACGTCGCGCACCTGGTGATGGCGGGCCAGCTCGCGTTCGACCTCGCGCGGTTCGATCCGGTAGCCGCGTACCTTGACCTGGTCGTCCGTCCTGCCGACGTAGCGCAGCAGCCCGTCCTCGCCCCGTACCGCCAGGTCCCCGGTGGCGTAGAGTCGGCCGCCCGGAGCGCCGTGGGGGTCGGGAAGGAACCGTTCTGCCGTCAGTCCCGGCCGGCCGTGGTAGCCGCGGGCCACGCCCGGTCCCCCGATGTGGAGCTGGCCGACGGAACCCGGTGCCACCTCGGTCAGGGTTTCGTCCAGGATGTGCAGGCCGATCCCTTCCAGGGCGCGGCCGATCGGCACACTGCCGTGGTGATCGGCGTCGGTGACCGGGTGGGCCGAGCAGGCGGTGGCCGCCTCGGTGGGGCCGTAGAGGTTGACCAGTTGTCCGGCGAAGCCCGCCGCGAGCAGGTCGCGGCAGGCGCCCGGTGACACCACGTCGCCGCCGGTGGCGAGGATCCGCAGCGAGGAGAAGGTCTCCGGCTGCTCATGGGCCAGGTGGTTGAAGGCCAGGGTGGGGACGAGCATGGCGGTGATCCGGCGCTGTTTCAGTTCGCGCCGCATGTCGCCGCCGATCAGGTCGGGCATGGTGGGCAGGGTGACCACCTCGGCGCCCGCGGCGAAGGCGCACCAGGTCTCCCAGTGGAAGGCGTCGAAGGCGAGGTTGGAGACGTGGCCGACCCGGTCCTGCGGGGTGAGGGCGGGCAGCGCCGGGTTCTCGGCGAACTGGACCAGGTTGCGGTGTTCCAGGAGCACCGCCTTCGGCACTCCGGTGGATCCGGAGGTGAACAGGACGCTCGCGCCCTGCCGGGGTGCGGCCGCGGTGGCGGGGCCCGGCTTGGGATCGGCGTGGTCGCCCGGCGCGTACTCCATGAGCCGTGCCGTGGCCAGGCCGTCCAGCCGGCCGGCCATCTCCGGGTGGGTGATCACCGTGGTGGCGCCGCTGTGGTCGATCAGCAGGCGCAGCCGGTCGTCGGGGGCCGTCGGATCCAGCGGTACGTACGCGGCCCCGGCCTTGAGAGTGGCCAGCAGGACGACGAACGGGGCGACGCCGCGGGGCAGCAGGTAGGCGATGTGGTCGCCGGGGCGGACGCCGCGGGCGAGGAGCGCCTGGGCGAGCCCGTCGGAGTGCCGGTTGAGCGCGGTGTACGTGTAGGTGTGTTCGCGGTCGGAGACCGCGGGCCTGGCCGGGTGGTTCTCGACCGTACGGCGGAAGAGTTCCAGCAGGGTGCCCGCGTCGCCCTCCGGCGGGGTGGGGGCGTCCGCGGGTCGTTCGCGGCCGCGCCGGTCGGCCTCCGTCAGGCAGGAGGTGTGGCTGCCCTGATGGCCGGCCGGCCGCCAGCCCGGTGGGACCGGACGGGTCGCGGGCCAGACGCCGAGGTCGCCCTCGGTGTTCTCGACGAGCGCGTGGCTCGCGGAGCCGCTGTCAGACATGGGCGTTCTCTCCTGCTCGGTGGGGGGAATGGGCCGGCACGTCCGCCGGCGGGGACGGGGCGTCGACCCGGATCCGGAACTCCTCCGCCATACGGAGGAATCCGGGGCGCCACCGCAGGTTCTCCGGCTCCGTGGCGAGGGCGATGCGCGGGTAGCGGCGCAGCAGGGTCCCGATGGCGCACTCCGCCTCGATCTTGGCCAGCCTGGCTCCGAGGCAGTAGTGGATGCCGTGGCCGAAGCCCAGATGGACGGTGTCGGGCGAGCGGGTGATGTCGAAGCGGTCCGGGTCGGTGAACGCCCGCGGGTCGCGGTTGGCTGCGGCGGTGGCGATGACGACGGAGGCGCCCTTGGGGATGGTCACCCCGCCGATCTCGATGTCCTCCCGGGCCACCCTGTTGATGCCCGGGTTGATCGGCCCGTCGTAGCGCATCACCTCGTCGGTCATGGCGGACAGCAGCCCGTGATCGGCGCGCAGGGCGGCCATCTGACGGGGGTTCTGGTGCAGGGCGAGGACCGCGTTGGTGATGAGCTGGACGGTGGTCTCGTGCCCGGCGAAGATCATCAGGCCGGCCATCGCGACCAGCTCCTCCTCCGTGAGCCTGCCGCCTTCCTCGGTGGAGTGGATGAGGTCGCTGAGCATGTCGTCGCGGGGATCGTCGCGCTTGTCGGCCACCAACTGCCGTACGTAGACGTCGAATCCCTCCAGGCTCCGGAGGGTCTCCCGGGCCCAGTCGTCGTCGTTCATGAAGCCCGCGAGGACCGCGGCGGCGCCGCGGAACACGTCGACGCCGTCCGCCGGCACGCCCAGCAGGGTGCACACCATACGGATCGAGAGGGGGTAGGCGAGCGTCTCCAGGAGGTCGAACTCGTCCTGCCCGGCCACCGTGTCCAGCAGGGCGTCGGTGACCTCCTGGACCTGGGGCCGCAGGGCCTCCATGCGCTTGGCGCTGAACGATCTGACGACCAGCTTGCGCAGCCGGGTGTGGTCCGGCGGGTCGAGGTTGGCCATCGCCCGGCCCTGCACGGCCTCGGCCTTCTTGATCGCCTGTGCGACCAGGCTCGGCTCCGCCTCCCCCGCGTCGTCGGCCGGGCCCATGCCGGCGAACAGCTCGTTGCTGAACCGCAGGTCGTTGAGCGCCTTGAGCGCGTCCTCGTACCGGGTGATCAGCCAGCGGGGCCGGCCCAGACCGTCCAGAACCTCGACCTGGTGCACCGGGGCTTCCTCCCGGAGGCGGTGCAGCAGTGGGAAGGGGTCGGTGTTGAACGTGTTCGGGTCGATCGTCACCATCAGTGGTTCTCTTCCTGTGTCAGGGGGTCGTGCTGCCGCAGCGCCTGGTTGAGCTGTGTGGCGAGACCCGGGGCGTTGCGGCGGTCCATCACGGTCCAGTGGTCACCGGCGACCGAGCGGACCTCCACGGCGGTGTAGAGGCCGCGCAGCCCGCGTTCCAGCCGTAGCCGGCCGCGCTCGTTCAGCCCGGCCTTGAGGATCACGGCGGGGCAGTTCACGGGCTGGGGGACGTAGCGGAACATCGCGTCGATGCTGTGGTTGTGCACGGAGACGAAGTCGGCGGCCGTCTTCTCCTGCCGTCCGGCCCTGGCGCGCTGCCTGCGCCAGCGCGTCACGTCCGCGATCCGCAGGATCCGGTCGTCCGGCTCCGGTCCGTTCGCTCCCGCCGGCTGCGCGCCGCCGAGTCCGAGCACCGCCTGGGTCTTGTAGACCAGGCCGCCGAGGAGGAAGCCGGGCTGGGTGACCATGGGCATTCCACCGGTGTTCGGGAGATAGCCGTCCACACCCGACAGCAGGGCCACTGCCCCGCCGTCGGCGATGATCTGACGGGCGATCTCGTGGCTGAGCATCATGCCGAACGACCATCCGCCGAGCAGGTACGGGCCGTCCGGTTGGATGCTCCGGATCAGCTCGACATGGTGGTTCGCGATGTCTTCCAGCCGACTCAGCGGCGCGCGTCCGTCGTGCAGACCTGGGGTCTCCAGGCCGTAGAGGGGGCGGTCGCCGAGGTGCTTGGCGAGTCCGCGGTAGCACAGCGCGCTGCCCGCAGCCGGGGCCGAGAGGAAGAGCGGGGTGCCCTCACCGGCGTCGTTCAGCGTCATGAGGTTCGGGCTGTCGGCCGGTGTCCGCGTCCCGGCCCGGCGCTGCGACTGCTGCTGTGCCTGCTGCTGTAGCTGTGGCTGTGCGTGCTGCTGGTGCTGTACGTGTTGCTGCGGCTCGGGCTGTGCCTGCTGTCGCGGCTGCGGTACGGAGCCGACCAGGCCCGCCAGGAACCCGTAGGTGGGGTCGCGGGTGAAATCGGACATCGGCACCTTGATCCCGCACACGTCCCGCACCCGGGCCAGCAGGTGGACCGCGGCGAGCGACTCGCCGCCGAGGGCGAAGAAGTCGTCCTCGGCCCGGGAGCGCGGCACGCCCAGTTCGTAACGCCACAGCTCGTCCAGGGCGGCGAGGGCGCCGCTCGGGCCGGCGACGGCCGGAACCGGCGCCACCGGTTCGGCCACCGGAGCGGCGGCCGGTGCGGCCGGGACGGCAGGCGGGGCAGGCGGGGCTTGTTCGAGGCGGGCGTCCGGGCCCGCGGGGGCGGGGGCCGGCGCGGGGCGCAGGGTCTCCGGGACATCCGCCGGGGCCATGGGCGCGGGGGCGGCGGAGGCCGGCACGGTGTCCGGGATCTCCGGTGCCCGCAGCCGGACCGTACGCGGCAGCCAGGGCTGGCCCAGTACCTCGGGCAGCGCGTCGAGCACCGCCGCACCGAACCGGTCGGCGTGCAGATGTGTCCAGTCCGCGTCCGCCGGGGAGTCCAGCAGAGCACGGGTCGCCCCGTCCAGCGGGCCGGTGCTCAGCAGCACGCCCGGGGTGGCCGCGAGCGGCCCTTCGGACCGTACGGACTTCCAGCGGGCGGTGGCCTCGTGTGCCGTCCGCTCGTCGGGCGAGCGCAGCACGGACAGCACCAGGTCGACGTCCGGGGACGGCGGTGCGGCGGGGGCCCCGTCCGTCGCGCGGGACGGCGCCGCGATCATCAGGGTGTGGTCCGAGGGGACACCGTCCGGGACCACGGTGATCTCCGGCAGCCCCGACTCCGCGAGCGCCCGCCGCCAGGTCGCCGCGTCCAGGACGATCGAGTCGCTGCGCAGCTCGTCGTCGAAGTCCCACCAGCCCGGTGCCAGACCCCACAGCAGATGGCTCCACCGGGTGACGTCGGTGACCTCCACGAGGGAGACCGCGCCGGACGGGGAGAGCAGGCTGCGCAGATGTCCCAGGGCCGTGTGCACCGAGGGCGCGACGTGGATGACGTTGTACGCGATGACCAGGTCGAAGCTGCCCGCGGCGAGGCCCTGTTCCACCGGGTCGCGGGTCATGTCGTAGGTGGAGAAGCGCACTCCGCGGACACCGTTGGTACGGGCGTACTTGGCGGCCCTGCGCACCAGCAGGGTGCTGATGTCGGTGAAGTGGTAGTCGACGTTGTCCCGGTCCTGCCAGCCTTCGAGGAGCTGCCAGGTGAACAGGCCGTGCCCGCCGCCGACCTCCAGGATGCGCAGCGGGCGGTCGCCCCAGGTCCGGTGGAGGGAACGTATCGTCTCCTCCAGGGCGTCGAGGCAGAACCCTCCGTCGTAGATCTCCAGCCGGTTGTCCGGCAGCCAGGAGCGCAGCATGCTGTCGTCGCCGTCGGGCCAGAGCACGGCGACCGGTTCCTTCTCGCCGTCGAAGACCGCGGACAGTTCGGCGGCGATGCTGTCGAGCAGCCGGTGCAGGCCGTCCACCTCGCCGAGTCCTGCGCCGGCCGCGAGCAGGTCCTGGGGGCCGGCGGCGACGAGGTAGCCGTCGGCGCCGTCCACCTGTCCGGGCCGCAGGACGTCCTCCTCGACGAGGGAGCGCAGCAGGAAGTCGAAGAAACGGGTCAGCCGTTCACCGGGGTTGAGCCGGTGGCGCAGCTCGGACGCGGCGATCCGGTCGCCGGGGCGCAGTCCGGCGCGCTCCAGGGCGAAGCGGGCGATGAGACCGGCGCTGTAGCGGTCGACGCGGGTGTTCAGCTCGGGCCGCTGGGAGAGCCGGGCCGATCCGGCCCGCCAGGTCTGGGTGGCGGCGATCGTGCCGGCCGTCGGCCGGGCGGGCGGAGGGCCGTCGCCGGTCAGGGAGGCGACGTGGACGCCGGCCGCGGCGAGGTCGGCGGCGAGCACGGTGGCGTCGGGGTCGTCGGTGACCAGGGCCACCCGGGGGGCGTCGGTCACCGGCTCGACAGGGACGGGCCGGGGCAGCAGCGCCCACCAGCCGCTGCCTCGCCAGGCGTAGCGGGTGGCGCCCGGCCACGGGGCGGGGAGCCAGTCCGGGCGTCCGGCGGGGCCGATGTCGAGGAGGGTGGTCCGGTCGCCGGCGGTCTCCCGGTGGCCGAGCCACTCGGCGGCCGGCGAGGGGAGGGCGGCCGCTTCGATGCTGTCGTCCAGGACGTCGAAGACTTCGCGGCCCAGCAGCAGGAGCTGGACTCCGGCGGTACGGGCCCGGTCGGCGAGGGCGCTCGGTGCGGCCCGGTCGTCGTCGTCCGGCAGTTCGGCGACGACGACGGAGGCGGTGAGCCCGGTGAACCGGTCGTCGGTGGCCGGCAGGCCCAGTTCGGCGGCGAGGCGCTCGCCGACCGCGGCGGCGCTGTGCGCGGACAGGCGCCGGGAGATGGAGGTCCAGGCGTCGGTGGTGAGGGTCGGGTGCGTCTCCGGCGCGGCGAGAGCGGCGGGCTCGGGGTGTCCGGGCGCCTCCGGCGCGGCGGCGGCAGCGGTGGTGGGGCGGGCCGGGAGGGGCTTGGGCTCGTAGGGGTGGGCGGGCAGTTCGGTGATGGACGGCTCGTCGGCGTCGAGGAGTCCGGCCAGGTCGACCGCGACGCCGTGCTCCCAGAGGGTGGCGCAGAGTTCGAGGACGCTCTCGGTCTCCTGGTCGGCGGAGCGGCCCAGCGCGGGGATCGCCGGGGTGGCGGTGTTCCAGTCGGGGTGCATCCGCAGCCCGCGCAACGTGCTCTGCCCGGGGCCGAGTTCGACGACGAGGTCGTGGGGGGCGTCCAGGAGGGTGCCGATGGCGCGCCGGAGCTGGACGGTGCCGCGCAGATGGTCGCCCCAGTGTCCGGGGTCGGTGAGCTGCCCGGGTTCGACCGCTTCGCCGGTGAGGGTGGAGACGACGACGGTGTCCCCGAGATCCGTGCCGCCCGTGGGGGTGGTGGCGGCGACGGCCCGCAGTTCCGCGGCGGGCGCGTCCATCATCGGGGAGTGCGAGGCGCGGTCGATCTCCAGGATCCGGCAGGACCAGCCCTCGGCCTCCCAGGTCCGGTGCGCCTTCATCACCGGTTCCGCCTCGCCGGAGAGCACGAGTTGGTGCGGGGCGTCGATGGCGAGGGTGACGCCGTCGGGGATCCCGAGTTCCCTGCCGGGCCTGCGGACGACGGCGACCATCCGGCCCGGGGCGGCGGACAGCATCCCCCGGCCCCGCAGATGGACCAGGGACAGGGCGTCCTCCAGGTTCCAGACCCCGGCGAGGGCGGCGACGACGTACTCGCCGACGCTGTTGCCCATCATCGACGCGGGCCGCACTCCCCAGACGCGCAACTGGCGGCCGAGCGCGTAGCCGAGGGTGAACAGGGCGAGTTGCTGGAAGGTGATCTCCTCGACGGGGGCGTCCCGGCCGGTGACCAGGGCGCTCAGGTCGAGGCCGTACCGCTCCCGGACGATCAGGGCGGCTTCGTCGAAGACCCTGCGGAACTCGGGCAGCAGCCGGTGGGCGGCGGCTCCTGCGCCCTGGTGGAGGGTGCCGTGGCCGGGGAAGACGAAGGCGACGGCGGGGGTGGCGCCGCGGTGCTCGACCGGGTCGGCGGGGGCGCGCAGGGCGGCGGCGAGGCTCTCCCGGTCACCGGCGACGACCGCCGTGCGGTACGGGAGCCTGCGGCGTCCTTCGGCGAGGGTGAAGGCCACGTCACCGAGCCTGTCTGCGGTCCCGTCGTCGGAGGCGGAGGCGGAGGCGGAGGCGGGGGCGGATGTGGAGCCGAGGGCCGGGGCGGTGAGCGCGTCGGCGACCGAGGTGCGCAGCTTCTCCAGCGCCCAGGGGCTGTGCGCGGAGAGCGGGAAGACGCGGGGCCGGGCGGTCTGGGCGGTCCGGGTGAGGCGTGGCGCGCTCTCCAGGACCACATGGGCGTTGGTGCCGCCGATGCCGAAGGAGCTGACACCGGCGAGCAGCGGCCCTTCGGTGTCCCAGGGCTGTACCTCGGTGGCGATCCTGAAGGGGCTCTCCGCCAGGTTGAGGGCGGGGTTGGGCGACCGGTAGTGCACGGTCGGGGCGATCTCGCGGTGGTGGAGCTGGAGCACGGTCTTGATCAGTCCGGCGACGCCGGCGGCGGCCCCGGTGTGGCCGATGTTGCTCTTCACCGCGCCGAGCCAGGTGGTGCCCACATGGTCGGTGCTGTCCCGGAACGCCGAGGTGAGTGCGGCCATCTCGATCGGGTCGCCGATCCTGGTGGCGGTGCCGTGCGCCTCGACGCAGCCGATGTCGGCGGGGTCGGCGCCGGCCCGGGCCAGGGCCAGCCTGATGACGTCGCGCTGCCCGGTGACCGAGGGGGCGGTGTAGCCGACCTTGCTGCCGCCGTCGTTGTTGAGCGCCCAGCCGCGGATCACCGCGAGGACGCGGTCCCCGCTGGCCAGCGCGTCCTCCAGGCGGCGCAGGGCGACCACGCCGGCCCCGCTGCTGGGGACGGTGCCGGAGCCGTCGGCGTCGAAGGGGCGGCAGTGTCCGTCGCGGGACATGATGTGGCCCTCGCTGTACTGGTACCCCGTCCACTGGGGCAGGCGCAGGGACACACCGCCGGCCAGGGCCACGTCGCAGTCGTGGGACAGGAGGGCGTTGCATGCCTGGTGGACGGCGACCAGGGAGGTGGAGCAGGCGGTCTGGACGGCCAGCGCGGGGCCGCGCAGTCCGAGCTTGTACGCGACCCTGGTGGCGACGAAGTCCTTCTCCGCGCCGATCACCTGGCTCAGCAGTTCCCCTTCGCCGGGGGTGCGGTCGGGGGTGATGTCGCTTCCGGCGTAGACGCCGATCCAGCCGTTGAGCCGGGCCGGGTCGATACCGGCGTCGTCGAGGGCGGTGGAGGCCACTTCCAGGAAGACGCGCTGCTGCGGGTCGATGGTGGCGGCCTCGGCCGGGCTGTAGCCGAAGAAGGAGTGGTCGAACCGGTCGCCGCCGTCGATGGTGCCGCGTACGGGTATGTAGTCGGGGTGCCGGCTCAGTGCGGGGTCCACCCCGGCGGCGAGGGACTGCTCGGTAGTGAAGCGGGTCAGTCCTTCCCGGCCCGCCCGCAGGTCCGCCCAGAAACCGGGGATGCCGGTGGACCCGGGCATGCGGGCGGCCATGCCGATGACCGCGATCTGCTGATTCGTCGTCATGAGTTGCGGTTCCTCCGGGGAGTTCCATGGGCGGCGGGCGACTGCCGCGGCGCGGGGGTTCGCCAGCGGGCGGCCCGTGCGTCGATGTCGTCGCGGGCGGCCGGTGAGGGCGTGGCCGGGCCGTCGTCCTCCGGGGCGAGGAAGCGGGCGAGCCGGCGTACCGTCGGGAATTCGAAGAGCCGGTGTACGGGGATCTCCCGGTCCAGTTCCTTCAGCAGGCGGGCATGGAGGGTGGCGAGTTTCAGGGAGTTGCCGCCCAGGTCGAAGAAGTTGTCGGCGGCGCCGACCCGTTCGAGGTCCAGGACGGTGGCCCAGACGGCGGCGATCCGCTGTTCCAGGCGGTCGGCGGGCTCCACCCAGCTCTGGGTGCCCGCCAGGTCGTCGCGGCCGGGCCGGGGCAGCCGGGCGACGTCGACCTTTCCGTGGGCGGTCGTGGGCAGTTCGTCGAGCCACATCAGGGCGTCGGGCACCAGATGGGCCGGCAGGCGGGCGGCGAGCGCCTCCAGGACGCGCCGGCTGTCCCGGGCGTCCGGGGCGGCGGGCACCACATGGGCGACCAGGGTCGTCGCGTCCCCGGACACATAGGCCCGCAGGACCCGGGGGTCGGCGAGGAGTCCCGCCTCGACCTCCTGGGGTTCGATGCGGTGGCCGCGTACCTTGAGCTGGCGGTCGACGCGGCCGAGGAACTCCAGGGTGCCGTCCTCCCGCCAGCGGGCCCGGTCACCGGTCCGGTAGACGGGGCCGGGGGCTCCGCCGGGGCCGGCCGGCAGGAACCGCTCCCGGGTCAGCTCCGGGTTGCCCCGGTACTCCAGGGCGATACCGACCCCGCCGATGAGGAGTTCGCCGGTCACCCCGATCGGGCAGCGGCGCCCTGCCGGGTCCACCACGTACACCGATTTGCCGGTGATCGGGCGGCCTACGACGTTCAGCGGGGCGTCCTGGGGCATCGGTCCCGGCTGCCAGGTGGCGACGACGCTGCCTTCGGTGGGCCCGTAGTTGTTGGCGACCCGGTAGCCGAGGCCGGTGGGCGGGCGCCGGGTCTGGGCGGCGGCGGCGAACAGCATCCAGCGCAGCGCGGGGAGGTCCGCTCCGGTGCCCCACACCGCTTCGGCGACCGGGGTGGACAGATAGGTCATGGTGATGCGGTGCTTGGCGAGCCACGGCGCCAGTTCGGGCACCACGACACGCCGGTCATGGGCGACCACACAGGCTCCGGCGGCCAGATAGGGCCAGATCTCCCACTGGGTGGCGTCGAAGCCCACACTGGACAGATGACTCGCCCGGTCCTCGGGCGTGATGTCGTACGCCTCCATGTGCCACAGCGCGAGCTGGGCCAGGCCGTGGTGGCTGAGGACCGCTCCCTTGGGCCGTCCGGTCGTCCCCGAGGTGTAGAGCACATAGGCGGGGCTCTCGGGGGTGGGCGTGTGCGGCTCGGGCAGCGGGCCGTCCACCGGGTACGCGGACGGGTCGCCGACTTCCAGGACCGGGACGTCGCCGGTGGCGGAGGACCGGCCCGGCTCCGTGACGACGGCTCCGGCGGCGACGTCCTTCAGGGTCAGCCGGACGCGTTCGTCCGGGTAGTCCGGGTCGATCGGGCAGAACGCGCACCCGGCGTACCAGGTGGCGAGCATGGCCGTCACCAGGTCGGGGCCGCGGCCCAGGACCACGGCCACGATCGGTTCGCGGTCCTGGACGGCGGTGCGGATACGGGCGGACAACCGCAGGGCCCGTGTGTGCAGTTCGCCGTAGTGGAGGACGCCCCGGGAGGACTCGACGGCGGGCGCGCCGGGCCGCTGGGAGATCCGCTCGGCGAGCAGCGCGGGCAGGGTGGTGGCCGGGTGGGCCGGTGCGCCCTTCTCGAAGGCGGTGATCCGGGCGAGTTCCCCGGGGCCTGCCGTCGGCACCTCGTCCACGCGCTGGGTCCGCGGGCCGCAGAGCGCCTCGACCGTGCGGCCCAGCAGGCCCGCGAAGGCCCGGGCCACCTCGGCGGAGATCCGGTCGCCGCGGTGGGCGAGGTGTCCGGTGAACCGACCGTCCTGTTCGCGGAAGTCGACGGTCAGGGCGAACTTGGCGTGCGCGTCCGTCTCCGGGTCCTCGAAGAGGTACGGGGTCATCTGCCCGGGGCCCACCAGCACCGGGGCCGGCGGCTCGGACTCCACCGCGAGCATGACCTCGACGTAGGGGCTCCGGCCGGGCAGGCGCGGTGGGTTGAGGCGCTCCACCACGTCCTCGAAGGGGACGTCCTGGTGGTCGATCGCGTCGAGGACGGTGTCGCGCAGCCGGCCGAGCAGCTCGCCGAGGGTCTCCCCCCGGTGGGTGGTGGAGCGCAGGACGGCGGTGTTCAGCAGCGGTCCGATGACCTCGGCGTGTTCCTCGTCGGTCCGTCCGGCGACCGGGGTTCCGAAGGTCACGTCGTCCTGGCCGGTCCAGCCGTGCAGGGCGGCGGCGAGCGCGGCGGCGAAGACCATGGCCGGGCTCACCCCGTGTTGTGTCCCCAGTTCGCCGAGGAGGCGGGGCAGTTCGGCGGGGAGCGGGACGGGGACCCTGCCGTGGGGGCCCGGGGTGGCGGGCGGTTCGAAGGCGGGGTGGGCTGGGGCGCCGTCCAGCCGGGCGGCCCAGTGGCCGAGACCGGTGGAGACGTCGGCGGCGGCCCGGCCGCTCAGCGCGTCCCGGAACTGGGGGCGGGGCGCGGGCGGCGGCGCGTGGGGGTCGAGCGCCTGGGCGTAGCAGTCGGCGAGTTCACACAGGAAGGGCTGTGCGGAGCCGCCGTCCCAGACCAGGTGATGGGTGTTGAGGAGGAGGAGCTGTTCCTCCCCTGGCAGGTCGAACAGGGTGACGCGCAGGAGCCTGCCGGAGGCCGGGTCGACGGGCTGCCGGGCGGCGGCCCGCAGCCGCTCGGTCACCTCCTGGTCGTGGTCGTGGCTGTGGTCCTGGTCGTGGCTGTGGTCGCGGTCGTGGCCGGTGGTCGCGGTCAGGTCCTGGTGGTCGACCTCCGGCTGCCAGGGGGCGCCGGGTTCCTGCCACAGGGCGCCGTCCCGCTGGACGAAGGCGGTCCTGAGGATCTCGTTGCGTTCGGTCATCCGGTGCAGTGCCGTGCGCAGGACGGCCGGGTCCAGGCGTCCGCGGACCCGCCACACCATGGGCACCTGGTAAAGGGCTCCGCCTTCGAGGAACTGTTCGTCGAACCAGATCCGCTGCTGGAAGCCGGAGGCGGGCAGCGGTCCCCCGGTCCGGACGGGTGCGGGGGCCGGTGCAAGCCCGGGCCGGTCCGTGAGCCGGTCGAGGGCGTCGGCGAAGTCCTGGAGCACCGGGTGGTCGAAGAGCGTCCGCAGCGGCGGTACGGGCCCGCCGAGGCGTTCGGCGGTCTCCCGCAGGGTGCGGGCGGCGAGCAGGGAGTGGCCGCCGAGTTCGAAGAAGGACTGGCCGGCGCCCGGATCGCGGACCTTCAGCAGATCCGACCAGACCTCGGCCACGGCGCGGGCGGTCGCGGTGCGCGGCGGGTCGGTGTCCTGGCCGGTCTCCAGCGGTGTTCCGGTCTCCCGCAGCCGCCTGGTGTCGGTCTTCCCGTTGACCGTCAGGGGGAAGGCCGCCACGGTGAGGAACCGTGCCGGGACCATGTAGGCGGGAAGGCGCGCCGCGAGGTGGCCCCGGAGGGAAGCGGTCCGGAGGGAAGCGGTGGTGGGCGGGGTGCCGTGCGGCAGCAGGTAGGCGACGAGTCGCGCCTCGCCGCCGGGTCCGGCCTCGGCCAGCACGACGGCGCCCTCGACGGCCGGGTGTTCGAGGAGCCGGTTCTCGATCTCGCCGGGTTCGATCCGGTAGCCGCGTATCTTGACCTGCTGGTCGGCCCGTCCGACGTATTCGACGGTGCCGTCGGGCAGGCGGCGGGCCAGGTCGCCGCTGCGGTACAGGGTTCCCTCGCCGAACGGGTTGGGGAGGAAGCGCTCGGCGGTGAGTTCGGGCCGGTTGAGGTAGCCGACGGCGACGCCGAGGCCGCCCACCCAGATCTCTCCGGTCTCGCCGGCCGGGAGCGGCTCCCGGTCGGGGCCGAGGATGAAGAGGGTGGTCGTCGGCAGGGGTTCGCCGATGTTGCTGCGGCCGGTCCCGATGTCCTGCGCGGTGACCTCGCGGAAGGTGGTGTGGACGGTGACCTCGGTGATCCCGTACATGTTGACCAGGGCCGTGCGCGGGTGGCGGGCCGCGAACCCGGCGAGGGATCCCGGGTCGAGTTTCTCGCCCGCGAAGATCACGTAGCGCAGGGCGTCCAGCGGGTCCTGTCCGCTCGTGTGCACGCCGGTGAGCTGGGCGAAGGCGCTGGGGGTCTGGCTGAGCACCGTGACGTTCTCGGAGCGCAGCAGGGCGAGGAGGCGCTGCGGGTCCTGGGCCTCGTCGCTGCCCACCACCACCAGTCGTCCGCCGTGGGCGAAGCAGCCGAACATCTCCCAGACGGAGACGTCGAAGGCGTAGGAGTGGAACATCGTCCACACATCGCCGGGGCCGAAGGTGTAGGGCAGCTTGTCGTTGACCACGAGCCGCACCACGTTGCGGTGGGTGATCACCACACCCTTGGGGCGTCCGGTGGTGCCGGAGGTGAAGATCACGTAGGCGGGAGAGCCGGGGTCGGTCTCCGGCAGGTCCCCCTCGGGTACGTCCCGCAGCTCGTCCAGTGCGATCACCGGACCGGTGAAGCCGGGGACGCCGCGCCGCCCGTCGGTGACCAGGCAGACCGCCTGGCTGTCCTCAAGGATCAGCCGGTGGCGCTCGGCGGGCACCGCCACGTCCAGCGGTACGTACACCGCTCCGGCGAACAGGGTGGCGAGGACCGCTTCCACCTGGGCGACACCGCGCGGCAGCAGGAGTGCGACCAGGTCGCCGGGGCGCACCCCCCGGGCGGCGAGTCCCCGGGCGAGGGTGGCGGCGCGGTCGGTCAGCTCGGCGTAGGTCAGCCGCCGCGCGCCGTGCGAGAGGGCGACGGCGTCCGGGGTGGCGGTGGCGCGGGTGCGCAGCAGCCCGGGCAGGGACACGTCGGGGAAGCCGGCGTCGGTGCCCGTGTTCCACGCCCGCTCGTCCATCGGCGACGCCTCGGGCGACGGCCGGTCAAGGGCTACGGCGGCTTCCGGGACGGGTTCGCCGAGCGTGGCGTCGAGGTCCGCGATCAGCGCGGCCAGCACCACCGGGTAGGCGGCGGCCAGTTCCTCCACGGTGGCGCGTCCGACGGCCCCGGTGGGGTCCTTCCAGATCAGGCTGGAGCCGCGGGGGTCCTCCCGCAGCATCACGGTGAGCGTGTGGTCGGCGTAGTCCTCCATCGCCAGCAGCCGCAGCACCGCGGTGCCGCCCGGACTGTCCGGGCTGTCCAGTGCGATGGCGGTCAGGTCGATGTCCCCGGGAGGGGCGGGCCAGTACTGGAAGTTGACCTGTCCGGCGTGGGTGCGGGCGAGCTGCCCGGTGAGACCCGCGGCACGCAGCAGAGCGGGGTAGGGCAGGGCGCCGTGCCGGACGCCCTCGCGCAGGGTGTGGTGCAGGTCGCGCAGGATCCGGCGGTGGCTGACACCGGCGGGCAGCCGGTGGCGCAGCGGCAGCACGTTGGAGAAGTAGCCGACGCGTTCGCCCAGTTCGCGGGACCTGCCGTGGTACGGCGTGGGGACGATCAGGTCATCCTGGCCGGTACGGGCACGCAGGAGCAGGCAGAAGGCCGCGTACAGCGGGATCATCGGATGCACGCGGGCGGCGGCGGCCGCGGTGCGGGTGGCGGCGAGCAGGTCCGGGTCGAGGACGGCCTCGTGGAAGGCGGGCTCGCCGGGGCGGCCCGGCATCCGGAGCGGATCGGGCAGGTCCTCGCCGAGGGTGCGGCGCCAGTGTTCCCGGTGCGTGTCGCCCTGGGGGCCGTGGGTCAGTTCGTGCTGGCGGCGGGCGAACTCGGCGTGGGCCGTGGTGTCGTCGGCGGGGCCGAGGTCCTTGCCCGCGTAGGCGTCCCGGAAGGCGGCCAGGAACGGCCCGCAGGCGGCTCCGTCGAAGACCAGGTGGTGGACGTCGATGAGCAGGACCGTGCCGTCGGGTCCGTGCAGCACCTGGACCCGGGCCAGCGGCCCCTGGCGCAGGTCGAAGGGGAACGCGCCGTGGTGGGCGACCGTCTCGGCGCGCGGGCGGTCCGTCCGTACCTCGGTGACCGGGATGCCGGGGGCGTCGTCCCACAGCAGTGCGGCCTCCTCGCCGCTCTCCACGACCCTGGCGCGGAGCATCGGGAAGCGTTCCCCGACCGCCCTGGTCGCCGCCCGGACCCGTACGAGGTCGAGCTCGCCCTCCTCGGCCAGCAGCGGCATGTGGAGGATGTGGCTGGTCCGGTCCGGGTCGACCTGCCAGTGCACCCAGATGGCCTGCTGGTCGACGGAGAGCGGGAGCCCGCGTGCGGGGGCGGTGGCTGCCCCGGTCGCTGCCCCGGTCGCCTCGGTCGCCCCGGTCGGGGACGAGGCGACCGGGGAGGCTTCGCGCGGCGCGCTCGCCCCGCTGCGGTTCTTGTCCTTCTTCATCGCTCCCCCGGGTGGGTGTCGGCGGTGGGCGGTATGTCGGTGATCACGCCGTCGGTGAGGGAGGCGTACCGGTCGTCGCCGCCGAGCCAGGCGTCGCTCACGGCCGCGTGGCCGGGGCCGGCCGTCTCGGGCTCGGCCTGCCGCCACAGCCCGGCGAGCCGGTCCCTGGCCCGCGCGCAGTGGATGTGGGCGAGGTCCTGGGCCCCGGTGCCGCCCTCGCGGTGCAGGCGGGCCGCCCGGGCCAGCACGACCGACATGGTCAGGATCTCGTCGGCGATCCGGCTGTAGGCGATGAGGCGGTGCTGATGGTCGAAGAGCCCGGGCGCGGGGTGGTCGGCGGTGAACTCCTCGCAGGCGGCGCCGAGGCGCCGGGTTTCGGCGGCGGCGAAGCGCAGATGCCCGGCGTTCACGGGGTCGAGGCCGTCGGTACGCGGCTCCTGTACGGGAGCGGCCGGCCGGCCCGGATCCGGCGGGGGCGCGTCCGTCGGCCGGGCGCGGTCCGGTCCGTAATACGTGAACTGGCTCATGCGGGCGGCCCAGAATTGGAGGAGGAAGGAAACCCCGCCGGATATCCGGAGGTTTCTGGCGTCCCGGTAGAAGCGCTCCAGCGGAAGGGCCGGCACGCCGCGCCGCGCTTTGCTGGGCGCCGTCTCGAAGCCTTCTCCGGCGAGCAGGTCCATGGTGCGGTCGGCGACCCGCCAGCAGATCTCCGCGCTGATCGCCTTGGTGACGTTCTGTTCGAATGCCACATTGATGCCGAGGCCGGGTTGGTCCGCGGGGAGCAGACTCCATTCGGCGAGCGCCTGGATGGCGAAGACATCGGCCATGGTGGAGGACACCATGTGCTGGATTTCCTCCCGGTCCCCCAGTGGACGGCCGTCGACCGTACGCCGGTTGAGGAAGTTCCGGGACCATTCCAGGCAGAGTTTGGAGATGGCGAGTCCGGGGGCGGTGATCAGATGCAGCCTGCCCCGGACCACGGCCATGGTGAGTTCCGGGGTGATGCGCACCTCGGTCTCCGGGTCGACCTCGACGATCATGCGTGCGCGCGGTACCCGGACGCCGTCCAGGACCAGTGCCGCGTTGGGGAAGCCCTTGACCCCCATGAACTCGTGGCGGGAACGGATACGGAACCCCGGGTCGGAGGTCTCCACGAAGAACAGCCGGGGACGGTCCTGCCCGTCCTCGTCCAGCATCGCCGAGACGGTCACGACGTCCGCGATCGGGCCGTTGCCGATATGGATCTTCTCACCGGTCAGGAGAAACGTTTCTCCATCGTCGGTGGGGACGGCGCGGGTCTGCCGGGCGCTGTTCGAGGCGCCGGCGGGCTCCGTGTCGGCGGAACCGGAGATGATGCCGTCCAGCAGCCGCTGTTCGACGTAGGAGTACAGGTCACCGGGCGGCAGCGCCCGCAGGTACGTTCCGGAACCGACGGCCGTCTGGATGCCGAGGACCAGCGCGACCGGTACCGACCAGCTCGCCGCCGCCTGGACGACCCGGAAGGTGTTGTAGGCGGAGAGACCCAGGCCGCCGACGTCCGGGGAGTCCTGGAGATTCAGGAACCCGTCGCGGCGCAGTTCCTCCAGCAGCCCTTCCGGGAGCTCCCGGGTGGCGTCGACGGCGGTGGGGTTCACCCGGTCCCTGAGGATATCCGCCAGGCGTTCCACCACCGCGTCCCCCGCCTTTTCGTCGGCGGAATCCTGCGCAACGAAATCACTTATCACGTCCCATTCGAACCGGCCTTGATAGATCCCTTCCAAGAAGCTCGGAAAACCGGGCCGATGAAAAAGGTTAACCGTTTTACTTTCACTCACTCCGGACTCCGCATACGAAGGACGACGCCTATCGACAGGCCAATTACACATGACCCTACTCAGAGATTTTCAAGCACTTCGTGTCCACCTATGTACACTCCGGGTGTTTAGAACGGGAGGGAAGGGGAATCGAGGGTTCCGCAATTCTCGCCGCCCATACGGCCGGTCGAACAGCACCGGCGGAACGGGCGACTCGGGCGGGGAAAAGTGTGAGGGGCGACACGGCCCCGCCCGGGGTTTCTCGCGGACCTGGGGGGTTATCGCGGACGACCGGGGGCTCGCGGACCTGGGGGTTCTCGCGGACCCGGGGGCGCCGGCGGCGTACTCACACCGGGGCCGCCGGGGAGTCCCGGCGAACGGGCCGTGGGGTCACGCGGGCGGCGGGACGGAGCGGGTCGCCCCGCGTCCCGCCGCCGCGGTGGTGGGGCGGCTCAGGACACCGGGGCGACCGGCGCCGCTTTTCGCGGTGCGCCCGTACGGCAGGGGTCTTCCCGCACCCGTACCGCCGTACCGGCTACCGCCGTATCGCCGTCCCGACTACACCGCCGTACCGGCGTCAGAGCGCCGCGTTCCTCTCCTCCATCAGTCTCGCCATGTCGCCGATCGTGGGGGCGGCCAGCAGTTCGTCGTCGGTGATCGCGATCGCGTGGTCCTTCTCCAGGATGATGGAGAGTTCGACGATGGACAGCGAGTCCAGTCCGGCGTCCTCGACGGTGGCCTCCGGAGTGATCTCCTCGGGATCCGCTTCGAGTTTGTCGACCAGTACTTCTTTGAGCGTCTCGAACATGGGGGGCAGATTCCTTTGTGGGGGGGGTGAGTTGACGTCAGGCGGTGGGGAGCGCCGGCCAGGTGAGCGTGGCCGCGCCCCAGGACAGTCCGCCGCCGAAGGCGGTGAGCAGGGTCCGGTGCCCCTCGGCGAGACTCCCGTCCCCGGCTGCCTGGGCGAGCAGCAGCGGGATGGAGGCGGCGCCGGTGTTCCCGACCCGGGAGATGTTCGACAACTGGCGTCCCGCCGGTACGGCCAGCTCGTCCGCCACGGCTTTGAGGATCCGGGCGTTGGCCTGGTGGGCGGCGAGCCGGTCGACGTCCTCCACACGCCAGCCGGCGGCCTCGACCGCCTGCCGGGACGCCGTCGACATCCGCTCCACGGCCTGCCGGAACGTGCCGCGTCCGTCCATCCGGAAGAACTCTTCACCCGGGCCGCAGGACCGGCTGTGGGAGCGCTGGCGTGAACCGCCGGCCGGCACCTGGATGAGGTCCGCGAACCTGCCGTCGCTGCCGAGGACCACGGGGCCCACCGCACCGGGCTCGTCGGCCCGGCCCGCCCGCAGCACCACGGCACCGGCCCCGTCCGCGAAGATCACCGCCGTGGCACGGTCCTTGGGGTCGACGATGGTGGTGAAGGCGTCCGCGCCGATCAGCAGAACCTGCCGTGCCGTCCCCGAGGCGATCAGCCCCGCCGCCGTCGCCAGGCCGTAGAGGAAACCGGCGCAGACCGCCGAGATGTCGAAGGCCGGCACACCCACGAGCCCGAGACGGGCGGCGACCTCCGGCGCGGTGGCCGGGCAGAGCCGGTCGGGGGTGGTCGTGGCGAGCACGACCGCCTCCACCTCCGGGTCGCCCGCGGATTCCAGGGCCCTGCGGCCCGCCTCGAAGGCGAGATCCGACGTGGCCATACCGGGAGAGATCACATGCCGGGTTCTGATGCCGGTACGGGTACGGATCCACTCGTCCGACGTGTCGAGACGGGCGGACAGGTCGTCGTTGGTGACGACGTCCGGAGGCACCCACCCGCCGACACCCGTCACCACCGCCGCCCGGCCCTTGTCCTCGTGCCTCACCGGCATGCACAACCTCCTTCGCCATCGGCCGATGCCGTCACCGGGCACCGCGCACACATACATCGCACCGGCACCACCGGTCGCGAAGCGGATGTCCCGCCCGGGTTTCCGCGGAACTCCACGCGACGAAAACCACTGACCGGATCCTGTCCGAGCCAGGACCGGCCGACAGCCGCCCGGTATCCCAGGCAATCCTGGGAAGCCTTGCCGACGAAATAATTCGCCGACTCCTCGTCGCTCATTTCCGGCTCCGTGCACCGGAGAACCCGCAGTCACCTCAATTACCCACGACCCTATCCAGAGATTTCCGACGAGTTCGTGTCCACCTATGTACACTCCGGGTGTTTAGAACGGGACGGGGAGGGAATTGCGACGCGCTCCGGCCGCCGGGCCGTTTGCAGTAGCAGAGCCCCGCGGCGGTGCCGAGGGGAGGGGCGACGGCGGCGAAGAGAACACCGCAGCAGCAGGCGGACATGAACGGAAACACCCGGACACGGAAACGTCCGGAGAGTGGAAACACCCGGACATGGAAATACCCGGAGTGCGGGAACTCCGGGCACGGAAAGGAGTGGACGTGGCAACGCCGGAGGGGCGGGCCCGATCCGGGCCCGCCCCTCCGGGACGGTGTGGCGAGGACCGCAGGTCACAAGGTGACGGTGGGCCCTTCCGGCTGGCGCAGTCGCTGCTCGACCACCAGTCGGCTCAGCTCCTCGGTCTGCGCCTCGTCCATCCGCTCGTAGCCCTCCTCGGTGATCGACGCGACGATCGGGAAGATCCGCCGGGAGACGTCCGGGCCGCCGGTCGCCGAGTCGTCGTCCGCCGCGTCGTAGAGCGCCTGGAGCGCGGCCAGCGCGGCTTCCCGGCGCGAGAGCCCCGGCCGGTAGAGCTTCTTCAACGCCCCCCGGGCATAGGGGGAACCGGAACCCACCGTGTAGAAGTCCCGCATCTCGTACGGGCCGCCGGTCACGTCATAGCTGAAGATCCGGCCCGCCTCGCCCTCCGGGGCGAGCAGGTCGTACCCGGCGAGCATGGGTACCACGGTGAGGCCCTGCATGGCCTGGCCCAGGTTCTTCCGGATCATGGTGGCGAGCCGGTTCGCCTTACCGTCCAGGGTCATCGCCGTGCCCTCGACCTTTTCGAAGTGGGCCAGCTCGACCTGGTAGAGCCGCACCATGTCGAGCGCTATCCCGACGGTGCCGGCGAATGCCACCGCCGTGTGCTCGTCCGCGGGATACACCTTTTCCAGGTCACGCTGGGCGATGAGATTTCCCATCGTCGCGCGCCGGTCACCGGCCATCATGACGCCGTCCGCATAGGTGAGGGCCAGCACGGTGGTGCCGTGCGGAATCTGATCCTCCGTCAGCCTCGGGGTTCCGGCGGCACGCTGTGCGCCGCCGGGCATCAGGTCCGGTTCGTACCTCGCCATGAACTCCGTGAACGACGACGTTCCGGGGGTGAACAGCCAGGGTGTCAGCGGCTGCCCGCCGGTGTTCCCAGTCACTCGGTGTCCCCTTTCTGCAATGGCCCGAAGATCTTCGGAACCTACCAAATATCCGATCACCGGAAACCCTCCGCGGTGAGAGCACCGGTCAGTTCCCGGAGCCGGGCGGCCGGTTCCGGCCTTTCGAAGAGATAGAAATGGCCGCCGGGGAACCCCTCGTGTTCCGGCGGCCGCGCGCACGCCCCGGACCAGGCCAGCCGGTCCGCCTCCGCCAGGGTGACGTCGTCCTGCCCGTACCAGACCAGGTGCGGGACGGCCGACGGCGGACCGGGCGGCAGGGTGTAGGTATCGGCCAGATGCAGATCGTGCCCGAGCTGGCCGACCGCGGCCTGGGCGAAGTCCGGGTCCTCCAGGAACTCCGGATCGGTCCCGCCGAACGTACGCAGGTCCTCCATGACGCTGGAAGCGGACCGTACGAGGAAGGGGGCGGCGGGCATCGGGGCCTCCTCCGCGGCCACGGCCGGCCCCTTGGACGCGGAGACCACGAGCGTCCTGACCAGGGCCGCCCGCTCCGGCGGCAGCGCCGCGACGAGATTGTGCGCGAACAGGGCACCGAGGCTGTGCCCGATCACCAGGGCCGGCCGGTCGACCAGTTGGAGAAAGTCCGGAAGGAAACGTTCGTGCGCCGCACGGAAGTCGGCGGCCGGAGCGCTCCCCGTCTCACCGAACCGCCCGCCGAGCTCGAAGAGGAACCCGCCACAGCCGTCCGGGAGCTCCTTCACCACCGGCAGGAACGAGGAGGCGGACCCCCCTGCGTGATGAAAAGCGATCAACCGGACCGGGGCATCGGCCCCCGGAAGGCCGTGGTACGACACAGACATGGACATGGAACACATCACCCTTCACACCGGAGAGAAATCCTGTCACGTGGCCGGCGGCCACGTTCCGACCTTCAGCAGACCCACCGAGTAGGCCCTGGAGACCAGCTCGGTCCGGTTGTCCGCCTGGAATTCCCTCATCAGCTCGCCCAGGTGGTACGAAACACCGTTCTTGCTCATGTAGAGCCGGGACGCCAGTTTCGCGGTGGACAGACCGCACGCCACACCCTCAAGAATCCTGCGGCCCATGTCGCTCACAGTGACCTTCTTGTCCCCGTCGTTCACACCCACCGCCCAACTGCGATCCGGCTGCCATAAAGCCAGAAGACCAGGACCTCCCTCAAAACCACCCACTGCCACACCCACCAGATTCCCACCGACGCAGCCACCGTTTTCCCGGACCATGGTGACCTCCTCGGAAAAACGAATCCGCCGGCCCTCCAGAACCTCGTTCAGTAAATAATCCAAACGCCCTTTCACCCCCGGGTGAAAGAAACCGGAAAGGCACTCACCGACGACCTTTTCTCCCGCCCCCGAAAAATAGTGAAGAAAGCTGGGGCTCGCCCACAGTATTCCGCCGGCCGCATCAATCACAGCCACACTGATTCCTGATTGCATCAGCAGGGCCCTATTAAATGTTTCCACATCATTAACAGCGATAGGCACAACTACCCCTTCGTTCCAGCGCGTCCGGAAACGGCTGCGAGTGAACAGCAAACAGTGCTTGAAGAGTAAAGCACGGGCCCATGCCGCACCGCGAGATCGCGTCAAAGCAGCCACCCTCGGGGGCATATGCCAAGCCCTATGGCGACACTCGCGGCAGACGCCCGCCGAGCCACACCCCCGCTATACACCACTTACCCCGGGACTCCCTGTGCCCCACATCACGAACAGTCCAAGAAAAGCACCGCACACCCCTCACCCCGCAAATCGACATCGAACGCATGCACGACACCATCGGAGATTAGGACGCCTTTATAGGCAAGTGCCGCTTGTACTCCTCAGGTATGTACCATCACCACATCGCCACTCCGACGACAGGCGGATCGGCCGGCCCCGACCCGGCCACCACGCGACAACGACCCCGGACAGCGCCCCAGAACGGCTGGAACCACCGACACACCCCTCAGGGTTCACGCGCTTTCCACACTGAATTCACACATGGTTACGCGACTTTTCAAACAGACCGGGTGCGCACACCGGGACGTGGCGGCGCGAGACGCCGGAGAAGTGCTTCCCGCCGTGGCCGTACGGGCTGTCGTCGGAGGGGCCGCCGAAGGTTCGTCGGAGGGGTCGCCGGATGCGCGCGGCCCCTCCGACGAACCGTCAGGACTTCCTGATCTTGTACGCCTTCTTGACCGTCACCTCGAAGGAAGAGGCGCGGTCGGACCCCTTGGCCCGCAGGCTGACGTAGCCGTGCCCGTTGCGGTCGATGTGCTCGGCGGGGAGCGCGGAGAGCGCCGGGTGCGTGATCAGCGCCCGGTTCTTCACGACCGGCACCCGTTCCCAGGTCGTGCCGTCGTCGAAGGACGCCTCGACGGTCAGGCCGCGCAGCGTGCCCCGCGGCTGGTCACCCGTGCGCCGTACCTCGAAGGGGACGGCGAGGACCTGGTGGTCCCCGGCCCGCGACCACTCGTCGACCGGCGGCTCGAACCGGACGCTGGACAGCGGCAGGGCGGCTTGCTCGCCGTCCGTCGCCGGACCGGAGCGGAAGGTCCAGGCGGCCTCGACCCCGGTGGACAGACCATTCCACTGGGAGCGGTCGGCGCGGGCCTTGAGCGTGTACGTACCGGTGTCGGCCGGGACGGTCCACGCGGCGAGCGCGGTGTTCCGCGGGAACTCCTTGGCGCCGTCCCGGCTCTTGGCGATCGCCCTGCCGTCCCGGCTGAGGGTGTAGTCGTACGTGGCGTAGACATCGTCGGACGTGAACAGATGCCGCGCCTCGGAGTCCCCGCCCAGCGGCAGGTCGACGGTGACGGTGTCGCCGCTCCGGACCAACTGGCGGCCGTCGGCGGCGAGGGCGGGGGCGCCCACCGGGTGGTTCCAGTGCTCGACGCGGCGTCCGGGCCGGAACGCCTCGGGCTCGGTGAACAGGGCCCGGGCCCGGAGCGGGTCGACGCTGTCGGCGTTCTGCCAGGACCAGCGCAGTTCCTGGGACCAGGTGATGTCCTTGGACGCGGTGTAGTACTCGGTGCGGGTGCCCGGCGAGGGCACGTTGACGCGACGGCCGTCGAGCGCGATGCCCTTCAGCGTCGCCGTGGCCAGCTTGGACTTCAGCGGGAAGGGCCGGTCGTACCGTCCGGCCTGCTCGGAGGCGCCGTAACGGGCCTCGGTCCGCGCGAGCGCGGAGTCGCCGACGCGGCCCGTGAGGTCGGAAGGGATGCCGCCCTCGCGGATGTTGGCCAGGTAGTAGACCGGACCGGTGGCGGTGGGGTAGTCGTACCCGTCGCCGGGCGCGCCGTCGGGGATCTCGCCGACCCGGTAGCCCTCGGCCAGGTCCTCGCGGTAGTACGTCGTGTAGGTCGAGCCGTCGGGACGGGTCGTGGAGGGGACCGCCCAGTAGTCCGGAGGCAGGTGGGAGTACTCGACGGAGATCTGGGTGCTCGTCGGCCCGGTCTGCTCGTTCGGGATCCTGGTCTGCCGCTGGAGGATGCCGGACGCCTGGTAGATCCGTTCGGCCTTCTCGTTGTCGACCGTGTTGCCGAGCTTGCGGGCCGCGGTGCCGCCCAGGGTGATGTCGGCCGGCTCCTTCACCCGGAGGAAGGGTTCACCGGCGAGGACATGGTCGCTGGCGAACCAGTGGCTGTCGGGCCCGTAGCGGCTGATGATCGCGGAGATGCCGTACGTCCCCGCGGGCGCCCGCAGTGTCACGGTGGCGCCCGCGGTTGCCACGATCGGCCGCTCGAACGGGACCAGGGCGCGGTCCAGCGGCACGAGGCTGACGAGGGAGATGTCGCTCGCCGGGGCGCCGAGCTGATCGCGGAGGTGGACGGTCAGGTCGTAGCTCTCGGGTTCCAGGGTGAGTCCGACCGGGACCCGCACCACCGTCCCCCCGGCGGTGTCGGTATCGGTGGCGGTGAGCAGCGCGGAGAGCGTGCCGCCGGTACGGATGCCGCTGTCCCGGAGTTCGACGGCCACGGACGCCGTGCCGTGGGCGGGGACGGTCAGCCGGGTCCCGGAGAGTCCCAGCAGGCCGGCGGGCAGGTCGCCTCGCGTCACGGTGACGTCGAGGCCGAGGCCGAGGGTGACGGGGCTGTCGGAGGTGTTGGTGAAGGTGACCTTGCGTGCGGTGTCCGGGTCGCGAGGCCAGGTGAGGTGGCCGAAGTCGACCGCGTGGGCGTCGGCCCGGACGTCCTGGGTGACGGCGCGCTCCACGTCGATCAGGCCCGAGCCCTGGTCGTACACCGACTCGCCGGGGCTGGGCTCGGCGCTGGAGACCAGGGCCTGGCTGATCTGACGGGGTGTCCAGTCGGGGTGGGCCTGCATGACGAGGGCGGCGGCCCCGGCGACCGCGGGGGCGGCCATCGACGTACCCGAGAGGCGGGTGTAGTTCTCGTCGACCGGGCCCTGCGGGCCCTCCGGGTCGACGTCGCCGATGTCGGTTCCCGCCGCGCGGGCGGCGGTGACGGCGACGCCCGGGGCCTTGACGTTGGGTTTGACGATGTAGTTGCCGAAGAGCGGGCCGCGGCTGGAGAACGAGGCGACCGCGTCGTCGCCCCCGGCGGCACCGACCGCGAGGGCGCCCGCGGCCGCGGAGGGCGGGGTGACGGTGAAGGAGCCGGGTCCGCTGTTGCCGGCGGAGACGACGGGGAGGACGCCCTGGTCGAGCAGGGCGTCGGTGGCGAGCGACCAGGGGTCGGTGCCGTCGGTCGGGACGGTCGAGCCGAGGCTCATGTTGACGATGTCGACGCCCTCATCGGCCGCCCACTCCATGCCGTTGATGATGTGCGAGAGCTGCCCGAGAGGGCCGGACAGAACTCGTCCGCTGACGATCTCGACACCGGGTGCCACGCCCTCGTACTTCCCGCCGGAGGCCGCCCCGGTACCGCCGATGATCCCGGCGACATGGGTGCCGTGGCCGTCGACGTCGCCGGTCTCGCTGTCCCACGGGACATGGTTCACGGACTTCGACACACGATCGACGAGATCGGGGTGGGTGGTGCGCACACCGGTGTCGAGGACCGCGACCTTGACGCCGGTGCCGTCCAGGCCGCGGGACTTGGGGGCGGTCGCGTTGATCTGACCGATCAGGTCGTCGACGGGAACGTCGTCAGCGGCGGCGGTGACGGGAGCGGGACCGGGGTCGGCGGATTCCGCGTCGGTGAGCTGGACGGGGGTGTCCAGCCAGACCTTCTGGACGGCGGGGCGGAGCCGTGGATTCCCGGCCTTCGCGGCTTCGGCTGTTTCCGCCGCGCTCGCGGGAGCCGACAGAGACTTCCAGAACTCGCCGCGATCCCCGTCGGGCAGGGGGACGGCGGTGGCGCCGATGGATTCGAGCGGTACGGTCCCCTTCCGGTCGGCCGCGGCGCGGAGATCGGGGGGCAGCCGGTCACCGCCGTGCCGAATGATCAGCGACAGCGACCGGTGGTTGTCCTTCTCCTTGCCTTCGTCGGCCCCGTCGTCGAGACCGAGGCGTTCCAACGCGCTGAGATTGAAGAGCACTTCGTCCACCTGGCCGGAGGCCACCAGGGGGGCGACATCCGTGGGGATGACGTTGATGTCCCGGCCCGTTGCGGTGCGGAAGAACCCGACGCCTTCACGGCCCTCGGCCGGTTCGAAATCGATGCGGGTCACCCCCCGGGAGTCGTCGAGGGTGACGCGATCCCCGGTGACGAGGGTGAACCGCTTGCCCCGGAGGGCGCGGGGAACGGTGTCGTCGCCGACGGGAGAGGCGGAGGAGGTCGGGGAGGGGGCCGATGCCGGGGTGGCGCCGGCCGGATCGGTCAGGGGGGTGACGAGCAGTCCGGCCACGAGGGCGCTGCCCGTCCATAACCTTGCGACGCGATGTCTGGGCACACGTACTCCGTTCGAGATGGTTGAGTCATGAACAGAGCTGACGTGCACCAAGTTAGTTCAGAGGTCACCGGGACCTGGCTCAACTGGCGTGCGCTGACCAGAACTTGCCGCCGATCGCCTCATGAGTACCGGTCAGCACCGTGCGTGGCTCGGCCCGGTGAACGGCACCGGTGTCCGCGGCCGGACCGAAGCGGCCCTCGACGGGATACGTGATCTGCTCCCGGGCGACCGGCTGAACGACGTCCGGTCGACCGTGTCCGGGCCTTCCGCCCACGCCGGACCGGCACCCGCCCCGGACCCCGACGAGGGGTAACCGGGGCGGGTGCCGGTGTGAGGTGGGCGCCCGCCAGGAACCGCTGGTTATCCGTGCTGGCCGGGCTGGTAGTCGCCGGCGGGCTGCTGGGTGATGACGTTCAGACGGTTGAAGGCGTTGATGATGGCGATGTCGCACACCAGGGCGGCGAGCTCCTCCTCGTTGTAGTGCTTGGCTGCGTTCGCCCACGCTTCGTCGGTGACGCCACCCGCCGCGTCGGCGATGCGGGTGCCCTGCTCCGCCAGCTCCAGGGCGGCGCGCTCGGCGTCGGTGAAGACCGTGGCCTCCCGCCAGGCCGCGACCAGGTGGAGGCGCACCGAGGTCTCCCCGGCGTGCGCGGCCTCCTTGGTGTGCATGTCGATGCAGCCGGCGCAGCCGTTGATCTGACTGGCCCGGAGCCTCACCAGCTCCTTCGTCGCGTTCGGCAGCGTCGAGTCCGCGAGCGCCTTGCTCGCCGCGATGACGTGCTTGAGGGCCTTGGCCGAGGCCGGGCTGGAGAGGGGGTTGATACGGGCGTTCATGGTGCACTCCTTGCCGTTGTTGGCGCTTACACCTCTGTGACGGAGCAGCCCGGCGAGATGTGACATGCGCGGATGTGACGTGGGCCTCCCTCTCGCACCCGCCGTGCGATGTCACCGGTGCGGTGCCTCTTGACGCCCTATTTCCCGGCTGGATACTTACGGACGTCGGTGATCCGCCCCGTGTCCTCGGCGGAGCCTCCGATCATGCCGTCGCCCCCGCACCCGACGGCCCACCCCCCACAGGAGGATCCCTCACATGAGTCCACGACGGACCCCGGAGCGCACCGAGCGAGCGGCCATATCCTGGCGCGTTCAGCGCACGAGGACGGCCGGCTCCGCACTCGCGGCCATCGCGCTCGCAGCCGCCGTACTGGCAGCTCCCGGCGTCGCGCAGGCCGCTCCTCAGGCCGTACCGCGGGCCGCACAGGGGCAGGTGGCTGCGGCCGACATCACCTGGACCCTGGAACGGTCGAGCAACCCCACCCAGGACCAGTTGACGGCGTACGGCCTCATCACGACGGCCATGAACGCCGCGGTGGCCCGGTACAACAACCTCAGCGATCTGGGCAAGAGCATCACCGTCCGGTACGACCCGGGCGTGCCCACCGCCGACGGCAACATCAACGGGACCATCCGGTTCGGCAACCGCGGTTACATGACCGAGAGGACCGCTCTGCACGAGATCGCCCACACCATCGGCGTGGGCACCAGTGGGAGTTGGTCCTCCCTCACCAGTGGGGGGACCTGGCGCGGCGCGCAGGCCACGGCGCTCGTCCAACGGTTCGACGGGTCGGGTGCCACGCTGTCCGCCGGTGGGGGACACTTCTGGCCCTACGGCCTGAACTACGAGAACGAGTTCTCGAACACGGCGGGCGATCGCCACGTCCAGATCGTCGTGGCCATGGTGCGCGACGGTCTCTGACCCCGGTCCCCGGGGGCCGGTGCCTGGGGGCGGTCGCCGCTCCCAGGCACGCCGGCACACTCCGGCGCACGCCGGCGCTCCGCTCAGCGTCTCAGGTCCGCGCCGACCGCGGCCGCCACGACGCGGTCCCGCTCGGTGCGGGTGAACAGCCCTTCGGACAGCCAGCTTTCGGCGAGGGTGCGCACCGCCGTCACGAAGGGGCCGGAGGCCGCGAAGGGGGCCTGCGCCCAGAGGACGTCGAGGAAGGTCAGCCCGTCACCGCGGGCGCGGTTCGCCACGCCGGAGTCGGTCGCGCCGAACACGACGACGGGTTCGGCGCGCCTGAAGTAGGCGTGATAGCGGGTGGTGTCCGCGATGTGGAACGGGGCCAGGGTCAGGCCGTGGGTGGTGAAGTGCATCGGGCGGCCCTCGGGGGCGATCGCGTCGGCGAGGTCGCCCCGGAGCGTGAAGTCCTTGTAGAAGGAGAACGCGCGGAACCCCGTCTCCTGGCTCCGCGCGACCAGCAGGAGCGGCCCGTGGAACACGGACTGGACGGCGGGATCGTCCAGGGCTCTCTCGACGCGCAGACGGTAGGGGGCGGAGATCCCGATCCGGTCGCCGCGCTGCCAGTTTCCGCTCAGGGTGAGGTAGCTGCCGGGCTCCGCCTCGGCTCGCTGCGGGACCCCGTTGACCGTGACGGTGAAGCCACCCGTGGCCCAGGCCGGAACCCGGAGTCTGAGATCGAGCCTGCCACCGCCCTCACGGAAGGTCAGGGTGCGGACGCCCTCGGCCGGATAGTCGCTCGTCTGCTCGATGACGAGACCCCGCTCCGGCCACCGCAGGGTCGAGGCGAGGTAGAGGTTGACGTACAGCGCGTTGCCGTCGGCGGAGCGGAAGTAGACCGAGTCCTGGTACTTGGTGTGGTTCTCCATGCCGGTGCCGCCGCAGCACGTGCCGGTGTTGCCGTACGCGCGCGCCACACCCGGGCCCATGCCGACGAAGTAGGTGACCTCCGGACTGTCCGTGCTCCGGGCGTCCCTGCGGGAGGCGAGGATGTGGTTGGTCAGGCCCCGCTCGTAGTAGTCCATGCAGGCGGGGTCCTGCTCGTGGAAGAAGAGCTGCCGGCTCAGCTTGAGCATGTTGTACGTCGCGCACGTCTCGGCGTTCTTGTCGTCGAGCGTGGCCGCGACGGCTCCCCGGGCCCGGAACATCTCGCCCTGGCCCGTGCCGCCCAGGCTGTACATGCGGGGGCCTGCGACCATGCCCCAGAAGTTGCGGGCCGCGGCGGCGTACTCCTCCTCCCCCGTGTGGTCGAACAGCCGCAGATACCCGGTGAACTGGGGGATGTGCTGATTGGCGTGGAGGCCCTCCAGGGTGTCGCGGTCCTCGGCACAGGCGGCCAGCAGCGCGGTGTTGTCGAAGCAGCGGGCGGCGGCGAGGTGTTCCGCCCGGCCGGTGAGGGCGTGGAGGTCGGCGAGCACCTCGTTCATCCCGCCGTACTCACCGGCGATGTGGATCGACCACATACGTTCCAACTGTGCCTTCGGCAGGCGGCCGAGCCGGTGGTGCACCCAGTCGCCCATCTGCGAGGCGAGGTCCAGGGCCTGTGCGTTGCCGGCCAGGGTGTGCGCGTCGAGGAGGCCGCGCATGATCTTGTGGCAGGTGTAGTACGGCGCCCAGATGGTGGGGTACGTCGTGTAGCTCTCCAGCAGGATGAACTGCGTCTCCGGGTATGCCGCCAGGTAGCCGGGGTGACTGGGTCTCGGCGAGCCGTGCTCCGCCAGGGCCTGCCGGCATTCGGCGAGCGCGCCGACCAGGTGGTCCAGCTTGGCCTTGAGCGCCGCCTCCCCCGTGTCGGCGTACGCCTGGGAGACGAGGGTGAGGAAGTGGCCGCCGTAGTGGCCGCGCAGATTGCCGTCGAAGGTCTCCCACCCGCCGGGTGGCCGGGCGCCACGGGTGTCGAGCCCGGCGTTGGCCCGGAAGACGGCCAGGATGCGGTCGGCCGGACAGGACCTCGCGTAGTCGAGCATCAGGTCGCGCTTGCGCCGGAAGACGCCGTCGCCGAGCGTCACCCGGTCCAGAGGGAAGGGGTGGACCGCCCAGGTGGACGGTACGGGCACCGGCGCCACGGCGGCCCGGGCGGCCGCCGCGGACAGAGCCGTGCCGGTGGGCGCGGCGTGCGCCGGCCGGGCGGCGTGGGCGAGCGGGGCGGTGGCCGCGGTCCCGGCGGCGATCCTCAACAGGGCGCGTCGGGTGGGGGGTTGGGGCATGTTCTCGAACTCCGATCGTGAGTGGTCGGCGGGCGGTGCACGGCTACGTCGGCGGGGCGAGGCGGTCCGGTTCCACGGTCGGCAGCCATACCCGCATGGTGGAGGGTCCGCGGTTCGCCCAGGAGTGGTACGGGACCAGGACGATCCCCGCGCGGTCGGCGGCCCGCAGGCGCGCCGGGGCGTCCAGCGGCCGGTACGGCCAGCTCTCGCCGTGCCGCGCGTCGTGCGCGGCGACCTCCCCGGCGACCACGACCGTGCCGCCCGCGCCGTCCGGCCCGTCCGGCCCGCCCTCCGGTTCGGCGGCGGGGTCCACCCGTACCGCGTCGACCTCGTGTCCTTCCGGCAGGTCCACGGATTCGGCGCAGTACACCAGCGGTCCGCGCTGCACGGCCACCGTGCCGCGTACCGCGTCGACGCGCGGATCGGCGCGGATCCAGCGCGCCCGTACGGGCAGTTCGAGCCGTATCTCGTCACCCGGCCGGAAGACCCGGGTGGTCCCGGCCGTGCCCGGGGCGACGGTACGGCGGCGTCCGTCCGGGTCGGTCAGCCAGGTGGTGGCGTGCGCCGTCCACGCGGGGACGCGCAGGGTCAGGGTCCACGGGTGGCCCGGCGACCGGTCGACGCGTACGGTCACGGTCCCGCCGGACGGGTAGTCGGTGCGGACCCGCAGGGCCACACGGTAGCCGCCGGTGAGGGTGGTGGCGATCTCCGCGTCCGCGTACTGGTGCAGTTGGACGCCCTGGTCGTCCGCCGTCGCGAGGTGGGCCGGCAGTTGGGCCAGGGTCCGCGCCACATTGGTCGGGCAGCAGGACACCGCGAACCAGGGGGCGCGCAGGCTCGATTCGGCGCGCGGGCTCACGGTGTCCGTGGCGGGCGCGGCGCCCCGGTGGCGCCGGTGCAGGGTGTTGGCGTAGAAGAAGGACCGGCCGTCCTCCGCCGGGGAGGTGGCGACCACGTTGAACAGGGTGCGCTCGGCCAGGTCGGCGTAGCGTGGCTCCCCGGTGGCCAGCAGCAGCCGCCAACTGAGCATGACGGAGGCGACGCCGGCGCAGGTCTCCGAGTAGGCGCGGTCCGGCGGGAGGACGAAGTCGTCGCCGAACGCCTCGTCCCGGTGGTGCGCGCCCATGCCGCCGGTCAGATAGGTGCGCCGGGCGACGGTGGCCTCCCACTGCCGTACGACCGCGGCGAGCAGGGCGTCGTCCCCGGTCTCCACGGCCACGTCGACGGCGCCGGCCGCGAGGTAGAGGGCACGGACGGCGTGGCCGCGCAGCACCGTGGCCTCCCGTACGGGCAGGTCGTCCTGGTGGTAGGCGCGGCCGAACTCGCCGTCGGGGAGCGTGCCGTGGCCGCGGCGGTCGACGAAGAGCGCGGCCTGGTCGAGGTAGCGCCCCTCCCCCGTCAGCCTGGCCAGTTCCACCAGGGCCGTCTCGATCTGCGGATGTCCGCAGACGCCCTCGATGCCGCCCGGGCCGAAGGTGGCGCACACGTGGTCGGCGGCGCGCCGGGCGATCTTCGTCAGTTCGCCCTCGCCCCGGGTGCGGGCCTGGGCGACGCCCGCCTGGATCAGGTGGCCTGCGCAGTAGAGCTCGTGGCCCCAGGCGAGGTCGCTGTGGCGGGGCCGCTGACCGGGTCGGCCGAAGGCGGTGTTCAGGTAGCCGTCCGGTTCCTGGGCGGCTGCGAGGAGCTCCGTGAGTGCGGCGGTCTCCGCGTCGGGTGTGGTGCCGGAGTCGGTGCCGGTGCCGGTCTGCCAGGCGATGGCTTCGAGGAGTTTGTAGAGCTCGGAGTCGGCGAACTCCCGTCCGCGCCGGTCCCGTTGGATCCGTCCCTCGGCCGCCGCCCGGAAGTTGCCGGTCCAGCCGACGCGTTCCATCCAGTCGCGGCAGTGCCCGAGGGTGGCGGTCTCGTTGGTGTGCCGGCGCCGGGCCCAGAAGCCGCCGGTGATCCTGACCTCGTCGAGCCCGAGCGGTCGCAGCCGGCCACGGGTCGGCGCCACCGGCAGGGCGGCCGGCCGTGCCGGGTTCTCCTTCACGCGTCCATGCCTTCGGTTCGTCCCTTCGGTCGTGGTGTACGGCGCCCGGACCGGGAGGTACGGCGCTCGGACCTGGGCGCACGGCGTTCGGCGCTCGGTCGGAGCCTCAGCCCTTGAGCGCGCCGGACATGAAGCCCCGTACGTAGTGCCGTTGGAGCAGCAGGAAGAGCAGGAGACAGGGCACGGCGAGGACCACCACGCCCGCCTCGGTGGCGCCGTAGTCGACGGCGCCCATGCTCTGCTGCCGCAGGTTCGCGACGGCCAGCGGCAGCGGTGCCTTCGCACTGTCCGAGATGAGGATCAGCGGTGCGATGAAGTCGTTCCAGGCAGCGAGGAACGCGAAGAGGCCGACGGTGATCAGCCCCGGCCGTACCGCCGGGAGGAGGACGCGGCGCAACGCGCCCGCCGTGCCGCAGCCGTCGACGAGCGCCGACTCCTCCAGTTCGCGGGGCACCGCCTCGAAGGAGATCCGCATCATGAAGGTGGCGAACGGCAGTTGGAACATGGCCAGTACCAGGCTCAGTCCGAGCAGCGAGTTCTGCAGATGGAGTCTGCCGAGGAGTACGTAGAGCGGGATGAGGAGGGTGGCGTACGGGACCATGAGGATGGCCAGGGTGAGCAGGAACAGCGCGTTCCTGCCGGGGAATTCGAAACGGGCGAAGGCGTAGCCGCCCAGCAGCGACACCCCCAGGGTCAGGGCGACGGTCAGGGCCGAGACGACGGTGCTGTTGAGGAGGTACCGCCACAGGCCCGCGTCGTACTCCAGCAGCGTGCGGTAGTTGCCGAGGCCGTGGCCGGATTCCTGCGCGGTGCCGGGCTGTCCGCTGATGGACGCCCAGGCGTTCCACAGCAGGGGGAAGAGGAAGATGACGGCCAGACCTCCGGCGACGACGTAGTAGGGCGTCCGTCCCAGGGCGCGGGTCAGCACCGTGGTCTCCCTTCCCCTGAGGTACGGCTCATGACGGGTCCGCGTGGCGCAGACCGCGGAACTGAAGGACGTTGAGCAGGAGCAGCACGGCCAGCACGATGAGAGAAAGGGCCGCCGCGGTACCGAGATTCAGCCGCTGGAACGCCTCGCGGTAGATCAACTGGACAACGGTGACGGTGCTGTTGTCGGGTCCGCCCTTGGTGAGGAGGAAGAACTGGTCGAAGGCGAGCAGCGATCCGGTCACACACAGCAGCAGGGTCAGGGCGAGGGACGGCCGCAGCAGCGGCAGCGTGATGCCGCGGAAGATCTGGCCGCGGCCCGCGCCGTCCATCCGCGCCGCCTCGAACACCTCCTGGGGGATGCGCTGGAGGCCCACGAGGAGGATCAGCATGTAGAAGCCGGCGAACTTCCAGACGATGAGGAACACCGTCGACAGCAGGGCCGAGGTCGGTGTGGCGAGGAAGGACACCGGGTCGTCGACGAGGCCGAGCCTTTCCGGGACGCGGCCGAGCGGGCCGGTGGTCGGGCTGTACAAACCCCAGAACAGCAGTGACGCGGACGCGAGTCCCAGGACACTGGGCAGGAAGTAGACCGTACGGAAGAAGCCCGCACCGGGCCGGGACTCCTGCACCAGCAGGGCGAGGAGGAGGGCCAGCCCGAGGAGGACGACGGTGACGATCACCGTGTAGAGGAGGGTGAAGCGGACCGCGGGCCAGAACAGGGCGCTGTCGATGACGTCGGTGTAGTTCTCGGGGGCGTTGAGACCCCGGTCCCCGGCGAGCAGTGGCCAGTCGCTGAGCGACATCCGCCCGACGAGCAGCAGCGGCAGCAGGAAGAGGACCGCGACGAACACGGCCGTGGGGGCCGCGTAGACAAGGCCCTTCACCCTGCGGGACCGCCACCGGGGCGCGGTCGTGCGGGCCGGGCGGGCCCGTACCGCGGGCCGGGCCCGGGCTTCGGCCACCGCCGGCTCGGCCGCCTTCAGATGCATGGCTCTCCTCTGCCGCGTGACGTGGGAGGGGCGGACGCCCGGGTCCGGGTGGGCCGCTCAGTCGGCCAGCGACGCGGTGACCGCCTCGTTGTCCTGGTCGACGGACGATCCGTCGCCGAAGACGGCATGGCGCATCAGGGTCAGCCAGGGGCCGTTGGGGTCGTTGAAGGTCTGGCCGAACTTCGGCGCGTACGGGGTCCGCCCGTCCGCCACGAGTCTGTTGATCGTCACCAGCCGCGGATCCGCGGCGGAGTGCTGGTTGGACGCGAGATCGGTGCGTGCCACGACGTCCTTGTGTGCGGCGACCACATCGACCTGCGCCGTGTCGCCCAGGGACCAGGCGAGGAAGTTCCATGCCTGGTCGGCCGAGTCGCTGGTGGCGGAGATGCCGAGGGCGTCACCGCCGACGAAGGTGGATGTGCCGCCGTCGGGTCCGGGGATGGGCGCGACGCCGAGGTCGAGGTTCCCGGGCATCAGACCCAGAGTGGTGGACGGCATGGGCATGACGCCGATCCGGCCTTTCGGGAAGAGCCCCGTCCAGGTGGTGCCGGTCTCCTCGCGTGCGCCGGGGGCCACGATGTCGTCCTTCACCCACCCGCGGTAGGTCGCGTAGACCTTCTTCGCGGTGCCGGAGGCGAGGGACGCCTCGGTTCCCTCCTTGTTCAGCACCTCCTCCCCCGCGGCCCAGATCGACGGCCACCAGGTGAAGACGCCGCAGCCGCCGCAGTTGCCGCCGAAGAACGTGCCGTTGACGCCGCCGCCGAGCGCGTCCACGGCGCGCGCCTGCCGGTCCCACTCGCCCAGGGTGGTGGGCGGGGCGTCGGGGTCGAGTCCGGCCCGCCGGTAGAGCTCCTTGTTGTAGAAGAGCACCGATAGGTCGAGGGTGTGCGGTACGACGTACTTCCTGCCCTCGTACGTGCCGGCCTTGAGGTGCGACCGGGCCAGGTGCTCGGCGAAGGGCAGGGCGTCGACGCGTTCGGTGAGGTCGGCGAAGAGCCCGCTGGAGGTGTAGTTGGGGACGAACACCACGTCGGAGGCGAACAGGTCGGGAAGGTCCCGGGATCCCGCGGCCGCGCCGACCTTCGCCTGGTAGTCGTCGGTGGGGATCACGGTCAGTTCGATCTTGTTCCGGTGGCTCGCGTTGTACGCCTCGACCAGGCCCTCGCTCTGCGGCCGGGTCGCCGCGCGCGTCCACATCGTCAGCGTGGTGCCGTCGTCGGCGCCCTGGGCGTCCGCCGTTCCGCCCCCTTTGCCGTCCGTGCCGTCGTCTCCGGAGCCGCATGCCGTGACCAGGCTCGCGGCGGCCAGCAGCGCGACAGCGCGGATGACGAGGCGGTGGATCCGTCCAGGTGGTCCGGCCGTGCTTCTCATGTCGATCCCCCTTGGGTGGCGGCGGGCCGAACGAAAAGGCTTTCAGAAAGCTAGGACTCGGCCTGCCGCCCGTCAATCCCCTTGCGGGCAACGGCAGTCGTGGTGCGCCGAAACCTGGGGAGGCACCCTGAGCGCACCTTGACCGAAACTTCTCGCGTACGGTTCTACGCCCGACGTGCCACCCCGACGGCCTCGGCACGCGACGCGAGACAGGAGAACATCCATGGCACAGGTCACCGGCCCCTCTCGTTCGCGGCCCGCCACGCTCAGCGATGTCGCCCGGCTGGCGGGCGTGTCCGTCGCCACCGCGTCGAAGGCCCTCAACGGCCGTAGCCAGGTGCGCGCCGAGACACGGCAGCGGGTGATCGACGCGGCCGAGCGTCTGTCGTTCCGGCCCAACCAGTTGGCGCGGGGCCTGCTGGCCGGGCGCTCGGGCACCGTCGGGCTGCTCACCAGTGACCTGGAGGGCCGGTTCAGCATCCCGATCCTCATGGGGGCCGAGGACGCCTTCGGGGCGGGCGAGGTCGCGGTGTTCCTCTGTGACGCCCGCGGTGACGCGATCCGCGAGCAGCATCACGTCCGCGCGCTGCTCGGCCGCCGGGTCGACGGGCTCATCGTGGTGGGCAGCCGGACCGACCCGCGTCCGTCCCTGGGCCGTGAGCTGCCCGTCCCTGTCGTCTACGCGTACGCGCCGTCGGACGATCCGGCGGATCTGTCCATCGTCCCGGACGGCGTGGGCGGCGGCCGGATCGCGGTGGAGCATCTGCTCGCCTGCGGCCGTACCCGGATCGCGCACATCACCGGCGACCCCGGGTACCTCGCCGCGCGGGAGCGGGCCGAAGGCGCCCTGGCCGCGCTCGCCGACGCGGGCCTGTCCCCGGTCGGCGAGCCACGGTTCGGGGTGTGGTCGGAGGGCTGGGGACGGGCGGCCACCGCGATGCTGCTCGACCGGCACCCGGACGTGGACGCCGTCCTGTGCGGCAGCGACCAGATCGCCCGCGGCGTCATGGATGTCCTGCGCGAGCGCGGCCACCGGGTGCCCGAGGACGTGGCGGTCATGGGCTTCGACAACTGGCGGGTCCTGACCTCCGCCTCCCGCCCGCCGCTGACCAGCATCGACCTGAACCTCGAACAGGTCGGGCGGGCCGCCGCGCACGCCCTGTTCGGCGCGATCGCCGGAACGCGGCGCTCGGGCACCGAGACGCTGCCCTGCCGGGTGGTGATCAGGGGGTCCACGGCGCCGTTGTCCTGAAAGCCGCGGTCGGGGACGCCGGGCCCGGGGCATCCCTCTTGACACCTCAAGATCCCGGACCTACGTTGCGAAAACCTTTCAGGTCGTTTCAGTCTCAGCCCCGGATTCAGTTCCGGACCCGGTTCCGGACCCGGTTCCGGTTCCGGTTCCGGTTCCGGACTCAGTCCCGGTTTCCGTTCCGGTTTCAGGTTCAGTTTCAGGTTCAGTACGTCTCGGAGACGCGGCGAAGCCCTCCCCCGTTCGTACCGCTTCCTCGCTCTCCTCCGCTTCCACGTGCGGCTTTGTCAGGAGCACCACACGGCCGGCGGTGAGCACGCCGGCGTCGTCGCGAGCGGACGCTCGCGGTCAACTGGACAGGGAGCATCCGATGAGAAGACGACGGACGGAGCCCCCGGGAGGGGGCGTCGGCACCACCCTGAGCCACTTCGCCTCACCCGGGGCCGGCCGGGCCGGGCGGCGCCGCGAAGGGCACCCGGGAACGGCGGGCCCTGTCATGAAGCGCCTCGTCGTCGCACTGGTGCTCATCGCCTGTTCCGTCCTCGCCGCACCGTCGGCCCACGCCGACCAGACCATCGGGTTCCCCACCTTCGGCGGACCCGCGATCCCGGCCCCGCCGGTCGCCCACACACCGGGCGACATGATGCGGACCATCTACGACGCGGAGAGCTCGGGGACCGACTTCTGGATGGACCGCCTGCTGGCCCGCTCCGGCAACGACCCGACCGGCCCCTGGCTGATGAGCCGTGGCCGCGCGCTCTTCATGAAGACCCATGACCCCGCGGTGTTCGGCTTCGGCGGCCATGTCGCCTACTGGGAGAGCGTCAACGACAACAACGCCTATACCGTCGCGATCGGTCCGGGCACCTTCACGGAGCAGGTCTCCCAGCGCCGGCAGGTGCCCAGCCACTGGAAGAGCGTGCACACCAGCGGCTCGGTCACCGTCAGCCAGACCAAGTTCATCACCGACAACAACGTCGCGGTGACCAACCTGTCCATCAGGAACAACGGTGCCGGCTCCACCACGCTGCAGTTACGGGCGGCCTCGCCGTACGCCACGACGGGCAGCGGCAACGAGCTGACCGGGCAGGTCAACGCCTACAACAACCTCACGACCATCCGCCCGCGGCTCACCGGCGACGGCTTCGCCGCCTCGGGCGGCGGGCTCAACCGGTCCGTGACGATCGCGGCCGGGGCCACAGCGACCGCCAAGGTCGTGATGGGCTTCGTCACCGACGAGATCCCCGCATCGCTCACCGAGTACCGCGCCTACGCGGGCTACTCCGACACGACCGCGTTCGCCACCCATGTCAGGGCCTACAACCTGTGGTGGGCACAGAACGTGCCCTACATCGACGTGCCCGAAGCCGCGATCAAGAAGAACATCTACTACCGCTGGTGGCTGATGCGCTTCAACAACCTCGACGCCGACATCCCCGGGCAGACCTACCAGTTCCCGACCTCCACCGAAGGCGTCCTCGGGTACAACAACGCGATCGCGCTCACCCAGCCCATGCACATCGACGACCTCAAGTACCTGCGTGACCCGTCCTACGCGTACGGGGACTGGCTCAGCGTCGGCCAGGTCTCCAAGGGCGGCCGATTCCTCGACAACCCGGGTGACCCGGAGAACTGGTCCAACAGCTACACCCAGTACATCGCCGAGGCCGCGTGGAAGAGCTACCAGATCCACGGCGGCCAGCCGGCCATCGCCGCCAACCTGGCCCGCTACGCGGAGGGTGACGTCAAGGGTCAACTCGCCTACTACGACCGCGACAACAACAAGCTCATCGAGTACGACTGGGGCGCCCTGACCGGCAACGACGCCGACGCCGTCTCCTTCCACTGGAAGCCCGGCGCCATGGACCGCGCCGAGTCCGCCTACCAGTACAGCGGCGCGCTCGCCGCCGCGCAGGCGTACGAGGCGACCGGCAACACGGCCAAGGCCACCGAGATGCGCACGCTCGCGACGCAGATCAAGGACGCCATCGTCAACGTGCTCTGGAACCCGAACCGGCAGTTGTTCGAGCACCGGTTGAAGTCGACCAACGAGTGGGTGCCCTGGAAGGAGATCAACAACTACTACCCGTTCTCGGTCGGAGCCGTGCCCGACACCACGACGTACAAGCAGGCCCTGCGTCTGTTCGACGATCCGGCCCAGTACCCCGTCTTCCCCTTCTACACGGCCAACCAGACGGACAAGAAGGCGGCGGCCGACGCCGGGAACCCGGGCTCCAACAACTTCTCCACCATCAACTCCACCGTGCAGTTCCGCCTCTACTCCTCGGTGCTGCGCAACTACCCCAACTCCTGGATGGACGCGACCGACTACAAGAAGCTCCTCTACTGGAACACCTGGGCGCAGTACGCCGGCGGCAACACCCAGTGGCCGGATGCCAACGAGTTCTGGGCCGACTGGAACGGCAGCGGCATCAACTACCGCTCCTGGATCCACCACAACATCCTCGGCAGCGGCAACTGGACCGTGATCGAGGACGTCGCGGGACTGCGGCCCCGTAACGACGCCAAGGTCGAACTCTCCCCGATCAACATCGGATGGAGTCACTTCACCGTCAACAACCTCCGCTACCGGGGCGCCGATCTGTCCGTCGTCTGGGACGACCCGGCCGACGGGGTGCAGCGTTACCCCGGCATCCCGGAGGGCTACTCGATCTACGTCAACGGCAACCGCGCCGCCACTGTCAGCTCGCTGGTGCCCTTCACCTGGGACCCCGCCACCGGCGACGTCACCACCAGCGGCACGGTCACCTACCGCACGGCGGTCACCGGTCTGCGGGCCCCCCACCAGGTCGTGCAGAACAGCCCCCGGATGGTCGACATGCTCGCCAAGGCCGGCGTCGACCTGACCGCCGACCTGCCCAACCTTGCCTCCGGGGCGACGGTGTCCGCCTCCCACACCGGGTCCGGCGCCAACGCCTCCGGCGCGGTCGACGGGTACCCCACCAACGAGCCGTTCTGGGGCGCCGGCGGTTCCCCCGACAGCCAGGACTGGTACGAGCTGAACTTCGGCACCGCCCGCACCCTCGACGAGGTGCGGCTGTACTTCAAGGACAGCCGCCCGGCGAGCGCCGCCTACCGGGCGCCGTCCGCGTACACCGTCCAGTACCACAACGGCAGTTCCTGGGTGAACGTGCCCGGCCAGACCAGGAGCCCGGAGGCGCCGCGGGCCAACTACAACCTGGTGCGGTTCCCGGCGATCAGCGCCCAGCGCATACGGGTCCTGGCCACCCACGCCTCCGGGGCCAGGACGGGCCTCACCGAGGTCAAGGTCCATCACCGGAGCGGCGTCCAGCCATCGGCCGGCCCCCTCGAAGCGACGGCGTACGCGCCCACCCACCGATGAAGGACGTGCCAGTGACTGTGACTCGTTCCCGATGTCTGTCGGCGCTCGTCGCCGTGCTCACCCTGGTGGTCGCCTTCCTGGCGGCGCCGCCCGCCTCGCCCGCCTCCCCCGCGCTCACCGGGACCGCCGGCCTGCCCGGTGCCGCCCGTGGCGGGGCGATCCAGGGCACGTTCACCAACCCGCTCTCCCAGCACGGGCCCGACCCCTGGCTCACCTACCACAACGGCTTCTACTACCTCGCCACCACGACCTGGAACTCGACGGTCACCCTGCGCAAGGCCGCCACCCTGGCGGGGCTGGCCACCGCCACCGACCAGGTGATCTTCAACCTCACCCGGCCCAACGGCGCCGGCACGATGTGGGCCCCGGAGTTCCATCTGCTCGACGGCCCCAACGGGAAGCGGTGGTACTTCTACTACACGGCCGGGCGGGAGCCGTACAACCTGGGCACCCAGCGGATCCACGTGCTCGAAAGCGCCGGCCAGGACCCGATGGGGCCCTACACCTTCAAGGCCGATCTGCTCGACCCGACGCAGGACAACACCTGGGAGCTGGACCCGGGCATCCTGCAACTGGGCGGCAAGCTCTACCTCCTCGGCACCTACTACAACGGCTCGCAGCCGATGTTCATCCGACCGCTGTCAAACCCGTGGACCGCCAGTGGCACCCGCAGGGTGTTGTCCACCCCGACCTACGGCTGGGAGACGGTGGGCGGCGCGGTCAACGAGGGCGCCGAGGTCCTCCAGCGGGGCGGCAGGACCTTCATCGTCTACTCCGCCAGCCACTGCTCCACGCCCGACTACAAGCTGGGGATGCTCACCTACAACGGTGGCGACCCGCTCAACTCCGCCTCCTGGGTCAAGACACCGAACCCGGTCTTCCAGAGGTCCAACGCCAACGGTGTGTACGGCCCCGGCCACAACGGCTTCTTCAAGTCCCCCGACGGGACCGAGGACTGGATCGTCTACCACGCCAACGCCTCGGCCGGTGGTGGCTGCGACATGAACCGCACCACCAGAGCGCAGAAGTTCACCTGGAACGCCGACGGCACACCGAACTTCGGTACCCCGGTGGCCCTCGGCGTCACACTGACCGCACCGTCAGGGGAGTAACCGGATGTTCGTCGCGGGACCGCGGGGGTCGCCCATGCCGCGGGTACGGCGGAGGCGTGGCCGGCGGCAGGTCAGCGGCGTGAGCGGGGGCGCTTGGGCGGCGTTATGCGGACCCGCTTGTCCACGGGCGCGCTCTCGAGGTCGTCGAGCTGAGTGACGATCGTGGTCCGCAGGTCGTCGTAGTCCTCGAAGGAGTGGTCGTTGAAGAGGGTGTAGCCCGTCCACATCAGGTTGGCGCACACCCGCGCCGGCACCTGGCCGGTCTGCGCGCCCATGCCGACCAGGGCGACCGACCGGATGCTGCCCGGCGCCCTGTTGTTCTGCCGGTGGATCGCCTGGAACGCGGCGGCGCAGGCCAGGGCCACGTTCAGGGTCTCGCTGACGTTCTGCGAGGACGTCTCCATGGTCGGCGTCGAGATCAGGAACCTCGGTGTGACCGCCCCGGAGGGAACGCACACCGTGCTGCCCACCGGGAGTACACCCTCGAACCGGCTCCGGATCTCCTTCTGCACCCGTAGCTGGATGCCCGCGCCGAGGTGCCGCTTGATGACCGCGTCGGCCCCGCCGTCCATCCGGCCGCGGGAGTTGGTGGGGCTGACCCAGGCGTCGACGTCCTGGCCGAGGATCGATCCCTTGCGGATCTCGACCTCGGGGGTGTCGGCGAAGGCAGCCCGCCACGCCTCCACCACCGGGGTGTTGATGTCGGTCAGCACCACCCTGAGCGGCGGCAGTACAGGGTCCACGGTCATGGTTCACTCCGATCGAGAACGGTCACTCAACTGCCGGGAACGCTACCGCGTCCCACTGACAACGCGGTCGGCCCCGGCCCGGCGCCCCGCGATCCGGAGGGCGTTGTCAGTGGGCTGACCTATCCTCAGGATCACTTCGCCGATCAGGCATTCCACCAGCACCGTCCGATCTTTTGGAGCTCTCCGCCATGAGCGATGCCCACACCCCCGCCACGCCAGGACCGAACGACCCGCTGGCTCTGGCGGAGCTGTTCAAGGGGGGCGGCGAACCGTGGCTTCCGCTGCTGAAGCCGGTCATCGAGGCGCAGCCGGAGGCGGCCTCGTTCATCGGCCCGGGCCGCAGTCCGGAGGTCGTCCCCGTCCGCGAACTGACCTTCCAGGCGCTCAAGCCCAACGCGCCGCACCAATGGAAGGTCGTCGTCTTCGGTCAGAACCCGTACCCGCGGCCGGAGAGCGCCACCGGCATCGCCATGTTCGACAACACCTTCCACGGCTGGCAGGACAGCCAGTTCGGCAGGGTCGTCAGTGTCCGCTGCATCATCAAGGCGGCGGCGATGTGGAAGTACGGCATTCCCAAGAAGACCCCGATAGCCGATATTCGCGCGCTGCTGAAGAAGCAGGACACCGTGCAGCCGCCGGAGTGGTTCCAGGCGATGCTCACGCAGGGCGTGCTGCTGCTGAACGCGGCGCTGACGGCCAGTGGCGACGGGGCGATCGACACGAACCAGCACACCAGGTTCTGGCGGCCGGTCGCCGAGCGGATCGTCGAGGAGATCCTGAAGGCCAAGCAGAGTGCCGACGAGGAGGACCGCGGAGTCGTCTTCGCGTGGTGGGGGGCGCACGCGCGTAGCCTGAAGAAGGTCGTTCTCGAGATCCAGAAGAAGTACCCCGACGTCGAGGTCCGGCACATCGACCACGCCAACCCCGCGGCGCAGGGCGACCTCTTCTGCGACGGCGACCACTTCGGGACGGTGAACGAGGCCCTCGCGTCGCTGGGCGCCGACGAGATCGACTGGCTGCCCAGCACCGGCTGGAACAAGCGCGCGGAGGAGACCGGCGGGTCCGCGGGCGACGTCTCCGACCGCATGGGCGCGTTCATCGCGTCCACCATGGAGCTGCACCAGCTCTACCTCGACCGGCTCTCCGGTGTGAAGGACGAGGGGCTCGTCCTTCCCGCGATCACGGGTGTGTTCGACACCCCGCTCATGGACTTCCGTGAGGCCGTCGCCCCGGTGGCCGCGCTGCTGTCCGGGCTGGGCCGGCACGTCGACCGGTCGTACGAGTTCGGCAAGCGGCGGGCGGACGAGGTGTCCGGCGGCCTGTCCGCCGACGCGATCGCCGCCCTCCATCTCTACACCTGCGAGTCCGTGTTCTACCGGGAGATCAACACCATCCTGCGCTCCCCGGACCGGACCAGGCTCGTCCCGTACCTGTCGTATCTGCGGCTGCTGTTCTCGGCGGTGGCGCATCTCCCCTACCGGACCGGGTCGTTGTGGCGCGGGGTGTCGCTGGACCTGCGTGCGCAGTACCCGCTCGGACGGACCGTGGCCTGGTGGGGCGTCTCCTCGTGCACGTCCGAGCTCGGTGTGGCCAAGGGGTTCCTCGGCAGCCGTGGCAAGCGGACGCTGTTCGAGGTGGTCCCCGCGCGGGCCGTGGGCATCCGTGACTTCTCCGCGTTCACCGGCGAGGAGGAGTTCATTCTCCTGCCGGGCACCCAGCTCAAGGTCACCGATGTCAAGGTCGAGCGCGGCGGTCTGTGCACCGTAAAGCTGACGGAGCTGGAGGAGCAGACCCTGGTGTCCTGACCCGGCTCCGGCGGCCCGGCTCCGGCGCCGTCAGCCCAGCTCGGCGGTGTGTGGCCGGGATCGCCGCCTTCGTCGGGCAGCGGCTCACGGGGGACGGGCGGCGGCGCTCCCTCGCGCGCTACGCGTGCGCCGTCGAGAGCGTGCACCACCCCGAGCTGCGGGAGATCCTCGTGCCACGGCGGAACGCGGGCCGCCACGTCGTACGCGACTTCCTGGCCGCGCACGGTGTGGCGGACGCCGAGGACCGTACGGTCACGCTGCTGACCTGTGTGGACGGACCGGTCTTCGACCGCCTGGTGGGCGGCGGAACCGTGTCGGCCCAGGAGATCCACGGACTGGTGGCGGCGGCGCTCCGCCAGCCCACCGGCGCGCCCGAAGCGACGGTCCGCGTGCTCCACTGCTCCCCACCCGCGCACGCGTCCGTCCGGTGCGCCGGGCCGCTGCTGACCAGCCCGGGGTCCGGCATCACTCCCGTACGCCCGCCAACTCCACCGCCCCGCGCCGCAGGTGAAGGCCGGCCGGGGCGACCGCCGAGGCCACGGCGAGCAGCGCGCAGGCGCTCACGGTCGCGCCGAGCGTCGCCCACGGGATCCGGATCGGCGTCCACACCGAGAGCAGGCCCAGCGCGCTCCACATGCCCAGCAGATTGAGCCCGGCGACCAGCGCTCCCAGCACCGCACCGACCACGACCACCATCAGCGCCTCGGCGCCCACCAGCCGCAGCGCCTGCCACCGGGTGGCTCCGGCCAGCCGCAGCACGGCCAGGTCGCTGACCCGGTCGGAGGTGGCCATGACCATGGTGTTGGCCAGCGAGATACCGGTGTACAGCAGGGCGATGCCGAGGACCAGCAGGAGGCCCGTCCGCGTCGTCCGGTTGGTCTCGGGGTACGTCGCCCGTACCCACTGCCCGTCGGTGAGCACCTGCCCGCCCGATGCCCGAACCGCGTCCCGCAGTCCGGCGGCCACCGCGGAGGGGTCGGCGCCGTCCGTGAGGCGTACGTCGACCCGGTCGACGGGGGCGTCCGGAGCGTTGCGCGGCGTGACGTAGACGCCGTTGTTCCCGGTGCCGACCGTCATGACGGCGGCGATCGTCAGGGACTTCCGTGTGCTGTCGCCGAGCCACACGTCCACCCGCTGCCCCACGGTGTGCCGCTCCCACTCCTCGTTGACGATGATCGAGTCGTCGTCCAGGTCGCCCGCCTTCCCGGCGGCGAGAGGGAGACGGGCGGTGGCGGCGAGCGGGCCGGGGTCGGCCGCGCGGGCCTCGGACATGGCGAGCGCCACGCCCTCCTCCCGTACGTACACGGCGCTCGCCGAGGTCGCGGAGACCTCGGCTCCGGGTACGGCGCGCAGCTTCGCCAGCGTCGCGGCGTCGAAGCCCGTGTCGCTCGCGGGGGTGACCACGAAGTCGGCGGCCGTCCGTTCGCGGACCTCTGTCGCCTTCGCCCCGTTGAGGGTGGCGGTGGCGCCGAGCAGTGAGCCCGCCAGCGCGACCGTGACCAGGACGGGCGCCGCGACGGCGGCGGTGCGCCGGACGCCGGTGGCGGCGTTCTCCCGTACCAGCATCCCGGTGGCGCCCGGCAGTCGGGACGGCAGCCAGGCGATGAGCCGGGTCAGCGGGCGCACCAGCACCGGCGCGAGCAGCGCCACGGCGGTGATCAGCAGCATCGGCCGGCTCACATAGGTCTTACGGTGCAGCAGGTCGCCCGGATCCGTCATCAGGGCCAGGACCAGTGTCACGACAGCGGTCAGCAGCAGGGCCGCGCCGCACAGCCAACGGCCCCGTGTCATCGCCCGGGTGTCCACGGACGCCTCGCGCAGCGCCTCGGCGGGGCCGGTGCGGCCGGCCCGCCAGGCCGCGGCCAGCACCCCGGACAACGCCACGAGCAGCCCTGTCCAGAAGGCCATGTGGTACGGCCACATGTGGTCGCCGATGGTGAACCAGCGGGGCGCGAGGTTCTCGTCGACCGCCCACCGGGCGAGCTTCGGCGCCCCGTGGGAGCCGAGCAGGCAGCCGGTCGCGGAGGCGAGCACACCGATCAGGAGCGCCTCGGCGACGACCATGCGGCGTAGCTGCCCCGGGGTCGCCCCGGCCGTGCGCAGCAGCCCGAACTCGCGGCGGCGCTGGGCGACCGCGAACGCGAAGGTCGACGCCACCACGAACACCGACACGAACCCGGTGACCCCGCCGGCCGTGCCGAACAGGGCGTTCATCGCGGTGAGGGCCTCGCTGTCCCGGTCGGGATCGGCGTCGGCGTACCGGCGGGCGTCGCCGGTGAGGACCTGGACGCCGTCGCTGTCGCTCACCGCCTCGCGGACGGCCGCCGCGTCCGCGTCGACCACGAGTTGGACGCTGCGGGGCGCCAGTTGGGCGGCGCGGGCGTCGGTGTGGAAGACGGCGTTCTCGAAGCCGGGTCCTGTCACGGTGCCGACGACCCGTACGGTGCCGGTGTCGGTCCGCACCCGGGTGCCCGGCCGGGCCCAGTCGCCGCTGACGACGATCTCGTCCGCCGCCTTCGGCGCACGGCCCGCGTCGAGCCGGTACGGCGTGAAGGCGGCGACGGACCAGGGGTGGCCCACCAGGTCGCCGGGGCCGCCCCGCGCCCGTACGGTGAACGACCGGTCCTCGACGACGGTTCCGAGGTTCTTCAGCGCGGCGATGACGTCGGCGGGTACGGCGCGGGGCCGCGCGAGCTTCCGAGTGCGGTCGCCGGTCGGGGTGGTCACGCGCAGGGTGTCCCTGCCCTTGACGACGACCGGCGCGGCGGCGAACCGTTCGGGCTCGCGGTCGGGTGCCTCCAGCGAGGACGCCAGGGCCAGCCCCATGACGGCGATCAGCGCCACACCCAGCGCGAGGGCGACGAAGCTGCCGACGAAGGTGGCCCAGCGGGTGCGCAGGGTGCGCAGGGCGGTGCTCAGCACGGCAGGGCCTCCAGCGTGGTCAGGCGCGCGGCGATGTCCTCGGCGCCGGCGCCGGTCAGTTCGCCGTTGACGCCGCCGTCGACGAGGAGGACGACGCGGTCGGCGTAGGAGGCGGCGACCGGGTCGTGGGTGACCATGATGATCGTCCGGCCGTCGCGGTCTACCATGCCGCGCAGCAGGGTGAGCACGTCGCGGCTGGTCACCGAGTCGAGCGCGCCGGTCGGCTCGTCGCCGAAGAGCACTTCGGGGCGGGTGATCAGGGCGCGCGCCAGGGCGACCCGTTGCTGCTGGCCGCCGGACATCTCCGCCGGCCGGTGCCGGGTCCGCCCGCCCAGTCCGACCTGTTCGAGTACCTCGCGGACCCGGGCCTTCGGGGGACGCCGGCCGGCCAGTCGCAGCGGCAGGGCCACGTTCTGCTCGGCGGTCAGTGAGGGCAGCAGGTTGAACGCCTGGAACACGAAGCCGATACGTTCGCGGCGCAGCAGGGTCAGCTCGGTCTCCGTCAGCTCGGTCAACTCGGTCCCGCCGATGGTGACCAGGCCCGAGGTGGGGCGGTCGAGGCCCGCGGCGCACTGCAGCAGGGTCGACTTGCCGGAGCCGGACGGTCCCATCACGGCGGTGAACGTCCCCTTCGGGAAGGCGAGCGATACCTGGTCGAGGGCGGTGACGGACGTGTCGCCCGTGCCGTAGCGCCGGGTCACGGAGCGCAGTTGGACCGCGTTGTCGGTCATGTGTTGTCCCGTCGTGTCGGTGTCGTTCCTCCCGCACCGCCTGGACGGGCGGGAAGGCTCCACGAAACCGCGGGAGCACCGCACGGCGCAGTACGGCAGGGGCGAGACCTGGGGTAGGGCCGGACCTACCTCGGATCCGCGCCCTGGCCCGATGGCACCGCACACCTTCGTCCTCCTACGGTGATCCCCATGCACCCTCCGAATGTGTGGCAGGCCATGTCCCGGCCGGGTTTCCTGCTGTCCGTCTGGCCCTGGCGCTCCGTCGCGTACCTGCTCACCGGTGCGGTGACCGGCGCGGTGGTCCTGGTGGTGACCGTGGCGGCGGTGGCGGTCTGCGGGGTGCTCGCCCTGGTCGTGGTGGGGCTTCCCCTGTTCGCCGTGGTCGCTCTCGGCGGGATCCCGGTGGCCTGGGTGGAGCGGTGGAGGCTGCGCCTGGTCGACGACGGTCCGGCGCCAGGGCCGCACCAGGAGCCGGCCGTGCCGGGGCTGTGGCCCTGGCTGACCACTCGGTTGCGTGAGCAGGCGACCTGGCGGGAGCTGGGGTACGCGCTGCTGTTCGCCGTGCTGTTGTGGCCCGTCGACGCCCTGGCGGTCACGGTCGCCCTGTTCCTGCCGCTGTCCGTGGTCGCCACCCCGCTGCTGATGGCCACGGTCGGTGAGGGGCAGGAGGCGAAGGTGCTCAAGCAGTGGACGGTCACCACCTGGCCGACCGCGTTCGGTGTCGCCGTGCTGGGTCTGCTCCTCATGGGCCTGTGCTGTTACGTGCTCGGTGTGGCGGCAGGTGCGCGCGCCGCGCTGACCCGGCTGCTGATCGCCTCCCGGGAGGGCGAACTCGGCGCCAGGGTGGTCGAACTGGCCAGCTCCCGCGTCCGGTTGGTGGACGCCTTCGAGGCGGAGCGGCGCCGAATCGAGCGCGATCTGCACGACGGCGCCCAACAGCGGCTGGTGGCCCTGACGATGGTCCTCGGCCTGGCCCGGCTGGACGCACCGCCGGGACCGCTCGCCGGCCAACTCGCCAAGGCGCACGAGGAGGCGGGCAGGGCGCTCGCCGAGCTGCGTGAGCTCATCCACGGCATCCACCCCAAGGTCCTCGCGGACTACGGTCTGCCCGCCGCGGTCACCGACGCCGCGGACCGCTCCCCGGTCCCGGTCGACGTCGATCTCGAACTGCCGGGCCGGCTGCCCCGGTCGGTCGAGTCAGCCGCGTATTTCGTGGTGTGCGAGGCGCTCGCCAATGTCGCCAGGCACAGTGGGGCCGACCGCGCCCGGGTGAGCGGCGCTCACCGTGACGGCCGTCTGTTCCTCCAGGTGTGCGACGACGGCCGGGGCGGTGCGGACCCCTCGGCGGGCAGCGGACTCACCGGTCTCGCCGACCGGGTGTCGGTCCTGGATGGCAGACTTGCCCTGTCCAGTCCGCCGGGCGGACCGACCCTGCTGCATGTGGAGTTTCCTTGCGAGTTGACCGCGGCCGCCGATCGCTCCGCGTAGTGCTGGCCGAGGACAGCGTGCTGTTGCGGGAAGGGCTCGTCGGTCTGCTCGGCCGCTGCGGTCACGAGGTGGTGGCGGCCGTCGGGGACGCGCAGGCGCTGGTCGTCGCGGTCGACGAGCACACCCCCGACGTCGTGGTGACGGATGTGCGTATGCCGCCCGGTTTCCAGGACGAGGGGCTGCGCACGGCGGTACGGCTGCGCGAGAAGCGGCCCACACTGCCGGTCCTGGTCCTCAGCCAGTACGTGCAACGGACGTACGCCTCCGAGCTCCTGGACTCCGGTGACGGTACGGGGGTCGGCTATCTGCTGAAGGACCGCGTCGGTCAGGTCGAGGAGTTCGTCGACGCGCTGCACGAGGTAGCGAACGGCGCAACGGTGGTGGATCCCGAAGTGGTACGCCAACTCCTGCGCCGCCGCCGTGATCCGCTGGAGCGGCTCACCCCCCGCGAGCGCGAGGTGCTGGCGCTGATCGCGGAGGGCAGGTCCAACGGGTCGATCGCCAGGGAGCTGGTGGTCTCCGAGGCCGCGATCGGCAAGCACATCAGCGGCATCCTCACCAAGCTGGACCTGCCTCCGGCGGACGAGACCCACCGCAGGGTGCTGGCCGTCCTCGCCTATCTGCGGGCCTGATCCAGGGCCCCGGGGTCACGCCACAGGGAGCTGTGACAGCGGGATCCAGGTGCCGGATTCCCGCTGGAGCAGGGCCTCGCAGTGCGCGCGCAGCCGTCGGGGCCAGCGGTCCTGCCACGCCTGCCAGATGAGGACGTGCGGGGTGACCAGGAGGAGCGCGGCGAGGAAGACGGTGCCCACGGCCAGCGCGAAGATCGCGAACACCTTCTCGAACATCCCGTCGGGCCCGGCGTCGGGAGGGCCGAAGGTGTGCCGCCCCATCAGCACGCAGGTGTTGAGGGTGATCCATCCCGTGGCGGTCCACCCCGCGGCCCGTGGCGCGCGCCCGGCGTGGTTGTCGAGCCGGATACGGCGGAGCGGCAGGTGGCCGGCCAGCCGTCTCCGGTGGGCCGTGCATGCCGCCTTGAACGCGGGGTGTTCGGCGAGCCCCCGTACCGTCACCGGATGTCCGGCGGACCAGGAGTCGCGGACGAACCGCCACGCCTCCCGCGTCAGCGGATGGTCCGGAGCCACCGTTTCGTCCGTGTGCTCCGTCGCGCCGGGTGGTGGTACGAGCGCTTGCCGCGCGTCGATGTGGACCAGCCCCGCCGTGGTCAGCGACCGGAGGGCCAGCTCCGAGGCGACCCGTTCCCGGAACCAGGTCGCTGTGGGCGTCCTGCCGTATCCGCACCGGGTCAGCCAGGTCGCGTGGTACACATCCAGCTCGCCCGAGGTGATCAGACGCTCCGTCACCGACAGGCCGGCGCGGTGACTCCACAGAGCCAGGACGCCGATGCCCAGGTTCAGGACCACCAGCAGCACGCTCGTGCTCAGTACGAGCCACACCACGGCATCATTCATGGTGACAAGGATCGGCGCCCGGCCCGGTCCTGAACAGGGTGCGCACCCCCTCCGGTACGGCGGGCGCGCTCGTTCCCCCCGCGGGGAAGGGCCAGTACGGGACCGGCCCTTCCTCGTGATCGGGCCGCCGGCGGATCAGGCCGCCGGCGCCGGGTAGGTCGGGTACTCGACCCCGGAGACATGCTGGACGACCCGGATGACCTGGCAGGAGTAGCCGAACTCGTTGTCGTACCAGAGGTAGAGGATCGCGTTGTCGCCGTCGACCTTGGTGGCGCCCGCGTCGACGATCGAGGCGTGGCGCGAGCCTATGAAGTCGCTGGAGACCGCGTCGGGGGCGCTGATGAAGTCGATCTGGCGCTTGAGCGGCGAGGTCAGCGAGACGTCGCGGAGGTGGTCGAGCACCTCCTCGCGGGTGGTCTCGCGGGCGAGCCGCAGGCTGAGGATCGCGATCGAGACGTCCGGCACGGGGACCCGGATCGAGCTGCCGGTGATGGTCGCCTTGAGGTCGGGGAGCGCCTTGGCGACGGCGGAGGCGGCGCCGGTCTCGGTGATGACCATGTTGAGCGCCGCCGAGCGGCCCCGGCGGTCGGACCCGTGGTAGTTGTCCAGCAGGTTCTGGTCGTTGGTGAACGAGTGGACGGTCTCCACGTGGCCGCGCAGGACGCCGTACTCGTCCGCCATCGCCTTCAGCGGCGGGACGATCGCGTTGGTGGTGCAGGACGCGCAGGACAGGATCCGCTCGTCGTCCTTGATGGTGTCGTGGTTGACGCCGTGGACGATGTTGGGGACGTCTCCCTTGCCCGGTGCGGTCAGGACGACCTTGGCGATGCCGGGGCGGAGGTGCTTCGACAGGCCCTCGCGGTCGCGCCACTTGCCGGTGTTGTCGATGAGGATGGCGTCCTTGATGCCGTACGCCGTGTAGTCCACCGACGTCGGGTCGTCGGAGTAGATCACCTTGATCTCGTTGCCGTTGGCGATGATCCTGCTGTTGGCCTCGTCGACGCTGATCGTGCCCTGGAACTGGCCGTGGATGGAGTCACGGCGCAGCAGGGAGGCGCGCTTGACGAGGTCCTCGGCCGCTTGGCCGGAGCCCTTGCGGACGACGACGGCGCGCAGTCGCAGGCCGTTGCCGGAGCCGGCCTTCTCGATGAGCAGGCGGGCGAGGAGTCGGCCGATGCGGCCGAACCCGTAGAGGACGACATCGCGTGACGCACGGCGCTCGATCTTGTTGGCGCCCGTGGCACCGGCGACGGCCTCGGCGGTGAACTCCGCCACCGAGAGACCGCGGTCGTCGGTCCGGTACGTCGCGGCGAGCATGCCGATGTCGATCTGGGACGGGCCGAGATCGAGCGTGGTGAGCGCTTCCAGGAACGGCAGCGTCTCGGTGACCGAGAGTTCCTCACCGGCGATCTGCCGGGCGAACCGGTGGGTCTTGAGGATGCTGACGACCGACTTGTTCACCAGGGAGCGGCTGTGCAGCAGGACGGTGACGTCCCGCTCGCGGTGCAGCTTCCCGATGGTCGGGATCATCGACTCCGCGATCCTCTCGCGGTTGTTCCAGTTGGTGAACGAGTCCTCATGGAGAGTCACAGGCACATCTTTCGAGCTAGGCGGCGCTCATATGTTAACCCACCCTTCGTTCGACCATTCGAACGGTGTCGACGGGGGGCGTGGGCAGCCGCGCCCGCGCGCCTTCCGCGGATACGACGCTGCCCCGCGCCGGGGATCCGGTGCGGGGCAGTGCGGGTGCCGAGGGGTCAGGTCAGGCGGCCACGGCGGTGGCGGTGGCGAGCTGGGTGAGGATCGCGGGGAGCTGCTCGGCGACCTCGGCATCGTCCTGGGGGTGCAGCTCGGCGAAGCGGGTCAGGGAGCCGGGGATGGAGAACTTGGCGTCGGCCAGGACAGCGCCGCCCGCGATACCGACGGCCTTACGGGTCTCGTCCTGGGCCCAGACGCCGCCGAACTGGCCGAAGGCGGTGCCGACGACGGCGGCCGGCTTGCCGACCAGCGCGCCGGCGCCGTAGGGACGGGACAGCCAGTCGATGGCGTTCTTCAGCACGGCCGGGATGGTGCCGTTGTACTCGGGCGAGAACAGCAGGAACGCGTCCGCCTGGCCGGCGGCCTCACGCAGGGCGGCGGCACCGGCGGGGACAGCACCCTCGACGTCGATGTCCTCGTTGTAGAAGGGGACCTCTCCGAGACTGTCGAAGAGGACGACCTCGACGCCCTCGGGGGCGTGCTTGACGGCCGCCTGGGCGAGCTGGCGGTTGTGCGAACCGGCGCGCAGGCTGCCGACGAGAGCAAGGACACGTACAGACATGATGAGCTCCTGAGGGTGGTGAGGAATCTCGAAGCGGACCGAGGTCCGCTTCGCTTCTGTCATTTAACACTCCAAGCGGACCGGGGTCCACTTTCTCTGTCTCCCCGTTAAGGTGAGGTTCATGAATGCGCACAGCGCCCCTCCGGAGAGACGATCACCAGGGCTGCGGGAACTGCCCGTCCTGGGCCAGCCCCCCCGAGAACGTTCGGACGCCGCGCACAACCGGGCCCGCCTGCTCGACGCCGCCGCCTCACTCGTGCGCGAGCAGGGCGCGAGGAACGTGACCATGGAGGCGGTGGCCTCGGCCGCCCAGGTGGGCAAGGGCACCCTGTTCCGGCGCTTCGGGGACCGCGAGGGACTCATGCTGGCGCTGGTCGACCACGCCGAGCAGGAGTACCAGCGGGCGTTCCTGACCGGGCCTCCCCCGCTCGGACCGGGCGCAGCGGCCCCCGAGCGGCTGGCCGCGTTCGGCACGAGCACGATCCGCCACACCCTCGACCACCTGGACCTCTACCTCGCCGCCGAACCCTGCGTCGAGCGGCGCCATCTCATCCCCGCCTCGGTGGTCAGAGCGACGCACGTGAGCACGCTGCTGCGCCAGGCGGGCGCGAGCGGGGACATCGAGGTGCTCACCCACGCGCTCCTCGGCTATCTCGACACGGCGCTGCTCCACCATCTCCATGTCCGGCGGGGGCTCCCGCGGACCAGGATCGAGGAGGGCTGGCGGGAGCTGGTCGACCGGACGGTGCTCGCGGTACCGGGCCGGGGGCCGTGCGCGTAAGGACCCGGGCGACCGTGCGCGTACGGCTCGGGCGGCCGCCCGCGTCCGCACTCAGGCGCGGGAGGCTCCCCGGCCCTCCGGCTCCGTACCGCACCCCGGTCCTTCGTCGAGCTCCGCGGCGTCCAGCGCGCGGGTGAGCCGGTCCAGCCGGGAGCGCAGGCCGTCGATCTCGTCGAGGTCGAAGCCGGTGGCCGCGGCGATCCTGCGCGGCACGCTCAGCGCGTCCTCCCGCAGGGCCGCGCCCCGCTCCGTGAGGTGGACCCGTACCGAGCGCTCGTCACGGACATCGCGTTCGCGCCGGACGAGCCCGGCGCCCTCCATCCGTTTGAGCAGGGGGGACAGCGTGCCGGAGTCGAGCCGCAGATACGCGCCCAGCTCCTTGACCGGGAGCGTGCCGTGCTCCCACAGCACGAGCATGACCAGGTATTGCGGGTAGGTGAGCCCGAGGTCCTTCAGCAGCACCCGGTAGAGGCCGCCGAAGGCGCGCGAGGCGGCGTTCAGCGAGAAGCAGATCTGCCGGTCCAGACGGAGGAAGCCCCCGTCGGACGCGGAAGGGCTCGGCGTCGGCGTCACGGTCATGGGTTCAGGATACCGGCCACACCATAAGGTTGTGCACAACTGAATTGTGTACTCTAATGGTGGCGGCGGCACACCGGGCCGCCGACGACGAGAGGGATGGTTTCGATGGACGCGCTGTACACCGCTGTGGCGACCGCCAACGGCCGGGAGGGACGTGCCGTCAGCTCCGACGGCCGCCTGGACCTCCCGCTGGCCATGCCGCCCGCCCTGGGCGGCAACGGCGAGGGCACCAACCCGGAGCAGCTCTTCGCCGCGGGCTACGCCGCCTGCTTCGCCAGCGCGCTGGGACTGGTCGGCAGCAAGGCGAAGGTCGACACGAGCGACGTGTCGGTGACCGCCGAGGTCGGCATCGGCAAGGACGGGACGAGCTTCGGCCTCACCGTCACCCTGCGGGTCGAGCTGCCCGAGTCGCTCGCGGGCGAGACCGGTGAACTCCTGGTCAAGCAGGCCCACGAGGTCTGCCCCTACTCCAAGGCGACCCGGGGCAACATCCCGGTCGAGCTCGTCGTCGAGTAGTCGGCCGGCCGCCCCGTCACACCGTGACCGGCAGCCCTTCCAGCCCCCGGATCACGAAGTTCGGCTTGCGCACCGGCTCCCCCGCCGGGCGCAGGCCGGGGGCCAGGTCCAGCAACGCGGAGAGCGAGGCCGCCAGTTCGACACGGGCCAGCGGGGCGCCGATGCAGTAGTGGATGCCCGCACTGAAGGAGATGTGCGGGTTCTCCGCGCGGGAGAGGTCCAGGCTCTCCGGGGCCGCGAAGACCGCCGGATCGTGGTTGGCCGAGCCGAAGAGCAGCGCGACCTCGGCGCCGCGCGGCACGGTGGTGGTGCCGATCTCGATCTCGTCGAGCACCCACCGCTCGAAGAGCTGGAGCGGTGTGTCGTACCGCATCAGCTCCTCCACCGCCGTGGGCAGCAGGGTCCGGTCCGCGCGGAGCGCGGCGAGCTGGCCGGGGTCGCGGAACAGCGCGTGCCAGCCGTTGACCGTGGCGTTCACCGTCGCCTCGTGTCCGGCGTTCAGCAGCAGCGCGCAGGTCGCGACCATCTCGGCCTCGGTCAGCTTCTCGCCGTCGTCGTGGGCCGCGATGAGCCCCGAGATCAGATCGTCGCCGGGCTTCTCCCGTCGTGCCGCGATGAGTTCCCGCAGATACGCGGAGAACTCCAGCGAGGCGGTGACCGCGCGGCGGGCCGTCTCCTCCGGCGGATTCAGCTCGTACATCCCGCAGATCGCCGCCGACCACGGCCGCAGCAGCGGCCGGTCCGTCTCGGGCACGCCCAGCATCTCCGCGATGACCGCGACGGGCAGCGGCTCGGCGACGGCCGTCAGCAGATCACCGCCGCCCTCCGCCACCAGCCGCTCCACCAGGTCCCGGGCGAGCCGCCGTACGTACGGGGCGAGTTGGTCGACGGTGCGCGGGGTGAACGCCTTCGACACCAGCCGTCGGATACGGGTGTGGTCCGGGGGCTCCAGCTCCAGCATCCCCTGGTCGTTCAGTTCGTGGAACGGTTCGTGTCCGGTCGGCGGCGGGTTCCTGCCGAACTCCTCGTGCGTGAAACGGTGCCCGTAGGAGCGGCCCAGCCGCCGGTCGCGCAGCAGCGCCGAGACATCCGCGTGGTGCGGGACGAGCCACTGGTCGCTCGGCTCGTAGTAGTGGGCCCGGCCGCGGGCCCGCAGTTCGGCGTAGGCGGGGTACGGATCGGCGAGGAACGCGGGAGACCCAGGGTCGAAGTCCGGCATCCCAGGACCGTATCCGCGGCGGCGGTCCGGCACCAGGGGCGGCCTCACTCGCGGGCGAGTTCGCGGCGCAGCCGGGTGAAGGGACGGGGCCGGTTCACGGAGAGGACGGCCGTGGGTCTGCCGTCGCGCTCGTACACCGCGAGGAAGTCGCCCCGCGCCGGCTCGCCCTCCAGGACGCGTACGGTGTCGGTCGGCGCGCGGCGGCCGGCGAACTGTACGCGTACGCCGTACTGGTCGGACCAGAAGTAGGGCCGCCCCGTGTACGTGTCGACGGTGCGCCCCGCGAGGAGGTTACGGACGGCCACGGCGGGCTGCTCGACCGCGCTGGTCCAGTGTTCGGCCCGTACATGGGCGTCCAGTTCGGGCCGGTGGACCCGGGCGACGTCACCGACGGCGACGACATGCGGCGCGCCGGTCACGCACCCCGCGTCGCAGAGCACACCGTCGTCCACGGCGAGCCCGGAGCCGGCCAGCCAGTCGGTGCGCGGTGTGACACCGATGCCGACGACCACCACCTCGGCCGGGAGGGTGCGCCCGTCGGACAGTTCCACGGACTCCACCCGGGTACCGCCGCGCAGCGCCACCACCCCCGCGCCGCACAGCAGTCGCGTGCCGCGCAGGCCGTGCAGGGCCGCGAGCGCCGCCGCCATCTCCGCGCCGAGCTGGGGCAGGAGCGGCATCGCCGCCGCCTCGACCACGGTGACGTCATGGCCGAGTCCCCGGCAGGAGGAGGCGACTTCGGCGCCGATGAAGCCCGCGCCGATCACCACCACCCGGCGTGGTCCCGCGCGCAGATCGGCGCGCAGCGCCACGGCGTCGTCGAGGGTGCGCAGGGTGTGAACGCCGCGCGGTGGCCGCCCCGTCGAGCCGGGGAGGGTGCGCGCGGCGGCGCCGGTGGCGAGGACGAAGCCGTCGGCCCTGACCTGGCGCCCACCGGTCAGGGTGACCTCCCGTGCCCGCGGGTCGAGGTGCGCGGCGCGCTCGCCGAGGATCCACTCGACGTCGAGCGCGTCCTCGTCCTCCGGTTCGAGCAGCCCCTCGGGGGCGGGCTCCTTCTCCTCGGTGAGGAACCGTTTGGAGAGCGGAGGGCGGTCGTACGGCAGGTGGGTCTCCTCGCCGATCACGGTGATCCGCCCGTCGTACCCCTGGTCGCGCAGCGCCCGTACGGCGTGGAGCCCGGAGAGCGAGCCGCCGATCACGGCGACCGACCTCATACGACGCTGCCCTCGGCCGCGGCGACAGCCACGCCCGCGGGAACCGCGACACCGGCCGGGACGGCGGCGGTGGCCGGAACGGCGGACACGGTGGACACCGCGGACACAGCCGGCACGGCGGGCACGGTCGGCAGCACGCAGATGACACCGTCGACGATCTCGACCCGGTGGGTTCGGACGGGCCTGCGCGCGGGCAGGCAACTCGGCGCACCGGTGCGCAGATCGAACGAGGCGGCGTGCAGCGGACATTCGACCTGGCAGTTCTCGACCCAGCCCTCGGAAAGGGAGGCATCCTGGTGCGTGCAGGTGTCGTCGATCGCGTAGAACCCACCCTCGGTGTGGAACACGGCGATGGGTGGTTCCGTATCGATGCGTATGGCTTCGCCCTCAGGCAGATCTTCACAGCGGCAGACGGGAATCACAGGCCCCCCTCACGCGAATCAATATCGTACGGTTGTTCATGACGCATCGCGAGGCGCGATGCGCAACAGAATCCTGGCCCAACGCCCGGCCGTCAAGGGCTTCCAGAACTTCCCGAAGACGACGGCCGGATCGGAACGCCGGTGGATGGGATCGGAAACATGGCGGACACAACTGAAGAGACGAACGAGGGAAAGCGGGGTCCTTCGGGGTCCGTCCAGTCGGTCGACCGGGCGGTGAGCGTGCTGGAGATCCTCGCCCAGCACGGCGAGGCCGGAGTCACCGACATCGCCGACGAGTTGGGCGTCCACAAGTCGACCGCGTTCCGGCTGCTCGGGGTGTTGGAGAACCGGGGACTGGTCGGCCAGGAGAAGGACCGCGGGAAGTACTACCTCGGCGCCGGCGTGCTGCGCCTGGCCGGTGCGGCGGCGCTGCGGCTGGACATCTCCCAGGAGGGTGTCGGGGTCATCAGGACGCTGGCGGAGGAGACCGGCGAGACGGCCAACATCGCGATCCTGGACAGTGACGCGGCGGTCAACATCATGCAGGCGCGCGGCCCCGCCGCCGTCACCGCGCACAACTGGCTGGGGCGGCGCTTCGCGCTGCACGCGACGGCCACCGGCAAGGTGCTGATGGCCCATCTCCCCAAGGAGCGGCGCGAGGCGCTGCTCGCGGACCCGCCCACCCGCTTCACCGAGCGGACGGTCACCGATCAGGCCGTTCTGCGGGCGGAGTTGGCGGCCGTGGCCGAGCAGGGGTACGCCTGCACGACGGAGGAGCTGGAGAGCGGGCTGAACGCGGTCGGGGCCGAGGTCAGGGGGCACGACGGCGCGATCATCGGGGCGATCGGGGTGTCCGGGCCCGCCTACCGGATGACCGGCGACTCGCTGCCGGCGACGGTCAAGAAGGTGGTGGAGGCGGCCCAGGAACTCTCGCGCCGCATGGGCCACAGCGCCTGAAACCAGCATCTGACGGGGCATCATATTTTGCCTGCCGCCGCACCGGGAGCGGTGAGCAGCCCTTCCCCGGGGGGGGCCTTTACCTGTCATTAACGGGGCGCCCTTGACACCCCCTGCCGCCGTTCTCAGGATGTCTCACATAGCGCAACACGCACTGCACCGCGCAACAAGAAGGCGGGGTCGTGCGGTCGGTGCCCGCTGTCCGGCCGCGGCCCCGCCGTGCCCCCGCACCACCGCGCACACCTTGCACCGCCGCGCACCTCTCGCACCACCTCGCACATCTCGCACGCCTCGTGAACCGCGCACCCTTCGTGAACCGCGCACACCGCACACCCCTGAACGCACCGATCCGAGGAGGGGTATGTCCAGCACGCCCACCACCGCAGCGCGCGTCGTCATCATCGGGGCCGGCATCGTCGGCTGCTCCCTCGCCGACGAACTGACCGCCCGCGGCTGGAGCGACGTCACCGTACTGGAGCAGGGCCCGCTGCCCGCCCCCGGTGGCTCCACCTCGCACGCCCCCGGCCTGGTGTTCCGGACCAACCCCTCGAAGACCATGACCGGGTTCGCCACGTACACGGCCGAGAAGTTCGCCGGGCTCGACGTGGACGGGCTGCCCTGTTTCCACCGGGTGGGCGGTCTGGAGGTCGCCACGACCGCCGAGCGGTGGGCCGATCTGCACCGCAAGGCCGGTTACGCCGCCTCCTGGGGCGTGGACGGCGAACTGGTCACCCCCGAACGGTGCGCCGAGCTGTGGCCGCTGCTCGATCCCGGTCAGGTGCTCGGCGGCTTCCACACCCCCGGCGACGGTCTGGTCCGCGCCGTGCTCGCCTGCCGGGCCCAGACCCGCCGGGCCGAGGAGCGCGGTGCGCGCTTCCTGGAGCGGCACACCGTGACCGGGATCGAGCGGGCGGACGGCCGGGTCACCGGGGTCGTCACCGACCGGGGGGCCTTCCCCGCCGATGTGGTGGTCTCGGCGGCGGGCTTCTGGGGGCCGGTCATCGGCAGGCTGGCCGGGGTGCCCGTACCGCTGCTGCCGCTGGCCCACCAGTATGTGAGGACCGCGCCGCTGCCCGAGCTGGCGGGCGTCAACGATCCGCGTACGGAGGCCGGCCGGCCGATTCTGCGCTTCCAGGACGCCGATCTCTACTTCCGCGAACACACCGATCGGATCGGCATCGGCTCGTACGACCACCGGCCGCTGCCCGTCGACCCGTTCACGCTGCCCGCGTACGACGACGCCGAGGTCATGCCGTCCTCGCTCGCCTTCACCGAGGAGGACTTCGCCCGCGGCTGGGAGCAGTCGGCCCGGCTGCTGCCCGCGCTCGCCAAGTCCAGTGTCGAGGACGGCTTCAACGGGGTCTTCTCCTTCACCTCCGACGGGATGCCGGTCCTCGGCGAATCCCGTGAACTGCGCGGATTCTGGCTGGCCGAGGCCGTGTGGGTGACCCACTCCGCCGGGGTGGCGAAGGCCGTCGCCGAGTGGCTGACGGACGGGCGGCCCTCGGTCGACATCCACGAGTGCGACCTCCACCGCTTCGAGGACGTCCAGCTCTCCCCCGGCCATGTGGCCGAGCGGGGCGCACAGCAGTTCGTCGAGGTGTACGACATCGTCCATCCGCTCCAGCCCGCCGAGCGGACCCGGCCGCTGCGCGTCTCGCCCTTCCACGCCCGCCAGCGGGAGCTGGGCGCGGTGTTCCTGGAGAGCGGCGGGTGGGAACGGCCGCACTGGTACGAGGCGAACGCACCGCTCGCCGCCTCGGTGGACGTCCCCGAACGCGACCCCTGGTCGGCCAGGTACTGGTCGCCGATCGCGGCGGCCGAGGCGCGCGCCACCCGCGAACGGGTCGCCCTGTACGACATGACACCGCTGCGGCGGCTGGAGGTCACCGGCGCCGGGGCCCTGGACTTCCTCCAGCGCATGACCACCAACCAGCTCGCGAAGAAACCCGGGGCGGTCACCTACACCCTGCTGCTGGACGAGGCCGGCGGGATCCGCAGCGATCTGACCGTCGCGCGCCTCGGGGAGCGGCACTTCCAGGTCGGCGCCAACAGCGGCCAGGACCTCGACTGGCTGCTGCGCCACGCACCGGAGGACGTGCAGGTCAGGGACGCCACCTCCGGCACCTGCTGTATCGGGGTCTGGGGCCCGCTCGCCCGCGCGCTGGTGCAGCCGCTGACCCGCGACGACTTCTCGCACACGGCGTTCGGCTACTTCCGGGCCGGGCGGACCTGGATCGGCGACGTGCCGGTGACCGCGATGCGGCTGAGTTACGTCGGCGAGCTGGGCTGGGAGCTGTACACCGGCGCCGACACGGGGCTGCGGCTGTGGGACACCCTGTGGGAGGCGGGGCGGGACCTCGGGGTGATCGCCGCCGGGCGCAGCGCCTTCAACAGTCTGCGGCTGGAGAAGGGGTACCGCGCCTGGGGCCAGGACATGACCGCCGAACACGACCCGTACGAGGCGGGCCTCGGCTTCGCCGTCCGGATGGACAAGGGCGACTTCACCGGCCGTGACGCCCTCGCGGGCCGCTCCGCGGGGAGCCCGGGGCGCAGGCTGACGTGTCTGACGCTGGACGACCCGGCGGCGGTGGTGCTCGGCAAGGAGCCGGTGTACGTGGACGGTTCGGCCGTCGGGTACGTCACCAGCGCCGGGTACGGCTACACGATCGGCAGGACCGTGGCGTACGCCTGGCTGCCCGCGGCCCACGCGGTGCCGGGGACGGCCGTGTCCGTCGAGTACTTCGGTGAGAAGGTCCCGGCGACGGTGGCCGAGGAGCCGCTGTTCGACCCGGGCATGTCCCGCATCCGCCGCTGACCCGACGTCCTTCCTGGAGGAAACGCATGGCACCGACGTACGACGTGATCGTCCTCGGACTCGGCGGTATGGGCTCGGCCGCCGCCTACCATCTCGCGGCGCGCGGCGTCCGGGTGCTGGGCCTGGAGAGGTTCGGCCCGGTCCACAACCGGGGCTCCAGCCACGGCGGTTCACGGATCACCCGGCAGTCCTACTTCGAGGACCCGGCGTACGTGCCGCTGCTGCTGCGCAGTTACGAGCTGTACGAGCGGCTGGAGCGGGACACCGGGCGCGAGGTGGCGACGCTGTGCGGCGGTGTGATGGTGGGCCGCCCCGACAGCCTCACCGTGTCGGGGTCGCTGCGCTCGGCGCTCCAGTGGGACCTGTCGCACGAGATGCTCGACGCGAAGGAGATCCGGCGCCGCTTCCCGACCCTGACACCGCGCGACGACGAAGTGGCGCTGTTCGAGGCGCGGGCGGGTCTGGTCCGTCCGGAGAACACGGTCGCCGCCCATGTCCAACTGGCCACCCAGGCAGGCGCGGAGCTGCGTTTCGAGGAGCCGGTGACCCGCTGGGAGGAGCTGCCGGGCGGCGCGGGTGTACGCGTCCACACGCCCGAGGACACCTACACGGCGGGCCAGTTGGTGATCTGCCCCGGCGCGTGGGCGCCGGAGCTGCTGGCGGACCTGGGGGTGCCGTTCACCATCGAGCGGCAGGTCATGTACTGGTTCCGGCCGGAGGGTGGCGTCACACCTTTCCTCCCCGAGAACCATCCCATCTACATCTGGGAGGACGGGGACGGTGTGCAGGTGTACGGCTTCCCCGCCATCGACGGTCCCGGCGGCGGCGCCAAGGTCGCCTTCTTCCGCAAGGGCACGGTGTGCACCCCTCGGACCATCGACCGGACCGTGCGCGAGGAGGAGGTCGAGGCGATGGCCGCGCACATGCGCCGCCACATCCCGTCCCTGCCGGGCACCTTCCAACACGCGGCGACCTGCATGTACTCCAACACCCCCGACGAGCACTTCGTCATCACCCGGCATCCGGCGCACCCGGCGTCCGTGACCGTGGCCTGCGGGTTCTCCGGGCACGGCTTCAAGTTCGTCCCCGTGGTGGGTGAGATCGTCGCGGATCTCGCGCTCACCGGCTCCACCGCTCACCCCATCGAGCTGTTCGATCCGCGCCGGCTCTCCGCCCCGGCCGTCTGAGAGGCAGAACCGCCATGACGACCACGCCCCCGTCCGTGGAGAGCGGCACCGCTCCGAGCCTGATCTCCACGCTCCCGGGCCACTACTACACCGACCCCGGGATCTTCGCCCTGGAGCAGGAGAGGATCTTCGAGTCGCTCTGGTTCTGCGCGGTGCGCGGCTCCGATCTCGCCGGTCCCGGCGCGTTCCGGACCGTACGCATCGGCCGCGAGTCGGTGCTCGTCACCCGGAACAGGAAGGGGGAGCTGCGCGCCTTCCTCAATGTGTGCCGGCACCGGGGGGCCCGGCTGTGCACCGAGGAGTCGGGCGAGGTGCGCCGCAACCTCCAGTGTCCGTACCACGCCTGGACCTACGACCTGGACGGGAAGCTGATCGCGGCGCCCAACCTGGTGAGGATGCCGGACGTCGACCGGGTCGCGTACGGACTGCGGCCGGTCCCGCTGCGGGAGTGGCTGGGGTACGTGTGGCTGTGCCTGGCCGAGGAGCCGCCGTCCTTCGAGGACACGGTGATGGGCGCGGCGGTGGAGCGGCTGGGCGACGCCGCGTCCATCGAGCGCTACCGCACCGAGGAGCTGGCGCTCGGCAAGCGCGTCACCTACGACGTGCGGGCCAACTGGAAACTCATCGTCGAGAACTTCATGGAGTGCTACCACTGCGCGACGATCCACCCCGAACTCACCGATATCCTGCCGGAGTTCGCGGAGGGCTTCGCCGCCCAGTACTACGTGGGACACGGGGCGGAGTTCGCGCCGGAGGCGCGGGGCTTCACGGTGGACGGCAGCGCGGGCCCCGGCCGGCTGCCCTCGATCGCCGAGGAACAGGACCGGCGCTACTACGCGATCACCGTGAAGCCGGCCGTCTTCGTCAATCTCGTCCCCGACCATGTGATCCTGCACCGGATGTTCCCGCTCGCCGCGGACCGTACGGTCGTCGAGTGCGACTGGCTGTACGCGCCGGAGGTGGTGGCCCGGGGCGAGGACCTGTCCAAGTCGGTGGAGCTGTTCCACCGGGTCAACGTCCAGGACTTCGACGCCTGCGAGCGCACCCAGCCGGGGATGACCTCCCGGGTCTACCGCGAGGGCGGTGTGCTCGTCCCCTCGGAGCACCACATCGGCGCCTTCCACCACTGGGTGACGGAGCGGCTGGAGGACCGGCCGGGCTGACCGGCCACGGTATGACGCGACCTGGGAGGTACGAGGGGCGGGACGTGGGGTGCGGGGGTACGTGTACGGGGGCGGGGCCTATGTCCCGTCGCCCGGCGCCGCGGCGGATGCGGTGGCGCAGGCCGGGTGGCCCCAGCCGTCGGGGTTCTTGGCGATGGACTCGCCCGCCGCGTAGGAGCGCCCGCAGCGGCAGCGGCCGGGGAACTTCGCGTTGAGGGTCCTGCGTGAGCCGGACTTCGAGGCGCCTTTGGACCCCGTCCTGGACGCCGCTCCGGTACGGGAGGAGCCGGTCCCGCGCGCGCCGCCGGACCGTACGGTGTCGGGCGCGGCCGGGGGATGCGGGGAGCCGTGCTCGGTGCCCGCGGCCCGCTGGGCGAGGGCCGCCTGGCTCGCGGCGCGGTCGGCGAAGTCGTTGAGCCGGTCGCCGTCGACCTGGTGGGCGGGGACGTACCGGAACTCCACGGACCGGCCGCCGAGCAGGGCGTCGATCCGGGCGACCAGTTCCTGGTTGGCGACCGGCTTGCCCGAGGCGGTCTTCCAGCCCTTGCGCTTCCAGCCGGGCAGCCAGGTCGTGACGGCCTTCATCGCGTACTGGGAGTCCATCCGGACCTCCAGAGCGACCTCCGGGTCCGTCGCGGTCAGCAGCCGCTCCAGGGCGGTGAGCTCGGCGACGTTGTTCGTCGCCGTGCCCAGCGGTCCCGCTTCCCAGCGGACGGGGGTCTCCGCACCGTCGGCGATGACCCAGGCCCAGCCGGCGGGCCCGGGGTTTCCTTTCGACGCGCCGTCACACGCGGCGATCACACGTTCAGCCATGCCGCAGATCATGCCAGGACTCCGGGCCGCCGGACGCCGGGCCCCCGGGGCGGGCGGTGGTCCCGGGGTCAGCCGGCCTGTGGACCGGGGGCGGATCCCGGGGCGGGAAAGGATTCCAGGAGGCGCGGCGGGGCGGCCTGCTTCCAGGAGTCCACCAGGATGTCGTACAGCTCGTCGAGATCGTCCAGCGCGCGCAGCCGCACCCGGACCCACGCGGAGCCCGCCTCGTGGGGCGGCACCCAGAACTTCTCCGGCTCGGCGGCGATCAGCTCCACCCGCTCGTACCGGGGGCAGCGGACCGCGAAGGAGGTCTCGTCGTCCGGGACGGTGATGAACATCTTTCCCGCGACCCGGAAGGTCGGCATGGACCAGGCTTCCTTCTCCACCGTCTCCGGCAGGGACAGCGCGATACGGCGAACATCGTCGGAATCAATCACAGGCGTCAGCGTAGACGGGGCCACTGACAGCCGGGCCGCGCGAAACCTCCGTCCGGCGGCAACCATTCCCCGCGCCGCGCCGACTGAGGGGAAACCCCCTCGGACGAAGGACGTCACCGGTGCCCACTCCCCTCACTTCCCCCTCCCCCACCGTGCGCCGCGGGTCACGCCCGTGGCGCCGTACGGCGCTCTTCTGCGCCACGGCCGTGGCCGCCGCCGCTCTCGGGTCCTCCACCCTGGTGGTGACCGCGAGCGCGGCGACCGATCCGGCGCACCGGACGCCGCCCGCCCTCGCGGCGGCCACGACACGTACCGTCGCCGCCGACGGCTCCGCCCAGTACCGCACCGTGCAGGCCGCCGTCGACGCCTCCGCCGCCGGTGACACGGTGTCGATCGCCAAGGGCACGTACCGGGAGGTCATCAATGTCACGACCGGCAAGAAGGGCCTGACGATCAAGGGCGCCACCGGCAACGCCGAGGATGTCGTGATCACCTACGACAACGCCTCGGGGACCAAGAAGCCCGACGGGTCGACGTACGGCACGGCGGGCAGCGCCACCGCGACCTTCTCCGCGAGCGATCTCACCGTCACCGGGGTGACGATCCAGAACACCTGGCTGCGGTCCGAGCACCCGGAGATCACCGACACACAGGCGGTGGCCGTCAACGCGCAGGGCGACCGGCAGATCTTCCGCAACGACCGGTTCATCGCCCACCAGGACACCGTCCTCAACTGGGCGCCGTCCGCGACCGGCCAGTACCGTCAGTACTTCCGCAACTCCTTCATCAGCGGTGACGTCGACTTCATCTTCGGCAACGCGACCGCCGTCTACGACCGGGTCAACATCACCCTGCGCGACCGGGGCGCGGCGGCCGGCGGCAACAACGGCTATCTGTCGGCGCCGAACACCAACGCGGCGAAGAAGTACGGCTTCCTCATCACCGGCTCGACGATCAGCAGCTCGGCCGCGGCCAACACCTTCTCCCTCGGCCGCCCCTGGCACCCCACCGCCGACGCCGTGGGGCAACTGGTGATCCGTGACACCGCGCTGCCGGCCGCGGTGCGGATCGCCGCTCCGTGGACGGACTTCGGCAGCTTCCCGTGGAAGTCGGCGCGCTTCCACGAGTACGCGAACACCGGACCCGGTGCGACGGTCAACGCCAACCGCCCGCAGCTCACGGCGGCGCAGGCCGCCGAGTACACCGCCACCACGTATCTGGCCGGGACGGACGGCTGGAACCCGGTGAACTGACGGGGTGACCTGACGGACGGGCCGGAATCCGGTGGACGACGGGCCGGCACCCGGTGGACCGGCGGTGCGCCCTCCCGGGGTTGCCTCATTCGCGCTCTTGACCGGGTCATGCCATACCTCCAGGATGACCCGCACACGGGCCGAGCCCGTGCGCCCCACCGCTCAAGGAGCCTCGCGGCTCCGCTCCCCCACACCTCCACACCCAGGAGCCCCCATGCGACTGCGCATCCGCGGAAGCGGCGCCGTCCGACGCAGACGGACCGTGACCCTCACCGCCCTCGCGCTCGCCCTCTCCCTCGGCGCCGGCGCCACGGCCAGCGGCGCCGGCGACACCCCGACGGCCGCCGCGGCCAGGGCCACCGCCGCCGAGGACCTCCAGCAGTACGAGATCCGGGCGCACACCACCTCCGCGACGCGTACGGCGCTCGCCGCGACCGGGGTGACCATCGACGAGGCGGACAGCGAGACCGTGGTCGTCTCCGCCCGCGCCGCCGAGCTCCGGAAGCTGCGCGCCCTGGGCTACGACCCCACTCCGCTGGGCGCCGTGCCCGACCGCTCGGCCGACGGGGACGCCGTGCCCTTCGACTTCCCCTCGGCCGACTCGACGTACCACAACTACGCGGAGATGACGAGCGAGATCAGCTCCGTCATCGCGGCGAACCCCGGCCTCGTGAGCCAGCGTGTCATCGGCACCTCGTACCAGGGCCGCAACATCGTCGCCATCAAGATCAGCGACAATGTCGCCACCGACGAGAACGAGCCCGAGGTCCTGTTCACCCACCATCAGCACGCGCGTGAGCACCTCACCGTCGAGATGGCGCTGTACCTGCTGAAGAACCTGACCTCCGGGTACGGCACCGACTCGCGCGTCACCAGCATCCTGAACAGCCGCGAGATCTGGATCGTGCCGGACCTCAACCCGGACGGCGGGGAGTACGACATCGCCACCGGCGCGTACCGGAGCTGGCGCAAGAACCGCCAGCCCAACTCCTCGTCCAGCGCGGTCGGTACGGACCTCAACCGCAACTGGGCCTACCGGTGGGGCTGCTGCGGGGGCTCCTCCGGCACCGCCTCGTCCGAGACCTACCGGGGCGCCGCCGCCGAGTCCGCGCCCGAGGTGAAGGTCGTGGCGGACTTCGTACGGAGCCGGGTCGTCGGAGGCACCCAGCAGATCAAGGCCGCCATCGACTTCCACACCTACAGCGAGCTGGTGCTGTGGCCCTTCGGCTACACCACCGCGGACACCACGACCGGGATGACCGCGGACGACCGCAACGCGTTCGCCACCGTGGGACGGCAGATGGCCGCGAGCAACGGCTACACACCGGAGCAGTCCAGCGATCTGTACATCACGGACGGCTCGATCGACGACTGGCTGTGGGGGACGCACAAGGTCTTCGCGTACACCTTCGAGATGTATCCGTCGTCGAGTTCGGGCGGCGGTTTCTACCCGCCCGACGAGGTGATCACCCGGGAGACGAGCAGGAACCGCGACGCGGTGCTGCAACTCCTGGAGAACGCGGACTGCATGTACCGGTCCATCGGCAAGCAGGCGCAGTACTGCTGACGCACTGACCGGCCGAGAGCGCGCAGGGGCGTCCCCGCCATGGCGGGGGCGCCCCTGTCGCGTACCCCCTGCGGCCGTACGGCACCGGCCATGTGCCCCGCCTCACCCGCCACTTGCCGCCATTCGCACACATGCCCCGTGCGATAGAGGTAGCGTCCCGATCCGAACGGACAGTCAGGCGAGCGGTGAAGGAGGCGGGCATGACGGAGCCATCCGATCACACGCGGCCCGGGCGTCGTACGGTGCTGGAACCGACGCATGTCATGCGCCGCCGGCGGCCCCGCGCCCTCTCCGACTTCACCGAGCTCTTCCGGCCGGAGGAGACCGGGCCCGAGGGCCCCGAGGACGGCCGGGGCGAGGGCTGGGAGCACGTCCCGCTGGGCGCGAAACCGTCCGGCCCGCCGAAGTCGTCCGGGCCGCCGAAGCCGCCGAGTTCACCGAAGCCGCCGGGCGCGTCCCGGGACGCGCGCAGGGGCCGGGCGGCCCCGCACCCCTTCCAGGACACCACGGACACCACGGACACCGAGGAGTTGCCGCCCGTCCCCGGGCGAGCGGGCGAGGGCGTGTGGACCACCGCGACGGGCCGGCCGCGCAGCGCCCGGTTCACCGCCTTCCTCGCCGTGGCCGTCGCCGGGGTGGTGGGCTTCGGGATCGCACTGCTGCTCACCTGGGGCGGTACGCGTGACACGAGCGAGGCCGCCGAACCGCCCCCTTCCCCGACCCCGACCGAGCAGCCCACCACGGGCCCGGCCCCCGGCACCCCGCCCGCCGCCGGCCCCGCCGACCCGGGCGGGACCGCCCCCGTACTCCAGGAGGGCGACAGCGGCCCGGAGGTGAGCGAGTTGCAGGAGCGGCTGCTGCGCATCCCCAACGTGTACGAGGGCGGCGGTGTGAGCGGCACGTACGACACGTCGCTCACCGAGGCCGTCGGCCGGTTCCAGCTCTGGTACGGCATCCGCGGCGACGAGACGGGCGTCTACGGCGACGACACCCGCCGCGACCTGGAATCGCGCACCGGCTCCTGACCGTCGGGGTCCCGGCCCTCGGCGGGACCCCGACGCGCCCGCGCCCGCGTCACACCGCGTCGGCCAACTCCGCTATGTGTTCGGCGAGATGAGGGTCGGGGTGCGGGACGCTGCCGAACTCCTCGTCCCTCTCGATCGTCAGCCGCTGGACGGCCGCCCGCAGCGCGGGGCTCGGCGGGCGCCGCGGGTGGTCCGGCGCGGCCCGGCCGACCGTCAGCCGGCCGGCCGGCGGGAGGGTCCGGCCGGCTTCGAGGTCGGCGGCCTGGTCCGCCCAGTGCGCCGCGTCCCGGCGCTCGCCGCGCGCGAGATGGAGCAGATGGAGGCAGTAGGCGGCCGTGGAGTTGCCGGCGCCCGCCGCGAACTGCCACCAGAACTGGGCCTCTTCGTGCCATCCGGCCAGGTTGAGCAGGCAGGCGAAGTGCAGGGCGCCGTCCGGTTCGATACGGCGGGTGTTGGCGAGCCTGGCGAGCTGTCCGGCGGCGTCGATGCCGTGCAGGGCGCGGGCCGAGAGGGCGTGGAGGTCCGTGCCGGCCTGGTCGTGGACGGTGGGGAAGAACCCGCCGGGGGCGGCCGGCCGGCTCCGGGCGATGCCCGCCCTGCGGGCGACGGCGCCGTCGTACATCAGGGTGTCGGCGACGGTCCTGGCGATCTGCCGCTTGGAGACGGCCAGGTCGTAGTCGGCGAACGCGTCGGGGATCACGGCGTCCGTCAGAACGTCGTCGATGGTGCGCGGGGACTGTGACCGCATGTCTCTACTCCTTCTCCTCGTCGGTGGCCTGGTGCCGGGGCAGGCCCAGCCGCTGCGATATCCGCCGTTTGGCCAGGCGCCGGTGGGAGCGGACGGTGTCGCGCTCGACGCCCATGATCCGGGCGACCCGGCAGGACGGGTAGCCCAGCACGTACAGCAGCACGATCACGTCGTACTGCCGCTCGGGCAGGGAGGCTATGGCGGTGTAGAGGCCGAGGGCGGTCTCCATCACCTCGAACCGGCTCCGCACCGATTCGAGCACATCGCGGGCGGCGCGCTGGAACGCGGCGGTCTCCACCATCTGCGGGTCCAGGCCGGCCAGCCGCAGATGGGTGTCCACCCGTGCCTTCAGCAGCGCCCAGGCGTACGCCTCGGGGCTCGGACTCCGGGTGACGCGCTGCCAGTTGAGCGCGAGGTGTGTGAAGCAGCTCCGCACCACGGCCCTGGCGGCCTCCTTGTCGCCGAGCATCGTGTGGGCGTAGTTGAGGTATGCCTTCACATAGAGGTCGTGGAACGCCTCCAGGGCGGGAGGCAGGCTGTACTGCACCTCGGCCAGGTACTCGCCGCGGTCGTCCCGGTCGTCCGGGGAGGGGAGTTCGGCGTTCACGGCTGGACCTCCTCTTCACGGACCGCGGGCGCGAGGGGCCCGCCCCGGGCCGCGGCGCGGTGGTGGTCCTCCACCAGCGCGGCGGCTCCCACGCGTACCCCGGCGCGCAGCAGGCGCCGTGTCAGGCATCGCAGGTCCGGGGCGAAGACACGCGCGGCGGTGGTGAACACCAGCAGAGCTAAGACGTCGTCGGTCGTCACGGCTTGTCCTTCTTCTTCTGGACAGCACCGTCAACCCCCGCCGGTGCCGGAGGACTTGGGTGTCCTCAAGAGGCAGGATTTCCGACCGGGACGGTCAAACGTGCAACGCGAACCCCAAGAAAAAATACGGAAAGCGACGCTCCCCTTACATCCAGACACACGCGCGCCCCCGCACAACAACACCGCGCTACCGTACGAACACCCTCGGACACCGCTCCGGCCTGCACCGATGCCCACGCGGCGGCAACTCCACCGGACGCCGCCACAGCCCGCCTCCGACGCGGAAGCGGTCGCGATGTGACACAGAACACACAACGTCGAAGCATGACCGGACATCGCGCGCGCCCGTTTGCCGCGCGCCGGGGCCGGTCAGCCGCCGGGGGCGAAGTCGCCCGTCACCTCGGCCGTGTCGCCGGAGGAGGTCGCCCGTACCGTGTAGCGGTCGTCCTCGGCGTTGCGTCCGCCCTCGTCGTGGTTGTACTGGCCCGCGAAGACATGCTCGCCGGCCGGGACGGTCGCGCCGCCCCGCAGCGTCCACCGGTAGACCAGCGCGCCGTCGCGCGGGCGTACGGAGACGGTGAAGTCCTCTTCGGGCAGCGACCGCCAGGAACCGGCGTCCCCGATCCCGCCGGTGGCGGCGATCCGGAGTTCCACGGTGAGCGACGTCAGCGGCCGCTCGGTCCTGAGGGTGATGTTGCTCTGCGCCCAGTAGGCGTTGCTGTGCGGGTCCACCACACCGTCCGACCGCAGAAAGCCGCTCTCCGGGGTCAGGGACGGCGCGGCGGAGCCGGCCGGGGGATCGTCCGGGACGGCGGGCGAGGTGTGCGCGTCCGGCGGGGCCGCGGGGCGCGACGTCCCGGCCGTGGCGTGGTCTCCCGGACTCCGGCTCGGCGACTGCTCCACGGGGGCGTGCGGGGGCGAGGCACCCGGCTCCAGGGACGGGCGCGCCGGTTCCGGGGAGGCCGCCACCGTCTGGTTCGACGCGCCCTGGGTGGAGACGAGCGCGAGCGCCCCGACGCCGAGCGCGCCGGCCGCCGCGGCCGTCACCACGGCCACCCGCAGCCAGCCCGCCGGGCGCAGCGGCTGCGGGGCCCGCCCCGCCGACCTCGGGTCCGCCATGCCGCGCTCCACGCGCGCGAGCATGCGCTCCCGGTCGGGGCGGTGTTCACCCGCCGCCTCCCGCAACCGCGTGGGCAGGTCGTCGTCCACCATCAGCCCCTCCCTCCTTCGGTGCGGTCCGCCGCCACCGTGGCATGCACCCGCTGCGCCGACGCCCCCGGGCCGAGGAGCCGTTGCAGCTCCGCCATACCCCGGGAGGTCTGGCTCTTGACGGTACCCACCGAGATGCCGAGGGCGAGCGCCGTGTCCCGTTCGGAGAGGTCGAGGGCGTGGCGCAGCACCACACAGGCGCGCTTGCGGAAGGGTAACCGGCGCAGCGCCGTCCGTACGTCGAGCACGGCGGGCACGTCGGGGCCGTCGAACCGCTCGCCGCGCTGCGACCAGAACAGCGCGACACGGCGGCGCTCCCGAACGGCGCTGCGGATACGGGACTTGGCCAGGTTCGTGACCACCCCGCGGGCGTACGCGACGGGGTGGTCGGCCGCCCTGACGCGGTCCCAGCGGTTCCAGAGGGCGAGCAGGGCGTCCGAGGCGAGATCGTCGGCAGTGTCGGCCTCACCTGTCAACAGGTAGGCCAGCCGGGAGAGTTCAGCGTAGTGCCGCTCGAAGAACTCGTGGAATTCGGCGGCGGTGGGGTCGTCGACAACAGTGCCCACGATGCCGCTCCTTGTCTGCTTACCGCTCGGTCGCCGGCCGGGTCACGGCGCCGAGATTCGTGAGCGTAGCAGCGGGATCGCCCGAAGGCTCCTCCCGCTGTGCCCGGTTCGGGTCTGCTTTCTCACACACCGTCAGTAATCAGCCATGCCGGTCCGGTTGGCGATGTGTCCGAGCTCGGTCGGCGTCATCTCGGCTCGTCTCGGCTCGTTTCGGTGATCGTCCGCGGTGGCACGGGCGCCCCTGGCGTGTACGCGCGTCTCGCACGTACACGCCAGGGGCGGGCCCGCGCCCTGGACCTACCGGTGCGTGACGGTCACCGGTGCGCGAACCAACTCGCCGCGGGCAGGAGCTTCTTGTCGTACCCGAAGAGCGCCTGGTTCTCCCAGGCGTTGCCCGAGGCCGGGTCCTGCGGGTCCCAGCCGCTGCCCTTCACGGCGGTCCAGGCCGGTTCCCAGTAGACGATGCCCAGTCCGCGTCCGCCCGGGACCGCCTCGACGACGTTCATCACGTCCCGCAGGTTGGCGGCCTGGCCGGCGGGGGTCGCCGGGTAGCCGGGCGCCAGTTGGCCGCTGGTCGCGATGTTGTTCTCCAGGAAGTCGCCGTTGGCGAGGGTGCTGGCGTACGCCGTCTCGGCGACGAGCACCGGCTTGCCGTAGCGGGCGGACACATCGTCCAGATTGGCCTGGAGCCCGGAGAGCGGGCCGTGCCAGTACCCGTAGTACGACAGGGCGATCACGTCGAAGGGCACCTGCCGGGCCACCGCCTGGTCGAACCACCAGCGGGTGCCTCCGTTGTCGCCGCCCTTGGCGAGATGCAGCGCGATCTGGGTGGAGGAGGAGACGGCTTTCGCGGCCTGGGCGCCGGAGGTCAGCAGACCGGCGAGCTGGGTCCAGTTGTCGGTGGAGCCCTCGGGCCAGAGCATGCCGCCGTTGATCTCGTTGCCGATCTGGACCATGTCGGCGGTGGTGCCCTGCGCCTTGAGGGCGTTCAGCACGTCGTAGGTGTGGTTGTAGACGTCCGTACGGAGCTGGCTGTACGAGTGCGAGGCCCAGGCGGCGGGCTTGTTCTGCTGGCCCGGGTCGGCCCAGCGGTCGGAGTAGTGGAAGTCGATCAGCACCTTCATGCCCTCGGCCTTGGCCCGCTTGGCCATCGCGAGGACACGTGCCTTGTTGTTGTAGCCGTCGGCCGGGTTCACCCACACCTTGAGCCGTACGTAGTTCATGCCCGCGCCGCGCAGCAAACCCAGCGCGTTGCCGCTCTGTCCGGCGGCGCCGCTGTAGGTGGCGCCGAACGCCTCGTTCTTCGGGAGGGTGGAGAGGTCGCCGCCCTTGATGCTCAGGCCGGTGGCGCCCGGCGCGAACGTCAGGTCGTCGAAGTTGGCCCACTCCCCCGCGTGCGCGTCGGAGTTGAGGCTGACGGTGCAGTTGCCACCGCTCACCCGGACCGAGGTCACGACGCGGATCCAGGCGCCGTCGGCGGTGGTCGGCAGATCCGTGCGCTGCTCGGCGCCGCCGCAGTTGCGCAGGGCGATGTACGTGGAGTTCTGGCCGCCGCTGGAGCGGACGCGGGCGCTGAGTGTGTACGTACCGTCGGCCAGGCCGGTCAGGTACTGGTAGGTCTCGACCTTGTACGCGGAGGCCGACCAGTGGGTGAGGCGGCGGTTGCCACCGGAGCCGCCGTTCTCGGTGAACGAGGCGGCGTTCTGTCCGGCGGCCGAGTAGGTGGACCAGCCGGTGGGGGTGGCGGTCCCGGTGGCGTCGGACTCGAAGCCGGGGTTGGTGAGGGTCGTGGCGGCCTGGGCCTGCTGCGCGGGCAGCGCGGTCAGGAGCAGCGCGCCGAGTGCGGCGGTGGCGGTGGCTCCGAGTCGGGTGCGCCAGGCGCGGTGTGCGAGGTGCATCGTCGATGTCCCTTCGACCGATGGACGGACAGGCGGGTGTGTCCCGGTGGTGCTCGGCGGTGCGTGTGCGGCTCTGTGGTGCGGATGGTGCTCGGTGGTGCGGGTGCGGGTGCGGCTCGGTGGTACGGGTGCGGCGGCCGGAGCCGGGCGGTGGCGCTCAGGCGTCGAGCTTCACGACCCGTACGGATCCGGCCGGCAGGGCGAGCCCGCCCGAGGCGCGCTCCCCGGTGAGGAGTTCGGTGCCCGCGCCGGGCAGCGGCACCTTGGCGTCCGTACCGGTGTGGTTGACGGCGAACAGGTACTCCCCGCTCTCCCCTGACCGGCGTACGACCTCGACGTCGTGCGGCAGTTCGGAGCGCGGCGCGATCCCGGCGTCGTCGGCGGCGGCGCCGATGACCGTGTCGAGCGCGCCGGGGGCGAGCCGCGTGGAGATGTACCAGGCGGTGCCGCGGCCGAGGCGGTGGCGGGTGACGGCCGGGTGGCCCGCGGCGAGTCCGTCGGCGTAGGTCCAGACCGTCTCGGCGCCGCGCGGGACGACGAACTCGCTCCACACGTCGGCGGTCAGCTCCGAGCCGTCGGCCGCGGTGATCCGTACGCGCTCGCCCTCGCCGAGCGGGGAGAACTCCTCGACGGTCAGGCCGAGGACGTCGCGCAGCACGCCGGGGTAGGCGCCGGGGTGGACGGCGTCGTGCTCGTCGACGATCCCGGAGAAGTACGAGACGACGAGGGTGCCGCCGTTCTCGACATAGGCGCGGAGGTTGCGGCCCGTCTCCTCGGAGGCGAGGTAGAGGGCGGGCACCACGACGAGCGGGTAGCGGGAGAGGTCGGCCTCGGGGTGGGCGAAGTCCACGGTGAGGTGGCGGTCGTAGAGCGTCTCGTAGAAGGAGTCGGCGCGCTCGCGGGCGTCGTGGTCCTCGCTCGGCCGCCATTCGAGGCGCTGCGCCCACCAGGACTGCCAGTCCCACACGACGGCGGCGTCGGCGACGGTCCGGGTGGAGCGTACGGTGGCGAGGCTGTCCAGGTGGGCGCCGAGGCCGACGACCTCGCGCCAGACGCGGCTGTCGGTGCCGGCGTGCGGCACCATCGAGGAGTGGAACTTCTCGGCGCCGCGCCGGGACTGGCGCCACTGGAAGAACAGCGCGCCCTCCGAGCCGCGTGCCACGTGGGCCAGGCTGTTGCGGGCCATCTGGCCGGGGGCCTTCGCGGGGTTGCGGGGCTGCCAGTTGACGCCGCTGGTGGAGTGTTCGAGCAGCAGCCAGGGGGCGCCGCCGGCCACGGACCGGGTGAGGTCGGCGGCCATGGCGAGGTTCACATGGGTGCGGCGGCCGTCGGTGATGAGGTAGTGGTCGTTGGTGACGAGGTCGACCTCGCGGCCCCAGGCCCAGTAGTCGACGGAGTCGCACTGGCTGAGGGCGGTCATGAAGTTGGTGGTGACGGGGATACCGGGGGCGAGCCGGTGCAGCAGGTCGCGCTCCCGTACGAAGTTCTCGCGCATGGTCGCGTCGGCGAAGCGCGCGTAGTCGAGGCGGTGGGCGGGGTTGCACACGGTGGGGGTGGCCCTGGGCGGCTGGATCTCGTCGAAGGCGCCGTAGCGCTGGCCCCAGAAGGCGGTGCCCCAGGCGTCGTTGACCGCGTCGAGGTCCTGGTAGGTGGCGCGCAGCCAGGCGCGGAAGTGGACGGCGCAGTGGTCGCAGTAGCAGGCGCTGACGGGGACGCCGTACTCGTTGTGCACGTGCCAGAGCGCCAGCGCGGGGTGGGAGCCGTAGCGCAGGGCGAGCTGTTCGGTGATGGCGGCGGCGGCCTCGCGGTACGCCGGCGAGCTGTGGCAGATCGCGCCGCGTGAGCCGAACGCGTACCGCACGCCTTCGCGGCTGACCGGGAGGGCGTCGGGGTGGTCGCGGTAGAACCAGGCGGGCGGGGCGACGGTCGGGGTGCCGAGGTCCACCCGTACGCCGTTCTCGTGGAGCAGGTCGACGACCCGGTCCAGCCAGCCGAAGTCGTACCGGCCCGGCTCCGGTTCGAGCAGGGCCCACGAGAAGATACCGATCGACACCAGGTTGACGCCGGCCTCGCGCATGAGGCGGACGTCCTCCTGCCAGACGGCCTCCGGCCACTGCTCGGGGTTGTAGTCCCCGCCGAACGCGAGCCCCGACAGGCCCTCGGGTGCGGTGTGCGGCATGGATTGCCTCCTGTGGTGCGGGTACGGCCGGCGAGCGGACGGGCCATGATGTGCGTCGGGTGTGGGAACGTGCACACATCGCGACGGTCCAGTAGATCCAACATAACCGCACAGGAACAACCATTGACAAGTGTCCGGGACGTTTCTCTACTGTGAACGCTCACAGAGCAGGGCCGGTCCACCGCCCGCGGGGCGGAGACCTCCGTCAGGGTTCGTCAGGGGAGTAACACCATGCAATTCACGACGCGCAGACGCCTCGTGGCCACGTCCCTCACCATCGCGCTCGGCGCCACCGCGCTCGCCGCGTGCGGCTCCGGCTCCGGCGACGACGACGCGGGGGCCGACGGGCCGGCCGACCTCACCTACTGGGCCTGGGCACCCGGCATGGACAAGGTCGCCGAGCTGTGGAACACGACGGAGGGCAAGAAGTCCGGCATCAAGGTCACGGTGAAGAAGCAGGCGTCCGGCGACGACCTGGTCACCAAGATCATCACCGCGGCCAAGGCGAAGAAGGCCCCCGACCTGGTGCAGGCGGAGTACCAGGCGCTGCCGACGCTCGTCAGCAACGATGTCCTCGCGGACATCTCCGGTGATGTCGCGGACGCGAAGGACGAGTTCGCCCCCGGCGTCTGGCAGCAGACCACGCTCGGGACGGACGCCGTCTACGCGGTCCCGCAGGACTCCGGGCCGATGATGTTCTACTACCGCGCGGACCTCTTCAAGAAGTACGGGCTCACCGTGCCCACCACGTGGGACGCGTTCGCCGAGACGGCCCGCGCGCTGAAGAAGAAGGACCCGTCCAAGGCGCTGACGACGTTCTCCAGCAACGACGCGGGACTCTTCGCCGGTCTCGCCCAGCAGGCCGGCGCCCAGTGGTGGACGACCAAGGGCGACACCTGGAACGTGGGGATCGACGACGCCGCTACGAAGAAGGTCGCGGACTTCTGGGGCGGTCTCGTCAAGGAGGGCGCCATCGACAACCAGCCCATGTACACCCCGTCCTGGAACAAGGCGCTCAACACGGGCAAGCAGATCGCCTGGGTCAGCGCGGTCTGGGCGCCGGGCACCCTGACGACCGCCGCGCCCGACACCAAGGACAAGTGGGCCATGGCGCCGCTGCCGCAGTGGGACGCGGCCGAGCCGACGACCGGGAGCTGGGGCGGCTCGTCCACCGGTGTCACCAACGACTCGCGGCACAAGAAGGCCGCCGCGAAGTTCGCCACCTGGCTGAACACCGACAGCGACGCCCTGGCCGCGCTGGTCAAGGAGGGCGGGATCTACCCGGCCGCCACCGCCGCGCAGACGGGCGGCGCGCTGAGCCAGGCCCCCGGGTTCTTCGCGAACCAGCCGGACTTCTACACCACGGCCGCCGAGATCGCGAAGAGCACCGCGCCCTCCGCGTGGGGCCCGAACGTGAACGTCGCGTACACCACCTTCCGTGACTCCTTCGCCACCGCGGCCAAGGACAAGTCGGACTTCGGCGCGGCCCTGACGACCATGCAGGAGTCCACCGTCGCCGACCTGAAGAAGCAGGGCTTCGAGGTCACCGGCTGATGGCCGCCACCCCACGCCCGGCGGGCGGCCCGGGCCGCGCGCCGGGCGGCACCGCCACCGCTTCCGCCACCACCACCGGCACCACCGCCGCCACCGGCGCCCTCGTCGCCGACGCCGTGGCGCCCGCCGCGCGCGGTCGCGGCGGGCGCCGCCCGCGCAGCCGGGCGAGCCGGCAGGTGCGCAACGCGCCGTTCGCCTTCCTGCTGCCCGCCGCCGCGCTGTTCGCGCTGTTCTTCGCGCTGCCCATCGGGTACGCCCTCTATCTGAGCCTGCGCAAGGTCGAGGTCAAGGGGCTCGGCCTCGGCAGGGGCGCCCGCCAGGAGGTCTGGGCCGGGCTCTCCAACTACACGGACGCCCTCTCCGACTCCGTACTGCTCTCCTCCGCGCTGCGCGTGCTCGGGTACGGGGCGATCGTGGTCCCCACGATGCTCGGCCTCGCGCTGGTCCTGGCCCTGATGCTGGACGCCGAGCGCACCCGGCTCAGCGGCTTCTCCCGGCTCGCGATCTTCCTGCCGTACGCCGTCCCCGGTGTGATCGCCGCGCTGATGTGGGGCTTCCTCTACCTGCCGGACGTGAGCCCCTTCTACTACCTGCTGGACAAGGCGGGACTCCCCCAGCCGAATCTGCTGGACGGCGGGCCGCTGTACATCGCGCTGGCCAACATCGCCCTGTGGGGCGGCACCGGCTTCAACATGATCGTCATCTATACGTCGCTGCGCTCGATCCCCGTCGAGATCTACGAGGCGGCCCGGCTGGACGGCGCTTCACAGCTCCAGACAGCCCTGCGGATCAAGATCCCGATCGTCGCGCCCGCGCTGGTGCTGACGTTCTTCTTCTCGATCATCGCGACCCTCCAGGTGTTCAGCGAACCCACCACCCTCAAGCCCCTGACCAACTCGCTCTCCACCACCTGGTCCCCGCTGATGAAGGTCTATCAGGACGCCTTCGTCAAGGGGGACATCTACTCGGCGGCGGCCACCTCCGTGGTCATCGCGGCCGTCACCCTCGTCCTGTCCTTCGGCTTCCTGAAGGCCGCGAACTCCCGTTCGAACCAGGGAGAGACCTCGTGAACGCTGTCACCACCCGCCGTACCGCGCCCGCGGCCGGCACCACCCCGGGCACCGCGCAGGGGCCGCCACCGGCCCGGCCGAAGCAGCGGCGCCGGATCGCCTGGGTGCCCACGATCGCCCTGTTCGCCGGCGCGCTCTACTGCCTCATGCCCGTGGCATGGATCGTGGTGGCCTCGACCAAGTCGGGCCGCGAGCTCTTCTCCACCTTCACCTTCCTGCCCGGCACGGGCTTCACGGACAACATCGCGGAACTGTCCGCGTACCGGGAGGGCGTGTACTGGCGGTGGATGCTCAACTCCCTGTTCTACTCCGGGGCCGGCGCCCTGCTCTCGACGGCGGTCTCCGCGCTCAGCGGCTACGCCCTCGCCGTCTACCGCTTCCGGGGCCGCGAGACGATCTTCAACGTGCTGCTCGCCGGCGTCCTGATGCCGCCGGTCATCCTCGCCGTACCGCAGTACCTGCTGATGGCGAAGGCCGACATGGCCGACAGCTACCTGTCCGTGCTGCTGCCGGTGATCCTCTCCCCGTACGGGGTCTACCTCGCCCGGATCTACGCGGCGGCGTCCGTACCGCCCGATGTGGTGGAGGCCGGCCGGATGGACGGCGGCGGTGAGTGGCGGATCTTCCGGTCGGTGGCGCTGCCGATGATGCTGCCGGGGCTGGTGACGGTGTTCCTCTTCCAGTTCGTGGCCATCTGGAACAACTTCCTCCTCCCCTACATCATGCTCGGCGACGACCAGAAGTTCCCCGTCACACTCGGCCTCTACACCCTCCTCCAGCAGGGCTCCAACACCCCCTCGCTCTACACTCTGGTCATCACGGGTGCGCTGCTCGCGGTGGTGCCACTGATCGCGCTGTTCCTGGTCATCCAGCGGTTCTGGAGCCTGGATCTGCTGTCCGGGGCCGTAAAGTCCTGACGCGACAGGCACGATCACGAGAGAACGACAGGTATGAGCCGCACGGGCAGCAACGGCCGGCGCAAGCCGCCGACCATCCACGACGTGGCACGGGAGGCGGGAGTCTCACGGGGCACCGTCTCGCGTGTCCTCAACGGCGGCCACTATGTGAGCCCGGCCGCGGAGGAAGCCGTCAACGCCGCGATCCGCAGGACGGGTTACGTCGTCAACCGGCACGCCCGCAGTCTCATCACGGGCCGTTCCGACTCGGTCGCCTTCCTGCTCACCGAGCCGCAGGAGCGGTTCTTCGAGGACCCCAACTTCAATGTGCTGCTGCGGGGTTGTACGCAGGCGCTGGCCGCGCACGACATCCCGCTGCTGCTGATGATCGCGGGGACGAAGGACGAACGGCGCCGGATCGCCCGCTACATCACCTCGGGCCATGTCGACGGCGTCCTGCTGGTGTCCAGCCACTCCGGCGACCGGGTGGCCGAGCAACTGCGGGCGGCCCGGGTCCCGTTGGTGGCCTGCGGAAAACCGCTCGGGCAGAGCTCGAAGGTCAGCTACGTGGCGGCCGACGACCGGGACGGCGCGCGCGAGATGGTGCGCCATCTCCTGCGCGGCGGGCGCCGGCGGATCGCCACGGTGACCGGTCCGCCGGACACCCCCGGCGGTACGGAGCGGCTGGCCGGCTACCGGGAGATCCTCGCCGAGGCCGGTATCGAGGCCGACGACCGGCTCGTCGCCGCCGGTGACTACAGCCGGGCGAGCGGGGAGGCCGCCGCCGTGGAACTGCTGCGGCGGGCACCCGACCTGGACGCGGTGTTCGTCGCGTCCGACCTGATGGCGCAGGGCGTGCTCACGGCGCTGCGGGACGCGGGGCGCCGGGTGCCCGAGGACGTCGCGGTGGGCGGTTTCGACGACTCGCCCGCCGCCCTGGACAGCCGGCCCGCGCTGACCACGATCCGTCAGCCGTGGGACCGCATCAGCGCGGAGATGGTACGGGTGCTGCTCGCCCAGATCGGTGGGGAGGACACCTCCACGGTCATCCTCCCCACCGAACTGGTCCGGCGCGACTCGGCCTGATACCGGGGGCGTCAGCGGACGCCCGGCCCGCGGTCAGCCGGGCAGGGCGTCCCCGCAGCGGGCGCAGAACCGCGCGTCGCGCTCCCCGCAGAGGCGTCCGCACCCCGCACAGACCCGGTTCAGCGCGCAGGGTGGCTCCCCGCCCTCGGCCGGCGGCGCCGGTACGGGGGCGGCGGCCGGCGCCGCTGCGGCGACCGTCAGCCCGGGGCGGCGCGGGTGCGCGGTCAGATAGACCAGGCCGCGTTCCCCCGCGGTCAGCGAGCGGCGCGAGGTCCTGGGCAGCCACACCACCGCGTGCGGGGCGAGCGGCTCGGTCCCGGCGGGCGTGCCGAGTGTCCCCTCGCCGTCGAGGACGACGAGCAGGACGTCGAGCACGTCGTCGCTGTGCTCGGCGACGCCCGCGCCCGGTGGCAGCCGTACGACATTCGCGTCCAGGGCCCGTCCGCGCTCGGCCAGTTTCCACAGCGCGCCCTGCCGGTCCGCGGCGGCCCGTGCGAGGTGTTCATCGAGGGTGACCAGGACGCGGGCGGTGGCGGGCGGCGTCATCGACGGGGCTCCAGACGTGGTGCGGTGGACAGCCCCACGATCATAGTGACGGGCTCGGACAGGGCCCGCCCGCGTCAGGTCGCGCGGCGGATCGCCGGGAGAACGTAGCCGCCGTCGAGAAGCGCGGGGCGCGGCTGGTACAGCCGCAGGACGGGGCGGAAACGTCCGGGCGGGGTGGGCAGCCAGTTGGCGGCGGCCTCCTCGCTCTCCGGACGGCCGGTGCGCAGATGGAGGGTGAGGGAGCCGTCGGCGGCGCGGCGCAGCCCCGGGGTGCGGTCGCCGATCGCGTACCGGTCGAGGGGGTTGCCGACGAGGTGGTACTCGGGCAGGTCGTACATGGTGAGCGACCAGAACGCGTCGACGGGCGGCGGCTGTTCGAAGCGCAGTGTGTAGGTGTGGCGGCCCTCCAGCGGCTCGCCGTCCGCGTCGTTCCAGATCATCGCGTAGGCGGCCTCGTAGCCGTGGCCGCCCCACAGGTCGGTGCGGGCCGCGGCGGCCCGCAGCAGCCGCGCGGCGTCGCGGTCGGTGACCGTCCACTCCGGTCCGGTCAGGACGCCCGTGCCGAAGAAGTCCGCGTTGTGGTCGAAGGCGTGGTAGGCGAGCCGCCAGCCGTTCTGTTCCGGGCCCTCGGCGTGGGTGGCGGCGTACTCGACGCGCTCGCTGCCCTCGGTGAACCCCTCGCGCAGGGCGTCGGCCAGTTCGGGCTCCGGTGACCGGTAGGGGCTCGAAGGGGCCAGCAGGCCGAGGGGTGCGAAGCGTCGCTGGTACGCGGCGTCGACGGGGGCCGGCGGGAACGCGGCCATCCGCACCCGCAGTTTCTCGAAGAACATCAGGGTGCCGTCGGTGACGTCCGGGTCCGAGAGCGGCAGACCGGCGAGGGGTGCGGCGCGCTCACCGCCGGGGCCGGGCGCGTACGGCTCCAGGCGGGTGGCCCGCTGGAGCGCGGTGGTGGCCGCGCGGTCCTCGGGGCCCGCGCACGCCCAGCGGCCGACGAGCGAGGCCACCGCGGTGGGGCAGGCGATCCGGGTGGTCCCGGCCGGGACCTCGCCTTCCCACCCGGGCCCGGTGAGCAGGAAGCTTCCGGCGGCGGTGCCGGTGGCGCGCCGTCCGACATAGGCGAAGTTGTTGGTCCAGGCGTCCACGAACCGCAGGACGTAGTAGCGATCGGCCGTGTCGGGCACGCTCAGCAGCAGCGGGCCGCCGGAGAGGTCGAGCTGGGCCACGGAGTGGACGGTGTCGTCGGTGACGCCGGGGAAGCTGTCCCACGGCCCGGCGGGCTCGGTGCCGTGGGCGAGGGTGTTGAAGGGGGCCGGCGGTACCAGGCCGAGGCCGGCGTGGGTGAAGCGGTCGGCCTGGTCCAGGTTGAACACCATCGGATACCCGTAGACGTACGCCTCGGCCGCCAGCGCCCGCAGATCACTCATGCCGTCCGCCTCTCCGTGCCGTCCGGTGGACGTCGTCCCGTCCGCGTGGACGTCCCTGTCCGGTCACAGGGGTGCCGTCATCGTCCGCCGCCGGGGCCGGGGCCCGCCATCCGGCGGGCGCTGTCCGGGTGAGCGCGCACGCCGTCGCGGCCGCGACACAAGAACAAATCTTCACGTGTCGACGGATATACGATGAGCCCATGGGACACGGAGTCGACGAACGCGCCACACCGACCGGACATCTCGACGCGGACTCCGCCGCCACCATCGCCGCCACACTCCAGGCACTGGCCACCCCCTCCCGGCTGATGATCCTGACCCGGCTGCGGCAGAGCCCCTGCGGGGTGACGGAGCTGGCCGAGGCCGTCGAGATGGAGCAGTCCGCCGTCTCCCACCAGTTGCGCCTGCTGCGGGCGCTGGGGCTGGTCACCGGGGTGCGGCAGGGCCGCCGGATCGTCTACAGCCTGTACGACAACCATGTCGCGCGGCTGCTCGACGAGGCCGTCTACCACATCGAGCATCTTCGCCTCGGCACCCGCGACCTGCCCGTACGCCCCGACGCTTAGCACCGGGCCACCACGCGCCGGGGCACCCCGTGCCGGGAGCCCCGGACGGCGTACGGACCGGGGCCCGGCGGTGGGACCGTCCGGCCGGTCCCGGGGCGTCGGCGGACTCCTCGCGGGCGGATCGGGGATAGTGCGGCCGGTCACCCCGTACGCGCCGCGCCACGCCGACCGGCCCCGCGCGGGAGGGAACGGAGCCCGCCATCCCCCTCGTCCCGCCGCCTTCGCGGCCCGCTCCGGCGCCGGTGGCGCCCACGCCGCGGCCCGCCCGGCCGCTGTTCCCCCGGCTGCCGGCCTCGCGGGCGCTCGCGGTGTGTGCCCCGGCCGCCCTGGCGCTGGTGCTCGGGATGTGGGGGATCCGGCGCGGCGGGACGCTGTGGGGCGACGAGGCCGTCACGTACGCGGTGGCACACCGTGCCCCGTGGCAGATCTGGCACACCGCGGGCCGCATCGACGCGGTCCACGGCCTGTACTACCTGGTCATGCACGGGGTCTTCGCCCTCTGGGACGGCGGTCTCGTGGCGCTGCGGCTGCCGTCCGTGCTCGCGGTGGCGGCGGCGTCCGCCGGGGTCGCGCTGCTCGGCCGGGAACTCGCCGGTCCGCGCGCCGGGCTGCTGGCCGGACTGGTCCTGCCGCTACTCCCCGCCGTGCAGCGGTACGCGCAGGAGGGCCGGTCCTACGCGCTGGTGTGCGCCCTGGTCACCTGGGCGAGCTGGCTGCTGGTGCGCGCGCTCGGCCGGCCCCGGCGGCGCCGGTGGGCCGCGTACGCCGGGGTGATGCTGACCGCCTGTCTGCTGCACGAGTTCGCGGTGCTGACGCTGCTCGCCCACGGGGTGACGGTGGTGTGTTCCCCCGTGTCCCGGCACACGGTACGGGCGTGGAGCGCCGCCGCGTGCGCGGTGGGCGCCGGGCTGCTGCCGCTCGCGCTCTTCAGTACGACGCAGTCGGCGCAGGTCGACTGGATCGGCGCCCCGGGCGCCCGGCATGTCCTGGGCTTCGCCGTGGTGACGGCGGTGGGTGTGGTGTGTGCCCGTACGGCGCCGCGCGGATCCGGCGCCGCCGACCGCCCGGACGGCGCCGCGCCACCGGTCCCCCGGCTGGAGGCGCTCGCGCTGCCGCTGCTGATCCTGCCGACCGCGCTGCTGATGGCGCTCACCCCGCTGCGGCCGTTCTACGTCGAGCGGTACGTCCTCTCGTACACCGTCGGTCTGGCGCTGCTCCTCGGCGCCGCGCTCGACCGGTGCTGGGTCCCGGGGTGCGCGGACCGCGCCCGGCGCCTGGCGGTGGCGGTGCTGGCGGTGGCGGCGGTGCTGGCCGCGCTGTGCCCGGTGGGCGCGTATCTGCGGACCCCGCAGAGCCGTCTCAACGACGCCACCGCCGTCGCCCGCGCCGTAAGGGAGTCGGCGCGGCCCGGTGACGGTCTGCTGTTCGTCCCGGCGCGGCGCCGGGCGTGGACGCTCGCGCGGCCCGGGGAGTTCCGGGGGCTGACGGATCTCGCCCTGGACCGCTCCCCCCTCGCGTCGCACACCCTGCGCGGTACGGAGCTCCCGGCGGAGCGGGTGCGCGCCCGGATGCTGGCGGCGCGCCGGATCGTGGCCGTGGGCGATCCGCCCGGCCGGCCGCTGGAGACGACCGGCCCGGAGGCCGTCAAACGCGCGGTGCTGCGTACGTACTTCGAGGAGTGCGGCAGCCGGACCGTGACCCGGGCCCGGATCACGGTCCACGCCCGCCCGGGCCACTGCTGAGCCGCCGGGACGGTGGGTCTACTTGGCGTACAGCAGGGTGCCGAAGCCCAGTTGGTCGAAGCCTCCGCTGTTCGGCCCGTAGTCACCGCCGCCGCCCTCGGGGCGGACGCTCTCGGCCATGGCCGTGATGTACGGGACGGAGAGGCCCCGGCGCCGCGCGTAGTGGTAGTGGAGGAGGTCCCACACCGGGCGGATCTGGCCCCGGCTCGCGTCGGAGACGACGGTGTGTTCCCGGTAGGCGCAGTTCTGGCCGGTGCCCCAGGAGTACGTGGTGAACGGGACGCTCTGGCCCAGGTTGTACTTGGCGACGTACTGGGCGGCCTTCATGAAGCGGTTGTTGTCGTAGCCGTACAGGTCCTCGCCCTGGCTCCAGGCCATCTCGCAGAAGGCGCCCATCTGGCCCATGCCCATCATGGTGTGGCCCTGGTCGCGGCCGGACTCCTGCCACTGGGCGAGCCCCTCGCTCTCGTACACGAAGGGGACGGCCTTGCCGATCGCTCCGTTGCCCGCGCCGTTCTTGAAGTAGCTGACGGCCTGGTCGTACTTGGCCCCGTCGTCGTTGAGGATGCCGATCGCGAGGATGGAGTTCATGTTGCAGAGGTCCCAGTTCGCCCAGTAGTTGGTGATGCAGGCGTCGTTGTGACCGGTGAGGAACTGGTTGTTGAGCGGGTAGAACACATTCGCCATCATCCGGCGGAAGCGGTCGAGGTCGAACCCCGCGTAGCCGCGCATCAGTTCGGCGGCGTTGGCGAACTGGTAGCCGTAGATCCCGGCGGCGAGGAACCGGTCGGCGTTGCCGGTGACGGTGGTGAGGGTGGCCGACCAGGCGTTGAGGATGTCCCGGGCGGTGTCTCCGTGGGCGGTGGTACCGGCGATCCTCCAGCGCAGCGCGTTCTGATAGGCGGCGTGGATGTCGTTGTACAGCGTGCCGTAGTTCTCGCCGGTGCCGCCGCGGACGACGGTGGCCTGCGGACGGGCCTGCCAGCCCGCCTGGGCGTGCCCGTTGGCGATCAGCCGGTTCCAGCCGGCCAGCCAGGGGTCGTTGCCGGCGGCGACCCGTACCTTCGCGCGGTTCAGCTCGCCGTACGCGTGCAGCGCGCCGGGGTGGACGAAGGCGGCCGGGGCGGCCTGCGCGGTGGGCGCGGTGGTGGCCTGTACGGCACCGCCCGCGGCGCCGGCGAGGGCGAGTCCTCCGGCGGCCTTGAGCATGCCGCGGCGGCTGATCGCGGAGGTGCGGGTGCGGCTCATCGGGATCTCACTCCAGGGTGGGGGGACGGGGACAAGGAACGGGGAGGGGGTACGGCTTCGCACAGCGGGGAGGGAAACCGGTACCTATGGTGCGGGGAGATGACACCCGTGTCTCCCGCCGGTGCGGAATACGAAACTTTCGCTGCGGTCCGGGCCTCGTCCGCCGAAGGCCCGGACCGCACACGGGAGTCGGGGCTCAGCGGCTGTACAGCAGCGTGCCGAAGCCGAGTTGGTCGAAGCCGCCGCTGTTCGGCCCGTAGTCACCGCCGCCGCCCTCGGCCCTTACCTTCTCGGCCATGGCCGTGATGTGGGGGACGGAGAGCCGGCGGCGCCGCGCGTAGTGGTGGTGGAGCACCTCCCACACCGGGCGGAGCTGACCGCGCCCGGCGTCGGAGACGACGGTCTGTTCCCGGTGGGCGCAGTTCTGGCCGGTGCCCCAGGAGTACGGGGTGAAGGGGACGTCCAGGCCGAGGTTGTACCTGGCCACGTACTCGGCGCCCTTCATGAGCCGGTTGTCGTCGTATCCGTACAGGTCGACGCCCTGGCTCCAGGCCATCTCGCAGAAGGCGCCCAACTGCCCCACGCCCATCACGGTGTGGCCCTGGTCCCGGCCGCTCTCCTGCCACTGGCCGAGTCCGCCGGGGTGGAGGAACGGGACGGCGTTCTTGATCGAGCCGTTGCCCTCACCGTTCTTGAAGTACTCCACCGCCCGGTCGAACATGGCCTGGTCGTCGCAGAGGATGCCGATCGCCAGGACGGAGTTCATGTTGCACAGGTCCCAGTTCGCCCAGTAGTTGGTGACGCAGGCGTCGTTGTGACCGGTGAGGAACTGCTCGTTGAGCGGGTGGAAGACGCGGACCATCATGTCCTGGAACCGCTTCAGCTCGAACCCCGGGTGGTCCCGCATCAGTTCGGCGGCGTTGGCGAACTGGTAGCCGTAGAGCCCGGCCGCCAGGAAACGGTCGGCGTTGCCGGTCAGCGAAGTGAGCGTGGCCGACCAGGCGTTGAGGATGTCCCGGGCGGTGTCACCGTGTGCGGTGGTACCGGCGATCCTCCAGCGCAGCGCGTTCTGGTAGGCGGCGTGGATGTCGTTGTAGAGCTGCGGGTAGTTCTGCCCGGCGCCGCCGCGGATGACGGACGCGGCCGGGCGGGGCGCCCAGGCCGACTGCGAGCGCGGATTGGCCACCAGCCGCTCCCACCCCGCCGTCCACGGCTGGGAGCCCGCCTTCACCCGGACCCTGGCCCGGTTCAGCTCCCCGTACGCGTGCAGCATCCCCGGGTGGACGAAGGTCGTGGGCGCGGCGTCGGCCCGGTCGCCGGTCATCGAGGCGACGACGCCTCCGGCGGCCCCCGCCACCGCGAGTCCTCCCGCCACCCGCAGCATGCTGCGGCGGCTCATCTTGTGCTTGTTGTCACGGCCCATGGGTGTGCTCCGAATCGGCTGGATGATGCCTTACCCCTGGGAGACGGCGCGGGCCGCGCGGGATAACAGAAATTTCCGCACCGGACGGAAATCGGTCTCCGCGGTCTCCGCGGTCTCCGCGGTCTGGCGGGAGAGTAGGGAGGAGCCCGCGCCCGGGGCTCAGTTCGGCGCGGGCGCGGTGCTGCCGCGTACCACCAGACGCGTGGCGAGTTCGGTACGGAGGGACGCGGGCGGGTCCCCCGCCGTGAGCGCGACCAGCAGGCGCAGCGCGGTGCCCGCCATGTCGGAGAGCGGCCGGCGGACGGTGGTGAGCGCGGGGGCGGCCCAGCGTGATTCCGGCAGATCGCCGAAGCCGACCACGCACAGGTCGCCGGGGACGCGCAGACCGCGTTCGGCGGCGGCCTCGTAGACGGCGAGGGCCATCGCGTCGGAGCAGACGGAGACGGCGGTCGGCGGCTCGGGCAGCGCCAGGAGTTCCAGCGCGTGGCGGCGGGCGCGGGCCGGGGCGAAGCCGGCGTACCTCTCGTACTCGGGTCGGTACGGGAGACCCGCCGCCGCCAGCGCCGCGCGGTGTCCGGCGATCCGGGCGGCGGTGCCGAGCCGGTGGCGGTGGCCGCCGACGACCGCGATCCGCCGGTGGCCGAGGGCGAGGAGGTGCCCCGTCGCGGCGGCACCGCCGCCGAGGTCGTCCGCGCCGACCCAGGCCACGCCCGGCGGGGGCTCCACCAGCGGGTCGAGCAGGACGAACGGGATGCGGTGCTGCGCCAGCCAGGCGTACTGGGACGGGGTGAGGTTCGCGCGGCTGAACAGCGCCCCGGCCGAGCCGCGCGCGGCGAGCCGGTGCAGCCGGCCGCGTCCGGGCCCGTACCCCCGGGTCCTGGTGAGCCCGGCCGACACGACGATCTCCAGACCGGCCTCGGCCGCGGCGGCCTCGACGCCGTGCAGCACCGCGCCCGACCAGGAGCTGTCCAGGGAGTGCAGGACGACGTCCACCAGGGAGGAGGGCCGCCCGGCGGCGCCGGCCCGGGGCCTGCGCACGTACCCGAGCCGGTCGAGCGCCTCGGTGACGCGGCGCCGGGTCTCGGGTGCGACGTCCTCGCGCCCGTTCACCACCTTCGAGGCGGTGGGGACCGACACCCGGGCCTCCCTGGCCACGATCGCGAGGGTCGGTCCGGTGGGGCCGCCGGTGCGCGCCATGGTCCGCCCCTTCATGCCGTACCCGGCCCGTCGAGTCGTGGTGCAGGAACGGCTGCGTCGGGGTCCGCCCGGATAGCAACCGGTTTCTACATTACGGCCGCGTCCCGGTGGCGTGAAGCCCTCGTACCGTCGGCGCCGAAGACCGTGCGGAGGGGCCCGGTCCGCCACCGCACGGTGGGCGCACGACCGCCACCGCGCGGTGGGCGCACGGCCGCGCTGTCACTCCTGCGGCCAGGTCTCCGGGCGCCAGAGACCGGAGCGGTGCAGCGCGGCCGGGCAGTGCCGGAAGATCTCGTCGATCTCCACCAGCAGGGCGAGCAGCGGGCGTTGGCCCTTCAGGGTCATCCCGTCGAAGAACGGCGCGTCGGTGAGGATGCGCGCCCGCCCGTTGACGCGCAGCACCTCCGTGCCGCCGGGCACGAGATGGACCAGGCCGACGTGCCGGTTCTCCAGGATGTTGTGGAAGCTGTCGGCCCGCCGGTTGCCCGGCCGGTCCGGCAGGACCAGGGTGCGGGAGTCCAGGGCGCGGACGAAGCCCGGGACGTCGCCGCGCGGTGAGGCGTCGCAGTTGCCCCGGCCGTCGGAGGTGGAGAGCAGGCAGAACGGCGAGCGCGCCAGCAGCTCCAGGTCCTCGCGGATCAGCCGGTCCCTGACCTTGTCGATCACGATCGGGGGCGGGGTGCCGAGCAGGGCGCGCAGTTCGTCGGCGGACCGCAGTTCGCGGTGGTCCGCGCGGTCGGCCGACCGGTCGTCGTCGAGCCGGTCGAAGGGGAGCGGTCCGGGTTCCGTCGTCGCGGGGTGGGGCATGGTTCTTCTCCCGTGTACGGGCCGGGCGGGACGGGGCAGGACAGCCGTTCGGTAATGTTAGGCTCACCTTACTTTATGAACTGACCAGCTTCCGCGGTGCGGTCGGCCGTGCCCGGAGCAGCACAGTGAGGGCATGCCAGATGCACGGTGGGACGCTCCGCGCGAAGGTCCACGCAGCGTGAGGGCACACTCCGGGCCCCGGACCGGGCCCGGCTCCGCCGCCCCGCCCGCCGATGAGCCCGCCGACCGCGCGGGCCCCGGCGCGCGCAGGGGCCGTCCGCTCCTCGGAACCGGCCTGCTGGTGACCGCGGGGCTGCTGGCGCTGGCGGTCTGGGCGAGCCTCGCGTTCGGTTCCGGCGATGCCGCGACCGGCGATGTGCTGGGGGTCCTGTTCGACCGGGATCTGTCCGACAAGGGGCAGCTCATCATCTGGGAGGAGCGCGTTCCGCGTACCGTCGCCGGGCTGATGACGGGCGTCGCGCTGGGGCTCGCCGGGGCGGTCATGCAGGGCGTGGCGCGTAACCCACTGGCCGACCCGGGCATTCTCGGTGTCAACGCCGGTGCCTCGGTGGCGGTGGTGGGCGCGATCGGCCTGCTCGGCCTCGGCTCGCCCTCCGCGTACATCTGGTTCGCGCTCCTGGGCGCGTTCGCCGCGACCGTACTGGTCTACAGCGTCGGCTCGCTGGGCCGGGACGGCGCCACACCGGTGAAGCTGGCGCTGGCCGGGGCGGCGACCACCGCCATTCTGGGATCGGTGACCACCGCCATCCTCCTGACGGATCGTCAGGTATTCGACCGGTTCCGGTTCTGGAAGGTCGGCTCGCTCGCCGGCCGGGACGCCGAACTGCTCTGGCAGGCCCTCCCGTTCATCGCGGTGGGTGTGGTGCTCGCGCTGGCGCAGGGGCCGCGGCTCAACGCCCTGTCGCTGGGCGACGACATCGCGCGGGCGCTGGGACAGCGGGTGGGTGCGGCGCGGCTGGTGTCGGCGGCGACGGTGATGCTGCTGTGCGGTACGGCCACCGCGGTCGTCGGTCCCATCGGCTTCGTCGGCCTGGTCGTACCGCACGCGGCCCGGATGTTCACCGGACCCGACTACCGCTGGATCCTCCCGTACAGCGCGCTGCTGGCGCCCGTGCTGATGCTGGTCTCCGACATCGTGGGGCGGGTGATCGCCCGGCCCGGTGAGGTGCAGGTGGGGATCGTGACCGCGGTCGTCGGGGCCGTCCCCTTCGTGATCCTGGTGCGCCGTCGTCATCTGGTGGAGCTGTGAAGGACCTGACCGCTGGAGCCGTCGAGAGCCCGACCGTGCCGGACGGCCCTTCCGGCGGCCGTTCCGACCGCCGTTCCGACGGCCGTTCCGGGGAGCGGCCGGACGCGCGGCTGACCGCCGCCGTCGCCGATGTCGTACGGGCGCGGCGCTCCGGGAGGACCCGGTCCGCCGTGGTCTGCGGGACGCTGGCCGTCGCCGTACTGGCCGCGCTGTGCGTGTCGCTGGCCGTCGGCGACCTGTTCGTCCCGCTGGACGAGGTCGTCGCGACGCTGGCCGGTGGCGGGAACGGGGGCGCCCGGTTCGTGATCGTCGAACTGCGGCTGCCGCGCGCGCTGATCGGCCTGCTGGTCGGGGCGGCCTTCGGGCTCTCGGGCGCGGTGTTCCAGACGCTGCTGCGCAACCCGCTGGCCAGTCCCGATGTGATCGGGATCAGTTCGGGGGCGGGCGCGGCCGGGGTGCTGGCCAGCGTGGCCTTCGGTGCCAGTGGTTTCGTTCTCTCCGCCAGTGCCCTGCTGGGCGCGCTGGTGACCGCGGCGGCGATCTACGCGCTCGCGTGGCGCGGCGGCGTCGCCGGGTACCGGCTCGTCCTGGTCGGCATCGGGATCGGCGCGGCGCTGTCCAGCATGATCTCGCACCTGCTGACGAGTTCGAACCTGTCCGAGGCGCAGAACGCCCTCGCGTGGCTGACGGGCAGCCTCAACGGCCGTTCCTGGAACCAGCTCTGGCCGCTCGTCGTGGCCCTGGCGCTCCTCGTACCACCGACGTTCCTCGCCGCGCGCCCCCTCCGTACCCTGCAACTGGGCGACGAGACCGCGGTGGGGCTCGGCACCCGGGTGGAGCGCGCCCGGCTGGCGCTGATCGTCTGCGCGGTGGCGCTGGCCGGGGTGGCGACCGCCGCGGCGGGCCCGGTGGCGTTCGTGGCGTTCGTCTCCGCGCCGATCGCCCGCCGGCTGGTCCCGCGCCGGGGCGCCGCCCTGCTGCCCGCCGCGCTGACCGGGTCGCTGATCGTGCTGGTCGCGGATTTCGCCGCGCAGCATCTGCTGGGTTCCACCCAGTTCCCGGTGGGTGTGGTGACGGGTGTGATCGGCGCGCCCTATCTGCTGTGGCTCCTGGCCCGCGCCAACCGGGCGGGCAGGGGCGGCTGAGTGACACGAGGGAAGGATCTGCACATGAGTGCGGAGCACACACTCCAGGCGCGGGACGTCCGTCTCGGGTACGACGGGCGTGAGGTCGTCGCCGGGCTGAGCGTCGACATACCGCCGGGCCGGATCACGATGATCGTCGGCCCGAACGCCTGCGGGAAGTCGACACTGCTGCGCTCGATGGCCCGGCTCCTGGCGCCCACCGCGGGACGTGTGCTGCTCGACGGGAAGGACATCCAGGCGATGCCCACCAAGGAGGTCGCCTCGGTGCTGGGGATCCTGCCGCAGAGCCCGGTGGCCCCCGACGGCATCACGGTGAGCGATCTGGTGGGCCGGGGCCGCTATCCGCACCAGGGGTGGTTCCGGCGCTGGACGGCCGAGGACGACACGGCGGTGGCGCAGGCGCTGCTGGCGACGGACGTGCTGGAGCTGGCGTCGCGGCCGGTGGACGAACTCTCGGGCGGTCAGCGGCAGCGGGTGTGGATCGCCATGGCGCTGTCGCAGCGTACGGACATCCTGCTGCTGGACGAGCCGACGACGTTCCTCGACATCAGCCACCAGCTCGACGTGCTGGATCTGCTGACCGATCTGAACCGGTCGTACGGCTCGACCATCGCGGTGGTGCTGCACGATCTGAACCTGGCCTGCCGGTACGCCGACCATCTCATCGCCATGAAGGACGGGCGGATCGTGGCGGAGGGGGCGCCCGCGGACATCGTGTCGGCGGAGTTGGTGACCGAGGTGTTCGGGATGCGCTGTTCCGTCGCCGAGGACCCGGCCTCGCTGACGCCGATGATCGTCCCGATGGGCCGTCACCACATCGCCGGGGAATCCGCCGGGGAACCGGCGGTAGAACGGTCGGCCCCCGCCCGTACGGAATAATCTGAGGTTAGGCTAACCTAATTTCATGTCATTTCGAAAGAATCTTCATACTGCCCCGAGACGCCGGTCGCGGTCGGCTCCCGGCGCCCTGTCGGCCGCTCTGACCGTGGTGCTCGTCGGAGCGCTGGCCGCCTGCGGTTCCTCCTCGTCCGACGACACCTCCGGCGGCTCCTCGTCCGCCAAGGGCGACGGAGCCTTCCCCGCCAAGGTCGCGACCAAGTTCGGCGACGTCACCGTCACCGAGCGCCCCCAGCGCATCGTGGCGCTGGGCTGGGGCGACGCCGAGGCCGCCCTGGCGCTCGGGGTGCAGCCCGTCGGGGCCAGCGACTGGCTGGCGTTCGGCGGCGACGGCGTCGGCCCCTGGGCGAAGGGCCTCTACAAGAAGAGCCCGCAGATCATCGGCACGCTGGAGCCCCAGTTCGAGAAGATCGCGGCGCTCCAGCCCGATCTCATCCTGGACACCAAGTCCAGTGGGGACCAGGGGCGTTACGACACCCTGAGCAAGATCGCCCCGACCATCGGGGTACCGAAGGGCGGCGACCAGTACAAGATCTCGTGGAGCAAGCAGACCGAGATGATCTCCACGGCGCTCGGTATCCCCGAGAAGGGCGAGCGGCTCATCGCCGAGACCGAGCGCAAGTTCCAGGACTCCGCCGCCGCCCACCCCGAGTTCAAGGGCAAGACGATCACCCTCGGCTCCCGGACCGCCGCCGAGTTCGGCGCGTACGTCCACGGCACCGGCCGCGTCGACTTCGTCGAACGACTCGGTTTCAAGAACAACCCGGCCGTCGACGCCAAGGCCGGCGCGTCGTTCTCCATCCCCGTCAGCCGCGAGAACCTGGATCTGCTGGACGCCGACCTCACGGTGATGGCACCCATCGGCGTGGACGCGAAGAAGATCACCGACGACCCGCTCTACCAGGCCGTTCCCTCCGTCAAGGCGGGCCGCTCGGTGATGCTCGACAACGACACGCTCAGCAACGCGTTCGCGACGGACTCGGTGCTCTCGGTGGCGTACGCGCTGGAGAAGGTCGTCCCGCTGTTCGCCGCTCCCCTCACGTAGCCTCCGTCCCCCGAACGGCCGCGCGTTCATGAGATTTCGATGAACAACCGCGTGGCCGTTCACTTTCCGGGCACGGGCACGGGATGGACAGCACACCTACCGAGACAGCGACGCGCACGGGCCGAGCGGACGGAGCCGCCGAGGAGCGGGCGCGGCACAGACCTGCCGGATCCGGCGGCGGCACGCTGGAGCTGCCCCGGCGCACCGGTCACGGCGGCGCGCCGTCGGTGCTCGCGCTGGGGCTCATTCCGGTACGGGCGAACGGCGCGCCCGACCGGGGCGGGCGCGGCTTCCCTGGAGCGCTGCGCCGGGGCGGCCGGGTGCGCGGGGTGGACGGACTGCGGGCGCTGGCCGTGGTGCTGGTCATGGTCTACCACCTCGCTCCCGATCTGCTGCCCGGCGGGGCGCTCGGGGTGGATGTCTTCTTCACCATCAGCGGATTCGTGATCACCCGGCTGCTGCTCGCCGAGTTCGCCAGGACGGGCGACGTCGCGATGCGGTCGTTCTACTGGCGGCGCTGGCTGCGGCTGGTCCCGGCGCTGCTCGCCGTCTGCGCGTTCTGCGCCGTACTGGCGCTGACCACCGAGCTGCCCTCGTTCGACGGCGCGTGGGCGGCGATCGTGCTGGCCGCCACCTTCCTCATCAACATCGTCAGGGCCTCCCAGCCCGGCGTCTACTCCAGTGACACCTCCCTGCTGTCGCACACCTGGTCGCTCGGTGTCGAGGAGCAGTTCTACCTCTTCTGGCCGCCGCTCCTGCTGCTGCTCCTGCGCCGCTTCCGGGCCCGTACCGTGCTGATCTGCACCGCTGTCGTGTGTCTGCTGCCCCTGGTGTGGCGCGTTGTGCTGTGGAATCCGACCGCCGCACACCGTATCTACAACGGCATGGACACCCGGGCCGACCAGCTTCTCGCGGGCGCGCTGCTGGCCGTACTGGTCGCCCTGCTGCCCGCGGGCGATCCGCGGCTCGCGGCGCTGGGGCGGTGGGCGGGACGGCTGGCCTGGCCCGCGTTGGGGCTGCTCGCCCTGATCGTCTGGCAGGTGCCGATGACCGGCGCCACCGCCTGGACCGTGCCCTGGTACACCACCGGGTTCCTGGTGACGGGCGTCCTGTCGGCGACGCTGGTCGCGGCGCTGGAGCTGCGTCCCGACACCTGGCTGTCCCGGTCGCTCTCGCTGGCGCCGCTGGTGTGGATCGGACGCAATCTCAGCTACGGCCTCTATCTGTGGCACTATCCGCTGGCCCGGCTCATGTCGGACCTGGGCCTCGGTGCCTGGCAGGGGCTCGCGACGGTGGCGGCCAGTTTCGTGGCGGCCCTCGCCTCGTACCGGCTGATCGAACGGCCGCTCACCCGCCGCAAGACCCCTTAGGGCGTGGTCAGGCCGCCGTGGTCAGCGCCTGGATCCCGTGGAGGTGGGTCATCACGTCCCCCAGGGACCGGCACCGGCTCGGGACCGGCGGCAGGGCCGCGGCGGCCAGCGGGCGGCCCTCCTCCAGCGCGTCGGCCATCGCGGCCAGCGCCTCGGTGACCTCCCGCGCCTCGGCGGCCGACGGCGCCGGCACGCCCTGCTCGACCCGTACCGCGCAGACGGTCGCGGCCTCCACGATCCGCTCCGTACGCGCCACCACCGCCAGCCAGTCGTGGCGGTGGGTACGGTGCGGTCCCGGCAGCTCGGCGGCGGCCGTCTCCGCAACGGCCCGCGCCTCGGCGAGCGCGCGGTAGGCGGCGTGCCGCAGCGCGACACCGGCGGCGTCGCCGCCCGTCGGCGCCGGTGTCCCCGTTCCGTACGGCGCCCCCGTGGCCCGGGGCGTGTCGTCGGCGGGCGGTGTGTCCAGTACGTGGCTCAGGTACCGCTCCGTGCAGCGCAGCGCGACCGCGAAGCGGTGCCCGACCCGCAGCCGCGGATCGGTGAGGTGCGGCAGGTGCCCGACGAGCAGCACGATGGCGCAGGCGAGCGCGGTGTCCAGCAGTCGCGCCACGGTCGCCTCGGTGTCCCCCGCCGCGTAGAGGAACGACAGGACGAGCAGGGTGACGACGGCGGTCTGGAAGCCGAAGTGGCGTGTGGCCACCGGGATCAGCGCCCCGCCGGTCACCACCACGGCGATCACCCACCAGGGGCCGCCGAGGCCCGCGGTCGCCGCCGTGAGCAGGATGAAGACCAGCACGCCCGCGGCGGTGCCCGCGACACGGTTCACCACCCGGGAGAAGAGCGGTCCCAGGTCGGGCTTGACCAGGAAGGCGGCGGTGGCGGGCAGCCAGTACCAGTGGTCCTGGTGCAGGCTCAGGGCGACGGCGGTGCTCGCCGCGACGCACAGCGCCACCCGCAGCCCGTTCTCCCGCCGCGCGGGCGCGAACACACGGCCCAGCAGCCGGCGGACGGTGCGCGGTGTGCGGGGCGGGACGGGAGTCGTCGCGTACGGCGGGGGCTCGGCGTCCGGCTCCGTACGGTCGAAGGCGATCGCCGCGTCCAGCAGCGCCCGGTCGAACGCACTGCGCTGAACGGTGTCGGAGGCCGGGCTCGGCAGCGCGCCGGGCGCTCCGTCCGCGCGTACGGCCGCGGCCAGCCTGCGGGGGCCCTCCGCCACCTGCGCGGGCAGCGGCCTGCCTTCCCAGAGCAGCGCTATCCCTGCCTCGCACAGCGCGGTCGCCGCGCCGAAGCGGGTGACGATCCGGTGCGCCGCGGCCGAGCCGCCCGTCCTGGCCGGCCAGGACAGCAGCCGCATCAGGCGCACCGACTCGTCCGCGCGCTGCTGCGCGGCGGTCAGCCGGCGCCTGGCGGCCCCTGCGTCGGGACCGCCCACGGCGCGCAGCACGTCGGCGAGCGCGTCGAAGACGGCGGCGACGGCCTCCCGCTCGCCGTCCCACCGGGCGCCGCGGCGCCGGCTGGGGGCGCGCAGGAGGAAGCGCAGGAGCAGCAGCCAGGCGGCGCCGCCGAGGTAGCAGGACGCCTTGAGCCAGGCGGGGCCCGCCAGCGGCATCCCGGCTCCGATGGACGCGGTGACGAGCAGTTGCATCGCGGCGGCCGACCACACCGGACCGGCGACGCTCAGCGCGCCGGAGAGCCAGCCCACCACGAAGAGGGCGGGCACGGCGGCCCACCGCCCGCCGGTGTCCGCGAGCAGACCGCCGCACAGCACTCCGAAGGCTCCGGCGGCGGGCAGACCGATGTGGACGACTCCGGTGCGGCGGGTGCCGGGCCGGTCGTTGACACCGGCGAGCATCGCGCCGAGCGCGGCGAGAACGCCCGGGCCGACCTCGCCGGTCAGCACACCGAGCGCGAGCAGCGGGCCGGCGCTCAGCGCGCCGCGGACCACGGCTGCCCGCGGAACGGGGCCGGAGCGCCAGCCCAGCGGGTGGCTGAGCCAGGCGGGCACCGCACGGCGTGCGAAGCGGGGACGGCGCGGGAGGAAGGCGATCACAAGTCTCCTGGGCGACCGGTCGGGGGCGGGTGAGCGGACCGGCGGGCAGCGACGACCGCACCTCTCCGACCGTAACAGCACACCTGACCGTTCGAGCCGCTGTTCCGTTACGGGCAGATGTCCGTCCGCGCGGCCGTTCGCCTCGACAACGCGCCACACACCTCCCACCGGTCCCACCACCGGCGCTGTCACCTGCGGTTGCCCGGCAGCGGCCGTGTGACGAGGGGTCCGTGAACTAGCCTGCGCACAGGGCGAGTTCGGGCCGTCCGAAGAAATGAGTGAAGACCGTTCACACGTTCCCGCCACAACACGACACACCACAGGGCCTAGGCTGCACCCATGAGGCGGCCGACGGGGGCAACGGCGGCGGCCAGGACGAGAGGGCGACACCATGACATCCACATCCCGTACACCGGGCACCATCGAGGCGACCACGGCGCTTCTCCGCTCGGAACTCCCTCAGTTGGAATCACACCAGCAGGCGCTGGAGAAGGAACTGGCCACGGTCACCGAGCGGTTGGAGTCGGTGCGTACCGCACTGGGCGCGCTCCAGGCGCTCTCCCCCGCCCAGGAGGCGGCCGAAGCGGTGGCACCGGTGGCCGCGCCGGTGGAGCCGGAGCCGGCGCCGCGACTGGTGGCCCAGCGGACCGCGCCGGAGGCGGCGCCGGCCGATGAGGCCACCATCGAGGAGACCGCCGTCGAGGAGGCTCCCGAGGAGCAGGCCCCCGCCGAGAAGACCGCCGCCCCCGCCCGCGCGAAGACGCGCGGTGCCGCCAAGGCCACGAAGGCCGCGGCCGGTTCGGAGGCCAAGGCGAAGGCGGGGACGGCCGCCAAGGCGCCGAAGGAGACCAAGCGCCGCCCGGCGAAGAAGACCTCACCGGCCAAGTCCACGAAGGCCGCCGCGAAGAAGACGGCTCCCACCACCGAGGACCAGCAGGGCGCCGGACTGACGGACCAGATCCTGGCCATCCTCGCCGCGGCGGGCGGCGACCCGGTGCGCGCCCGTGATGTGGCGGCGCAGTTGGGGCGCGACGGTACGCCCGGCAGCATCAACGCGGTACGGAGCACCCTCGACCGGCTGGTCGGCACCTCGCGCGCCCATCGGGCCGGGCGCGGTCTGTACCAGGCGTCCACCACCTGACGGTCACCGCGTCACACCCGGTGTCCGCCCGTCCACGCCCCCTGGACGGACCGGTGGCGGCTTGCGGCCACCGGTCCGGGCCGGGCCCGCGCGTACCGGCGCGCAGGCCCGGCCCAGCGGTTCAGGAGACGGACGTCAGGTGTTCCCGCAGCGCCGCGAGCACCGCGGGTGCCTGCGCGCTGAGATAGAAGTGACCGCCGGGGAACACCTTCAGGTCGAAGCCGCCCGTGGTGTGGCCGCGCCAGTCCCCGGCCTCCTCCAGTGTGGTCTTCGGATCGCTGTCGCCGGTGAGAGCGGAGATGGGGGCACGGAGCGTGATACCCGGTTCGCACCGGTATGTCTCGATGGCCCGGTAGTCACTGCGTATGGCCGGCAGGATCATCCGGAGTATCTCCTCGTCCCCGAGCAGCGCCGTGTTCGTCCCGGACATCGACTTCAGCTCGGCGACGATCCCGTCGTCGCTGCGCCGGTGCACGTCCTCGTCCCGGTGGCGCGACGGGGCGCGCCGTCCCGAGGCGAAGAGGCGGGAGATCTCGCCGCCGTCGGCCTCGAAGCGCCGTGCGACCTCGAAGGCGAGGACGGCGCCCATGCTGTGCCCGAAGAACGTCGTCGGCCGGGCGCTGAGCTGCTCGCGGACCGCGGCGTAGATCCGGTCGGCCATCACCCCGATGTCATCGGGGCTGGTCTCCTTGCGCCGGTCCTGGCGTCCCGGGTACTGCACCGAGAACACCTCGGTCACGGACGAGAGTTGCGCGGAGACCGGGAAGTAGAAGGAGGCCGAGCCGCCCGCGTGGGGAAAACAGAAGAGTTGTCCCGGGCTCTCCGGTGCCGGATGGAAGCACCGGATCCAGAGGCTCTCCTCGGTGGACGTCGCCATCGTGTCGCACTCCTCCTGGTACCTGGGGACGGACCGTACGGTCCGGGCCACCCGGCGGGGCCGGGCCGTCGTCACTCTACTGTGGGCGTACGCCGCCCGTCAGCAGGGCCGATCGGCCCGCCCCTCGCCCCGGCGGAGCACCGGCCGGGGCGGGGGCCAGGGACGGGGGACAGGGCATCGGGCGCCTGAGATCGCGCACTTCTGGGCAGGCTTCCCCGTAATCTCGAAGGGTGAACACACCGGCGCCCGACCGGCGTTCGAGCCCGACCCGGAAGGACAGCACTGTGCCCGACGGAAAACTCCTGGCCGTCAGCGATCTGCACGTCGTGTACGAGGAGAACCGCGCGCTGGTCGAGGACATGCGCCCGGACTCCGACGAGGACTGGCTGATCGTCGCGGGCGATGTGGCCGAGAAGTACGCCGATGTGGCCTGGGCCCTGCGGCTGCTCAGCGAGCGGTTCGCCAAGGTGGTGTGGGCGCCCGGCAATCACGAGCTGTGGACGCACCCGCAGGACCCGTGTGATCTGCGCGGCGAGAAGCGCTATCTGCGTCTGGTCGAGCTGTGCGGGGAGTTGGGCATCGCGACGCCCGAGGACCCGTACCCGGTGTGGCGCGGCGCGGGCGGCCCGGTCGCCGTCGCACCGCTGTTCGTGCTCTACGACTACTCGTTCCGGGCCCCTGGCACCTCCACCACGGAGGATTCGCTGCGCGTGGCCCACGAGGCGGGCGTCGTCTGCACCGACGAGTACTTCCTGCACCCGGACCCGTATCCGGGCAGGGACGCGTGGTGCTGGGCACGTGTCGAGGAGACCGAGCGGCGGCTGTCCGCCGTCGATCCCGGGCTGCGAACGATCCTCGTCAACCACTTCCCGCTGGTACGGGACCCCACCCGCATCCTGCACCACCCGGAGTTCGCGCAGTGGTGCGGCACCGAGCGGACCGCCGACTGGCACACGCGGTTCCGCGCCGCCGCCGTCGTCTACGGCCATCTGCACATCCCCCGGGTCACCTGGCACGACGGGGTGCGCTTCGAGGAGGTCTCGGTCGGCTATCCGCGCGAGTGGCGCAAACGGCCGCCGAGGATCCCGCTGCGGGAGATCCTGCCCGTCCCGGACAACCGGAACGCGTGGTGATCGAGGACGTACTGCCCGCCGCGGTCGCCTGCGAGGCGGCGTACGACGACCCCGGGCCGGGGCCCGGCGAGCTGATGTACCCGCAGGAGACGGAGCGGGTCGCGAGAGCCGTGCCGAAACGGCAGCGGGAGTTCACGACCGTACGGCTGCTGGCCCGCCGCGCGCTGCTGCGGATCGGACAGCCACCCGTACCGCTGCTGCCGGGCCCCCGGGGCGCGCCCCGGTGGCCCGACGGGATCGTCGGCAGCATGACGCACTGCGACGGGTACCGCGCCGCCGCCGTGGCGCGGGCGGACGGGACGGCGTCGGTGGGCATCGACGCGGAGCCTGACGCGCCGCTGCCGGACGGGGTGCTGGACCTCATCGGGCTGCCCGACGAGACGGAGCGGATCAAGTTTCTGACGGAACAACACCCGGGGACGAGCTGGGACCGGATGCTCTTCAGCGCCAAGGAGAGCGTCTTCAAGGTCTGGTACCCGCTCACCGGGATCGAACTGGACTTCTCCGAGGCGCGGATCGACATCGACCCGGTCGAACGGACCTTCCGCGCCGAACTGCTGGTGCCGGGCCCGCTGGTCGGTGGCCGGCGGGTCGGGGAATTCCCCGGCCGCTGGATCGCGGGGCGCGGCCTGGTGGTCACCGCGATCCACCTCCCCGCCCCGCGGAAGATACGGGAGACACCGGAGACACCGACCTGACGGAATGCGGTACGGCTTCCCGGGACGGCGCGGTGCGAAAGCTCCGCGCCGTCCGGCATGTCCCATTGAGCTGAAGATAGATTAATCCTATGGTTGCCACCGGCAACGGACATACGGAACGGACCGGAGGAAGCGGCGTGGGCACGATGCGGCGACAGCATTCCGGCGACCGGAAAGCCGGGTAGCGCACGGTGAATTCCCACGCTTTCCACGGCAGCATATCCGGCTGATTCCTCCGCCCCGCCCTTCCCGGGCGCGCCTGCCGAATCAGCCATGTGAAGTGGGATGACCATGCTTCAGGTTTCCATTGTCGTACCGTGTTTCAACGAGAGCGAAGTGCTCGGGTCTTTTCACAGCGCTCTGCTCGCCGCCCTCGAACCGACCCGGCAGACCTTCGAGATCTGTTACGTGGACGACGGCAGCACCGACGGGACCAGGCTGCTGCTGAGCGGACTCGCCGGCGCCGACCCCCGGGTCCGCTACACCTCCTTCAGCCGCAACTTCGGCAAGGAGGCGGCCATGCTCGCGGGGCTGCGGATGTCCCGGGGCGACGCGGTGGTCCTGATGGACGCCGACCTCCAGCACCCTCCCGACCTCGTCCCCCGGATGCTGGACCTGCACCGCCACGGCTACGACCAGGTCGTCGCCCAGCGCGACCGCGCGGGCGAGGGCGCCCTGCGCACCGCGCTCAGCCTCGCCTACTACCGGCTGGTGCGCCGCTGCATGGAGGTCGAAGTCGTCGACGGGGCGGGTGACTTCCGGCTGCTCTCGCGCCGCGCGGTGGACAGTGTGCTCTCGCTGCCCGAGTCCAACCGGTTCTCCAAGGGGATCTTCTCGTGGATCGGCTTCGACACGGCGAGCTTCACCTACCGGAATGTGCGGCGGGCCGCCGGAAAGTCGAAATGGGGCGGGCGGAATCTGCTCAACTACGGAATCGACGGGCTGCTCTCCTTCAACAGCCGCCCTCTGCGGCTGGCGATCCACACCGGGCTGTGGCTCTTCCTCTCCGCGCTGGGATACGCCCTGTGGATCATCGCGAATGTGGCGCTGAACGGGGTGGACGCGCCCGGTTACACCACGCTGATCACCTCCGTCGTTGCGCTCAGCGGAATCCAGCTCGCGACGCTCGGCATCATCGGCGAATACGTGGGCCGGATCTACCACGAGGCGAAACACCGTCCGCATTACGTGGTCCGCGAAACGGAACAGTCCCGTATCGGTGAGCAGTCCCGTACGGGTGTCGGACCGAGGAACAGGGCCGCCCTCTAAGGCGTGTTTCGAAAGTCCCCTGGACGGCACGGCATCGTTCCCGCTCCCCTACAGCCCCGAAAGGCGGTGGTGCGCATGGCCACGGGCGCACCCGGCGTCACCCTCCCCGGAGAGCCCGCCGAGCGATCCGTCCCCGGGCCCGAGGGGGCGAACGGGCGGTCCGTACGCGGGTGGACGGCGTACGGACCGCCCGCGCTCGCGGCGCTGCCCCTCGCCCTCCTGGCCATGGCGGCCTGGCTCGGCCGCCATGTCCGCCCCAGCGCGGACGACTGGTGCTTCCTCCCCCAGGTGCGTGACCACGGAGTCATGGGACTGATCGGGAAGTTCTACGGCACGGACAACGGGCGGCTCGGCAACGGCGTACTGGTCGGGCTGTACGCGAAGCCCGGCATCGCGGGCCACCAGTGGTTCGCCGCCGTCAGCGCCGCCGTCATACTGGCGCTCCTGTGGGGCGCGCTCCGTACGGTGCTGCGTCTGGCCGGGTGTACGGCGCCGCGCGGTGTCCCGCTGCTCGTGGCGGCCATGACGGCCGTGGTCTTCCTCTTCCCGACGCTCAACATCTACAAGACGTTCTACTGGCCCGCCTCCTCCGTCTCGCACACCGTGGCGCCGGTGCTGGCCTGCGCCGCGGTGATCCCGCTCGCGTGGGCCCGCTCGCGCAGGGGCCGGCGCGCCGCCCTGGCCGCCGTGTTCGCCACCGGCGCTTTCCTCGGCACGCTCTCCGAGGAGACCTCGGCGGTCACCCTGGTGGCGCTCGCCGCCGGACTGCTGGTGCACCGGAGGCTCTTCGTCCCGCGCGTACGGTCCTATGCGCGCGCCTGGTGCCTGACCGGGCTCGCGGGCGTGGCGACCGGCCTGCTCGTGCTGGTCACCTCCCCGGGGTCACGGCAGCGGCGTGAGCGGTACGGGGCCAGGACCGGCGACCTGTTCTCGCCCACGGCGCTGGCGGAGTCGTTCCACGGCTTCCTGGACATCCTGGGCACGGTCCTGACGACATGGCAGTACGTGGGGGCCGTCGCGGCCGGTCTGCTCCTCGGGCTGCTCCTGCGCAACCGGTCCGGGCACCCTTCGGTGCTGCTGCCCTGCCGTCCCGCCTTCCTGCTGGCCGTCGGCGCCCTGGCGGTCGTCGTCTCCGGCTACCTCTGCACAGTCCTCACCTATCCGCTCTTCGGCGAGGCCGTGGCACGCGCCGCGCGGACCTGGAACGACTATCTCCTGCTGTACGTCCTGGTGTTGACGGGCGCCGGCGCCCTCCTGGGGCGCGCGCTGCGGCGCGCCGGGTGGCGTACGGGCGCGGTGGCCGCGGCCGGCGCGGCGGTCTGCGCCGCGTGCTGTGCCGGACTGGCCGTCCCCGTCGGTGATCTGGGCCAGGACCTGCGCGTACGGGCGGAGCGGTGGGACCACCAGGACCGGTGGCTGCGGGAGCACGTGGCGCGGGGCGCGCGGGTCCTGCCGTACCACCCCGTGTCGATCAGCGGGATGGGCGAACCTTTTGGCGGCCGCCGGCACAAGCCCTGGCCGGCCCGGTGTGTCGCGGCGTACTACCACCTGTCGCGGGTCACCTTCGCGCCGGGGAGGCTGCCGTGACGCGGGCGCGTCCGCACGGCGAACGGGCAAGGGCTTTCGTCCCGGCCCGGCGTGGATATCCCGGTTCCCGGCCGTGAGGACGTGTGGGATGCTGAGCTTTCCCGCATTTCTCCTTCTTCCCCCCTGAGGCATTATGCGCTGCGTCATCGCCCGCTTTCCCTTCGAACTGACCAAGAGCGAGGTGCAGCAGGCGATGAAGGGCATCAAGCCCGAGCCGATCACCGGCGAATCCGTGGTCATCGGCCGTCGCAGCTACCCCGTCAAGCAGGTGGGCGAGGTGATCACCCGGCAGGACCGCCGTGACTTCACCGCCTTCGAGGTGACGCGCGCGCTGACCCGGCTCGGCTTCACCTGCCAGGCCGTTCCCGCGCCCGTGGCGCCGGCGCCCCTCAGCCCGCTGGAGACGGCGTCGGCGCTGCTGGGACCGGCCGCCCAGGACTGACCGGAGCGCCCCCGTGGGCGGCCGTCCGCGTAGTAGAGTCGGCGCCCATGTCGAAGCCTGATCATCTGCTTGTTGACATCGCCACCACCGTGGAGTCCGAGCAAAGCAATCAGATGTCCCTCACCGTGGTCGTCCAGGGCGCCGTCCTCACGGGCCGCCTGGCACCCGAAGCCGTATGGCGGGAGCGCGTGGCGGAGGTCCTGGAGGACTCCGAGCGTCTGGGACCGTTCGCCGCCATCTTCGTCTCCCCCGGCCGGGGTGCCCGCCCGCGTACGCGCAGCGAGCCGCCCACCCATCTGCACTTCCATGTGGCCCGGATCCTCCAGGGAACCCTGGGCATCCCGGAGACCGGTGGCATGTACCGCATCTCCATCAAGGACGTCAGCGCCTGGACGGTGGGGGACGTCAGCTACTCCGACGGCTGAGCCGCCAGCGCGGTGCCCCACCGAGCCTCCGTCCGACCATGACACAGGGGAAGGGCCCCGGTACCTGATGGGTACCGGGGCCCTTCCCGTGCCGGAGCGGCCGCGCTCCGCGCTCCGTCAGGCGGCGTTGTCCCGGGGGGCCCGGCGCTGCGCGGCGGCGGCGCGGGCCGCGGACTGCTCGGCGTTACGGCGCGACTGCGGCGAACGGCCCCGGGCCCGGGCGCGCGACGCGGAGCCGCCGCGCTGCGGACGGTCGGAGGCCGGCGCGCTGATGGTGACGGGGACGCCCGAGGGTGCCTGGGCGCCGGTGATCCGGTGCAGCTCGGCCTCGCCGGAGCGGACCTGGGTGGTCTGCGGGGTGATGCCCGCGTCGGCCATCAGCCGGGTCATCTCACGGCGCTGCCCCGGCAGCACCAGGGTGACGACGCTGCCGGACTCCCCCGCGCGGGCCGTACGGCCGCCGCGGTGCAGGTAGTCCTTGTGGTCGCTGGGCGGGTCGACGTTGACGACGAGGTCGAGGTTGTCGACATGGATACCGCGGGCGGCGACGTTGGTGGCCACCAGCACCGTGACATGGCCGGCCTTGAACTGCGCGAGGGTGCGGGTGCGCTGGGGCTGGGACTTGCCGCCGTGCAGCGCGGCGGCGCGTACACCGCTGTTCAGCAGGTGCTCGGTCAGCCGGTCGACGGCGTGCTTGGTGTCCAGGAACATCAGCACCCGGCCCTCGCGGGCGGCGATCTCCGTGGTGGTGGCGTACTTGTCGGCGCCGTGCACGTGCAGCACGTGGTGTTCCATCGTGGTGACGGCGCCGGCGGACGGGTCGACCGAGTGGACGACCGGGTCGTGCAGGTAGCGGCGGACCAGCAGGTCGACGTTACGGTCCAGGGTGGCCGAGAACAGCATCCGCTGGCCCTCGGTGCGCACCTGGTCCAGCAACTCCGTGACCTGCGGCATGAAGCCCATGTCGGCCATCTGGTCGGCCTCGTCCAGCACGGTGATCGCGACCCGGCCGAGCCGGCAGTCGCCGCGCTCGATGAGGTCCTTGAGCCGTCCGGGCGTGGCCACGACGATCTCGGCGCCGCCGCGCAGCGCGCTGGCCTGCCGGCCGATCGACATGCCGCCGACGACGGTCGCCGTCCGCAGCCGCAGCGACCGGGCGTACGGGGTGAGCGCGTCGGTGACCTGCTGGGCCAGTTCCCGGGTGGGGACGAGGATCAGGGCCAGCGGCTCGCGCGGCTGGGCCCGCTGTCCGGCGGTACGGGCGAGCAGGGCGAGGCCGAAGGCGAGGGTCTTGCCGGATCCGGTGCGGCCCCGGCCCAGTACGTCGCGGCCCGCCAGCGAGTTGGGCAGGGTGGCCGCCTGGATCGGGAACGGCTCGGTGACGCCCTGTCCGGTGAGCGTCTTCAGTACCTCGGCGGGCAGGTCCAGCTCGCCGAAGGCGGTCACCGGGGGCAGCGCCGGGGTGATGGTCACGGGGAGCGCGAACTCCCCCTTCGGCGCCGAGGGGCGCCGTCCGTAGCCACCGGAGCGGCCGGGGGCGCCGGAGCGGCCCTGGGATCCGGAGCGGCCTGCGGGCTGGCCCCCGAAGCGGCCGCCCCGCCCGGCGGCGGGGCCACCCGAACGGGTACGGGAGTAACGGTCGTTCGTGCGCGGTGCGCGGTTCATTCAGAACCTTTCTCGATGGGCACGTTATCGAGAATTCCCGGCAGGAAAACCGCGCGGAGAATCGCAAGAACGAGCCGGATAAATGAAACGTAGCTGGGGCCCGCACCCTTGGATGCGGGCCCCAGCTACGTCAGGCGTTCAACGTCAGGCGGGAACGATGTTCTCGGCCTGCGGGCCCTTCTGGCCCTGCGTGACGTCGAAGTTCACCTTCTGGCCCTCCTGCAGCTCGCGGAAGCCCTGGGTGGCGATGTTCGAGTAGTGGGCGAAGACGTCAGCGCCGCCACCGTCCTGCTCGATGAATCCGAAACCCTTTTCCGCGTTGAACCACTTGACGGTGCCACTGGCCATGTTTGATCTCCTTCGGGGCAATGCCCGGGGGTTCGCACTGTGCGCACCCCACGTCGCCGCGATGATTACCCCGTCCGGAAAATCTCCGGAAATACAAAAGCGCACCCACCGGCACATAAAGCCGGTAAGAGCACTTGAAGTCTTTGGGAACCACAACCGCAACTGAGATCAACACTAGCACGGAGTGAGCGTCCGGCACCGGCGGCATTTATCACTCCGCCGGTCGCACCACAAATATTCACCGGGCATCAGGATTATTTCTGCAGCGGCGGCCACAGATATTCAGGAATCGTCCGCACCGCCCCGGTCGGCGGGGCGCCCGCGCAGCTCCTCGTTGATCCGCAGCGCCTCGTCGAGCCGGTCCTCCAGGGTGACGATCCGGCAGGCGGCGTCGATCGGGGTGCCCTGGTCGACCAGCTCCCTGACCCGGGCGGCGATACGGAGCTGACCGCGCGAGTAGCGGCGGTGCCCGCCCTCGGAGCGCAGGGGGGTGATCAGGTCCGCCTCGCCGATGGCCCGGAGGAACGCGGGAGTGGCGCCGATCATCGCCGCGGCGCGGCCCATCGTGTAGGCGGGGTAGTCGTCGTCTTCGAAGCGGTCGGTGGCACTCGGTGGGGGTCCCGGGCTCACGCGTACCTCGTCTTCCGTCGCTCGGCTCCGACGGAACCCTAGACCGAGTCCGGAACCCATGTCTACTTTCGCTGGCACAGATTTCCTCGCGCAGGTGCGGCAGAAATTCGCCCGGACAGCGGTGGCGGCGTATCCGGCGGTCGGGAGCCCTTCCGTACATCCGCACCTATTTTGGAAAGCGTCATGTGCTGGAGCGCGACGGCCGACCTCGTGGCGGGCACCGCGATCACCGCGATCGGGGTGGCCTGTGTGGCCCGCGTGCGCGCGGCCCGTGAGCTGCCGCTCGCCGCGCTGCCGCTGATCCTGGGGGCGCACCAGGTCGTCGAGGCGGCCGTGTGGCGGGCCGGCGGGGGCTCCGGCCCCGCGACGCTGGCCTGGGCCGTCGTCGCCCTGCCCCTGCTGGCCGTGTGGGTGCCGCTCGCCGTGCTGCTCGCCGCCCCGCCCGGGGCCCGGCGCCGGCTGGCGGTTCCGCTGGCCGTCGGGCTCACCACGGCGGGGGTCCTCGGCCTCGTCCTCACGCGCCGTACGGTGACCGCCGAGATCCGCGGCCACACGGTCGGGTACGTGATCGACCTGCCGTACGCCGTGCCGCTCGTCGTGGGCTATCTGGTCGCCACGGTCGGCGCCCTGCTGCTCGGCGGAGACCGGTGGGTGCGGCTGCTGGGTGTGGTGGTGGCGCTCGGCGCGGCCGTCTGCGCGGCGCTGTGGCGCCTGGAGTACGTCTCCACGTGGTGCGCCCTCGCCGCGGTGGCCTCCGTGCTGCTGCTCGTACGGGGAAGGGCGCCGACCGCGGCGGTGGATCCGGCGAACGGCCGGAATCGGCCACCGGGGTGAACACCCCGTGGCGGCGGCCCGTATGACTCTGCAGCACCCGCGCCCGCGCGTGCGGCCCTCTCCGCCAGGGTTCCGTTCCGAGACCCAGAGGATTCAGTCCATGAATGACCCCGTCAACACCTCCCTCCGCGCACTGCCCGACGGAGAGGCCGAACTCCGTCTGGTGGTCCGGCTGGGGTGGGAGGACGTCGCCTCGCTGGGGCAGGAGGCCAGTCGGCTGGCCGCCCAGATGAAGCGTCCCGTCAGCCTGGACGAGGCCGCGAGCCACCGGCTGCGCACCCGGGCCGCCGCGGGTCACGCGAAGCCCGCGCAGGACTGGCCGGTCGCCGGACCGGCCTCCACGGTGTCGTCGCTGACGGCCCGTACCCCCGGTGAGCACGCCCGGCAGGCGATCGAGAAGATCAACGGCTCCGCCGGGGACCCGGGGGCGGCGCAGCGCTCCGTGCCGCCGGGGGTCCAGCCAGCCGTCCAGGCCGCCGTGCCGCCCCCGGCGTCGGCCTGAACGGGACGCCGCCGGGGACCGTCCGGCGATGGAGGGACGGTCCTCCCCGTTGGGGGCAGTGTCCGAACTGAAGGTCGCCCGGGCCCGCGTGGCAGGTTCCCCGCGGGCCCTGCCCCTGTCTTCCTAGCATGGCGGGTCAGCGCGGTCGTGGGCCGTTCCGTGTCCGTGAGCGCGATCCCGTCCGGGGAAGAGGCACGCCATGGGGCAGCGCGGTTCCGCAGTTCTGGAGTGGCTGGCCGGCCGGCTCAGGCCCTGGCCGCGCCCGACCGTACCGGCTCCCGGCCCTCCGCCAGGGCCTGCCGGGGCGCCCTGCTTCACCGCCGACTTCTCCTCCACGCGGCAGTGGGTCGCCGGCCGGTCCTGGGCGTATCCGGGCGGTGGGCCGACCAACCCGGGCGACAACAAGCTGGACCATCTCGTCACCGATCCGGAGTACAGCCGCGACGGTGTCTTCCGGGCGACCCGCCGCCCCGACGGCGACTGGGACACCGGTCTGCTCACCACGGAGGGCAGCGCCGACGGATTCACGCTGCGCACGGGTGACGTCCTGGAGACCCGGGTGAAGCTGCCCACCGGGCTCGGGGCGTGGCCCGCGATCTGGACCTGGCGGGACGGCGGGAACGAGATCGACGTCTTCGAGTACCACCCCGACAACCCGGGGGTGCTGGAGCTGTCGAACCATGTCAGGGGCGGCGGGCTCGCCTATGCCCATCCCTCGGTCCGGCCGGGCGCGTGGGTGGCGCTGAAGGTCGAGTTCCGGGCCAGGACCGTGGTCTGGTGGGTCAACGGGATCCGGGCCTTCGCGGACGGCACGGGGGTCGGCCGGGACTGGTCGGCCTCGCTGATCGTGAATCTGTCGGTCTCCTCCGGCCGGTACCACCCGGCGCCCGACCCGGTCACGTCCGCCCTCTCGTACCAGGTCGATTTTCTCCGCGTCTGTCGCTCCCGCTCCTGAGGCGCCGACATGCGCGGCGCCGTGGCCGGGTGAAGCATGGCTACGGGAGCGTCGAGGACCGCTCCCGCAGGCCGCCAGAACGGAGTGGACCAGAGCCATGCAGGCGTCACCACGTGCCGTGACAGGGGCCCCCTGCTGGGTGAGTCTGATGGCCCGCGACCTCCGCGCGGCCCAGGAGTTCTACGGCGCGGTCCTCGGCTGGACCTTCCACCACACGGATCTGGGCGACGCGTTCTCCGTGGCGCTGTCCGGCGGCCGGGCCGTCGGGGGGATCGGGGCGCTGGCCCCGAGTCTGCAGGCCGCGGTCGCCTGGACCCCGTACTTCGCCGTGGACGACGCGGACACGGCCGCCGCGCGCATCCGGGAACGGGGTGCGACCGTCGCCGTCGGTCCTCTCGCCATGAGCACGGGGCGCGCGACGCTCGCCGCCGACCCGGACGGCGCCGTGTTCGGCTTCTGGGAGGGCAGGACGGTCGTGGGCTGGTCCGTGGGCCGGGGCGCCGGGCCGGCGCGGCTGGAGCTGCGTACCCGGGACGCCTTCGCCGCGGCCATCTTCTACGCGCAGGTGCTCACCTGGGGCTCCGACGAGCGGCCGAGCTGCGAGGTGCACTACGAGAACGACCAGGTGCTGGTGCGCGACGGTACGCACACGGTCGCCGCGCTGCGCGGCGGGGCCGTCGAGAGCGCGCCCGACCCGCAGATCCGGCCCCGCTGGCACGTCTACTTCCGGGTGGCCGACGTGGCCGACGCCGCGGCGGCGGCCGCGGCGGCCGGGGGCGGCGTCGTCGCTCCCCCGGCCGTCTCCGACTCGGGCCACGAGGCCACGCTCCGCGACCCCGACGGGGGCCTGTTCACCGTCGTCGCGTGAGGCGGGCGTCCCGTGGCCGCGGGACGCGGCGTCCTCGGAGCGATCGCCCGGGGGACGCCCTTCCGGGACGCGCCGCCGGCTGACAGACTCCTCCCGTGCGTGACTTCGACATGCTCGTCATCGGATCGGGTCCGGGTGGCCAGAAGGCCGCCATCGCCGCCGCGAAGCTCGGTCGCCGGGTCGCCGTCGTGGACCGGCCCCACATGGTCGGCGGGGTGTCCCTGCACACCGGGACCGTGCCCTCCAAGACGCTGCGCGAGGCGGTGCTCTATCTCAGCGGGCTGACGCAGCGCGATCTCTACGGCCAGAGCTACCGGCTCAAGGACGAGATCACCGTCGCCGACCTGACCGCGCGCACCCAGCATGTCGTCGGCCTGGAGGTCGACGTCGTCCGCAGCCAGCTCGCCAGGAACCAGGTCACCCTGGTCTCCGGCACCGGCCGGTTCGTGGACGACCACACCGTCGCCGTACGGGACGAGGAGGGCCAGGAGCGGCTGCTGACGGCGGATCACCTCGTGATCGCCACCGGAACGCGTCCGGCGCGCCCCGCGAGCGTGGAGTTCGACGACCGTACGGTCATGGACTCCGACAGCGTCCTCAACCTGGAACGGATTCCCCGGTCCATGGTGATCGTCGGTGCCGGTGTGATCGGCATGGAGTACTGCTCGATGTTCGCGGCGCTCGGCAGCAGGATCACGGTGGTCGAACAGCGCGCCGGCATGCTGGACTTCTGCGACGCGGAGGTGGTGGAGGCGCTCAAGTACCGGCTGCGCGATCTCGCCGTGACGTTCCGCTTCGGGGAGACGGTCGCGGCGGTCGAGCGGCACGAGGAGGGCACGCTCACGCTTCTGGAGAGCGGCAAGAAGATCGCCGCCGACGCGGTGATGTACTCCGCGGGACGGCAGGGGCTGACCGAGGCGCTGGATCTCGGCGCGGCGGGGCTCTCCGCCGACGGGCGCGGCCGGATACCGGTGGACGAGCACTACCGTACGGCCGTTCCGCACATCTACGCGGTCGGTGACGTCATCGGCTTCCCGGCGCTGGCCGCGACCTCGATGGAGCAGGGCAGGGCCGCCGCGTACCACGCGTGCGAGGAGCCCGTGAACCCGATGCACCACCTCCAGCCGATCGGCATCTACACGATCCCCGAGATCAGCTTCATCGGCCGTACCGAGGATCAACTGACCGAGGAGCGCGTGCCGTTCGAGGTCGGTGTGGCGCGCTACCGCGAGCTGGCCCGCGGCCAGATAGTCGGCGACGCGCACGGCATGCTCAAGCTGCTGGTGTCCCCGGAGGACCGCCGGCTGCTCGGGGTCCACTGCTTCGGCGCGGGCGCCACGGAGCTGATCCACATCGGTCAGGCCGTGATGGGGTGCGGCGGCACCGTCGACTACCTGGTGGACGCGGTGTTCAACTATCCGACGCTCGCGGAGTCGTACAAGGTCGCCGCCCTCGACGTGACGAACAAGATGCGGCTGATCGAGCGCATGAAGCGCTGACGCCACCCACATGGCCGAACCGATCGTCCCTGGTTCTTCGCAGAGAGGCAGTGGCAGTCAGCGGCAGTCGTTTTCTGTCGGCATCAGTCGGTAACGGTCGATTTATTTTCGTGACCCTCCGTATTCGTTAAGTTACTTCGGAACCGGTCCGACGGGGATACGATCCCCAACAACGTCTGGTGAAGAGGTAGTTCATCTCATGATCAACTGGCATGACCACGGTGAGGCCGACGGCGTCCGCCGCCCGCTGGGCCCGCGCCAGGTCATACCGGCCACGCGCCGCCTTCTTCACCTCCCGTGACCTCCACCGGGTGACCTCGGCCGGACCACGTTTCTCAGCGAACTCAAAGGTTTTCCATGGCACGTTCCCCCGCGCCCCCTTCTCTGCCCCGGGGCAGCTCACCGTGGCTCTGGCCGGCCACCCTCGTGGTCGCGCTCGTGGCCTTCGCCATACCGCTGGTGCCGCTCGCCCGCCTGAGCGCCGGAGCGGCGGCGGCGTACGGCGTGGTCGCCGCGCTGCTGTTCGCCGCCCTGGCCGTGCTGCGCGGCCGGCATCGGCGCGCCGACCACGACGCCGCCCGGTTCCTGGACGAGGCCAGGGAGCGCGAGGCCGAGGCGGTGCGCCGTGAGACCGGCTGGCGCACCCATGTCGAGCAACGCTCCGAGCACCAGGCCGAGCTGGTGAGGGAGGAGGTCGAGCACCTCGTCAACCAACGGCTGCCCGCGGCCCTCACCCGTTCGGAGATTCCCGCGCCGCTGCACGGCGGCGAACAGCTCGGGCGCGCGGTGGGCGACGGGTTCGACCTGCTGCTCTCCTCGGTCACCGGTTCGGTGCAGCACCGCGAGGAGTCCCAGCGGCTGGCCCTGGTGGAGCTGGCGAGCCGGGTGCAGACCTCGGCGCACCGGATCCAGGCCGCCGTCACCGGTCTCGCCGACCGCTTCCCCGGCGACGCCGACCTGCTGGAGACCACCATGCGGGTGGACCACGCGGCGACCCAGCAGGCCCGGCACGCGCAGAGCCTCAAGGTGCTCTGCGGCGAATGGCCGGGACAGCAGTGGCAGAAGCCGTTGGCGATGGTGGACGTGGTGCGTGCCGCCTCGGGCCGGATCGTGGCGTACCAGCGGGTGCAGGTGACCGGCGACCCGGACCTCGGGGTCACCCCGTCGATCGTGGAGCCGCTGATCCACCTGCTGGCGGAGCTGCTCGCCAACGCCACCGAGTACTCGCCGCCCCGGACGGCGGTGCCGGTGACCGTGCGGACGGTGCAGCGCGGCGCGGTGGTCGAGGTGGACGACGGCGGTCTCGGCATGGACGAGTACCGGCTGGCCGAGGCGCGCGAGATCGTCTCCGGCCGCCGGCTCCTCGGGGTGGGCGAGGTCGGCGAGATCCCGCAGACCGGTTTCGCGGTCGTGGGCCGCTTCGCCGACCGGCACGGCTTCCACGTCGACCTCGGGCCCTCCCCGTACGGCGGGGTCCGCGCGGTCGTGCTGGTCCCCCGGGACGTACTGGAGACGCTTCCCCCCGCCGGTACGGCCGCCGTCCCGCTCGTCCGCAGGAGGCCCGCGGTCTCCGCCGAGGAGGGGTCCGAGGCCGCGCCCGGGTCGGTCACGGTCACGGCGGAGCCGGCGCCTTCGGTGTGGGAGGGGCGGGACGCACGTGAGGGGCGCGAGCCCGCCGGGGCGCCCGAACCGGCGACGCTCTCCGCGGCGTCCGCCTCCGCCGAACCGCCCCCGCCCGTACCGCCGGTGGCCGAGGCGACGGCGGACGCCGTGACCCCGTACGTCCAGGAGTCCGTGCGACGGCCCGCGCCGGAGCGCGCCGCCCTCGTGCAGCGGCTGCCGCAGCGGCGCTCGCGGCGCGACGAGTACGCGCCGGTGGAGGCGGGCCCCGTCGCGACCACCCCGCCGGGCACCCCCGAACAGGCGGGCGACTGGATGGAGCAGTTCATCGAGGGCGGCCGGTCCGTGCCGGTTCCCGATCCCGTACCGCACCAGGGCCACTCCGTACCCCATCAGGGCCAGCGAGGCCCCTCGTACCCCACCCCCGATTCACCGGAAGGACTGACGTGAGCATGAGTTACACGGAGAACCCGGAGCAACGCGGCTGGATGATCGCCGAGGTGGCCGCCGTGCCGGGGGTGCGCGAAGTGATCGTCTTCAGCGCCGACGGGCTGCTGCTGGCCAGCTCCGAGGGGATGGACCGGGACTCCGCCGACCGGCTGGCGGCCAACTGTTCGGGGCTCCAGTCCCTCGCCCGCAGTCTCGGCAGGGAGTTCGGTGAGGAAGGCGGGGCGGTCCACCAGCAGATGGTGGAGTTCAACGGGGGCTACCTGTTCATGCGCAGCGCCAGAGGCGCCCATCTCGCGGTGGTGACGGGCCCCGTGGTGGACCCGAAGCTGGTCGCCCGGCAGATGCAGGCGCAGGTGCTGCGGATGGGTGCGGGCAACCTGAGCAGTCCGCCCCGGCAGGAATCCGTGCGGTGAGTGGCCCGGACGGCGAGTACGGCGAGTATGCGGCGAACGCCCTCCGCCCGTACGTGATCACCAAGGGCCGGTGCAGGCCCAGCCGTAACACCGTCGGTGTCGAGAGCCTTCTCATCGCCGCCGACTCCCCGCGCGACCTGCCGGTCTCCGCGACCCGGGAGGAGCGTGCCCTGGTGCGGATGTGCGAGCGGCTGCTCTCCCTCGTGGAGGCCGCCGCCCATCTCGAACTGCCGGTGAGCCTGGTGAAGGTCCTCGCGTCCGATCTCATCGACGACGGTCATCTCTGCGCGCGCTCCGGCGTCCCCCAGGCCGTTCTTCCCGATTCCCAACTCCTTCAGGAGGTACTGGATGGTCTCCGTCGGCTCCGCTGACCGCTATTTACCCGACACGATCCAACAGGCCGTCAAGATCCTGGTGGTGGGCGCGTTCGGCGTCGGGAAGACGACACTGGTCGGCTCGGTCAGCGAGATCGAACCGCTGCGCACGGAGGAGGTGATGACCGAGGCGAGCGTCGGTGTGGACGATCTGGCCGGGATGAGCACGAAGACGACCACCACCGTCGCCATGGACTTCGGCCGGATCACCCTCAACTCCCGGCTGGTGCTCTACCTGTTCGGCACCCCGGGGCAGCGCCGGTTCTGGGATCTCTGGGACGGACTCGCGGAGGGCGCGCTGGGCGTCCTCGTCATCGTCGACACCAGGAGGCTGGAGGACAGCTTCGACGTCCTCGAACAACTGGAGCTGCGCGGGCTGCCGTTCGCCGTCGCCGTCAACCAGTTCCCCGACAGCGAGGTGCACGGGACGACGGAGCTGCGCGGGGCGCTCGATCTGCTGCCGGACACCCCCGTGGTGGTGTGTGACGCGCGGGAGCGCATGCCGTCGGTGGACGCCCTGATCAGCCTGGTCGAGTACGTGTCGAACGTCGCGCACGTCGGCGCCGAGCCCGCCAAGGAGACCGCCTCATGACCCGTCCCCCCGCACTCACCCCGCTCTCGCCGCCGGAGTGTCCCGCGCGCCACGCGTCCGTCACACCGGTCGACGGGGAGGCGCCCCTGCCGCTCGCCGCGGCCACGGGCGCGCCCGACCCCCGGGAGGTCTACCGCGCGCTGCGCGCCCGGTGGGGCAATGTCGCCAAGGTCGAACTGGCGCCGGGCGTGCACGCCTGGCTCGTCCTCGGCTACCGGGAGCTGCTGACCATCACCCGGCAGGAGCAGATCTACTCCCGTGACGCCAGGAACTGGCGCGACCTCAACGACGGGGTGGTGTCCCCGAAGTCGAGGCTGCTCCCGATGATGGGCTGGCGCGCCAACGTCCTCGGCGCCGACGGCGCGGAGCACCGCAGGCTGCGCCAGCCCCTCGACGAGGGGGTGGCCAGGATCGACCAGCGCAGGGCGCGCCGTCAGGTCGAGTCGGTGTGTACGGAGCTGATCGCGGGGTTCTCCCAGCGCGGCCGGGCGGACCTGGTGACCCAGTACGCCACGATCGTGCCGATGCTCTCCATCGCGTCGCTCTTCGGGCTGAACAGCGACGAGGGCCAGGAGCTGCTGGGCACGCTGGTCGCCGTGTTCGGCAGCGCCGACGACTCCCAGGACGGCAACCGGCACTTCGAGGAGATCCTCGCCGACGCGCTGCGCCAGCGGCACAGCAACCCGGCGGACGATCTGACGACGTCGTTCATCAACCATCCGAACCTCCGCAACGACGAGGAGCGTCTGCAGTCGATGGCGGTGATGATCTCCGCCGGTACGGAGGGGGTCAACGCGTGGACCTCGCTGGCGCTGCGGCTGCTGCTCACCGATCCGCGCTTCGCCGCCCGGATGCACGGGGGGCGGCTCGGCGTGGACGACGCGCTCGACGAGGCGCTGTGGCGCGACCCGCCGATGAACAACCAGCCCGCCCGCTACGCGCTCGCCGACACGGAGCTGGGGGGCCAGCTCATCCGGCGCGGGGACGTGCTGATCCTGGGGATCGCCGCCGCCAACGACGATCCGGTGATCCGTCCCGACGACTCCGCGAGCGAGCCGGGCAACCGCGCCCATCTCGCGTTCTCGGCGGGGCCGCACGTCTGCCCCGCACAGGTGCCGGCGCGGCTGATCACCCGTACCGCGGTCAACACCGTGCTGCATCTGCTGCCCGACATGAAGCTCGCGATCCCCTCCGAGGAGGTGGCCTGGCACCCCTCCCCGTGGACCCGGGTGCCGAAATCCCTGCCGGTGGAGTTCTCCCCGGCGCGGATCCCGGTCCGCGCCGGGGAGTGACCGGACGGGCGGGGAGTGACCGGCTGAGCGGCGGGTGACCGGGCGGGCGGCGGGTGAGCGGGGCGGGCGGCCCCGGGCCCGGCACCCGCCGCCCGGCGGGGGATCCCCGCCGTTCGGCGCTCCCGGTGACGGCCGTCCCGGCGGCACCATGGTCATCCCCGGTCACGGGGACGTGACCACGGAAGAGGGAGAGCCGATGACCGCCACGGAGCCGCAGCCCACCGGGACCGACCGACCGGGTCCGCCGCCCCCTCCGTTCGACCCGGAGGGGGCGGCGGCGCTCGATGTCATCGTCGCCGGGATGGGCGGCCCGCTGGATTTCACGGACCTCCCCGCCGTACGGAGCGGGCGGGGGCTCGGGCCGTCCGACGAGGATCTGCGCCGGGACGGCGCCGTCGAGTTGGAGGAGCGTACGGTGCCGGGGCCCGCGGGTGAGCCGGACATCTCCCTGCTCATCTGCCGGCCCGCCGGAACCGGTCCGTCCGCCTCGGCCACGGGGCTGCCCGCGCTGTACCAGATCCACGGCGGCGGCATGATCCTCGGGAACAACAGGACCGGGCTGGAGAACGCCCTCGACTGGGCGCTGGAGCTGAACCTGGTCGTGGTGTCGGTGGAGTACCGGCTGGCCCCCGAGCATCCGCATCCGGCGCCGGTGGAGGACGCGTACGCGGGGCTGGTCTGGACGGCGGAGCACGCCGCCGAGCTGGGCATCGACCCCGCCAGGATCATTGTCGCCGGCGGCAGCGCGGGCGGTGGACTGGCCGCGGCCGTCGCGCTGCTGGCCCGCGACAGGAACGGTCCCGCGCTGGCCGGGCAGATGCTCATGTGCCCGATGCTCGACGACCGCAACGACACCCCGTCGAGTCTCCAGATGGCGGGCCTGGGCGTGTGGGACCGGGCCGCGAACCACATCGGCTGGACCTCGCTGCTGGGCGAGGCGCGCGGCGGCCCGGACGTCTCCCCGTACGCCGCTCCCGCGCGGGCCACGGATCTGTCGGGGCTGCCGCCCGCGTTCATCGACGTCGGCTCCGCCGAGACCTTCCGGGACGAGGACGTGACGTACGCGTCGCGGCTGTGGCAGGCGGGCGGCCGGGCGGAACTGCATGTGTGGCCCGGCGGCTTCCACGGTTTCGAGACGCTGGCGCCGCAGACCGCGCTCGCCCAGGACGCCAGGGCCGCCCAGCTCCGCTGGCTCACCCGGCTGCTCGGTAACTGACCCCGAGGTCGGCCGGAACTCTCTTGGCGCCGGGCTCCCCGCGCCGCAGGATGAGGGGGTGAAGGAACTCGCGGGCAGGCTCGCCGCGCTCGACCCCGACGCGGGGGCGGCGCTCCAGGTGATCGCGTACTTCGACCGGCTGGTCGAGGGCCGGGCGGGCCTGGAGGCGCTGGTGCGCGGCGCGGCGGTGCTCTCCGGCGGCACGGCCCGGCTGGTGGACGCGGAGCGGTGTGTACGGATCCGGGTCGGCGCCGACGGCGTACGGCTGGGCGGTGGCGCTCCGCCCGATCCCCGCTGGATGTCGGCCCCGCTGGAGCCGGGCGGCGTCCCCGCGGTGTGGCTGGAGCTGGCCGGGCCGCCCGGCGGGGTCCACGCGATGGTGCTGGAGCGGGCCGCGGCCGCGGCGCGGGTGGTCCTCGACCGGACCCGGGGCCGGGCCCCGGTGCAGAGGCCGGGCGAGGACCCGGCCTCCGTGGAGGTGCTGCTGGACGCGTCCGCCCCGGAGCACGCGCGGCGGCAGGCGGCCGGACGGCTCGGCCTGCGGGACACGGTCCTGGCCCGCGCGGTGGCGCCGGCCGGGGCGCCGCCCGTCATCACACCGGTGCCCGCGCCGGGGGCGCGGGTGCCCGCCGAGCGGGAGCCTTCCGTGACCGGGGGCCGACGGGCCGGGATCGGCCCGGCCGTGCCGCTGCTCGGCCTCCCTGCCTCCTGGGCCGCCGCACGGGTCGCGCTGCGGTTCACGGCGGAGGGCGACGCGTGGGACCCCGGGCCGAGGACGGTGTACGCGGACGACCTGGGCACCCTGGTCCTGCTGGCGGACGCGGTCGGTGCCGGTGGCGAACCGGTCCCCGATGTACGGGCGCTGGAGCGGGCGGCCGGCGCGGCGCCCTGGGCGGCGCTCACCCTGCACGCGGTGGCGTTCGCGCCGAGTCTGCGCGCCGCGGCGGCGGAGCTGACCCTGCACCACTCGACGCTCCAGGACCGGCTGGCGCAGGCGGAGCAGTGGCTCGGCTGGCCGGTGCAGGATCCGTACGGACGGCTGCGGCTCCAACTCGCGCTCATGGCGCGGCGGCTGCACCGGTCATCCGGCGTCTGACTCCACTTCTCTCCAGTCCCCTCCACTTCCCTCCACTTCCCTCCACTTCCCTCCTACTTCTCTCCGTTTCCCTTCGTGACGCCTGATTGGCCGGATTCCGCATACCACTCCATGACCAATCTCATTACAGTGGCCCGATGAATGGATTGCCGCCTCTCAGCAGTCACACCACGGGCCGTATCTCCGCCACCCGGCTGGCGAGCACGCTCGGGCAGTGGCACCGGGGCGGCCCGCGCAGCGGCGGGCACGATCTGGCCGACGCCCTCGCCACCCGGATCCGGGACGGCAGACTGCCCCCGGGCACGCGGCTGCCGTCCGAGCGGGAGCTGGCCGTCGCGCTGGGCGTCAGCAGGACCATGATCGGCGCGGCGCTGGAGCGGCTGCGGGACGCGGGTCTGGTCGCGTCCCGGCAGGGCTCCGGGTCCTGGACGGCGGCGCCCTCCGGGGTACGGCACCCGGACGCCGGGCTGCGGGACGGCGCCGGGCCGATCAATCTCACCCGGGCCTCCCCCGGCGCCGCGGACGGTCTGCTGCCCGCCTTCGAGGCGGCGCAGCGGGCCCTGCGGGAGGCGCTGCGCGACGAGACGTACGACGATCTGGGCATCGCGCCGCTGCGCGAGCGGATCGCCGCCCGTTACACGGCGCGCGGTCTGCCCACCGCACCGTCCGAGATCATGATCACCAATGGGGCGCACCACGGTTTCGCGCTGGCGCTGCGGCTGCTGGCCGGGCCCGGCGACCGGGTCCTGGTCGAGGAGCCCGGCTATCCGCACGCCTTCGACGCGGTGACGGCGGCGCGGTGCCATCTCGTCCCGGTGCCGGTCGATCCGTCCGCCGCGTCCGGCTGGGACATCGACGGGATCGCGGCGACGCTGCGCCAGACCTCGCCCCGGCTGGCGTATCTGATGGTCGACTTCCACAACCCCACCGGGCGGCGCATGGGCGCTGGGGACCGCGAGCGGCTGGGCGCCGTACTGGCCGCCACCCGGACCCATACGGTCGTCGACGAGTCGGCGGTGGATCTCGGCCTCGGCGACGGGGACCCGGACGGGGACGGAGGCGGGCCGGGGAGCGCGCCGCCGCCGCTGGCCGCGTTCGCGCCGCGCTGGACGATCACGGTGGGCTCGCCGGCCAAGACCCACTGGGGCGGCCTGCGCATCGGCTGGATCAGGGCCTCCGAGGAGCTGATCGGCCGGCTCGGCGCCGTCCGGGCCTCGCTGGACCTGGGCTCACCGCTCTTCGAACAGCTCTGGCTCTCCGGGCTGCTCAGCGACCCCGAGCCGAGCCTCGGGCCGCGCCGCCGTGAGCTGCGCGCCCAGCGGGACGCGCTGGTCGCCGCGGTGCGCGCCGACTGCCCCGACTGGTCCTTCCGCACACCGGACGGCGGGGTGAACCTCTGGTGCCGGCTGCCGGAACCGATCGGTTCACGGCTGGCCGCCGCCGCGCCGCAGTACGGCGTACTGCTCACCCCCGGGGAGCGCTTCGGCGTGCAGGACCGGCTGGAGCGGTGGCTCCGGCTGCCCTTCACCCAGCCGCCCGACCGGCTGCGGGACGCGGTGCGCCGGATCGCCGCCGCCCGCGCCGGACTGACGGCCCCGTGAGGACACGCCCCGCGCGGTGGCTACCCTGAGCGTGATGTTCACCCCTCAGGGCCCTACCCTTCGCGAACTCGCCGTGCAGGCGCTGTCGTCCGTCGAGGACGGCTACGACCTGCTGGCCCCGAAGTTCGACCGGACGCCGTTCCGTACGCCCGGTCCGCTGCTGGACGCGGTGGTCCGTACGGCCGCGCCGCTCGGTCCCTTCCGTACCGGGCTCGACATCTGCTGCGGGACCGGCGCCGGGATGGAGGTGCTGCGGCGGCTCTGCGCGGAACGCGCCACCGGTGTCGACTTCAGCGCGGGGATGCTCGCCACCGCCCGCGCCAACCTGCGGCACTCCCCCGGCCCCGCGGGCCGGTCCGGCTCGCCGGCGGTGGACTGGGTACGGGCCGACGCCCGCGCCCTTCCGTTCCGGGCCGCCTTCGATCTGGCGGTGAGCTTCGGGGCGTTCGGTCACTTCCTGCCCGCTGAGCGCCCCGGGCTCTTCGCCCAGGCGTACACGGCGCTGCGGCCGGGCGGCAGATTCGTCTTCCCGGTGCCCGCGCCGCCCCGGATCGGCTCGGCGGCGTACTGGGCGATGTGGGGGTTCGACGGGGCGATGCGGCTGCGCAATCTGCTCCGGCACCCGCCGTTCGTCATGTACTACCGCACCTTCCGGCTGCCGGACGTGCTGGACGACCTGGCCGCTGCGGGCTTCACCACCGGTCTCCTGCCCCTGGCGGACCTCGGCGCCCGGCCGGACGGCAGCCCCCGCTGTGTCCTGGCGGTGGCCACCAGGAGCTGAGTGGTGGCCGTCAGAGGCTGCCCCGGGGATCCGGGGAGAAGCTGGTCCCGGGGCGCTACGCCCACTCGCGGGAGGCCGAGACGGCGGTGGTGGCCGCCCTCTCCACCAGGGAGATCCCCGCCTTCATGCTGACGCTGCCCCGGGAGAGCACGGCGAGCAGATAGCTGTGCCCGTTCTCCTCGATCCGTCCGATGCTGTTCACGTCCCACAGGCCGGTCGCGCTCCGCGAGAGCCAGCCGTTCTTCAGCCCGGTCGCCGTGCCGGCCGCCGAGACGCCCCAGTCCTGGTCGGCGGCTATCCCGCCCATCAGCCCCCGTACGTACGCGCGGGAGGCGGCGGTCAGCGGGGAGTCGGCGCCGTTTCCGAAGACCGACGACAGCAGGGCGATCTGGTCGGCCGCGGTCGACTGTGTCAGCCCCCACAGCGCGCCGCTGCCCGCGGTCGTGCCGGTCAGGCCCAGCCGCCGGTTCGCCGCGTCCAGGCCGTCGCCCTTGCCGATCGCGCGCCACAGCGCGGTCGCCGAGGCGTTGTCGCTGACCTTGATCATCTTGGTCGCGTGGGACCTCTCCACCGTGGTGAGCGTCCGGTGCTCGTCCTGTGCCCGCAGCAGCAGCGCCGCCAGGATGTCGACCTTCACGATGCTCGCCGTGTCGTAGGTCCCGCCCGCGCCGGGCTTGCCCGCGCCGACGCCGTAGTCCGCCTCGCGGCCGTCCTTGAGGTCGATCACCGCCACCGAGACCGAGGCCCTGGCGGGCTTCGGCAGGGCGGCGAGCCGCCGCTTCAGGATCTGGTCGGGTTCGGACGCCCGTGAGGACAGGGCGGCGGAGGCCGACCGGGAGAGTCCGTCCGCCCCCGGCGCCGCGCCGGAGTCGCCGATGGACGGCGACGGGAATCCCGTCGCCGTCCATACGGTCAGGCAGGCGGCCGCTGCGGCAGCCGCGGGGAAGGCGGCCCGGCGCGGCAGGGAGAGGCGGGCGGAGGGGGCGGAACGGTGGTGGGGCATGCGGGAGAGGCTAGGAACACCGACTGAGGCTTGTCTGTGTCGCAGGTTAAACTTCTATGACTTATTTTCTGACACACCATCGAATCAGTGACGTACGTCACCTTGCGCCAGGGAAGTACCGGTCCAGCAGGGTGTTGCGGAACACACCGCGCGGGTCGATCTTCGCCGCCAGCGCCTCGAAGTCGGCGTAGCGCGCGTACACCTCCCTGACGTGCTCGGGCCCCATCACGAAGAGCTTGCCCCAGTGCGGCCGGGTGCCGAACGGTGCGAGTGCCTCCTCGATCGCCTCCAGCACCGGGGTCACCGCGTCGGTGTCCGGGAACCAGGTGAAGTGGAAGGCCACCGTGTCCCGCCCGTACGCCGGGCTGAGCCACAGGTCGTCGGCGGCGACGGTGCGTATCTCGCCGATCTGGAGCACGGACGCGATCCGCTCCCCGATACGGGCCAGCGCCTCGAAGGCCGCGGGGCCGTCCTCCCTGGCCACGAAGTACTCGCTCTGGAGTTCGTCGCCGCTGCTCGGGACGTAACCGGCGCGGAAGTGGGGCAGCCGTTCGTGCCACGGCCCCGGGACGCCGCCCTGCTCGGTGCAGGTCGACGCGTCCATGCCGGGCACCGGGTGGCGGGGGCCGTCCGCAGGGCGGGCGCCGTGCCAGGTGTCCGGCGCGGCATCGGTGCCGGGGTCGCCGGTCCGCTGCTTCAGCCAGACCTGCCCCGCGCCGTCCGGGCGCCAGTCGGTGAAGACGCTCACGCTGTACGCGGCGGACAGGATCTCGTCGAAGTGCTCGCGCAGCCGCTCGTAGGGCAGCCCGTCGTACACCCGCTGCCGTATCTCGTAGGCGGGTACGAGGCCGAGCGTCATCCGGGTGACGATCCCGAGGGCGCCCAGGGCGACGACGGCGCCGGGGAAGTCCGCGTCGCCCCGGGCGAGCCGCAGCAGTTCGCCGTCGGCCGTGACGATCTCCAGCGCGCGTACGGCCGACGCCAGGGTGCCGTTGCCGGCCCCGGAGCCGTGGGTACCGGTGGAGCAGGCGCCCGCGACGGAGATGTGCGGGAGCGAGCCGAGGTTGTGCAGGGCCAGGCCGGCCGCGTGGACGGCGCCGGTGAACTCGGCGAACCGCAGCCCCGCGCCGACCGTGACCGTGGCCGCCGCCGTGTCGACCTCCACCGTCCTGGGCAGTCCGGCCACCGAGACCAGGTCGCCGGGCGTGTCGGCGATCGTGTTGAACGAGTGGCCGCTGCCGAGGGCCCGTACGGCGTCGCCGCCCGCGACGATCTCCCGCAGCCGCTCCACCGACGCGGGGGTGTGCAGACGCGCCGCCTGGAAGGTGATGTTGCCCGCCCAGTTCCGCACCTGCGGCGGTACGGAGGAGTCGCGCGGTTCTTCGGTGCGTCCGGGCGTGTGGGGCACGGAGTCTCCTTCGCTGCGTCGGGGCGCGGGGGCCATGCCCGCTCGGGGTTCTTCTTATCAGGACTCCCACCTGCTTGGTTAGGGTCTGTGACGCGCCGGACCGGCAGGTGACGGCGGAGCGGAAGAAGCACGGCGGAGAGCAGGTGGGGCGCGGTGGCGGAGGACCTTTTCGTGGCGCGGCGGTGGGCCGTGGGGGCGCTGCTGGTGATGACGTTCGCGACCGGTCTGGTGGACGCGGTGAGTTTTCTGCGGCTCGGCCATGTCTTCGTCGCCAACATGACCGGCAATGTGGTCTTCCTCGGGTTCTCCGTGGTGCGGAGCGACCGGCTGCCGGTCGTCGCGCCGATCGTGGCGATGACGGCCTTCGTGCTCGGGGCGTTCCTCGGCGGTCAGCTCAGCAGGCTCCTCGGCGGCCGGCCGCGGCTCTGGCTCGGCGGCGCGTTCGCCGGTCAGGCGGCCGGGCTGGCGCTGACGGCGCTGCTGGTCGGTACGGGGGTGCTGCGCGCCGAGGGCCGGGCGCTGCTGGCGATCGTCGCGCTGCTCGGTCTCTGCTGCGGGCTGCAGAACGCGACGGTACGGCTGCTGGGGCCCCGGGATCTCACCACGACGGTGCTCACCCAGACCCTCACGGCGCTCACCGCGGAGAGCGTGCTCGGCGCCGGGACGGGTGCCCGGCCGCACCGCAGGGTGGGGTCGGTGCTCGCCATGTTCGCCGGGGCGGCCTGTGGGGCGCTGCTGCTCCAGGTGACCCTGGCGGGGGTCGTGGCGCTGGCCGCCGTGCTGGTCGCGGGTGTGTCCTGGGTGTTCGCGCGGGCGCCGCTGCCGGCGGGTGCGCCGGCCTGAGGGCGGGTGTCCCGGGCTGGTCAGCCCGTCGCCGCCAGCAGCTTCCCGACGCGCCGCAGCGCCTCGCGTACGTTCTCCTCGGAGGTCGCCTCCGACGCCTCGGCCGGGGTCATCCAGCGCAGGGGCGCGTCGGGCCTCTCCGGGCGGATCGTGTCCGGTTCCGCCGTGGTCAGGACGTACCGGAGGTCGGCGTGTTCGTGAGCGGGCTCGTCGCCGCCCGCGGGTACGGGCACGATGACCACCTGGACGAGGGAGGCGTCCCGCCAGGGTGTCAGGTCGCCGAGTCCGGTCTCCTCGCGGGCCTCGCGCAGGGCGACGTCCAGGGGCTCGGTCTCCCCCGGGTCGCCGTGGCCGCCGACCTGGAGCCAGGTGTCCATCCGGGGGTGCCGGCGCATCAGGACGCGTCCGCCGGCGGGGTGCACGATCAGGGCCGAGGCCGTCACATGCAGCGGGACGGAGCGCAACCAGGGGTTCTCGGTGTCGCGCGCGAGTTCCCTTACGCGGGCGACATCGGCGGCCTCGACCGCGTCGTGGGGCCGGTATCCGTCCAGCACCTCGTCGATCCGCCGTCCTGCTGTCCGCATGCGCCTCTCCCTGGCCCCGCGCCGGTCGCCGCGTACCGCGCGCGGGGTTCGCGCGGCCGGGTGCCGTGACCGTGGCGAGGTTACGGAATCCGGCGGCCGGTGTCCTCCGGGTTTTTCCGCGTCCTCCGGCTCAGCGCTCCCGTACGACATGGAGCGGAAGCCGTCCCTCGACGACGTCGTGCCGGGGCAGCCGCAGTCCGAAGTGGTCCTGGACGGCCCGCATGGTCCGCCGGTGGGAGCGCTCGCGCCGGGCGCCGTCGAGCCCCCGGACCACCGGCAGGACCGCCAGCTCCGTCAGGGCGGGCACCAGCAGGTCGGGGTCGCTGCCCACGCGGTGGGTCTCGGCCCCGATCCCGAACGAGCAGATGTGCCGTCCGTCCTCGTAGTGCCGGAAGACCGACGGCGGATGCGAGGGCGTCAACAGGAAGCTGACGGCCTCGACGCCCCCGCGCGAGACGGCGGCCAGACCGGCCGGGGTGGGGCCGACGGCGGCGCCGTACTCGACGGCGAAGGACCAGCCCGCCGCCCGGCCGACCCGGGCGACGCCGTCGACGCCCGGCGCCGCGAGCGCGTCCAGGGCCTCCGCCACGGAGGCGGGCCCGACCGGTCCGGCCGGGCGGGCGCCGAGGCGGGCGACCAGTTCGCCGGGGCCGATGCCGCGCGCGAAGGTCACGCAGTCGACGAGGTACGGCTCCAGGAGCCATCCGATGCCGTCCTCCATCACCGGCTCCACCACCGGCCCCGCCCCCTCCGTCACCGTCCGCGCGAAAGCCTACGCACGCGGGCGCGCCACCGGACCCCCTCGGACGGGTCTTCGAGCGGCCTCCGCGCGGAACACCAGGTGACCGATCCGGCGGAACAACAGGGGACCGATCCGTCCCCGCCCGACGGTCCGTGAAGCCCGGGGCATAGCATCGCTGCCGCAATGGACATCACTTGGTGGGGACTGGCCGCGCTGGCCGCGGCGGCGACACTCGTCGGCTTCTCGAAGACAGCGGTGAGCGGCGCGAACACGGTCAGTCTGGCCGTGTTCGCCGCCGTGCTGCCCGCGCGCGAATCGACAGGTGTGCTGCTGCCCATCCTGATCGCCGGCGATGTGATCGCGGTGCTCACCTACCGGCGGCACGCCCACTGGCCGACGCTGTGGCGGCTGTTCCCCGCGGTCGCCACGGGGGTGGTCCTGGGCACGCTCTTCCTGGTCTGGGCCGACGACGCCGCCGTCCGTACCTCGATCGGCGCGATCCTGCTGCTGATGGCCGGGGTCACGGTGTGGCGGCGGCGCGCCACACGGAAGAAGGCGGAGTCGGAGGCCGAGGCGGCGAAGGCCGAGACGGCGGGCGCCGACGGTAGGGACGGCGAAGGTACGGACGGGGAAGAAGGTACGGACGGGGACGGCGCGGGCGGCGACGCCTCCGGAGCGCCCATCGGACGGCTCAAGGCACGTTCGTACGGTGTGCTCGGCGGCTTCACCACGATGGTCGCCAACGCGGGCGGCCCGGTCATGTCGCTCTATCTGCTCTCGGCGGGCTTCCAGAAGCTCGGCTTCCTCGGCACCTCCGCCTGGTTCTTCCTGATCGTCAACGTGTCCAAGCTGCCCTTCAGTGTGGGGCTCGGGCTGGTCGACGGGCCGTCGCTGCTGCTGGACGCCGCGCTCGTACTGTTCGTCATACCGGGCGCCCTCATAGGCAAGGCATGTGTGGACCGGATCGACCAACGGCTCTTCGAGCGGCTGGTGATCGGGGCGACGATTCTCGGGGGCCTTCAACTTCTGCTGCGCTGAGCCCAACCGATATGCGTGGTTTACGGTGCTTTCATGGACGCGGATCACGACTCCGACCCCGACCACGCGCCCCGGCGCGGGAGGACGGCGGCGGAGCGCTGGAGCGCCTTCACCGCGTCCCCCTTCCTCCCCGCCGTCGTGCTGGTGTTCATCCTCGCGGCGGCGGCCGGCCTCTTCGCGGGCTCGTACACGTACAACATGGCGAACCCGACTCCGCACCGTATCCCCGCCGCCGTGGTGGGCCCCACCGGTACGGCGCACGCCCGCGCCTTCGTGGACGGCATGGAGAAGGCGCTCAACGCGTCGCTCGAACTCCACCCCTATCCCACGGACACCGCCGCCCAACACGCGGTGGAGCAGCAGGAGGTGTTCGCGGTCCTGACGTTCCGGGGCACCGGAGTCGACTTCGCCGTGGCAGGCGCCGCCGGGGCGTCCGTGGCGCAGGTGCTCGCCGAGACGGCGCCCGCGGTGGGCCGGGCCGTCCGTGTGCCCGTACGGATCAGTGACGTCAAGCCGCTCCAGAAGGGGGATCCGCGCGGGCTCGCGCTCTTCTACATCTCGCTCGCCGCCGTGATCATCGGTTTTGTCGGCGCCATCCAACTGAGCGTCCACGCGCGGGGGCTCGACCCGGGCGAACGCATCGCCTTCACCGTGGTGTACGCGCTGCTCGGCGCCTTCGCCATCGCCTCGGTGGTGGACTGGTGGCTGGGCGCGCTCCATCTGCCGTTCGTCGAGTCGTGGCTGATCCTGGCATTCACCATGTTCACGTCCGGGATGGTGTTCACCATGTTCAACACCCTGATGGGGCGGTGGGCGATGCTGCCAACCTGGGGGCTGATGGTGCTGCTGGGCAACCCGTCCTCCGGCGGGGCGGTGTCCTGGCCGCTGCTGCCGTCGGCGCTGGGGCAGATCGGGCGCCGGCTGCCGCCGGGCGCCTCCGTCAACGCCCAGCACACGGCGGTGTACTTCGGGGACGCGCAGCACGTCTTCCCGTTCGCCGTGCTGGCCGGCTGGGCGCTCGTCTCGACCGGTGTGTTCTGGTTCTGGCGCCACCGCCATCCGGGCGGCAGGAGCGCGGAGGCCCTGTGACCGGACAGCGGTGACCGGCACAACCACCGTGGCCGTTCAGGTGTCTACAGATCCACAGACCCACAGACCGACCGAAACGGGGAAACACACCATGCGTATCCGTCCCGCTCTCGTCGCCCCGGCGGCCACCGCTCTCGTCCTGCTCCCGGTCGCCACCGGCGCCTCGGCCGCCGTCGCCGCGCCCGCCGCGTCCCCGGCGGCCGTCGCCGTCTGCCGGGAGGGCGCGGTCCAGGTGACCGCGGCGAGGGGCGCCACCCCGCACGTGGTCCGGATCAGCGTCACCAACAAGGGCGGCTCCGCCTGCACCGTGGACCGGATCCCCACCGTCACCTTCGGCGACCTGGACGGGGCCGCGCAGCCCGTGCCGCCGGCGTCGAGCGCCCCGTACCGACTGGCCGCCGGTGGCTCCGCGTTCGCCGCGGTACGGACGCTCGACCCGGCCGCCGAGGAGTCGCGCACCGTCGCGTTCCTCACCGTCGCGGGCGATCCCTCGCACCACGGCACACGCTTCGACGCGGCCTCCGTGGGCACCTCCGGCACCGTCCGGGTCTGGGAGCCGGTCACCACGCTGTGGCAGTCCACCGCGGCGAAGGCCGACGCGGCCCTCGCCACCGCCACCCGGTGACGTCACCTACCTGACGTCACCGGCCTGACCTCGTACGCCTGCTCCCGGCCGGGACCGCGCGCGGCGTTCAAGTTGCGCGCGGCCTGGCAGAGTAGAGACACCGAACAGCGGCAATACGTATGAGCAAGACGTGTCTGACGAGGGCGGAGTGAGCGGTGTGGAGCGGGACAAAATGGACTCACAGACGGTGGCCGGCGCTCCATGCTGGGTGAGTCTGCTCGCGCGGGAGCTGCCCGCCGCTCAGACGTTCTACGGTGACGTGCTGGGCTGGACGTACCGGCCGGCGGGGCTGGGCGAGGACTTCACCGTCGCGCTCTCGGACGGGATGGCCGTCGCGGGGATCGGCGCGCTCGCCTCGTCGCTCCAGGTCGCCGTGGAGTGGACGCCGTACTTCGCGGTGAGCGACGTGGACGAGGCGGCGGCCAGGATCAGGGAGCGCGGCGCCACGGTCGCGGTGGGGCCGCTGGCCTTCCACTCCGGCCGTGCGGCGCTCGCCACGGACCCCGACGGCGCGGCCTTCGGGATCTGGGAGGGCGCGGTGCGCTCCGACTGGACGGTGGGCCGGGGCAGTGCGCCCGCCTGGCTGGAGCTGCGGACGCGCGACACCGTGGACGCCGCCCGTTTCTACGGTCAGGTCCTCGGCTGGGCGCCGGAGAAGGAGGACGGCTTCACACTCGTCCACGAGGAGGACCACGCGGTGCTGCGCCAGGACGGGCAGATCGTCGCCAAGATCCGCGGTGGCGCCGTGCAGGCCACACCGGATCCGCAGATGCGGCCGCGCTGGCATGTCTACTTCCGGGTTCCCGAGGTGTCCGGGTCCGTCGCGGCGGCCGTGAACGGCGGGGGCGCGCTGGTCGCGCCCGGGAACGTGTCGCCGGACCTGCGGGACACGTCGCTACGGGAGGCGACCCTGCGCGATCCGGACGGTGCGCTCTTCACCGTCACCTCAGGCTGACCGGAGGCGGTACGCCCGGCGACTCTCACCCTGGACCTGAGGGTGAGAGTCGGCGGGCGTTTTCGTCAGGCCGGGCGTTTTAGTCAGGCCAGGCTTTTCCGTCAGGCCGGGCGCTCCGGACCCACTCCCTCGACCTCGAAGACGACCTCGTCCTCGTAACACCACCACCAGCCCTCACCCGGTTCGTACGAACGGATGAGCGGATGTCCCGACGCGGTGTAGTGGGCGGTGGCGTGCTTGTTCTTGGAGGAGTCGCAGCAGCCGATGTGACCGCAGGTCTGGCACTCCCGCAGATGCACCCACACGTCCCCGAGGGCGACGCACTCCGGGCAACTGTCCTCGCTGTCCGGGGCCACCTCCTCGACGTCCGCGAGATGGCTGCAGATCAGGCTGCCGGAACCCGCTTCACTGTTCGCCATCACGCCGCCTGTCCGACCGCACAGGTCTCCTGGAGATCCCTTACTTTTTTCACCGTACGGCCGGTCCCCCGCCCCCGCCAGCAGAGCGGGTCCCGTCAGGGCTTGTAGACCTTGCCCGGCTCGGCGACACCGGGGGCCAGCAGCTCGGGGACCGTGACGAACGTGTAGCCGCGCTCCTTCAGTGTCTCGATGATGCCGGGAACGGCGGGCACGGTGCCCCGGTAGATGTCGTGCAGCAGGATGATGCCGTCCTTGTCCGCCTGGTCGAGGATGCGCTTCTCGATGAGCGCGGAGTCGTTCGTGGAGTAGTCCTTGGCGGTGGCGCTCCACATGATCTGCGCGAGCCCGAGTTCGCGGCTCACCTCGGAGACCCGGTCGTCGGTCCGGCCCTGCGGCGGGCGCATCAGTGTGGGGCGGTGGCCGGTGACCTTCTCGACGGCTTCCTGGGTGCGGGTGAGTTCCTCGCGTACACCGTCGGCGTCCAGCTCCGTGAGGATCTTGTGCGACCAGGTGTGGTTGGCGACCTCATGACCCTCGTCCGCGATCCTGCGTACGAGATCGGGGTGTTCGACGACATGGTCCCTGCCGAGCAGGAAGAAGGTCGCGCGGACCTTCTCCTTCTTGAGTGTGTCCAGCAGTTGGGGTGTGTACGTGGAGGGGCCCGCGTCGAAGGTCAGGGCTATGCAGCGGGCCTTCGCACAGTCGACGGCGCCCGGTGTCAGGGCCGCCCCCTCCTTCGCGCCCTTCCTCGCGTCCTCGGCGGAGTAGCGGTCGTACGACGTGCAGCCGCCCAGCATCAGCGTCAGTGACGCGGCCGTCACGACCGCGGCACAGGCGCGCTTCCCGAACACCGATGTGTACCAAGACATGACAAATCCTCTTTCTCGGGGCGGGCCGACCCCATGACAGGGCGTGCGCGGGCAGCACCGGACCCGCTCACGGCACGGCGAAGAGCCGGCGCACCTGAGGGGCACCGGTGGTGGCGAATGAACCGCCTCGCACTATACATACGGCGTATACACGCAGTGCATAGTGGAGTACGGGGCCCGGCGCGATCCCCGGAGACCCCGTCACCCCCGGGGAAGAGGCCCGGGGGAACATTCCGTGCGAGCCCTCCGTTGAAAGGGGTGAGGGTGTGGGTGGAACTGAGTCCCCGGGCCCACCTGAGAACAGCCCGTGGGGAAGATCGTTCGGCTGAAGCCCCACGGAGCCCACCGCCGCGAGGCGACCGCCATCCGCACCCTTCCTCGAACGACCCCGACCGGCGTCCCCCCGTCCGGTCGGGGTCTCGCCATGCCCGCCCGCGTCCGCCGGGCCGACGCCCCTCCCGCACGGACCCGTCCGGCTGAGAACATCGGCCGGACGGTCCTCCCGGAAGCCGGGGCGGACCACGGACGCGACGCGAGGAACGGCAGGGGCAGCGGCGATGACGGTCGACGGCGGAGCGCAACGGCCAGGCGGCGGGTTCGAGGCGGCCACGGGCGACGGCCCACCGGTCACCACGGCACCCCAGGAGCGGGCGGCCGAGGTGCGGACCGCGTTCGAGGGGCTGCTCCAGATCAGGCGCCTGACCCACACCGGGCCCGGCGATCCCGCGGCCACCCCCGCGCCCTGGGAACGGAGCCGCCCGGTCCGGGCGGTCGCGCTCGCGCTGGAGGCGGCCCCCTTCGCCGCGTCTGCCGTGGACGCCTCCGGCGAGCGGACCGCCACGGGGTACCGCGTGACGCCGGGCGAGCGGGAGGGCACCGTACGGGTGGAGTGGCTCGGTCCGCACGGCGGCGGGGCCGCGCGACAGGAGGAGCGCGCCCTGACGGAGTGCGCCGCCGCGCTGACACCGCTGGGCTGGGAGGCCCTGCTCTACCGGGGCCCGCGGCGCCGCCGCTTCCTGGAGGTGGAGCCGGCCTCCTGACCCCGGGCCCCCTCACCCCGACCCGGGCGGTCCGTACGGTTCCGGGCGGACGCGCGAGGGCCCGGCGACCCGCCTCTTCGGGCGGGCCGCCGGGCCCTCTTGGCTGGGGAGCTCACCAGCGGTTGCTGACTGGGGAGCTCAGGAACGGTTGTGGCCGTGGAGCTCAGCGGTTGACGGTCCACTTCTGGTTCGGGGTGCCCGCGCACGTCCAGATCTGGAGCCGGGTGCCGTCGGCCGAGCTGTTGCCGGTGGCGTCCATGCACTTGTCGGCCTGGACGTTCACGATGTCCTGCGCGCCGGAGATCCCCCAGCGCTGGTTCCCACCGCCGTTGCAGTCCCAGAGCTCCAACTGCGCACCGTCGGCGGTGCTGTTGCCCTTCACCGTCAGACACTTGCCGAGGGCCCGGATCGTACCGTCCGAGGCGACGGTCCACTGCTGAGCGGCGGCGCCGTTGCAGTTGTGGAGCTGGATGGGCGTGCCGTTCGCCGTGCTCGCCCCGGCCACGTCGACGCACATGCCGCCCAGCCCGGTGATGGTCCCCGTCGTACCGCCGGGGCCGCTGTCGCCCGTGGTCACGCGTACGTAGTCCACGACGAGTTGGCCCGGGAAGGGGGTGCTGCCGTTGGGGTCGCCGGGCCAGTAGCCGCCGACCGCGAGGTTCAGGATGAGGAAGAACGGCTTGTTGAAGGCCCAGGCGCGACCGCCGAGGTCGGCGGGGGTCCTGCGCTGGTAGACGTTTCCGTCGACGCTCCAGGTGATGGAGTCGGGGGCCCAGTCCACGGCGAAGGTGTGGAAGGCGTCGGCGAACGCCTGGCCGCCCGGGAGGGTGTAGCCGGCCCCGATGCCGCCCGAGCCGGAGTAGCCGGGGCCGTGCAGCGTGCCGTGGACGGTGCCGGGTTCGGAGCCGACGTTCTCCATGACGTCGATCTCGCCGCTGTTGGGCCAGCCGACGCTGCCGATGTCGTTGCCGAGCATCCAGAAGGCGGGCCACATGCCCTGGCCGCGCGGGACCTTCATGCGCGCCTCGACATGCCCGTAGGTCGAGGTGAACTTCCCCGAGGTGTTGAGCCGGGCCGAGGTGTACTCGCACCGGCCGTACCAGCACTGGTAGTTGCCGGGGTTCTCCCTGCGCGCGGTGATGACCAGATTGCCCTGGCCGTCGAGGGCGGCGTTGTTGTTGCCCGCCGTGTAGTACTGCCGTTCGTGGTTGTTGACGTTGTCGCCGGTCTCGATCTGCCACTTGCCGCCGTCGACCGCCGATCCCGCGGGACCGTTGAAGTCGTCGTTGAAGGTCACGGCCGCCGCGGCGGCGGGGGCCGCGCCGGCGTCGGGCGCGGCGGCGGAGGCGGGCACCGCCGTCAGCACACCGGTACAGCAGAGAAGAGCGAGGGCGCACTGCGCCGCTCGGCGTGCCAGGGAGATTCGCACAGGGCATCACATCACTTCATGTGGGGGCATGAGCATGACAAATCACCACCGAATGGCGTACGCGCGGGCGTACGGGAAGGGCCACCCCGGGGGTTCTGTCCGTCACTGATTTAAAGCAGGGAGCAGGCAGGCGTCAAGGAGTTGGTATGGACCAAAGTTCGCAGGCGCGTGACACCCGCCCGGCAAATCCTGCCGAACCAGCAGCAAGAGGGCCGCGCGATCACCAACTCCCCCACCGCCGACGTCCATTGATCCATTCGGCAACTTGACCTGCACATGACTGACACGGTGTGTTCACACACCCGCACAGGAGCTGTGGAAAACTCCCGCTGAACCGTTTCCTCACGCCCAACGCGGCACCCGCCCCCACCCTGTCGGCCGCGTGCCGCGACGGCCCCCCGGAGAGGACAGCTCCCCCATGTCCCGTCGCCATCTCCCCACCCGGCGCGCGCTGTTGGCGCTCGGCGCCGCCACCGCGGTACTCGCCACCACGGCCGCCGCCGCACCGGCGGCCACCCCGTCCCGGTCCGGCGCCGCCACGACGGCCGCGACCGCGGCGGCGTCGTCCAGCGCGGCCACGGCCGCGCTGGACGACACGTACTACCAGAACGCGATCGGCAAGACCGGCACCGCGCTCAAGTCCGCCCTGCACACGATCATCAAGGACCAGTCGAAGATCTCCTACTCGGCGGTCTGGGAGGCGCTCAAGAACACCGACCAGGACCCCGCGAACTCCTCGAACGTGATCGAGCTGTACACGGGCAAGTCGATCTCGAAGTCGAGCAACGGCGGCAACACGGGCAACTGGAACCGTGAGCACGTCTGGGCCAAGTCCCACGGCGACTTCGGCGAGGCGACCGGCCCCGGCACCGACATCCACCACCTGCGCCCGGAGGATGTCTCGGTCAACTCCATCCGCGGGAACAAGGACTTCGACAACGGCGGCAGCGCCGTCTCGGGCGCGCCGGGCAACTACACCGACTCGGACTCCTTCGAGCCGCGCGACGCGGTCAAGGGCGATGTCGCCCGGATGCTCCTCTACATGGCCGTCCGGTACGAGGGCGACGACTCCTGGCCCGACCTCGAACCCAACGAGAAGGTCAACAACGGCTCCAGCCCCGCGATGGGGAAGCTGTCGGTGCTGAAGCAGTGGAGTGACGAGGACCCGCCGGACACCTTCGAGAAGCGCCGCAACGACGTCATATACAACCAGTACCAGCACAACCGGAACCCGTTCATCGACCACCCGGAGTGGGTCGAGTCGATCTGGTGACCGCCGCACGGCCGGCGTGAGCCACTGCCGGACGATCCTCCGCTGGACGGCCCGCTGTTGGCCCACCGCCGGACGGCCCACTGTTGGACATGTGTCTATAATTCCTGGACACATGTCCAACAGTCGTCGCCACCACGGGAGTTCCCGATCATGCAGACAGCCGCGCACGTCCTGGTCGGCCTGGTGGCCGCGCTCCACGCGTACATCCTGGTGCTGGAGATGTTCCTCTGGGAGCGGGCGCCGGGGCGCGGACTCTCCGGTTTCGACGCCGAGATGGCGCGCGCGACGGCGCCCCTCGCCGCCAACCAGGGCCTGTACAACGGCTTTCTCGCCGCCGGCCTGGTCTGGGGCCTGATCGCCGCCGACCCCACCGGGTACCGGGCGCAGATCTTCTTCCTGAGCTGTGTGGTCGTCGCCGGGGTGTACGGCGGGATCACGGCGAACCGGCGCATCCTGCTCGCCCAGGCGCTGCCGGGCGCGATCGCGCTGGCCGTCGTCCTGGCGGCGGGATGACCGGGGACCCGGCGGGCGATCCCCGTACGGCCAGGACCCGGGCCAGGCTGCGGCAGGCACTGCTCGACGCCTGTGCGGAGGGGCCGCTCGAAGAGCTCGGTGTCGCGGCCCTGGCGCGCCGGGCCGGGATGGGCCGGGCCACGTTCTATCTGCACTACCCCGATCTCCAGGCGCTGGCGGTCGACGCCTGCGCGGAGGTGGTTCGTGACGCGGTGGACGCCCTGCACGCCTGGCGGGGCACGCCTGACCCGCGGGTGCCGCCGCCCGCGCTGACCTCGTTCTTCACCGGCCTCGTGCCGCACGCCGCGCTCTACCGGACGCTGCTGCGGCCGGGGGGCGGCGGCCCGCTGGGTGAGCTGCTCCACCGCGAGCTGCGCGAGCGCAGCCGTACCGAACGCGCCCTGGCCGGGGCGCCCGAGCCCGATCTGATCGCCTCGGCGGTGGCCGCGTCCTTCGCCGGGGTGCTGGCCGACTGGCTGCACGGGCTGATCGAGGAGACCCCGGAGACCATCGCCACCCGGATCTGGCGCGTCCTGGTCGGCCTGCACCGGATCCCCGTCGTCTGAACCGCCGGGCGCCCGGTGCTCCCGGCGCCCGGCGTCCGACATCCCGCGCCCGGCATCCGGCGTCCCGCGTCCGCGTTACTGTCGGGGTCCAGGATCGGAGTTCCCATGCCGCGCACCCTCACCGTTTCCGGCTCCGTCGTCGTCGCCGCCCCTCCCTCGGCGGTCTACGCCCAGGTCAGCAGACCGGCGCTGATGGGCCGGTGGAGTCCGGAGAACCTCGGGGCCACCGTGCGCGGCGGCGACGGGGAGACCCGGGTCGGAACGGTCTTCGACGGCCACAACAAGCGCGGTCCCGCCCGCTGGACCACGCGGTGCACGGTGACCGCCGCCGACCCCGGCGAGCGGTTCGCCTTCCGCGTCCACGCCATCGGTGTACGGACGCCGCGGCTGCGGGGCCCCATCGCCACCTGGGAGTACCGCTTCGAGGCCGTACCGGAGGGCACTCGGGTCACCGAGACCTGGACGGACGACCGGCGCTCCTGGCCGGACCTCGTGGCGAACACCTTCGATCGGATCGCCACCCGGGGCCACACCTTCGCCGCGTTCCAGCGGCGCAACATCGCCACCACGCTGCGCAACCTCAAGCGGGCCGTCGAGGAACCGCCGGCGGCGCGTTGACGGCCCCGGGCCGCCGCCGCGTATGCCGCGACGGGTATCGACCAGCCTGCGGCATATGCCAGAAGCACCACCGGATCGAGTGTTGCCAAATGCCTTACGGGCACCGGGCGCTTGTGCAACAGTCATAACGGTCCACCATCCAGACCAGGCCGTACCGCGCCCGTATCGGAGTACGAGATGCCGTCCCCCCTGTTCGCGGACCACCCCGTCCCGCAGCCTGTCGAGCGGGAGACGGTGGACGCGCTCATCGCCAGGACCCGCGCGCTGCGCGGGGACATGGCGGCGGTGCGCCAGGACAGCGCGGTGGACGACGACGAGGCCCTGCGGCGCTGGCAGCGGGCGCTCTGCGATCTCGCGGTGCACCAACTGGACGATCTGGGCGTGCATCTGGACCAGCTCAGGGCCGGCCGGCCGGAGAGTCTCCCGGCGGACGGCCGCACCGAGAACTGCCCCGCGGAGGACGGTGCCGCTCCGGACGGCCGTCCCTCCCCGGACGATCCCCCGCGGGGACAGTGGCACACACCCCCGGCATGTGCCACGGGCACGGCGACCACCGGCGCGGGCCTCCACCAGGACCGGCCGGAGGGCACGGCCCCGGCGCCGGGCCGGGTCGGCAGCGCCGAGTGGAACCTCCTGACCGACGAGGTGAACTGGTCGGCAGAGATGTACGAGATCCTCGGCCGGGCGCGGGAGCGCGGTCCGATGACGCTGGACGAGGTTCCCTCGCTGGTCTTCCCCGACGACCAGGCCCTGCTCACCGGCATGGTGACGGACTGTCTGATCGACGGGAAGCCCATCGACGGCGAACTGCGCGTCGTCAGAGCCGACGGCCAGGTCCGTACGGTGCATCTGACGGGCGAGCCGGTGGTGGACGCCGACGGCTGCACCGCCTCCCTGTGGGCGGTGCTGCGCGATGTCAGCGCCCTGCGCAGGAGCGAGCGCGCGGTGCGCGAGAGCGGCCGGTCGGTCCAGCGCGCACAGCACATCGCCCAGACCGAGCACCGGCTCGTGACCGAGTTGCAGGAGGCCGTGGTCCCGTCGTGGCGCGGCGCGCTGCGGCTGTCGCAGCACGGCCCGGGGGCGCTGGAGCTGGCCGCGCGCCATCTGCCGTCCGAGGCCAACCCGTTGAACGGCGGGGACTGGTACGACGCGCTCGAACTCCCCGGCGGCGACACCCTGCTGACGCTGGGCGATCTGACCGGGCACGGCGTCGCGGCGGCCTCCTCCACGGCGATGCTGCTGGGCGCGCTGCGCGGGATGGCCGTGGCGGGCATCGAGCCGGGGCCCCTGCTGGGCCATCTCAACCAGCTTCTGAACATCACGGAACAGCCCGTGCTGGGCAGCGTGCTCTGTGCCCGCTACCAGCCGGCGACCGGGGCACTCTCCTGGGCGCAGGCGGCGCACCCCGCCCCGCTGCTGTTCCGCGACGGGACGGGGCGCGCGCTCACCCCGCCGGACGGCGTGCTGCTCGGCGCGACCTCGGGGGCCGGGTACGAGCAGGCCGAGGTCCGGCTGCTCCCCGGTGACGTGCTGGTGCTGCACACCGACGGGCTGACCCGCGACGGTGACGGCACCGGGACGCAGCGGGAACGTCTCCTGGCGCTGGCGCCCCGGATGGCGGGGAACCGTACCGCGCAGGAGTGGGTACGGGCGATCGACGAGGAGTTCGGCATGGCCGGACGCTCGGACGACGCCTGTGTGATGGCCGCCAGGATCGGCGGGAGAACGCGCTGATCAGCGCCGGTTCCGGCCTTCGTGGATTCCTTCCGTGGAGCCGTGACGTGTGAAGCCGTGACGTGTGGATCCGTGACGGTCAGGTCGGGGGGATCGGGGAGTGGCCAGGGGCTCAGGGCCTCAGATGTCGGCCTTGCCGAGTCCCGCCCTCCTCGGCATCACGAGTTTGATCTCCTCGCGCAGCTCCTCGATCTTCTCGTACCCCGCGTACTGGCCGGTGAGCCGGTACATCTCCCGCAGCCGGTCCCAGGTGCGGTGCGAGGAGGTCTCCCCCATCGACACCAGCGCGAGCCGCGCGTAGCGGTCGGCCTGTTCGGGATCGTCCGCGATGAAGCAGGCGGACGCCATCGAGATGTAGTCGAAGATCTTGGAGCGCTGCCGTCCGCCGCCGCGCAGCTCCAGCGCCTTCTTGGCGTGGCCCTGCGCGATGGCCGCCGCCTTCGGGTCGTGTTCGGCGAGGGTACGGAAGGCCAGCGCCTCCATACCGTGGAGATCCGCCTCGTCGAACATCTGCATCCAGCAGGGCGGCGGCACGTCCCCCTTGTCCGAGACGAAGAGGTCCTCCGCCTCGCCGAGGGTTCTGCGCATGGCCTGGCCGCGCCCCATCGATGCCTGGGCCCATGCCTCGATCGTACGGAGCATGGCCTGGGTACGGGGCAGATTCTCCTCCCCGGAGCCCGACTTGGCGAGCTTCATCAGATCGAGGGCCTCGTCGGGCCGGCCGAGATGGATCATCTGACGGGCCGCCCTGGACAGCGCCTCACCGGCCCGGGGACGGTCGCCGCCCTCGCGCGCCGCGTGGGTGGCGATGACGAAGTACTTCTGGGCGGTGGGTTCGAGGCCGACGTCGTGGGACATCCAGCCCGCGAGGACGGCGAGGTTGGCGGCGACGCCCCACAGGCGCCGCTGGAGATGGTCGGGGTGACGGTAGGCGAGCATGCCGCCCACCTCGTTGAGCTGGCCCACGACGGCCTTGCGCTGGAGTCCGCCGCCACGGGCGGCGTCCCAGGCACGGAACACCTCGACGGACCGCTCCAGCGCCTCGATCTCCTGGGACCCGATGGGGGCGGCCTCGTAACGGTCGAACCCGGCGGGCTCTGCGTTCAGGTGATCGTCGGCGTGGGACGGGCCGGCGGAGGGTGCGGGGTCGGAGTGCAGCCAGTCGTTCATGGCACTGGTGAGTACGGTTCCTGCGGTGAGCGCTGCACCCGCGCCCACCAAGCCGCGACGGTTGAGCATGAGGTCCATTCCCGTGAATTCGGTGAGGACCGCTGCCGTCCGGTCGGGCGCCCAGGGCAGGGCGTCGGGGTTGTCCGCGTTCCCGGAGTCCCGTCGTTTCCCCGCGCGTCCGTTCCGTACGAACCCGAGGTCCTCGATGGTCACGACACGACCGAGCCGCTCGGTGAACAGCGTGACCAGCACTCTCGGTACCGGATCGCGCGGGGTCTCCCCCATGTCGATCCAGCGCCTCACCCGCGAGGTGTCGGTGGCCAGTTGGGGGTGGCCCATGGCCGCCGCCTGCCGGTTCACCAGCCGTGCGAGTTCGCCCTTGGACCAGCCGGCCAGGCCGAACAGATCCGACAGACGGGTGTTGGGTTCACCGCTCACGTCAAGCCCCCAGGTTCTCGGCTGACTTGACAGTAACGCTCAGTCAGATACCTGGCGACTATTCGCCAGGGTTCGCCAGGGTGCGCCAGATGGTGTGCCACCCGTTCGCCGGTGTCGAGTAGGAACGCGCCACCCCGGCCCGGCAACCGGACGTACTCCCCAGGGTGCCTCACGGCTGCCGGGGCGGGAAGGCGCCGTAACTCGTCGGCACACGAAGGGATCTGTATCGCCCATGTACACAGCATCGTCCTCCGTGTCCGCCCCGTCCCGGTCCGGGCGTCCGGTCACCCCGGGCAGCGGACCGTATCTCGACCCCACCCACGCGGGGCGGACCCGGCTGAGGGCGGGGACGGTCACCCAGACGCTCAGCGGGAGACTCGACTTGTCCGGCCCCCAGGGCGCGCGGTTGCGCATGGCGATCACGGCGGTGCACCGGATCTGCCCCGAGTTCAAGCCCGTTCAGGTACTGCGCCGCAGCGGCCGGTCCGTCCTGCTCGTCGGGACCACGGGGCGGACCAGCGCGGTCGCCAAGTGTCTGCTGGACCACTCACCCGTCTGGACCGAGCGGTTCCGTCATGAAATAGCGGCATATCGCTCGTTCGTCCGGAACCGTCCGCCGGTCCGGGTGCCCCGGCTCATCGCGGCGGACCCGGAGAACTGCGCGCTGATCATCGAGCGGATGCCCGGCCGCGCCGCGGCACTGACCCGCCACCCGACGGAGGCGCCGCCGCGTGCGGACCTGCGGGCCGCGCTCGGCGCGATCGCCCGGCTCAACACCTGGCGTCCGCAGGCCGATCTGTTCGGCGCGCCGCTCGACTACGCGTCGCGGATCGCCCGTTACCACGAGCTGGGGCTGTTCACCGACCGGGACCTGGGCGACCTCCAGAAGCTGCTGCACGGTCTGGCGGGCGCCCGGCAGAACATGCGCCAGTTCTGCCACGGTGACGCGCTGCTCTCCAACATCCTGCTGTCACCGGCGGGTCCGGTGCTCGTCGACTGGGAGCACGCGGGCTGGTACCTGCCCGGGTACGACCTGGCGACGCTCTGGTCGGTGCTCGGGGACGCGCCGGTGGCGCGCCGTCAGATCAGCCAGCTCGCCGCGGCCAGCGGGCCGGTGGCACGGGACGCGTTCCTCGTCAACCTGATGCTTGTGCTGACCCGGGAGATCCGGATGTACGAGACGGCGGTGCAGCGCGCGATGCGGGAGGCACCCCCGGCGGGTCCCGGCGGGCCCGCGGCGGCGCAGCAGGGCGGCGCGCCGACCGGTGAGGAGCAGCGGCTGTTGCTGCGGCGGCTGCACGACGACTGCGCGATGGCGCGGCGTGCGGTGCGGGCGGCGGTCGGTACGCGCTGACCGCGGTGGCCGGCACCCGCCGACCGGGCCCCGCCGTTCCGGGGCCGCCACACCCGAGGTCGTCCACGGCCGCGGGTCCGCGGCCGGTCCTCCCCCGCTCCGCCCGCAGGGCCGCTGTATACATTCATTGGTACATTCCACTGACGCGTCGCAGGCCGGGGCACCGCAGCGGGGAAACCCCGCGAAACGCGCGCTGACGTGCGAAATCGTTGCCGCGGAGCCCGATTGACGGATCGTCCGGGAGCCGATACCTCTGGGAGACGCATCGGACCGGCACGACGTAACGCACCACTCGTCACTGGAGGCTGCATTGCAAGGTTCTCTCCCCCCACGGCCGAGACCGAACCGCGGGCGCGCGCTGCGGGCCGGCGGTGTCGTGGCGTCCGCCGCGCTGCTGCTGCCGCTCGTCTCCGCCGGTCCCTCCGCCACCGCGGAGCGGCCGGAACCCGCCTCCCTTCAGCGCGAGTTCACGGCGGCGGCCGACCGGTACCAGGTACCGCCGAGCGTGCTGCTCGGGGTCTCGTACCTCCAGTCGCGCTGGGACACGCACAGCGGCGCGCCGAGCGTGACCGGCGGTTACGGCCCGATGCACCTCACCGACGCGAGGACCGCGCTCGCCGAGGCCCCGCACCACTCGGACGGGACGGAGGACGCGCGCGGCGACACCTCCCGCCCGCTGACGGCGCCCGCCCGCGTGGCGCTGCCGGCCACCGCCGAACTGCCCGCGCGGCTGCGCACCCTGGACCGCGCGGCGCGGCTGACCGGGCTGTCCGCCGAGGAGTTGCGGACGAGCGCCGCCGCCAATGTCCGGGGCGGCGCCGCGCTGCTGGCCGCCGCCCAGCGGGAGTTGGGCGAGCCGCTCAGCGCGGACCCGGCGGACTGGTACGGCGCGGTCGCCCGGTTCTCCGGGGCGGACGACTCCGCGACCGCCGCCGCCTACGCCCGTGACGTGTACGACGTGATCCGCGCGGGCGAACGGCGCACCACGGACAGCGGCCAGCAAGTGGCGCTGCGCGCACGCCCCGAGGTCTCCCCCGACACCGGGCAGCTCTCCCGGCTCGGGCTGCGGGCGGGCGACCCGGCGCGCACGGAGTGCCCGCGCACGGTCTCCTGCACCTGGGTGCCGGCTCCGTACGAGGAGTTCGGCGAGGGGGACTACGGCAACCACGACCTGGCGGACCGCCCGGAGTCCCAGCGGATCGAGTTCATCGTCATCCATGACACCGAGGGCTCCTGGGACACCACGCTCAAGCTGATCAAGGACCCGGAGTATGTGTCGTGGCACTACACGCTGCGCTCGTCCGACGGGCTGATCGCCCAGCACGTTCCGACCAAGGACGTCGCCTGGCACGCGGGCAACTGGTACGTCAACGCCAAGTCGGTGGGGCTCGAACACGAGGGCTTCCTGGCGGCGCCGGACGCCTGGTACACGGAGTCGATGTACCGCGCCTCGGCCCGGCTGGTGGGCTATCTGTCGAAGAGGTACGGGGTGCCGCTGGACCGGCAGCACATCCTGGGCCATGACAACGTGCCCGGCACGACCGCGTCGACGATCCCCGGGATGCACACCGACCCGGGCCCCTACTGGGACTGGGCGCACTACTTCGAGCTGCTGGGCGAGCCGCTGCGGGCGAGCGGGGGCGCCCGTCCCTCCGTGGTGACGATCCGGCCCGACTACGCGGCCAGCACGCCGCCGTACACCGGGTGCGGGAGCGCGGGCACGGCGTGCGCCCCGCACGGCTCCGGCGCCGTGCGGCTGCGTACGGCGCCGGACGAGAACGCCCCGCTGGTGAAGGACGCCGGGCTGCGCCCCGGTGGCCAGGACTCGACGGCGGACGTCAACGACACGGGCGCCCGCGCTTCGACGGGCCAGCGGTACGCGGTGGCCGGGCGGCAGGGCGACTGGACGGCGATCTGGTACCTCGGCCAGAAGGCGTGGTTCCTCGATCCCCGTGCGATGCCGGCGGCGGTGGGCGCGAAGGCGCCGGTGCTGACGCCGAGGGCCGGGCTCGCGGAGGTGCCGGTGTACGGGCGGGCCTACCCGGAGGCGTCGGCGTACCCGGCGGGGGTGCCGGTCCAGGCGGTCTCCCCGCTGCCGTACAAGCTGCTCGCCGGCCAGCGGTACGTGACCGGGGGCAAGGGGCCCGGCGAGTACTACTACTCGGCCACCTTCGACCCGGCCTCCCACCGGGTGGTGCGGGGCACGGAGCAGTACTACGAAATCCAGTTCGGGCACCGGGTCGCGTTCGTGAAGGCGGCCGATGTCGAGGTGCGTCCGGCGGGTCGCTGACCGCGGCCGGAACGGGGGGACGGGAGGCGTACGGGCGTCGCGGGCCACGGGGGAGCCGGTGACGCCCGTACCTTCCGGTCAGTAGCGCAGGACGGCGGCGATCCGGTCGTGCCCGGCGAGGGTGCCGTCCGGGAGGAAGACCACCTGGGCGCCGCCGTCGAGCGCCCCCTCCACCAGTTCGTCCACGATGTCGTCGCGTACGCCGGGATCGGCGGCGGACGCGGCGGACGCCTCGTCGACGGGGACGAGATGGCCGTCCTGGACCCGGACCGTACGCCGGTAGTGCTCTTCGAGGGCGATCAGATCGGCCCGCTTCTCCCGTACCGACTCCCAGACCTCGTCCAGCCCGGCGGCGAAGGTGCGCCGCCCCTTCGCCTCGTCGAGACGGCGCAGCACCTCGGTCTTCTCGCGGCGCGCGTGGTCCTCGACGACGGGGCCGATCTCCTTCAGCAGGACGCGCGCGGGGCCGTCCGTGAGGCCGCCCTTGACCAGCCGTCCGACGGCCTTGTGGGTGGCGTTGCCCGCCTCCGCCAGCAGGGCGAGCGCGGGGGCGAGACCGACCAGGTGCAGCGGGCGGGGACGGCGCCCCAGGACCGCGCCCATGGCGTGGTCGACGGTGCGCAGGAAGCGGCGGGTCTCCTCGTCGCTGAACGTGCTGGGGATGTTCCCGACCCGCTCCTCGCGCTCGACGTCCCAGCTCTCCTCCGGCGGCACCATCGGGAAGCCGTCCGTACGGTGCTCGTGCACCGACTCGCCGGAGCCGCTCCAGAGCGTGGCCCGGTCGGCGGCGATCCCGAGCACCCAGTACGGCCGGGACTGCGCGGTGGCGGCCACGAGGTTCCGGGTGAGGTACGTGTCGCTGAGCACGACACGCTCGGGCACCTCGCGCGGGAGGTACCAGATCCGGTGTTCGCGGGCGTCGGCGAGGACGAGCAGTCCGTCGAGCGCGTGGCGCAGATCGACCTCGGCGACGGCCGCGGTGAGCCGCTCCATGACGGCCGTCCGGGTCCTGCGGTCCAGGCCGGGGTCGGCGTCCAGCCGGTGGCCGGCCGCCGCGAGGAGGTTGCGCAGCCGTACCGTGTCCTGCTCGTTGTGGCGGTCGCGGCGGTGCGTGGGCATCGTCAGGGACACGGCCGGGTACGGGCGCGGCGCGCGCAGTTCCCGCAGGACCTCGGGCGTCAGAGCGTTGCTGTCCATGCTGTCCCTTCGCTCACCGGCCCCCGTACGTGCGTCCATCCTGCGGGATACCGGCGGGTTCCGCAGGGGGTGCGTCGCCACCGGACGGCGTGTCACACGGTCAGGGCAGGTCCGGTGGCGCGGGGAAGGTGTAGGTCCGGCCCGCGGTGGCGCGGAAGGTCCGCTCCCCGCCGGGGAGCAGGGTGCTGCGCAGCGTCAGCTCTCCCGTCCGGCTCGCGCGCAGCACGATCCTGGTGGCGCGCCCGCCCGACCAGGTGATGTCGAGGGTGGCGCCGCCGCGCGCCCGCAGCCCGGTCACCCGCCCTTCGGGCCAGGTCGCGGGAAGGGCGGGCAGGATCTCGATCGGGCCGTGGTGGCTCTGGATCAGCATCTCGGCGATGCCGGAGGTGGCGCCGAAGTTGCCGTCGATCTGGAACGGCGGGTGGGTGTCCCAGAGGTTGGCGAGGGTGGAGTGGACGAGCTGTTCGGCGAGCATGGTGCGGGCGTGGTCGCCGTCCCGCAGCCGCGCCCAGAAGTTGATCTTCCATGCCTTGCTCCAGCCGGTCCCGCCGTCGCCGCGCGCGGTCAGCGAGACCTTGGCGGCCCGGGCCCAGGCGCTGCCCGCCTCGATCTGCCGGCCGGGGTGGAGGGCGAAGAGGTGGGAGGCGTGGCGGTGGTCGTCGGTGGGGCTGTCCAGGTCGGCCTTCCACTCCTGGAGCTGTCCCCAGGAGCCGACGCGCAGCCCGGGGTCGAGCCGTTCGAGGGTGTCCTGGAGCCGGGTGCGGAAGGCCGGGGCGTCCCCGAGGGTGGTGGCGGCCTCCAGGGTGTTGGTGAGCAGGTCGTGGACGATCTGCTGGGACATGGCGGCGCCCGCCGTGAAGTCCCCGTGCTCCGGCGAGTAGCTGGGGGTGACGACGAGGGTGCCGTCGCGCGGGTCGGTCCTGAGGTTGGCGAGCCAGAACTCGGCGGCCTCCTTCATCACCGGGTAGGCGGTGGCGCGCAGGTAGTGGGTGGAGCCGCTGAAGCGGTAGTGGTCGTAGAGCTGCTGGGTGAGCCAGGCGGCGGCCTCGGGGAACCAGAAGGCGGTGGGCCAGTCGTGGACGCCGGTGAACCCGTACGGGTTGGTCTCGTTGTGGACGACCCAGCCGGCCGTGCCGAAGAGCCGGCGGGCGCTGCGCCGGCCGGGGGCGCGCAGTGACTCGACGTACCGGTCGTAGGGGGCGGTGGTCTCGGCGAGGTTGGTGACCTCGGCGAGCCAGTAGTTCATCTGGAGGTTGATGTTGACGTGGTAGTCCGCCGACCAGGGCGGGTTGGTGGTGTTGTTCCAGACGCCCTGGAGGTTGGCGGGCAGCGATCCCGGGCGGGACGAGGCGATGAGCAGATAGCGGCCGTACTGGAAGTAGAGCGTTTCGAGCGCCCGGTCCGCGGGTCCGTTCCCGCCGGTGTATCCGGCGAGGAGCTGGTCGGTGGGCAGGTCGGGGAGGTTGCCGCCGAGGTCGAGCGAGACCCGGTCGAAGAGCGCGCGGTGGTCCCGTACATGGGCGGCGCGCAGCGCCTCGTACGGGCGGGTCGCTGCCTGGTCGACGGCGCGGGTGACGGCCGTGTGCGGGTCCTCGCCCCGGTGGGCGGGTCCGGTGTCGGCGTAGTCGGTGCCCGCGGCGAGGACGAACCAGGCGCGGTCGGCGCCGCTGACGGTGAGGGTGCCGTCCTCCCCCGCGCGTACGGTGCCGCCCTGGGTACGGACGCGGATCTGGACCTCGAAGCGCAGCCCGTTGTCCTGGAGGGCGCCGCGCACGGTGAGCCGGTCGCCGCTCGCGGTGGTGGTGAAGTCGGTGCGCGGGGAGGTGTAGCGCAGTGTGAGGCCGGTCCCGCCCGGACGGTGCGCGGTGAACTGTCCGGCGATCACCCGGCCGGGGAAGGAGGCGAAGTACTCCCGGGTGTACGCGGTGCCCCGGTGGGTGTAGGAGACGGCGGCGACGGCGTTCCTGATGTCGAGCGAGCGGCGGTAGGAGGCGTCGGGGACGTCCGGCGCCCCTGCCACGGTCACTTCCAGGTCGCCGAGGACCTGGTAGGCGCCGTACCCGCTCCTGGCCTGGCCGAGTTCGGCGGCGACGGTGTCCGGGTCGAGCCGCCCCTCGCTGTCCAGGCGCTGCTGTACGGAGGCGAGGGCGCCGGGGCGCGGCTCGGTCCAGTCGCCGTGGTGGTAGCCCTCCGCGGCGCCCGGACCGCCGGTCCAGAGGGTCTTTTCGTTGAGGGTGAGCCGCTCGGTGGTGAGGGTGCCGTGCACCCCGGCGCCGAGGGCGCCGCCGCCGATGGGCAGGGACTCGCGCTCCCAGTCGGCGGCGGGGCTCCGGTACCAGAGCGTTGATTCATCGGATGGGTCGGCCCCGGCGGGCGTCCCGGCCATCGCCGGAACTCCCCATACCAGGGCCCCTGTTGCACCCAGCGCGGAGGCGATCGTGGTTCTGCGGCTCATCCCAGGAGTCATGGCCAGTCACGTTAAAAGTCCGATGACTCATCCGGCAAGAGAGCGGACGGCCCACCTCACGCATGGCGTGAAGTGGACGGTCCTCCTGGGGTCAGCCCTGCTGGAACAGTTCGGCGGGCAGGGGCTTGAGCAGCGCGTAGAGGTCGTCGGTGATCGGCCGGTCCCAGCTCGCGATGGTGACGAGGACGTTGTCGCTGCGGTCGAACTGCACGCAGGAGATCCGGCTTTCGGAGAGCTTGAGCCGGCGCACGATCAGCAGGTTGTCCCCCTGCATCACCGGCATGTCCTCGCCGCCGATGACCTCGACCGGCTCGTCGTTCTCCAGCGCGAGCAGGAGCTGGGCCACCTCGAAGGGGATCTGCCCCTCCCCCAGCTCGCGGGCCGGGGAGCCCTCCGGCAGATTTCCGATGATCATCGCGGGCCCGCGGCCGCCGAACAGGTCGTACCGGAGGAAGACCCCCTGGCAGCTCCCGTCGGGGGCGGGCAGCAGACCGGCGCCCAGATTGCCGGGCCAGTCACCCGGGTCCATGGCCAGGACGTCGAAGTCCGGGCCCGCGGGTGTGGCGGCGCTGCGGCGGCGGAGAAAGGACATCCCACCATGGTACGGGTTCGCGCCACTCCGGAGGAGCCGGGTGAGGGCCGGGGACGCGGGCCCGGCGGACCGGGTCCGGGCGGACCGGCCGGCCGTCGCGTCACCTCACGTGAGGTCGAACTCCCCGTCGCGCGCGTTGACCACGAAGGCGCGCCACTCGGCCGGGCTGAAGATCAGCGAAGGGCTCTCCGGCCGGCCGCTGTTGCGCATGGCGATGAAGCCCTCGACGAACGCGATCTGCACGTCGCCCGCGCCCTGGCTGCTGGACTGCCAGTCCGCGCCGCTCAGATCGAGTTCCGGCTTGTCCCAGCCCGAAAGCGGCTTGTGGGTGGTGGTGCTCTCAGCCACGTCCTGCTCCTCCCGCTGCGTCGTCCCGGGCCAGACTATCCACCACCGGCGGTGCGGGGACAGACCGCGACAGGGGGCCGCCGGCCGGGCGTCCGGACCCCGTCCCACCCGTCAGGGCGCAGCGGCGCCGCGTCCCTTGACGCTCGCGGGACGCTCCTGCGTTACTGACTTCGGACGATCAACCGAATGATCGGTCGCCAGGCTGCCGGGGCCGCCGGCGCGGCCGGACGGACCAGGGAGAGCGCCATGACCCCTCTGCTGGACGCGGCGGAACGGCTCAGCCGCGAGGAGCTGGCCGTACTGCAACTGGAGCGGCTGCGGTCCACGCTGCGCCACGCGTACGACAACGTGGACTTCTACCGGCGGTCCTTCGACCGGGCGGGGCTGCGCCCGGAGGACTGCCGCTCGCTCGCGGATCTGGCCCGCTTCCCCTTCACCACCAAGTCCGATCTGCGGGACAACTATCCGTTCGGGATGTTCGCCGTGGACCGGTCGGAGGTACGGCGGCTGCACGCGTCCAGCGGTACGACGGGGCTGCCGACCGTCGTCGGGTACACCCAGCGGGATCTGGACACCTGGGCCGATGTGGTGGCCCGCTCGATCCGGGCGGCCGGCGGGCGCCCCGGGCACACGGTCCATGTGGCGTACGGGTACGGCCTGTTCACCGGCGGGCTCGGCGCGCACTACGGCGCGGAGCGGCTCGGCTGTACGGTGGTCCCCGCCTCCGGGGGCATGACCGCGCGTCAGGTCCGGCTGATCCAGGACTTCCGGCCCGAGATCATCATGGTGACCCCGTCGTACATGCTCACGCTGCTGGACGAGTTCGAGCGCCAGGGCGTCGATCCGCGCGCCACCTCCCTGAAGGTGGGGATCTTCGGCGCCGAGCCGTGGACCGAGGAGATGCGGCGGGAGATCGAGGAGCGGTTCGCGATCGACGCGGTCGACATATACGGGCTGTCGGAGGTGATGGGCCCGGGGGTGTCGCAGGAGTGCCTGGAGACCAAGGACGGGCTCACCGTCTGGGAGGACCACTTCTATCCGGAGATCGTCGACCCGTTCACCGGTGAGGCGCTGCCGGACGGCGCGGAGGGCGAACTGGTCTTCACCTCGCTGACCAAGGAGGCGATGCCGGTGATCCGCTACCGGACCCGGGACCTCACCCGGCTGCTGCCCGGCACGGCCCGGGTCTTCCGCCGGATGGAGAAGGTGACCGGCAGGACCGACGACATGGTGATCCTGCGCGGGGTGAACCTCTTTCCCACCCAGATCGAGGAGATCGTGCTGCGCACCCCGGGGGTCGCCCCGCACTTCCAGCTCCGGCTGGCCCGCGAGGGGCGGCTGGACACCCTGACCGTACGGGCGGAGGCGCGGGCGGAGGCCACACCGGAGCAGCGCGCGGAGGCGGCGCGGGCGATCGCGGAGGCCGTCAAGGACGGGGTGGGGGTGTCGGTGTCGGTCGAGGTGGTCGAACCGGAGACCTTGGAGCGCTCGGTGGGCAAGATCAAGCGGATTGTCGACCTAAGGGGCCTACGCGACCCGCGCGCGACATGAGGGCGCGCGCCCGGCGGGGCGTCAGGGGCTGATGGCGAGGAACACGAACGCGGTGAAGATCCCGAGGTGGACGCCGCCCTGCAACAGGGTGGCCCGGCCGGGCGCGACGGTCAGCGTGCCCACCACCACGGTGAGGGCGAGCAGCACCATGTGGGTGGCGTTCAGTCCGAGGACGAGCGGGCCGTCCAGCCAGATCATGGCGAGCGCGATGGCCGGGATCGTCAGCCCGATGCTCGCCATGGCGGAGCCCAGGGCGAGGTTGAGGCTGGTCTGGACCCGTTCGCGGCGGGCGGCCCGTACCGCGGCGAGGGTCTCCGGCAGCAGGACCAGCAGGGCGATGACGACCCCGACCACGGCCTGCGGCAGCCCCGCCGACTCGACGCCCGACTCGATGGTGGGGGACACGGCCTTGGCGTCCCCGACGACGGCGATCAGCGCCACCACCAGCATCACCAGGCTCAGGGTGGTCGCGCGGCGGGTGGGCAGCGGGGCGTGCGCGTCCTCCTCCTGTACGTCGCCCTCCTGGGTGACGGGGAGGAAGTAGTCGCGGTGACGCACGGTCTGCACGGCGACGAACAGCCCGTACAGGACGAGCGAGGCGACGGCGGCGAAGCCGAGCTGCGCCGGGGAGAACTGCGGCCCCGGCTTGCTGGTGGTGAAGGTCGGGAAGACGAGGGTGAGGGTGGCCAGGGTCGCGACGGTGGCCAGCGCGGTGCCGGTGCCCTCGGCGTTGAAGACGGCGACCCGGCTGCGCAGCGCGCCGACGAGCAGGCACAGGCCGAGGATGCCGTTGCAGGTGATCATGACGGCGGCGAAGACGGTGTCGCGGGCGAGGGTGGCGCTCTTGGCGCCGCCGTCGACCATCAGGGTGACGATGAGCGCCACTTCGATGACCGTGACGGCGACCGCGAGGACGAGCGATCCGAACGGCTCCCCCACCCGGTGGGCGACGACCTCGGCGTGGTGCACGGCCGCGAGCACCGCACCGGCGAGGCAGAGGGCGACCAGGCCGACCGCGAACCCCGGCAGGCTGCGCCCCCAGCTCAGTACGAGGGCGACCACCGCGAGCAGCGGCACCACCACGGTCCACCGGGACATCAGGGACCGGACGCCGAGGCTCGTACTCATGCGCCTCACGCTGCCAGAGGTGGCGTGGGTCCGCTCGGTGACCGCCCGGAGCCGTCCGGGCCCGGAGGGTTGACACCGGCGGGGTCCCGCAAGAATGTTTCAGCACTCGATCCGGATCTCGGAAGATACTTTCAATCCCGGAAGACACGTTCAGGGGAGGGCCTTTCCATGGCGGAGGAAGCGGCCGGTGGTCGGATCAGCCGGCGCAGGCTGGGCGGCGGGGTGCTGGCCCTCGGCGGGGCGTTCGCGGTGGCGCCGGTCCCGTTCGCCGAGAGCGCCCGCGCGCGGGATGCCTCCCCGAACGGCCCCGGACCGGCCGGACGTACGCTGCGCCGCGGCTCCGCCGAGCGGGCCGGGCTGATCCAGCGGGAGCTGGACGCGCTGGTCGCCGCCGCCGAGACGTTCCTGGGCCCCTCCCCCGTCCATCCCTGGTACGCGGGCGCCGTCCTGCTCGCGGGGCGCGGCGCGACGGTGGCCCTGCACCGGCCGATCGGCCACGCGGTGCGCTACGCGGCGTACGACGAGACGACCGGTACGGGGGTGGAGCTGCCCGCCGAGCGGCGGATCGGGACGGCCGAGGACACGGTCTTCGATCTCGCCTCGGTCTCCAAGCTCTTCACCTCGATCCTCGCCGTCCAGCAGATCGAGCGCGGCACGCTGGAGCTGGAGCGGCCCGTCGTCGCGTACCTCCCGGAGTTCGCGGGCACGGACGCCGCGCGGGCCGCGGGCAAGCGGGACATCACGGTGCGCCAGTTGCTGACGCACACCTCCGGGTTCCGCGCGTGGATCCCGCTCTACACGGCCCCGACCCACGAGGGGAAGCTCCAGCTCCTGTGGGACGAGGTCCCCGCGGACCCGCCCGGCACGGTCTACCGGTACTCGGACCTCAACCTGATCTCGCTCCAGCTCGTCCTGGAGCGGATCACCGGCCGCACCCTGGACGTACTGCTCCGGGACGAGATCACCGCCCCGCTCGGGATGCACCGCACGCGCTACAACCCGCCCGCGTCCTGGCGGCCCTCCATCGCCGCCACCGAGGACGCCCGCCCACCGTGGTCGGGGCTGGACCGCGGGCTGGTGTGGGGCGAGGTGCACGACGAGAACGCGTACAGCCTCGGCGGTGTCGCGGGGCACGCCGGTGTCTTCTCCGACGCCTGGGACCTGGCGGTCCTCGCCCGTACGCTCCTCGACGGCGGTGTGTACGGCCGGGCGAGGATCCTGCGGCCCGAGTCGGTGGAGCTGATGTTCACCGACTTCAACACGGCCTTCCCCGGCGACGCCCACGGGCTGGGTTTCGAGCTGTACCAGCACTGGTACATGGGCGCCATGGCCACGCCCGCCACGGCGGGCCACACCGGGTTCACCGGCACCAGCCTCGTCCTCGACCCGACGACCGACTCGTTCCTGATCGTGCTCGGCAACTCCGTCCATCCGGTACGGAACTGGCGCTCGGGCAGCGCGCCGCGCGTGGCCACCGCCGACCGGATGGCGCGTGCCGTGGCGGTCGGGCCGCCCCGGCGCCGTACCGCCTGGTTCGGCGGGATGGCGAACGCGACGACGGCCACGCTCACCCTGCCCCCGCTCACACCGGCCTCCGGGCGCGGACGGCTGCGCTGCTCCGTGTGGTGGGACACCGAACCGGAGGCCGACACCCTGTTCCTGGAGGCGTCCGGGGACGGCGGGGCGAGCTGGCAGCCGGTGCCCTTCACCACCGTGACGGCGGGGCAGGAGCCGCGGGAACGCCCGGCGGGCTCGGTGACGGGCTGGTCGGGGCGGGTCTGGCACCGGCTGACCGCGGAACTCGGGGCGTGGCGGGGGCGCGAGACCGTGCTGCGCTGGCGGTACACGACGGACCGGCTGTACGTGGGGCGGGGCGTGTACGTGAGCGGCCTGCGGGTCGAGGACGGCGGCCGTACGCTCTTCGACGAGGCGCGGGGGAAGGACGCGGCGCGGATCACGGCGGCCGGCTGGGCGCCCTCGGAGGACTGAGCACCCCTCGCCCGACCCCGCTACCTGCCCAGGGCCGCCATCGCCGCGTTGTGGCCCGCCACCCCGCTGACCCCGCCGCCGCGTACCGCGCCCGCGCCGCACAGCAGGACGTTCGGGTGCGCCGTCGCCACGCCCCAGCGGCCGGTGGAGCCGTCCTCGTACGGGAAGGCGAGGTCGCGGTGGAAGATGTGGCCGCCGGGCAGCCGGAGTTCGCGTTCGAGGTCGAGCGGTGTCTTCGCCTCGACACAGGGGCGGCCGTCCTCGTCCAGGGCGAGACAGTCGGCGATCGGTTCCGCCAGCCGCTCGTCGAGCTGGGCGAGCGTCGCCGCGAGCAGCTCCGCACGCGCCGCGTCGTTGTCCTGGGCGAACAGCCGTGCGGGCGTGTGCAGTCCGAACAGGGTGAGGGTCTGCCAGCCCCGCGCGGCCGGTTCCGGTCCGAGGATCGACGGGTCGGTGAGGGTGTGGCAGTAGATCTCGGACGGCGGGGCGCTCGGCAGCGCGCCCGCCGCCGCCTGTGCGTACGCCGTGGCCAACTGGCCGTATCCCTCCGCGATGTGGAACGTACCGGCGAACGCCTCCCGGGGGTCGACGGACCGGTCGCGCAGTTCCGGCAGCCGGCGCAGCACCATGTTGACCTTGAGCTGGGCGCCCTCCGCCGCCTCGGGCGGCTCCTCGCCGAGGAGGGCGGCGAGGGCCTGGGGCGAGGCGTTGACGAGGATCCGGCGGCCCGCCACCACGCCTTCCGTGTCGCCCGTCCGGTAGGTGACCTCGGCGTGCGTCCCGTCGGTCGCGACGGCGGTCACCTCGTGCCCGGTGGCGATCTCCGCGCCCGCCGCCCGCGCCGCGTCGGCCAGGGCGTCGGTGAGCGCGCCCATGCCGCCCACGGGGACGTCCCAGTCGCCGGTCCCGCCGCCGATCACGTGGTAGAGGAAGCAGCGGTTCTGTACGAGGGACGGGTCGTGGGCGTCGGCGAAGGTGCCGATGAGGGCGTCGGTCAGGACGACGCCCCGGACCAGGTCGTGGTCGAACCGCTCCTCGATCGCGGCGCCGATCGGCTCCTCGAACAGCATCCGCCAGGCGGTCTCGTCGCCGATCCGCTCGCGCAGCGCGGCGCGCGTGGGCAGCGGTTCGGTGAGGGTGGGGAAGATCCGTTCGGCGACGCGCGCCGTCGTCGCGTAGAACTCCCGCCACGCCGCGTACTCCGTGTCCGAGCCGGTCAGCGCGGCGAAGGAGTCCCGCGTACGGTCCCCGCCGACCAGCAGTCCGCCGTCGCCCAGGGGGGTGTACGAGGAGACGGTGCGTTTGCGTACGGCGAAGCGCAGCCCCAGGTCCCGCACGATGGTGTCGGGCAGCAGGGAGACCAGGTACGAGTAGCGGGAGAGCCGGGCGTCCACCCCGGGGAAGGGGCGGCTGGAGACGGCGGCGCCTCCGGTGGCGCCGAGCCGTTCGAGGACGAGGACGGAGCGTCCGGCGCGGGCGAGGTAGGCGGCGGCGACCAGGCCGTTGTGGCCGCCGCCCACGATGACGGCGTCGTACGAGGCGTGTGCGGGCATGGCCCTTGGTAACACGCGGATGATCTCGGGGCCAGACCGGGCACGGAAGCGACGTACGCGAAGGGCCCCGGGGGTGGCGACGTACGCGAAGGGCCCGAGGGGGAGTTACGGGGGGGGCGCGCGCCGTCAGTATCCGCGCGCGCCGTGCTGCTGGCGCAGCGCCGCCACCTGCCGGTAGAGCTGCACCGCCTCCGCTCCCCTGCCGAGCTGTTCCAGGCAGTGGGCCTCGTCGTTGCGGCTGGCGAGCGCGTCGGGGTGGGTGGCGCCGAGGACCCGGTCGCGGGTGTCGGCGACCTGCCGGTAGACGGAGAGGGCGTCGGACCAGCGGCCGAGCCAGCCCAGTCCGACGGCGATCTCCCGGCGGCTGACGAGGGTGTCGGGGTGGTCGGCGCCGAGGACGCGTTCGCGGATCGCGCAGACGTCACGGGACTCGGCGAGCGCCTCCTCCCAGCGGGAGAGACGTCCGAGGTTGACGCAGAAGCCGTGCCGGGCGCGCAGGGTCTCGGGGTGGTGCGCGCCCTGGATCCGGGTACGGTCCTCCGCCAGCGCGCGGTAGAGCTCCAGCGCCTCCGTGCTCTCGCCGAGCCGGCCGAGGCTGATGCCGACCTCGTAGCGGGCGGCGAGGGTGTCGGGGTGGTCGGCGCCGAGGGATTCGGCGCGGCCGGCGGCGACCTCGCGGTAGGCGGTCAGCGCCTCGGGCCAGCGGCCGAGCTGACCCAGCGCGTACGCCACCTCGTACCGGCTGATCAGGGTGTCCGGGTGGCCGGGGCCGAGCACCCTGGCGCGCGCGGCGGCCACGTCGCCGGCGAGCCGGTGGGCGTCGTCGAGCCGGCCCAGTCTGCCGAGGTTGTAGGCGAGGTTGTGGCGGCAGCGCAGGGTGTCGGCGTGGTCGGGGCCCATGGTGCGTTCACGGGAGGCGAGGACCGCCGCGAACACCTCGTGGGCCTCGAAGTGCCGACCGAGCTGGCCGAGTACGTACGCCGTCTCCTGGCGCGCGGCGAGCGTCTCCGGGTGGTCCGGGCCGAAGACCCGCTCGCGGCCCTCCGCGACCCGGGTGAACTCGCGGAGCGCGTCCGCCGTACGGCCGGTCCTGCTGAGGGTGAAGCCGACCTCGTAGCGGCTGCCGAGGGTGTCCGGGTGGTCCGGGCCGAGCGCGTGCTCGCGCTCGGCGGCGACCGCGCGGTGCACCTCGCCCGCCTCCTCCCACCGGCCGAGCCGGCCAAGGCTGAGACCGGCGTTGTGTCTGCCGGTCAGGACGGCGAGCTGGTCGGGCGAGGGGGTGGGCCGCCCCGGGGCGGCCGGCCGGGGGTGCCCGGCGCGCGGGTCGGCGGGGGCGGTCCACTCGCCGGTCAGCCCCGCGGTGAGGTCGGGCGGGGTGGGCCGCAGGTCGGCCGGGCCGATCGCCTTGTGCCCGGTGGTCATGGAGCGGGTCCAGGACGGCAGGGGCGCGCCGTCGGGGCGCCCCGTCCCGTACCCGCCGAGGGAGTACGCGGCCGTGCCCGCGCCGGGGCCGCCGAGCGCGGGGTAGCCGTACCCGCCGAGGCCCGTGCCGAGGCCGGCGCCGAGTCCCGTACCGACGCGGGCGGCGGTGATCCGGCGCCGGAGGTCGCCCGCGTCGGCGGGGCGCTCCTCGGGGGTCTTGGCCAGCAGGTCGAGGACGATCCCGTCGAAGAACGCGGGCAGCTCCGAGCGGTGGCCGCTGGGCGCCTCGGGGATGGTGTCGCGGTGGCCGACCAGCACCGACCAGGCGTCCTCCAGGTCGAAGGGCGGGGCGCCGGTGGCGATCTCGTACAGCACGCAGCCGAGCGAGTAGAGATCGCTGCGGTGGTCGACCGGGCCGCCGCCGATCTGTTCGGGCGACATGTAGTGCGGGGTCCCCATGGCGATGCCCGTACCGGTGAGGCGCGAGGTGAAGCCGATGTCGTGGCCGAGGCGCGCGATGCCGAAGTCGCAGATCTTCACCGCGCCGCTGGTGAGCCGCATGATGTTGGCGGGCTTCAGATCGCGGTGGACGATGCCCTGTTCGTGGGTGTACGCGAGGGCGTCGGCGACCTGCTCGGCGATGTCGACGACGTCGGCCACCGGCAGGACGTTCCCGTGGTCCTCCAGGAGCTGGCTGAGGTTGCGGCCCTCCAGCAGTTCCATGACGAGGTAGAGGACCCCGTCGTACTCGCCGAAGTCGTGGACGACGGTGACGCCGCGGTGCTGGAGGGCCGCGGCGACCCGGGCCTCGCGGCGGAACCGCTCGCGCATGATCCGGGTGAGGGAGTCGTCGCGCTGCGGGCCGAGCGGCTTGAGGCATTTGACCGCGACCTGCCGGCCGAGGGACTCGTCGCGTGCCCGCCAGACCTCGCCCATCCCGCCGCGTCCGATGAGATCGAGCAGCCGGTAACGGCCCTGGATCAGCATGCTGTCCGCCATCGCGTGCCGTGTCCCCCCGTCACCCTCGCTGCGCCCTCCCCGGCCCGTCCAGTATGGCGGCCCTGGCCTGGAGTGTGTACGGGGCGGGACACGTGTCGGGGCCGAGCGGCCCGGGGCCGGTCGCCGCTGCCGGATCCGTCGTCGCCGTCGCCCCCGCGCCGGTCCCCCTCATGGTCCCTGCCTCCCCTGCCCGTGCCGCCGCCCGGTGGTCCACCGCCGGTGGCCCCAGGCTATCGCCGGGCCGGGGTCCGGCGTACGCCGCACCGGCGTCCCCGGCGGCGGGGGGACGCCGTACGGCCGCCGGGGCCGGGACCGCTCCTGACGGGCGGAGCCGCGTCGGGCGTTGCACGATGGCAGCATGCTGCTGGCACCGCTCGCCCGTGTCTCCCGGGAGGTCGCCGAGAGCGCGGCGCGGACCCGGAAGATCTCCCTGCTGGCCGGTGTCTTCCGGACGGCCGGGCCGCGGGACGTGCCCGTCGTCATCCCCTATCTGGCGGGGCGGCTGCCGCAGGGGCGGATCGGGGTCGGCTGGAATGCGCTGAAGGACCCGCCGCCGCCCGCGGACCGGGCCACGCTGACCGTGCACGGCACGGACGCCGTGTTCACCGCGCTCGCGGCGGTCTCCGGGGCCGGCGCGCAGGGGGAGCGGCGGCGGCTGGTGCGGGAGCTGCTGGGGGCGGCCACCGCGGAGGAACAGCGGTTCCTGGTGGGGCTGATCTCCGGCGAGGTACGGCAGGGCGCGCTGGACGCGGTCGCCGTCGAGGCGCTCGCGCAGACGTCGGGCGCCTCGCCCGCGGCGGTACGGCGGGCGGTGATGCTGGCGGGCTCGCTGCAGCCGGTGGCCGAGCGGCTGCTGGCGGAGGGGCCGCATGTGCTGGAGGAGTTCCTGCTGACGGTGGGCCATCCCGTGCTGCCGATGCTCGCGCAGAGCGCCACGAGTGTGGCGGAGGCGGTGGAGCGGCTCGGGGAGTGCGTGGTGGAGGAGAAGCTGGACGGGATCCGGGTGCAGGTGCACCGGAGCGGGTCCGCGGTACGGATCTTCACGCGCACGCTCGACGAGATCACCGACCGGCTGCCGGAGGTGAGCGCGGCGGCACTGGGGCTGGACGGGGACCGGTTCGTGCTGGACGGGGAGGTGATCGCGCTGGACGAGCGGGGCGGACCGAGGCCGTTCCAGGAGGTCGCGGGCCGGGTCGGGTCGCGTACGGACGTCACGTCGGCCGCGACGGCGGTGCCGCTGTCGCCGGTCTTCTTCGACGTCCTCGCTGCCGACGGCGAGGATCTGCTCGATCTGCCGTGCGCGGACCGGCACGAGGTGCTGGCGCGGCTGGTGCCCGAGCCGATGCGGGTACGGCGCCTCGTCGTCCCGGGCGGTTCCGGGGCCCCCGCCGACGCCGGGGAGGCGTTCCTCCGGGAGTGCCTGGACCGGGGGCACGAGGGGGTGGTGGTGAAGGCGCTCGACACGCCGTACAGCGCGGGCCGCAGGGGCGCGGGCTGGCTGAAGGTGAAGCCGGTGCACACCCTGGATCTCGTGGTGCTGGCCGCCGAGTGGGGCCATGGCAGACGGACCGGCCGGCTCTCCAACCTGCATCTGGGCGCGCGGCGGGACGACGGCTCGTTCGTGATGCTCGGCAAGACGTTCAAGGGGCTGACGGACGCGATGCTGGAGTGGCAGACGGGCAAGCTGCGGGAACTGGCGCTGCGGGACGACGGGTTCACCGTGACCGTACGTCCCGAACTGGTCGTCGAGATCGCGTACGACGGGCTTCAGCGGTCGTCCCGCTATCCGGCGGGGGTGACGCTGCGCTTCGCGCGGGTGGTGCGCTACCGCGAGGACAAGACGGCCCAGGAGGCGGACACGATCGGCGCGGTGCTGGCGGCCCACGGCCGGGACCCGGAGCGGCCGGGCTGAGAGGCCCCGCCGCTCCGGGAGCGGTGTGCCTACGGGGCCGTCGTGCCGCGCGGGACCACCGAGGCGAGGACGGTGGGCAGCGTGTGCCAGTCCGCCGAGATCAGGCTCGCGTTGCGCTGCGCCAGCAGTGCCAGCCGGTCGCGGGCCTGCTGCTCGGTGGGGCTGGTGGCGTCGATGGCGGGCGCCACGTTGTGCGCGTCGGTCATCAGCAGGAAGTAGTTCCGCTGGGCGTACCAGGCGGTGTCGATGGTGCCGTTCGCGTACGTGGCGGCGTCGCCGTCGAAGAAGACGAACCAGGGCCTGATCGTCGCGTCCGTGTACCGGGTGCGGGGGTCACCGGCCGCGGCCTTGTGGACGGCGGGGAAGGCCGCGGCCTCGCCCAGCCTGCCTGCCGCCTTGAGGTCGCGCAGGTGGATGGCGTACTCCCGGTCGGTCCACAGGGTGTCGAGCGGGTTCTGCTCCTCGACCGTGCCCGGGATGAGTTCGACGATGAACTTGCCCGCGAGCTGCTCGCGCGTCGGCCAGGCGCCGGCCTGGGCCGCCTGGTCGAGATCGGCGTGGCCGCCGGCCAGATCGGCGGGGCGGTAGAGGGCGTCGCCGAGCTTGGCGGTCAGCAGCGCGTCGAGTGCGGCGGGGCCACGGCCGCCCTGGCCCTGGAACCCGTCCTTCATCTCCAGCTTGAGCACGACGGGGCGGTGGCCGGGGTTGGCGTCGTGCCAGACCTTGATGTCGGCGAGGCAGCCCGGCAGGTCGCGGTTGCGCGTCTTGGTGCGCAGATCGGCCGGGCCGGCCGCGTTGACGCAGTTGTTGTCGTTGCCGATCGGGTTGGAGTGCGACACGCGCCAGGAGGCGCCGTACACATTGGTCCACACGTCGAGTTCGAGCATGCCCGCGCCGGAGTCCAGGGCGTCGGCGAAGTAGGGGAAGGTGGCCTTCTCGTACGCGTTGTGGACACCCACCCCGGTGGCGGAGGGGTACGGGCCGGTGTCGGCGGCCCCGGCCGGGGTGGTGACGAGGGCGAGCACGGCGGCGGCGCCGGCCACCAGGGTCGTACGGAGAAGCTTTGCCATATCCCTTGGTTCCTCTCGGCATGCATGTCTTGGGCATGTCAACAGAGAGGCAGCGTAAGGGAGTTCGGTGACGAGCGGGAGGACATCGGGCCTACGGACACGATCACCGGGGCGACGGGCGGGGCGAGGGGACGGGAACACCGGGGCACGAAGGAGGGGCCGGGCATGACAGCGCGCCCCACCGCTTCTTCGCGGTGAGGCGCGCTCGGGCACCTGGACGCGTACCGGCCGAGGGGCCGGCCCCGCCCGTACGGGCGGGGCCGGTACGGGTGCGCTCTACGGGTGCTCTGGTACGGGCGCTCCCGTACGGGCGTCGCGGTACGGCCGCTCCGCTCGGCGCACGCCGTGCGGGAGCGGCCGGCTCGTCACGGGAGCTGCTCCTCGATGGCCGCCCGTCCCCGCTCGGCCAGTCGGCGCCGGGCCCAGGCCAGGCTCTCCGGGGTGAGATCGCGGCCGGAGGCGAGTGCGAGATCCTCGGCCGTCACCTCGTCGCAGGCTCCGGTGTGCAGCAGCCGGTCCGGGGTCGCGCTCTCGATCAAGGGCTGCTCAGCGGACTCTTCGTTCATGCCGCCTCCTCGTTCGTCCGGTGGGGCCATTCTCGTGCCCTCCGGGCCGGGTCGCATCCCCGGTCGGCCCCGTCGTCCCCGGTCAGCCGCGCCGGCCGGGATCCGGCGCGGGCCCGGTCCTGGCGGCGTACTGCCGTCCGAGCAGTTCGGCGAGGCCGCGCCGGGTGGCGGCGAGGACCACCCGGTCCCCGGCGTGCAGCACATAGCCGGGGTGCAGATCCCATACGAGCCCGGGCGGGCGCCGCCCCTCGGGCCCCGGCCGGGTGTCCGTGAGATCCGGCGCCCGGTCCCCCGGGTCCGCCGTGTCGAGCGCGATGACCCGCCAGGCGCCGGGCCGGAAGACCTCGGCGACGGTGCGCCCCTCCAGCCGGGGGTGGCCCGCGACGTCGATGGCGGCGACCAGCAGCACCCGGCGTTCCACGGGGATCGCCCCGAGGATCTGGCGTCCCATCATGGCGATGGCGAAGGCAGGGGCCGCCAGGGTGGAGACGCTGCGGCTGCGGGTGAGCGCCCGCGGGTGGGCGGCGCGCAGGGTGCGGTAGACGGCGGTCGCGAAGTCGTCGTCGTACAGCCGCAGGGCCACCCGCAGGTCGGGGGCGACGGAGCGGGCGTAGAGCGCGGCCTCCAGGTTGGTGGTGTCGACGCTGGTGAGGGCGAGCAGGGCGCGCGCCCGTTCGATCTTGGCGGCTTCCAGGACCCCTTCCTGGGTGACGTCGCCCAGGACGGTCGGGATCCGCAGACTGCGGGCGAGCGCGATACCGCGGGCCTCGGGGTCCTCCTCCACGCAGACCACGGGGATGCCCAGCTCGCGCAGGCCGACCAGGACACGGGTGCCGACCTTGCCGAGGCCGAGCAGGACGACATGGCCGGACAGGCCGCGCGGCGGGCGGCGCAGCGCCGAGGCCGTACGGAAGGTGCCGAGGGCCTCCAGGACCGCGGCGAGGACCACGGGGAGCAGCAGAATCCCGGTGACCATGGCGAGGAGCTGCATGACCTGCCTGTTCACGGGCTCGCCGACCGCGGGGTCACCGATGGCGAAGAGATCGAGCAGGGTGAGGTAGAGGGCGCCCAGCGGGCGGACGTCGGTGGCGATCCACGAGGCGACGGCCAGCGCCAGCACGGCGGCGATGATCCCGGCGAAGGACCAGCGCAGCCGGCGGGAGAAGAGCGAGGCGAGCGGGGCGCCCCGGCCGGCGAGCCGGCTCGGCGGCAGATCGGGTCCGGCGTGGGACACGGCCTCCAGGACGACCGTGCCGCGGCCGGTGGCGGCGGCGGCGCTCGCGTCGTCGGGCAGCAGCCGCGGTGCCTCCTGGCCGCTGTTCTCCGACCCCTCCGTGCCCGCCGGGTCGTTGGTGGTGGCCGACAGCAGGGCGAGGGTGCACAGGCCGGGGTCGGCGACCTGGCCGGGGCCCGGCGGGTTGCGCTCCACGGCCCGCAGCAGCAGCCCGTCGGCGCGGATGACCTTGCTGGTGCCGGCGACGGCCGTGGCGGCCAGCGCGGGGGCGGCCGTGTCGGCGTCGGAGAGGACGGTGGTGGTGGCGTCCAGCGCCGCCGCGTCGAGGCCGGGGACGGCGACGGCGGCGGCCTGGTCGAGCAGTTCTTCGAGGTGCTGGCCGAGCTTGCGGTTGTAGAGCCGGATGACCAGGCGCAGTTGGGGGTTGAGGCGGCGGGCGGCGAGCGCGGCCCGGATGTTGATCTCGTCGTCGTCATGGACGAGGGCGAGCGCCGCCGCCTCCGTCACCCCGGCCTCCACGAGCGCGTCCTCGTCGAGTTCGTCGGTCTCCAGGACCCGCGGCCCGCTCCCCGCTCCGCCGGGGTCGTCGCCCGCCGGGTCCGGCAGGGTCGCCGCCGTACGGGCCATGGCCGCGGACATCCGGCCGAAGAAGGCCGAGGCTCTGCCGGATCCCGCGACCGGGGCGGGCGGCCGCCGGGAGGCCCGTACGGGCGGCACGACCAGCGTGACCCGCTCGCCGTAGACATGGCGCAGCTCGCCCGCCAGCCGGTGGGCCAGCGTGTCGTCGCCGCAGACGACCATGTGGCCCGCCGTGGATCCGTGGGGTACCTGGTGAGGAAGTGTGGACACCGCACCAGTGTGCCGCGCCCCTGTTCGGGGACGGCACAGCCGTCCCCGGCCGGGAGCGCGGCGGGGACGGCTGATCGCGTGTCGGACAGGGGTCTTCAGGACATTTCTGATGGTGCGTCAGGTCTTGTTGACGGAGTAGGAGTGGGCTCCCACCCCGGCCAGGGCGCCCTTGTCGACGATCAGATACTCGTCACGCAGGGGGGTGCCGGCGAACCAGGACTCCAGGATCTCCCGGGTGCCCGCCGCGTAACGGGCCTGCGCGGAGAGCGAGGAGCCGGAGATGTGCGGGGTCATGCCGTGGTGCGGCATGGTCCGCCAGGGGTGGTCGGCGGGCGCGGGCTGCGGGTACCAGACGTCACCGGCGTACCCGGCGAGCTGTCCGCCGCGCAGCGCGCGGTCGATGGCGTCCCGGTCGGCGATCTTCGCGCGGGCGGTGTTGATGAGGTAGGCGCCGCGCTTCATGGTGGCGATCAGCTCGTCACCGAACAGGCCCTCGGTCTCCGGGTGGAGGGGCGCGTTGATGGTGACGACGTCGCAGTGCGGGACCATGTCGGCCGCGCTCGCGTGCCAGGTGAGGCCCAGCTCCCGCTCGACGGACTCGGGCAGCCGGTGCCGGTCGGTGTAGTGGAGCCCCACGTCGAAGGGGGCGAGGCGGCGCAGGACGGCGAGACCGATCCGGCCGGCGGCGACCGTGCCGACCTGCATGCCCTCCAGGTCGTACGAGCGGGAGACGCAGTCGGCGATGTTCCAGCCGCCGTCCAGGACCCACTGGTGGGAGGGGAGGTAGTTCCGTACGAGGGAGAGCGTCATCATCACCACGTGCTCGGCGACGCTGATGCTGTTGCAGTACGTGACCTCCGCGACGGTGACGCCCTTGGCGATGGCGGCGTCGAGGTCGACGTGGTCGGAGCCGATGCCCGCGGTGACGGCGAGTTTCAGCTTCTCGGCCCTGGCGATGCGCTCGGCCGTCAGATAGGCGGGCCAGAACGGCTGTGAGATGACCACGTCGGCGTCGACCAGTTCCCGGTCGAAGACGGACCCGTCCCGGTCCTTGTCGGAGGTGACGACCAGGGTGTGGCCCTGGGACTCCAGGAAGCCGCGCAGCCCCAGTTCGCCGGAGACGCTGCCGAGCAGTTCGCCCGGGGTGAAGTCGATGGCCCGCGGGGTCGGGGTGGTCTGGCCGCCGGGGTAGTGGTCGATACGGGGCAGGCCGTCCCGGGCGTAGGACTTCGGCTGGCCGTCCACCGGGTCGTCGTACAGCACACACAGCACCTTTGCCATGACTGCGGCTCCTCATCCGTTGCAGCGGGAAGGTGGATCCACCATCCCGGCGGCCGGTGACCACGGTCAAAGCGAACCTTTCTATGGCCGGATAGGCCACGGCTATCCGGCCCTGTCCGTCCCGTCGGGGAGCTCCCCGGCCGGCCGCCGCCGCCGACGCGGTCCGGGCGGGGCGGCCGGGCGCAGATGGGTGTCCAGGAGCCGGTCGAGTGCTTCCCGTACGCCGGCCTGTCTGGCGGTCTCCAGGAGGGCCCTGGCCAGGACGGGTTCGGGGGTGCGGTCGGCGATGACCAGGCCGACGCGGGGGCCGTGCGCCGGGTGCTCCAGCGGGATCACCCGCATCCCGTCGGGGACGCCGAACATGTGCAGCCAGGCGTGCGAGATGACGCTGGACCAGTGGCCGGCCGTGAGGTGCGCGTACAGTCCGGCGACCGAGTCGGTCTCGATGGCGGGGGCGACGGCGGGCACCCCGTCGGCGGCGAAGTACTCGTCCATGATCCGGCGGTTGCGCATCTGCGGGGAGAGCAGGCAGAGCGGCTGCTCGGCGATGCTCGCCCAGCGGGCGACCGGGTGGCCGGAGAGCGGGCCGTCGCGCGGGGTGAGGAGCAGATAGCGCTCCTCGTAGAGCGGGGTTCTGCGGACCTGCCCCAGGCTGTCGTCGTCCAGATAGGTGAGGGCGATGTCGAGTTCGAACGCGGCCAGCTTCCGGGCGATGTCGCGCGAGGAGAGCGAGGCGAGGGAGACACGGGCGCGCGGGTGGCGTTCGACGAAGGGGGTGGTGAGCAGCGAGGCGGCGGTGAGCGCGGTGGGGATGGCGCCCAGCCGCAGCGTCCCGGCGAGCCCGCCGCGCATCGCGGAGAGTTCATGGCGCAGGGCGTCGCGCTCGGCGAGGATGCGGTGCGCCCAGAGCAGGACACGTTCGCCCTCGGGGGTGAGCCCTTCGAAGCGGCGGCCACGGCGGACGATGGGCACGTCCAGTTCGTGTTCGAGTTTGCGGATACCGGCGGAGAGCGAGGGCTGGGAGACGTAGCAGGCCGCGGCCGCCCGGGCGAAGTGGCGTTCCCTGGCCAGGGCGACCAGATACTCCAGTTGACGCAGTAACAACACTCGCTCCCCTGCTCGTACGGCGTGAAGGCTCCGGTGGCGTACGGGTCACAGGGGTACGAGGGTGACCTCCGTGGCCTTGACGCCGGTCCAGACCGGGACCCCCTCGGCCAGGCGGAGTTCGGCCGCCGCCTCGGGGGTGATCTCGGCGACCAGGTCCGGGGCCCGGTCCGAGGTGATCAGGACGCGCAGTCTGCTGCCGAGGGCGGTGATCTCCCTGACGGTGCCGGGCCAGACGTTGCGCGGGCTGCCGCCGGGCCGCTCCCGGTGGACGGAGACGGCCTCCGGAGCGATGATCGCCAGGGCCCGTGAGCCGTCGGGCAGCGGCTCGGCGACCACCAGCCGGCCGCCCGCGTCGAGGGCGAACCCGTCCGGGCCGAAGGCGCCGGGCCAGGCGTTGCGGCCGAGCATCCGGGCCACCCACGGCGAGCGCGGGTGCCGGGTCACCTCGGCGGGCGGCGCGTCCTGGAGGACGCGCCCCTCGTCGAGTACGAGGACCCGGTCGGCGAGGGAGACCGCCTCGACCGGATCGTGCGTGACGATCAGGCAGACCCCGCCGAACCCGTCGAGATGGCCGCGCAGGGTGTGCCGTACCTGGGCCCGGGTGGTCTGGTCGAGCGCGGCCAGCGGCTCGTCCAGCAGCAGCAGCCGGGGCCGGGCGGCCAGCGCGCGGGCGAGGGCGACGCGCTGCGCCTGCCCGCCGGAGACCTGGTGGGGCTTGCGGTGGGCGAGCTGCCCGACGCCGAGCCGGTCGAGCCAGCGCTGTGCGGTGCGGCGGGCCTCGGCGCGGGGTACGCCGTGGGCGCGCAGCCCGTACGCGGTGTTGGCGAGGGCGCTGAGATGCGGGAAGAGCGCGCCGTTCTGCGGGACCCAGGCGACGCCGCGGCGGTGCGGCGGCAGGGCGGTGACGTCCAGTTCACCGAGGCGCAGCTCCGCGTGGGCGCGCGGGGTGAGACCGAGGAGCGCGCGCAGCAGGGTGGTCTTGCCGGCGCCGTTGGGTCCGACGACGGCGATGGTGGTGCCGGGTTCCGCGTCCAGGGTGAGCCGGTTGAATCCGCTCACCTCGGCGTGCAGCGGCCACTGCTCCGAGGGCTCCGGCGGCGCTTGCGGCTCTTCCGGCTCTTCCGGCGCTCGCGGCGCCTCCGGCGCGGGGCTCCCGGGGTCCCCCGTACCGTCGCCGTCCGGCAGCGGACCGCGCTCGCGCGTGCGGTCGGCCGTATGGCCGGTCCAGCGACCGCGCAGCGCGATCAGGACGGCCAGGGCGATGGCGAGCAGCAGCAGGGAGACCGAGGTGGCGGCCTCCGGCGAGTCCTGGAGCAGCAGATAGACCTGGAGCGGCAGGGTCTGGGTGGTGCCGGGCAGATTTCCGGCGAAGGTGATCGTGGCGCCGAACTCGCCGAGCGCGCGCGCCCAGGTCAGCGCGGCGCCCGCGGCGAGCCCCGGCGCGACCATCGGCAGGGTGACGGTGAGGAAGACCCGTACGGGCGAGGCGCCCAGCGACGCGGCGGTCTCCTCGTAGGCGGGCCGCAGCCCGGCGAGGGTGCCTTCGAGGCTGATGATGAGGAACGGCATCGCGACGAAGGTCGCGGCGACCACCGCGCCCGAGGTGTGGAACGGCAGGGTGATGCCGAAGGTGTCCTCCAGGAAGGGCCCGAGCAGGCCGCGCCGGCCGAAGCCGAGGAGCAGCGCCACCCCGCCGACGGTCGGCGGCAGCACCATGGGGAGCAGGACGAGGGTGCGGACAAGGGTCTTGCCGGGGAAGTCCACCCGGGCCAGCAGCCAGGCCAGCGGCACGCCGAGCAGCAGCGAGAGCGCGAGCGCCCAGAAGGAGACGAGCAGCGACAGCTTCAGCGCCTGGACCACACCGGGGCTGGTGAGATGGGTGCCCAGCTCGCTCCAGGTGGTCCTGGCGAGGATCCCGATCAGGGGCAGCAGCAGGAACGCGACGGCGAGCAGCGCGGGCAGCGCGAGGGCGACGGGGGCGCGGAGCCCACGGGTACGGGAGCGGCTCATCGGGTTCCCCGGGCTGGATCGGGTGGGAACGGCCGGGATCGGGTGGGAACGGCCGGATCGGGCGGGAAGGGGCCACGGGGCCACGACGCGTCACCGAGGCTGCCGCACAAGTCCGGGCGGCTGCGCGGTGGTGTGGCAGCGCGTCGTGGCGGCGGCTGCCGCTACGGCTTCTGGAAACCGGCCGCCTGGAGGATCTTCTGCGCCTCCGGGCCGCTGAGCCAGGTGACGAACGCGGCTGCGGCGTCGGCGCTCTTGGACGTCTTGAGGGTGGCGGCCGGGTACTGGGCGATCGCGTTCTGCGCGTCGGGGATCTCGACGGCGTCGACCTTGTCCGTCGCGGTGGCGGCGTCGGTCTTGTAGACGATGCCGGCGTCGGCCTCGCCCAGTTCGACCTTGCTCAGCACGGCGCGGACGTTCGGCTCCTGCGAGACCGGCTTCACATCGATCTTCTGCGCGTCCAGCACCTGCTCGCTGTAGCGGCCGACGGGCACCTCGGGGGCGGCCAGGACGACCTTCAGCTTGGGGTCGGCAAGGTCCTTCAGGTTCTCGACCTTCTCCGGGTTGCCCTCACCGGTGGCGATGACCAGGCGGTTCTTGGCGATGACCGTCGGGGTGCCGGTGTCGCCCTTCAGTCCGTCCATGGTCTTGGTGTCGGCGGTGACCAGGGCGTCGGCGGGGGCGCCCTGGTTGACCTGCGCGGCCAGTTCCTGCGAACCGGCGAAGGAGAACGTGACCTTCGTGCCCGGGTTGGCCTTCTCGTACGCGGCGCCCGCCGTCTTGAAGACGTCGGTGAGCGAGGCGGCGGCGAGCACGGTGAGCTGCGCCTTGGGGGCGCCGCTCGACGACGCGCCGTCCGTGGCTCCGGTGCCGCTGTCCGACGCGTCGTCCGTGCCGCCGCAGGCCGCCAGCGGCAGGAGCAGGGCGGCGGTCACGAGCGCGGTGGCGGCGCGGCGGCGGGTGAGGGCGAGAGACATCAGCGGGCTCCTTGGCGGTGGGGCGGAGAAGGGCGCGGGGCGGGGAAGGACACCGCGCCGAGGAGAGGCACCGGGCCCGGCCGCGCCGCCGGGACGTGCTGACGCGGTCGGCACGGGTCAGACGCGGTCGATGTGCACGCTGGTGGCCTTCACCCGGGCGGTGGCCTGTACGCCGACCTCCAGGCCCAGTTCCTCGACCGCTTCCCGGGTCAGCAGCGAGACCAGCCGGTGCGGTCCCGCCTGGATCTCCACCTGGGCCGCGACATCGCCGAGGGTGACGGCGGTGACGATGCCGGGGAAGGCGTTGCGTGCCGAGGTGTACGGGGCCTCACCCTCGTCGGCGGCGCTCCGGGCGACCTCGACGGAGAACGCGGCCAGCGCGCGGCCGTCGATGAGACGGCGTCCGCCCTCGTCGCGATGGGTGGCGACCCGGCCCGCGTCGGCCCAGCGGCGCGCGGTGTCGGGACTCACCCCGAGGAGCCGGGCCGCCTGACCGATCGTGTAGGACTGCATGTGCGACAAGATAGGCCGGAGTGCCTCGCATTTACAATTCTTCAGATGATGCTTCCTCGCAGATGAGAGGGGTACGAGAAGGGACCGCGTGGCCGGGTTTCGCGCCTCAGCGCTTGACGGACCGCAGGATGACGAACTTCGGATCGCTCGTCACGGTCTCGCAGTTGCCGAAGAGCCTGCGCAGCTTGGTGTGGTAGCCGAGGTGCCGGTTGCCGATGACCCACAGCTCTCCCCCGGTCCGCAGCGCCGCACGTGACCCGGTGAACATCCGCCACGCCGTCGCGTCGGTCGTCGACTGGTGCGTGTGGAACGGCGGATTGGTCAGGACGAGGTCGGCCGACTCGGCCGGTACGTCGGTCAGGCTGTCGCCGAGGACGAACTCCGCGGGCGTCGCGGCGTCGACGTTCTTGCGGAAGGTGGCCTCGGCCGACGCCACCGCCGCGTACGACTCGTCGATGAAGGTCACCGTGGCGTCCGGGTTGTCCAGCGCCACGGCGGTGCCGATGACCCCGTTGCCGCAGCCCAGGTCGATCACACGCTCGGGTCCGCGGCTCCGCGGGAGGTGGCGCAGCAGGAACCGGGTGCCGATGTCGAGCCGTTCCGCGCAGAAGATCCCCGCGTGGTTGACGACGGTACGGCCCGACACGGAGCCGAGCCCTTCGGGCAGCGCGTAGCTGCGCGGCCAGGGGCTGGCGGTCCGTACCCGCCCCGGCGCGGGCGTGCAGAAGATCAGCCGGGCCTTCTTGACGGCGAGGGAGGTCTTCGTGGGGCCGAGTATCTGTTCGAACAGCTTCAGGGTGGACGTGTGGATCTCCGTCACCCGGCCCGTGCCGATGACCAGGGTTCCCGGGTGCAGGGCGGGCGCCAGCCGGTGGAGCTGGTCCTCCAGCACAGCCAGGCTCTTGGGTACGCGGACGAGCAGGACGTCGATCCGCTCCGGCGGTGTGTCACGGGTGGACAACAGCCGTACGGCGTCCGTGCCGAGACCGGCGCGGCGCAGGTTGGCGCGGGTCGCCTGCTGGGTGAGGTACGAGTCGCTGATCTGTACGAGGGCGCCGGCGTCCCGCTCCTGGTGGCCGGCGAGCGCGGTGGTGAGCGCGCCCCATCGGTCCCCGACGACCACGACGGTGCCGGACAGCCCGGACAGCCCGGCCGGACCCGCCGGTCCGCCGTCGCCTTCCTGTCCGCCTTCCCCTTCCCCGAGGTGCCGCAGCAGATACTCGTCGGCGGCGTCCCACGCGCGCAGCGTCTCGCGGGGATGTTCGGGAAATCGGGTGAGGCCGAACTCGCCCCAGGGTGTCGTCAAACGGTTCATCGTGACCTCAGGCTATCCGCCCGGGAGCGGACCGTGCGCCGCGCGGCCTCTCGGCCCTCGGGCCTCAGGTGGCGGCGCCGTGCTGCGAGGCGAGTCTGCGGGCCCGGTCCAGGGCGGCCTGGGCCTGGCTCGGGCTGAGGACCGCGGCGAACTCCGTGCGCGCGATCCCCAGGACCACCTCGGCGTCGGCCGGCGGGTGCGGGTGGTCGCGCAGGGCGATGTCCGCGGCGGCCTGCGCCAGCAGGTCGTCGTCGGGGGACGCCCCTGGCTGGGACATGGTGTGGAGCACCTGGTGCCAGAGTCCGGTCATCGCGTCATTTCCCTTCGTCCGTGAGGGGGCCGCCGGTGGGGATGCCGTCGGTCGGGATGGCGTCGGCGGGGATGGCGTCGGCGGACATGCCGGTGGGGATGCCCAGCGCGGCGAGGGCGTGGCGGACGAGCTCGTCGGCCAGCAGCTCCCGGGGGAACGCGGTGGCGTCGCGGGCCCAGTGCGCCACCAGTTCGTTGATGGCCCCGATGAGCGCCACGATGGCGAGGGAGTAGTCCCGGGACACGGCCTCGCCCCGCTCGACGGCGCGCTCCGCCTCCCCGCTGAGGAAGTCGGACCACAGGCTCCGCCACAGCAGCCGGTGCTCCTCGACCGCCCGGCCCGCCCCGATGACCTCGACGAACGCGATCCGGGTGGCGACGGGCTCCACGGTGACGGCGTCCAGATAGGCACGGGTGAGGGCCGAGATCCGGGCGCGGGCTCCCGCCGACTCCATCCCGGGGTCGCTGAGCACCGTCAGCGCGGCTTCCATGCCGGCCCGCGCGACATCGTTGTGCAGCGCGATCAGCAGCGCCTCACGGCCCTCGAACTCCTCGTAGAACGCGCGGATCGAGACATGGGCGGTGGCACAGATCCGCTCGATGGAGGTGGCCGGGTAGCCGCGGGTGGTGAACAGGTCGGTCGCGGTCGCCAGCAGCCGCTCGCGGCGCGCCGCCCTGCGGTCCTGCCCCGTACGGTCCTGGTCCGTGCGGGTGTGGTCCGTGCGGGTCTCCTTGGCTCTCGTACGGGCAGACGATGACGACGTCGTGTCCGCGGAATTCCGGCCCGGATCCATCCGACCTCCCCGAATCGCCCCGGGAACACGCGGTGTTGTCACCGGTAAGGGCGCTTATCGAGCATGCCACGCACCACGGGCCGACACGCCGCGTTCCGCGAATGCGCGCGAAACCGAAAAAATGTCCGGACGGGGCAAACCGTTTCCGCGCGCGGCCCCGTGGCCCGGATCGGCGCGGACCGCCTGATCACTCGAACGGCTGTCGCACCGGGCTGCCCGGCCGCCGGGGCGGGATGCTCGTGCTGACCGGCCGTGCCACGGCACCGACCACGGGGAGAGGGGCGTCATGACCACTCCCGCCGACCGGGCGGAGCGCGGCAGGGCGGCCCGCAAGGACGCGTCCCGGTCCTCGCACGGGCTGTGGATACCGGGCGCCGACCGGCTCGACCCGCTCACCGTCCTGGCCCGGCAGGCCACGCACCGGGTCCCCGAACTGGTGCCGCTGCGCCACGAGCGGATGGCGGCGTCCCCGTACGCCTTTCTGCGCGGCGCCGCCGCCGTGATGGCCGCCGATCTGGCGCCCCAGCCGCGTACGGGGCTGACCGTGCAGCTCTGCGGCGACGCCCATCTGCTGAACTTCGGTGTCTTCGCCGCACCCGACGGCGCCCTGTTCTTCGATCTCAACGACTTCGACGAGACCCTGCCAGGACCGTTCGAGTGGGATGTGAAGCGGCTCGCGGCGAGCGTCGTGGTCGCCGCCCTCGACCAGGGCGCCCCGGCGTCGGACGCCCGGGACGCGGCGCGGGCCGCCGCCGCGGCGTACCGCACGTCGATGCGACGGCTGGCGCGCCTCGGTGAACTGGCCGTCTGGTACGAGCGGATCAGCACCGCGGCCCTGCGCCCGCTCGTCAGGGCGGCCCGGCGCGGGCGCGCCGAGGCGCCCGCTTCGCGGCGGCGCACCACGCTGCGGGCGGTGGAGGAGCTGACCGGCACGGCGGAGGGGCGGCGCCGGATCATCCACGATCCGCCGCTGCTCGAACCGGTCGGCCCCCTCGACACCGCGATGCTCCGGCGGATCTTCATCGGTTACCGCAGCACGCTCCCCGAGGAGCAGCGGGTGCTGCTCGACCGGTTCCGCCTCGTCGACGTGGCCCGCAAGGTCACGGGTGTCGGGAGCGTCGGTACGCGGTGCTTCGTCGTGCTGCTGGAGGGGCGCGACGCCGGGGATCCGCTCCTCCTCCAGATCAAGGAGGCCGAGCGGTCGGTGCTCGAACCGCATGTCCAGCAGAGCGTCTACCCCCACCAGGGCCGGCGGGTGGTCGCGGGGCAGCGGCTGCTCCAGGCGACGGGCGACGTCTTCCTCGGCTGGGTCACGGGGTCCGAGGGGCGCCACTTCTACTGGCGCCGGCTCCGGGACATGAAGGGGCCCGCCGCCGTCGAGGGCATGGCACCGGCCCTGCTGCGTACGTACGCGGAGCTGTGCGGCGGGGCCCTGGCGCGGGCGCACGCCCGCTCCGGGGACCGGATCGCCATCGCGCACTACCTCGGCGGGTCGGACACCTTCGACCGCGCGCTGGCGGACTTCGCGCTGCGCTACGCCGACCGGAACAGGGCCGACCACGCCGCGCTCGTCGCGGCGCTCGCGGCCGACCGGACACCGGCGGCCACCCGTTAGCCCGGCGCCCAGGGCGGCACAGGTCTTAGCGGTCCAGGTGTTAGCGGTCCAGGACCGGGCCCGCCCCTTCGAGCGCCGCGCCGACGTCGTCGGCGAGCGTCACCGCGACCTGCCGGATCTGCCGGGTGGGGACGATCCCCGGCGTGGGCCGGAGCATGAAGCGGCCCTGGTAGTGGCCGCCCGCCGCCGCCCGGAGTTCGATCTCCCCGGCCGGCCAGCCGCGTCCCTCCAGGTCCCAGGGCTCGCGGTCCACGACGACGGTGCCGTCCTGCTCCAGCCGCGCCGGGTGCCCGAGCAGGCTCCCGTACTCGAACCGGCAGCTCTCCAGCCGCAGGATGTCGACCAGGTGACGGCCGACCTGGTCGACCACGGCGGCGGAGGAGCCGGTGGTCCGTGCCAGCCGGGCGGTGTCGTGGATCCGGGCGAGGAGCCCCGCGTCGACCACGGTCATGACCCGCAGCCGCCGGGCCCGCGCGGCGAGTTGGGAGACGGCGAGCCCCACGGCGAGCAGCAGGAGGGCCGTGGTGAGGTCCCTCGTGCTGGTGACGGTGAAGCGTTCGAAGGGCCGGGCGAGGAAGAAGTCGAACCAGACGGCCGCGGAGAGCGCGGCGAGCGCGCCCGCGACCCGGTTGCCCAGGGCGGCGACCGCCACGACGACCACGACGAGGATCAGCGCCAGATTCGTACTCGCCACTCCCGTACGGAACGGCACCAGCACCCCCGCGGTCGCCAGGGGCGCGAGCAGCGCGGCGCCGAGCGCGACGCGGTCACGGAGCGAACAGCGCATGGTCCACCTCGCCGTGCCGGGGCGGAGGTCCGGCGGAACCGGGGCCGCCGGGCGGGCGGCCCTCGACTCCAGCGTGCGCCCGCGGGCCCGGCCATGGCGCAGGCGGCCGCGGTCTTGACGGGGCCCTGCCGCGGGCCCGGCGGACGTTGACGCCCCCTTGACGTACGGCCGGCCGAACCGGCGCGAAGGCAGGCCGGCCGGTCCCCGCACATCGCGTGAAACGCCTGTGGCACACCGGGGACCCGTGATACGTCTGCCGTCATGGACGATCTTGTGACGGAGCGGCTGGTACTCCATCCGCTGAGCGCGCTCGAAGCCGAGCGGGTGGCGGCGGGCGAGCCCGCGGACGGGGACCGCTGGGCACCCGGATACCCCACCGAGGGGGACATGGCGGGGGCCCGGCGCTTTCTGACGACGTGTTCGATCACCGGTGATCCGCGGCCCTTCGGGGCGTACGAGATCCGCCGCCGCGCGGACGGACACGCGATCGGCGGTCTCGGCTTCCACGGCGTCCCCGACGAGGATCTCGCCGTCACGATCGGCTACGGCCTGATCCCCTCCGCCCACGGTCAGGGGTACGCGTCCGAGGCGCTGCGCGGACTGCTGCGGTTCGCGCGGGCCGGCGGGGTCAGCCGTGTCCAGGGGGACGCCGATCACGACAACATCGCGTCGCAGCGCGTGATGACGGCGGTGGGGATGCGGCTGGTCGCACAGGACGAGGCGCTGAAGTACTACCGGATCGTCTGGCCCGTCGACGAGGCGGCGGCCGACGCCCTGCGGTCGTGGACGGACGGCCGACGGGCCGGGTGACGACCTGGCCCGTCCGGGCGGTGTGAGGTGCGAAGCCTGCTGGGACGGGGCTAGTGCCGTGACCGGCAGTGTTTGCCCCGAAGGGGCGTCGTCCAGTGCGTGCGATCGCAAGGCGGCCGGGAGCCCTTGTAGCGGAGCTACCAGGGCTTTCGGCCAACGCCGCGAGCGTGCGTGATGGGCGGCGCGACGGGGCAAAGCCTGCCGGGAGGGGCGCTAGTTCCTGCGCGGGGTGAGGGTACGGCGCCGGGTGGCCGCCGGCCGGTCGAAGAAGCTCTCCACGGGGGCCTCGTCGTCGCCCTCGCCCTCGTGCGGCGGCAGTTCGACGGTGTAGCGGGGTTCGAGGAAGATGCCGTGGTGCTGTGGCCGCGCGCTCGGCGCGGCGCCCGCGGTGGAGTCCTGAACCGGATCCTGGCGGGACGGTGAAGAAGGCATGCACAACCGTTCGGAGATGTGAGCGGCCGCGCGGCTCAATGCCGGTCGACCCGTTGAAGAGGTGTCTACCCCATCCTCCCCTGTCCTGCACAACCGTGGGACACCGGAGCGCGTCGCGGACCGGCTCGTCCACCCGGCCCATCCGGAGGACCGGCGCGGGTCCGGCCGGGCTCCGCGGGGAAAGGAAGAGGTCGTGCGTGATGTCGGAGTGTCCCTGAGCGGACCGGTCGCGGAGCTCATGAAGCGGCGCCGGGAGCCCATCGTCGCCCAGACGCTGCGCTCGACCGCCGCCGCGACCATCGCCTATGTGGTCGCGGTGTGGCTGAGCAGCGAGCCCGCGCCGCTCACCGCCCCACTGACGGCGCTGCTCGTCGTCCAGGTGACGCTCTACTCCACCCTGACCACCAGTATCCGCAGGGTGAACGCCGTGGTGGCCGGGGTGCTGGTCGCCAGTGCGTTCAGTGTGCTGGTGGGGCTGACCTGGTGGAGTCTGGGGCTGATCATCCTCGCCTCGCTCGTCGTCGGACGCATCGTGCGGGTGAGCGAGTTCGTGCCCGAGGTCGCGATCAGCGCCATGCTCGTGCTCGGGGTGCCACGGGTGGCGTCCACCGCGTGGGACCGGGTGCTGGAGACACTGATCGGCGCGGTGGTGGGGCTGCTCTTCAACTTCCTGCTGGCGCCGCCGGTGTGGGTCGCCACCGCGGGCGAGTCCATGGACGGCCTCGCCCGCCGGATGCGCCAGCTTCTGCTGCGGATCGGGGAGGGGCTGACGGAGGCCGTCCCGGTGGAGCGCGCCGCGTCGCGGCTGCACGAGGCGCGCCGGCTGGACCACGACATCAGCGAGGTGGACGCTGCGCTGCGCCAGGCGGAGGACAGTGTCCGGCTCAACCCCCGGGTGAAGGAGGGGCTGTTGCACCGGGTGGTGCTGCGGACGGGCCTGGACACCCTGGAGATCTGCACGGTGGTGCTGCGGGTGCTGGCCAGAACACTCACCGATCTCGCCAAGGAGCGCGAGCGGGAGGCCCTGTTCACACCGGAGGTGGGGGCGGCGCTAAAGGATCTGCTGGCCGGGGTGGCCGACGCGGTGGTGAGTTTCGCCGTCATGGTGACCTCGGATGTCACCCGGAGCGCGGAGACCGCGGAGGCGCGGCTCGCCGAGGATCTGGACGCGGCCCGGACGAGCCGGGAGCGGCTGGCGGGACTGCTGCTGACGGAGATACGGCGCGACCCGGGGCAGTGGCAGCTCCACGGCGCGCTCCTGAGCGAACTGGACCGGATCCTGGACGAGCTGGACCTGGAGCATCGCTCCCGGCGGCTGATGGAGGAGCTGGACCGGGCCTCCCGGGAGGAGCGGGAGCGTCATCCCCGGCTGACGGCGGCCTGGCATTGGGTACGGCGAAAGGTCATGCGGCGCGGGCGATAGGGAGCCGGCCGCGAACGGGGGGGGGTGGGAATGCGCGGGAGCCGACTTCAATCGTCCGTCCGCCCGGCGGGATTCGCCGTTTCCTGAGCAACGGAAAACTCCTGGCCAATTATTGACGGAATATTTACCACCGGCGTGATGTGTCGTCGTGAATGGGGGCGGGGAAGCACCGGTCCACCGGTCCACATCCCCGTATGGACGGGCGAAAGCAGTGATGACGGCATGATCGGGCCATCCTTCCGGTTTGCGATCATGGTTGCCGCCGTCGTCGCCCTCGCCCCTCCCCCGCGCGGGCGCCCCGGCCGGTCCCCGGCGTCCGCGCAGGTCCACGGGGCGTGCGGAGAGCGTGAGTTGGGTGGGGCGATTGTCGGGTCCCGCACGGATGGCGGTACTGTGCGCGCGCGCCGTCATCGTGGGCGGCGCGGCTATAGCGGAGGATTTTGTGACCCAATTCAGCAGATCATGGCGGCGTGCAAGCGCCTTCATAGCGGTCGCGGCGACCGGCGCCCTCGGTGTCGGCCTGTCGGCGGCTCCTGCGTTCGCGCACACGCCGACCTGGTCGGTGACATGTTCCGAGGTGAGTCTGAACCTGACCGCCTACGGCAACAGCGACAAGAACACCGTGACGGTCACCGTGGACGGCAAGGACCTGCTGCCCACGGAGAATTTCCGTAACAACTTCAGCAAGAAGCTCGACCTGCCCGCGCACAAGAGCGAGCTGACGGTCCGCCTGGTCGTGAAGGCCGCCGACGGCGACCAGTTCTCCAAGGACGAGACCAAGACCGCCCCGGTCTGCGAGGGCGAGGAGTCGACGCCGCCCGAGGAGTCCACCCCGCCGCAGGAGTCCACCCCGCCGCCGGCCCCGTCGGAGTCGGCCCCCGAGGCGACGCCCGGCGAGGACACGCCCCCCACCGAGGCTCCGGCCCCGTCGGGCGACGCGAGCACCTCGGCCGCCGCGGTTCCGTCGTCGCAGCCGAGCCCCGCCGGTGACGACCTCGCCGAGACCGGTGCCTCCAGCTCCACCCCGCTGATCGCCGGCGCCGCCGGTGTCGTGCTGGTCGCCGGAGCGGGCATCATGTGGGCCGCGCGCAAGCGTCGTTCCGTACAGGGCTGACCCGAGCGTCCCCTGACACCACCCGCACCACCCGCACCACAGCTTTGCCCGCACCACTCGCCGTCCTGACCTGGTCGGCCCGTGACCGGGCCCGTGTGAGGCCCCGCGACGTCCTCCGTTCGCGGGGCCTCATCCCGTTCCGGGCGGGACACGCCGGTTCCCCGCCGGGCGAGATGCACGGCGCGCCGGTCCCACCGACAATGAAGGCGCGCGTACGGAACGGACCCGGGCGCGGAACGGACGGACCACCACCGACAGCCGGGGGCGCCCATGGATCCCGTGGAGGCGCTGGACAGGATCGCCTTCCTGCTGGAGCGCTCGCGGGCGGACACCTACCGGGTCAAGGCGTTCCGTACCGCCTCCGCGACCGTCGCGGGCATGGACCCCGACGACGTGGCGCGGCGCGCGGCGGCGGGCACACTCGGCCGGGTGCGCGGCATCGGACCCAGGACCTCACAGGTGGTCCAGGCCGTGGTGGCGGGTGCCGTACCCGAGTATCTGGAGCGGCTGGAACGGGAGACCGGGACGCCGCTCGCGGAGGGCGGGCACGCGCTGCGCGCGGCGCTGCGCGGCGACTGCCATCTGCACTCCGACTGGTCCGACGGCGGCAGTTCCGTCGAGGCGATGGGGCGTACGGCGGCGGCGCTCGGCCATGAGTGGGCCGTCCTCACCGACCACTCCCCCACGCTGACCGTGGCGAACGGCCTGTCGGCGGAGCGGCTGCGCGAACAGCTCGACGTGATCGCGGAGCTGAACGCGCGCTGGGCCCCGTTCCGGCTGCTGACCGGCATCGAGTGCGACATCCTGGCCGACGGCTCGCTCGACCAGGAGCCCGAACTCCTCGACCGGCTGGACCTGGTGGTGGCGTCCGTCCACTCGAAGCTGCGGATGGACGCCGCCTCGATGACCCGGCGGATGATCGCCGCCGTACGCGATCCGCGCACCGATGTGCTGGGCCACTGCACGGGGCGCCTGGTCATCGGCCGTACCCGCAGGGACCGGGGTACGGGCGGCAGCCGGCCCGAGTCGGAGTTCGACGCGCGGGCGGTGTTCGATGCCTGCGCCGAGACCGGCACGGCGGTGGAGATCAACAGCCGGCCCGAGCGTCTCGACCCGCCCCGGCGGCTGCTGCGCGAGGCGGTCGCGGCCGGGGTCCTCTTCGCCGTCGACACCGACGCGCACGCGCCGGGGCAGCTCGACTGGCAGCTCCTGGGCTGCGCGCGGGCCGAGGAGTGCGGCGTCCCGGCGGAGCGGGTCGTCAACACCTGGCCGGCCGAGGGGCTGCTGGAGTGGACCCGCACCCGGCGCGCCCCGGCGCCGGGCTGACGCGTACGGGGCCGGGTTTCACGGCACGGCGCCGCCGGGGCCGGGGTTCACGGGAGCGGCGCGCGGGCCTACGCGTACACGCCGTCCAGCCACGTCCGCCAGGTGTTCCCGGTCCGCTCGGCGTCGGCGCCGGGGGCGAAGTCGTGGACGCTGACGCCGACGGTCGCGCCGAAGTGGTTCCTGCCGAAGAACCGGTACATCGCGGTGTCGGTGCGCAGCCCGACGAAGTACGGGTCGCGGTAGTCGATCACGGCGTCGACCGGGCCCACGCCGGGCAGGTCGACCCGTACCGCGGAGCCCTCCCGCGCGTCGTCCGGCAGGCCGAGCGCCCGGCTCGCCGTGTCGAGCGCGTCCGGCGCCCCGGCGGCCGCGGGCCCGTCGGCGGCGGAGAAGACCGCGGCGCGCCCGGTGAAGTACCGCAGGTACTGACCCAGAGTGTGGATGTAGAAGGTGTTGTGCCTGGCGGCGCCGTCGTACTGGTTGTCCCAGTCGTCGACGAAGATGCCGCTGTGCACGTAGCGCACCCAGGATCCGCCGCCCTCGCGCGCCTCGATGACATGGTCGAGCTGGTTGCGGGTCTGCTGGCTGATGCCCTCGACGTCCTCGACCCGGGCGGTCAGCCGCTTCCCCGGCTCCCACGCGGTGATCGTGCCGCCGAACGGGGCGGCGCCGCCCTCGCGCGGTTCGTACTCCATGGGCCACAGCCATCCCGCCGTACCGGTGGTGATGGCCTGCCAGACCTCTTGGGGGCTCGCTTCGGTCTCGAACTCGCGGACGATCTCGAATTCCTCGGACATGGTGGCGTACTCCTTCTCGCTCATGAAGCCTCCCCGATCGGGGCGGGGGGTGCCACCGGGGACACGGACTCCGCCGCGTCGGAGCCGGTGGTCCTGACGGTGGGGTGGAGCGCGACCACGATCCGGTGGTCCCGGCCGTTCTCGGCGTCCTCGGTGTGGTACTTGGCCATCAGCGCGCTCACGCCCCGGGTCAGCTCCTCGACGAACGCGGCCCGGTCGGCCGCGGTCGCGAAGCGGACCTCGCCGTCGAGCGCGTAGGTGGCGAGGCGCTTGCGGGCCGTGGCGGCGCCGGTGATCAGGCTGCCGACGTCCCGTACGAGCCGGGCGGCGACCGCGAGCAGCCAGCGTGCGGAGAGCTGGTCGCGGAAGCGGGCCGGGTCCGGCTGGACCGCCGCCAGGGCGAGCGGCGAGATGACGTACGAGGCCGCCGTGGCCCGCATCATCCGCTCGGTGACATTGCCGCGTCTGCGCTCACCGGCCAGCTCGACCAGGCCGTGCCGCTCCAGCGCCTTGAGGTGGTAGTTCACCTTCTGCCGGGGCAGTCCGACCCGGCCGGCCAGCATCGTCGCCGACGCCGGTCCCGCGGCCAGCTCGGCGAGCAGCCGGGCCCTCATGGGGTCCAGCGAGGCGGCTGCCGCCGCCGCGTCCTCGATCACCGTCACGTCCCACATGGCTCCACCATCCCACCGACAACTTTTTTTGTCCAGGGGGATTTATTTGTCGGTGAGGGACGGCCGGAAGCCGAGAGGCAGCCACCGGAGGGAGCGGGGGAAGTCAGCCCGCGAGGCCCCAGGACACCGTGCCGTCCGCCCCGACCAGCACGGCGAGGACGACGAGGTCGGCGACGCCGAGGAACAGCCCGAGGGCGGCCCGGCCCCTGCGCGCGGTGCCGCGCCACAGGGCGAGGGCCGCCAGGACGATCGCCATGGGGCCGAGCACGAGGTTCAGCACGAGCAGACCGAGCAGGCCGAGGACGAACGAGGCGACGGCCATGCCGTCGGCGTCGCTCCGGCGCTCCGCGGGCATCAGTACCGCCGCCCGCGGGCGCGGAACTCCCGGGCGGCGAACAGCAGGAGCCAGCCCCCGATGACGGTGGCGGCGACCAGGGCGACCTGCGGCGGGACATGCGCCACCGCGCCGAGCACCACCCCCATCAGGAGGAGAGCCGCGACGAGGAAGATCATGAAATGCCTCCTTGGTGGAGCGATCCGGGTGATCCGAGCGATTCAGGTGGTTCAGGCGATTCGGGTGACAGCTTCCGAGAACACTTGTGCACTGACTGCCCAGTCTAGGTTCTCCTTTCCGGAGAACGGTTGTTTACTGAATGGCATGAGTCACACCCCGGGCATCCGGCAGGCCCAGAAACAGAAGACCCGTCAGGCGCTGCTGGACGCGGCGCTGCTGCTCCTGGAGGAGCAGAGCCTCAGCAGCCTCGGGTTGCGGGAGGTCACCCGCGCGGTGGGTGTCGCCCCGACGGCCTTCTACCGGCACTTCCGCGACCCGGCCGGCCTCGGGGTGGCCCTGGTCGAGCAGGCGCTCGACAGCCTGCACGGGACGATCGCCACCGTCCTCGTCGCCACGGACGGCGACGAGGAACGGATCGACCGCACGGTCGCGGTGATGGCGGCGTACGTCCGCGCGCACCCCGCCCATGTCCGGTTCATCGCCCGCGAGCGGCACGGCGGCGTACGGTCCGTGCGCGAGGCCGTCTCCGCCCAACTGCGCCGCTTCTCCGAGGAGGTGGCCGCCGCGCTCGCCGCCGAGCCGGTGTCGGCCGGATGGAGCCGGGAAGATCTGCGGATGCTGGCGGACGTCTACGTCGACCAGATGGTGATGACGGCGTCCGCGTTCCTGCACGCGGCGGAGCGACACCCCGGAACCGGACCGGAGACGGAGGCACGGGCTGAGGCGGAGGCACGGGTGGCGTCCGCGGCGCGCCGCAGGCTCCGGCTGATCGCCCTCGGCCGCCGCCACTGGCTCGACTGACCGGCCGTCAGCCGCCGCGCTCCCCCGGTGGCGGCGGCAGCCGCAGATGGGCCAGGTCGTCCGGGACCGGGCTGTCCGGCCGGAACAGCGGGGCGGCCTGGCCGTCGGCCGCCGTGGCGGGCGCGTCGGTGAGACGGAACCGCTCGCGCAGCCGGGTGTAGAAGTCGGTGGGCCCCAGCCGGACCAGCCGCAGCCGGTACGTGGCCCCGTAGACCCCGACCCAGTCCCCCGGATGCAGCGCCCCGCGCAACTGGCCGTCGATGCTGACCGCCACTTCCCCGGAGTGGGGCAGGATCCGCAGCGCCACGGACTCGTCGGGAGCGGCGACGACCGTACGGTCGAACGTCATGTGCGGCGCCACGGGGGTGAACACCACGGCGTCCATGTGCGGGGAGAGCACCGGCCCGCCGGCCGCGAAGCTGTAGGCGGTGGAGCCGGTCGGGGTGGCCACGATGACCGCGTCGGCGGAGTACGAGGCGAGCAGCCGGCCCGCGACGTAGACGCCCAGGGCGATCTGGCGGTCCCGGGAGAGCTTCTCCAGGACGACGTCGTTGAGCGCGATGACGTCCAGCGGCACGCCCCACCCCTCACCGGTGGCCCCGGCCCGTACATGCGGCGGCGGCAGTGTCGGGCCCCGGCCGTGGCGCAGGAGCGCCGCCACCTCCGAGGGCATCGCCGGTGGGCGGGAGGCGCGCATGGTGAGGGTCATGCGTTCCTCGATGGCCGCCCGGTCCTCGTGGACGGCGTCCAGCGCGCGGCCGACCTGCTCCGCCGGTACCTCGGTCAGGAAGCCGACCCGCCCGAGGTCGACGCCGAGGACGGCGGCGTCGCACTTGGCGGCGATCCGCGCGCCGCGCAGGAAGGTGCCGTCGCCGCCGAGGGTGACCACGAGGTCGGGGCGGCCCGCGGCGGACGCCTCCTCCTGACCGCCGTGGCGGGGTTCGTGGTCCCGCCACACGTCGATCTCCGTGCAGGGGATGCCGTGCGCGTCGCACCAGGCGTGGACGGTACGCGCGGTCTCCAGCGCGGCCGAGCGGCCCTGGTGGACCACGAGACCGATACGTTCCACAGACATGGGCCCGCTCTCTGTGCGTCACGCTCCGTACGTCACGTCCGGGCGGCACATCGGCCGTCGGTCTCCAGGATGACGGAGGGGGTGGGCGGAGCGCGCGCGGACGGACCGCGGACCCGCCCGTTCCCGAGGGGCGGCACCCCGCCCGCCGTTCACCCGAATGGCGGATAGTCCGGTCGGGGCGCCGGCCCCCGGGAACGCGGTCCGGACTGGGCACCGGGCGTTGCCGCCACCGTCCCGCCGACCGCCTCCGGTTGCCGAAGGACCCGTACGGATGCGCGATGGAGTCGTGCGCGCCTGACCGTGAGGGGCCTCATCCCGCAGACGCGCTTCCCCCACGCGAGGAGTGATCGCTGATGTCAGCCGAAGGCGTGTTCAACAACCCGAGCAGTCTGAACGGCAGGAGCGTGTACGACAGGGACGGCGACAAGATCGGCAGCATCGGTCAGGTCTATGTCGGCGACCGCACGGGCCGCCCGGAGTGGGTCACCGTCAGGACCGGCCTGTTCGGGATGAAGGAGAGCCTCGTTCCGCTGTCCGGCGCCCGGCGCGCCGGCGAGGACGTCCACGTCCCGTACGCCAAGGAAACGGTCAAGGAGGCACCGCGCCTCGACGCCGACGAGCATCTGGACCCCGGCCAGGAGAAGCAGCTCTACCAGCACTACGGGCTCACCGCCGCGGGCGGCATCGGCACCGCCGCGGGCATGGGCACGGCGGCCGGCGGCCGGACGCGCGCGGGGACCGGCACGTCCACGGGTTCGGGCATGTCCACCGGCCGCGCCGCCACGCCGGAGGGGACGCGGGGACCGGCCATGGCCGGGTCCGCGACACGCGGCGCCGACCTGGGCGACATGCGCACGGGCGAGAAGCACGGCGAGGAACTCATCCGCTCCGAGGAGGAGCTCCACGTCACCACCGAGGAGCGCGAGGTCGGCCACGCGCGGCTGCGCAAGGTCGTCGTGACGGAGAACGTCACCACCTCCGTGCCGCTCAGTCACGAGGAGGTCCGGGTGGTCCACGAGGCCATCTCGCCCGAGGACCGGAACTCGGTCCGCTCGATGCGGATCGGTGAGGCCCAGACCGAGGTGACGCTCCACGCCGACCAGCCGGTGATCAGCAAGGAGTCCATCCCCGTCGAACGCGTCCGCATGGAGACCGAGAAGGTCACCGAGCAGCGGGAGGTCTCGGCGGAGGTCCGCAAGGAGCAGATCGAGTACGACACCGACCAGGAGGAGATGAAGGGCACCCGCGGCAAGCGCGGCCCGGGCCGCTGACCCGGCCACCCGCCTTCCCGGGAAACCCGGGAGAACCCGGAACCTGGAACCCGGGGAGAACCCCGGACACCCGAGCCCCCGTCCACCGCGTACGCGTGGTGGCGGGGGCTTCCCGTCGGCCGGCCGTGCCCGGCGGCCGTGCCCGGCGGCCGTGTTCAGCGGACCGTGAGCTTCCCCTTCATGAAGGGGTGGATGGTGCAGGTGTACGGGTAGGCGCCGGCCTTGCCCGGTGCGGTGAAGGTGGCCGTCTTCCCCGGACCGATGGTCCCGGTGTCGAACGCCTTGCCGGTGGTGGCGGTCAGGGTGTGGGCGACCGAGTCCTTGTTGACCACGGTGACCTCGGTCCCCGGGGCCACGGTCAGGGCCGCGGGCGCGAAGGTGAAGTTGTCGATCGTCACCCGCGCCGATCCGCCCGCTGACGCGGACGGGGACGGCGACGCGGACGAGGTTCCGCCACCGCCGCCGCCGGAACAGCCGGCGAGCGTGGTCACGAGGACGGCGGCGAGCGCGACGGCCGGATACGGCCGGCGGCCGGCGCCCGGGAACGGCATGGCTTCTCCGAGCTGTCGGGCCCGTCGGCGGGATCAGTAACTGGCGCTGGGGCTGGGGGCGGCGCTCATTCCGGCGCTGGGGCTCATGCTCCCGCTGGGGCTCATGCTGCCGCTCGGGCTCGTGCTCGGGCTCGGCGGCGGGGTGGTGACCTTCTTGCCCTCGGTGTCGACGACGTACCACTTGGCGCCGAACTCGGTCAGGTCCTGGCCGCGTGCGTCTCCCGGCATCTGGTCGGCCTTGTACGTGTAGAGCGGGTGACCGTTGTAGGTGACCTGCTTGGTGTTGTCGGTGCGGGTGACGGTGGACAGCAGGCTCTGCTTGACCCCGCCGGTGCCCGCCTTCGGCTCGACGGCGCCGGTGACCAGCACGGGGCGCCAGACCTTCGCGCAGTCCCCGTTGCAGGTCGATTCCTTCGTCTTGTCCGCCGCGAAGAGGTACAGGGTCCGCTCGCGGCCGTTGACCAGGATCTTCCCGTACGGCGCCAGCTCCTTCGCGTTCACCTTGCCCTCCAGCTCGGAGGGCATCGCCGACGGCGAGGCGCTCATGGACATGGACGCGGAGGCGGCGGCCTCCGCGGGCGCCTCCTCCCGGGCAGCCTCCGACGCGCTGTCACTGCCGGAGCATCCTGCGAGGGCGGCCGCGCAGAGTACGGCCGCTGCCATCGCGGTGACTGCCCTGGTGTTGCTCTTCATTCAGAACTCCTCGGATCAGGCCGCCCCACGGGCAGCACGGCGCCCGCCCGAACGCGACCGCAGGACCCACTACACGGCAGCCCCGGGGAGCGAGCCAGCGGACAGGGCCGTCCGGGGCCCCGTACGCCGCACGGTTCACACGTACGCCGCACCGTTCGCGTGTACGGCCCCGCCCCGGCCCCCACGCGCCCCGCCGTCCCGGGTGGGGTACCGTGGGGGTCTGCGAAGGGGAGTAGCCCCGCAAACCGGTCGTCGACACACTGGAACCCCCGGGTTCCCGGTGGCCGGGCCCGCCGATCAGGCGGGCGGGCGAGACCTTCGGTCAGGCACTGACATGTCCGCGTCCCGCGGGCGCCACCGTCGTGCCGGGCCGAGTGGTCCTCCTGGCTCCGATACGGCGCTTCGCGAAGACCCGGGCCCGGCCCCCAGAGAAAGCCACCCGGAATGTCTCTCGATCCCCTGGCGATCCTCACCGCCTTCGGTCTGATCTTCCTCGCGGAGCTCCCCGACAAGACCATGTTCGCGTCCCTCGCCATGGGCACGCGCATGCGCCCGCTCTACGTGTGGTTCGGTACGTCGACCGCGTTCATCGTGCACGTCGCCATCGCCATCGGCGCGGGCAGCCTCATCGGGCTGCTGCCCGACTGGATCGTCAAGCTCGTCTCGGCCCTGCTCTTCCTCCTCGGCGCCTTCATGCTGCTGCGGGGCACGGGCGACGACGATGACGAGGAGACGGAGACCAAGACCGTCACCGGGTTCTGGCCCGTCTACTCGACCGCCTTCATGGCCGTCTTCATCAGCGAGTGGGGCGACCTGACCCAGATCACCACGGCCAACCTCGCCGCGAGCAACGGCACCTGGTCGACCGCCATCGGGTCGGCCGCCGCGCTGATGTCCGTCTCCGCGCTGGCCCTGCTCGCGGGCCGGTTCATCGCCACCCGCGTCCCGCTGAAGACCGTGCAGCGCATCGGCGGTCTGTGCATGCTCGGCCTCGCCATCTGGTCGGTGACCGAGATCTTCGTGGGCTGACGGCCCGTACGACCACGCGAAGGGGCCCGGTCCTTGTCGGTACGTACCGACAAGGACCGGGCCCCTTCCGCAGGAGGCGCGGGTCAGGTCAGGTGCTTCTTGAGGGCGGTGAGCACGTCACGGGCGGCCGTGGGGCCGGTGTTGAGGTAGAAGACGTCGTCGTCGACCGGGATCGCGGTCTCGCCGGCGACGGCGGAGAGCGTCGGCCACAGCGGCGCCCCGGTCAGCTCGGCGGACTTCGCCGCGTCGCCCTGGACCCCGTAGAAGAGCCAGTCGGCGTCGGCCCGGTCGAGCTGCTCGTTGCTGATGTTCTGCGAGGTCTTGTCGAACCGCTGGCTCTCGGGCCGGCCGAGCCCGGCGTCCTCGGCGATGCTGCCGGTGAACGACGGCACGCCGAAGACGCGCAGACGGTCCCCGTTCAGCCGCAGGAACGAGACGGTCACCGGCTTGTCGAGCGAGGCGCCCAGCGCGGCGGCGTCGGTGTGGAAGCGGTCCAGGTAGGTGCGCGCCCGGTCGGCCTTGCCGAGCCCGTCGGCGACGAGCAGGAAGTCCTGCTTCCAGTAGAGCCCGGTGCCCTGGGTGGCGACGGTGGGCCCCACCGCGCTCAGCGCTTTGTAGAGGCCCTTCGCGTTCTTGCCCGCGACGTTCATCAGGATCAGGTCGGGCTTGATGTTCGCGATGGTCTCCAGATTCGGATCCACCCGCGAACCCACGTCGACGACCTTCCCCAGCGCGGCGGCGTCCTTGGGGAAGTCGTCCTTCAGGTACTGGGGTACGAGGTCGGCCCCGTCGCCCCGGGTCGAGCCGGCCGGGACGGTGCCGAGCGTGAGCAGCGCGTCGGCCTGGCCGGTGGAGATGACCACGACCTTCTTCGGCGCGGCCTCGATGGTGGTTTTGCCCTCGAAGTGGCCGACCGTACGCGGGAACTCGCCGTCCGGTTTGCCGCTTCCCATGCCCTTGGGCACGGTGCGGGGAGCGGTGTGGGTGGCGGCGGCCGACGGCTCGCCGGTCGGACTGCTGTCCGACGACACGGTCGAGGCCGTGGAACAGCCGGTGAGCAGCAGGGCGCCCGACAGGGCAACGCCGCTGATCAGACGGGTGAGAGGGAGATCACGGAAGCGGTACACGATCGATTAGCTTAGGCTCTCCTAAGTGCGGATGAGTAGGGATGACAGTCATGCGATGGATCACATATCGGGAGGTACGGACCGGACCGGCGCTCCGGCGGCCGAACCGGCACCGACCGGTGCGACGCGACCCGCGCGGCCGAGGGGCGGCAGGCGGTTCGTGGCGCTGGTGGTCTGTCTCGCCCTGGTCGTCCTGCTGCTCCTGGTGAGCCTGGGCACCGGCGCGCGTGGCGTCCCGCTGGACACCGTGGGGCGGGTGCTGCTCCACGACGACGGCAGCCCGGAGGCCATCATCGTCCGGCAGTTGCGGCTGCCCCGTACCGCGCTCGCGGTCACCGTGGGCGCGGCGCTGGCGCTCGCCGGGGTCGTCATGCAGGCCATCACCCGCAATCCGCTGGCGGAACCGGGCATCGTGGGGGTCAACTCCGGTGCCTCGTTCGCGGTGGTGACGGCCATCGCCGCGTTCCATGTGACGAGCGTGTCCGGGTACATCTGGTTCGCCTTCGCGGGCGCCGTGCTGGCCGCGCTGCTGGTGTACGCGCTCACCTCGGGCGCCACCCGGAGCAACCATCACACCCGGCTCGTGCTGGCGGGGGCGGCGCTCTCGGCGAGTCTGGGGGCCTGTACCGGCATCCTCACCATGTTCGACTCCTCGGCGTTCGACTCGTACCGCTTCTGGGTGGTCGGGTCGCTGGAGAACCGCGGTACGGAGGCGCTGACCGCCGCCGTCCCCTTCGTACTGGCCGGCACGGTCGTCGCGCTGGTGCTCGGTCCCTCCCTCAACGCCCTGGCGCTCGGCGACGAGGCAGGCGCCGCGCTCGGGCTGCGGGTGCCGTGGGTACGGGCCGCCGGCTTCGTCTCGGTCATGCTGCTGTGCGGCGCCGCGACCGCCGCGGCGGGGCCGATCGGCTTCGTCGGGCTGGTCGTCCCGCATGTGCTGCGGCTGCTGCTCGGGCCCGATCTGCGCTGGCTGCTGGCCTTCGCGCTGCCGGGCGGTGCGATCCTGCTGCTCGTCAGCGACATCGCGGGGCGGGTGATCGCGCCGCCGGGGGAGATCGAGGTGGGCATCGTCACCGCGTTCATCGGCGCTCCCGCGCTGCTGTGGCTGGTCGTACGGCGCCGGGAGGTCACCGCGTGAGCGCCGCGCCCCGGACCACTGCCGCCCGGACCACTGCGGCCCGGACCGCCGCCACGCGGGTGGCGCGGCTGCCGCGCGGGATCACCCTGCGCTACTCGGGCCGTACGGCCGCCGTGCTGGCCCTGCTGCTGGTGTGCTGCGTGGCGGTGTGGACGCTCACCCTGTTCACCGGTACGTACCGGATCGATGCCGCGCACATCGCCGATGTCCTGTTCGCCGGGGGCGGCTCCGCCACCGACCGGTTCATCGTGGTCGGCCAGCGGCTGCCGCGGGTCTGCGCGGCGCTCCTCGTCGGGGCGGCGCTCGGGCTGTCCGGGGCGCTCTTCCAGAGCCTGTCGCGCAACCCGCTCGGCAGCCCGGACGTCATCGGGTTCACCACCGGGTCCACCAGCGGCGCCCTCGTCGTCATCCTGGCGGGCGGCGGCTCGGCCGGGGTGGGGGTCGGCGCCGGTTCGGTGCTCGGCGGGCTGTGCACGGCGGTCGTGGTCTACGCGTTCACCGCGTCGCGCGGGGTCTCCGGGAACCGGCTGGTCCTCGCCGGGATCGCGGTCGGCGCGATGCTCTCCTCGGTCAACGACTTCCTGCTCACGCGCGCCGATCTGGAGTCCGCGGAGAGCGCGAAAGCCTGGACGTTCGGCAGCCTCAACGCCGTCTCCTGGCCGCAGGTGACACCCCTGGCGCTCGCGCTGCCGGTGCTCGCGGTGGCGACCCTGGCGCTGGGCCGGCCGCTGCGGCTCATGGAGATGGGCGACGACACGGCGGGGGCGCTGGGCGTGAACGTCACGCGGATACGGGGGCTCTGTCTGCTGATGGGTGTCGCCCTCGCCGGTACGGCCGTCGCCGTCGCGGGCCCGATCGGCTTTCTCGCGCTGGCGGCCCCGCAGCTCGCCCGCAGGATCACCCGCTCCCCCGGTCCCCCGATCGGATCGGCCATGCTGACCGGGGCGCTGATCCTGGCGACCGCCGATCTGCTGGCGCAGCGGGTGCTCGCCCCCTTCCAGATCCCGGTGGGGCTCGTCACCGGGGCCCTCGGCGGGGTGTATCTGCTGTGGCTGCTGTCGCGGGAGAAGAGGACCGACCGGTCCGCGTGACAGGGCCCCGGGGCTGACGCTCCGCCACCCGCGCCGCGCCGCCGGGTGCGTACCGCCTCGGGACGGCCGCGGGGCTTGTGGCTACGATGGCCCCATGAGACGGCCCCCGCGCAGCGAGCACGGCCCCTTCGGGGCGCGTGTCCTGCTGGCGCTGGTGCTGGCGGTGACGGCGGGGCTGCTGGCCATGCACGGCCTCGGGCCCGTCCCCGCTCTGGGCGCGCACGCCGCGCCGCCGTCCGCCTCCGCCCACGCCACGGCGGCCGAGGCCCCCCTCTGCGCGCCGCCCGCCCATGACGGCGGCGGGCACATGGACCACGCGGACGCCACCTGTGCCGCGGCCGGTACCAGTACCGGTCCCGCGCTCGGCGCGCCGCTGCTGCCGGGCCCGTCCGGCGTCACGCCGACTCCGGCGATCGTCGCGCGCCAGGGCCCGGGGGCGGCGCCGGGCGACCGGGCCCCTCCCTCACTGAGCGAACTGCAACTCCTGCGCATATAGGCGTGCCCAGCGTCCGGCATGCCTCTGTCCCTTTCCACGCACAGGAGTTGTTCCAGCATGACCTCGTACCGTTTCCCGGCCCGTCGCCGGGCCGCCGCCGCTGCCGCCGTCGTGAGCGCCGTCCTGGTTCTCACGGCCTGCGGTGGGCAGGACGCGTCCACCGCCAAGCACTCCGGCCACGGCGCGGACCCGTCCGCCTCGGCGTCGGGTTCCACGTCGGCATCGGCTTCCGCTTCGGCGCACAACGCCGCCGACGTGTCCTTCGCCCAGGGCATGATCCCGCACCACCGGCAGGCGGTGGAGATGGCCGATCTCGCCGACGGCCGGGCCTCGTCCGCGGAGGTGAGGACACTCGCCTCCGAGATCAAGAAGGCCCAGGACCCGGAGATCAGGACCCTGTCGGGGTGGCTCACGGCCTGGGGCGAGGACGTACCCGCGAAGGAGGCGCCGCCGGCGGACGGCGCGGAACACTCCGGCCACTCCATGGCCGGGATGATGGCCGACGACGAGATGGCGGAGCTGGAGAAGGCGTCCGGCAAAGCCTTCGACACCGCGTTCCTGAAGATGATGGTCGAGCACCATGAGGGCGCGGTCGAGATGGCCAGGACCGAACAGTCCCAGGGCACCCACCAGGGTGCCAGGGAGATGGCGGGCGCCATCGTCACCTCGCAGACCGCCGAGATCACCCGGATGAAGACCCTGCTGGGTCAGTAGGACCCGTCCTCGCCGGGGGCCCCGCCTTCCGGGGGCGGGGCCCCCAGCACCGAGGGTTCGCCCTCCACGGTCTCCGGGACCGGGATCTCCTCGGGCCGGAACGCGTCGGAGGAGCTGTCCCCGGTGGGGCAGCGGGCCTCGGCGGCCGTGACCGTACGCCGGCCCGCCCGGTCGACGACGGTCACGGCCGGGGCCGCGTCCCGGACCTCCAGCGCCCGGGCGGCGGCCACCGTGCAGACGAGCTGGTCCACGGCGAGCGGGGTGAGGCGGCCCTGCCGCGGCAGTTCGACCGAGATCCGGTCTCCGTCCACGACGACCCGCGGCCGGATGCCGGACCGCGGCAGCTCGGTGGTCACCCCGCCGCGTATCTCGGCGGGCTGGGGGCCGCGGAACGCGAGGGCGACGGCTGTGTCGACATCGGTGGAGATGACGTCGGCGGAGCGCGCCACCGGATACAGGGCGCCGTTCTTGACGAGGTAGAGCAGGACCACGGGGCGCACGCCGGTGGCCGGTTCGCCTGCCTGGACGACGCCGGTGCCGGGGATCCGGCAGCCGGCCGCGAGCAGGAGCGGCGCGGCCAGCGCCAGCAGCAGCGCGGCGGCCGGGCGCCGCCGGGATGTCGGGGTCATGATCGGTCCTCCGGACGGCGGTCACGGGGTAAGGGGAACGGCTCGGCCGGGTCGGTCGGCAGCGGGATCTCGACGGTGAAGACGGCGCCGCCCTCCGGCCGGTTCGCTGCCCGGACGGTGCCTCCGTGCAACTGGACGTTCTCCGCCGTGATGGCGAGCCCCAGACCGCTGCCCTCGGTGCGCGTCCTGGCGGTGTCCGACTTGTAGAACCGCTCGAAGACATGCGGCAGGACGTCGTCGGGGATGCCGGGGCCGCTGTCCGTCACCTCGACGACGGCCCGCCCGTCGGACGCGTACAGCCGTAGCCGTACGGGGCGTTCGCCGTGGCGCAGCGCGTTGGCGACCAGGTTGGCGACGACGACGTCGAGACGGCGCGCGTCGGCCCGGCCGCGCAGGGCGTCCGGGGGCGGCAGTTCGGTCTCCACGGTCTCCGTCCAGCCTCGGGCGGCGAGCGTACGGCGCAGGGACTCGGCGAGGTCGATGTCGTCCCACTGGAGTTCGACCGCCCCGGCGTCGAAGCGGGAGATCTCCATGAGGTCGTCGACGAGCCGGGCGAGTTTGAGGGTCTCCTGGCTGATGAGGCGTACGGCGGTGGCGGTGTCCGGGTCGAGCCTGTCGGCGTCCTCGTCCAGCACGTCGGTGACGGCCGCCATGGCGGCCAGCGGGGTGCGCAGTTCGTGGGAGACGTCGGAGGCGAAGTGGCGGGCGCGGGCCTCCATCCGGCGCAGCTCGGCGACGGAGTGGTCCAGCGCGGTGGCCGTCTCGTTGAACGTACGGGAGAGGTCGGCCAGTTCGTCGGAGCCGTGCACCGCGAGCCGGGTGTCGAAGCGGCCCTCGGCCATGGACCGGGCGGCGCGCCGCAGCTCCCGTACGGGACGCAGCACGCCGCGCGCGGCCAGCAGCGCGAGGAGCACGGCGAGGCCGAGCGCGGGAAGCGTGGCGCGCTGGACGGCGGAGACCAGGGCGTTGACGTACGCCTCCTCGTCGCTCTGCGAGACGATCAGGAAGACGGCGAGGCCGGAGTGGTTGCGCCCGCCGCCGTCGGGGGTGTCGAAGGTGACGGGCAGGCCGACGACGAGGACGGAGGTGTTCTCCGTGGGGACCCGCTGGAAGACCGTGGCGGACTCGGTGAGCGCCGCCCGGCGCAGCTCCGGGGTGAGTTCGCCGAACGTGTCGTCCGGGGAGGAGGTGACGCGCATGTCCCGGTAGACGGTCAGGACCCGCCAGCCCTCGGAGCGGCCGGCCTTGGCCACCTCGTCGGTGAACCACTCCAGCTCCGACCGCTCGGCGGGCAGTCTGAGCCCGGGCGCGGAGCCGTTCACCCGCTCGCGGAACTGTGTGACGACGGTGTCCTGGCTCTGCTGGAGCACGCCTGTGCGTGCCTCGCGGAAGGTCAGCGCACCGCTGGTGAGGGTTCCCGCGACGGCGACGAGGGTGAAGGCGACCACGAGGCGGACACGTAGTCCGCGGACCCGGGGTATCAGGCGGATCCGGGACATCAGGGGGGTCGTTCCGGGGAGTCTCATCGCAGGGCTCAGGGGGAGCGGAAGCGGTAGCCGAAGCCGCGTACGGTCTGGACGAACCGCGGCGCCCCCGAGGGCTCGGCCATCTTGAAGCGCAGCCGCTTCACGCAGGCGTCCACGAGTCTGATGTCGCCGTGGTAGCTGTGTTCCCAGACGGCTTCGAGGAGTTGCTGGCGGCTGAAGACCTGTCCGGGCGAGGCGGAGAGGGTGAGCAGGAGCCGCATCTCGGACAGGGCCAGCGACACGGGCTCGCCGTCCAGGGTGATGTCGAGTCCGGCGCGGTCGATGACCAGGTCCCCGTGGCGTTCGATCCGCGCGGCGTCGGTGTCTGCGGGGACGCCGAACCTGCGCAGTACGGCCCGGATCCGGGCTTCGAGGACGCGGGCCTGGACGGGTTTGACGACATAGTCGTCGGCTCCCGCCTCCAGTCCGACGATGACGTCCACGTCGTCGCCGCGCGCGGTGGCCATGATGATGGGCACCTGGCTGCCGGTCCTGATCCTGCGGCACACGTCGAGGCCGCTCATCCCCGGCAGCATCAGGTCGAGGACGACGACGTCGGGACGGAACCGGCGGAGCTGTTCGAGCCCGAGCTCCCCGGTCGCGACGGCCTCGATGTCGTGGCCCTGGCGGCGGAGGGCGAGTTGGACGCCCTCGCGTACGGCGGGGTCGTCTTCGATCAGCAGGACACGTGGCATGCCGACAGTATCCGTACGTCCGGGTGGCGTACCCGCCGCACGGGCGCCGGCCGGGGCGATTGTTACGCGACGATCATATGAAACCTCCCCCGCCCGGTCGTTACGAATTCGTCACCTTCCGGTCCAGGTTTGCGCACACCGCCGTCACAGCCTCTTCTTCCATGACCCCTCGCACCTCCCATGCCCGGCCGCGCGGCAGGCGTCGCCGTTCGAAGGGATCCGCCCACGCCGGGCCCGCCCGCAAGGCACCGCTCGTCGCGGGACTCACCGCGCTCGCCGCGCTGACGGCCGTCAGCCTCTTCGTGACGGAATTCGCCGGCGGCGGGAGCGAGTCCACGGCGAGCGCGCGACAGGAGGCACCCTCACCCGCGGACACGGACCCGCCCGGCGCACCCTCCGTGTCGGCCTCCGCCGGGAAGACGCAGAAAGCCGGCACGGACACCGATCCCCCGCCGAAGCCGCCGACGTCGAAGCCCGCGAAGTCGCCCGAGTCCTCGGATTCGTCGGAGTCCTCGGATTCGTCGACGTCCTCGGATTCGTCGACGTCGTCCACCGGAATCCCGAAGTCCGGTCCTGGCACGTTCACCACGGCGGGCGCGGGTACCGGCTCGGTCGGCGGCGGGCGGACCGTTACGTACTCCGTCTCCGTCGAGAACGGGCTCAAGGAGTCTGCCGAGGCGGTCGCCTCGGAGGTGGACGCGATCCTGGCGGACCCGCGCGGCTGGACGGCCGACGGCGCCACCGGATTCCGCCGGGTCGCGGGCGACACCGCCGACTTCGTCGTCCAGCTCGCGACGCCGGACACCGTCGACCGGGTCTGCGGCGAGTACAACCTGGACACCGGTGGCGAGGTCAACTGCAATGTGGGCCGGCATGTGATGGTGAACCTCAAGCGCTGGCGGCTGGCCACCCCGGCCTACGCCCGCGACATACCCTCCTACCGCGCGCTGATCGTCAACCACGAGGTCGGCCACTACCTCGGGCACAACCACGAGACCTGCCCGGGTGCCGGGAAGCCCGCTCCCGCGATGATGCAGCAGATCAAGGGGTTGCGGGGGTGCGTCATCAACGCCTGGCCCTACGCGGCGGACGGAACGGCGATCACCGGCCCTCCCGTGCCGTGACGTCGTCGCCGGGGCCGACCGGGAGCACCATCTCGGGGCGGTCCCACGGCACGGCGGGCGGGCGCGCGGCCACGGTGCCGGTCCGCAGGGCGCCGACGCTGCGGTAGAAGCCCTCGGCCGGCGGGTGCGCGACCACGCGTACGGCGTCGAGCCCCGCCTCGCGCGCCCGGCCGGTGAGATGCCCGACGAGCCGGCGCCCGATGCCGAGCCCCTGGGCGTCGTCCGCGACGAACATCAGGTCCAGCTCCGGCGGATCGAGGACGAGGGCGTAGAAGCCGAGCACCCGGCCGTCCTCGCCGGTGGCCACGTAGACCTCGTGGGTCTCGATGTAGTCCTGGCCCACCCGGTATCCGGCGACCATCGAGGCGTAGGGGCCCCGGTAGGCGTGGGAGCCCCGGACCAGCTTGGTGAGCCGCCCGGCGTCCCCGGCGGTCGCCCGTCTGATCTCCACGGCCGCGCCGCGCGCTCCGCCCCTCGGGCGGGTAATCCTCGATCCCATAGGGAGAGTATTACGCATCGCGAGGAGGTCCGGGCGCGATACGAACACGAGGGCGCCCGGACCCTCGTACGAGCCATCGTGCGACGCCGCCCGCGTGGCGGTCGTCAGCGGTGGGCAGGGTCCCGGCAGGGTGGGCGCGGGCCGGTCCGCCGCACCGCGCCCGGGGACGCGCAGCGCCTGCCAGAGGTCCAGACCGACCGGTGTGCTCTTTCTTTGCCATCGAGTGATTGGCATGCACCTGTCGGACGGTCAGCATGGAGGGGAATCCCGCTACGCGCGTCAATTCCCCCCACGGCACAAGGATTTCGGGAGACTTCCATGGAAGCCCACGGCTCCACCCCGTCCCGCCGCTCGCTGCTCAGGTCCGGTGCGTATCTGGGCGCCGCCGCCCTCGGACTGACCGCCGCGAGCGCCGCGCACGCCTCGGCGGCCACGGCGGAAGCGGCCGGCCCGGCGGGCCGCCGCGCCGCCGTCGCCTATCCGCCGACCCACTGGATCCCGGCCAGCACCTCCAACTACACCGTCGCCTCACGCCCGACGCAGTACTCCGTCGACTTCGTCGTGATCCATGTGACGCAGGAGACCTTCCCGGACGCGCGGGACATCTTCCAGAACCCGGCCAAGAAGGTGTCGGCGCACTACATGGTGGCCTCCGCCGACGGGTACGTCGGGCAGTTCGTACGGGAGAAGGACGTCGCCTGGCACGCCGGCAACTGGGACTACAACACCCGCAGCATCGGTATCGAGCACGAGGGGTGGGTCGATCAGCCCGCCTACTTCACCGACGCGCTGTACGCCTCGTCAGCGGCGCTCACCGCCGCCATCTGCGCCCGGTACGGCATCCCGAAAACACGGGAGCGCATCATCGCGCACAGCGAGGTGCCGGGAGCCACGCACACCGACCCCGGCAGGTACTGGGACTGGGCGCGCTACCTCGATCTCGTCAACGCCTGACTCCCCCGTCCCGCCCGGCCGTTGACACGGCCGGGCGGGACGGAGCGGGACGTGACGCGGCGGGGCGGGGGCGGTCCTGTTCAGCCGTGGTCGACCGTCAGCGGGTCGAAGGCGATCCGGGTCCGCGAACCGTCGTCGGCCCACCGGACCTCGACCGTCCCCCCGTCCACGCTCACCCCGCTCACCGCACCGGCCGGCGGGGCCGCGTCGGACTCCCCCGTGAGCGTGGCGAGGGCGGCGAACAGCGCCGTTCCCTCGGCCGGCGCGGTCAGTTCGGGCACCACCGCCCAGCGGGTGAACGCCGTGCCCTGCGGGGCCCGTCGCCCGTCCGGGGCCGCCTCCCAGCCGTACAGCCCGTGCAGGTCGGACCGTACGTCCTCGTCGGGTCCTGTCGCCCAGCCCGTCTGCCGGACCCGGGCGCCCGGCGGGGCGCCCACCACCCGGTGCACCCGCAGCTCGTACCGTCCCCGGGCGACCGTGACGCTCTCCACCCGCAGCCCCGGCACCATGGGCGCGCCCGCGGTGAAGACCGGGCGGTGCCAGGAGGCCGCCCAGCCCCAGCCGTCGCCGCCGCCCGCGCCCAGCGGATGGATCCGGCGACGGCCGCTGAGCCGGCCCGCGATCTCCAGCGCCATCTGGTTGTCCGCGACGTTGGCCGCGGCGGTGGGTCCTGTCCTGGTCGAGTAGGCGTGCCGGCTGTAGAGCGGATCGTCCGCCACTCCCGCCTCGCCCTCGTGCGGGCGGAGATGGTCGCTGCCGTGGTTGTGGAGCCGTACGATCCCGTCCGCGCGGGTCGACTGGACCAGCAGGCCCGGTACGGGCAGGGCCAGCACCCGGTCGGGGCCCTCGCTCGGCGCGGGCTCCTCCGGCGCCGTCCACAGGGGGTGGTCCTCGGGGGCGAGGAGCGCGACGAACGCCTTGGACGCCCAGTACGGCGAGGCGGGGCCCGAGTAGTGCTGGAGCGTGGCGTCGTGCGGGCCGTGCCAGCCCAGGCTCAGCAGCCCGTCGGCGCCGGTCGCCCCCCGGTCCAGGAAGTACCGCAGCGCCCCGCTCACCAGCCGTCGCGACACCCCGGGCGCGAGCGGGGTGTGTCCGGTGACGGCGCCGAGACCGACCGCCGCGCCCGCCGCGAACCGGTAGGAGAGCGAGCGGCCGAAGTGTATCGGCGCGCCGTCCGCGCCGAAGAGCAGCGAGAAGCCGTCGAGGTGGGCGCGGAGCCGGGCGCCGTGGTGCGCCAACTGCCCGGTGTCGCCGACGAGATGGGCGTCGAGCATCGGGTAGAGGTGCAGGGCCCAGCCGTTGTAGTGGTCGAAGGCGCGGCTGTCGCCGTCGGCGTACCAGCCCTCGCCCTGGTACCAGCCCTCCAGCAGGGTGAGGGCCCGCTCCCTGGCGCGCGCCGTCTCGGCGTCGCCGCGGCCGACGGACTCCAGGAACCCGGCCACCGAGTACGGGAAGAGATACCAGTTGTTGGGCGCCGGGGTGTGGCGCAGGGAGCCCCGCAGCCACTCCTCGGCGCGGTCCTGGACGCCGGGATCCAGCCGGTCCCAGAGCCAGGGCGCGGTCAGCCGCAGCCCGAGGGCGACGGACGCGGACTCGACCATGGGCTGGCCCTGTACGTAGTGGTCGAGGACGAGCGGCCAGGACTCGGTGTCGTCCCGCCCGGGGGTACGGGTCCCCGCCGCGAGCCCGTCCGCGTACCGGTCGAGCCAGCCGTGCGGGTCCTTGCCGCCCGCGCCCGCGACCCGGAACGCGGCGGCCAGGAACGTACGGGCGTAGCCTTCGAGTCCGTCGGAGCGCACCCCGGAGCCCGAGGGCCGGCCCGGCAGGTCGAGCAGGGCGCTGCCGGGGGTGGCCCAGCGCCAGGCGGCGCGCAGCAGTCCGTCGGCGGTGGCCTCCCAGTGGGCCCGGGTGTAGCCGGTGTGCGGGCTCAGCGCCCGGTCGTCGGCGGGGAGCGCGAACGCGGGTCCGCCGGGGGCGGGGGTGCCGTGGGGTTCGGTCATGCGAGGAATGCCAGCCTTTCGCGTCGTACGGGGTGGTCGAAGCCGTCGCCCGCCGCCCAGCGGGTGACCTCGCCGACCGCCAGATCGGCGAGCCGGCGCAGTTCGTTGCCCTGCGAGCCCGCGAGATGCGGGGTGATGAGCGCGTTCTCGCAGGTCCAGAGGGGATGTTCGGGCGGCAGGACCTCGGGGTCCGTGACGTCGAGGACGGCCCGGATGCGTCCGGCGCGCAGGACGTCGGTGAGGGCGTCCTGGTCGACGACGGCGCCGCGCGCGGTGTTGACGAGCACGCTGTCGGGGCGCATGGAGGTGAGGAGTTCGCGGCTGACGAGGCCGTGGGTGGCGGGGAGCAGCGGGGTGTGGACGCTGACCACGTCGGCGCGTGCGAAGAGTTCACCGAGTCCGACGGGGTGCGCGCCGAGCGCGGTCGCCTCCGCGTCGGACACGTACGGGTCGTGCAGCAGGATCGTCAGATCGTACGGGCGGAGCAGTTCGATCACCCGCCGGCCGATCAGTGAGGCGGAGAGGATGCCCACGGTGCGGCCGTAGTTGCCGAGGCCGGCGGGGGTGCGCAGCCAGTCGCCGCGGTCATGGGTGGCGCGCAGGGCGCGGGCGCGTTCCAGGACCCGTTTGCCGGAGAGCAGGATCATCGCGACGGTGTACTCCGCGACGGGCAGCGCGTTGGCGGCGGCGGCCGAGGAGACCTCGATGCCGCGTTCCCAGCACGCCTCGGTGACATGGCCGCGGACGGTGCCCGCGGTGTGGACGACGGCGCGCAGTCGGGGCGCCGCCGCGAGGGCCGCCGCGTCCAGCGGCGGGCAGCCCCAGCCGGTGACGAGGAGTTCCACGTCCGCGAGGGCGGCGCGGGCCCGGTCGGTGGTGAAGTCGTCGAGGACGGGCGGCGGTGTCAGCGCGCACACCGTGCCGAGGGCGGCCAGGCTCTCCGGATCGAGGACGGCCGCCGCGGCCCGTGGTGACATGGCGAGCGCGGCGCGCGGACGGGGGTGTGCGGTCGGGGTGGGGGGCATCTCTCTCCTGGTACGGGTGGTCCGGGACGGCGGTCCCGGCCGGGCGGCTGTTCCCCGGGGCGGCTACTTGACGGAGCCCGCGGTGAGGCCGGACTTCCAGAAGCGCTGGAGCAGGGCGAAGGCGAGGATCAGCGGCAGGACCGCGAGCAGCGAGCCCATGATCACCACGGGGTAGTACTCCGGGGAGACGGAGGCGGAACTGTTCCAGGTGAAGAGGCCGAGACTCACCGGATACAGGTCCTGGTCGGAGAGCATCACCATGGGGAGGAAGAAGTTGTTCCAGATGGCGGTGAGCTGGAACAGGAAGACGGTGACGAGCCCGGGGCCGAGCATCCGCAGGGCGACCCGTACGTAGGTGGTGAGTTCGCCCGCGCCGTCGACGCGCGCCGCTTCGAGGACTTCGTTCGGTACGTACCCCTGGCTGAAGATCCGGCCGAGGTAGACGCCGAAGGGGTTGAAGAGCACGGGGATGAAGACGGCCCAGAAGGTGTTCACCAGGCCGGCGCCGGAGGCCATCAGGTAGAGCGGCAGCGCGAGGACGGTCTGCGGGACCATCACGGCGGCGAGGACGAGTCCGAACAGCTTCTCCTTGTGGGGGAAGCGGTACTTGTCGAAGGCGTAGCCGCACGCGATGGAGATCAGGGCGCCGAGCGCGGCGCCGACGACCGCGTACAGCAGGCTGTTGCCGTACCAGCGGCCGTACAGCCCGCCGTCCATGGCGAACAGGTCCTTCAGGTTCTGCACGAAGGAGAAGTCGCCGAGGGAGAGCAGATCGCTGCTGAACAGGGCGTCGCGGTTCTTGCCCGCGGCGAGCACCAGCCAGGCCACCGGCAGCAGGGTGTAGAGCACGGAGACGCCGACGACGAGGTTGACGACGGCGCGGCCGAGGAGACGGGGGCGCGGGGGCCCGCCGCGGGTGACGGCCGGCCGGGGGGTGCGCGGGGCGGTGGTGGTCGTCGTGCTCATCGGGTGGCCTCCTCCGGGGCGTCGGCGCGATTGGTCCAGCGGGTGACGCCGTAGGAGAGGGCGACGGTGAAGACGAGCAGGACGACGGAGGCGGCGGCGGCCAGGCTGTAGTTGTTGCGGATGAACGCCGCGTCGTAGATGTACATGCTGGGCGAGAAACGCGAGTTGATCATCGGGGTGGACTGGCTGAGCAGCATCGGCTCGGTGAAGAGCTGGAGGGCGAAGATGAGGGTGAACATCGCCACCATCACGATCGAGGAGCGCACCAGCGGCGTCTTGACCTGGAGTGCGGTACGGACCGGTCCCGCTCCGTCGACGACCGACGCCTCGACGACCTCGCGCGGTACGGCCTGGAGCGCGGCGTAGAAGACGACCATGTTGTAGCCGAGGTTGCTCCAGAGCGCGATGTTCACGATGGACGGCAGCACGGTGTTGACGCCGAGGAAGTCGATGGTGATGTCGGCCTTGCCGAGGGCTTCGATGATCGGGCTGATGCCGGGGGTGTAGAGGTAGAGCCAGATGAGGGCGGCGATGATGCCGGGCACGGCGTGCGGCAGGAAGAGTCCGAGCTGGGCCCAGGAGCGCAGCCGTACCACCCCGGAGTCGAGCAGCAGCGCCAGCGCGAGGGCGGCGACCACCATCAGCGGGATGTAGATCACGCAGTACAGGACGACGGTGGTGAGGCCGCCGAGGAAGGTGGGGTCGGTCAGCACGGCGGTGTAGCCGCGCAGTCCGACGAAGACGGTACGTTCCGGGCCGAAGCCGAGGCCGGGCTGGTCGTCGCTGAAGAAGCTCAGCCGGACGGCGGTCCCGACGGGAATCAGGAAGACCGTCACGAGGAGGACGAAGAAGGGGGCCATCAGGAGGGCGCACGCGCCGAGTTCGCGGCGCCGGGCCGACTTCCGGCCACCGCGGGCGGCGGTCGCGGGGCGGCCGGGGGCGCCGCTCGCGGTGGACCGTGGCGTGGTGCCGGACGCCGGGGACGCGGGGGCGGCGAGCGGGCCGGGCGCGGGATTGGACAGGGGGTTGGTCAGGGGGTTGGTCATGGGAGGTCACCTGCCTCTCTGGTGCGGGGACGGGCGGGGGTGGGGCGGGGCGGCGCCCGCTCGGGTGCTGTCCTCGCTCAGGTGGTGTCCTCGGTGGTGGCGAGACCGAGGGCCTTGAGATCCGGCATGGTGCCTCGCTGTGCCTCGCGCACCGAGGCGAGGAGCGAGCCCTTGCCGCCGCCCGCCCGGGCGAACCCGTCCTGCATGACGCGCCCGGTGGCGCTGGAGCGGGGGCCCCAGATCCAGCCGTCGCGGACCGTGTGGGCCTGCTGCTCGAAGAGGGTGTAGATGTCCTGGCCGCCGTAGTACGCGCGGTCGAACGCCTCACGTCCGACGGCGACCAGGCCGGGCGCGGCCGGGTACTGGCTGCTGGTGCCGCTGGAGAGCCGGGCGCGGAGCGCGTCGGGGTGGGAGACCTGCCACTCGATGAACTCCATGGCGGCCTCCGGGTGGCGGCTGTCCTTGGTGACCGCGAAGGTCGAGCCGCCGTGGGTGCCGACGGCGGGCCGGTCCGGGTCCCACTGCGGGAGCGGGGCGATCGCCCACAGGCCCTTCTGGCCGGGGCGCGCGTTCATCTGCGCGCCGGCCTCCCAGGCCCCGGTGAGCCGGGTGAGGACGAGGCCGTTGCCGATCTGGGCGTCGCTCTGCCTGCTGTTGACGGCGTTGGTGAAGACGAGGTCGTCGTCGATCAGCCGCTGCCAGTAGGCGGCGACGCGGCGGGTCGGCGCGTCGGCGAGCGAGATGTTCCAGGCGCCTTTCGCGGTGTCGAACCACTGGGCGCCGGCCTGCCAGGAGTACGCGGCGAACTGGGTGAAGCCGTCCGTGGGAAAGAGGACGAGGCGGCGGCCTTCGGCCTTGCGGCGCACGGTCCTCGCGAGGGACTCGAACTCCTCCCAGGTGCGGGGGACATCGAGCCCGTACTTCTCGAAGAGGTCGACGCGGTAGTGCATCACCATCGGCTCGATGTCGAGCGGCAGGCTGAAGGTCCGCTTCTCGAAGGTGGTCAGACCCAGCGCCTGCGGCAGCAGCTTGGCCCGCACTCCGTCGCTGACCAGGTCGGTGATGTCCCGGGCGACGCCGTCGATGGCGAAGCCGGGGAGCTGGGGGTATTCGAGGGTGGCGATGTCCGGGGCGTTGCCCGCGCGGGCCGCGTTGCTGAGTTTCGCGTAGCCGCCGGCGTCCCCGCCGGGGATCTGCTGGTAGTCGACCTGGATGGTGTCATGGGTCTTGTTGAAGGCGTCCACGACCTGCTGGCTGCCGCGCAGCGCGGACCAGAAGGTGAGGTGCGTGGCTCTTCCGCTGGTGGTGCTCGTGCTGCCCGATCGGCTGTCCGCGCCGCCCCCGGTGCAGGCGCCCAGGGCGCCCGTCAGGGGCAGCGCGGCGATCGTGGCCAGCACGGATCGACGGCTCTGTCGACCAGGCATGGGGGCCTCCCGCGGCTCCGGTTCGAGACACGGGGAATCCTGATCGGCTGATCACAATTGGTCAATAGATCGCTCAGAAGAAAGTTGAAACGGTCAAACGCTCACTTCTGTACGGGGATCGGCGCCGAGGTCCGTGCCCGGTCCCGCGGGTCGGCCGGGGCGTGGTCCCGCGTGTCCGCCGGGGGCCGCGTGTCCGCCGGGGCCCGCGTGTCCGCCGGGGCCCGCGTGTCCGCCGGGGGCCGGGTCGAGCCGCGTACCTTCAACTCCGGCAGCAGGTCGATCCTGCGCACGGGACCGGCCGTACCCGCCGGCCGGGTGAGCCGGTGCACGAGCAGTTCGGCCGCCGCCCGGCCCACCTCGGCCTTCGGCGGGGCCACCGCGGTCAGCGGGGTGGAACCGAGCGCGGCGACCACATCGTCGTACGCGACGACGGAGCAGTCCTGCGGCACCCGTACGCCCTGCTCCGCGAGGCCCTGGACCAGCATCAGCGCGTCCACGTCGCCGTGCAGCAGCGCCGCGGTGGCGCCGCGCTCGCGCAGCAGCCCCGCGAGATCCAGCGGGGTGCGGTCGTGCGGAGCCGCGTCCGCCCCCGGGGACTCGGGTACGGGGACCGGCACCGCGTCGGGCGAGGAGAGCGCCACCGACCAGTCCGTCACCTCCGGCCGGGCGGCGGCCACATCGGCGAACGCCGCGCGGACGCTGCGCGCCGTGGGGCTGTCGTCACGGGCGGCCAGCACGATACGGCGGTGACCGAGGCCGACGAGATGGTCGACGGCCAGGTGCACGCCGTACCAGTGGTCGGAACAGACCACGTCCAGGGCGTGCAGCGCGCTGCCGGGGCGGGGCCGCCGCTCCATCAGGACGGTCGGCACACCCACCTGGGCGAGCCAGCCGTGGTCCGCCTCCTCGACCGCGGCGCTGCGCCACCTCGGGGCGATCAGCAGCCCCCGCGCCCCGTCCGCCAGCGCCCGTTCCACCAGGGGCCGTTCGGCGCCGGGGACCTGCGGGGCGATGTGCAGGGCGACCCGGAACCCGGCCTCCTCCAGCACCGGTCTGGCGCCGTACGCCGCCTCGTACAGGTACGAGTGGCGCTCCGGCACCACCAGGGCGACGGCGCCGCCCTCGGCGGGCCGCCCGGTCCCGCGCGCCGCCGGGGCGGCCACCGTCTCCTCGACGGTCCGCACCGCGCGCGCCACACCGTGGCCGCGCCGCAGTCTGCCCGCCCGGGTCAGCTCCTCGACATCCCGCCGCACCGTGACCACCGAGACCTCCAGCTCGGTGGCGAGCACACTGACCCTGACCGCGCCGCGCGACTCCACCGCCGCGAGGATCCGTTGCCGCCTGAGTTCGACCGGCTCCCGCATGTCCGCCTGCCCCCTTGCCGTACCGCCGCCGCTCCCCGTACCTCACGCTTGTTCGTTTGACTGCTTCGAATGAGCGCTTGGGGCCGCAGCATAGCGACAGTTGTCCGCGGGCGCGGACCGGCGGAACGGATCAGATCGCGCCTTCCTCCTCCAGCGCGTCGGTGTGGCGGCGCAGTACGGTGCGGGCCTCGGCCAGTTCCGCGGCGGAGGCGGCGGTGGAGGGGAAGCCCTCGGGGAGCACGTCGAGCACCGCCGTGTGGACGGCGGCCCGGCGGGCGTAGCGGCGCGACGGCGGGAGGCGGAAGAGCGCCGCGATCAGACGGTCGGCGGCCTCGGTGTCGTGGACCGCGTCCCAGGCGGCGCGCTCGGGGCCGGCGCCGGTGAGCGGGGACGGCGGGGTGCGGCGCAGCTCCTCGGTGGCGGCCTCGTCGAGTACGGGGCGGCCGTCGGCTCCGGTGGTGACGGCGACTCCGTACGAGGCCGCCGCTGCCCGCTCGGTGACCAGTCCGCGCCGGAGGTCGCCGAGCACCGCCCGCGGGTCGCGGGTGAAGGGGTCTCCGTAACCGCCCGCGCCCGAGGTGCGCAGGGTGACGGTGTCGCCGCGGCGCAGGGCGACCATGTCGATCTTGGCGTGCCGGCGTTCGCCGGGCAGGCCCTCGTTGATGACGAGTTCGGCGGGGGCGCCAGGGCCGCCGCCCGCGGTGCCCCAGGGGCGGAAGCGCATCCGCTCCAGCCCCCGGGCGAGCAGCCGGGAGTCGTCGCCGAGGACGCGGAAGACGAGTTCGAGGCCGGAGCCGCCGCGCCAGCGGCCGGGGCCGCCGGAGTCGGGGCGCAGCGCGTAGCGGACGATCTCCGCGCCGATCTCGGTCTCGACGGTCTCCACGGGGTTGTTGGCCAGGTTGGAGATGCCGCTGTCGCGGCCGTCGACGCCGTCCGCGCCGTCGCGGGCGCCGGTGCCGCCGACCATGGGTTCGAGGACCTGGACGTTCTGTCCGCCGCCGGGCGCGCTCTCGGCGACGACGACGGGGACGACGAGGCCGCTGCTCGCTGCGGGCATCACCTCGGGCGCGGCGAGGCCGAGCGCCCCGCCGAGCGCGTCGTTGACGCGGGAGGCGGTGGCGTGCCGGATGCCGACGGCGGCGGGCATCCTGGCGTTGACGACGGAGCCCTCGGGGGCGGTGACGGTGACGGGCCTGATCAGCCCGCCGTTGAGCGGGATGCCCGGGTCGAGCGTGCAGATCAGGGCGAGGACGCGGGTGGTGATCCAGGCGTGGGCGCGGCCGTGGCTGGCGATGTTGAACGCGGCGTCGACCTGGGGGTCGGTGCCCGTGAAGTCGAGGTGCAGGGCGCCCCGGTCGAGCGTGACGGTCACGGAGATCCGGACGGGCACCGGGGAGACGGCGTCGTCGTCGAGGTAGTCGGTGAACCGGTAGCTGCCGTCCCGCAGGGTGGCGAGCGCGGCGGTGGCCTTGTCGGCGGTGTGGTCGACGAGGTCGGTGTGGGCGGCGGCGACATCGGCGGCGCCGTGCTGCGCGACGACCCGGGCCAGCCGCTCGCGGCCGGTGCGCAGGGCGGCGAGCATGGCGCGCAGATCGCCGTCGTTGGCCTCGGGGGTGCGGCTGTTGGCCTGGAGGAGGGCGGCGATGTCACGGCTGGGCTCACCGGCCCGCAGGAGCTTGACCGGCGGTATGCGCAGTCCCTCCTGGTAGATCTCGTGGTTGGTGGGGGCCAGGCTGCTGGGGACCCGTCCGCCGATGTCGGAGCAGTGGATGAACGCCCACCCGTATCCGATGATCTCACCGTCGTGGAAGTACGGCTCGATGAGCTGGATGTCGGTGAGATGGGTGGCCAGACCGCCCGAGGTGTACGGGTCGTTGGTGATGATGACGTCGCCGGGCTCCAGGGGGCCCACGTGGTCGACGGCCGTACGGACGTCGAGTCCGACGAAGCCGGAGACGCCGATGCCGCGCGGGTAGGCGGTGAAGGCACCGTCGGGTCCGGCGAGCGCGCAGCAGAAGTCGGCGGTCTCCTTGACGTACAGCGAGCGGCTGGTGCGCTGGAGGGTGAGGCACATCTCCTCGGTGAGGGCGCCGAGTTTGTTGCCGATGATCTCCAGGGTGACCGGGTCGAGCTTCATGGTCGGGTGCGTCCTTGCCTTGCCGTGGCTTGCCTTGTGGTGGTCAGGAGTGCCGGAGCCGGAGGTTGCCCAGCGGGTCGACGGTGGCCGACCAGTCCGGTGGTACGAGCACGGTGGTGTCGTCCTGCTCGATCACGGCGGGTCCCGCGAGGGTGTGTCCGGTGCGCAGCGCGTCGCGCCGGTGGACGTCGGCGGTGACGCGGTCCCCGGCGAGCAGGACGGTGCGGTGGCCGACGGGCGCGGGCGGCGGGCCGTCCGCGGTGGCCTCGGCGGGAACGGTGGCGAGATCGGGGCCCGCGGCGCTGATGGCGAGGCGGGCGGTGCCGAGCCGTACGGCGGCGGTGGCGTCGCGGAAGCCGTAGAGCCGCTCGTGCTCCTGGTGGAACGCCTCGGTGAGGGCGGCCAGGGTGGGTTCGCCGGACAGCTCCACGCGCAGCTCGTACGCCTGGCCGGTGTAGCTCATGTCGGCGGCCACGGTGAGGACGGGCGGCGCGGTCTCCGGGCCCTGTTCGGCGAGCCAGGTACGGGCGCGTTCCTCCAGCCCGGCGAGGATGTCGCGGAGTGCGGCGACGGTGGTGTCGTCGAGGTCGCGGCGCAGGCTGCGGGCGAAGTCGCGGCGCAGGTCGGCGCCGACCGCGCCGAGCGCGCAGAAGGTGGCGGCGGCGTGCGGGACGACGATCTCGCGGATGCCGACCTCCTCGGCGAGCACGGCCGCGTGGGTGGGGCCGGCGCCGCCGAACGGGACGAGGGTGAACTCGGCGGGGTCGAGGCCGCGTCCGGCGAGGGTCTTCTGGAGCTCCACGGCCATGCCCGCGGTGGCGACCCGCAGCGCGCCGTCGGCCGCCCGGTCGGCCGCAGCGCCGGGGTCGGCGGTGGCGAATCCGAGTTCGTCGCCGACCAGGCCGAGGGCGCGGGCGGCGGCGGGCGCGTCGAGGGTCATCCGCCCGCCGAGGAAGGTGGCGGGGTCGATGACGCCGGTGTGCAGATAGCAGTCGGTGACGGTGGGGCGGGTGCCGCCGCGGCCGTAGGCGACGGGCCCGGGGTCGGCGCCGGCGCTCGACGGGCCGACCTTGAGGGCTCCGTACGTGTCGGCCCGTACGACCGAGCCGCCGCCCGCGCCGATGGCGTTGACCGCGACGACGGGCAGGATCAGCGGGAGTCCGCCGATGGTGGTGTGGGTGGCGAACTCCGGTTCGCCGTCGACGGCGACGGCGATGTCGCTGCTGGTGCCGCCCATGTCGAAGGTGACGAGCCGGCTGATCCCGGCGGCGCGGCCGAGCCGGGTCGCGGCGGTGACACCGGCGGCCGGTCCCGACAGGACGGTCTCGATGGGCCGTTCGGCGGCCGAACGCAGGCTGAGGGAGCCGCCGTTGGACGCGGCGATGTAGACGGGGGCGGTGACGCCGAGCCCGTCGAGGAGCGCTTCGAGCCGGTCGAAGTAGCGGCGCATCAGCGGCTGGATGTACACGTTGAGGCAGGTGACGAGGGCGCGTTCGAACTCGCGGACCTCGGGCCAGATCGCGGCCGACGAGGTGAGCGGCAGTTCGGGGACGAGCGCGGCGAGCCGCCGGGTGACCTCCGCCTCGAAGGCGGGGTCGGTGTGGCCGTGCAGGACGAGCACGGCGGCGGCCTCGGCGTCCGTGGCGCGCAGTTCCTCGGCGACCCGGGCCAGTTCCCGGTCGTCGGGGACGCGTACGGGGCGGCCGTCCGGGCCGAGCCGCGCGGGGATCTCGACGATCCGGTCCCGGGGGACGAGCGGCTCCTCCTTGGCGGCGTGCAGGTCGAAGGAGGACGGCATGCGGCTGCGGCCGATCTCCAGGATGTCCCGGTAGCCCTCGGTGACGACCAGGGCGATCCGGGCGCCGCGGCGCTGGATGATCGCGTTCAGCCCGATGGTGGTGCCGTGGGTGACGGCGGCGAGATCGGTGGGGCGCAGCCCGGCCCGGTCGAGGACGGCGGCGAGCCCGTCGGCGACGGCGCGCGCCGGATCGCCGGGGGTGCTGGGCTCCTTGTGGTGGAGCGGAGCGCTCCGCTCGCCGGGGACGGCGAGGACGAAGTCGGTGAACGTGCCGCCCACATCGATCCCGACGCGGGCGCGGGGGCCCGGGGCTGCGGCGGTGGGGTCAGCGGGCACGGTCAGAGCACCTCCGAGAAGTTGGTGAACCGGTCGACGGCCACCAGGACGAGCACGCTGACGAGCATCAGGAGCGTGGAGACGGCGGCCACCGAGGGGTCGAGCTGGAACTGGACGGCCGAGAAGATACGGACCGGCACGGTGGTGGTGTTGGAGCCGGAGACGAGCGCGGAGACCGCGACCTCGCCGAGCGAGGTGACGGCGGCGAAGACCGCTCCGGCGAGGATGCCGGGCCGCAGCAGCGGCAGGGTGACGGTGAGGAAGGTACGGGCCCGTCCGGCGCCGAGCGTGGCCGCCGCGCGTTCCAGGGCCGGGTCGAGCGCCTGGGCGCTGACCATCACCGTACGGATGACGAAGGGCAGGGCGACCAGGGAGTGCGCCAGCCAGAGCCCGGGGAGGGTGTTGACCAGGCCGAGGCCCTGGAAGTAGTAGAGCAGGCCGAGACCGATGATGATCTCGGGGACCATCAGCGGGGCCAGGGCGAGCCCGGAGAGCAGGCCGCGGCCGGGGAAGTCGCCGCGGACCAGGCCGTACGCGGCGAGCGTGCCGATGGTCACGGTGGTGAGGACGACGAGCAGCACCAGGACCCCGCTGAGCCGGAAGGAGACCAGCCAGTCCGGGGAGGACAGCACCTCGGAGTACCAGCGCAGGGAGAGCCCGCTGGGCGGGAAGCTCAGGGAGCTGGTGGAGTTGAGGGAGCTGAGCGCCAGGACGGCGAGCGGCGCCAGCAGGAAGAGGAAGACGGCGACGGCGGGCAGCGCCACGGCGGTCCGCCCGGCGCGGCGCAGCAGGACGGAGCCCCGGCCCGCGCCCTTGCGCGACGGCGGGCTCCCCTTTTGGAGCGCGGCGTTCTTCACGGACCGGTCGGCGGCGGGGTGGTCGTGCGTACGGTCGACGGCCGGGTCAGCCATGGAGTCTCCGTTCCCAGAAGCGGAATCCGGTGCCGAGGGCGGAGACGCCCACCAGGGTCAGCAGGAGCAGCGTGAGGCTGAGCGCCGCCGCCACCGGGTAGTCGAAGACGCTGGTGATCTGGGAGTAGACGCGCAGCCCGGCGAGGGGCTGGTTGGCGCCGCCGACCAGCAGCGGGGTGATGTAGATGCCCATGGCCAGCGGGAAGACGACGGTGGCGCCCACCGTGATGCCCGGCAGGCTGAGCGGCAGCGTGACCTTCCAGAAGGTCCGTACGGGCCCGGCGCCCAGGCTCCGCGAGGCGCGGGCCAGGTTGTCGTCGATGCCGCCCAGCGCGGTCGTCAGCGGCAGGATCGCGAACGGCAGCAGGACGTGGGTGACCGAGACGACGACCACGAGGTAGCTGGTCAGCAGGGGTGCGGGCTGGTCCAGGATGCCGAGGCCGACGAGGGTCCGGTTGACCACGCCGTTGGCGGAGAAGAGCACGACCCAGCCGTAGCTGCGGACGACCACGCTGGTGAGCAGCGGGGAGACGACCGCGACGAACAGCAGGGTGCGCACCACTCCCTTGCGGGCGCGGGCCAGCGCGTACGCGGCGGGGAAGCCGAGCAGCACGCACAGGACGGTGACCAGCAGCGAGGTGAACAGGCTCTGCCACAGGGACTCGGAGAAGAACGACTCGGTGAAGACCCTGCGGTACTGCGTGAACGAGTAGCCGTCGAGCGGGTAGCCGTTGGCGTCCGAGGGATGGAAGCTGAGCGCGAGGACCCGCACGAGCGGGACCACGAACAGGGCCAGCAGGAAGACCACGACCGGCGTGACGGGCAGCAGCCCGCGCAGCCGGCGCGGCGCGCGGGCGGCGGGCGCGCTCATCCGGGCGTCGCCTCCTTCTTCATGGCGTCCCCGGCGGCAGCGTCTCCCCCGGGCCCCTCCGCGGGTCCGAGGACGATGACGTCGGCGGCGGACCAGCCGAAGGTGACGCGCGCGCCGACGGCCGGGGGTTCCTCGGCCGTCCTGGCGTTGACCACGACGCCTTCGGCGACGACGATCTGCGCCTGCCACGCCTCCCCGGTGAACGCCCGGTAGCCGACGATCCCGGAGCCGCGCTCGGCCGTGGCCGAAGCACCGGCGTCGCCGTCGTTGTCGCTGTCGGCCTCGACGGCGCGGACGGTGACGCGTTCCGGGCGTACGGCGAGGGTGACCGTCTCCCCGTCGGGCAGCGTGGCCAGGCCGGAGTCCAGCCCGACCCCGCCCAGGTGGAGCGTCCCGTCCACGGCGCCGGTGCCCTCCAGGATGTTGGCAGCGCCGATGAACTCGGCGACGAAGCGGGTCGCGGGCGTCCGGTACACCTCGGTGGGGGTACCGAGCTGTTCGACCCGGCCGCCGTTCATCACGGCGATCCGGTCCGAGAGCGACATCGCCTCTTCCTGGTCGTGCGTGACGAAGACCATGGTGATGCCGAGGCGCTGCTGGAGCTCCCGCAGCTCCACCCGCATCTCGCGGCGCAGCTTGGCGTCGAGGTTGGACAGCGGCTCGTCGAGCAGCAGCACCGCGGGCCGGGTGGCCAGCGCGCGGGCCACGGCGACCCGCTGCTGCTGGCCGCCGGAGAGCTGCTTCGGCCTGCGGTCCGCGTACGCCTCCAGGCCGACGAGGCGCAGCGCCTCGGCGACGCGTTCGTCCCGCTCGGCGCGCTCGGTGCGGCGCACCTTGAGTCCGTACGCGACGTTCCCGGCGACGGTCATGTGCGGGAAGAGGGCGTAGTTCTGGAAGACCAGTCCGAGCCCCCGGCGGTGCGTGGGGACGTCGGTGAGGTCGGTGCCGTCCAGGGTGATCCGGCCCGCGGTGGGGCGGACGAACCCCGCCAGGCTGTTGAGGAGGGTCGTCTTGCCGCAGCCGCTGGGGCCGAGGACGGAGAGGAACTCGCCGCGCCGGATCGAGAGCCGGTCGACGTCGAGGATGCGCTGCCCCTCGTACCCGGCGGCCAGACCCTCGATGTCGATGTGCGCGGCGGTCCCGCCGCCGGTGTCGTGCCGCTGCCCGGTCACTTGAAGATCTGATTCCACCGCTGCTGCCATTCGTTCAGCTTGGGGGTCGCCGTCTTGTAGTCGACCCAGGTGAAGGTCTTGTAGACGGCCTCGCCGTACTTGACCTTGTCCTTGAAGTCGGGGCTGTAGTCGATGGTGTCGTTGCCCGCGCCGTAGAAGGTGCCCTCGGCGAAGGGCTTCTGGTGCTGGGCGGCGCTGAGGTAGTTCAGGAACGTGTAGGCGGCCTTGGTGTGCGCGCTGCCCTTGGGCACGTAGTACGAGGTCAGCGCGCCGACGGCGCCGGACGCCGGGTAGCTGAAGCCGATCGGCTGCCCCTCCTTGGCCATGGCGAAGGCGCGGCCGTCCCAGAAGGGCACGATCCAGGCGTCGCCGTTCTGCAGGACGGTGGAGACGCTGCCCGCGTCCGCCGGGTACGCCGAGACGCAGCCCTTGAGCGCGGCGAGCTTCTTGAACGCCTTGTCGACGTCGGCGGGGTCGGAGAGCTTGCCGCCGTCCTGGGAGACCAGCGCGGAGAAGAACTCCAGGCCCGCGTTGTAGGTCAGCGGGGGCAGCGCGACATGGCCGCAGTACTTCTTGTCGAAGATGTCGGTCCAGTCCCGCGGCGCCTGCTTGATCTTGTCGGTGCGGTAGAGCAGACCGTTGGAGCCGGTGGTCAGCGGTACGCCGTAGGAGGAGCCGTCGACCGTGGACTGCTGGGTGAGCACCGGGTCGAGCTGCTTCCAGTTCTTCAGGTCGCCGGTCTTGAGCGGCTGGAGGAGACCGCCGCCGACCGCCTGGTGCAGGGAGCCGGGGGTGAGGGCGACGACGTCGAACGGCGCGTCCTTGCCGCCCGCGGCGCGGAGCTTGGTGAGCCAGGCCGAGTCGGCCCCGTACACGAGGTTCACCTTGATGCCGGTGTCCTTCTCGAACGGTGCGACGAAGGACTTCTTGAAGAGCTCACCCCAGGGGCCGGCGAACGCGGTGACGGTGATCTGCTCCCCCTTGGTACCGGACCCGCCATCGCCGGAGCCGCCGGTGTCGACACCGCAGCCGGCGACGGCGGCGAGGACGGTGACGGCCGAGGCGAGGGCGAGCAGGGAGCGTCGCCCGCGAGGGCGTGACAGGGCAGGTCTCATGAGGGAAGGGCTCCTCGGTGCGGGGTGGCGTCGTACGGCGCGCCGGCCCGTGGGTGATGGTTCGCCGGCCGCTCGACGAGCGGGGGCCGCTGGACGGGGCACCAGGACGACGCTCTGTGAGGCACCGCGTCCGCTGTCATCTCGTGCTCCCGTCCCAGGTACTGGACCTGGCTGACAGGTCCGCGCTTGCTCCCGGCACATCGGTGTGCGCGTGGAGCCGTGTCATCACCCGGGGCACCCCACCGCAGAAGGAGGGTTGCCGCCCAGCAAGCCGGGGCTTGTCGCTGGGACTCGTGACATCGAGAAACGTAACACCCCGTGGCGGCGATCTGAAGACGAGGTGGATCACATGAACATCACACCTGGATCACAGGACGGCGGATCGGGAAAGACTGATACCGGCCAGATGTGCCGCTCCCCCGTGGCGCGCCTGGGCGAGGAGTGCTTCTTGACACGGTCCTGGACCGTGCCGACGATGAGGCGATCTTCCCCGCCGTCCGCCGACGCAGGAGCCGTCCGTCGTGTTGTCGCTGCACGCCCATGACCTGCACACTCCCCCGCCCGGACCGTCGGGTCACCTGTCGATGGGCAGCCCGGACGGCGTACGCGTCCCGCTGGTCCCCGACAGCCGCAGGATCCTGCGGGGCGGGGTCCCCTGGCTTCCGGTGATGGCGGAATTCCACTTCAGCCGCTATCCGGCCGCCGAGTGGCGCGAGGAGCTGCTGAAGATCCGGGCCGGCGGGGTGGACACCGTGGCCACCTACCTCTTCTGGAACCAGCACGAGGAGAGCCGCGGGACCTTCCGTTTCGACGGCGGCCGCGATCTGCGCCGCTTCGTCCTGCTCTGCGGCGGCCTCGGGCTGTCCGTCGCCGTCCGTGTCGGCCCCTGGTCGCACGGTGAGTGCCGGGGCGGCGGCTTCCCGGACTGGCTCGACGGCGCCAGCTGCGTCCCGCGCACGGACGATCCGGCCTATCTGGCGCTCGTCGAGCGGTACTTCGCCCGGATCGGCCGGGAGCTGCGCGGCCTCTCCTACGACGAGGGCGGTCCCGTCGTCGCCGTACAGATCGAGAACGAGCTGTACGACGCGCCCGCGCATCTGGCGACGCTGCGCCGCGTCGCGGAGGCCGCGGGCATCGCCGCGCCCTTGTGGACCGCCACGGGGTGGGACGCCGCCGACCTCCCGCGCGATCTCCTGCTGCCGGTGTACGGCGGCTACCCGGAGGCGTTCTGGGCGGAGGCGCACGACGGCTGGGCGCGGGAGATGCGCCGGCACTACTTCTTCACCCCGGTCAGGGACGACCCCGCCATCGGCGCCGATCTGCGCTCCGCGACGCGGGCGAGCCGCGGGGTGCCGGACGACCGGCGCTACCCGTACCTCACCTGTGAGCTCGGCTCGGGCATGGCCGTCGCGTACCACCGGCGGCCCCTGGTGCGGACCGCGGACGTCTCCGCGCTGGCGCTGGCCAAGCTCGGCAGCGGCTCGGTCTGGCAGGGGTACTACCTCTACCACGGCTGTTCGCAACGGCTGGATCTCGCGCTGCCCAACCAGGAGTCGCACGCCACCGGTTACCCCAACGACCTGCCGTCGGTCAGCTACGACTTCCAGGCACCGCTGGGCGAGTTCGGGCAGGTGCGCCCCTCGTTCCACGCGCTGCGCGCGCAGCATCTGCTGATCCAGGACTCCGGGGCACGGCTCGCGGACATGCCGCTGCGGCTGCCCGACGCGTGCCCGGACGGCCTCGACGACCGGTCCACGCTCCGCTGGGCGGTGCGCTCCAGCGGTACGGAGGGCTTCCTCTTCGTCAACAACCACCAGCCCCACGAACCCCTCCCCGACCACCACGGGGTCCGTTTCCGCGTCGGACTCGACGGCTGTACGCGACAGGTTCCGGCCACGCCGGTGACCGTGCCGTCCGGTGCGCACTTCGTGTGGCCCCTCGGGTACGCGGCGGGGCCGGGCGTACGGCTCGACTGGGTGAGCGCGCAGCCGCTGACCCGGCTGGCGATCGACGGGGTGCCGACCGCGGTGTTCGCCGCCACGGCGGGGATCGCCCCGCAGTTCCCGCTGCCCGCCGGGGCTTCGGTGTCGGCACCGGCCACGAGCACCACGCGCGACGGCCGGACGGTGGTGGAGATCACCGAGCCCGGGACGGACGCGGTGGTGACGGTCAACGGGCCCGGGACGGACGCGGTGGTGACCGTCACCGGGCCCGAGGGTCCTGTCCGGCTGCTCTTCCTCACCGAGGAGCAGGGGCGCCGTCTCCAGCGGGTCCGGATCTGGAACGCGGAGCGGCTGGTGCTCTGCGACGACGCCGTGCTGGCCGACGGGGGCGAACTGCGGGTCCCCACCGAGGCGGAGACCGTCTCCCTCGCCCTGGCGCCCGCGCCCGCCGCCGGACTCCGCACACCCGCCGACTGGACGACGGGGCTCTCCGGGCCCCGCGCCGACGGCGTCTTCACCACCTGGACGGCATCGGTGGCCCCGGCCGGGGCCGGGGCCGCCACCGTCGCGTGCGTACGCGCCGGGGCCGTGGCGCCGCCCGCCCGTGACGGCGGCCCGCACCGCCGCGCCTCGGCGCCGGTGGACGCCGATTTCGCGGAGGCGTCGGTCCACCGGATCGCCGTCCCCCGCGCGGTGTTCGACGAGGGCGGAGAGGTGCTGCTGCGGCTCACGTACACCGGCGACGTGGCCCGCGCCTACATCGACGGGCGCCTCGTCGCCGACCACTTCTGGTACGGCCCGGCGTGGGACATCGGGCTGCGCCGGCACGCCGCGGAGGCCGTCCAGCACGGCGTCGAGATCCGGGTGCTGCCCCTGGGCCGCGCCGACGGGGTGTACGTCGACGCGTCGGTACGGGACGGCCTGGCGGCGGCCAGGACCCGGGCGTCGGTGGACTCCGCGGCGTTCGTCCCGGTCCGCCGGGTCCGGCTGCGTACGGCGGAGGACCCGGCCGCCGGCTCCTGACCACGTGAGCGCGACGGCTGGGGCGCGACGACCGGGGCGCGCCTACCGGGGCGCGTAGATGACGCCGAGCTTGTCGATCCCGTCCCCGGAGCGGCCCGTGAAGCCGACGATCCGCCACCCGGACGGCGCGGTGTAGGTCACCGCGTCCGAGGTGGCGGTACCGGCGGCGAGGGTGCGGCCCCGGTCCGTCGTGAACGCGGCGGAGAAGATCCGCGTACGGCCGTCCTTCTGGCCCTGGGTCAGCTTGACCGAGGTGAGGTGTTCGCCCGTGGCCAGGGTGAGCGAGGAGGCGGTGCCGCCCGTACCGCCGTGGCTCAGCACCGTACCGCCGTCGAGGGTGAGGCCGACCGCGTCGAGCCGGGCTCCGCCGCGCAGGGTGAGGGTGCGGGGCGCGGGGGTGGCCGGAAGGGCGCGGGCGTCGTTGAACGCGGTGCCGTGCGGGCCGCCGAAGAAGTCGGAGGCACGGCGGTTCGCGGGCTGCGACCAGGTGAGGTCGACGGCGTGGGGGTAGTGGTCGGAGAGGTGCTTGCCCGCGCCGTCGAGGAACGCGCGCCACGCGTTGGTGTAGGCGGTGGCGTCGAGACCGACCAGCGGGCCGCTCCGGTAGAGGACCTTGTCGACGACCTCGCAGGTCTGCGTGGGCGCGACGGTGTCGCAGACCAGCGCGTCGCCGCCGAGGGCCGGGGCGGAGCCGCCGCGCACCAGCTTCACCCAGGCGTCGGTGAGGCCGTTCTCGGAGACGAGGGTGCGGATGTTGTCGCCGGTGCGGGTGTAGCGGGTGTTGGTGTCGCCCATGACGACGACGGCGTTGCCCTCGCTGTACGTCCGGATGAAGGACGAGAGCTGGACGATGTTGGCGCGCCGGGCGGCCAGCGCGGCGTCCGTGGTGTCGGCGTTGGTGTGGACGTTGTAGAGGTCCACGAAGACGCCCTCGGCGAGCCGGACCCGGGCGAGCGAGAAGCCCTTGGGGGTGAGGCAGTCGGTGCCCGTGCAGTCGTTCCAGCGGACGCGCTCGAAGTCCTCGAAGGGGTGGTCGGAGAGGGTGTTGAGGCCGTCGCCGAAGGCGGCGCCACCGCTGGTGGCGGTGCGGTACGGGTGGGTGTCGTTGGCGTACAGCGAGGCGTGGTAGTTGAAGTCCTCCTGGACGTTGACGATGCCGTACGGGCCCAGGCGCTGCCCGATGAGCGGGGTGTTGGTCTCGGGGTCGCTCTGGCCGAGGTCGAGCGGGAGCCCGGCGATGTTGTACGTGAGGACCTTCAGCGTGCCGGAGTCGGCCGCCGGGGCCGCGACGGCCTGAGTGGCCGGGGTGGCGGCGAGGCCGGTGAGCGCCAGCGCGCCGGCGGCGAGGACGCCGGCCAGTCTCCGTATCGGAGTACGCATGTGGGGGGCCTTTCCGAGGGGGGTGAGAAAGGTGCGGGGTGGGAGGTGCGGGTGAGAGAGGCGCGGGTGGGCGAGGTGCGGGGAACGGTATTGCGGAGGGTCATCATGTACGGTCAAGTAGCCTGCCGCACAAGGGCAGTTGCCGATTCGGGCGTCCGGAGCAGCGGGGCGCGTCATCCCGCCGTACGGCGGCCGCCCACTGATCATCCCTGGATCGCCCACTGTTCATGTTTCACCCGGAACCTCTCTGTCACAACGGCAACAACCGGACACAGGAGCTTCCATGGGCCACGGGCACCACCACCCTCACTCGCACGCGCACTCCCACGCGCACGAAGCGAGCACGGCGCTGCCGCCCGCGCTCGACACCTCGGTGCCCGACGAAGCCCTCACCCCCGACCAGCTCTCCCGCCGTTCGATGCTCCGCAACACGGGGCTGCTGGGCGCCGGGCTCGCCGCGGGCAGTGTGGCGGGCGGCGCGGTGGCGGGCTCGCCCGCGTACGCCGCCGGCGGTCAGGGTTCCCCGGGCGGTTCCCGCGCGGGGCGCAAGGGCGGCTTCCTGTGGCTGGCCGGTGACCACCACATCCACACGCAGTACAGCAGCGACGGCAAGTACCGGGTCGTCGACCAGGTGCGGCAGGGCGCCAAGCATGGCCTGGACTGGATGGTGATCACCGACCACGGCTCCGAGACTCACGCCAAGATCGGTGTGGAGAAGGTCAACCCGGACATCAAGGAGGCCCGTGCCGCGTACGACGACACGCTGGTCTTCCAGGGGCTTGAGTGGAACATCCCGGCCGCCGAGCACGGCACGGTCTTCGTCCACCCGGGCCGGAACGAGGTCGCCGTCCTCAAGGAGTTCGAGACCTCCTTCGACGGCTCGGTGCGCGGCGCCGGTGACTCCACCCCGGCCAACGAGGCGCTGGCCATCGCCGGTCTCTCGTTCCTCTCCGAGCAGGTGAAGCGCCGCAAGGTGCAGGACGCCCTGATGCTCGCCAACCACCCGTCGCGCAAGGGCATCGACTCCCCGCACGAGATCCGCGCCTGGCGCGACGCCACGTCCCGTGACCACCAGATCGCCGTCGGGTTCGAGGGTGCGCCGGGCCACCAGGCCGCGGGGATCGCGGCGCCGACCGGGATGGGCCGCGCGCGGGGGCTGTACGACGGCAGCCCGGGCGCGGGTTCCTTCGCCGGCTATCCGCTGGAGAGCTACCGCACCTGGGGCGGGTTCGACTGGATGACCGCCACGGTGGGCGGTCTGTGGGACAGCCTGCTCGCCGAGGGCAGGCCGTGGTGGATCACCGCCAACTCCGACTCGCACAACGTGTACGCGGACACGGCGAAGCGCGGCGGCCCCGACTCCGACTTCACGGCCAACGGCAAGCACACCGACCCGGTCTACCGGGGCGGACCCGACCTCACCGAGGGCGACTTCTGGCCGGGCCAGTACAGCCGTACGCACGTGGGCTCCGACGGCTTCTCGTACGCGGCGGTCATGGACGGCATCCGGGCCGGGCGCGTCTGGGTCGACCACGGCGGTCTGATCAGCGGCCTCGACGCCCGGCTCGCGGGCGGCGGGCGCTGGGCCACGCTGGGCGGCGCCCTGCACGTACGGCGCGGCACGAACGTGACGCTGACGGTCGACATCGCGCTCGCCGACGGCGCGAACTGGGCGCAGTTCGTGCCGAAGCTGGCCCGGGTGGATGTGATCCAGGGCGACATGACGGGCGAGGTGAAGGACAAGGACACGTTCACCGCGCCGACCGCCAAGGTCGTCTCGTCGTACGACGTCGACAAGTCGACCGGCACCGTCCGGCTCACCTACTCGCTGGGCCGGGTGGACCGGCCGCTCTACGTCCGGCTGCGCGGTACCGACGGCAACCGCTCCGCGGTCGGCGCGCGGGGTGCCTCCGTCGACCCCGCGGGGCCCGCGCTCGACGTCGTCGGCGACGCCGACCCGTGGCGCGACCTGTGGTTCTACTCGAACCCGATCTGGGTGCTGCCCGCATGACAGCGGTGACGGTGATCGGTGTCGACGCGGCCACGGCCGGTCTGGGCGACGCCGATCACCTGGCCCGGGCGCTCGCCGGTGAACTGGCCCTGCCGGACACCGTGTCGGTCGGTACGCACGCGGTGCGCGCCGGACGGCCGCACCTGGCGCTCTCGCTCACCCTGCCGGACGCGGCCACGGCCGCCGAGGTGTGGTGGGCGCTGACCGGCCGTACGGAGCCGGGACCGGTCGGGCTCGCCTTCGGCGAGCGGCGCCACGGCCCGGCCGAACTGGCCGAGGGGGCGGCGCACGCGGTGGCCGAACGGACGGTCCACGGCGCGGGCCGGGCGGTCCTCTTCCCCGGCGCGGGCGCGCTCACCGGCACGGTGGGCGTGGCCGAACTGCTCGCGGCGTCCGCCGTCGACGAGGTGGCCCTGCTCGGGTCGGCCGGACCGGCGGAGGGCGAGCGCCGGATCATGACACGGGGCCATCTCCGGCCCGAGTGGCGGGAGGGGCGGCTGGTCCTGACGGTGATGGAGGCGGCGGGCGGGGTCCTGGTCCCCTTCGAGGTGCCGGACCCGACCCCCTGCTGCGCCGACCACTGAGGCGCCGCACGGACTGAGCGCGGGCGCGGGCCACGGGTGCCCGCGCCCGCGCTCACTCCGTCCGGTACAGGTCGGTGAGCAGTTCGATCGCGGCCCGTGTGGCGGGGTGCGGCGCGTCCGACCACCAGGCGAGGCGTACGGCGATGGGCTCCGCGTCGCGGACCGGGCGGTAGACGACGCCGGGGCGCGGGTACTGGTCGCGGGTGGACTCCGCCGTCACCCCCACGCAGCGGCCGGTGGCGATGGCGGTGAGCCAGTCGTCGACGTCGTGAACGGCCTCCGCCACCGGACGGGACTCCGGTGGCCACAGCTCCGTGGTGGTGGTGCCGGTCCTGCGGTCGACGAGCAGGGTGCGTCCGCCGATGTCCGCGAGCCGGATCGAGCGGTGTCTGGCCAGCGGGTCGTCCGCCGCCATGGCGCAGTAGCGCCGTTCCAGGCCCACGATGACGGAGTCGAAGCGCCGGTCGCCGTCGAGCGGTTTGCGTACGACGGCGAGATCGCAGGCGCCCTCGGCCAGACCGGCGGTGGCCGAGTTGGTCCGTACGAGATGGAGCCGGGTCTCCGGGCGGGTCCCGCTCCAGCGGCGCTGGAACGCCAGGGTGTGGCGGCCCAGCGCCGACCAGGCGTAGCCGATCCTGAGCTGGGCGTGGCCCTCGGTGGCCTCGCCGACCAGGTCGTCCACCTCGGTGAGCACCCGCCGGGCGTGCGCCACGACGCGCAGCCCGGTCGCGGTCGGGGTCAGCTCGCGGGTGGTACGGCGGATCAGCAGCACCCCGAGTTCGCGTTCGAGGGCGGCGAGCTGACGGGAGACGGCCGGCTGCGAGAGGCCCAGTTCCGTGGCGGCGCCGGTGAAGCTGCCCTCGTCGACGAGGGCGACGAGGCAGCGGAGCTGTCGCAGTTCGATGGTCATCCGGGCCCCCGTCCGCTCGCCCACTCACTTATGACATGCGCGCATAAGTTGTCTGGTTCATTCATTTTACGTAAGAGGTCGGCAGGCGGACGATCGGTTCATGTCGTCAGCAACCACACGTACGGCCGGTGTCGCCACCATGTTCGGCAGCGGTCTGTCCAACCAGACGGGTGCGGCGGTCGGGGCGCTCGCCTTCCCCGTCCTGGGCCCGGTGGGTGTCGTGGCCGTACGCCAGTACGTCGCCGCGATCCTGCTGCTGGCCGTGGGCCGGCCCCGGCTGCGCTCGTTCACCCGGCACCAGTGGTGGCCCGTACTGCTGCTGGCGGTGGTGTTCGCGACGATGAACCTGTCGCTGTACAGCGCCGTCGACCGGATCGGCCTGGGGCTGGCGGTCACCCTGGAGTTCCTGGGGCCGCTCTCCATCGCGCTGGCGTCCTCGCGCCGCCGGGTGGACATACTCTGCGCGGTGCTCGCCACCGCGGGCGTGGCCACGCTGATGCGTCCGCGGCCGACCACGGACTACCTCGGCATCGGCCTCGGGCTGCTGGCCGCCGCCTGCTGGGCCTCGTACATCCTGCTCAACCGCACCGTGGGGCGGCGGGTGCCGGGCACCGAGGGGGCGGCGGCCGCCGCCGGGCTCTCCGGGCTGCTGTTCCTGCCCGTCGGTCTCGCCGTCGTGATCCACCGTCCGCCGTCCCTGGGGGCGGTGGCGTGCGCGGTGATCGCGGGGGTGCTCTCCTCGGCCGTACCGCTCCTCGCGGACCTGTTCGCCCTGCGGCGGGTGCCGGCCCGGACGTTCGGGCTCTTCATGAGCGTCAACCCGGTGCTGGCCGCGGTGGTCGGCGGGATCGTGCTGGACCAGACGCTGCACGCCGTGGAGTGGGCGAGCATCGGCGCCATCGTCGCCGCCAACGCGATCAGCATCCTCCTCACCCCCGCTCCCCCGGCCGCGCCGGCGCCCGTACCGTCGGAGGGACGGTCTCCCGCCCGGCGGTCTTCTCCTCGGGTACGGGATCGGTCCCGTTCGGGGTGCCCCTGACGCCCGTGTGGTGGAAGAGCAGGTTGAGGAGGAACGCCGTCAGCGTGGCGCTGGTGATGGCGCTGCCGGCGATGATCTGGAACCAGTTCGGGAAGGCGTGGTAGATCGTCGGGGCGGCGACCGGGAGCATGCCGACACCGATGGACACGGCCACGATCAGCAGGTTGTCCGTGCCGTCGAAGGGCACCTTGCGCAGGGTGTTGATGCCCACGGCCGTGACGGTGGCGAACATGACCAGCCCCGCAGCGCCGATCACCGGGCCCGGCAGGGAGGCGACGACCTCGCCGAGCTTGGGTACGAGGCCCAGCAGGATCAGGATGGCTCCGGCGACGGCGGCAACGTAACGGCTGCGGACCTTGGTCATGCCGACCAGCCCCACGTTCTGGGCGAAGACGGTGTCCAGGAAGCCGTTCATGACCCCGCCGAGGACACCGGACACCCCGTCGGCGGCCAGGCCCTTGGCCAGGTCGCGGGAGGTGAGCGGGCGGCCCGTCATCTCACCGACGGCGAGCATGTCGGCGGTCGACTCGGTGAACGTCACCAGCATCACCACGCACATCGAGATGACGGCCGCGACCGGGAACTCCGGGGCGCCGAAGTGGAAGGGCGCGGCGACCCCGAACCAGTCGGCGTCCCCGACGGTGGAGAAGTCGGTCAGCCCCATGAACACCGCGACGGCGGTTCCGCCGACCAGGCCGAGCAGCACACCCAACTGGGCGAGGAAGCCCCGGCCGAAGCGGCCGATCAGCACGATGAACAGGACGATGCCGCCCGCGAGCGCGAGATGGCTCGGAGCGGCGTAGTCCGGGGCCGTCGGATCCTGTCCGGCTATCAGGCCGGCGGCGACGCCTATCAGCGAGAGCCCTATGACGGTGATGACGGACCCGCTGACCAGGGGCGGGAAGAACCGTACGGCGCGGGCGAAGGGCACAGCGACCAGCAGGCCGAAGACCCCGGCGGCGATCATCGACCCGTACACGGCCTGCATGCCGTACTCGCCCGCGATCAGGATCATCGGGGTCACGGCGGTGAACGTGGCGCCCGCGACGACCGGCAGGCGCACGCCGAGGATCCGGCCGACGCCGAGCGCCTGGAGCAGCGTGATCAGACCGGCCACCAGCAGATCGGCGTTGATCAGCAGCCCGATGGTGGATGTGTCGAGCTTCGCCGCCGCCCCGAAGACCAGCGGCACGGTCACGCAGCCCGTGTACATGACCAGTACATGCTGCAGCCCGAGCAGCCCCAGCCGGCCGGGTGGCAGCATCCGGTCGACGGGATGGGGGGACGGAGCGGTTCCCTGGGACACGGCTGCCTCCGGAGTGGATGGTGGCGGGCGGGGAGCGAATCAACTTTCTGTTGAATTCGTTTCCCGCACGTTGCCACCTCCCTACGGTGCTGTTGCGCGGATCCGCTCGGAAGACCTACCTGGCCAGGAGGGCCCGCAGCGCCTTGACGACCTCGGCCGGGGCCTCCTCGGCCATGAAGTGGCCCAGGGAGACGGAGGAGTGGTCCAGATCGGGGGCCCACGCCTCCCACAGCGCGGCGGCGTCGAAACCGAGGGCCGCGCCCCAGTCCTGCTGGAGGACGGTCACCGGCATGCGCAGCCGGCGGCCGGCCTCGCGGTCGGCCCGGTCGTGTGCGACATCGACGGCGGCCGAGGCCCGGTAGTCGGCGACGATCGAGACGACGGCCTCACGGGACGCCTTCAGGTAGGCGGCGCGGATGTCGGCGGGGATCGCCTCCGGGTCACGGGCCCAGATGTCCAGGAAGTGGCCGAAGAAGGCGTCGGGGGCCGCGCCGATCAGCTCCTCGGGCAGGCCCGGCGGCTGCGCCATCAGATAGAGGTGGAAGCCGACGGCGGCGGAGGTGCCATGCATGACGTCCCACATGTCCAGCGTGGGCAGGACGTCCAGCGAGGCCAGGTGGGTGACCGCGTCGGGGTGGTCGAGACCGGCGCGTACGGCGACCAGGGCGCCCCGGTCATGCCCGGCCAGGGCGAACCGCTCGTGGCCGAACGCACGGGCGAGGGCGACGGTGTCAGCGGCCATCGTGCGCTTGGAGTAGGTCAGCCCGTCGGTGTCGGCGGGCTTGTCGCTGTCGCCGTACCCCCGCAGGTCGGGGCAGATGACGGTGTGGTCGGCGGCCAGGTCGGCGGCGACGTGCCGCCACATCAGATGGGTCTGGGGAAAGCCGTGCAGCAGCACGACGGGGCTTCCGGAGCCGCCCACGGCGACATGGAGGGAGACGCCTTCGGCGACGGTGACGCGCTGGTGGTCGAATCCGGGGATCCTGGGCTGGATCCGGGACTGGGGCTGGGGCTGGGGCTCCATGGTGCGGCTCTTTCCGCTCGGGGTGCTGTGTACGGGTTCGTCGGGTACGGGTTCGTCGGGTACGGGGCCAGCCTGCGGGCCCGCGATCAGCAACCGGTCAGCAACGGCTGACCAGGGCGTACGGGCGGTGGCCCGCTACATTGGCGGGATGACCAGCGAGGCGGCCCCACCGGAGGTGACCTTCGGGGTGCTGGGCCCGCTGGAGGCGTCGGACCGGCACGGACCGCTCGCCCTGAAGGGGCCCAGGCACCGGGCGGTGCTGGCCCGGCTGCTGATCGCGCGCGGCCGGGTCGTCCCCGTCGACCGGCTCGCCGCTGACCTGTGGGAGCGGCCCCCGGACGGCGCGGCCGGGGCGATCCAGACGTTCGTCTCCGCGCTGCGCCGCGCCCTGGAGCCCGACCGGCCGCCCCGCGCCCCCGCGCGGCTGCTGGTGACGGTCTCCCCCGGCTACGCGCTGCGCGCGGCCCCGGAAGCGGTGGACGCCTGGCGGTTCGAGGCGGTGACGGGCGCGGCCGGTCCGCTGCTGACGGCGGGGCGGGCCGGGGAGGCGCTGGCCCGTCTCGACCGGGCGCTGGCGCTCTGGCGCGGTCCCGCGTACGCGCAGTTCGCGGACGAGGCGTGGGCGCGCGGGGAGATCACCCGCCTGGACGGGCTGCGGCTGCTGGCCGTGGAGCGGCGCGCGCAGGCGCTGCTGGAGCTGGGGCGGGCCGCCGAGGCGGTGCCGGATCTGGCGGCCCACGCCGGGGCCCATCCGCTGCGCGAGGACGCCTGGCGGCTGTGGGCGCTGGCGCTGTACCGGTCCGGCCGGCAGGGCGACGCCCTCGCCGTACTGCGCCGGGCCGGGCGGACGCTGGCCGGGGAGCTGGGCGTGGACCCGGGCCCCGGGCTGCGCGCACTGGAGGCCGGCATCCTCGCCCAGGACCCCCGTCTCATGACGCCCGGAGCGACCGGAGCCGGAGGGGGCGCCCCGCGTGGGGTGGCACCTCGCGCCCCGCGTGGGACGGCACCTCGGGCCACGGCGGCGCCGTACGGGCGGCCGTTCGTGGGCCGCGCCCGGGAGCTGGCCCTGCTGGAGGAGGCCGCCGCGACGGCCGTACGGCGCGGCGGGCTCGCCCTGGCCCTGGTCTCCGGTGATCCCGGCGCCGGGAAGACCGCGCTCGCCGAGGCGCTGACCGACGCGCTGACGGCGCGGGGGTGGACCACGGCGTGGGGCGCCTGCCCGGAACACGACGGGGCGCCGGGCGGCTGGCCGTGGACCCGGATCGTGACCGCCCTGGCCGCCTCGGGGGCCGGGGACCCGCCGGACGTCCCGGACGGCGCCGGTCCGCGGGGCACGCCTGCCTCGGCCCGGGCCGCCCGCTTCCGTATGCACCGGGCGGCGCTCTCGTATCTCGGTACGGTGGCGGACCGGGGTCCCGTACTCCTGGTCCTCGACGATCTGCACCGGGCCGGCGAGGAGACCCTCGATCTGCTGTCCGCCCTGGTCGCGGAGTCCGTCGCGGGTCCTGTCCTGCTCGTCGGCACCTACCGGGCCACGGAGATCTCCCCCGGCCTGACCGACGCGCTCGCCGGGTTCGCCCGCGCGGAACCGGTCCGGGTGTACGTGGGCGGGCTGCCCGAGGAGGCCACGGACGCCCTCGTCCGTACCCTCGTCCAGCGCGACGTGGACGCCAGGACCGCGCGGGTCATCCACCGGCGCAGCGGCGGCAACCCCTTCTTCGTACGGGAACTGGCGCGGCTGGTCGACGCCGAGGGGCGCGCGGCGCTGGACGCCGTCCCCGCCGGGGTGCGGGACGTCATCCGCCACCGGCTGGCGCGGCTGCCGGGGCCGGCCCGGACGGTGCTGCGGCAGGCGGCGGTGGCCGGGCAGGACGTCGACGCGGAGGTGCTGACCGCCCTGGGGACGGACGAGGACGTGGTGCTGGACGCGCTGGAGTCCGCGCTGGTCGCGGGGTTCCTCGCCGAACAGGGGCCGGGGCGGCCGCGGTTCGCTCACGCCCTGGTGCGCGACACGCTGTACGACGACATCTCCGGGCCGCGCCGGGCGCGTTGGCACGCGGCGGTCGCCGAGGCGGTCGAGCGCCTGCACCCCGACGACATCGCCTCCCTCGCCCATCACTTCGGCCGCGCCGGGACCCGGGCCACGGCGGCCAGGGCCGCCCGTTACGCCAGGGAGGCGGCCGTGCGGGCGGAGCGGGGGTTCGCCCCGCACGAGGCGGTACGGCTGTGGCGGCAGGCCGTCGCCGCCCATGACCGGGGCGACGGGGACGACGTGCGCGGCCGACTGGAGGCCGTCATGGGCATGGTGCGCGCGCTGGCCGTGACCGGGAGCCTGGAGGCCGCGCGGACACACCGGGCCGAGGCGGTCGCCACGGCCGAGGCGCTGGGCGATCCGGCGCTCACCGCCGAGGTGATCGGTGCCTTCGACGTGCCCGCGATCTGGACCCGCAACGACGACGAGGAGCTGTCCCGGCGGATCGCCGGGACGATCGAGCGCACCCTGACCGCGCTGCCCGGCGACCAAGTGGAGCAGCGTGCCCGGCTGTTGGGCACCCTCGCGCAGGAGCTGCGCGGTGTCCCCGTCGACCGGGGACCCGGGGCGGCGCGGGAGGCGGAGGCCCTCGCGCGCCGCCTGGGCGACCCGGCGCTGCTCGGTCTCGCCCTCAACGCCCGCTTCCTGCACACCTTCCGGCGGGCCGGCCTGGCCCCGGAACGCGCCGGGATCGGCACGGAACTCGTCGAACTGGCCGTCCGGCACCGCCTGGTGACCTTCGAGGTGCTGGGCCGTCTGATCCTTGTCCAGGCCGGCTCCGCGCTCGCCGACTTCGACGCGGCCGACGAGCACGCGGCTGCCGCCGACCGGCTCGCGGAGCGGTACGGCATCCCTCTCGCGGGCGTGTTCACGCAGTGGTACGCCGCTCTGCGGCAGGCCGTCGCGGGGCGGCGGGAGGAGGCGGAGGCCGCGTACCGCGCGGGCGGGCGGGCCCTGGCCGGCAGCGGTATGCCGGGCATGGCGGAGGGGTTGCTCCCGCTCGCGCTGCTGTGTCTGCGCCTCCGGGCGGACGGGCGGGCGGAGGTGGACCAGGACGCGGAGTGGGGCCCGTACGCGCCCTGGATCCGTCCGTCGGCCCTGCTCGCCGGGGGCCGCCGCGACGCGGCCCGGGCCGCCGTACGCGCCGTTCCCGAGTCACCCGCCGATCTGCTCCTGGAGGCCCGGCTGTGTCTGCTCGCCCGGGCCGCCGTCGAGGTCGGGGACCGGCCGGTGATGGCGTGTACGTACGACCGACTGCTGCCCGCCGAGGGCGAGTTGGCGGGGGCGGGCAGCGGGCTGCTCTGTCTCGGCCCGGTGGCGCGGTACCTCGGCGACCTCGCTCTCGCGTGCGGGGAGCGTGAGCGGGCGGCGGACCACTACCGGCGGGCGCTGGCGGTCGCGCGGAAGGCCGGCGCCCCGCACTGGGCCACGGCCGCCCGCGACGCGCTCGGCTCTCTCGGCCGGCTCTCCCCCGGGCGTCCGTGACCCCTCACCGGGTGTCCGGGGGCGGGCTCAGCCAGGTGGTCAGCGCCCACCACCAGTGCAGGGTGGCCAACGGCCCCGGCCTGCCGTCGTGCTGGGGGTCGGTCAGCGACTCCCCCGTGATCTGCTGGAGCCTGCCGAGCCGGTAGCGGACGGTGTTGGGGTGGGTGAACAGGGTCGCCGCCGTCTGGTCGAGTCGCCGCCCGTGGTCCAGGAACGTCAGTGCGGTGAGGGCGAGTTGACGGTGGAAGTCGTCCGAGGGGTCGAGGGATCCCAGCAGTTCACAGGTCAGGTAGGCGCCCAGGAGCGGCTGGTCGGCCAGGGCGATCTCGGCGGCGAGGCCGGTGAGTTCGTACACTCCGCGCCACCCGCGCCGGCCGCCGATGTCCAGGGCGCGGACGCAGAGCCGGTACGCCGGGCGCAGTGCCTCCGGAGGTACGGCCGGCGAGACCACGGCGAAGGCGCCCGCCGGGATCTCCTCGCCGTGCGGCGGCCGGGGGCAGAGCCCCACCAGGCGCCCCTCGACCAGCAGGAAGTCGCCGCACGGGGCGACGGACCGAGGGGCCAGCAACAGGCCGCGCGCGGGGCCCGTGGCGTCCGCGACGAGGCAGTGGCGCACGCTGTCCGGCCGGATGCCGGCCCGCGCCAACTCCTCGGCGGACGGCGGCGGGCCGCCCGTCAGGAGCTGTCGCAGCGCCCGCGCCCGGACCCCGCCCGCCGGGTGCGGCACGCGCTGTTCGGCGGTGCGGTATCCGTGGACCACATGGCGCTCGACGGCGTCGCCGTACTCCTTGAGCAGCAGGACCGCCGAGAGCACCAGGCCGTCGGGGACCCCGGCGGCCCTGCTCCGGTCAACGGTGATCTCCACCGCGCGGGTGAGGGCGGCCTGTACGCCGCGCAGGACGGCGGTCACCGGGACGGCCTGGCCCGCCCGGTCGGCGCCGAGCAGCAGGGCGGCGGCGAAGCTCTGCTCCTCGACCCGTTCGAGGGTGGCGAACCACTGGCCCGCGGCGGTGACCAGGGCGGACACATGCCGGCGGTTCTCCGCCTCGGCGAGGTCGGCCACCTCGGGCGAACGGCTGCGCGCCGCGTGGACGAGTTCGCCGCAGACGGCCGGGTCGACGGCCATGGCCCGCAGGATCTCGGTGACCGGCTCGCGCTGATGGGTGACCGTCATGAGCCTCGCCCTTCTCCGTCGGAGCGCGTTCGCGGGGTGCGGTCGCTGCGTGCGGTCGCGGAGCGCGGTCGCGGCGCACCGTCGCGGCGCGCTGTCGCCGGGCCACAACGACGGGGCGGATGCGTTGGCGCCCGGCTACTACCGCACTTCTGTGGCGACCTGATTATCTGTGAGCTACCGCACGGTAACAGCAGGGCCATCGTGGCAACACCTCCCCCGCGTCCCCTTTCGGAAGGCCCCCCATGGAGAAGCCGGAGAACACGGAGAAGACGGAGAAGCCCGCGGACCCGGCCCTGTTCAGCCGACGCCACGCGCTCACGGTGGCGGGCGGGGTGATCGCCGGCGCGGCCGCCTTCTCCCAGACCCTGCCGGCCTACGCCGCCCCGTCCGCTTCCTCGGACGCGGACGCGGACGCGATCGTCGTCGGCGGCGGTCTGGCGGGGCTGGTCGCGACGGCCGAACTGGCCGCGGCCGGGCGGAAGGTACTCCTCCTCGACCAGGAACCCGAGTCCAATCTGGGTGGGCAGGCGTTCTGGTCGTTCGGCGGCCTCTTCTTCGTGGACTCCGACGAGCAGCGGCTCATGGGGATCAAGGACTCCCCCGAACTGGCCTGGCAGGACTGGCAGGGCGCGGCGGGCTTCGACCGGGGCGTGTCCGACCCGCGCGGCCAGGACCACTGGGCGCGCCAGTGGGCCGAGGCGTACGTGGACTTCGCCGGCGGGGAGAAGCGGTCCTGGCTGTACGGGCTGGGCGTGCGCTGGTTCCCCATCGTCGGCTGGGCCGAGCGCGGCGGCGGCCTCGCGGACGGGCACGGCAACTCGGTGCCCCGTTTCCATGTCACCTGGGGCACGGGACCGGCCGTGGTCGAGCCGTTCGAGAAGAAGGTACGGGCCGCGGTCGCCGCCGGCCTGGTGACGTTCAGGTTCCGGCACCGGGTCGACGAGCTGGTACGGACCGGCGGCGCCGTCACCGGCGTACGCGGGGCGGTCCTGGAGCCGAGCACCGCCGCCCGTGGCAAGGCCACCTCCCGCACGGTGGTCGGTGACTTCGAACTCCGCGCCCCGGTGGTGATCGTCACCTCCGGCGGTATCGGCGCCAACCACGAGCTCGTACGGCGGAACTGGCCCGCCCGCCTCGGCACCCCGCCCAAGAACATGATCACCGGTGTGCCCGCCTACGTGGACGGCCGGATGCTCGCCATCACCGAGAAGGCCGGCGGACGGATCGTCAACCCCGACCGGATGTGGCACTACACCGAGGGCCTGCGCAACTACGACCCGATCTGGCCCGACCACGGGATCCGTATCCTGCCGGGTCCCTCGTCCCTGTGGTTCGACGCCACCGGCAAACGCTTCTCCGCCCCCGACTTCCCCGGGTACGACACCCTGAACACCCTGAAGTCGATCACCGCGAGCGGCCACGACTACTCCTGGTTCGTGACGACCCAGAAGATCCTGGCGAAGGAGTTCGCCCTGTCGGGGTCCGAGCAGAACCCGGACCTGACCAACAAGGACATCCTGAAGCTCCTCTCACGCATCTGGCAGACCCCCGAGCCGATCGAGAAGTTCAAGAAGAACGGTGTCGACTTCGTCGTCGCCACGACCCTGCCCGAACTGGTCGCCGGCATGAACCGGCTGACCGGGAACAACCTCATCGACCTGGCCGACCTGAAGCGCCAGATCGACGCGCGGGACCGCGAGATCGAGAACCCGTACACCAAGGACGCCCAGGTGATGGGGGTCCGCAACGCCCTCGCCTACCCCGGGGACACCCTCAGCCGTACCGCCTCCGTCCACCGGATCATGGACACGAGCGCGGGCCCGCTGATCGCCGTACGGCTCAACATCCTCACCCGCAAGACCCTCGGCGGGCTCCAGACCGATCTCCTGGGCCGGGTGCTGGACGCGTCGGGCGCACCGGTCCCCGGGCTGTACGCGGCCGGTGAGGTGTCCGGGTTCGGTGGGGGCGGGGTGCACGGATACCGGTCCCTGGAGGGCACGTTCCTCGGTGGCTGCCTGTTCTCCGGCCGTCAGGCGGGCCGGGCCGCCGCGGCGGCGACGGCGTAGCGCGCGCCGCCGGTCGCGGGCAGGTGTTCGGTCCTCCCTGCCCGGAAGGGGTTCGGTCCTCCTGCCCGGAAGGGGTTCGTTCCCCCCTGCCGGAAACGTGGACCCCTTATAGTGCCCGGGACCCCGCGGAGGGCCACGATGACCGTACGAATCAGCGTCGACCGGCCGCCCGGTCCCTGAAACCGCTGGTCGCACCGGCCGGTGGCGTACAGCCTCCGACGTACCCGACCTCGGAGACACGACAGCGATGACACCGGCCGAACCCACCGCACGGAACGCCGGGGCGACCGCCCCACCGCCCGGGTGCCCCGCGCACCGGGCGGACGGGGACGCGGACACCGCCGTGCCGTTGAGCGGCCCCCGCTTCCAGACCGAACCCGCCCGTCTCTACCGTGAGATGCGGCGGGACCACGGCTCCGTGGCCCCCGTCACCCTCGAAGGCGGCATACCGGCCTGGCTGGTCCTCGGCTACCGCGAACTGCACCAGGTCACCGGGGACCCCGTGCTCTTCAGCCGCGACTCGGACCTCTGGAACCAGTGGAACAGCGTCCCCGAGGACTGGCCGCTGGCACGCCTGGTCGGGCGGCGGCAGCCGTCCATCCTCTACACGACCGGGGAGCGCCACCGCGAGCGGGCCACGATGGTGAGCGACGCGCTGGAGGCGGTCGACCCGTTCATGCTCCGGCACTTCGCCGAGCAGCTCGCCGACGAGCTGATCGACGGCTTCTGCACCGAGGGCGCCACGGACCTCATCTCCCGGTACGCGATGCCGTTCCCGGTCCGGGTCCTCGCCAGGATCTACGGCTTCCCCGACGACCAGGGGCCCGGACTGGCCGCCGCCGCGACCGACCTGGCCCGCGGCGGCGAGCGGGTCGAGGCGGCCCAGCGGTATCTCTTCGAGGCGACCGCGTCCCTGCTCGCCGGGAAGAAGGCCGGTGCGGGCCCGTCGGACGTCGCCTCCCGGCTGCTGCGCAACACGGCCGGTTTCACCGAGGAGGACGTCCTCCACGACCTGATGGCGCTGGCCCTCGCCGGCCATACGCTGACCGCCGACTGGATCGGCAACTCACTGCGGCTGATGCTCACCGACGAGCGTTTCGCCACGACGCTCTCCGGCGGCCGGCACAGCGTCGCCGAGGCCATGAACGAGGTCCTCTGGGAGGACACCCCCGTACAGAACGTCGCGGGCCGCTGGGCCACCCGCGACACCAGCCTCGGCGACCGCCACATCAAGGCCGGGGACATGCTGCTCCTCGGGATCGCCGCCGCCAACAACGATCCGCAGGTACGCACCCACGGCTCCGCGCTCACCGGTGGCAACAACGCCTACTTCTCCTTCGGGCACGGTGAGTACCGCTGTCCGTTCCCGGCGCAGGAGATCGCCGAGGTCATCGCCCGTACGGCCATCGAGGTGCTGCTCGACCGGCTCCCCGATCTCGATCTCGCCGTCCCCGCCGAGGCGCTGACGCGGCGGCCCTCCCCGTGGGCGCGCGGTCTGACGACCCTTCCGGTGAGCTTCACCCCCACCCCCACCGTGCGCCCCGGGGACGGCCGGTAGCGCCGAGGGGCGGGGCGGAGCCGACCGCGTTCACCCGGGCGTCCCCGGGTTATCCGGCCCGTCCGGCCACCGGGTCCGCGGGAAGGACATGGTCGCCGGTCTTGTCGGTGCTCAGGCACAGCGAGCAGACCATCGCGCCATGGGTGTGGCAGGCGGCCAGGTCGGGCCGTTCGAAATCCTGGCGGCAGACATGGCACGGGTGGACGGTCCCGCTGGGGTTGCCCTCGGCGTCCAGGAGCGGTTCGTCGATCCCGTCGTCGGCGCGCCGCAGGTAGTAACGGCCCTTGGTGGCCACGGCCATCAGCGGGGTGAGGACGAAGGCGATCAGCGCGGCGGCGACGGGCGAGTACGGCTGGAGGGTGTCGCCGAGCGCGTGGAAGTACATGGCGATGGAGAGCCCGGAGGCGGCGACGAAGGAGACCACGCCGACCGGGTTGACGGCGTACAGCATGCCCCGGCGGAACTCGGGGGCGTGCGGGGAGAGTTTCAGCAGATACTTGTTGATCATGATGTCGGTGGCGACGGTGACGACCCAGGCGATGGCGCAGTTGGAGTAGAAGCCCAGGATGCTGTTGAGGAAGCTGAACATGTCGGCCTCCATCAGGATCAGCGCGAACGCCAGATTGACCAGGACGAAGACCATCCGGCCCGGGTAGTGCTTCGAGACCCGGGTGACGGAGTTGGTCCACGCCAGCGAGCCCGAGTAGGCGTTGGTGACATTGATCTTGATCTGGCTGATCACGACGAGGACCACGGCCAGCGGGACCACCAGCCAGGACGGCATCATCGCGTCGAAGGCGCCCCGGAACTGCTGGATGGGCTCGGTGGCCGCCACCGGGCCCACCTCGGAGAGGATGTAGACGGCCAGGAAGACGCCCATCGCCTGCTTCAGCGCGCCCAGCACCACCCACCCGGGACCGGCCATGACCACGGCCGTCCACCAGGCGCGGCGGTTGGCGTCGGTCCGGGGCGGCATGAAGCGCAGATAGTCGATCTGCTCACCGATCTGCGCGATCAGCGACAGACACACCCCGGCGCCCAGCAGCACGGAGGCGGTGTTGACACCGCCGTCGCCGTCGGTCCCCGCGTACGCCAGCCAGCGGTCCACCGTGCCGGGGTCGGTGACGATCAGATAGACCAGCGGCCCCGCCATCAGCAGCAGCCACACGGGGGTCGTCCACACCTGGAGCTTGCTGAGCGCCTTCATCCCGTAGATGACCAGGGGGATCACCATGAGCGTCGAGACCAGGTACCCCGCCCACAGCGGCAGTCCGAAGCCGAGTTTCAGCCCCTGCGCCATGATCGAGCCTTCGAGGGCGAAGAAGATGAAGGTGAAACTGGCGAAGATGACGCTGGTCAGGACGGACCCGTAGTAGCCGAAACCGGAGCCGCGGGTGATCAGGTCGAGGTCGATGTTGTACCGCGCGCCGTAATAGGCGAGCGGGAAACCGGTGATGAAGATGACGGCAGCGGCGACGGCGATCGCGGCCAGCGCGTTGCCGGTGCCGTGGGTGAAGCCGATACCGGCGCCGATGGAGAAGTCCGCGAGATAGGCGATCCCGCCGAGCGCGGTGGTCGCCACGACCATCGGCGTCCAGCGGCGGTAGCTGCGCGGGGCGAACCGGAGGGTGTAGTCCTCCAGCGTCTCGCCGGCCGCCCGATCGGCGCCCGGCCCTGCGGTGGGTGGCTCCTGGTCACTGGTCGGAGCTATGAGCTGTGGCTCGCTGCTCATGCCGCGCCTCCTGGGGAGAGTGAGGTGGGTGGGGTGGTGCAGGGTGCCGCGGGGTCAGATACGGTCCGCGTGGAGGGCCATCTGGGTCAGGGCGCGTTCGGCGCGCTCCATCACGACGGCCAGGGAGCCGCCGACATGGCTGTGCAGCGCCCGGTACCCCTCGTCGAGGCGGCCGTCCCGCACCAGTTCCATGATTTCGATGTGTTCGCTGATGCTCGACGCGACCCGGTCCTCGCTGAGGAAGTCGTACATCCGTACGCGCCGGATCCGCTGGGAGGCCGTCACCAGGGCCTCGGTCAGCGCCGGGTTGCCGGAGGCCCGGGAGAGGGCGGTGTGGAACTCCTCGTCGAGCACCACGAACCGGGGGCCGGGCGGCGGAGGGTCCGCCCGCAGCGCGTACCAGCGCCGCAGCTCCGCGTCGAGGACGCCGGGATCATGCCGTACGGAGCCGTCCTCGGCGGCCCGCGCCATGCCGCGCAGCTCCAGGGTGGCCCTGAGCTCGTACAGATCCCGCAACTGCGTGAGGCTGGGCACGGTCGGGAAGAACCCTCCGTCGGCCCGCTCGATCAGGCCGTCGGCCAGCAGCCGCGCCATCGCCTCGCGCACGGGCGTCCGGGAGACCCCGAACCGGTCGGCCAGCCGCACCTCGGCCAGCCGCTCGCGCGGCCCGATCCGGCCGGCCAGCAGGTCCTCGCGCAGCCGTGCGTAGACCCGCTCACGGTGCGGGGGCGCCGCCGCACCGTCCGGTACGGCGGGCCCTGTGTCCGGCGGTGTATACAGGCCCGTATCCATGACGTGGAACGGTAGGAACGGCCTGTTTCCCGCCGACGCCTCCGGTGTGAAGACGCTGTTTCGGAGTTTCTGGGATTCGGGGTTGGGCCCCGCCGGCTCAGGCGGGGAGCAGGAGCCCGTCCAGGTCCGCGCGGATCTCCTCGGGCGTGACGGTGGGCTCGTACCTGCGCAGCACGCCGCCGTCCCTGCCGACGAGGAACTTCGTGAAGTTCCACTTGACCTCGTCGGTGCCGATCGCCTCGGGCCGGCTGTTCTTGACGTGCTCGTACAGGAAGCCGTTGGCCGGGCCGAAGTCGCCGGGCGCCTCGCTCCGCAGATGGGCGAAGAGCGGTGCCGCGCCGGGGCCGTTGACGTCGACCTTCCCGAAGACGGGGAAGGTGACGTCGAAGGTGACGGAGCAGAACTCCTGGATCTCCGCGTCGGTGCCCGGCTCCTGGCCGCCGAACTGGTTGCAGGGGAAGCCGAGGACGTCGAGACCGCGCGCCCCGAACTCGCGGTGGAGCGCTTCCAGTCCCTCGTACTGCGGCGTCAGTCCGCACTTGCTGGCGACGTTGACGATCAGCAGGACGCGCCCCGCGTGATCGGCGAGCCGGCGGGTGGTGCCGTCCGCGGTGGTGACGTCGAAGTCGTGCACGCCCATGTGGCGCTCCTCGTGGTCTCGTTCGGGAGCGCGGGCCTGCCGCGCCTCCCGTACCCATTCGTGTGATGACCGCATGGACAGTAACCGACGCGGCCCGGCGGCCCTCCGCGGGCGGCCGTCGCGGCGGATCCTGTCACGACGCTGGCGCGGCGGGGCCTCTTCGGGGACGATCAGGTGGTTTGATCCCAGCCGTCTCGTTATTCACGCGCCGCCCTCGGTACTCCCCCATGTCACGCAGTGCGGCCGTCCCGGCCGCGGACCGGGAAGGAATCGCGCCGATGTTCAGACCGCGCACCAGCGACGTGAAGCGCGTCGTCGTCTCGATGGCCCTCGTCCTCACCATGGCCGGCTTCACGGATTCCGCGCCCTCCGCCACGTCTTCCGCGTCTTCTTCCGCGTCCTCTTCCGTATCGACGGCCGAATCGACGGCCGTATCGGCGTCCGATGCGGCGTCCGCGACCGGCGCAGCGCGGGCCGGACGCTCCTGGTTCACCTCCTGGGCCCAGTCCCAGCAGGCCCTCTCCACCAGGACGTTGACCCACCAGTCCGTACGGATGATCACCCACCTCAGCCAGGGTGGCGACGCACTGCGCATCCGGGTCCAGAACACCTTCGGCAGGACGCCGCTCACGGTCGACGGCGTCACCGTGGGCCGCGGCGGGGAGGGCGCGGCGATCGTCGGCGGCACCGTACCGGTCACCTTCGAGGGCCGGCGCGCGGTCACGATCCCGCCGGGCGGCGAGGTGTGGAGCGACGCCGCCCGGCTGCTGACGCGCCCTCAGCAGAACGTGGCGGTCAGCATGTTCGTCCCGGGTCCGGTCGTCCCGGGACAGCATGTGACGGGGCTGCGCGACAACTATCTGACACCGGTGAACTCCGGCGACCATACGGACGACCGCTCCGGTGCCCCCTACACGGAGACGGTGACCTCGACCCTCCTGGTCAGCGCCGTCGATGTCCGTAACCCCGCCCTCAAGGGTACGGTCGTGCCCTTCGGCAGCTCCGTCGTGGACGGCGTGGGCAGCACCCACTGCGGCCCGGGGTGCACGGAGACCGGGACGAACCGGCGGTGGACGGATGTGCTGGCGCGGCGGATCACCGATGAACTCCCGCCGCACCGTCGCCTGGCGGTGGCCAACGCGGGGATCAGCGGAACGACGAGTTCCGACGCGTGCCCCCGCACCCCCGGCGAGCTCGCGGGCCTGGACGGACCGGCCAGGCTGGACCGCGATGTGCTGGCGCTGCACGGCGTCACGGGCGTCATCTACTACTACGGCACGAACGACCTGGCCAACGGCTGCACGGCGGCCTCGATCCTCGACAGCTACGACACGGTCTTCCGGCGGCTGCGCGAGGCCGGGATCAAGGTGTACGTCACGCCGATCACCCCGCGCGCCTCGTACACCGATCAGAACAATCTCGACCGCCACGCGGTCAACACCGTTGTCAGGAAGGGCAGCGACTGCTCAGGCGCGTGTGACGGCGTGATCGACTTCGATCAGGTGCTGAAGGACCCGCTCCAGCCCAACCGCGTCCGCCTCGACTACGACACCGGCGACGGCATCCACGCCAACATCGCCGGGCAGCGGGCGATCGCCGAGTACGTACCCCTGTGGCTGCTCGCCGGACGGTAGGGGCGGACGGCCCGCCCGGACCCGCCGCGCCCCGGCCCGCCCCGGGCGCGTGGTCAGCGGATCCGGGCGCCGTACACGTGGTCGACCGTCATCGTCATCAGCACCCTGCGCTCGGAGACCATCGCCGCGCGGTACTCGTCCCAGTCCGGATGCTCCCCGGCGGCGACGCGGTAGTAGCGCACCAGCGCCTCGACCTCGGGGCCGTGCGGGTCGGTCCCCGGCCCGGTGAGGGTGGCGATGCCTTCGGCGGTGGCCCAGGCAGCCCCGTCCGGTCCGGTGACCTCCAGCGCGACCCGGGGGTCCCGGCGCAGGTTGGCCGTCTTGGCCCGCCCCTCGGCCATCGAGACATGGATGACGTCCGCCTCCTGGTCGTAGAAGGGCAGCACGGGGGAGAGCTGCGGGCGGCCGTCCGACTTGATCGTGGCGAGGACACCGAGCCGGCTCTCCGCGAGCAGCGTGCGCGGATGGAACGGGGTAGTGGTCATGTCCAAGCCCAAGCCGCCGCGGTATGCCCGTTGTTCCCGCTCCTCGCCGAGAGCACTCAGACGCAGGACGGGCACACGCCGCGGTAGGTGACCTCGACCTCGGAGACCGTGAAGCCGAACCGTTCCGCCGCGGGAAGGTCGGCCAGCGGATCACCGGCCGGGTGGACGTCGCGGATGGTGCCGCAGGCGGAGCACACCAGGTGCTGGTGCGGGTGGTGCGCGTTGGGGTCGTAGCGCTTGGCGCGGCCGTCGGTGGAGACCTCGATGACCTCACCGAGGGAGACCATCTCTCCCAGCGTGTTGTAGACGGTCGCCCGGGAGATCTCGGGCAGCCGCCGTGCCGCGCGGGCATGCACCTCGTCGGCCGTGAGGTGTACGTGGTCGCCGTCGAGGACCTCCGCGACGACACGTCGCTGGGACGTCATCCGCCAGCCACGCCCGCGCAGTCGCTCCAGCAGGTCACTCATATCGGTTCACCTATTCAGGTTTGGTGGGACACCCGAAGTTTACCGGTGGGCGCCCGAGTCCTGATCGGACAGGGGTTTGACGTGTGGTTTGACGTTCTTCTTGACTAAGACTCTGTCCATTGTAGGATCGGTTCCGGCGATAGCCAAGGGACGGGAAGACTCCAGTACGGCAGGAGACAGAGACGTGACGGGACCACCGCCGAGACACCGAGCGGTGGCGGCCTGCCGGTGACGACCGCTCTCGGCGCACCGCCCGCGACCGTCCGGAACGGCCACCTCCCCGGGCGTCATGGCGATCACCTCCCCGGGGGCACTTCGCATGGACCACGTCTCCCTCAAGTCGTGTACGAAGCTCTCCACGCGCTCACCGCGGCGGGGCGTCGGGGACCACCACCGGGGCCCGCCCCGGCTGGTCCACCGCCCACAGTTCCTGAGCACCACGATGTTCCTGAGCACCACGTTCCTGAGCACCACGATCCACCCGGTCCGGAAGGATTCCCATGTCTGAGAACCATGATGAAATCGTCGTAGACGCGAAGAAGGACAAGGAGAGCGGAGGTGGCTGCCCGGTCGTGCACGGGCGGGCCCCGCACCCGACTCAGGGCGGCGGCAACCGCCAGTGGTGGCCGGAGCGGCTCAATCTGAAGATCCTCGCCAAGAACCCCGCCGTGGCGAACCCCCTCGGCGAGGAGTTCGACTACGCCGAGGCGTTCAAGACCCTCGACCTCCCGGCCGTGAAACAGGACATCGCGGCTGTCATGACGGACTCGCAGGACTGGTGGCCGGCCGACTTCGGTCACTACGGCCCGTTCATGATCCGTATGGCGTGGCACAGCGCGGGCACCTACCGGATCAGCGACGGCCGCGGCGGTGGCGGGGCCGGCCAGCAGCGCTTCGCCCCCCTCAACAGTTGGCCGGACAACGGAAACCTCGACAAGGCCCGCCGTCTGCTGTGGCCGGTCAAGAAGAAGTACGGCCAGGCGCTCTCGTGGGCCGACCTCATGATCCTCGCCGGCAATGTCGCCCTGGAGACGATGGGCTTCAAGACCTTCGGCTTCGCCGGCGGTCGCGCGGACGTGTGGGAGCCCGACGAGGACGTCTACTGGGGTCCCGAGACCACCTGGCTCGACGACGAGCGCTACACCGGCGACCGTGAGCTGGAGAGCCCCCTCGGCGCGGTCCAGATGGGCCTCATCTACGTCAACCCCGAGGGCCCCAACGGCAACCCGGACCCGCTCGCCGCGGCCCGCGACATCCGCGAGACCTTCCGCCGGATGGCGATGAACGACGAGGAGACGGTCGCCCTGATCGCGGGCGGTCACACCTTCGGCAAGACCCACGGCGCGGGCCCGGCGGACAGCGTCGGCGCCAACCCCGAGGGCGCCTCGATCGAGGAGCAGGGCCTCGGCTGGAAGAACTCGTACGGCACCGGCAAGGGTGGCGACGCGATCACCAGTGGTCTTGAGGGCATCTGGACGAACACCCCGGTGACCTGGGACAACAGCTTCTTCGAGATCCTGTTCGGCTACGAGTGGGAGCTGTTCCAGAGCCCCGCGGGCGCGAACCAGTGGCGGCCGAAGGACGGTACCGGAGCGGGCACCGTCCCCGACGCCCACGACGCGTCGAAGACGCACGCCCCGACGATGCTCACGACGGACCTCTCGCTCCGGTTCGACCCGGCCTACGAGGAGATCTCGCGCCGCTTCCACCAGGACCCCGACGCGTTCGCGGACGCCTTCGCCCGCGCGTGGTTCAAGCTGACCCACCGCGACATGGGCCCGGTCGTGCGCTACCTCGGCCCGGAGGTCCCGGCCGAGGAGCTGCCGTGGCAGGACCCGCTCCCCGCGGTGACGCACGAGCTGGTCGACGCCGGTGACATCGCCTCGCTCAAGAGCCAGGTGCTCGCCTCCGGTCTGTCGGTCTCCGAGCTCGTGTCCGTCTCGTGGGCGGCGGCCTCCTCCTTCCGCGGCAGCGACAAGCGCGGCGGCGCCAACGGTGCGCGTATCCGCCTCGAACCGCAGAACGGCTGGGAGGTCAACGACCCCGACCGGCTCGCGACGGTGCTGCGCGCCCTGGAGGGAATCCAGAAGACCTTCAACGACGCCCAGAGCGGTGGCAAGCGGGTCTCCCTGGCCGACCTGATCGTGCTCGCCGGTGGCGCGGCCGTCGAGAAGGCCGCCCAGGACGCCGGTTTCGACGTGGAGGTCCCCTTCGCGGCGGGCCGCGCGGACGCGTCGCAGGAGCAGACGGACGTCGAGTCGTTCGCCGCGCTCGAACCGGCCGCCGACGGCTTCCGCAACTACCTCGGCAAGGGCAACCGGCTGCCGGCCGAGTACCTGCTGATCGACCGGGCGAACCTGCTCAACCTGAGCGCGCCCGAGATGACGGTCCTCGTCGGTGGCCTCCGTGTCCTGGGCGCGAACCACCAGCAGTCGTCGCTCGGCGTCCTCACCGCCACCCCCGGGGCGCTGACCAACGACTTCTTCGCCAACCTGCTCGACCTGGGCACGACGTGGACGGCGACGTCCGCGGACGCGAACACGTTCGAGGGCCGCGACGCCACGGGCGAGGTCAAGTGGACCGGCAGCCGCGCCGACCTGGTCTTCGGGTCGAACTCCGAGCTGCGGGCGGTAGCGGAGGTCTACGCGAGCGATGACGCGAAGGAGAAGTTCGTGAAGGACTTCGTCGCCGCGTGGAACAAGGTCATGAACCTGGACCGGTTCGACCTCGTCTGATCACCCTGTCCGGGCCGGCCCTCAGCGGCCGGCCCGGACGCGTATCCGTTCAGTACGGTGCTGGCCGCCGCCGCTCAGCCGGCGGCGGCCAGCACCGTCCGACGGCCGCCCAGCGCGGCGGAGAACTGGTCCGTCACCTGCACCAGGGCCTCGGCGGAGCCCGGTGCGACCGTCAGCTTCCCGTCCTCGCCGACGGTGATGTCCTTGTCGAGGGTGAACCAGCCCGGGACGATGTGCGAGGCGCCCATGGAACTCAGCACCGGGCGCAGCGCGTAGTCGATGGCGAGGACATGGGCCGTGCTGCCGCCGGTGGCCAGCGGCAGCACCGTCTTGCCGGCCAGGGCGTACTGAGGGAGCAGGTCCAGCAGGGACTTCAGCAGCCCGGAGTAGGCGGCCTTGTAGACGGGCGTACCGATCACCACACCGTCCACCCGCTCGAACAGTGCCGTGGCCTCGACGACGGCGGGGTGCCGGAAGTCGGCGCCGAGCAGCGCCTCGGCGGGCAGGCTCCGGACTTCCAGCGAGGTCACGTCGTGGCCCTGGTGCCGGAGCCGGTCGTCCAGGTGACGCAGGAGGCGTGCGGTGCGGGAGGTGGCGGAAGGGCTTCCGGAGACGGACAGGATGGCGGCCATGTGAGGGGACCTTTCCGGTTCGGGGTTCAGAGGGAGCGGAAGGGGCGGACGGGCCGGGGCGGTTCGCCGGGGCGCCCGTCGTACGGCGTGGTCACCACGCGCTCGACCGCACCGTGATCAGCGGCACCAGGTCGTCGCGCAGCGTCTCCAGGAAGGTGACGGTCTCCGCCGCCACCGAACGGTGCTGCAGGTCGTTCAGGACGTCGTGGTGGGCGCCGCGGACCACCGAGAGACGGGCACGGGGCAGGGACGTGGCGGTACGGACGAGCGCGTCGCGGTCCGCGAGCGGATCGGCGTCGCCGACGAGGATCAGCACCGGGACGCCGATGTCGCCCCCGTACGCCGCCGCGAGCAGTACCTCGGGCACCGCGTCGTCGAGCGAGCCCCGCCGGATCAGGGGGTCGTCGGTGAGCGTGGCCCGATGGGCGGGGCACGCGGTGCGTACGTCGAGTTCGTGGTCCCAGGCGCCGACGCGGGTGGCGGCGTGGCCCGGAAGGCCCGCGAGAACCACGGCGTCCGGCCGCCATTCGGAGGAGGAGCCCTCCCCGCCGAGGAGGGCGGCGGTGGCGACGGCACCGGTGTCCGCCCCCACCACCACGACGGGGTGGATGACGCCGTCCCGCGCCACGGTGCCCTCGACGGCGTCGGCGAGGCGGGCGCCGAAGCGGGTCAGTGAGCCGGCCGGGTCGTCGGCGTCGAGGTCAGGGGCGTCGATGACCCGGACGCGGTACGCGTCGGCGGCGAGCCGCCGGCCGAACCGGGTGTAGGCCGCCCGGGTCTCGCCCCGGCCGGGGACCACGATGACGGTGCCGCGTATGCGCAGGCCGTCGGGGCCGTGGTGGTCGGTGTACTCGGTCAACTCATGCTCCCGCTGGTACGGATCGAGGGTCGGGGTCGGGGTCGGGAATCGGTGTCGGGGATCGGTGTCGGAGATCGGTGTCGGGGGTGAGGGCGAACGGGGTCGGGGGCCTGCGGCCAGCGGCTCAGTTCTTCACGAGCCGGCGCGCGTCGGTGTGACGGTTGGCGGGGACCGGCAGGCCGAGGTTGCCGCGCAGGGTGTCGGCCTCGTACGCGGTGCGGAACAGTCCGCGCTCGCGCAGGATCGGCACGACACCGTCGACGAAGAGGTTCAGGTCGTCGTCGGTGCGGAAGGCCAGGTTGATGCCGTCGAAGGCGCCCGCGCCGAACCACTCCTCGATGCGGTCGGCCACCGTCCCCGGCGCCCCGACGAACGGCGACCGGCGGAACTCGCCAAGCGATTCGGCCACTTGACGGAGTGTCAAATTCTCGGCCGCGGCCCGCTCGATGATCTTTCCGGCACCGGTCCGTCCCCCGTTCTCCGCGAGGTGGGCGACGTCCGGGAACGGCGCGTCCAGATCGTGCGCACGGAAGTCGTACGCGCCGAACGAGCGGCCGAGGAGCGCGAGATTGCGGTCGAAGTCGTTGTCCTCCTCGAAGATCTCGCGCTCACGCCGGAGCGCGGCCTCGTCGGTCGCGGCGACGACCGGGCCGCCGTGGAGGAAGATCTTGATGTGCTCGGGGTCGCGTCCGTACGCGGCGGTGCGCTTCTTGATGTCGGCGTAGTACTCCCGCGCCTGCGTCAGTGAGCCGCCCGGCGCGTAGATGCCCTCGGCGACCCGCGCGGCGAGATCGCGGCCCTCCTCGGAGACCCCGGCCTGGAAGATGACCGGCTGGCCCTGCGGCGAGCGCGAGAGGTTGAGCGGTCCGGCGACCTTGAAGTGCTCCCCCTCGTGGTCGAGCGCGTGCAGCTTGGCCGGGTCGAGGAAGACGCCGCGCTCCACGTCGGCGGGGAAGGCGTCGTCCTCGTAGGAGTCCCACAGACCCCGGGCCACCTGGACGGACTCCAGGGCGCGGCCGTACCGGGTGGCGTAGTCCAGGTGCTCGTCGAGCCCGTAGTTCCTGGATGTGCCGGTGTCGAAGCTGGTCACCACGTTCCAGCCGGCCCGGCCGCCGCTGATGTGGTCGAGCGAGGCGAAGCGGCGGGCGAGGTTGAACGGGGAGTTGTACGTCGAACTCGCGGTGCCGACCAGGCCGATGTGCCGGGTGTGGGTGGCGACCGCGGACAACAGGGTGAGCGGTTCCAGCCGGTTGAGGTAGTGCGCCGGGTAGGTGGCGTTGATGAACTGGCTGTCGACGACGAACAGGGCGTCGAAGAGGGCGTGTTCGGCTGCCTGGGCCTGCCGGATGTAGTAGTTGATGTCGATGCTGGCGTTCTTCGCGACGCGCGGGTCCTTCCAGAGGCCGTGCTGGCCGGGGCCGCCGACGCCGTACGGGTGCAACGCGAGGTGGATCCTGCGGGACATGGTTCGTTCCTCTCAGTGGTACGCCGGTCCGCTCAGGCGTCGAGCAGGGCGCGCAGGGCTTCGCGTTCGGCCCGGTCGACGGGGTCCGTGCGCAGGGTGGGGGCGGAGCTGACGAGCAGGCGTGTGTAGGCGTGGCGCGGGTGGTTGATGACGTCGTGGGCGGGACCGGACTCGACGAGTTCGCCCCGGTACAGCACGGCGATCCGGTCGGCGGTCCCGGCGACGGAGCCGAGGTCGTGGGAGATGAGGACGAGGGCCACCCCGGTGGCGCGGAGTTCCTTGAGGATCTCCAGGACCTGGACGCGGTTGGCGGAGTCCAGGGCGCTGACCGGCTCGTCGAGGACGACCAGCCGGGGCTCGGTGACCAGCGCGCGGGCCACGGCGACCCGCTGCCGCTGGCCGCCGGAGAGCTCTCCGGGCAGCCGGCCGAGCAGTTCCTCGGCGAGGCGGACCCGTCCGAGGAGGACACGGGCCCGCCCGGCCGCCTCCTTGCGCCCGACGCCCTGGACGAGCAGCGGCTCGGTCAGGGACTCCTCGATGGTGAGGTCCGGGTCGAGGCTGCGCAGCGGGTCCTGGAAGACGTACTGGATCACGCCGCGGCGGCGCAGGGCGCGCCATCGGCGGTTGCCGTACGTCCGTACGTCCTCGCCGTCGACGACGATCGATCCGGCCGAGGCGCGCACCAGGCCGAGCACGGCGCGGGCGAGCGTGGACTTGCCCGAACCCGTCTCGCCGATGATGCCGAGGGTCTCGCCGGGTGCGACGCACAACGAGACGTCGCGCAGGGCGTGATGGCGTCCGCGGCCCCGGCCGTAGTGCACGTCGAGGCCGGTGATGTCCAGGACCGCCGCCGTGGGCCCCGTACGGCCGGCCGTCGTCGCCGTGACCGCCGTCACCGCCGTCGTCGCCGTCACCGCCGTTGTCGCCGCGGGGAGTTCGCCGGTCACGATGTCTCCTTGGGGGTGAGGAACTTCTCCAGGCCGTACTGGTCGTGCTCGGCGATGAGGAGCCGGGTGTACGCGTGACGCGGGTCGTACAGCACCGACCGTGTCGGCCCGTGCTCCACCACATGACCCTCCCGCATCACGAGCACCTCGTCGCACACCTGGGCGACGACGGCCAGATCGTGGGAGACGACCACGAGCGCCAGACCGGTCCGCTCGCGCAGTTCGGCGAGGAGGTCGAGGATCTCGGCCTGGACGGTCACGTCGAGCGCCGTCGTGGCCTCGTCGGCGATGAGCGCCCGCGGTTCGGCGGCGATGGCCGCCGCGATCAGGACGCGCTGGAGCATGCCCCCGGAGAGCTCGTAGGTGTACCGGCCGTAGACCAGCTCCGGGTCGCGCAGCCGTGCGGCCCGCAGCAGTTCGACGGCGCGGTGGCGTGCCTCGCGCCTCTTCAGCCCCTTCTTGACCCGGACGACCTCGGCGATCTGGGCGCCCACGCGGATCGCCGGGTTGAGGTACGACGCCGGGTCCTGGAAGACCGCGCCGACCGTGGCACCGCGCAGGGCCGTCCACCGGCGGGGCGTCAGGGTCGCGATGTCGGTGCCGGCGATCTCGACGGAGCCGCCGGTGACCTCGAAGTGCGGGGGAAGGATGCCGAGCGCCGCGCGGCAGGTGAGGGTCTTGCCGCTGCCCGACTCACCGACGATGCCGACGGCCTTGCCGGGCGTGAGTGAGAAGCTCACCCCGTGGACGATCTCCCGGTCGGTGACCCGGTCGCTGATCCGTACGTCGCGGACCGCGAGCACCGGCGGAGCCGTCGGGCCCGCCTCCTGTGCCTGTTCGGGCACGGTGTGGTGGGACAGTGTGGTCATCGGGCACCTCCGGCGGAGACGGGACGGGCGTGGTCGCGGCCCCCGGCGCGGGCCTTGCGGTGGTTGACCAGCGCGCGGCCCGCCTCACCCGAGACATCGCGGATCACGTCGGCGAGAAGGTTGCAGGCCCAGACCGTGACCATGATCAGCAGTGCGGGCGCCAGCGGTGCCCACGGCTGGTGGCTGAGATAGCCGAGGTCCGAGGCGAGCAGACCGCCCCAGGTGGGCGCGGGCGGCTGGACGCCGATGCCGAGGAACGTCAGGCTCGACACGATGACGAACCCGACGCCGATGGTCTGGGCGAGCGCGACCGCGAGCGGCGGGAGCACCTTGACCCAGACGTGGCGGCGCACCACCCAGCCGATGGAGGCACCGGAGATGAGCGCCGCCTCCACGTACGGGGAGCGCGCGACGGCCAGGGTGGCGGCACGGGACACCCGGTAGAAGAGCGGCGAGACCAACGCGCCCGTGACGAGCATGGCTTGGGTGATGCCGTTGCCGAGCAGCGCGATCACGGCGACGGCGAACAGCAGGAACGGCAGGGCGACCAGAGTGTCGGCCAGGCGGAGGGTGAGCCACTCGAAACCCCGGCCCAGGTAGACGGAGAGAATGCCCGGTACCGTGCCGGCGGCCAGCGCCGTCAGCGCGACTTCGAGCGAGCCGAGCACACTGACGCGTGAGCCGTCCAGAAGGCGGCTGAACACATCACGGCCGAGGTGGTCCGTACCCAGCCAGTGGGCGCCCGAGACGTTCGCGAGCGTGTGGTCGCTGGTGGCCAGGGGATCGTACGGAGCGAGCCAGGGGCCGAGGACCGCCAGGAGCGCGATGACGGCGAGGAGGCAGACGGCGATCCTGCCGGACGTCAGGGCGAGGACACGACGCACCATGTTCACACCCCCCGCTGGGCGGCCGGCGTCACACGGGCCAGCACCAGGTTGACGATCAGGTTGAAGGTGACGACCAGGACGATCGACACCACGAGGACGCCCTGCACCGCCGGTACGTCACCGGCCTGGGCGGAGTCGTTGGCGAACCGGCCGAAGCCCTGCAGCCCGAAGATCCACTCGGTGACGACGGAGGCGCCCACCAGGGACGGGAACTTGAGGCCGAGGGTGGCGAGCGCCGGCCCGAGGCCGTTGCGCAGGACATGGCCGAAGAAGATCCGCCGCGGCCCCAGTCCCCGTACCACCGCGCCCGTCACGTAGTTCTCGCTGTACGCCGCGATGAGGCTGGTACGGAGTTGGCGGGCGACGTCGGCGATGACGTCGAAGCTCAGCGCGAGCGCGGGAAGCGTGATGTGCGCGAGCCACGGGCCGATCCCCTGCTCCGCGGGTACGTAGCCGGCCGAGGGGAACAGATCAAGGCCGACCGCGAGGACCGTGACCAGCACGATGCCGACGACGAAGGCCGGCATCACCGAGATCACGGTGACGAACCCGGTGATCGCCCGGTCGAGCGGTGTGGTGCGCCGGACCGCGGCCAGTGTGCCGAGGAGGAAGCCGACGACCACCCCGATGATCAGGGCGAGGACCGCGACCGAGAGGCTCACGCCCAGGCCGAGGCCGATGAGGGCGGAGATGTCGGCCCCGTTGACCCAACTGGTGCCGAGCTGTCCGTGCAGGACATCGGTGAACCACTGCCAGTACTGGGTCAGGAAGGGCTGGTCGAGACCCCATTGGGCCTCGATCCGCCGGATCGCCTCGGGCGTCGCCTGCTCGCCGAGCTGGATCCGTGCCGGGCTGAGCCCGCTCAGCGACCGGAGCGCGAACGTCACGAAGGTCGCGACCAGGAACACCGGCACGAAGAGCGCGGACGACCGGCCGAGGACGCCCAGGACGCGGCCCAGTGCGTGCCGCGTCCTGGTCGCGACGACCCCGCGACGGCGGGCGGGAGTGACCACGGGTGCGGTGATCGTCATGGGTTGCCCCCTCTCTGGGGTGAACGGATGTTCTGGGGTGGGTGGATGCTCCGCAGCGGGTGGACGCTCCGAAGCGGGCGAAGGACTCTGGAGCGGGTGGATGTCAGTTCCCGGACAGGGTCACGCCGGTCCAGTCGATGTGGGCCGGGTTCTTGGGCAGGCCGGAGACCGACCGGCTCTTGGCGAAGAGGTTCGGCGAGGAGTACGTGAAGACCAGCGCCTTGCTCCCGAGGCCGGCCCGGGTCGCCGCCCGCAGGACCTCCGGGTAGTCCGGCGCGTCCAGCGGGGTCTGACGGACCTTCGCGACGGCCGCCGCGAAACCGGGCGGCTGGTACGGGGTGCTGAGGTTGAGCGGGCCGTTGGGACCGAAGTGCGCGGTCAGGGTCTGCACCGCGGAGTCGCGTCCCGTGGTCGAGTACAGCGAGAAGGTCAGGTCCTTGGCGAAGAACGGGGTGGCCCAGTTCTTGTCGACCTTGATGGTGACCTTGATGCCGACGGCGGCCAACTGCGACTGGACGATCTCGGCCTGGGGATCCTCCGCCGGGATGACCAGGTCGAGCTTGATGTCACCGGCCCGGTGGCCCGCCGCGGCGAGGAGCTTCCTCGACTTCGCCGGGTCGTACGGGAAGGAGTCCGCCGCCTTCGGGTCGTAGGCCACGTACCCCTTCGGGAACGGCTGGTCGGTCGCCTCGCCGTGGCCGAAGGTCAGCTTGTCGACGAACTCCTCGCGCTTGATCGCGTGCCGGACGGCGTCGACGACCCGGTCGTCGTCGAACGGCGCCTTGTTGACGTTGAGGCTGATGTTGGAGGCGTTGAAGCCGGGCTGGACGAAGACGTCGAGTCCGGCCTTCTCGGCGGCGTCCGCCTGGCTCGGGTCGATGTCCGCGAAGTTGTAGACGCCGGTCCGCAGTCCGGAGACGACCGTCGAGGCGTCCGGGGCCGAGATCAGCTCGACGTTGTCGATGTGGATGTTCTTCGCGTCCCAGTAGTCCGGGTTCTTCTTCAGGACGGCCTTGGTGCCCGGTATCAACTGCTGGACGACGAACGGCCCGGCGCCGACGGGGTTCTGGTCCAGCTTCTCCGGCGCTTTCGCCGCCTTGGGGCTGGAGATCTGGAGCACGCGCTCACCGAGCAACTGCGGTATCTGGTAGTCGACCTGGGTGAGGTGGAGCACCGCGTCCAGTCCGTTCGCCTCCACCGACCTGATCGAGGTCAGGTCGCCGAAGAGCGCGGAGTTCTTCTGCTTCTGGGCCCGTTCGATCGCGGTCTTCACGGCGGCGGCGTCGACCGGCTCGCCGTCGCTGAACTTCAGCCCGGGGCGCAGATGGAAGGTGATCCGGTCGCCCTCGGCGTTGTACTCCCAGCTCTTCGCGAGGTCGGGGACCGCGTTCCCCTTCTCGTCGGTACGGGTCAACGAGGCGTAGACCAGGGCGAGTTCCCGGAACTGGGCGCCGCTGCCCGAGACCACCGGGTCCCAGTGGGTCGGGAAGTACGAGGAGGCCCACTTCAGTGTCGCGCTGCCGGTCGCGGAGGAGGCGTCGCCGCCGCAGCCGCTCAGGGCGGGGGCGAGCAGGGCGACGAAGGCGGTTCCGAGGGCCTTGGCTCGCAGGCCGCCGGCCTTCCGGACGGGCCGGGCCCGGCCGGGGCGGCGGATCGTGACGCGTGTGGACATCTCATTCTTTCTGTGGCGGGTCCCGGCCCGAGGCAGGCATGCGGGATCGGCAGACGGGGACAGCTCTGGACGAATCCACGCGAACCACCGGCGCGTGGCCGCACGGGCAGGGCGCAGGAGGTGTCGAGGAGCCGTGTGGCGTGCGCTGTTCCGGCGACGGGGGACGACGGTGCCGTGAGACGGACCGGTGGTACGGAGACGGTGCGCGACGGAACGCGGAGAGGGGGGAGGCGCGGGTGCGGGCGAGGCCCGGCGGAACGCCGGTGCCGCGGGCGGGGGTCAGGCGGTGCCTGAGGGCCGGGAGCGGCGGCGGGTGGTCAGCGACAGAGTGCGCTGGAGGTGCGCCGCAGGTCCACGTAGCGGCACACCACACCGGGATGCGTCGTGAGCATGCTGCACATCCTGGGGCCGACCGTCAGAGGCTGTCAATGGACACCAATTGGTGTCTCATTCGGTGGAACGGTCTCCGGCCTCGGGGTCGGGGCCCTGCGGGAGCGGGTGACGGGTGGCCGGATGCACCGCGGCTTCCCGGGGATGCAGCCACAGCGGGCCGTTCCCGGTGTCCACCCGGACCGCGTGCGGCGGCGGCCAGGCGCCCTCCGCCGGCCCCGGCCGCTCGGGTTCGGTCAGGCTCCGGTGGCGCTCCAGCGCCTGGGCCGGGGAGAGCGGCGCCGCGGTCTCCAGCAGCCCCGGGCCGACCGCGTCGACGGCCGTCGCGTACTCCTCGAAGGACCGCAGGCCGGGCACCACGCGGTACCCCGAGGGGGCCCGGACCAGCAGCGTCGGCAGCGCGTAGCGGTATCCGCCGTCGGCGGTCTCCTTGGCGGCGCCGGGATGCGGCGATCCGCCGCGTACGGACCGCACTTCGGGGACCGGACGGCGCGCCTCCGCACGGTCGGCGCGTACGCGTTCCAGGACGTCGGCGCTGGCGGCGTCGGCCGCCAGTCGCTCCGGGTCCAGATCCGGCACCCCGCGTACCGCGGACAGCGCCAGCGCGGTGGTGTCCGCCGGTTCACCGAGGACGAAGACGGTCTCCCGCAGCCGCCGCAGCACCCGTTCGGCGACGTCGGGGCCCTGGAGTTCCGCGGCCTTGGCGACGAGCGAGGAGGGCCAGGAGCTGGCCGCCACGCGGCTCAGCCGGACCGCGCGCGGGGCCAGGGTGTGCGCGGCGACCTCCGCCACGTACCGCTCGTACCAGGCCGTCTCGGCCGCCGGGTCGGGCGCCGGGGCGTCGTCGTGGTCGAAGAGGATGGCGTACACCCGTCGCCAGCGGACCCGGTCGGCCAGCGCCTCCCGCAGCCGGCGGAACACGGGCTCCGATCCCCAGGACCAGGGGCACAGGGGGTCGGTGTACTCCACCATCTCCACCAGCGGCGGCTGCGGCCGCGGTGTGCCTGTCACGCGGCGCCGATCCTGGGGCGCCGTCCCGCCTCGTCGGCGGGCAGCAGCGAGGCCAGGGCCACTGCGCCCAGCACCGCCACCGCGTCCGCCTCGACCTGCCGCCACACCCTGGGCAGGCCCGCCGCGGGGCCCGGGTAGTCGAGCCCGGCCAGCGACTCGCCGCGCAGGGTGATCACTTCGCCGTCGACGGCGCGCACGACGTCCAGAACCGTGATCTCCTCGGCGGGCCTGCCGAGCCAGTACCCGCCCTCGCAGCCGCGCTGACTGCGCACCAGACCGGCCTTCCGCAACTCGCCCACCACGGACTTCAGGAACCGGAACGGAATGTCCTGCGAGGAGGCGATGGCCTCGCAGGTGAGCGGACGGCCGGCTTCACGGGCGAGCTCCAGAAGAGCCCGCGTGGCGTAGTCCGCCTTCGCGGAGATATGCATGCGCCCATCATGCCCGGACGGCCGGTCGGAGGCGAGGACTTCCGGTGGGCTTCCGTCGCCTCCCCCGGTTCGTTGCGGGAACATTGCCGCAGGTGAAGCCCAAAGGACACCTCTTGACATCCTTTTGGCCGCCGCCCTAGCGTCCGTGCCATGAGCGAGCCGCCGACGACCACCCCGGGTGAGGGTTTCCACCCGCATCTCCCCGACGCCGAGGGCCGCCCGGCGGCATCGTTGCGCACCCGTCTGCACCACATCCGCGCGGACGCCCTGGACGCCGACACGGCACAGAGCGGCGGCATGCGGAGGTTCGCCGCGATCAGCGGGAAGACCGTCGGCTCCGAGAAGCTGTGGATGGGCCAGACCCTGGTGGCCCCCGCGACCTCCTCCTCCGACCACCACCACGGCGCGTCCGAGACCGCCATCCATGTGGTCGCCGGACACCCGGAGTTCGTCTTCCTGGACGACTCGGGTGACGAACCCCAGGAGGTACGTCTGCGCACCTCCCCCGGTGACTACGTCTTCGTCCCGCCGTTCGTGCCGCACCGGGAGGAGAACCCCCACCCCACCGAGGAGGCCGTGGTGGTCATCGCCCGCAGCACCCAGGAGGCGGTGGTGGTCAACCTGCCCCATCTGTACGCGCTTCCGGCCGAGGATGCCTGACGGGCCTGACGGTGGCCACACCGGATCGCGGGCGGGCCGCCCACCCGTTTCAGCCCGGGGTCTCCGACAGCTCCTCGTACAGCCCGCGCAGGGCGATGTGATCGTCGTCGGTACCGGTGTGTACGGCGGCGAACCAGCCCGCGTACTCGGCGATCTCGGAGAGCCGCCAGTCGAGCGCGAACAGCTCGACCATCGCCGGGTCGGGGCCCAACTGGTCGCCCGCACCGGCCCCGAGCAGGTCCGCGTAGTCACGCTCGCGCGGTGCGAGGGCCAGCGACTCCCAGTCGACCAGCCGCAACCCGCGGGCGCCCACGACCTGGTTGGCGTGGTGCGGCTCGCCGTGGGTGGGCACCCAGGAGTCGCGGTGGGAGAGCGCGATCTCCGCCAGGTCGAGGTACCGGCCCGTCCAGCGGCCGATCGCGTCCTCACGCGCGGCGATCGCGACCCGCGCCTCCTCCGCCAGCGGTCCTGACGTCCAGGTGCGTGCCGTACGGGCCCGCAACTCGTCGGCGAACTCCGGGCCGACCCGTGGAGCCCACGGCCGCAGACCGTCGGGTGGTACGGCGCCGTGCAGCGCGGCCAGCGCGGCGACGACCTCACGGATGTGTCCCGGCTCGGCCGCCTCCGCCTCGGTCGGGGACCGTCCCTCCCACCACGGCGTCACACTGAGCACACCGGCTCCGACATCGACGGTGAACCGTCCGGACCGGGCGGGCAGCGGCGCGCACACCACGTCCGGACCGGCGACGGCCAGTGCGGCGGCTCCGGCGTAGGCGGCCTCCAGCGACGCCGCGGTGTGCCGGGGGCCCAACTGGTCCAGCGTCACGAACAGCGTCGTACCGCCGCCGGCCACCCGCCAGTGGTGCGCGCCGAACCCCACGGGCAGGTAGTCGATTTCGGCGACCTCGGGCAGCCAGTGCGTACCGACCGCGCGGGAGACCGCCGCGTCACTGATGAAGGAAGGACGGGAGAACACAAGATCCGATCCTAGGGAGTACACGGGCCGCGGTCACCGGAATTCCGCCGCCGGGCGGCGCCAAGGCACCGTCGCCACCTGGGCCTTACGGGGTCAGGGCCGCCGCGCACCGAGGACGTCACCGCCATGTGTACATCGATGTAAGAAGGTTGGCGCACGTCTGTGTACATCGATGTACACGCGGCTCTACTCTGGCGCTCGCATCCCGTGCGCCCCCAGGAAGGAGCTCCGTGTTCCGTCTCCGCCATCCCCGCTTCCGCGGGCCCCGCGGCCCCCTCTCGCGTGGCCTGTCCCCCACCCCCGCTCCCCCGGCCCGCCCCCGTGACGACGGCCGCCTCCGGCGAAGAGCCCGTGCCGTACTGCTGGGCGCGGCCGGGGCGTTGAGCCTCGCGCTGCTCGTGCCCGCCGCCCCCGCTCTCGCCGCCGGTACGGCGGGGACCTCCGGCGCCGCGGTGCGGGACGCCGCCCCCGCCGCCACGGGTACGCCGTTGCGCAACGGCACCGGGCTCTACCCCCGGGCCATCCGGCTCGCGCACAACGGCGCCGCGAACGGGCGCGTACTCGCGAGCGTCACCACCTTCGAGGGCGACAACGGCATCGCCGCCTTCCACGAGAGCACGGACAACGGCTCGGTCTTCCGTGAGGTGGGCAAGGTCGCCGATCCGGAGTCGTCCGGGGGCCAGGGGCAGTGCTGCGGCACCCTGTTCGAACTCCCCCGGCAGGTGGGCGCGTTGCCGGCCGGCACGCTCCTCTGGGCGGCGTCCGCCGGACAGGACGAGCCGAACCGGCGGATGTCCCTGCGGGTCTGGCGCAGCAACGACGTGGGCCGTACCTGGTCCTACCTGTCGTCCTGTGCCACCGCGAGCGGCACGGGCGGGCTGTGGGAGCCGGAGTTCTCCGTCGCGGCGGACGGGGCGCTCGTCTGCCACTACGCCGACGAGACCGACGCCGGGCACAGCCAGAAGCTGTCCGCCTCCCGCAGTTACGACGGGGTGCACTGGCAGGACCGCCGCGACACGGTGGCGAGCGGCTGGCAGCCCGACCGGCCCGGGATGCCGATGGTGCGCAAGCTGCCGAACAGCACGTACTTCATGAGTTACGAGATCTGCAACCCCGGCGGCCAGTACCAGTGTGTGGTGCATTACCGGACCTCGGCGGACGGCTGGAACTGGGGGGATCCGGCCTCGCTCGGGTTCCGTCCCGAGACGGTCGACGGCAAGTACTTCCGGGCCGCGCCGACCGTCGCCTGGGCACCCGCTCCGGACGGCGGACCGAACGGCCGGCTGCTGCTGATCGGGCAGCAACTGCTCAACCGTGACGGCACCCCGGCGGCGGACAGCGGCCGGACGATCCTCGCCAACACGGAGAACGGCACCGGGCCCTGGTACGAGATCGAGTCGCCGGTGCGGGTGGCGAACCCGACGGCGAACTACTGCCAGAACTACAGTTCACCGCTGCTCCCCTCGGCCGACGGGAGGCAGGTCCTCGAAATCGCCACCGACTGGGACGGCACCGTCTGCAAGCCCTACTACGCCACCGCCGGGATCACCGGCAGCGGTGACGCTGCCGGTGTGGCGGACGGCGCCCTGTACCGGCTCGTGAACGCCAACAGCGCGCACTGCCTGGACGTGGCCGAGGACTCCCGGCTGCCGGGCGGCAACGTACAGCAGTGGACGTGCAACGGCCTCGGACCGCAGGAGTGGACCCTGCGTGCCCGCGGCGGCGACCGCTTCACCCTCACCGGCCGCAACAGCGGGTACTGCCTGGACGTGAAGGACGGCTCGCAGACGCCGGGCGCCGATGTGCGCCAGTGGTACTGCAACGGCGCCGCCGCGCAGGACTGGCGGCTGGAGAACGTCGGCCGCGGCTCCTACCGGCTCGTCGCCCGGTCCAGCGGTCAGTGTCTGGACGTGGCCGAGGGCTCGCGCGTACCGGGTGCCGATGTGCGCCAGTGGACGTGCAACGGCCTCCAGCCCCAGCTCTGGCACCTGCGCCGGGTCTGACCGGCTCGCGTACGCCAACGCCTTCCCGGCACAGGCCGGGGAGGCGTTGGCGTACGGCGAGAGACTCCGCTACGAGGCGTCCTGCTCCTCGATGGCGGCCGGACGTATCTGCGCGGCGCGGATCCGTTCGACGTCGAGCTTGGCGCCGCGGTCGAACCGGTAGACGCCGTTGCGTTCCTGGAACACGTCGGTCAGTTGGGTGTAGCAGTAGCCGAACATGGCGGGGTCGTCCAGCAGCACGCCCGTGAGCCCCTCGAACCGCGCGTGGAACTCCTTCTCGTCGCGCACCCGTTCGCCGTATCCCCAGGACTCCGTCCGGTCCTCGCCGGACGACGCGGCGGCTGCGGCGGGGTCCCACCAGATGCCGCCGAACTCGCTGACGAAGTAGGGCTGGCCCCGGTAGGGAAGGGAGTAGACGGCGCCGTTCTCATGGGTGTTGAGGTACGGGTCGTCCTTGGCCAGGCCCGACATCTGGCGCTGGAAGGCGGCCGGGTCCTGTTCGTAGCTGTGGGAGTCGTAGATGTCGGTCTCGATGACCCGGTGGGCGTATCCGGAGGTGTCGAGGACCGGCCTGGTCGTGTCCATGGCCTTGGTGGCCAGGAACATCGCCCGGGTCACGGCGTCGAGTTGGGTGACGCGGTCGTGCAGCTTCTGATACGTCTCGTTGAGCGGGCACCACCCGATGATCGAGGGGTGCGAGTAGTCGCGTTCCAGCGCCTCCAGCCACTGGGCGGTGTAGGAGGCGTCCGGCTGCTGGTTGTCGCCCGACGAACCGCCCGTCTCGCAGCCCCAGTCGCCGAACTCCCCCCAGACCAGGTAGCCGAGGCGGTCCGCGTGGTAGAGGAAGCGCTCCTCGAAGACCTTCTGGTGCAGCCGCGCCCCGTTGAAGCCCGCCGCCATGGCGAGCTCGATGTCGTGGACCAGGGCGGCGTCCGTCGGCGCGGTCATCAGGCCGTCCGGGTACCAGCCCTGGTCGAGCACCAGCCGCTGGAAGAGGGGCCGCCCGTTGAGGGTGACGGCCTTGCCGCGGATGCCCACGGCCCGCAGGCCGGCGTAGCTCTCCGCGCTGTCGGTCACCTCGCCCGCCGCGTCGAGGAGTTCGATCCGCAGGTCGTACAGGTGCGGATCCTCCGGGCCCCACGCGCGCAGCCGCTCCTCGGGTACGGGCAGGTGCAGGCGCGGTGCGAGGTCGAGGTCGGCGCGGGCCTCCGCGCGGCAGACCTCCCCGTCGTCGTCGGTGAGGACGGCGCGCACCCGGTGGCCGGGCCGGTTGCCGGAGAGCGGCAGTTCCAGATGGAACGCCGATCCCGCCAGGTCGGGGGTGACGCGCGGACGCCGCAGGTGGAGGTCGGGGACGGGCTCCAGCCACACGGTCTGCCAGATCCCGGTGACCCGGGTGTAGTTGCAGTCGTGGTTGGCGTACTGGACGGCCTGCTTGCCCCGGGCCTGCGGGCCCGACCGCGGGTCGCGGGCGCGGACGGTGAGAGTGACCTCGCCGGAGCCCGCGAGGTCACCGAGGTCGGCGGTGAACGGGGTGAACCCGCCCCGGTGGCGGGCCACTTCGGTGCCGTTGGCCCACACGGTGGTGTCGTAGTCGACGGCGCCGAAGTGCAGCAGCACCCGGCGTCCGGCCCACTCCGGCGGCAGGGTGAGTACCCGCCGGTACCACACGGCCTCCAGGAAATCGGTGTCGCCGATGCCGGACAGCTCCGATTCGGGCGGGAAGGGGACAACGATCTCGCCGGTCAGGGCGCGGTCCAGGAGACCTCGTTCCAGGCCGCTGTCCCCTCGGTCGGTCTCGAACTGCCAGGTGCCGTTGAGGTTGAGCCAGTCGTCACGGACGAACTGGGGTCGCGGGTACTCCGGGCGCGGTACGGAGGAAGTGGGCACACATGCTCCAGTCGGTGTGAGGGGGCGGCGCTGTCACCGAACCCACAATGTACATCGATGTAAATACGGGACCGGCCGGGATCGGCCGGGGCAGCCAGGATCGGCCGGGGCAGCCGGGGTCAGGTGCCGCCGAGACCCGTGGTGGCCACCGATCTGATGATGCGCCGCTGGAAGAGCAGGAACATGACGATCAGCGGCAGCGAGGCGAGCAGCGCGGACGCCATGGACTGCGCGTACAGGATGCCGAAGGAGTCCTTGACGGTGGCCAGGCCCACCGGGAGGGTCATGAGGCCGGGGTCGTTGGTGACGATGAACGGCCACATGAAGTTGTTCCAGGCGCCGATGAACACGAAGATCGCGACGGCGGCCACGATGGGCCGGGACAGCGGCAGGACGATCGACAGGAAGACCCTGCCCTCGGACGCGCCGTCGATCCGGGCGGCGTCCTCCAGGTCCCGGGGCAGCCCCTCGAAGAACCGCTTGAGGATGAACACCATCATCGGCGCCACCACTTGGGGCAGGATGACCGCCGCGTACGTGTCCACCAGGTTGAACAGGAGCATCTGCTCGAAGAGGGGGACGACGAGCAACTGCGGCGGCACCATGATGGCGGCGACGGTGACGGCCAGCAGGGCCCGGCGCCCCCGGAACGTACCGCGCGCGAAACCGTAGGCGGCGAGGGTGGAGACCACCACGGTGATCAGGGTGACCAGTCCGGCCACGAGGAAGCTGTTGAAGGCCCAGGTGAGTACGTTCCCGCGGTCCAGGATCTGCCGGTAGGACTCCAGGGTGAAGGCGCCCTTGAACGGGGACAGGCCCGGCTTCGCCACGTCCTGCTCGCTCTGGAGCGAGGTGGCGACCGCCCAGACGAGCGGCAGCAGCCAGACGGTCGCCAGGACGACCAGCGCGGTCCCGGCCAGGACGCGCGGCAGCCGTCCCGGGCCGAGCAGCATCGGTGAGCCGCCGGCCTCGCGGGGCGCGCGGCGCCGCGGGCGCACAGGAGTTGCGGTAGCGGACACGGTCAGTCCTCCTGGCGGAAGAAGCGGAGCTGCGCGACGGAGATGACGATCACCAGCGCGAAGAAGATGTAGGAGATGGCCGAGGCGTAGCCCAGCCGGTAGCCGGTGAACCCGACGTCGTAGACGTACTCCAGGATGGGACGGGTGGTGCCGTTGGGGCCGCCCTTGGTGAGGATGTAGATCTGGTCGAAGACCTTGAGCGAGGCCAGGATCTGGAGCATGGCCACCAGCACGGTGGTCCTGCGCAGTTGGGGCAGGGTGACGGACCACAGCCGTCGCCAGGCGCCCGCGCCGTCGAGCGCGGCGGCCTCGTCGAGGGTCTCCGGCAGGGCCTGGAGTGCGGCCAGGTAGAGCAGGAAGTTGAAGCCGACGGTCCACCAGACGGTGAGGGCGGCGATGGACCACATGGCGACCGACTCGTCGGACAGCCAGCCGACGGGCTCCATGCCGAACGCGCCGAGCAGTTCGTTCCCGAAGCCGATGTCCGGCTGGTACAGCCACGTCCAGATGAGGGTCACCACGGTGACGGGCAGCAGATAGGGCGCGAAGAACGCCAGGCGCCACGCCCACTGGCCGGCCAGACCGCTGTGGACCAGCAGCGCCATCGCGAGGGAGACGAGCACCAGGGGGACGCACGAGATGAGGGTGAAGACGAGTGTGTTGCCCAGGCTGCTCCAGACGTCCGGGTCGCGGAACGCCTCGGCGTAGTTGGCGAACCCGACGAAGGTGGTGTCGCGCAGCGCGAGCGAGCTGTCGGTGAAGCTCATCCAGACGCCGTGGGCGACGGGCCAGACCAGGAAGAGGCCGAAGAGCACCAGGAAGGGCAGCACGAAGAGCAGGCCGTCGCTCCGGCCGGCGGCGTCCTTCTTGGTACGGAAGGGCAGTCGGCGGCGCGGAGGGGTGGACGGTGGCGTGCCGGTGGGCACGGCGGTACCGGTGGGTACGGTGGTTGTCACGTCTGTACGCTCCTTGTGCTCCGGTCAGGCCACCGGGTTGGGCTGCCGAAGCAGCGCGTCCGCCTCACGGACCATCTGCCGCACCGCCTTCTCGGCCGAGGTGTTGCCGAGCAGCGCCGCCTGGAGCGGCTGGCACATGCGGTTCTGGAAGTTCGAGGCCGCTCCCGCGAACCAGTTCGGCGGGTCGAGCACCGCCACCTCGCCCGCGTCCGCGTAGGACGACTGGGGGCGCAGCTTCGCGTACTCGGGACGGCCCAGTACGGGCTGGTACGCGGGGATGTGCCCGGCGCTCGCCCAGGTGAGGCTCTGCTTGAGCATCTGTGCGACGTACCGGTGGGCCTCGCGGCGCCGCGCGGGGTCGGGGTCGGCCTGATGCGGCAGGACGAAGCTGTGGGAGTCGGTGTAGACGGCGGGGCGTTCGAAGACCTGCGGGAAGGGGGCGGCCCCCAGGTTGATGCCCGACTTGCGCAGGGCGGGCAGTTCCCACTCGCCGAGCATGACCATCCCGCCGCGGCCGTCGAGGAACGCGGCCATCGCACCGTAGTAGTCGAGGTTGTTGGGGTTGGTCCTGCCGTCGAAGAGCCGCTGCATGAACGACACGACCCGGACCGCGGCGTCGGTGTCGATCTCGGGCGCGCCGCCGTCGGGCAGGGTGAAGGAGGCGCCGGTCTGGGCGTAGAGGGCGGCGAACTGCCGCCAGCACTGCGCGGTGTCGGTGACATGGCCGAAGAGGATGCCCGAGCCGCCGGTGACCTTCGCGAGCGCCTTCCCCGCGTCCAGCAGGGCCTCGGGGGAGCCCATCGGGGCGAGTTCGCCCGAGGGGTCGAGGAGTCCGGCCTGGTCCGCGGCGTCGCGGTCGTAGAAGACGATGAAGGGGTGGACGTCCAGCGGGATCGCGTACACGGTCCCCTCGTACCGCGTCCGTTTCCAGACGGCCGGGGTGAAGTCGGCCTCGCCGCAGCCGAATTCGGCGAGCAGGTCGAGGTCGAAGGGGTCCAGCAGTCCGCCGGGGGCGTATCCGGCCAGCCGGGAGAGGTGGAGGACGGCCACGTCGGACGCCCGGCCTCCGGCCGCCGACATGGCGAGCTTGGTGTAGTAGGACGGACCCCACTCCAGGATGGTGCGGTCGACGGCGAAGCCGTCGGGGGCGGTGGAGACGGCCTTGATCATGTCGTTCATCAGGATGCCGTCCCCGCCCTGGAAGAGGTCCCAGACCTTCAGGGCCGAGGCATCGGAGGACGCGGCCGGCGAGGCGCAGCCGGTCAGCGGGCCGGAGGCGAGCAGCGCGGCGCCGGCGCCGGCCATGCCGTAGCGCAGGAGGCCGCGGCGGCTCACGCCCGCCGTCGGCGGGGGCGTGAGCGCGGGCCGCGGCCCGGGGGCAGGTGGAGAAGAACTCATCACGGACCTTTCGACGGCCGGTCGACCATGCCGGTTGACGGCGGCCACCGGCATGGGCAACCGGTGGCGGCCCACCGCCGAAACGGGTGGGCACCGCTCCGGCGACCGGCGCGATGCCATGTTTTTACATCGATGTACAACGGCTGTAAAGAGGTGCGGCACCGCTTGCTGCAGGGGCCCGCCGCGCGGCCGGAAGGCCAGGCAGCGCCGGATGCCGCCGTGATCGGCGCGGCCCGCCACGGCATAGACTCGGTGGTGCGCAAGTGGCAGGGGGAGATGACGGTGGCACGACCCAGGATCAAGGACGTCGCACGGCACGCGGGCGTGTCGGAGAAGACCGTCTCCAACGTGATCAACGACTACGTCCATGTGTCCGACCGGACCAGGCAGGTGGTCCGCGAGGCCATCGACCAGCTCGGCTACCGGGTGAACCTGGCGGGCCGCCATCTGCGCACCGGGCGCAGCGGTGTCATCGCCCTGGTCGTACCGGAACTGGACGTTCCGTACTTCGCCGAACTCGCCCGGCATGTCATCCGCGCGGCCGAGCAGTGCTCGCTGACCGTGCTGGTCCACCAGTCCGGCGGGGACCGCCGGCACGAGCTGGCGGCGCTGTCGGGGTTCGGCTCCGACTTCGTCGACGGCATCATCCTCAGTCCGCTGGCCCTGACCTCCGACGACCTGCGCGAGAACGCCGGGTCACCGCCGACGGTCCTGCTGGGAGAGCTGCTGGAGGAGGGCGCGGACCATGTGGCGATCGACAACGAACAGGCCGCGCGGGAGGCCACCGAGCATCTGATCGCCCGCGGCCACCGCGACATCCTGGTCATCGGCGGCCGGGACGAGCCGGGCCTGGGCACCGCCGAGGCGCGCACCCGCGGCTACCGCGCGGCCCTGTCGGCCGCGGGCATCGCCTTCGACGCGGCGGCGCTGCTGCCCGTGGACGCCTTCCGGATGCCCGACGGGGCCGACGCGGTGACCCGGGCCCTGAGCGCCGGCGCCCGCCCCGACGCACTGCTGTGCCTCAACGACCAACTGGCCCTGGGCGCGCTGCGCGCACTGCACGAGCAGGGTGTACGGGTGCCCGAGGACATCGCGGTGATGGGCTTCGACGACGTGGAGGGCGGGCGGTTCAGCGTACCGACCCTGAGCACCGTGGCCCCCGACAAGGGGGCGGTGGCCAACGTCGCCGTACAACTGCTGCGGCACCGCATCGACGAGGCGACCCGGCCGCGGGACGGGGCGGACGGGCCGGCGGCGGTCCCCCTGTCCCCGCAGGACCGCGTCGTGGCACACCGTCTCGTCCTGCGCGAGAGCACCGAGGGCGCGCGCCCCTGATCCGCACGGGAAGGGGGTGGGGCTGAGCCTCGGCCGCTGACCAGCCTCTGGGAGCCGACGACGACGGCCCTGCTCGGCCGGGTCAACGCCGAGGGTTTCCTCGGCTTCTGGCCCACCGTCATCGGCATGGCGGGCGCCGACCCGCGCGACGAGGGCTTCGCGCAGTGGCTCGTCGACACCGACAAGGTGGTTCTCTCCGCCTCCCTCGGCGAGGCGCCGTGGGAGCGGACGACGATCGTCGACAGGCCGACCGCCGAGGTGGTCGCGGACCTCAAGGGGACCAGGGGGTGGCGACATTCTCGTCCTCTCCGGCGAGCGGTCGGCGCCGCCCATCGGGGTTCCGGGCAGCGCCGGAGACTCCGACACCGTCGATAAGTCACCCGCTTGACTTAGATCCGGAACCCAAGATTCACTGTGCCCGACGTCGAGTCGGTCCCGAGGCCAAGGCCGCGGCGCCCAGGACAGAGGGAGTACACGGCATGGGTGAATTCGCGCAGCGGTACGGGCCGGTGGCGGTCGTCACCGGGGCCTCCTCGGGCATAGGCCGCTCGTTCGCCACCCAACTGGCCGGCCACGGACTCGATGTCGTGCTCGTCGCCCGTCGCCGCGATCGGCTGCACGCACTCGCCGAAGAACTGCGGGACACTTACGGCGTCCATGCCTCGGCACTGCCGGTCGATCTGGCGGATCCGGCGGCGGCCGGGGAGATCCTGGACGCGGTGGCGTCACTGGACGTCGGCCTGCTGGTGAGCAATGCCGGCTTCGGTGTGAAGGGGACGTTCGACGAGGGCGACGCCGGGTCCCTCTCGGCGATGCTCATGGTCAACTGCCAGGCCCCGACGCAGCTTGCGCACGGCCTCGCCCCGAGGCTGAGGCAACGCGGGCGCGGCGGTGTCCTCTTCACCAGTTCGGTCGAAGGGCTCGTGGGATGCCCGTACTCGGCGGGCTACTCGGCCACCAAGGCTTATGTGAATGCCCTCGGTGAGGCCCTGTGGGCGGAACTCGCTCCGGCCGGTGTGGACGTGCTGACGCTGTGCCCGGGGGCGACCGACACCGAAGCGCCACGGCTTCAGGGCGTCGATCCCACAACCCTTCAGGACCTGATGTCACCGGACGATGTCGCCCGCTCGGCCCTGGAGCACCTGCGCGACGGTCCCACGCACATCCCCAGCGCGCATTACCGGCAGCTCTTCGACACCCTGCTCGCGATGCCGCGACGCGACGCGCTGACCGCGATGGCCCGCTCGATGGGTGAGTGAGCCGGAGGGCGACGGCTCTCGACGCCCAGCAGGTCGAGAAAGGCTGAAGCCGCCGGTGACGGGGTGAACCGGCTCCAGACGAGGCGCTCCACCCGTACCGGCCCGTTGGTGACCGGCACACTCCGCAGACCGTGCAGTTCGGCGGCGAACGCCGCGGGCAGCAGGGCGATGCCCAGCCCGTTGCGGACCATCCGGGCCATGAGCTCGACCCCGGACACCTCGAAGGCGACCTCGCGCCGCAGGTCGGCCGCCGCGAACGCCTCGTCCGACTGGGCGCGGGCGGCGCTGCCCTCGGCGAAATCCACGAACGGCTCCTCGGCGAGGAGGCGGAGGTCCACCTCGTGCTCGGTGGCCAGCGGGTGGCCCGGGGCGACCACAGCGACGTGCTGCCCGTGGGCGAGTTCCCGGTCGTGGACGCCCTTCGGCCGGAATCCGGGCTGTACGCCGAGGAACGCCGCGTCCAGCCTGCCGTCGCGCACCTGCTCCGCGAGGGCCTCGCTGGAGCCGGCCCGCAGGCTGATCCGCACCTGGGGGTAGCGCAGGCGGTAGTCCCGCAGCACCACCGGGAGATCGACGGCCGACACGGTGGGGATCGACCCGACGGCCAGCCTGCCCCGTATCTCACCGGTGGCCGCCGCCACCTCCGCCCGGGCCCGCTCGGCCGCCTCCAACGCCTGGCGGGCGGCGGGCAGGAACGCCTCTCCGGCGGTGGTCAGCCGCACGCGGCGGCTGGTGCGCTCGAACAGCCGGGCGCCCAATTCCTTCTCCAGCCGGGCCACTTGGTGGCTGAGCGCGGACTGGACGACATGGCACCGCTCGGCCGCGCGGGTAAAACTCGCGGTCTCCGCCACCGCGAGGACGTAGCGCATCTGCTGAAGATCCATCGGTCCATCGTGAAACACGATGGACCGGATGACAAACATGTGTTGGACCGATGGATGCCTGCTCGGCGATGCTGAAGCCGACGGCGTGCCACGGCGGTTCACAACCTGCCGCCGCCCCGTGCCGGCGAGGTACGGGGCCACCGTCCCCGTACCGGCGAGGTCCGGGCCACCGTCCCCGTACCAGCGAGGTCCGGGCCGCCGTCCCCGTCGTACCAGCACCGGCGCCCCGCGCCCCGACCTCAGGGAGACCACCATGCGCGTGATCGCCTTCGACCACCTCGTCCTGAACGTCACCGACATCGAACGCTCGCTCGCCTTCTACACCGGCCCCCTGGGGCTGGAACCGGTGCGGGTGGAGGAGTGGCGGGCCGGCCAGGCCCCCTTTCCGTCCGTACGGGTGAGCCCCACCACCGTCATCGACCTCATCAAGGGGCCCGCCGGGCGGCCGGAGGGCTCCAACGTCGACCACATCTGCCTGGTGGTGGAGCCGCTCGACTGGCAACAGGTCATCGACTCCGGCGACTTCACGGTGCTGGACGGCCCCGGCGAGCGCTTCGGCGCCCGGGGCACCGCGATCTCCCTCTATGTCGCGGACCCGGACGGCAATACCGTGGAGCTGCGCTGGTACCCGCAGGACGCCTGAGGATCACCACGGGAACGATCTCGGCGACACGCCCTCGTGGGGAGCAATGGCCCCTGCCGGCAGGCCCGCTCAGTTGACTGCATGCCTGTCCGTTCACATCCCATCAGGAGTCCGAAGGAGATCCGCCATGCCGACACACGGACCCGCGAAGCAGCCCACCACCGACCTCGACGCCCGCTACAGCTCCGCGCTCAATCCCCGCCCGGACGCCGTGAACGCCACTGCCACCGAGTGGGCCGAGGCCCAGCGGCAGATGGAGTCCGCCGAGATCTTCTGGGTGTCCACGGTGCGCCCCGACGGACGGCTGCACGTCACTCCCGTGCTCGCCGCCTGGCACGACGGGGTGCTGTACTTCTCCACCGGCCCGGGAGAGCAGAAGGCGAGGAACCTCGCTCATGACGGGCACTGCGCGCTGACCACCGGACGGAACTCGCTCACCGAAGGACTCGACATCGTGGTCGAGGGCCGGGCGGAGCCGGTCGCCGACCCTGCCGTACTGGAGGAGGTGATCACGGCGTACGAGGCGAAGTACGGGCCGCACATCACCTCGCCCGAGGGCACCTTCCACGGGATCGGGGACGCGTTCCGGAAGGGCGACGCGACGGTGTACGCGGTGGCCCCCGCCACCGCGTACGGCTTCGGCCGGGACGACGGGGCGTACACCCACACGCGGTGGGCGTTCTGAGCGACCGGACCCACGACCGCCACCGGCGCCCCGCGCCTCCCGGGCAGCGCCCCCGGGTATCGGTCAGGCCGCCGTGCCCACCAGGTCCGATCGGCCCGGAAGGGGCGCGGGGCGGGTGGTCGGCCTCCGTCCGCCCTCCTCGGCGGAACGCTCGGCGGCGGTCAGCATCTCGATCAGGCTGGTACGGGCCCGGGCCACCCGGGAGCGGACCGTGCCCACGGGGCAGCCGATGGCCGACGCCGCCTCGGCGTACGGCAGACCGAGCACCTGGGTGAGGACGAACGCGTCCCGCCGGTCCTCCGACACGGTGGCCAGCAGTTCCGCGAGCGCGACCCCGTCCTCGAAGCCGGGGACTCCCCGGGGTTGCGCCCGCTCGGCCGCCGACCGCCAGTCGGTGGCGTCCGACAGGGGCGGCCGGGCGGCGGCATGGCGGAGACTGTCGACAAAGGTCCGTCTGGCTATCGTCAGCAGCCAGGTGCGGGCGGAGGAACGCCCTTCGAATCGGGGCAGACTGCCGAGCGCCCGCAGGAAGGTGTCCTGCGTCAGGTCGTCGGCCGCTTGCGGATCCGCGCTCAAGTAGGCGACGTAGCGCCAGACATCACGGTGCAGTGCGTTGACGAACCGTTCCACGGCGACCGGGTCGCCGCTCCGCGCGGCGAGCGCCCAGCCGGTGATGGTGTCGTCGTTCGTGTGCGAAGGATGCGGTGGCTCAGCGCCGACGGGGTGGTGCGGATACGGGGCAGGGTTCATCGCCTGGTGTCCTTCTCCGAGGTCCGGGAGCCGGAGCCGCGTTCGGGCGGGTCCGGTGAGGTGGTACGGCCCCGGCGGGGCAGGGCCGATGACCGGGCCGCGCGGTGCGAGGACCGTCGGGGCCGCGGGGAACTGGCTGTCAGATGACAGCGGTCCCGGCGGGTGGACCTCGGGAGGTGATGGCGTGGACCAGGAGCAACTGCTGGAGCGCGCCGGTGGTGGCCCGGGGGCGGACGGCACGGTGGTGCGGACGGTGGAGGGGCGCGGGCGGTCGGAGCACCACCGTGAGCGGCGCGACGATCCAGCCGGCGCATGCCCGCAGGACGCGGAAGGCGGCCTGCTCACCCCATGCGAGCCACAGACCGCACAGCAGCGCCGCCAGCAGGTGGGAGGCGAGCATCCCGGTCGGCGACATGTCCGCCACTCCGTGCCCGGCGGAGGTGGCCATGCCGTCCGCCATGCCGTGCATGGCGGGGTGGGTGTGGCCGCTCATGGTGGGCGTGGTCGCTCCGCACAGCAGGTACCACATCCACTGTTCCGCGAACGACGCGCCGCTTTCCAGTTGAGGCCGCTCCATGGCCTGAACCAGCGAGAACCCCGAGTGCAGGGCGACCTGGACGGCCACCGTGGTGGACAGCACCGCGGGGAAACCGCGTTCCCGCCCGGCCAGGGCCCACGCCGCCACGCCGGTCGTGGCGGAGGCGGCGATCATCGCCCACCACGGGACGGCCGTTCCCGACATGCGGACGTGTCCGAGGGCCGCGAGCAGCACGCAGGTGGCCGCGAACACCGCGGCCCGCACCACGCGACACCATCGCCCCGGAATCATGGCGGGCTCATCCTCGCATCCCTCTCGTGCCGCGGGCAGGTCCTCGCGTCGATCTCCTGTCCCGGAGAGGACGGCTACGCGCCGTCAGCCGTGGTTGTGGGTGGACGAGGTGTCGGCGGGAGGGATGGAACGCCCGCCGTCACGGCCACTGAGGACGACGGCCAGGATCGCGACGACGATGCCCGCCACCGCGAGGCGTCCGCCGAAGCGCAGGCTCCATCCCGCCCGGCCCGCGCCCGAGGCGGTGCGGGCCGGGCGGGACAGTCGCTCGGAGCGGCGCGCGGGGCGCAGCAGCCGTACGAGCAGCAGGGCGGCGATGGGCAGTTGCAGCAGCCAGATCGCGGTGCGGAACCAGCCGTCGTACCAGACGTTCGTCCCGTACAGCAGGGTGTGCCAGACGCTCAGGACGTAGACGACGATGACGAAGCGGTGCAGCACGCGCCAGGTCCTGGGGCCGATGCGGTGCCTGATGTAGAAGAGCAGGCCGAGCGGCACGGCCAGGTAGAGGGCGGCCTGGCCGACCGGGATCGCGATCTGGCCGGTCCCCGAGGCGTAGCCGCCGGGGACGAACGCCTCGACGAAGGCGCTGTACACGCGGGAGTGCCAGCGCGCGGTGTCGTGACGGACGAGTTCCGCGGCGAACAGCAGGGCGTGGGCGGCGATGAGGGCGATCGTGTTGAGGCTGGTGGTGCGGTGGAGCCGTTCGAGCCGCGGGCCTGACAGCGGGAGCCGGCCGGGTCGGGGCCCGGAGAGCAGAAGCCCCAGGATGACGGTCACCCAGGCCCAGAGGAGGGCCGCCCAGCCGAACGCCTGGCTGAGGAAGTACATCCAGAATCCCTCGATGTCCGCCATGAACGGCATGACGGACACGGTGGACGATGTCTTCGCCCGGATACGGGTCAGGAGAAGGGCGAAGACGCCCGCGGTCACCACCAGGGCGACCAGCCCGTCCGGCCAGGACGCCTTGAGGTCCGAGCCGAGGGTGGGCCGTGCGGGGCGACGGTCCGTGCCGGTGACGGGCTGTCCGCCGGGCTCGGGGACGTCGCCCCGTTCGGGGACATCGGCCCGTTCGGGGACATCGGCCCGTTCGGGGATGTCGCCGTGCTCGGGGACGTCGCCGTGCTCGGGGGCGGCGGGCGCGGGAGGCGGGTTCATAGGGGCGGTCTTCTCCATGTCGTCGGCGGGTGCCGGGTGGGCACCGCTCGTCGCGCTGTCGCGGGAGGGATGTAGACGTCATCCAGGAGTCGGACCCCGCAACCGGAAAGTTCCCGCCGCCCGTCCGTGATGTGCGTCACACCACTGGACGGCAGGTGCCCCTGGCACGGGGAAGCGGCAATCCCTCAACTCGACTGCCCGCCCGCCCTGTTCGGCGCGCCGTCCCGTTGCTCCTCGTCCGACGCGGAGACGTGACGCCGGGAACTCCAGCGCCACTTGGGACGACTACTTCATCGCGAGTAACGAGATGCCGGAGCGCCACAGACCGAGGAGTCGTCAATGGCAGGTGTGAGCCGCGACCGCCGCGGGCTGCTGCGAGCAGCGGCGGCGAGCGGGGTGGGCGACTGGCGCTGCGCCTGATCGTGGACTCCGCGCGGTAGCGCCTCTCGCCTCCTCTCCGGCTCCACCGATTCCCGATGTCCGGCTCTTCACCTACCCGAATCGAGGCTGTGGCGGGATGCACTGGTACGAGGACGACACGTTCTGGTCGGACTTCTCCGAGACGATGTTCTCCGAACGCAGGCGCGAGGAGACGGCGGAGCTCGTCGCCCGATCGCCCCTGCTGGAATTCGCCCCCGGGGCACGGGTCCTGGACCTGTGCTGCGGGCCCGGCCTGTATCTGGTGCCGCTGGCGCGGCGCGGCTACTCCCTGACCGGTGTCGACCTCAGCGAGGTCATGCTGGAGCGGGCCGGCGCCGTGTGCGCCGGGGCGGGCGTCGATGTCCGGCTGGTGCGGGCCGACATGCTGAAGCACGTCGAGGCGGAGTCGTACGACGTGGTGCTCAACGTCTTCACCTCGTTCGGCTACTTCGACGACCCGCGCGACAACCTCCAGGTGCTGCGCAACGCCCATGACTCGCTGGTCCCGGGCGGGCGGCTGCTGATCGACGTGATGGGCAAGGAGGTGCTCGCCGGCTGGATCGGCCGGCCCCAACTGGTCGATCTGGACGGCGCGTACGTGGTGCAGCGCGACACCGTCCTGGACAACTGGTCCCGGTTGCGTACGGACTGGACCCTCGTCCGCGACGGGACGGCGAGGGAGGCGTCGATCACCTCCTTCCTCTACAGCGGTGCCGAACTGCGCGCGCTTTTCGAGCAGGTGGGCTTCACGGAGGTGGAGTGTTACGGCGATTTCGACGGCGCCCCGTACGACCAGCACGCGCGGCGCCTCATCGTGTCCGGCGTCCGCGCGTCCTCCGGCGTCCGCGCGTTCTCCGGCCGCGGCGAGGAGGAGCGGTGACCACCCAGGCCACACCGGTACGCACCGGGCCCGCCACATCCGTCCCCGAGCCCGTCGTCCACGAGCACATCACCGACGCCATGAAGGCCCCCGTTCTGCTGCGGCTGACCGACAACATCGTGCTCGCCCGCTTCGAGACGATGAAGGTGTACGCGGCGCTCGGCGCGGTGCGTACGCTGCTGGAACGCGGGACCGTCAGCCCCGGCCAGACCCTCGTGGACAGCTCCAGTGGTATCTACGCCCTCGCCCTGGCCATGGCCTGTCACCGCTACGGCCTGCGCTGCCACATCGTCGCCTCCACCACCGTGGACACCACGATGCGCGCCCAGTTGGAGATCCTCGGAGCCACCGTCGACCAGATGCCACCGTCACGGAACCTGAGGCTGGACCAGGAGCGGCGGGTCCGGCGGGTCCGGCAACTGATCGCGGACCGGCCCGGCATGCACTGGATGCGCCAGTACCACGACGCCGTCCACTACACCGGATACCGGGAGTTCGCCGACCTGGTCGACGGCGCGTTGCCCGGCGTTCCGCTGACCGTGGTCGGCGCCGTGGGCACCGGGGCGTCCACCGGCGGCCTGGTCCAACCGCTGCGCGGACGCGGCCGGCCGGTCATCCTGGCCGGGGTCCAGCCCTTCGGGAGCGTCACCTTCGGCAGCGAGGAGTTCAGCGACCCGGAGGCCATCATCGCGGGCATCGGCAGCTCCATCCCCTTCGACAACGTCCACCACGACCTGTACGACACCGTGCACTGGCTCGACTTCCGGCACGCCATGGCGGGCGCCGTCGCCCTGCTGCGCGAGCACGCGGTGTTCGCCGGGCTGTCGACCGGCGCGGCGTACCTCGCCGCGCTCTGGGAGGCCGCACACCATCCGGAACGGACCCACCTGGTCGTCGGCGCGGACACCGGACACCGCTACGCCGAACGGGTCTTCGCCCGCCACCGCGAGGCCCTGGACCCTCGCACGCTGGAGCCCCGCCGGATCACCGCGCTGGACGATCTCGCCATGCCGTGGTCGGTCATGGAGTGGAAGAGACGGCCGCACGCGGTGCGTCCGGCACCCGCACCCGCACCCGCACCCGCACCGGAGGACCGTACACCGTGACCATCGCCGCCCTGGAAGAACTCACCTTCGGTCTGGGACGACTGGCGGAAGCGGCCCGCGGTGCCGGGCACCGGCTCTGCCTGCTCACCCGGGACCGCACGGTCTACCGCCATGAACTGGCCGGGATCCCGTCCGGCGCACTCGACATCGTCGATGTCGACACCGGCGACGAGGCCGCCTGCGCCACCGCCCTGGCGGCGCTGCCCGATCTGCGCGGACTGATCAACTCCACCGACACCTGGAGCATTCCAGGCGCCGACCTCGCCGCACGGCTGGGCCTGCCCGGCCCCGATCCGGCGGCCGTACGTGTGCTGCGCGACAAGTACCGCGTACGCAACCTTCTCCACGCGCACGGCCTCAGCCGGGGCCGCGCCCTCTCCCTCACTCCCCCGCTGGACTCCTCGGCCACCGACGCGCTCCGCGACATGGGCCTGCCCCTGGTCCTCAAGGACTCGGCGGGCACCTCCTCCCGCGGTGTGTGGCTCGTACGGGACGAGCGCCGGCTCGGCGCCGCGCTCGCCGAGGCCGAGCGACAGGCTCTCGAAGGGTCCCTCAAGGGCGAGTTGTTCGCCGAGCCCTTCCTCTCCGGACCGGTGTACAGCGCGGAGACCCTCAGTTGGGCGGGGAGCACCCGGCTCCTGGGGGTTCTCAGCCGCCAACTGTCGCCCGAACCCCTGGTCCGTGAGGAGGCCGCGGCCTTCCCCGTCGCCTTCCCCGCCCCGGAACTCGCCCTGCTCCAGGACTGGGTGGCACGCGTGCTCAGGACCGCGGGGCACGACAGCGGCTTCGCCCATGTGGAATTCGTCCTGACCGCCGAGGGACCGGAACTGGTGGAGGTCAACCGGCGCATCGGCGGGGCACTCGTCGGCGAAGCCCTCTGCCGGGCCTTCGGTACCAATGTGTACGACGCCGTGATCGACACCGCGCTCGGCCGGCGCCCCGCCCTGCTCGACGCCCCCTCCCCCACGGGACCCGCCACGGGATTCGTCCTCATCCATCCGGACCGGCCGGGCACCCTCACCGGGTGGACCGGCCTCGGCACCCTCGCGGCCTTCCCCGGCGCCCCGGAGTGGTATCCCACCGCCGTACCCGGGGACCGCGTGGAGCACCTCACGGACCAGCGCGGCTGCACCGGGATCGTGCGGGCCGAGGCCGCGACCGCGGAACTGGCCCTGCACCGAGCCCTCAGCGCGGCCGGAAGCGTACGGCCACAGGTGACCGCCGACGACGAACAGGGATGACGCCGCGCCCCGGATCCGCGCGGTTCACCGGCCCGCAACGCTTCCTGCTGGCCGGCTCCTTCCTCATCACCCTGGGCAGCTTCGCCGTACTGCCCTTCATGTCGGTCCTTCTCCACCAGCGGCTGGGCCTGGAGCTCGGCACGGTCGGCGTGGTGCTCGCCGTCGCCTCCCTGGTGCAGTTCGCGGGCGGGGCGGTGGGAGGCGCCCTCGCCGAGCGTGTCGGGCTGCGGCGCACCATGCTGCTGGCCCTGGTGGTGCGTACGGTGGGCTTCGCGACCTTCCTGCCCGGGCTCCGTCACGCGTACGTCGCCGTCGCCGCGCTCTTCCTCGTATCCTGCGGCGCGGCGCTCTACCTCCCCGCGAACAAGGCGTACCTGGTGCACCACGCCGACGAGGCGCGGCGTCCGCTGCTGCTGTCCGCGAGCGGCTCCGCGCTCAACGCCGGCATCGCACTCGGCCCGCTCGCCGCGTCCCCGTTCGTGCTGAGAGCCTCGGCCGGCCTCTTCGCCACCGTCACCGTCCTGTTCGCGGCCGTCACGGCGGGGCACGCGCTGCTGCCGACCGAGGCACCCGGAACGGCGCCGGTCCGGCCGGAGAACGAAGACGGTGCCCCGCCCCCGCCCACGTACGCGCCCCCACCCACGCCCCCGCTCCGGCGAAGGGGACACGCTCTCACCGGACCGGACATGGTGCCCTTCGCCGCGACCGTGCTGAGCGTCCACCTGTTCATGTTCTTCCAGCACTACCTCGCGCTCTACGCCGTGCCCCGCACCTCGACGACGTACTACGGCCTTGTCCTCGCCCTCTACGCCCTCCTCCTCGTGGTGGCACAACCCCTCCTGTCGCGCTGGATCGCCGGTCTGCGCTACGCCCGCGCCCTGCGGCTCGGCTTCGCCGCGATGGCCCTCGGCATGGCCACCCTCGGCATCGGCAACCACGCCGCCGTCCTGGCCGGGGCCGTCCTCATCTGTTTCGGCGAGATCGTCCTCTTCCTCAAGAACGACCTCGAAGCCCTCGCCCGCTCCCCCCGCGCACCCGCCGTGGTCTTCGGCCGCCAGCGCCTCGCGGCCGGGCTCGGCGCCTTCACCAGCGGCATCGCGGGAGGAGCGGGATACCAACTGGCCGAACGCGCCGGGCACCCCGGGCTCTTCTGGCTCGCGGTGGCCGCACAATGCGTCGTACTGCCACCGCTGTTGGCCGGAGCGCTGCGCAACTCACCGTCGTACCGCACCCCGTGAGGCGCACCCCTGTACCGGAGGGCACTTACTCCTTCGCGATCAGCCGGACAGTTCGAGGGTGCTTTCGTCATGGCCCCATGCCACGAGGGACGGGATGAAGGGCAGGAGGGCGTCCGTCACCAGGTAGTCCCTGCCTGTCGCGACCGACTCCGCGACGTAGGCGCGCGTGGACTCGACGAGGGTCTCGGGCCGGACACCGGCAGCCGCCCCGCCGGCGAACTCCTCGGCCACGGCACGGCACAGGGGGGACTTGCCGACTCCGGGACTGCTTCCGATGACGGAGATGAGATGCACAGTCATGGCGGCAGTCTCGCGTCAGCAGGTCAGCAGGTCAGCGGGTCAGCGGGTCAGTGAGCGGTGAAGCCGCCGTCGACCGGAAGTGCTACGCCGACCACCAGGCCGGCACCCGGGCTGCACAGCCAGAGAACGGCCGCGGCGATCTCGTCCGCGCGCCCCAGCCTTCCGATGGACTGCTCCTTCATGATCTCCGCCATGGCTTCGGCCTGGTTCTCGATCATGTCCGCGGCCATGGGAGTGTCGATCACTCCGGGGCACACCGCGTTGATCCGGATTCCCCGGGGCGCGTACTCGACCGCGGCGCTCTTGGTCAGGCCGATCACACCGTGCTTGGACGCGTGATAGGCCGCGCGCTGGGGCGCGCCCAGGAGCCCGCCCAGCGAGGAGCAGTTGACGATGACGCCGCTGCCCTGTTCCCGCATGTGGCGGAGCTCGTGCTTCATGCTGGCCCAAATGCCGCGCAGATTCACGGCGTTCACGAAGTCGAAGTTCTCGGCCGGCTCGTCGGCCGCGTCCATCGGTGGCACCTGCACACCAGCGTTGTTGAACGCCATGTCCAGGCGGCCGAACGTCGTGACCGCGCGTTCCACCATCGCGGCCGTCTGGCTCTCGTCGGTGACGTCGCAGGTCACACCGATCGCCTGCCGGCCGTGGGACGTCAGTTCCTCGGCCGCGGCCCGGACCGCGGCGTCGTCGACGTCCGCCAGCACGACGGCGGCGCCGGCCTCGGCGAAGGCCCGGGCTGTCGCGAGCCCCATACCGGAGGCCGCGCCGGTGACGAGCGCCACCTTGTTCTCGAAGTTGTAGGTCGGATTCATGGTGTGCGTGGCTCCCAACGCCGGTCGGCGTGGCGCCGGCCGGTCAGAGAAGTGATCATGTCGCCGCCGTAGGTGCGCGGGGGTGCGGTCAGAGCTGCGGCGCGGGGTGCGGTCAGGCGTGGGCCTCGTCGTAGCCCAGGTCGCCACCGAGTTCACGGGAGCCCTCGGCCTGCGCGAGGAGTTCCCGGGCCTTGGCCGTCACTCCTTCGATGGCGTCGGCGCCTGCGACGAAGCGCTGCGGGGGCTCGCTCTGGCCGGCGATGGTGAGCAGGGCGCGGGCGAGCTTGGCGGGGTCGCCCGTCTGCCGGCCGTTCATGCTCTTCCAGGCCGCGACGGTGGCCCTGGTGCGCTCGGCGTAGTCGTCGATGGTCGGCTCGGGCCAAATGGTGGAGCCGTCCACGAGGAGCTCGGTGCGGAAGAAGCCGGGCTCCACGACCGTGGTGTGGATGTTGTAGGGCTCGACGTCGTAGCGCAGCGACTCCATCCAGCCCTCGACACCGAACTTGGAGGCGGCGTAGGCGACACAGAACTCCTGGCCGATCAGACCGGCGGAGGAGGAGAGCGTGATGATGTGGCCGGCGCGCTGCTTGCGCAGGATCGGCAGGACGGCGCGGGTGACGTTCATCGGACCGAAGAGATTCGTCTCGATCTGCTGGCGCATCTGCGCGGGCGTGATCTCCTCGAAGTAGCCGGCGAAGAAGTTACCGGCGTTGTTGACGAGGACGTCGATGCGGCCGAAGCGCTCGACGGCGGCCCGCGCGGCGGCCTCGGCGTCTTCCAGGCTGGTGACGTCCAACGTGGTGACCAGCAGGTTGTCCTGGGGTCCGCCCAGGGTCTTCTCGACCTCTTCGGGGCGGCGACCGGTGGCGACGACCTGGTGGCCGGCCGCCAGCGCCTCGCGGGCGATGTCGGTGCCCAGACCACGTCCGGCGCCGGTGACGAGAATGACCTTGCTCATGAGGGTTCCTTTCAGATGCCGTGTCCGACACCCGGTGTGGTGCGGTGACGCCGCGTGGCACGGCCGACGAGGCCGGGTGCCGGCCGTCGGCGGGGCGAGCGGGGCGGGGCGGGGCGAGCGGGGGCGGCCGATGCCCTTGGCGAGTTCCTTCCGCCCGCCCAGCCCCGCCCCGCCTCATCGACTTTCGCGCCTTCACCCACCTGCGTAAAGGGGAGAATTCCTTACCCGGAGAAAGGGTTCCTGGTATAAATCCCTACCCTCCATTGCCGCTCCATTCGGTGCCACACTGGCAGGTATGACTCGCAACGCGCATCTCAACGAGCTGGGCGAGTTCCTCAAGACCCGCCGGGCCGAGCTGAGCCCCCGCGCAGTGGGCCTGCCGGAGACGGGTGGCCTGAGGCGGGTCAAGGGACTGCGCCGTGAGGAAGTCGCCCTGCTGGCCGCCATCAGCACCGAGTACTACACCCGCCTCGAACAGGGCCGTATCCAGGCATCAGGGCAGGTCCTGTCCGCTCTGGCACAAGTGCTCCGGCTGGACGACGATCAGCGGGACTACCTCTTCGAGCTCGCCGGCAAGGAGCAGGTCCGGCCTCGCCGCCGTGCCGCGCAGAAGGTCCAGCCGACGCTGCAGCGCCTCCTGGACAACCTGATCGACACTCCGGCCATTGTTCTGGGCCGCCGTACGGACATCCTTGCCTGGAATTCCCTGGCCGCCGCCTTGATGTCCGATTACGCGGAAATCCCGGAGAAGAAAAGAAACCACACACGGATTCTTTTCACCGATCCCGCGATGAGAACTTTGTACGCGGACTGGGAGGAGGTCGCCCACACCACCGTGGCGCAACTGCGGATGCAGGCGGCCACGTATCCCGACGACCCCCGGCTGGCCGCCCTCGTCGGAGAGCTGTCGGTGCAGGACCCGCACTTCCGCCGCTGGTGGGGCGACCACCATGTCGCCGCCCGCACCATGGGCAGCAAGACCTTCCACCACCCCGTGGCCGGTGAGCTCACCCTCGACTGGGACACGCTCACCGCCGGCATCGACGCCGAGCAGCAACTCGTCGTCATGACCGCCGAACCCGGCACCCCGTCCCACGACGCCCTGCGCATCCTCGCCTCCTGGACCACGAACCAACAGCAGCCCGCACCCGACACCACCACCTGACCACACCACCTGACCACCCCCGTACGGACCGGCCCGGACCATCGACGGCATGCGGCACACCCGCGATCGGCGATCCACAACCGCCCCCACCGTCCTGCTCCGAGGCCATGTCGTGGCGCACCGTCGCGTCACGGAGACTTCCGACGGCTCGTCCGCTCCGGGCGGGCGGAGCGGTGCCCCGTTCCACCCCGGGGCGTTGCCCACCCCGGGCCGGTACGTCCGAAATCGAGGAACCCCGTGAGTACCCTGTTCACCCCTCTGTCCCTGCGGTCACTCAAGATCCCCAACCGCGTCTGGACATCCCCGATGTGCATGTACTCCGCCGCCTCGGAAGGGCCGGAGACCGGGGCACCGACCGACTTCCACCTCACCCACCTGGCCGGCCGGGCCGCCGGCGGCGCCGGGCTGGTGATGGCCGAGGCGACCGGGATACGGCCCGACGGGCGCATCACCCCCTGGGACCTGGGCCTGTGGAACGACCGCCAGCAGCAGGCGTTCGCCCGCATCACCGCGGCCATCCGCTCCCACGGAGCGGTCCCGGCCATCCAGCTCGGCCATGCCGGCCGCAAGGCATCCGTCGACAAGCCCTGGCTCACCGACCGGTACGTACCCGCATCCGAGGGCGGCTGGCAGACGGTCGCGCCCAGCCCGGTGCCGTTCACCGGGCGGTCGGTGCCGCACGAGCTCACGGTGGACGAGATCGATCAACTGGTCTGCGACTTCGCCGAGTCGGCGAAGCGCGCGCTGGCCGCGGGCTTCCAGGTGGTCGAGTTGCACGGCGCCCACGGCTTCCTGATCAACTCCTTCCTCTCCCCGGCCGCCAACCACCGCACCGACTCCTACGGCGGCAGCTTCGAGAACCGTCTGCGCTTTCCCCTTCAGGTGGTCGACGCCGTACGCGAGGTGTGGCCCGAGGACCTGCCGGTCTTCTTCCGCACGTCGGCCACGGACTGGCTGACCGAGAATCCGGCGGACGAACGCGAGGGCTGGACCGGCGACGACACCGTCCGCCTCGCCAAGGAACTCCAGTCCCACGGCGTCGACCTGCTGGACGTGTCCACCGGCGGCATGGTCCCCGACGCCACGATCCCCGTCGGTCCCGGCTACCAGGTGTCCTTCGCCGCCCGGACACGTGCGGCGACCGGGCTCCCCACCGGCGCCGTCGGCCTGATCCTGGAACCCGCCCAGGCCGAGGACATCGTCGCCACCGGACAGGCCGACGCCGTCCTCCTGGGCCGCGAACTGCTGCGCACGCCGTACTGGCCCCAGCACGCCGCCCTCGAACTCGGCGCCGAGCCCCGCTGGCCCGAGCAGTACGGCTACGCCGTCCGACGGCGCGGCAAACGCTGAAAGGGGAAGGTCCCTCACGCGGTGGACGCGCGGGGAGACCTCCACACCGAACAGGCGCTATCCATCAGCCCAGCAGCACCGCGAGACGGTCCACACGCTTCCCGCCCGCCGAGGGGAGACGGGTGAGCTGACCGTCGGCACCCACGAAAGGAACACCTCCTCATGAGCACAAGGCAGTCCCCGTCGATGAAAGCGATCGGCCTCCACACCTACGGCGGCCCGGAAGCGCTGCGTACCGTCGAGCTTCCTGAGCCGCACGCCGGCCCCGGCGAGGTACGGGTGCGGGTGCGTGCCGCCGGGGTGAACCCGGCCGACGCCATGCTCCGCGACGGTTCCCTCGCCGCGTGGTACCGCGATCTCGAACCCCCCTTCATTCCCGGCATGGACGTGGCCGGAACAATCGACGAGGCCGCAGACGACGTCACGGCCGCGTACGGGCTCTCCGAGGGCGAGCCCGTGATCGGCATCGTCGACAACCACGGCCGGCACGGCGGCTACAGCGAGTACGTCGTCCTTCCGGCCGCGTCCGTCACACGTCAGCCGGCCGGCACGACGTTCCCGGAGGCGGCGTCGTTCCTGATGAACGCGCTGACCGCCCGGAGCGTCCTGGACACCCTCGCCCTCGCGCCCGGCTCGACGCTGGTCATCACGGGAGCCGGCGGCGCCGTCGGCGGCTACGTCGTCGAACTCGCCGCCGCGGAGGGCCTGCGCGTGGTGGCGGTGGCGTCGGCACACGACGAGGAGTGGCTGCGTTCCCACGGCGCCGACACCTTCGTCGCTCGCGGCGACGGCATCGCGCAGCGTGTGCTGGACGTGGTGCCCGGCGGGGCCGACGCCGTCGCGGACGGCGCCATGCTGCACGACCGGATCGCGCCGGCGATCCGCGACCACGGCCAGATCGCCGTCCTGCGTTTCTGGGACGGCGATCCGGGCCGCGGGATCATCGTGCATCCCGTGAACGTCCGCTCGCGCGTCACCGACACCGCAGCCATCACCCGGCTGCGCGAACAGGCCGAATCGAAAGAGCTGACCCTCCGAGTCGCGGCGACGTTCCCCGCCGACCAGGCTCCCGAGGCTCATCGACTGCTGGAGAAGGGCGGCCTGCGAGGACGGCTCATCCTCGAATTCCCGCCCACGGCAGCCATGTGAGAGGCGCCGCGGGAGTACGGGGACCGAGCGTCGTCCCACCCATGCACGGGCATCGCCCTGCTACCACCCCGTCCGTACAAGGAGCATTGTGTCTGGCGACACCCTTCCCTTCGCCGAGGCCGTCCGGGCCCGTCACGCCGTTCGCGCGTTCCTGCCTGATCCACTGCCCGCCGCGCAGCTCCGTGGCGTGCTGGAGGACGCACGGATGGCCCCCTCCAACTGCAACACCCAGCCCTGGCAGATCCACATCGTCTCCGGCCGGCAGCGTGATCTGCTGAGCAAGGAGCTGCTACGGGCCGAAGCCGCGGGAGAGGGGTTCGGCGACTTCACCTTCGACCAGAACGAGTACTTCGGCCCGTACGCACAGCGCTCCGGGCACCAGGCCAAGACCCGCAACGACGCTCTGGGCATCGCCCGGTCGGACCGCGCGGCCCGCCGCGTGGCGGACCGGCGCAACTTCGCGTTCTTCGGCGCTCCCCACGTGGCCATGCTCTTCGCTCCCGCCTTCGGTGACGGCGTACGCGTGGGCGGCGACATCGGCATGTACGCCCAGACCTTCCTGCTCTCCCTCGCCGCCCGAGGGCTGGGCGGAATCCCCCAGACCGTGCTGGGTCTCTACGCCGACATCGTCCGCGATGTCCTGGACGTTCCCGACGACCTGAAGCTGTTCTTCGGCATCTCGTTCGGATACGAGGACCACGCGTCCCCCGACAACAGCTACCGCCTGGACAGGGTCCCGCTCCAGGAGAACGTCGTCACCCACGACACCCCTGGCCTGTTCGACAACCACCCATGCCCCAACCCCGCCTGACCGGTGGCCGACGGCGCCACGCCGGGCCGGCCGGTCCCCGTACAGACCACAGGAAAGGAACAGCGCCATGAAGGGCTACGTCATCCAGGAGAAGGGCCGCGCCGACTGGCAGGAGGTTCCGGTACCGGAGATCGGACCGTACGACGCCCTGGTCCGCCCGACCGCGGTGGCCACCTGCACGACGGACGTGCATCTCATCGATTCGCTCTCGCTCCCGAACGCGCTGGGCAAGGTCATCGGCCACGAGGCGGTCGGAGTCGTCGAACGCGTCGGCGACCTGGTCACCGACTTCGCCCCCGGGGACCGTGTCGTTCTTCCCGCCGGGCTGGCCGATTGGCGCCACCCCCGGGCGCAACGAGGAGAGGGCAAGTTCCATCAGAGCAAGAGCCCCTACTTCTCCGACGACCCGACCAACGGGGGGTGGTTCTCCGAGCTGGTGAAGTGCTTCGACGCCGACTCCAACCTGGCGCACATCCCCGACACCGTCACCGATGTCCAGGCCGTGTCCGTCGACGACATGGCCGCCACCGGATTCACCGGCGTCGAACGGATGGAGATCCAGTTCGGCGAGGTCGTCGTCATCCTGGGCGTCGGACCCGTGGGGCTGATGGGCGTGGCCGCCGCGGCGCTCCGAGGCGCCGGCCGCATCATCGCCGTCGGCTCGCGCCCGAACACGATGGTCCTCGCCACGCGGTACGGGGCGACCGACCTCGTCGACTACAAGAAGGGCGACGTCCACGAGCAGATCATGACCCTGACCGGCGGCACGCAGGTCGACAGTGTCCTCGTCGCCAGCGGCGGCAACGCCAGCGACCAGATCGGCACGGCCATGAGACTCACGAAGTTCGGCGGCCACGTGTCGGTGGTCTCGGGCTTCTTCGACGACGAGACCGTGACCCTCCCTATGGACGTCTGGAACTACGGCGTGATGGAGAAGTTCCTCACCGCGGCTCAGGCCAACCAGGGCAGGGACTACATGGAACGCCTCCTGCTGCTCATCGCGAACGGCAAGCTCGACACCCAGCCCCTCGCGACGCACGTGCTGCACGGCTGGGACGCGGTCGGGCAGAGCCTCGAACTGATGCGCAGCCGCGACCAGACCGTCGTGAAGCCGGTGGTTGTCGTCGGCTGACCGCGCCCCCGGGAAAGCGCCTGTGGCGCCCCCGTGTGCCGCAGGGCGTGGTCAGAACCGCAGCAGGTCCACGGCCGCGAGGCGGAGTACGCCGTCGTGCCATGTCAGGCCGCGCAGATCGCGGACGACGATGGAGGCGTCGGTGGCCAGTCCGCGCTGCCCGACTCCGATGACGGTCGCGCCCGCCCCGGCTCCGGCTTTCGCTCCCGCGGTGCTGTCCTCGAAGACAACCGTACGTGCCGGGGCGAAACCCAGTCTCTCCGCCGCGGTCCGGTAGCCGTCGGGCGCCGGTTTGCCGTGAACGACGTCGTCCGCGGTAATGAGCACGGGTGGAGTGGGCAGTCCCGCCGCCGTGAGGCGGGCCCGGGCCAGGGCGGTGACGCCGGAGGTCACCACCGCCCACCGGCCGTGCGGCAGGCTTTCCAGGAAGTCGAGGGCGCCGGGGATCGCGGTGGTGGTGGCCGCGGCCTCGACCTCCAGGCGGTCGATCGCGGCGAGCGCGGCCGGCCGCTCCTCCGGATCGGCCACCAGGAGTGCGACGGTGTCGGCCGAACGGCGGCCGTGCACCATGGCGGTCACCTGCTCCGGAGGCAGGTCGCGGTCGCGGGCCCATTGGCTCCACGCCTGATCGACACCGTGGTCGGAGTCGACCAGTACACCGTCGTTGTCGAAGAGCAGGCCCTCGCAGGGAATGTCGAACACGGTGGACGGGTGGGGCTGAGCGGTCATGGGTGGTCTCTTCAGGTCACGGGGCGGTTGCGGTAGCGGCCGACCAATTCGCGGGCGGCGCTCTGCATACGGACGGGTGGAAGCCCCTGGGCGAGGAGTGTCAGGTCGTCGAGAACCATGTCGCCGATGGTCTGGAATGCCTGCGGGATGCCGCCCGCACGATGTGCGGAGAGCACGAGACCGTCGAGATCACGGACGGGATCGTCAGCGGCGACCGGTTCCTCCGGCCACACGTCGATGCCCGCGAGCAGGCGTCCGCGCGCGACATGGGCGAGCAGTGCCGGGTAGTCGACGACCGGTGCGCGGCTGACCAGGACGAGGCGGGCGCTGTCCGGCAGCAGTCCGAGTTCGCGTTCTCCGATCAGATGGCGGCTTTCGTCCGTGACGGTGGCCAGTACGAACACGAAGCGGCTGCGGGACAGGGTCTCGCCCAGCGAGGCGGGCAGCACCCCGTGTTCGCGCAGGACACCGGGCGGCAGCCAGGGGTCGTACACGCGGACGGTGGGCCGGAAGGGGGCAAGGAGCCGGTTGAGGCTGCGGCCGAGGTTGCCGAAGCCCACCAGGCCCACGTCGGATCCCTGCAGCAGAACAGCGTCGGCGTTGCTGTCGGAGACGTATTGCTCCCGTCGGGCGCGGAAGGCACGGTCCTCACGGCTGATGCCCCGGGCGAGGTCCAGCGCGAGCGCGAGGGAGTACTCGGCGACGGCCTGTGCGTAGGCGGGCCCGCAGCCCAGGACATGGATGCCGCGCTCGAAGCAGGTCGCGTAGTCGACGTTGGGGAAGAAGTTGCCTTCGACGTTCAGCAGAGCCCGCAGTCTGCCCGCGCGGGCGAGCCGCTGGACCGGCAGGTCGGGCTGCCCGACGATCGCGAAGGCATCGGGCAGAACCTCCTCCAGTGCTTCGTCGGAGGAATCCTTCTCCAGGTCCAGCACGGTGAACCGGTCACGGAGCAACTCCAGCGCGGCGGGGGTGAAGATGCGGTCCGTGCGCTGCGGAGCGGGTCGCAGGACCACGACCGGCCTGGCGGGGGCGAGACGGGGAATGCTCACGGAACTCCTCTGCATGGGTACGGAGATCGGCTCGGCGGTCCGTGTCCGTCCGACGGTCACGTGTCCAGGTCGTGTGCGTAGTGCCGGAACCCCGTCCGTTCACCGTGCATGTCCCACAGTGTGCGGGCGAGGACGGCGGGATCCGTGTGCGGGTCACCGGGCGTGATCGCGCCCGGGACGATGAGCTGCCCGACGTGGATGTTGTCGTCGGCGAGACTGTCGTGGAGCATCCGGGCGTAGGCGCTTTCGGCGGCGAAGGCGACCGAGGTACCGGCCCGTTCGGGGTGAGGGCGTACGGCACTGCCTCCGTTGACGAAGAGGAGGGTGCCCCGGCCGAGCAGCCGCATTCCGGGCAGTACCTGGCGCACCGCGGTGACCGCTCCGTAGAGCGAGAACTCGACCGGACCCGCCAGGTCGGCGGGGGCGGTCTCCAGCACCGGCCGCATGAACTCCTTCTGCGGCACCGGGCTGTACTGCAGCACCTCGATCGGGCCCAGCATCGCGGCTGCCGCGTCCAGGGCGGCTTCCAGGGCGGCCGGATCGCGTACATCGGCGGTGAAGCCGCGTGCGGTGACGCCCTCCGCTGTCAGATCGGCCGCCAGCGCTTCGAGCCGGTCCTGACCGCGGGAGATCAGGGCGACGTCGAAGCCGCCGTGGCCGAACTGCCGGGCAACGGCGGCTCCGAGGCCGCGTCCCGCTCCGATGATGACCATGGTGGTCACATGTCCTCCTCCAAGGGTGCTCGCCGCCGACGTCCCAGAGGCCGACCCCTCCCACGAAGCCGGTACACCTGTCGTCGTTGCCGTGGTCCGGTGCCCGTCGGGCGGGAATTCAGCGTGGTGAGATGCGGACCGTCGCCGATCTCGGTCCGTCACCCTGCATGATCGGCACCGCGGAGCTGCCCGGGTACTTCTCCTCGTAGGCGGCGTCGACGGCGGCGCCGACGCCGCTGTCGGCGGGTTCGAAGACGACCTCGTGGTACTTGCCGGCAACGCGCACGCGACCGGCCTTCTGGCGGATGGCGGCCTGATACCACTTCGACTGCTGTCCGTTGGCGGCGCGCACGTACACGCCGCCGTCGACGACGAGTGCCCAGGTCTGGGTCGGGGTGCCGTAGGTGGCGCCGTCCTCTCGGAACGGGGAAACGAAGAGGTCCGCGTTCTCCGCGATCGCGCGGAGCTGTGTCGGGCTCCAGGAACTCATGCTGATTCTTCTCTCAGGGAGGCGGGACTGTTCTTGGGGCTGGTCAGAAGTAGGTGGGCTCGCGCAGCACATAGTGCTCTTCGAGCGCGGTGACCTCGTCGTCGGTGAGGGTGATGTCGAGCGCCGCCGCAACGGCGGGCAGGTGGTGGTCCTTGGTCGCCAGCACGATGTCGTCACGTCGCGCGAACTGTTCGACCGCCCGGCCGACGGTTTCTTCCGAGGCACCGAAACTGTAGATGTTGGCGGTGTCCCAGAAGGTGATCCCCAGGTCGAGTGCCTGCTGGAAGAACGGTGCGGCAGCCTCGTAGCCGAGGGCCCACTTCTCCCGGGATCCGTCACCGAATCCCATGGTTCCCAGGGCGATGCGGCTGATGCTGAGGCCCGAAGTCCCCAGGCGCGTGTACTTCATTGCCTTCTCCATCGGCAGGGGTGCGGCGCGGGCGGTCAGGATTCAGCGGTCGATGCTGGCCATGTTCGCCTCGTCGTGACGTGCGCCCGAGGCCGGTGTGAGGTTGTTCAGGCGGTCGAGCTGAGCCGCGCTGAGTTCGATGCCGTCGGCGGCGGTGTTCTCCTCCACTCGCGAAACGCGCCGGGTGCCGGGGATGGGGGCGATGTCGTTGCCGCGGGTGAGCAGCCAGGCCAGGGCGGTCTGGGCGGGTGTCGCTCCGATCTCGGCGCCGATGGCCTGTACTTCGTCGACGATGCGCAGGTTGCGCTGGAAGTTCTCGCCGGTGAAACGCGGGTTGGTCTTGCGCCAGTCGTCGTCGGCGAAGTCGTCGACGGTACGGATCTGACCGGTCAGCAGCCCGTGGCCGAGCGGCGAGTAGGGAACGAACCCGATGCCCAGTTCGCGCAGCAGCGGAAGGATCTCGGCCTCGACGTCGCGGGTCCACAGGGAGTATTCCGTCTGGAGCGCGGCGACCGGGTGCACGGCGTGTGCGCGGCGGATCGTCTCGGGGCCGGCCTCGGACAGCCCGATGTGGCGGACCTTGCCCTCGGCGACCAGTTCGGCCAGCGCGCCGACGGTCTCCTCGATGGGGGTGTTCGGGTCGACGCGGTGCTGGTAGCAGAGGTCGATGCGATCGGTGCCGAGGCGCTTGAGGGAGCCTTCCACCGCGGCCTTCACGTTACCGGCGCCGCTGTCGGTGACGCCGGGGCCGCCGCCCGCGTGGGAGACCAGACCGAACTTGGTCGCCACGACGACATCGTCGCGCCGGCCCTTGATGGCCTTGCCGACGACCTCCTCGCTGTGGAAGGGGCCGTAGATCTCGGCGGTGTCGATGTGGGTGACCCCCAGGTCCAGTGCCCGGTGGATGGTGCGGATCGACTCGTCGTCGTCGAGGCCGCCGCCCGTCGTGTAGGTGCCGGCCATGGTCATGGCGCCCAGGCCGATGCGCGAGACATCGAGCCCGCCCAGTGATACGTGCTTCATCTCATTCTCCTTGTGGTGGTGGCCGTTTGGCCGTCAGGCCTGGTCGGTGGGCATGACCCAGAGTTCGGCGATCGAGGCGCGCCGGGGCCGGGTCACGATGTAGGCGACGCCGTCGGCTATGTCGTCGGCGAGGAGGACCTCGGTCCGCTCGTTGAAGGCGCCGATCGCCTCGCGGACCTCGGGCTTGTGGTCGTTGTGGGAACCGAGTTCGGTGTCGACGCCGCCCGGCTCCAGGACACCGACGCGGACGTGCCGCTGGGTGACTTCCTGGCGCAGGGACTCGGTGAAGCCGTTCACACCGAACTTGGTGAGGTTGTAGACGCCGTAGCCGTTCCAGGCGACGCGGCCGGCGATGGAGCTGATGTTGACGATGTCGGCGACCCGGCGCGGTCCGTCCTCGGCGGCTTGGAGGAGGTGGGGCAGGGCGGCGCGGGTGGTGTAGAGCAGGCCCTGGACGTTGATCGCGAGCATCCGCTCCCACTCCTCGACGTCCGCGCCGACGACGGGCCCCAGAAGCATGAGACCGGCGTTGTTGACGAGGATGTCCAGCCGTCCGAACCGCTCGACGGTCCGCTGCACGGCGGCCTCGGCCTGGGCGCGATCGGTGATGTCCGCCTCGACGACCAGGGCGGTACCACCGGCCTTCTCGATCTCCGCGGCCAGCTCTTCGAGGCGGGCCTTGCGGCGGGCCACGATCGCCACGGACGCGCCGCCCTCGGCGAGCCGGCGGGCGGTCGCGGCGCCGATCCCACTGCTCGCGCCGGTGACGAGGGCGACGGTACCGGTCAGATTCGTTGCCATGGGGAACTTCTCTTTTCTGAATCTTTTCTGAACGATGAAAGAAGGGACAAGCGGCGGCGCATCACAGCAGCCGCCCCGGTCGGCCACGCGGGCAGATCGGGCGTCCCCAGCATTTCGCTGGGCATGGACCGTTGCCTGTCCGGTCCGGCGGGGTCGTGAATCCCGGGCCCACATACAACGGTGCCACCGGCTCCCGAAGGCGACAATGGGAGAGATCTTTCCGGGTATAAAACCCTGCCCCCCAGAGAATTACCCGAAGGAGGGCCTGAATGCCGAGCGAGTCTCCGCATCTCCTTACGGGAGAAGCATGTTCCGGGTATAGATCTCTACCCCCAGCCGAGCGGTGCCGGAGCGGCTTCCGCAGTAGCGTGACGGACATGAGCAGGAACGCACACCTCAGTGAGCTGGGTGAATTCCTCAAGGCCCGGCGCGCCGAGTTGAGCACGCGTGCGATGGGTCTGCCCGAGAGCGGTGCCCTGCGGCGGGTCCCGGGGCTGCGCCGGGAGGAGGTGGCGCAACTGGCAGCGATCAGCACCGTGTACTACACCCGCCTGGAGCAGGGCCGGATCGAAGCCTCCACCCCCGTCCTGATCGCCCTGGCCCGGGTGCTGCGCCTGGACGAGGACCAGCGCGACTACATGCTCCAACTGGCCGGGAAGGAGAACACGCGGCCACGGCGGCGGGCGGCGCAGAAGGTCCGGCCGCCGACGCGACGGCTCCTCGACAATCTCACCGACACCCCCGCTCTCATTCTCGGCCGCCGTATGGATATTCTCGCCTGGAATTCCCTCGCCGCCGCCCTGATGACGGACTTCTCCCGAATTCCGGAGGAGCATCGCAATTCCGTACGGCTGGTCTTCACCGATCCCGCATTCAGAGAGCTGTACGCGGACTGGGAAAGCTCCGCGCGTAACACCGTGGCATTTCTGAGGATGGAAGCGGCGGACAACCCGGGCGATCCGCGCATGACCGCACTCGTCGATGAGCTGTCCGAACGGGATCCTCAGTTCCGGGAGTGGTGGGCCGCCCACCACGTCGCCCACCACTCGACGGGGACGAAGACCTTCCGCCATCCCGTGGCCGGCGACCTCACCCTCGACTGGGAGGCCCTCGCCTGTCCCACCGATCCCGACCAGCAGCTCGTCATCCTGACCGCGGAGCCGGGCACCCCGTCCCACGAGGGACTGCGTTTCCTGGCCTCCTGGGCCGCCGACCACGCATCGAGAGCCGACGCCGCAAACTGATCGCGGGCGTCCTCCGGTCAGGAATCACCACCCCGTCCGCTGTACGAAGTCCAGCGCGAATTCTGTGCGGGGAAAGCCCTCTTCCACGCGATACGCATTCCCTGTTGCGCAGTGAGGGGGCGCCTCTTATGCGGCCGGGGAAAGAGCGCCGGGCGCAGGATGATGGATGGGTCCGGTGCCGCGTGACAGGGGCAGGCCGGTGCCGCGGTGGGTGTGGGCAATGATCTCGGCGGTGATGGAGGTCGCTGTCTCCTCGGGAGTGTGGGCGCCGAGGTCAAGACCGATCGGGGAGCGAAGGCGGGCCAGTTGGTCGACGGGTACGCCGGCTTCTCGCAACGCCTTCATCCGGTGGTCGTGGGTGCGCCGGGATCCCATGGCGCCGACGTAACCGACGGGGAGGCCGAGAGCCAGACGCAGCAGGGGAATGTCGAACTTGGCATCGTGGGTCAGAACGCAGATCACGGTGCGGGAGTCCACCTCGGTGTGCTCCACATAGCGATGCGGCCAGTCGACGACGACATCGTCGGCGTGGGGGAAGCGGGCGGGGGTGGCGAAGACGGGGCGGGCATCACACACCGTCACCCGGTAGCCGAGGAAGCGGCCGGCCCGGCTCAAGGCGTCGGCGAAGTCGACGGCGCCGAAGATCAGCATGCGGGGGCGGGGCACGCGGGTGTGGACGAGCACGGACAGCTTCTCGGGGCAGGCGTCGGCGTCGCCGCCGACCTCGGTACGGGCGGTGCGGCCGGCCCGCAACATTGCGCGCGCCTGTGCTGCCACTGCCCGATCCTCCTTCTCACCGCCCAGGGTTCCGCCGTAGGCGCTGCCGTCACCGAAAAGGGACAGGCTGCGGCCGAGGAGATGCTCGGGGCCCTCCACGACCTGGGCGACGGCAGCGTGCCTGCCACGTACGACTGCTTCGAGCGACGCGGTGAGATGGGCCCGGTCCGCGGGGGTCACCCGGTGGACCAGGACTTCGATTTCACCACCGCAGGTGAGGCCGACGGCAAAGGCGTCGTCGTCGGAGTAGCCGAACCGGGCCCGTGTCGGAGTACCGCGGTCCGCCAGCACCTGTTGGCACAGGTCGTAGACGGCGCCTTCGACACAGCCGCCGGAGATGCTGCCGACCGCGTTGCCGTCGGCGTCAACGGCGAGGGAGGTGCCGGGTGGCAGGGGCGCGCTCCCGTGGACCTGGATGACCGTGGCGAGGGCGAAGTGGCGGGCCTCGCGGCACCATTCGTAGAGCGTGTCCGCGATGTTCAGCATGGGCGGGTCTCCGTGTGGCGGGCGTCGTGAGAGGTCGGTGCGGGCGGACCGCCGCCGTGTCGTCGGGGGTGAAGGTGACACGGCGGCGGTCCCGGAAGCCCGGCGGCGGACCGCGGTATACCGCCGGGCGGTCGTGGGGCATCCGGATGGCCGTCTCTCCATGAGCCGGTCACCGGGGTGCCGTGTCTCCGGTCAGAGCAGGGCTTCGGCGGTGATGGGCAGCTCGCGGACGCGGCGGCCGGTGGCGTGGAAGACGGCGTTGGCGATGGCGGGTGCCACGCCGATATGGACGACTTCCCCGAGTCCTTTGACTCCGATGGGGGCGGCTTCGAGGTCCTCGCCGTCGATGAAGATCGCCCGCAGGTCGGGGATGTCGGCGTTGACGGGGACGAGGTAGTCGGCGAGGTTGGCGTTGACGATACGGCCGTCGCGGTGGTCGGTGACGGTGTGTTCCAGCAGGGCTGTGCCGATGCCGCCGACCATGCCGCCGAGGGCCTGGCTGTCGGCGAGCTTGGGGCTGATGATGCGGCCCGCGTCGCAGACACCGAGCATCCGCCGGACCCGTACGAGGCCCAGGCTCGCATCGACGGCGACTTCGGCGAACGTCGCGCTGTAGGCGTACATCGAGAACCGGGAATCGCCGGGAACGAAGGAACCGAGCGTTTCGAGGTGGGTGCGGTCATTGCGGGTCAGCAGCCGCTGATAGGTCTCCCCGCGCACCGGGTTGTCCTTCACGTGCAGTCGGCCCGCGCGGACGACGATGCCGTCGGGATCCACACCGTACAGCGGCGATTCCCGGTCTGCGACGGCGAGCCGGACAGCCTGCTGTCGTACCTGGTCACAGCCGTCCTGGACGGCGGATCCGACCGTGCCCATGGTCTGTGAGCCGCCGTGTGGCGGGGTCGGTGGCATGCGGGAGTCGCCGAGGTGGAAGGTCACGTTGCGCATCGTCAGTCCGAGGGCGTCCGCGGCGACCTGGGTCATGGAGGTGTAGGTGCCCGGGCCCATGTCGCTGGTTCCCGACTCGATCAGCGCGGTGCCGTCGGCGTCGAGCCTGACCCGGGCCTGCGCCGGGCTCCGCAGGACGTCGTAGACGCCGGTGGCCATGCCGGTGCCGATCAGCCAGTCGCCGTCGCGGGTGGAGCGGGGTTTCGGGTTGCGGCGGTGCCATCCGAACTCGCGGGCACCGGTGGTGTAGCAGTCACGCAGTCGGCGGGTGGAGAACGGCAGCCCGCTGGACTCGTCGTCCTCCGGCTCGTTGCGCCGGCGCAGTTCGATGGGGTCGACGCCTGTTTCGTGGGCGAGCTCGTCCAGCGCCGACTCGATGGCGAAGGAGGCGTTGGCATAACCGGGGCCACGCATCCAGGTCGGCGTGTTCACGTCCAGCGGCACTCTGCGGTACGTCTGGCTGACGTGGGGCATGCTGTAGAGCATCTGCCCCGCGACCAGGATGGCCTCCGTGAAATCCTCGTACGTCGAGGTCTCCGCTCTCACGTCGTGGGTCATCGCGGTCAGGCGCCCGCGACGGTCGCTGCCCAGGCGCACACCGTACTCGTACACGGGCCGGTACCCCACCGCGAAGTAAAGCTGCTTGCGTGTCAGCACGAGCTTGACGGGGCGGCCCACTTCGCGTGCGGCGAGGGCCGCGACCGTGACGTTCGGCCACGTCCGCACACCGGTGCCGAACCCGCCGCCGACGAAGGGCGAGATGACGCGCACCGACTCGGGGGGAAGTCCGAATACGGAGGCGAGTTCGTTCTGAGTGCCGAGCACCCACTGGGTCTTGTCCCACAGGGTGAGCCGGTCACCGTCCCAGCGGGCGACGGTGGCCTGCGGCTCCATCGCGTTGTGATGGTTACGAGCCGTCCGGTAGGCCATCTCCAGCCGTACGGCGGCGGATCCGATCGCCGCGTCCGCGTCGCCACGGGCATAGGTCACAGGTTCGTTCGTACGGTCGCTGTCGCTCATGTCGGTCGACGGGCTCCGCGCTTCGTAGCCGATCTCGACCAGGCCGGCCGCGTGCTGCGCGGTCTCCAGTGCCGTGGCCACGACGACGGCGACCGGCTGGCCGTGGAAGAGGACCTTGTCGTCCTGGAAGACCCGCAGCCGCCGGCCCGGCGGGTTGTTCAGGTTCGGGTCGTCACGGTAGGCGAGCCGGGGTGCGTTGAGGTGGCTGATGACCTTCAGTACGCCGGGCAGGGCGAGGGCTGCCCGGGTGTCGATGCCGGTGACGCGTCCACGGGCGATGGTGCTGTCGACGACGACCGCGTGGACCGCACCCTTGATGTCGTGGTCGGCGGCGTACGTCGCTCTCCCGGTCACCTTCAGGCGTCCGTCCACCCGGGACAGCGGAGCGCCGACGGCTGCCTGGGGCTGCGGGCTCACTTCGTACCTCCTACGGTGCGCAGTTGGCGTTCGACGGTGCGTTTGAGGAGTGCGATCTTGAAGCGGTTGTGGGCAAGCGGGCGTGCGCCGTCCGCCGCCCGTTCGGCCGCTTGGGCCCAGAGTCGGGCAGAGGGCCGCTCGCCGACGAGGTGCTGCTCGACGGCGGGGAGCCTCCAGGGCACGGTGCCCACGCCACCGGTGGCGATCTTCGCTTCCCTGATCACTCCACCACGGATGTGCAGGGCGACGGCCGCCGAGGTCAGGGCGAACTCGTAGGACTGCCGGTCGCGGACCTTGAGGTAGCCGGACAGGAGAGGGCGCGGGTGAGCCGGGATCTCCACGGAAGTGATCAGCTCGCCCCGGCGGAGCGCCTGTTCGCGGTCGGGGGTGCTGCCCGGACGCAGCAGGAAGTCCGCGAAGGGGAGGCTGCGTTGGCCGTCCGGGCCCAGCAGGTTGACGGTCGCCTCCAGGGCGGCGAAGGCGACGGCGGCGTCGGAGGGGTGGGTGGCCACGCAGGCGTCGGAAGTGCCGAGGATGGCGTGAGTGCGGTTGTAGCCCTCCCGTGCCGCGCACCCCGATCCCGGCTCGCGCTTGTTGCAGGTGGCCGTCACATCGCGGAAGTAGGTGCAGCGGGTGCGCTGCATGATGTTGCCGCCGATGGTGGCCATGTTCCGCAACTGGGCCGACGCGCTCAGCTCCAGTGCCTGTGAGACGACCGGATAGGTGGTGCGGACCTTGGTGTGTGCGGCGGCCTCGGCCATCCGCACCAGGGCCCCGATGCGCAGACCGCCGCGTTCGGTGGCGGTGATCTCGCGCAGCGGCAGATCACTGATGTCGACGAGGGTTTCGGGGCGTTCGACGGTTTCACGCATCAGGTCGACGAGGGTGGTGCCGCCGGCGATGTAACGTCCGCCGCGGCGGCCTGCGTCGAGGGCCTCGCGGGTGTCGGAGACCTTGGTGAAGGTGAAGGGATACACGGGGGCATGGCCTCATTTCCCTCGGGCGGTCTGCTCGACCGCGCGCACGATCTTCACGTAGCAGCCGCAGCGGCAGATGTTCCCGCTCATCCACTCCCGGATCTCTTCCGCCGAGCCGGTGTGGCCCTCCTGGATGCAGCCGATGCCGGACATGATCTGCCCCGGGGTGCAGTATCCGCACTGGAAGGCGTCCTGCTCGACGAACGCCGCCTGGAGCGGGTGCAGTTCACCGTCCTCGCCGCCCGGAGCGAGCCCTTCGACGGTGGTGACCTCGGCGCCTTCCAGGCGCACTGCCAGCGTCAGGCAGGAGTTGACCCGGCGGCCGTCGACGAGCACGGTGCAGGCCCCGCACGCACCGGCGTTGCAGCCCTTCTTCGAGCCGGTGAGGCCGAGATGTTCGCGCAGCAGGTCGAGCAGCGAAGTCCGGTTGTCGACCGTGATGGTGTGCCGCTTCCCGTTGACCGTCAGCGAGACACGGCCGCCGGGGGTCGCTTCGGCGGCAGCCGCTTCCTCGACGCCCAGCGGGGGCGGCCCCGCGACCAGGCCGCCGGCCACGACGATGCCGCCGACCGCGGTGGTCGTCGCGATGAACGTGCGCCGTGACGGTGCCGGGGCGAACTCGGTGGGGGGAGGGACATCTGACTCGGTAAGTTCAGTTGACATGCGTACGCTTTCGGGTCGGCGGAAGTTCATCAGCCTTATTCGTCAGCCTTTTTCGTCGGCGTGCCCGGAGGCAGAACCCGCTTCGTTGTCATTGCCGGCGCGTATCCGGCCCTGTTTTCAGACGCCTCGCAGGAGGCGGTGCCGAGCCTCGGGAAATTCGCCCGGCTGACAGAGATACGCATGGCTCGTCATGACCGGAAGTTTGCCATCACTTGGCCCTCTCGTGGGGGGTAGAGTTTTCTGCCTGGATGTCTGAACACCAGGATGAAACCCTTGGCAAATCTCTCTGAGGGGCCTGCACCCGCGCGGGATTTCCGGGAGAGGATTTCCGCCGGCGAAACGCTCCGCACATGCCTGTGCATGGCTGCTCGACGTTATGCGCGGGACTCTGGACAGTACGACCCCGCCCAGCGCCGACGGCGGGACCCGTCGGGCGGAAACCGGGCGACTCCCGCCCGCTGCCAGTACTGGTCTCACGCCTGGTCGCGTCCCGCCAGGGCATCGGCCGGGTCGTGGGTGGCGGCCCAGATGGTGAGCAACCGCAGCGCGTCGTCGTGGGGTGAGCCCGCCTCCGCGCTGAAGACGACCAGGGCCAGCCCCGGGTCGGCGGCCAGGTCGAAGACCTCGTAGAACAGGTGCAGAACGCCGACGACCGGGTGGTGGATGTGTTTGAGTCCGGTGCGGTGCAGGTGTACGTCGTGTGAGGCCCAGCGGACCCGGAAAGCCTCGCTGCGGGTGGACAGCTCCCCCACGAGATCGGTCAGTGCCCTGTTGTAGGGGTCGCGTCCGGCTTCCGTGCGCAGCAGGGCCACGGTGTTGTCGGCGGCCCGCTCCCAGTCGATCCAGAAGTCGCGGGCACGCGGGTGGAGGAAGGTGAACCGGGCGTGGTTGACCGGCCGGGCCGGCTCTGCGAACACCGGCGCGAACAGCGCCTCCGCGAGGGGGTTCGCCGCGAGGACATCGAGACGCCCGTTGTGCACGAAGGCCGGCAACGCGCTCATCCCGTCGAGGACGCGGGCCACGCCGGGCCGGACCTTCTGGGCGGAAGGCTGACGGCGGGCACGGCGCGGGGCGCCGGCGGCGCGGGCGAGATCCGCCAGGTGCGATCGCTCGGCCTCGTCCAGCCGCAACGCCCGGCCGAGGGCATGCAGCACGCTCTCGGAGACACCGCTGAGGTCGCCGCGCTCAAGTTTCGCGTAGTACTCGACGCTGACACCGGCCAGCTCGGCGACCTCGCTGCGGCGCAGGCCCGGCACGCGCCTGGTGCGGCCGTGGCTCGTCAGGCCGGCGTCTTCCGGGGTGATCCTCGCACGTCGGGAGTTGAGGAAGGCTTTGACCTCTTCGCGGTTGTCCACGCCTTCAGCCTAGAAGAATCCGGTCTGCGCAGGGATGTGCTGTCAGTACACCTCTCAGCAGAGACTTCCTCGCCGAGTCGGCCCGAGATCGACTGGGACCGTGAAGAAATTTCTCGCCTCCGTGACCGGCGCGGCGACTGCGGTCACCCTCGCCGCATGCTCCTCCAACACGGTCGCCGACTCCACCGGATCACCCTCGGAGACCGCCGAGGTCTCCTCGCCCGGAACTCCCCCGTCCGCGGACGCCGACGCGTCGGTGAACGAGGGCACCCCCATCACGTTCACCGCCGGAGACCGCACCGTCAAGGCCAGGCTCAATAACAGTGACGCCGCCCGGGATTTCGAGGAAATACTGCCGGTCACATTGCCGTGGTTCAGGAACCTGGATATCGAGTACATCTCCGAGCTGTCCGACCCGCTGACCGAGACGGGGCCTTTCTACACCGATGTCCAGCCCGGTGACATTGTTTACTACAATCCACGTGACAGCGTGACCATCATCTACGAGCCGACCACCTCGGTCCCGACCCTCACGAAAATGGGCGAGATCACATCTGACGTGAGCGTCTTCGAAGACCTGCCGGCCAACGTGGACATGCGAATCGAGGTCGGGTGACGCTCCACTTGTGCGTGCGCCACAGCCACTCCTGCGGGTACATCAGCCGTGATGCCGTCATCGCGAACCGAGCAACCAGGTAGAAAACTCTCCCTCCCACGCGGTGTGCGACCCGTGCCAAGGTACGTACGGCGCGGTGTCCCACTCGCCCGTGGGGTTCCGCAGGCTGCGGGCACGCCGCGTCGTGGACCATGAGGCACGGGGCATCGGGCCGTAGTGGGACTCATCCGTCCCGAGGACGTCTCCAGGAAGGGCCCGCTCGGCCGTGATCTTCGTCTTCATGCTGGTCAGACTCGTCGTGCTGGTGGCGTTCGGTGCGCTCCACTGGTACGCGTGGCGTCGTCTGGTGCGCGACACGATGCCCCGGGGCTCGCTCCAGCGGCGTGCCGGGAGCGTCGTTCTCGTGGCCGGGCCTCTGCTGACGGGCGGCGCGCTGGTGGCCGAGAGACCGTGGGTTCCCTTCCTTCTCGAACAGATCCTGGCCTGGCCCGGATATCTGTGGATGGCGGTGTTCCTGTACTTGCTGCTCGCACTGCTGGCGGGCGAGGCGGTCCGGCCTTTGCTGCGACGGTGGCTCGCACGGCGGGACGCCGGAGCGGATACGAAGGAACGGGCGCACCGGGGCGAGGACCTCGTCGCCGTCGGCCCGCCCCGGTCCCCGGTGGTGGAGCATGACGGGTCCGGTACCGCGGGAAACACGACGGAGCCTGTCGCCGTGGCCGAGCCCCCGCGTGCGCCGGCGTCCGCGCCTTCGCTCCCCGGCCCGGCGGGCCTGTCCCGCCGCCTCTTCGTCTCGCGTGTCGTGAGCGGTACAGCAGCGGCCGTTGCCGTCGGCACGGTCGGCCACGGGACCTACGGTGTGCTGCGCGGCCCCCAGGTGAAGCGCCTCACCGTCCCGCTGGCCAAACTGCCGCGTAGCGCACACGGGTTCCGGATCGCTGTGGTCAGCGACATCCACCTGGGACCGATTCTGGGCCGCGGTTTCTCCCAGCGGGTCGTCGACACCATCAACGCGACCCAGCCCGACCTGATCGCCGTCGTCGGCGACCTGGTCGACGGCAGCGTCGAAGACCTCAGTCCGGCCGTCGAGCCGCTCGCCGGGCTACGGGCACGCCACGGTACGTATTTCGTCACCGGTAACCACGAGTACTTCTCAGGCGCCGAGCCATGGGTCGAGAAGGTGCGCGACCTGGGGCTGCGCCCGCTGGAGAACGCCCGTGTGGAGATACCCGGCTTCGACCTGGCGGGCGTTGACGACGTAGCGGGCGAAACGCAGGGCGCGGGCCCCGACTTCGGCAAAGCCCTCGGTGACCGCGACCGTTCCCGTGCCGCCGTCCTTCTGGCTCATCAGCCGATCGTCATCCACGACGCCGTCCACCACGGCGTCGATCTCCAGCTCTCCGGCCACACCCATGGCGGCCAGTTGTGGCCCGGCAGCGTCATCGCCGAGCTGGCAAACCCCACACTCGCGGGCCTTGAACGTTATGGCGACACCCAGCTCTACGTGAGCCGCGGCGCCGGTGCCTGGGGCCCGCCGGTCCGTGTAGGCGCCCCGTCCGACATCACCGTGGTCGAGTTGGCCTCGAACAGTGCCTGACGCTGTGAGCCCACGGCTGCAGAAGGAGGTGGGGAGTCGCCGCCTTCCCTCAGGTTGTCCCGGGAAGGTGAGTCGAGCCCCGGCCCCTGGGGGTCGCGGCCCAGCAGGGCGGCCATCTCCGCGTAGTAACCGCGTTCCTCCGTCTCGTCCTTGACGATGACCCCGCGGGCGCTCTCCAGCGGGCTGCGGTGATGGGACGTACGAGGCCGGCCCGCTGCTCAGCAGTGCCTGTGGCTCGCACCCGGTTCGGCCGGAGCGTCGGCCGAGTGGTGGGCGGCCCATCTCGCGAGGACCCGGAGGGCGTCCTCGTGAGATGACCCGGCTTCAGCGCTCAGGGCGGTCAGGGTCAGGCCGGGGTCGGCGGACAGTTCCATGGTCTCGAAGTTCAGGTGCAGGTCACCGACGACAGGATGATGGAAATGTTTGAGTCCGGTGCGGTGCAGACGCACGTCGTGCGCGGCCCAGCGGGCACGGAACTCCTCGCTGCGGGTGGACAGTTCCCCGATGAGGTCGGTCATCGCCCTGTCGTACGGGTCACGGCCGGCTTCGGTGCGCAGCACGGCCACGGTGTCGTCGGCGATCTGTTCCCACTTGAGCCAGAAGTCTCGGGCACGAGGGTCGAGGAACGCGAAGCGGGCATGGTTGGCCGGACGGCCGGGGTCCGCGAAGAACGGCGCGTACAGTGCCCGGGCGAGAGGGTTCGCTGCGAGGACATCGAGGCGCGCGTTGTTCACGAAGGCCGGCACCTCGGTCATCAGCTCAAGGATGCGCGCCACGCCGGGCCGGACCTGCCGGGTGGGGGGCTTGCGACGGGTACGGGGCACGGGACCGGCCGCACGGGCGAGGTCAGCCAGGTGTGCCCGTTCGGCCTCGTCGAGCTGCAGTGCCCGGGCGAGGGCGTCGAGGACGCTGTCGGAGACACCATTGAGGTTGCCCCGTTCGAGTTGGGCGTAGTACTCGACGCTGATCCCGGCCAGGTCGGCGACCTCGTTACGGCGCAGTCCAGGCACCCGCCGGTTGCGGCTGCAGTGCTGCAGGCCGGCCTGCTCAGGGGTGACCTTGGCCCGGCGGGAGCTGAGAAAGGCGTTGGCCTCGTCACGGTTGTCCACCCCTCAAAGCTAAGCGGGATTCCAGGCACATGGGGTGGGCTGTCAGTACACCTTCCAGCAGAGACTTCTTCACACTCCCGGTGACCAGTTGCATGGTCCGCACCGGAGGACGCGAACGACAAGACATCCGAGATCCAGTGCGGGTTCCCCAGCCTGGCCCCGCACTCGTGCGGTGACGAGGCGAAGAACCGTACGACGAATTCCGGGGCCGACAGCTCGGGTGACGCGGGCGACGCCGCTCGGCCGTTCGCGCCCGCGTCTTCCGCTGAACGGCTGTCCCAGCCAGGTCACTACGGCGACGACACGGTCGAAAAAGACCGCCTGCTTTCTCCACGAAACCCTTCTGCCGATAGATATTTCAATCCACCAAAGGGGAGACCTGTCATGAAGAATCGCAGGAACGAAACGGAATCGAATAATCAAGACAGCGGCGCCTTCAGTCGCCGCAACTTCATGGCGAGGACCGGTCTCGTCGGGGCCGGACTGATCGCCGGAACGTCGCTCCTGTCCGCCTGTTCTGACCAGTCGCCGGTCAGCAGCAGTCGGAGCAGTGAAAGCACCGCGACCAGGAGCAGCGGAATGAGGACACGAAAGCTCGGAGAGATGGAGGTGTCGGAATTGGGGGCCGGCGCGATGAGCATCAGCGCCAACTACGGGCCTCCTGCCGACATCAACCAGGGGATCCGGGTCCTTCGGGAGGCCCATGAAAGGGGTGTCACGTTCTTCGACACCGCCGAGGTGTACGGCCCGCACACCAGCGAGGAGCTGGTGGGACGGGCACTCACGCCCCTTCGTGACGAGGTCAGGATCGCGACCAAGTTCGGCTTCGACAGCAAGGCGGAAAGCGGGCTCAACAGCAGGCCTGACCACATCAGGAAGGTGGTCGAGGGATCGCTCAAGCGACTTCGGACGGACCGCATCGATCTCTACTACCAGCACCGGGTGGATCCCGATGTGCCGATCGAGGACGTGGCCGGTACGGTCAAGGAACTCATCGCGGAAGGAAAGGTTTTGCACTTCGGCCTCTCCGAGCCGAGTGCCAGGACCATCCGACGAGCACATGCCGTTCAACCCCTCACGGCGATCCAAACGGAATATTCCCTGATGGAAAGAGACCCGGAGAAGAACGGCGTGCTCGCGATCTGCGAGGAGCTGGGAATCGGCTTCGTCCCATGGGGCCCCATGGGAATGGGATACCTCACGGGCACGATGGATGCCCGCTCGAAGCTGGATCCGAAAACAGACGTTCGGGCAACGTTCGACCGTTTCTCTCCGAAGAACCTGGCAGCCAACATGCCGGTCGTCGATGTGCTCAGGCGCATCGCGAAGGTCGAGAACGCGACGCCTTCCCAGGTCGCCCTGGCCTGGCTCCTCGCGCAGAAGCCGTGGATTGTTCCGATCCCCGGCACCCGGAACCCGAAGCACCTGAACGAGAACCTGGGCGCACTCGACGTACAACTGTCGCCGGGCGACCTCGGCGAGATCGAAACCGCTTTCGCCGGGGTCGAAGTACACGGTGAACGCATGAATGACATGCAGATGCAGATGGTCGACCAGACAGTGTGACCCGGCCTCGCCCGCGCAGGCTCGGCCGGCGAAGTGACAGGCAGGCACCCCAGCACCGGCGAACCGCTGTCTACATGAGTCTCCGGGCGCCGGTCACGTGCGCAGTTGTTCCCACCACCAGGCGATCGAGGGGCAGGGCAGGGGTTCGGTGCTGGCGTCGCTGGGGTGGTCGGTGAGTGTCAGAGGGATGGGGGCGGGATTCGGCGGAGGGAGCTGTGTGCGGGGTGCCACAGCGGTGTAGCGGGGAGAGTGCGAGCCCCAGTCGAGGTTGGAGCGGATCGCGTAGGCGAGGTCCGCGACGTAGGCCCTTCCGGGGGCGCTCAGCTTGGGCTCTTCCTGGTCGCGCAACCTCAGGAAGAGTGTCGTCAGCCGGTCTCGCAGGGCCACAGCCTGGTGGACGGCCTGCTCGGCCGGGCAGTGGTTCAGCCGGGCGAGCAGCATCACGACGTTGAGTTTGGTTTTGTCGATGAGCAGTTCGCGGTTGTAGGAGAGCAGATCATTGTCGAGGGCCATCATCAGGAAGGACGATTCCTGCAGTGCGCGCATGGCGGGGGAGTGGAATTCGGCGCCGGGGATCTCCTCCCCTGCGGTGATCTCCGACCAGCACAGGCTGGCGGCGCCGCCGGCGTTCAGCATCCGCTGGTGCACGAACTCGTCCAGGCTGGTGAGGGCAGGGCTGGCCATCCCCCACAGGATGGCGTGGAACCATTTGCGGTGGGCCTCGCCGAACCGGTAGAGCTGGACCGGGGTGGCGACAGCCTGTACCGAGGACATGAGTGACTGCAGCGCGGCGATGGGGCCGGTCTGATCTGCGGCCGGTTCGGTGGCCGGGGACTCCATGACGCGGAGCAGATGGCTGGTGAGGCCGATCGCCGAAGTGAGCCTGGTGGGGGTGACGGCGGTTTCCATACGAACGTCGTCGACGTAGAAGATCCAGTGCAGCCATCGGGCGGTGAGTGCGACGCGGTCGGTGATGCCTCGGGGATAGATGCGGCTCATCGCCTCCGCGTAGTTTCGCGCGATGATCCAGGCTCGGTCGATGTCGCTGGTGTAGAGGCGGTAGCGGTCGAGCCAGATCTGGGCATCGCGGTCGATGCTTTCGTACTCGGGGTGAATGGCCCCGTCGATGGGGCAGTAGAGCGGCGGCAGTTGAAGCAGCGCGGCGGTCGCGCCCGAGGTCGTGTGCATGACAAGCTCCGTCGTGGTGTGGAGTGACGAGGGCGGCGTTCCTGCGGGGCCGGTAGCGGGCTTTGAGCTGGACCGCCGTGTCCGGATGGCCTTGGTCAGGGTGCCCGGCGGCGGTCAGTACCGCTCGCAGTGTGTGGGCTGCGGCCTGGTCCAGGGAGGGGTCACCGAGCAGGCTGGTCAGGGTCTGTGTCACCGACCCGCACCTGACCGGTGGGGCACGGTGGGCTGGAGCAGGTCGACGGCGGTCGTACCGTACTCCCGTCGGAGAAGCGGTCGGGCCGGTTGGTCCGCCGGCGCGAACGCGCGGCAACCAGCCTTGCTCATGCCTTACTCATGCCTACTCATGGCACCGATCCTGCGGTCCCCCGGGCGGCCCCAGTTGATTCGTACAACCAGGATCGCCTCAGCCACAACCTCCGGGAAGGGAGCGCAGGACCATGCCTGACGTGAATAGTGGTCCGCGATGTACGCCCCGGGCGTGTGGGGCCATTTCGTACGCCTACCGGCGGCCCGCGCTCCCGCGTTCGGCCCCCGACGCGCGGTGCTGTCGTGCTTCCGCGCGCCCCGTAGCCAGCAGGGACGGCGCCTACGGTCTCCTCGACTGCCCGGCGCGGGTGGACGGCACGTTCCGCGAGACGGTCATCGTCCCCTGGACGAGGAGGACAAGAACACCGCCGGCACCCGCGTGACCGCCCGGGCGAAGAGGACCAGTGGTGGCACGTGGGTGACCGAGGCGCGGAGCGCCGCGCTGCGGCGCACTCGGCGCCGAATCCGCCGAATCCGCCGAGTGCGCCGCCGTGTTCACGGCCCATGCCACCGGCACGCGCCTAGGCGATGGCGGGCTCGCCGCCCCGGACCTCCAACACCGTGCCGGTGATGTAGGAGGCCCGAGGGGAGATCAGGAACAGCACCGCCTCGGCGATCTCCGCGGCCTCCGCGGGCCGGCCCAGCACGGTGGCCCGGGTCACCGTCCGCAGGGCGTCCTCGCCCATCTCCGCGGTGCCGGGGGTACGGGTCGGGCCGGAACGTACGGCGTTCACCCGCACGCCCCGGGAGCCGAACTCGTCGGCCCACACCCGGGTCAGCGACTCCAGCGCCGCCTTCGAGGCCCCGTACACCCCGGCCCCGCGGGCCGGGGTGGTGGCCGCCATCGTGCTCAGGCTGACGATGGCCCCGTGGCCCCGCGTGGCCATGGCCGGGGCGAGCGCGCCGACCAGCAGCAGCGGGGCGCGGGTGTTGATCGCCATATGGATGTCGAACATCTCGGCCGTGGTGCCCGGGGTGGCCTCGAAGCGGTAGATCCCGGCGTTGTTGACCAGCACGTCCACGTCGCCGGCCGCGGCCGCCAGTCTGCCGACCTCCGCGGGATCGGAGAGATCCGCCGCCACGAACCTGCCCCGCCCGCCCCCGGCGGAGATCTCCTCGACCACCTCCGCGCCCCGGCGGGCGTCCCTGCCGTGGACCACCACCTCGGCGCCCAGGGCCGCCAGACGCACCGCGACCGTACGACCGATCCCGGCAGTGGCACCCGTGACCAGGGCCCTGGCCCCGGACAGCTCCGTACTCACGCGATCACTCCACATCGCCCGACGGCTCCTCGGCAACGCTCCTCGGCGGCCGACAGCCGAGTTCTACCGCAGCCGCGGACACCCTGGCCGTATGCCGTGCCGGAGTGGCGCAACGATTCGCCGCCCCGCCCGAAACGCGTGACGGGCATTCATGTGATCTGCAGCGGTGTTGTCCCCCGGAGCCGTGTTCTCCCTCCCGAGGGAGTGAAGGGCGTAGTTCCGAGGACGTTCGTGCGTCGAGCGCCGGAGGTTCGCGCTCTACAAGGAGCGGCGGAGACGGCGGACCATGGGGAATTGAATCCTCCGCTACCGGCGAGGGAGCCTGGACCTCGTGCCGCACGGCCCCTGCCGGACGCCTCAGGGCCGGGGTCATGCGTGGGCCGAGCCCGGAGCATGACGAACCCGGAGCACCACGAACCCTGTGCACCGCGAACCCCGTGCGCGACGAACCCCCGTGCACGACGAACTGTGCGCCGCTGAATTCTCGAAGTCTCGCCCGAGCTTCCGTCTCCATCGACCGGCCGACCGATCCGCCTCAGGAGGCAATATATGATTGTCATGGGCACGACTACACATCCATCCCTGGATCCCGAACACGTACCCGCGGCCGTCGAGGCGCTGCTGTACGAGTTCCTCGACGAGCAGATCCGCGACGCGGCCGATCTGCCTGAACTGGCTTTGTTCGCCGGTCTGTTACGGGACATGATCGCGGCCGGAGGCAAGCGGATCCGGCCCGTGCTGTGTGTCGTCGGCTGGCTGGCGGTGAGCGACCGGCCGCCCCCGCCGGCGGTCTGGCGGGTGGCCGCCTCGCTGGAACTGTTCCACCTCTTCGCTCTGATCCACGACGACATCATGGACGCCTCGGAGACCCGGCGTGGAAAGCCCACGGCCCACCGTCTCCTCGCCGCTCGCCACCACGCCCGGGGCGACGCCGAGACCCTCGGCGTCAACGCCGCGATGCTCCTGGGCGACCTCGCACTGGGCTGGTCCTACGAACTCCTGCACGCCACCCACCTCAGCCCCACCGCCGAGCACCTCAGCCGGGTCTGGCCCCTGCTGAACGCTCTGCGTACCGAAACCCTCGTCGGCCAGTACCTCGATCTCATCAGCGCCGGACCGGTCTCGGCCACACTCCCCGACACCGTCGCCGCGCGCCGGGTCATCCGCTACAAGACCGCCAAGTACACCTGCGAGCGCCCCCTGCAGCTCGGGGCCCATCTCGCCGGGGCGGACACGAACCTGCTCGCGGCGCTGTCGGCGTACGCCCTTCCGCTGGGCGAGGCGTTCCAACTGCGCGACGACCTGCTGGGCGTGTACGGATCCCCCGAACGTACCGGGAAGTCCGTCCTGGACGACTTCCGCGAAGGCAAACACACCGTGCTGGCCGCCCTCGCCCTCCAGCGCGCCACCCCGGCACAGGCGCGTGTCCTGCACGCCGGACTCGGCAACCGGGACCTCACCGCCGTGGAAGCCTCGGAGATGCGCCAGGTCCTCACCGACACCGGGGCGCAGGCCACCGTCGAGAACCTGATCAGCGAGCGATACGAGGAAGCGCTGACCGCCCTCGACCACGCACCCCTCCGGCCCGCGGCCACCACCATCCTGAGAAGCATGGCGACCGCCGCGGCCAGCCGAGCCTCCTGACCACCGCCGCGTGATCCACCTACGGGACGGCCCCGACGCCGCCCCGACCGGCGCGTTCACGGTTGCGCCGAGGCGCACTCCGCAGAACGCGGCGGGCTTCGTGCGCGGGTCGCACCTCGTCCATCACTGTCGGGGACAGCCTCCGTACCCATGGTCCGGGGCCCTTTTCGCCTGCGCGTTGCGCGACAACGCCATCCCTTCTGCGCACCCTCACACCCCTGCTCCGGACGGGAACAGCCCATGACCGCCGTCGACCTCCCCCTTCCACCGTTGCCCGGCCGGGCCACCCCCACAGACCCGCCCACCACCGCGACGGCTCACCCCTTCCTGGTGCGCCGGCCCACACGGCAGATCCATGTAGGCCCCGTCCCGGTCGGCGGCGGCGCCCGTATCACCGTGCAGACCATGACGACCACCCTGACCGCGGATGTGGACGCCACCCTGCAGCAGATCGCCGAAGTCACCGCCGCGGGCTGCGACATCATCCGCGTCGCGGTCCCTTCCCAGGACGACGCCGACGCCCTCCCCCGCATCGTGGAGCGGTCCCCGATTCCGGTCATCGCCGATATTCACTTCCAGCCCCGCTACGTCTTCCAGGCCATCGACGCCGGCTGCGCCGCCGTCCGCGTCAACCCGGGCAACATCAAGAAGTTCGACGACAGGATCGCCGACATCTCCGCCGCCGCCACCGCCGCGGGTGTCCCGATCCGGATCGGGGTCAACGCGGGATCGCTGGACCCCCGCCTCCTCGCGAAACACGGCAAAGCCACCCCGGAAGCCCTGGTGGAGTCCGCGCTGTGGGAATGCTCGCTGTTCGAGGAGCACGGCTTCCAGGAGCTGAAGATCGCGGTCAAGCACCACGACCCGCTCACCGTGATCGCCGCCTACCGGCAGCTCTCCCAACAGTGCGCCTACCCACTCCACTTGGGCGTCACCGAGGCGGGCACCGCCCTGCAAGGCTCCATCAAGTCCGCCGTCGCCTTCGGAATCCTGTTGAGCGAAGGCATCGGGGACACGATTCGCGTATCCCTGTCCACCAGCCCGGTGGAGCAGGTGAAGGCCGGCTGCCACATCCTGTCCTCGCTCGGCCTGCGCCCCCGCAAACTGGAGATCGTCTCCTGCCCCGGCTGCGGACGACTCCAGGTCGACATCCACAAGTTCGCCACCCAGGTGGAGGCAGCCTTCGACGGCTTCCCCCACCCGCTGCGCGTCGCGGTCATGGGCTGCGTCGTCAACGGCCCCGGCGAAGCCCGCGAAGCCGACATCGGCGTCTCCTCCGGCAACGGCAAGGGACAGATCTTCGTCCAGGGCAGGACCGTCCGCACCGTACCCGAAAGCCGGATCGTCGAGGCTCTGCTGGAAGAAGCGCTGAAGCTCACCGACACGACCGATGCCGACGAGACCGACCACGCGGCGAGCCAGGGCCGTGCACCGTGACGAAGGTGGCCACGGCCCTGTCCGCAGCCCTCGTCGCCACGCCTCAACCGGCCTTGCCCGCCTTGCCTACCCCGCCTGCTTACCACCCTGCCTTGCCACAGGAAGCCGAGCCCGATGACGCAACCACCAGTCCCCGCCCGCCGGGTCCTTCTCGCCGCTCCCCGTGGGTACTGCGCGGGCGTGGACCGCGCCGTGATCGCCGTCGAAAGAGCCCTCGAACAGTACGGTGCGCCCCTCTACGTACGCCACGAGATCGTCCACAACAAGTACGTCGTACGGACCCTGGAGAAGAAGGGCGCGATCTTCGTCGACACGACCGCCGAGGTCCCCGAGGGCTCCATCATGATGTTCTCCGCACACGGCGTCGCCCCCCGGGTCCATGCCGAGGCCGCCGAGCGCGGGCTCGCGACGATCGACGCGACCTGCCCCCTCGTCACCAAGGTCCACAAGGAAGCCGTCCGTTACGCCAAGGAGGACTACGACATCCTCCTGATCGGCCACGAGGGACACGAAGAAGTCATCGGCACCAGCGGTGAGGCGCCCGACCACATCACCCTGGTCGACGGCCCCGACGATGTCGCGGGCATCTCCGTACGCGACGAGTCCAAGGTCGTCTGGCTCTCCCGGACCACCCTCTCGGCCGACGGGACCATGGAGACGGTCGACGCCCTCAGAAAGAAGTTCCCCCAGCTCCTCTCGCCGCCCGGCGACGACATCTGCTACGCCGCCCAGAACCGTCAGACCGCCGTGAAGGAACTCGCCTCACAGGCCGAGTTGGTCATCGTCGTCGGCTCCACGAACTCGTCCAACTCCGTGCGCATGGTCGAAGTCGCCCTCCAGGCGGGCGCGCCGGCCGCCCACCTCGTCGACCACGCCGACGAACTCGACGAGACCTGGCTCCAGGGCGTGCGGACGGTCGGCCTGACTCCGGCGCTTCGGTCCCCGACGTCCTGGTCGACGGTGTACTGAAGTGGCTCGCCGAACGCGGATACGGGGACGTCGAGACGGTCAGGACAGCAGACGAGTCGATCACCTTCAGCCTCCCCAAGGAACTCCGCCGAGACCTGCGGCGGAGGCCGCCGAACAGCCTCGGCGTACCGCCTGACAGCAAGCCGGGCATCTCCTGGCCCGCCCGCCGTCCGCCCCGCTTCAGAGGCACGCCGCCTTCTCCCGCCCCGCGCTTCATCCGCCCGTACTCGCGGTGGTGATGCGGCAGCCCGCCAGCGTGTGGGCGCCGGAGCCGGCCACGGGTGTCAGGCCGTAGAAGATACGTGGTGCGCCGTCGAGTGTGAGTGCCACCCGGCCCTGGACCGGTGTGAGTTGCCGGCCGCGGCCGATGGCGTCCACCTGGCGTACGGGGCCGCCGGCGGTGACGGTGAGGACGGTCTTGGTCGGCCATGGGTCGGCCCAGACCTCCGGGGCGGGGAAGTGCCAGTCGGTGCGTCGACCGGAGGTGTTCAGCAGGTAGCCGTCGGCCCGGTTCCACAGGACGACTGCCGGGCCGGCGGGTGTGTCGAACCACAGGCCGAAGGTCTCCGGGTCGGTGAAGGTCAGCCGGCCCCGGAAGGTGGCCTCATCGAGGACGCGGGCCGCGGTCGCGTACGCCAGGAGCGAGGGCTTCGGGCTGAGATCGCGGTTCATCAGCCCGTAGTGGTATTCGACGTTGTCCGGATCGGCGACCTGCGGCATGCCCAGCACGCTGTCGTGGAACTGGTACCAGCACACGCAGGTGATGCCTTCGGCCTTCGCCAGTGCCAGGGTGAGCAGGACGTTCTCCGCGGCATGCCGGTAGGTGTCGTGCCACCAACTGTTCGGCCTGGTCGGTGCGTAGGCTTCGGTCAGCCAGATCTCCTTCTCGCCGTGCCGGGCCATCAGGGTCTTCAGTTGCTTCAGTCCTCCGTAGAAGTTCCAGTAGGTGCCTTCGGTGCCGGTGCTCCAGTCATCGCCCGGAGGTACGTGGTCCGGGGTGAAGTTGCCGCGGCCGGGGTGATAGGCGAACGCGTCGATCAGGTCCCAGCCGCCGGCGGCGATGAAGTTCTCCACCCAGGGTTTGTCCATCCCGGCGAGTCCGTTGTTCATCAGCTTGATGGTGGCGCCGGTCGCGGCCCGCCGGTCGAAGACCGGGCGCAGGGCCTTGTCCAGGTAGGCCCGGGCGGCTGTTCCGGTGTTGAACGGCCGGTTCAGTTCGTTGCCGACCTCGAAGTAGCCGGCGCCGGCCCCTTGCGCCACGGCCAGTTTGTCGGCCGCCCAGGCGGCCGCCTCGGTGTCGGTCGCCTCAAGTGACGGTTGCAGTTCGATGTTGTGGCGCATGCCGCGCGCCTCGAACGCGGAGGGCGGCAGACCCGGGCCGCCGTCGTAGGCGATCCGGACCAGCGCGATGCCGGCCCGCTGCCAGAGGTCGAGTACGGCGTCGGCGCTCGGCCGTTGCAGCCACGGGTAGTTGGCGATCCCGAACATGCTGTCCGCACCGGCCTGGTAGGTGTACGGCGGCAGGGTCGCGAGGTTGGTCCGGGCGAATGCCTCGTCGCCCGCGGACCGAACGACGACCTCGGCGAACACGATGCCGGCGGCCGGAGACGGCACGGTGAAGGTGTGCTGCCAGGTGCCCGCCGCGGCGATGCTGCCGGACACGGTCGTGTCGGCCAGTCGTTCGCCGTCGAAGTCGCGCACCGAAAGCCGCAGTTCGGCCGGGCGTGCGAGGCCGCCGTTGGCGACCAGGGCGGTGAGCCGCATCGGCTCGCCGGGGACCTGGTAGAGGTTGAAGTCGCGGTCGGTGGTCAGCTCCAGGCCGAGTTCGCGCCCGCGGCCCACGGTGGCCGTGGCCGAGGGCCTGGTCTCGGAGAAGAAGAAGTCGGCCCGGCTGGTCCACCCGCCGGCCGGGTCGGCCGCTCCTGGCGCGTGGACCCAGGTCGCGTTCGTCCATGCCTGGCGTGACCGGTCCAGCAGGAACAGCCCGTGCCGGCTGCCCCAGGTGGAGGTGTGTGCGACGCCGACGGCGTCCTCGTACGGGATGCCGCCGCCGGCGTCCCGTATCCACTCGGTGATCGCGATGTAGTCGTCGGGCGCGGTCGGCGCCTGGATCGCCCGGCTGAACAGGAAGCCGTCCGGTACCAGGGTGTCCGCGCCGGTGACCCGCCACTCCAGCCGGGCGTGTCCGGTGGTGACGCTGAACCAGCCGACGACGGTGGTCCCCCCGGCGGCCGTGTCGAACGTGTAGTCCATCCGGATCGCCGGTGTTCCGTCCGCCAGGGTGGCCTGCGAAGGGGTGCCGCCGGTGGACAGGTGGATGCCGGTGAGCCGGTCCTTGATCTGGAACTTCGACCCGGCGGATCGGGTGACACCGTCCGCGTCGCGCATGGCGAGCCGGCCGCCGGTGCCGGCCAGCAGGCTGATCCCGCCGGCGGTCAGGGTGACCTCGCCGGCGGCGGCGTGGGCCGTCACGGCGGTGGGCTCGGCGATCAGTACGACGCCGGCCGCGAGCGCCGCGCCGAGGAGGCCACGACGGCTGAGGTGGGGACCTTGAGCATGAGGGCTTGTCATCGTCTGCTCCTGTCTGGTCGCGCACTGTCGTGATAATGCCTATCTTCAGCGCGGTGGGACGGACGATCTCAACGGGACACCCTGTCGGTCAAGGGGTATTGCGCCGTTGTTTCCGGCAGTTTAAGGTCACCGATATTCGTTGCAGATACGCATTATCAATGGAGGGCCGATGCCATCGAAGCCGCGCCGGGTGACCCAGCGCGAGATCGCCGAGATCGCGGGCGTCAGCCAGACCACCGTGTCGGTGGTGCTGAACGACCGTGACGGCACGAACGTGCGTATCCCGGAGGAGACCCGTGCCCGGGTCAAGCGGGCGCTCGAACAGTCCACCTACGTCGCCGATCCGGCGGCCCGCCGACTGGCCGGTCTGGACAACCAGATCATCGGCGTCTTCACCTACGAGGAAGCCCTGTCGCCGGAGAGCATGGACTTCTACGGACCGCTGCTGAACGGGATCGAACGCGCGGCCGAGACGATCGGGTGGGACCTGCTGTTCTTCACGTCCTCACCCGTCGAGAACGGCACCCGCAGTCTTCTCCACCGCAAGACCCGGCTGCGGCTCACCGACGGCTGTGTCCTGCTCGGCCAGCAGATGGTCGGATCCGAGCTGGAGCGGCTGGTCGCCGAGCAGTTCCCGTTCGTCGCGGTCGGCCGCAGGGACGAGACGGCCGCGGCCGTGCCGTACGTCGGCATCGACTACGTCACTCCGACGAACACCGTGATCGACCAGGCCGCGGGCCACGGACACCGCCACGCCCTGTATGTGCACCGCGGCCGCGACACCGCCACCGCGCGGGACCGGCGCGGTGCGGTCGAGGCCGCCTCTGCGGCGGGCCGCATGGCGTTCATGCTGGTCGGTGAGGAACGCGTCGCCGAGCTGCCCCGACTGGCCCGGGCCACCGAGGCCACGCTGATCATCGCCGAGGACGCCTTCCTCACCGAGGATGTCGTCCTCGCGCTCGTCGGCGCCGGGGTGGACGTGCCGGGCGAGATCTCGGTCGCCGCGCTCGGCGAGGTCTGCGGCCATCGCACCGACGGACGGACGCTGACGGGCTTCCGCGTACCGCGCAAACAGGTCGCCGCCGAAGCGCTGGAGCTGCTGCAGCAACTGATCACCACCGACCCGCGGGAATGGGCCGGTCTGGACACCCAGCGGCTCCTGGTGGCCGAGGTCGAAGCGGGCGACACCGTTGTCGCCCGGTCGGCAGGGCTCTCGTGACCACCGTCGCCACCGAGGTGGCGATCATAGGCGGCGGTCTGGGATCGGTGGCTGCCGCGCTCGCCCTGCTGCAACGCGGTCGCCGGGTGGTGATGACCGAGGAGTACCCGTGGCTGGGCGGCCAGCTCACCTCCCAGGCGGTGCCGCCGGACGAGCACATCTGGGTGGAGCAGTTCGGCGTCACCGCCCGCTACCGGACGCTGCGGGAATCCATCCGCCGCTACTACCGGGACCACTATCCGCTGTCGGCGCGGGCCCGCGCGGAGCGCGAACTCAACCCGGGCCGCGGCCGGGTGAGCCGGCTGTGCCACGAGCCGCGGGTGGCGCTCGCGGTCATCGACGCCCTCCTCGCGCCGTACCGGTCGAGCGGCCGGCTGACCGTTCTGCAGCCCGCGGTCCCGGTCGCGGCCGAGGTCGTGGACGGGGTGGTCCGTACGGTCACGGTCGCGGACCCGCACACCGGGGCGCAGAGCGTGATCACGGCGGAGTTCGTCCTGGACGGCACCGAGACCGGGGAGCTGCTTCCGCTGACCGGCACCGAGTACGCCGTCGGTGCCGAGGCCCGGTCCGACACCGGTGAGCCGAGCGCGGCCGACCTCGCCGACCCGGCCAACGTGCAGTCGATCGCCTGGTGCTTCGTCTTCGACCACGTCCCCGGGGATCACACCATCGCCCGGCCCGACGACTACGACGACTGGCGCTCGCTCGAACTGCCGTTCTGGGGCGCGCCGATGCTGTCGTTCACCGCGCCGAATCCGCGCACCCTGGTGCCGGAGCAGCGCACCATGATCGTCAATCCGGAGCTGGACGTCTCCGGAGATCCGCGATTCGACGCCGGCGATCAGGACTTGTGGCAGTTCCGGCGGATCGCCGCCCGGCAGACCTTCACCGACGGCCTGTACGACAGCGACATCGTGCTGGCCAACTGGCCCCAACTGGACTACGTCGGCGGCTCGATCATCGACACCGACGACCGGCCGCGCCATCTGGCCGCGGCGAAGGCGCAGTCCCGGGCCTACGTCCACTGGTTGCAGACCGAGGCGCCCCGGCCCGACGGTGGCCGCGGGTGGCCGGGGCTGCGGCTGCGCGGGGACCTGGTGGGAACCACCGACGGCTTCGCGCAGGCGCCGTACATCCGGGAATCCCGCCGGATCAAGGCGCTGACCACCGTCCGCGAACAGGACATCTCGATCAAGGCTCGCGGGTGCGGCGGACCGGCCCGGTTCGAGGCGTCCGTCGGGGTGGGGATGTACCGCATCGACCTGCACCCCTCGACCGGCGGCGACAACTACATCGACATCGAGTCGGCGCCGTTCGAGATCCCGCTGGGCGCGCTGGTCCCGGTCCGGACCCAGAACCTGATCCCCGCCGCCAAGAACATCGGGACCACCCACATCACGAACGGCGCCTACCGGCTCCATCCTGTCGAGTGGAACATCGGCGAGTCCGCGGGCGAACTCGCCGCGTTCTGCCTCGACCGCGGGCTGAGCCCGCAGCAGGTCGCCGCCGAACCCGCACTCGTCGATCGGCTTCAGCGCCGTCTGGTCGAGGCCGGTGTCGAGCTGCACTGGCCCGAGGTCATCGGCTACTGAGCCGGACCGGCCTCCCCCTCACACTTCGAAGGGAACCCGCACATGATCAGAACCAGAAGGGTGCTCAGCGCCGTCGCCGTGACGACGGTGCTCGCACTCGGCGCGGCCTGCGCAGGGCCGCCGGCCGACGCTCCGGACAGGGCAGCACAGTTGCGGATGACCGTCTGGACCTCGGACGAAGCTCAACTGAAGTTGCTGGACAGCATCGGTGACGCCTACCGGGCCGACCATCCCGACGTCGCGGACATCACCTTCGAGAGCCTGCCGTTCGCCGACTACAACACGACGCTCACCACTCAGATCGCGGGCGGCAACTCCCCGGATCTCGCCTGGATGGGCGACCTGTCGAAGGACCTCATCGCCTCCGACGCGCTCGTCGGGCTGACCGACAAGCTCAAGGCCACCCCGGGCTGGAACTACGACGACCTGCTCGGCAGTGTGACAGCGGAGTTCAGCCGCGACGGCACGCTGTACGCCTACCCGTTCTCCAACTCGCCGTACGCCCTGTACGTCAACACCGACCTGCTCGCCGAAGCCGGTCAGAAGCTCGATCCGGCCGCACCGACCTGGGATCAGGTGGCAGCAGCCGGGGCGGCCGTCCACGCCAAGACCGGCAAGGCCGGCTTCGTCATCCGCGACTTCGACTACAAGGCGTGGAACACGCTGGCCACCGTGTGGACCGGTTGGGGCGCGACAGCGTGGAGTCCGGACGGCAGAACCTGCACCTTCGACAGTCCCGAGATGCGGCGGGCCTTCACCTTCCTGCACGACGCGGCGTTCACGACCAAGGCGATGCCCGGCCCGGGCACCACCGCCGACTTCTTCGCGGGCGACGCCGCCTTCACCGTCGCCCAGGTCTCCCGCGCCTCGCTGCTGACCGGCACGTTCGACTTCGAGCTGCACCCACTGCCCGCGGGCCCCCGCGGGACGTACGCGGTCCTCGGCCAGGCGGGGGTGGGCGTCCTGGCCTCCAGCAGGCATCCGGACCAGGCGGCGGACTTCCTCGCGTATCTGACCAATCCGGTCAACGCCGCGAAGCTGGCCCAGTACTTCCCTCCGCCGCGGAAGTCGCTGCTGACCGGGGCCGAACTCGCCGCGAACAACAAGGTCCTGGACGCCGCCCAGCTCCAGGGCGCGGTGGTCGACCAGATGCCGAACGCGGTTACGCTGCCCAATCACACCCGCCCGGCGGAGATAGCCCAGAAGGGCAAGACGGCGCTGGACGCGATGTGGAAGCCGGATGCCGACATCCCGGCCGTCCTACGCTCGGTCTGCGCCGCGATCGAACCGATTCTCGCCAAGTGAGCACGTCACAGGCGACAGAGCGGACCGTCGAGCAGGTGGCCGCGCCTGCCACCGCCACCGCCCCGCGGACAACCGGGCCGAGCTTCTGGACCACCCGCCGACGGGACGTACTGACCGGCTACCTGTTCATCCTGCCGCAGCTCGCCGGGGTGGCCGTGTTCGTCCTGCTACCGGTCGGCATGGCGATCTGGTACAGCCTCAACGACTGGAACGTCTTCACCGGCACACAGACCTTCGTCGGCGGCGAGAACTACGCGGCCCTGGCCGACGATCCGCAACTGCCCAAGGTGCTGCTGGCCACGGTGATCTTCTCCGGCGGGGTGGTGGTCGTCAACATCACGCTCGGGCTGCTGATCGCCGTCCTGCTGAACCGGAAGTTCCGCGGTGTCACGGTGTTCCGGATGCTGTTCTTCTCCCCGGTGGTGGTCTCCGTGGTCGCCTGGACCCTGGTCTGGGGCTTCCTGCTCCAGGACAACGGCGGCATCAACGGCCTGCTGGACACGGTCGGGATCGACGGGCCGAACTGGCTGCAGCGGGGCGACACCGCGATGGCATCGGTGATCCTCACCCAGGTCGTCCGCAGCGTCGGGGTCAACGTGGTGCTCTTCCTGGCCGCCTTGCAGGGCGTGCCGCGGGAGTTGTACGAGGCCGCCCGCATCGACGGCGCGAACAGCCGCTCGGTCTTCACCCGGATCACACTGCCGCTCATCTCACCGACGGTCCTGCTGACCGTCATCGTCACGGTGGTCGGAGCGTTGCAGTCCTTCGCCCAGATCGCCGTCCTGACCGGCGGTGGGCCGGAGCTGTCCACCACGGTCCTCGTGTACTACGTGTTCCAGCAGGCATTCGAGTTCAACGACATCGGCTACGGCTCGACACTGGCCCTGATGCTGCTGTCGTTCGTCATGCTGCTCACCTTGCTGCAATGGCAGCTTCGCCGTAAGTGGGTGTTCTATGAGGACTGACAGGGTCCGGCCGGTACTCCTGGTGATCGCTCTGGCCGTGCTGGCGATCCCGTTCGTGGTGCCCACGATCTGGATGGTCGCGGCGTCGGTCAAACCACTGGCGGAAATCTTCGAGGCCCCGCCGTCGCTGTGGACCGACTCGCCCACACTGTCCGCCTACACCGAGGCATTCGGCTTTCAGCCCTTTGCCCGGCAATATCTGAACAGCGTCTACATCGCCACACTGGTCACCCTGATCACCCTGTCGGTGTCCAGTCTGGCCGGGTACGCGTTCGCCCGGATCCGGTTCCCGGGGGCGAACGGGCTGTTCCTGGTGGTGCTGACCGGCATGCTGGTGCCGAGCGAGGTGACGATCGTGCCGCTGTTCCAGATGTTCACATCGATCGGCCTGATCAACACACACTGGCCGCTGATCCTGGTGACCGCGCTGGCCGCACCGTGTGCGCTGGCCACGTTCATCATGCGGCAGTTCTTCATCGCGCTCCCGGTCGAGTTGGAGGAGGCCGCCCGCCTCGACGGCCTCGGCCGACCCGCGATCTGGTGGCGGATCTGCCTGCCGCTGGCGAAACCGGCGCTGTCGGCGGTGGCGATCCTGACCTTCCTCGCCTCCTGGAACCTCTACCTGGAACCCACGGTGTACCTCACGTCGCCGGAGCTGTTCACGTTGCCGCAGGCCCTGACCCGCTTCACGGACGCCTACGGCGGGCAGATGTGGAACACCCAACTCGCGGCCGCCACGATGACCGTCCTGCCGATGCTGATCGTCTTCGTCCTGGCCCAGCGCCACTTCGTCGAAGGTCTGTCCCACTCCGGCCTGAAATGAACACCGGGCCGAAGACCGCGGGCAGTTCGGCGCGGGCGAGGCTACCGGGACGCCCCACCGGTGGACGGGTCGGCGACCAGGCGGAAGAGGTCGCGCGTCGGGTGCACGTCGACCGGTATGCCCGTCCCGACTTCGATGATCTCCTCCCCGGCGACGAGGTGGCTCGTGGTGAACGGCGGCCGGCCCGGCACGGTGACCAACCGAACCGCCGGTGTCCGGCCCGCGGTGGTCGCGGATACGAGCTGCGACCCGAGCCGGGTCCACCTCGGCCTCGCCAACACTCCCTAGCGGGACCGCCACCGAAGCAGTCCGAGAGCGATCAGACCGCAGACCGCGCCCTGTGCGGCGTTGAGAACCACGATCGCGATCATGCCGGGCACCGGAGGCAGCTCCGCGCTGTCCAGGAACGGCTGGAGCGAGATGTTCAGCAGGAGTGCCAGGACGCCGTAGGCCACGCCGACGAACGCCAGCGTCTCCACCGGGCGGGGAAAGCGGCGCACAAGGGCGGCGCCGATCCACACGACGATGATCAACGCGGTGAAAACCAGGGGGCCCACCGGCTTCTTCAGCGGCCCGCCGTCGTACGCGCCGACGATGCTCAGCACCGGGCGCAGGAGCGAGAAGACACCCAGCGCGACGATCGTTGTCCAGGGCAGCGCGCGCAGGTCACCGCGGGACGACTCCTTGATGGCCATGCGCATGTTCCCCTTTCCGGCGCCTGGTCGAGGCGCTGCGGCGGTAACCGTCATGACGGATCACCCTTCGGCTTCAATATAGACAGTCTACATGTAGACAGGCAAGACTTGTCGAGGCTGCCGACCAGGGGCCGGGCGCTCCACCGCGCCTGCTCGCGCGGCGGCCGGTGATCACCGCGATGACCGGTTCACCTGACGGGAGCCGGGGGGTGTCCTCCCGTCAGGAGTGCTCGATGGCCACCCGGGGCAGCCGCTTGGCCAGTCCTTCGGGAAGCCACCAGGCGTAGCGGCCGAAGAGGTGCATGACCGCGGGCAGGACGAGGCAGCGGATGATCACGGCATCGACGAGGACCGCCACGGCCAGGCCGAAGCCGAACTGCATGAACATGCGGTCGCCGCTGAACATGAAGGCACCGAAAACCACGATCATGATGGCGCCGGCGGCGGTCACCACTTGGCCCGTGGTGGCCAGGCCCCGGCCGATCGCGAGGGCCGCGTCCTTGCCACGCTCCCACTCCTCGTGCATACGGGAGAGCAGGAAGACTTCGTAGTCCATGGAGAGTCCGAAGACGATCGCGAAGACCATCACCGGGACGTACGCCTCGATCGGCCCCTTCTCCACGCCCAGGGCACCGTTCTGGAATACCAGGGTCATCACCCCCATGGCGACGCCGACGCTGAGCAGGTTGAGAACCGCGGCCTTCAACGGGATCAGGATCGAACGGAACACCAGGAGCAGCAGAAGCATCGACAGGCCCACGACCACGGCGATGAACATCGGCAGCCGGGAGGCCACGGCGTCGGAGAAGTCCTCGGCGGAAGCGGTGCTTCCGCCCACCAGGAAGGTGGCGCCCGTCTTCGCGGCCACCGACGGAAGCACGTCGCCTCTCAGTTGGCCGACGAGGTCGTCGGTAGCGGCGTCCTGGGGGCGGAGGCCGGGAGGACGATGATTGTGGACAGGTCCTCACCCGCGGACTGTGGAGGCAGCGCGGCGGCGACCCCCTCGGCGCCTCGCAGTGCCATGCGCGCCTGGTCGGCCGCCGCGGTGTCGCCCTCGGCGATCACGATGAGCGGTCCGTTGAACCCGGCCCCGAACCCGTCGGCCAGCAGGTCGTACGCCTGGCGCGTGGTGGTGGAGGGGGCGTCGGTACCGGCGTCGGCGAAACCGAGCCGCATGTCGAGCGCGGGCAGCGAAAGGCCGGCGAGCAGCGCGGTCGGAATCAGAGCGGCTGCCCAGGCCCGCCGCCGGACGGCGCCGGACCAGCGGCTCCAGCGCTCACCACCGGTCCTCCTGCCCTTCTCGACGCGGCGGCTCACCTGCTTCTCGATCCGGCCGCCGAAGGTGGCCAGCAGGGCGGGCAGCAGCGTCAGCGACGCGACCATGGTGAGCAGCACGGTCAGGGCGACGGCCACGGCCACACCCTGCAGCGAGCCCAGGCCGAGCACGACGAGCCCGAGCAGGGCCACGATGACCGTGCAACCGGCGAAGAACACCGTGCGCCCCGCGGTGTCGATCGCCCTGATGGTGGCGGTCCGCCGGTCGGTGCCGTCGATCAGCTCGCCGCGGAAGCGGGAGAACACCAGCAGGGCGTAGTCGATGCCGACCCCGAGACCGACCAGCATCATCACCGGCGCCGTGAAGTTGGCGACGGTCGCCACATGCGAGGCGAGGACGATCAGGCCGAGGGTGGTGCCGACGGCGAAGAGCGCGATGGCCACGGGGAGGACGGCGGCGAAGAGGGACCCGAAGAGCAGGACGAGGATCACCAGGGCGGCGAGGATGCCGATACCCTCGGCGGAACCACTGTTCTCACTCTGGGCGGCCCGGACCGGGTCGCCTGACAATTCCACGCGCAGGCCGTCGGTACCGGCCTTCTGGGCGGTGTCGATGATCTTCCGGGCGTCCTTGGCCGGAATGTCCTCCGACTGCTTGTCGAGCGCCACCGTGGCATAGCCGACGGTGCCGTTCCCGGACAGCGCCCGGTTGTTCCGATAGGGGCTGACGACGCTGACGACGTGCGGTTCCTTCTCGACCCGCGCCAGCATCGACTCGACCCGCTCACGTATCCGCGTTGCGGCGAGCCCGTCGTTCGCCTCGAACACGATCGTGATGGTGGAGCCGGCCTGCGCGGGAGCCCGCTCCCGCAGGACGTCGAGCGCCTTCTGCGACTCGGTGCCCGGAAGTCCGACGTTGTTGCGGTAGTCGTCGCCGACCGCCTGGGAACCCAGGCTCACCGCCACCAGGATGACGATCCAGCCGACCAGCGCCCACCAGCGGCGGCGGTACGACATCTGGGCGACGCGTTCGAAGAGGCTCGGTCTCGCCGTCCCCGGCGCATCATCCACCCCGGTAGGGCTCTCTTGCGACGTGGCCACCGTGGTTCCACCTCCCCGATCCGTGGCATCGCCCGGATCACCATAGATAGGCTGTCTACATGTAGAGGATCGACATTAGCACGTGGAGTAGATTGTCTACATGATGTCTGAAGCGCTGCGGGGCCATCTGGACGCGCTGATCCTCGCGGCACTCGAAACAGAGCCCCTGCACGGATACGCGGTCATGGAGGCCCTACAGGTGAGCAGTGGCGGAGCTCTTGAGCTGCCGACCGGGTCGCTGTATCCCGCGCTGCGGCGACTCGAACGTGCGGGCTTCGTGGAGAGCGAGTGGAGCACGGTGAGCGGCCGTCGCCGTCGCACGTACCAACTCACCTCGGCCGGCAGGCGCGCGCTGGCCGACGAACGAACAAAATGGCGAGACTTCGCCGCCATGGTCGACGGAATCCTGCGTCCGGGATCGGCGACGGTCTGACGGCGGAGCGAGCGGTCGGCATGTGCGGTGGCCCTGCCGACGCCCGGGCGTGCCCGGGTGGCGGAGGACAGGTGGGCCGCGGGCGGCGACTGTCAAGTGCCGGGCGAATCCCCCGGATGTCGCACGCGACGACGGGGGCCGGCCGGAAGGGGCCCCGGCCCGGCGGTGGTCAGGCCGCCGTCAGACAGCGCCGGCCCGACACCGCGATGGCGACCAGCGGGATGCCCAGCAACAGGGCCGTCATCGGCAGACCCGTCACGCCCAGGAGCGACTCCGCGGCCGTGCTGTAGAACGTCAGCAGCGCACCCAGCACGGCGAACACGGCGCAGACGGCGAACGCGAAGAAACCGGCCGCACGGACGAGCCCGCGGCGTGGGCCCAGGTGGCGCACTCCGGAGCCGGTGGCGATCGCGACCGCCAGCGCCATGCCGATGGCGCCCCCACCGGTCCACCGCACCACGGAGTTGACCAGGTCGTACCCTGCGCCGTTGGCGGTGCCCGTGCCGTGGCCGACCAGACTCAGCAGCATCCACCAGGCAACCGGCTGGATCGTCAGGACGGCGCAGATCAGCACCGCGGTACGCCGGCCCTGAGCCAGCGCCAACTCGGTCTGGTAGTCGGGGGCGACGGTGGCGACGGGTCCGAAGTCGGCCACCGCACGCCGCTCGGCGCTCGCACGGTCCAGACCCGTCTCCTCGTACGCCTCGGCCGCGTCGATCAGCCCGTCACGTGCCTCTGCGAGCAGGTCGGCCTTGACCGTCCGCGGGCCGCACAAGGCTTCGTTCAACTCGGCGACGTATCGCTCGATCACCCGGGTCCCCCTGGAACTCCTTCGCCGCGTGCGTTCTCCCTGAGTGTAAGGATTTCGGGACACCCGCCGATCAGGGAAATCCCTGAGGTGCCCCTGAACCGGCCATCCTTCTCCCGGACGGGGCCTTCCGATAAAATGACAACCAATGATGGAAATCCGCCACGCGCCCGTGGCGCCGACCCGCACCCAGTGGCTGGCGTCCGGAGCCGCCATCGGTGCCCACCGCCACGACGACCATCAGATCGTCTACGCGGGCCGGGGAGTGCTGGCCGTGACGACCAGCACCGGCTCATGGATCGCGCCGGGCACACGCGCCATCTGGGTACCGGCCGGCACCGTGCACGCCCACCAGGCCCACGGCGAACTCGAACTGCATCTGGTCGGCCTGCCCGCGAGCGACAACCCGCTCGGCCTCGACGAGCCGACCGTACTGGCGGTCGCGCCGCTCCTGCGCGAGCTGATCCTCGTCTACACGCACACCCCGTACGACGACACTCCCGAACGCGGACGGCTACGGTCCGTCCTGCTCGACCAGCTCCGGACCTCGCCCCAACAGCCTCTGCACCTGCCCACCCCCACCGCCCCTCCGCTGAGGGCGCTGTGCGAGATCCTGCGGGCGGATCCGGCCGACAACCGCACCCTGGCCGCGCTCGGCCGAGAGGTCGGCGCCAGTGACCGCGCCCTCTCCCGCCTCTTCAAAGCCGACCTCGGCATGACCTTCCCGCAGTGGCGCACCCAACTGCGCCTCTATCAGGCACTGGTCCTGCTCGCCGACAACACCCCCGTGACCACCGTGGCACACAGATGCGGCTGGTCGTCCGCCAGCGCGTTCATCGATGTCTTCCGCCGTACCTTCGGACACACCCCCGGGACACATCTGCACCAGCCGTCGGCGCGGTTACGGTCACACTGAGCCTGCCCTGGTTGCGGACCGCCCCTGTGGGATGAGCCGGTCCCGCCGCACACCCGCCCGTACAACTACCCGGGAGAATGCCATGTTCACCGGCCTCAGTGCCTTTCCGCTCACCCCGATCACCGAAGCCGGTATCGACGAGAAGGCGTTCGCCGCTCTGGTCGGCCGGCTCGCCGCTGCCGGAGCCGACTCGATCGGGGCACTGGGCTCCACCGGGTCGTACGCCTACCTGACCCGCGAGGAACGCGCCCGCGCCGCCCGCATCGCCGTGGAACACGCCGGGCGGACCCCCGTCATCGTTGGCATCGGAGCACTGCGTACCCGGCACGTCCTGGAAGCCGCCGAGGACGCGCAGAACGCGGGGGTGTCCGGCGTGCTGCTGGCACCGCTCTCGTATCAACCACTGACCGAGGACGACGTGTTCGGGCTCTTCGCCGACGTCACCGCCAACCTCTCGGTCCCCCTGGTGGTCTACGACAACCCGGGCACCACCCACTTCACCTTCACCGACGAGCTCTACGCGCGGATCGCCGAACTGCCGCACGTGGCATCGGTCAAGATCCCGGGTGTCCCCGCCGACCCCGCGGCGGCCCGGGCACGTGTCCAGCGGCTGCGGCGGATCCTGCCCGGGACCGCGACGGTGGGCGTCAGCGGTGACGCCTTCGGGGCGACCGGGCTGAACGCCGGTTGCGACGCCTGGTATTCCGTGCTCGCCGGCACCTTCCCCGAACCGGCTCTGACGATCACACGGGCCGCGCAGTCCGGCAACGCCGAACAGGCCCGCGCGGAGTCGCGGCGCCTTCAGCCGCTGTGGGACCTCTTCGCCCGGCACGGTTCCCTGCGCGTGATCGCCGAAGCCGCCGCACAGGCCGGCCTCACCCCGCCCCACAGCCTCCCGCTGCCCCTGCGCGGCCTCGAAGCCGGCGACCGCGCCCAGCTCCGCGAGGTGCTCGAACACCTTGGACTCCACGCGTAGTCGGGGCAGCGCGCGAGAGAGGGCACGGCCCGCCGGTTCTCAACGTCGCCACCCCCTGCGCTCCGGGCGACGGGACACTGCTCATCGCGCTCACCGGCACCCCCGCACGGAGCCGTGCACTGGTCGGCTACGGGTCGGCGCGATGGGCTCGTGGCGGATTTACGGCATGGACAGGCGGAATACGGGAAGCGCGCCCAGAGTGCCCCCGCCCATCGTGAATGTGTGACAACGATCCAGAAAACAGGTACCCCCCGTGCGCCCGGTGGTCCACCCGGGCACTGGCGTCGCATGCGGGTCTGGGCCGGCGCCCATGCCGTCGACGACTTCTACCAGGGTCTCGTACCCGCCGCGGTCCCCTACTTCGTACTGCAGCGCGACTTCAGTTATGTGCAGGCTTCGGGGCTGGCACTCGCCGCGACGCTCGGCAGTGCGCTGCCGCAGGTGCCGATCGGACTGCTCGCCGACCGGTTCCGGCTGCGATGGATGTCGCCGCTGGGGATCAGCCTGGCGGGCATCGGGGCGGGCCTGTCCGGCCTGGCGCCCTCCTACCCGCTGGTTTTCGCCCTCCTGCTGATGGCGGGTGTCGGTATCGCGATGTTCCATCCGCCCGCGGGGCGCGACGCGCGCCGTGCGGCCAGGGGCAGTGCCACCGCGATGAGCTACTTCGCCGCGGGCGGCAGTGTGGGGTTCTTCATCGCCCCGGCGCTGGTCACACCGGCCCTGGACACCCTCGGGATGGGCGCGACCGCGCTTTTCATCCCACCTGCCGTCCTCATGGGTTTCGTCCTGCTGCGCCATCACCACCGCACGTCCGGTGCGGCGGTCGAGAAGGAGCAGCGCCAGGGCAAGGACCGGCCGGGCCGGTTCGCGGCCCTGACCGCCGTCGAGATCGTGCGGTCCACCATCTCGACCGGACTGAACACCTTCATCTCGCTGTACTGGATCCGCCACCTGGAGGCGAGCAGCGGTCTCGGTGGTCTCGCGCTGACGCTGGAACTCGGCGGCGGGGTGGCCGGCACGCTGCTCGGCGGGCGGCTGGCGGACCGCATCGGCATGGTGCGCACCGTACAGATCGGCAACGCCGCCATGCTTCCCGCCCTGTGGCTCATGCTGATCTGCGACGACAAATACGTCGCGCTGCCACTTGCGTTGCTGGTCGGCCTGATCTCGAACATCCCGTTCGCCGTCCTCATCAAGCTCGGCCAGGACTACCTGCCCAGCCGGCCAGGAACCGCCGCCGGCGTCACTCTCGGCCTCGCGATGAGCGCCGGCGGACTGTTCATGCCGCTGCTGGGCATCATCGCGACCCACTACGGTCCCCGAGGCGCACTCGCCGTGCTCGCCACCGTGCCGGTGCTCGCGATGCTGCTCTCCGCCTTCCTGCGCGAACCGGTCCAGGCCGAACCTGCGCCCGCCGAGGACACCCCCCTCACCGCCACCTGACCTTCCGACCGGACGCACGCTTCGCGCCCGGCCCGGACCGGCCCGGCGCGCGGTCCCATGGCGGGACGATCAGTCAGTCCTCCGCGAGCACCACGACCGTGTCACCCTCGCGCAGGGCCAGCGGCGCGGTCTTCGAGGGGTTGAGGCGCACCCCGTACAGCGGCGGTTCGTCGCTGTGTTCCGCGAGCCGGTAGCCGATGGCGGTCTCGCCGCGCTGCCGGGCCGCCTCGATCACGGTGGCGAAGTTCGCCTCGGTTCCCGGGAGGAGATAGCTCGGCGCCGGTTTGAGGTAGATCTCCGAACCCTCGGGGTCGAAGAGGTCGGCGAACACCGCGTCCAGCCGGCGGTTCTCGCTGAGCTGGGTGAGCAGCAGGCTGATCACCTTGGTGCTGACGATGAAGTCGTCCGCCTTGGTGACCTGCGCGACCTCACGGTTGGCGTCGTCGTTCATCTCCGTGACGATCGAGTACGGGTCGCCGAGCCGGATCTCGATGTCCCGCAGATGGAGCAGGGTGACCAGGGTGCGGTCGTCGGCCCGGCCGGGGTCGATCGTGTCGTCCGTGAGCACGACGATATGGCGATAGCCGTCCAGTTCCAGGGACTCCAGCGACGGCCGGCTGACCGGGTCGCAGTGTTTGAAGCCCACCGTCAGGTTGTCCAGTCCCCCGGTCAGGTCCTCCCCCGGCTGCCGGGGGGCCGCGATGTCCACCGCGGATCCGGGCTGCACCAGACGGTCGAGCAGCGAGACGATCTTCGCCGCACGGGGATTCCAGCCGATGATCAACGTCCGGTCGGGCAACGGCTCCGGAACCTCGGCCGTGGTGATCGCCGACCGTACGATCGTGGGCGGGCCCGCCGCGACCTCGATGAGCAGATCGTCCTCGGCGACCATCAGCAGCCGGTCACCGTCTTCGATGACGGTGTTCATCGACGGGTTGACCTGTATCTTGCCGTCCTCCCGTTGCAGGCCGACGGGGACGCCGCGTTCGAAGGCCGTCAGCGATTCCCCGTAGGTGGCACCGGCCAGTGCCGGCTCGCTCCAGGGGTAGATCTCGTTGCCCATGAAGCTGAGCAGTTCGTTGAAGACGGTGGACAGCCCGGACTGCCGGTGTGCCTGCACGATCAGCCGTACGGCGATGTCGTCGACGTCGATCACCAGCGCCGCATCGCCCGCGGCCAGCCGGGCCGCCGCCAGGTTGGTCGAGTTCTGCACCGCGGCCACCACGTTGGGGCGCCGCCCCGGCCATCTACGGTTGTTGAGCAGCAACAGCACCTTGATGACGTCGATATCGCTGTCTTCGGTGAGCGGCGGCAGCACCATGATCGCCTTGGCGGTGTCCGGGCTGACCAGTTCCAGGTCCTCGCGCTGCAGGGGGCTGCCGGAGCGGCAGATCACCCGGGTCTTCCCGGTGTTCGGGATGCGCCGCCGGATCTCGTCGTCCATGTCGACCTTGTCCCGGTCGGCGAGGATCACCACGCAGGAGCGCCGCTCGCTCTGATTGGCCTCCACCAACTCGGCGATCACCGTGAAGATCTGGTCCGACCAGCCGAGCACGATGGTGTGACCGCGCTCGATCAGTTGTGACTTGCCCTTGCGCAGTTCCTGGATATGGGTCTCCAGACCGGTCGTGATCACACCGATCAGCGCGCTGACGATGAAGATCCCGCCGATGGTCACCGTGAGCATGAGGATCAGGAACGGCGGCTGCCCGGTGTCCCCGCCCATCGTGCCCGGGTCGAGGGTGCGCAGCAGACTCATCCAGACGACGCCCGGCCAGCCGCCGTTCTCCTCCGTGTCCTGGCGGGCCAGCACCACCACCGTGCTGGAGACCAGGGTGATCAGTGCCAACGAGGCCAGCCCCAGCCAACCGATCAGCGCCGGGGTGCCGCGGTCCATCGTTCCGTCGAACCAGTACCGCAGCCGCTCCCGCAGCGTCTTGCGCATGCCGAAATCCTCCATGTCTCCATCCGCCGCCGTACCCAACAGGGTTCTCCGGACGGCGTGTTACCCATCAGAGGGTGTCGCCCCGCCCCTGACCACGCCAATCGCGGTGACAAAGTCACGCAGAACGCGGCACGGATCCCTGGAACAGCCGATGCCGCACAACCATTCGCCGCACCCATCTGTCACACCAGGCGTCCGTCAGAAGACTTCCAACGAACGGAAGGGTGTATGCGACATGTCGTTTCCTGGACGGCGTCGGCGCTTCGGCGCCTTGACCGCCATCGCGGTCGCCCTGCTCGGCGTGGGGCTCATCGGCGCCCCCGCCCAGGCCGAACCATCGGGCAGCAGCGCCGCGCGGCACAGTCCTGAACTGAACTTCACCGTCTCCCGGGACAAGATCGGTCTGCCGCAACCACTGGTCTACCCGGGCGACCCGGCGCAGATCGGCTGGGGTCTGCCCGGCGATCCCGACGGGGGCACCGCGGAGGATGTGGTCGTCACCATCGATGTGTCCGGCATCTCCGCCTTCGCCGACGTCATGGGCGTCAGTTGCCCCGGGAACCTGTGTTCCTGGCCGGTCAGGGACATCGAGGCGGACGGTTTCGCCGGCGGCCTCCTGGAGCTGCTGGCCAAGCCGGACGCTCCGCTCGGCACCACGGGGACCGCCCGGCTCACCGCGACGTCCTCCAACGCGACGATCGCGTCCCTCACCGTGCAGGTCACCGTCGGCACCGTGGAACTGGTCGTCAACCGGCTGCCGCAGAAGGACGGTGCGGAGCCCGGCACTTCGCTCGAAGCACCCATCACCGTCGCCAACATGGGCTCGCTCCCGGCGTCCGGCGTGGAACTGAAGCTGACCACCACCCAGGGCCTCGGCTTCGCACCGCGGTTCGCCAACTGCGCCTACGGCACGACCGACGACCTGCCCTCCGGTCATGGGCGGACGCTGGACTCCGCCGTGTGCCGGATCGGCACACCGGTCGAACCGGGCAAGCGCTACCGGCTGTCGACCTCCGTGGGCCTCGATGTCAAGGGGACGGCGCTCTTCGAGTTCCTGGACTACCGGGTGAAGCCGCTGACCGACACCGCCCCCACCACCGCGGACCCGCGCGACGGCGGATCCAGGAGCTCCGGCCAGAGCGGCGAAGCACCTGTGCTCACGCTGGTGCCGGACGGCGAAGCGCCCCCGCCCGGCACCGTGACGGAACAGGGGATGTGGAAGATCAACGCCGCCAACACCGCCGATCTCGCTGTCACCGGCGACTCCGTCACCGCCGAGGCCGGCCCCGGCACGGAGGTGACGCTGACGGCGAAGCTCCGTAACGACGGGCCCGCCACCTTCGACCTCCTCACCTCCGACGACCAGATCGGGCTGCTGGTCGACATTCCCGAGGGCACCACGGCGGTGAAGGTCCCCGACCGCTGCCGCCTCTGGACCGACCTCGGAACGGACGAACCCCGCCCCGGAGCCCCGCAGTACATGTGCGCGACCCGCTCGCCGTTCGCCGTGGGCCAGGCCGTGGACCTACCGTTCACGCTGCGCGTCACCGAGGACGCACCGGCCACCACCCGCGCCACGATGCGCACCATGTCGGTGAACGGCGGGGAGCTGACGTTCGACACCCACCAGGCCAACAACACCGCCCAGTTCACGGTGCGGGTGAAGAACGTCGGGGGCAGCGGCGGGGCGCCCGGCCCGGACGGCGCCGCCGGCGGAAACGGCAAGCAGCCACACACCCAGACCATCAGTGCACCCCGGACCGCCCCGGTCGCCCCGGGCATGCTGGCCGCCACGGGCACCGGCGGCGCGTCGGCCGCCCTCTGGGCGAGCGGCGCGGCGCTCGCCGCGGGCGCCGCGCTCCTGGCCGCCACCCGCGGACGCGGACACCGCACCGCCGACTGACCCTGGGCATCGGAGGCCGGCCCCGCCGTTCCTCGGCCGGCCTCAGCGCCGCTCAGGCCCCGGAGGCGCCTGCTTGTCCCGACGGTCCTCGGACGGGTGTTTCCGGGGCGCGGGGCTGTCCGTATCAAGATCCCGTAGATCCGTGCCGCCCTCCAGCACGTCAGTTGCGGGACTCCCGGCCCGACGGCCGCTCACGGTTGCAGGTCAGTGCCGGATTCCCACCGGCTTCCTCTGACCGCCGTCGCCTTGTTGCTCCGGCCATCCTTCCACCCTCTTCTCCCCGCTGTCAGCAAGAGGGCACTTTGCCGGAAACCCGAAGGAACGCGATATGGCCAGGTCATCGCCGCGACGGGAACCAGGAAGCCGGTGTGAGGACGACCTACGACAGGCCGCCGTCGCGGGTGGTCACCACCCACCAGCACCCCGCCGAACTGATGCTCGCCCTCGGCCTGAAGGACCGCAGGGTGGGCACCACCTCCCCGACTCGGCCCACCCGCCGAAGTCCTCGCACCCCAACTGCCGGCCGACGTGTACCAGGTCACGGGCGAGGCTCAGGACGCATTGACGTGGGCACGCCATTGCCATACGTTCCGGGAGCGCTCTCAGCCGCCCCGTCGATCCCGGAGCCGCCCATGTGGATAACGTTGTCAGTCCGGATGCGTCATCTGGTGGCGCTGCTCGCCGTGGCGCTTCCCGCTGCCCTGAACCCACAAGCCGTGACCCCGGCTGCGGCCGTGACCCCGGCCGCGGGCGCCGCCCCGACCGCGGCCATCTGCAACACGTACTGCGACGCGCGCGACCCCGCGCTCTCGCCACAGGACCGTGCCCCCGTCTCCACCACGCTCTTCTCCCGCTCGATCGTTCTCCACTTCGACGACCAGGACGCGATGGGCTGGGCCTCGACGGACAACGGCAGCCCCGGCGACGAGGTCTGGCTCGACCGGTCCTTCGACGGCGGGCGCACCTGGAGTTCCGGCAGCCGCCTCGGTGCCACCACCGTGCCCGCCGGACAGCGCGGCTGGCGCACGCTCATGTACAACGTGGACGACTGGAACACCAACGGGGTCGGCGCGCTGCGCGCCTGCGGCAAGGCAGGCGACCGTACGGACATCGCCTGCACACCCTGGGCGCGTACGACCTGGAACGCGTGGGACCGCCGGACGGCCGCGGCCACGGCGCAGATGCAGTTCTACAACAACGGCACCGGGCTGTTCGACACCACCGGCTGGTGGAACTCGGCCAACGCGCTCACCGCGGTCATCGACAACATCCGCGTTTCGGGAATGCCCAGCTACCGCTACGCCATCGCCCGCACCTACGATCGCCAACTGAACGCGCAGGGAGGCCAGTTCCGCAACGACTACATCGATGACACCGGGTGGTGGGGGCTGGCTTGGATCGCCGCGTACGACGCGACCGGCGACAGCCGGTATCTGAACACCGCGCGCGCGGACGCCGATCACATGGCGTCCTACTGGGACGGTGTCTGCGGCGGCGGTGTGTGGTGGAGCACCGCGAAGACCTACAAGAACGCCATCGCCAACTCCCTCTACATCCAGCTCAACGCGGCACTGCACAACCGTGTCCCCGGCGACACCGTCTATCTGGGCCGGGCCCGCGCAGGCTGGTCGTGGTTCCAGGGGACCGGGATGGTCAACAGTTCGCGCCTGGTGAACGACGGCATCGATCTGTCCACCTGCCGCAACAACGGCGCCGCCGTCTGGTCGTACAACCAGGGTGTGCTGCTCGGAGCGCTCACGGAGCTGAACCGAGCCACCCAGGAGGCCGCTCTCCTCACCACGGCGCGACAGATCGCCGACGCGGCCACCACCTCCTCGTCCCTGAACACCGGCGGCATCCTGCGCGACCCGTGCGAGGGCGGTGACTGCGGGGCCGACGGCCCGTCCTTCAAGGGCGCGCACGTACGCGGGCTCGGCAAGCTCAACGCGGCTCTCGCCGACCATCCCTACACGGCGTATCTGTCCAGGCAGGCGGAGGCCGCGTACGCCCGTGACCGCAATCCGCTCGGCCAGTACGGGCTGCGCTGGAACGGACCGCTCGACACGACGGACGCGGCACGCCAGCAGAGCGCGCTCGACCTGCTGAACGCGGCGCCCTGACAGCCCTGTCCTTGGCTCCGATCCAGGGCAGGACCCCCAGCAGGGCGCTCCTGGAGAAAGCCCACGTGCCACCCGAAGCGGCCACACCGGCGACCACAGCCCCGACGGTTTGCGTCCCGCGGCTCCGCCCGCTCCCGTAAAGTCCGTGGCGCGATCGCTCCATCAGGGCCGAGCACGGTCGACCAGGAGAGGAACCATGGACGCCGAAGCCACCTCCGACTCGCTCACGCGGGTACCCGCAACGGGACGAGCCGTCCCCGAGGCCGAGCCCGAACTCGTGCGGCGGTGGCGGTCGGAGGGCGGTGAACTGGTCGAACTGCTGTCCCAGGTGCGCGAGCGGTTCGGCGGCGTCGCCGCGTTCCGCGTCGGGCCGGCGCCTACCGTTCTCGTCACCGACCCGGGGGCCGTACAGCATGTACTCGCCCGGCACCCGGACCGGTACGTCAAGCGCTCCCACCGCGCCCGACTGCTGATCGGTGACGGAGTCCTCTCCGCCACCGGTGCGGCCTGGAAGTCCCAACGCCGCCTGTTGCAGTCCCAGTTCACCGGCCCCGGCATGCGCCGCTACGAACACCGGATCACCGGGGCCGCCCGGACCACCGCCGAACGCTGGGACGGATACGCCCGTACCGGACAGACCTTCGACGTCGGGCGCGAGATGCGCCGCTTCGCCCTGGACGCGATCTGGCGCTCCCTCACCGGACACCCCCTGGACGACGGGACCGAGCGCGAACTGGACGCCGTGGCCGCCGTGGCGACCGCCCTCCCCACTCTGCCCGCCGACGTGACCGACTCCCACGACGCCGTCGCCGCCGATCTCGCCCGGATCGACGCGGTCGCCCGGCACGCCGTCGAGGCCGCCCGCGGCGGGGCGGCCGGTCCCGACGGGCCCGGCCTTCTGCACGTTCTGACCGACGCCGCCGCCGAACGCCCCGAGTACACCGACCGGCTGATCCGCGACGAGATGGTCACACTGCTGGTGGCCGGGCACGAGACCACCGCCACCACCCTGACCTGGCTCTATCTGCTCCTCGACCGGCACCCCGCCGCCCGCGAACAAGCCCTCGCCGCCGGCGGCGAGGGCTCGGAGCAGCGTCGCCAGGCCGTTCAGGCCCTGGTCCACGAGACGCTCCGGCTCTACCCCTCCGCCTGGATCCTGCCGCGCCACGCCGCCGAGGACGACACCCTCGCCGGGTACACCGTCGAGGCGGGGACCGACATCCTGGTCTGCCCCTACCTCACCCACCGCGACCCCGAACTGTGGCCGGACCCGGAGCACTTCGCCCCCGAGCGCTTCACCACCCCCGACGGCCGGCCCGCCCACCCGGGGGCCTACTTCCCCTTCGGTATCGGCCCTCGCGCCTGCCTCGGTCTCCAGTTCGCGCTCCGCGAATCGACCGTCCTCCTCGAACACCTGCTGCCTGCCCACACCTTGGCCTTCTCCGCCACCCCGGCGAAGGCGCTGTTCGGCATCACGGTCCGCCCCGACGGCCCCACCCCCGCGACCTCGGTACGTCCCCGTACCTGAAGCGAGCGTGCCGGTGTCGGCCCCCCGAGACAGACCGTCCGGCCATGAGCGCGCTTGACGAAGTACCGCACGGCGGACCGCGGGTGAGGTCCGCCGTGTGCGTCACCAGGGCACTTCGCCCGCGTCCTCGAAGAACCTGCCGGTCGGGCCGTCGTCGGGCAGGGTCGCGAGTTTGACGGCGATCGCCGCGCCCTGTTCGGGGGTGCGTACGCCCTGGAAGCCGTTGAGGTCGGTCGCGACATAGCCGGGACAGCAGGCGTTGATCAGGATGTTCGTGCCGCTCAGCTCCCGGACGTACTGGAGCGTGACGGCGTTCAGGAACGTCTTCGACGGCGAGTACGCCGCGGACACCGGGCCCACCGTCCGCTCGGCGTCGGTTCCCGACTGCCGGGTGAGGGAGCCGACGCTGCTCGACATGTTCACGATCCGCGGCGAGGCGGAGCGGCGCAGCAGCGGCAGCATCGCGTTGGTGACGCGGATGACGCCGATCACGTTGGTCTCCACGACCGTCCGGATGGTGGCGGGGTCGACCTGGGTGGGTTCCTGTGGCATGCCGCCGGTGATGCCGGCGTTGTTGACGAGGACGTCGAGGCGCCCGGCCTGTTCCTCGATCAGGTGTGCGGCGGCGGTCACGCTCGCGTCGTCGGTCAGGTCCAGCGGTACGCCGGACGCGTCGACACCGTCCGCGCGCAGTCGTTCCACCGCGGCGGTACGGCGCTGATCGTCGCGGGCACCGACACCGACACTCCAGCCCAGGGCGCCCAGGCCCTTCGCGATCTCGTAGCCGATTCCCTTGTTCGCGCCGGTGACCAGCGCAATCGTTCGTTCGCTCATGGGGCCATGCTGCCCTCGGCCTCCAGCCCGGCCGACGAGACGCGCTGGTCCGGAGGAGTTCAACCTGCGGGAACGGAAGGGCCGGCTCGATCGCTCGGGCGGCCTGCCCGCGCCACCCCGGGAACCGGCCGGGAACCGGCCAGGAACCGATCCGCGGCGCGACCGTCTCCGACAGGTGGCATACGCCTTCCGCGCTCACGTCGCATGCCGTGCCACTTGGCCGGGTTGGATCGGTACTGGAAGGGACAGCAGCCCGCCGCGTCGGACCACCCCACAGGGAGCTGACGATGCGTCAGAGATGTCAGCACGAGGTCGGCATCGGTATCGCCGGACCCCACTCCGGAGCGCGCAACCAACCAGCTCTTGGACAACCAGATCCTTCCGGCGCTGGAAACCCGCAGGATCAACACCTTCAGCTCCACCGTCATCGAAGACTTCATCATGGGGATGGAGGAACGCGAGGTCGGACTGGCCACCCAGCAGAACGCGTTCGGCGCCCTCAAGAAGGTCCTCCTCGATGCTCATCGACCCTCAAACAAGTGGCATCCGACGGGCTACGCATCGCCATCGACCTTATGTCTGGTTGCGGCCATCGCAACGGAGAAGCGTATGCGGCCAACCTGGAGCGAATGGTCGCGGACGACGTCTACCGCATAACAGAGCAAATCGATGGAGTGCTCCGTGAGTCCGCTCGCCTGAAGCACTGCAAGCCGGGCGAGTTCCGAGAGGCTCCTATTGATCAGAAACTCATGGGGTTCTCGTTCAGGGCGTAACGGAGGTGTGTGCCGCGCCGTACGCGAATCCGCGTCCCGTCGGCCTCGGGGCCGT
>NZ_JBIUYF010000006.1:0-695051 GCF_044744405.1 Streptomyces sp. NPDC087310 | reverse complement strand
GCCGCCAACGGCAGCCACACATCGTCCGCGGATACTTCGGCGGATCCCACGTCCGCTACACCCTCGAATAGAACCGATTGAGTTTCGGATCAATACCGCCACTTGATGCCCGCATCCATTGGACGAGCTGCGCGTATCCTCAATGAAGAACTGTAACGAGAAGGGGGCCGGATAATCATCCGGCCCCCTTCAAACAACCCTCTGTTGCCGCACCCACCGGTCCAGATCCCCGGCCTTGAATTTTACCTTGCCCCGAAGTAGTACCTTGGAAGTCCATGTCGCAAGGACTCTCGGTACATCCATCGTTCAGACATGTCTAGGTACTGCACCTCATCAGAAATCCCCATGTACTGACGGTCCATCTGCCACCTCCCGGCTTGAGCTGAAGGCCGCCCGCGCGTCAGCTGCACAGCACAACCAGAGATCAAGTTCGAGCGGCGTTCGGACGCCTTTTGAGCAGCTCAGGCGGCAGCCAGTGACGCGTGGATCCGACTGACGGCACGCAGGACCTCGTCCCGGTTCCTCGCCCGCTTGATCCATGCCGGGAGGCGGGCCACCAAAGTCATCTTCTGTCCGGTGTCATACCAGGGCGCTCGCTCTCGCAGCGACGCTTGGACGAAACAGCGGATCAGATCGAGATGTTCGAGGTTATAGGCCCACAACCACCCATGCCGGGTTTCAACCTGGAGCCACAGCGGGACACCGAAGTACGGATCCGTCGCGGGTTGAGCTGTTCCACGGGAGAGCGTGACGAGACGACCGCTCCACACCCGTGACAGCCCGCAGCCACGGCAGACCAGACGTCGCGGCCTGAACAGCATCCGACCGCCGAGATCGGAGTCTTCGGGCGCCAGAACGACACGAGCGGCCTTCGCACAACTGGGGCACCGCACCATGATCGAGCTGATGAAGTCGTACTCGCTGCTGCGCGGATCCCGGAACCGACCGGAGAACAAGGCCATCTGGCGAGTATGCAACTGTCCCACAGACCAGCGCATCCCGATTCGGCTGACCACGCCCGCCAGTTGCCTTGCCAGAAGCCAGACGCAGGTTAAAGAACAAGCTCAGTTCCAGCCGCTCCCTCGACGGCTTCATTGGAAGGCGGAAGAGCATCGAGCAGACGTCGCACGGTCGCCGTCACAACGGCACGGACGTCCGCCTCGTTCAACGGGGCGGAGAATAGCGCCGAACTGAACGAGAAGCCCTCGACCAGGGCGAACAGCAGGAGCGCCTCGCGGTGCAGCGCCTCCTCGTCGATCGCGCGGTCGGCCAGCGCATCGCGCAGCAACGAGCGGATCACCTCCGCGCCCGCGAGGGACGTGGCAGCGATTTCGGACGCGAGCTCCGCGTCCGTGCGCGCCATGACACGGTATTCGACGAGAGCGATGTTCTCCTTGCGCTCCTGCTCGCTGGTCGGAGCGGTGAATGCGATCACATCCACAATCCGTGCGACCGGATCGTCGGACATCTTCGCGTCGCGGCTCGCGGCGCGCTGCAGGACGACACCCAACGTGAAGCGCATGACCTCTCGGACGGTGTCGCCGAAGTAGTGGCGGATGCTCCCGATGGCCAGGCCGGTGCGTGCGGAGATCCGGGCGAGGGTCACCGAGCGGATCCCGTGCGCGGCGATCTCCTCGATCACGGCGTCGGCGACCCGCTCTCGGCGGATATCCGGATTGGCTCTCTTGGGCATGACCCCATCCTAGTCAATCTTTGGCATGCCTGTGCTAGTTTCTTCTAGCACAGGCATGCTAGAAGGCGTCGTGGCGGTACTCTGTTCCGTCACGACCCCGGACAGGGGAGACATGAGCGACCGGCAGGATCTCTGGACCGGTGCGGCGCGGAAAGATCCTTACGGCTTCGACGGGCTCGACGGCGATACGGAAAGGTTGATCGACGCCCGGCCCCGGATCCGGGCGAGCCCTCGCCGCCTGCGCTGTCACCGTGCTGATGATCAATCTGCTGATCCTCGCCCCGCACCCGCTTGAGCTGGTCACCCACCAGCCACCCTGGACTGATCGCACCCCCTCGTTCGTCTCGCCCATCGACCTGTCGGCATGGGCGAACACGGTTCTCACCATCACGGCCGGCCTCGCGGGGGTCGAACGAGCACTCACCTTCCGCCATCACCGGCTCCTGGACGCCGAGACCGACGGGATCGAGAGCTGACACCCCCGCACTGACCGGTCACGTGCCGCCCTGTCGGCCACCTCAGCGCCCCGACCGGGAACAGACCGTCGAACCACCGCCGCACCCTCGCGCACGACCGCGGCTCGACACGGGAGAAACGCATGCGCTCAGACCCTCGATCCCGATACCGCGAGACCGTGCTCGGCGCGGCCGCCGCGGCTTTTCTCCTCCTGCTCGCCGGATGCACGCCCGCTTCTCCTCCACCGGACTCCGGCGCGGACGCGGACCTCGGCGCCTATCTCGGGCAAGAGCTCGACTGGGTCGGATGCGAGGACACCGCGACGAGCAAGGCGGACGCCAAGCTGTTCGCGAACCCGGCGCTCCAGTGCGCCTCGGTCGAGATACCGCTCGACTACGACAAGCCGGAGGGGAAGAAGGCGCACATCGCGCTCACGCGCCTCCCCGCCGCGGGTGAGGCCGAGGGCTCGCTGCTGCTGAACCCGGGCGGACCCGGAGGATCCGGCACCAGCCTCGTCGCGTCCACCCTGCCATTGTGGCAGGCGAGTCCCGTCGCCAAGCGCTTCGACATCGTCGGCTTCGATCCTCGCGGGATCGGGTCGTCGACCCCGCCCCTCGACTGCTACACCGACGAGCAGTACGACGCAGGCGACGCACCGCGGTTCGGCGTGGTGTACGACATCACGAGCACCGAGGAGGCGACCGAACTCGCAGAGCGCTGCGCGGACGGCTCCGGCGGCATCGCGAACCTCGTGAACGCCGGGTCCACCAACGTCGTGCGCGACATGGACATCATGCGAAAGGTGCTCGGTGACGACCAGCTGACCTATCTCGGCTACAGCTACGGCACCGAACTGGGCGCCATGTACGCCGCGGCCTACCCCGAAAAGGTCCGCGCGATGGTGCTCGACGGGGCCGTCTCGCCCGACCTGACGGCGAGCGGGTTCCGCCTCTCCTCATTCACCGGACTGCAGGCACGGTTCGACGACCTCGCCGCACGCTGCGCAGAATCGCCCGACTGCGTTCTCGGCCCCGACCCCGCGGCTGCGAACGACCGCCTGCACGAGATCGTCCAACCGCTCGTCGAGACACCAGCACCGACCACCGGCGGCCGGGAGTTGAGCATCTGGGACGTCTACCTCGGCATCAGCGGCGGACTGTACTCCGAAAAGAAATGGCCCGACGTCATCTCCGCCCTGACCGCGCTCGAAGCGGGCAACGCCGACGAGATGCTCGCCCTGCGCGACTCCTTCTTCGCCCGCACGGCGGACGGCGCCTACGGCACGGATCCCGACACGAACATCGCTGTGCGCTGCATGGACTCACCCCGTCCGACGCCGGAGGAACAGACCGCGCTCGCACGCAAGATCGGGGAGGCCGCCCCGATGTTCGACATCGACGTGTTCACGGCGGGCAACCACCACAGCGAATGCGAGGCGTGGCCCGCGCCGCCAACACGCGACGAGCCCTGGCTCGCCGATGTCGAAGGCATCCCCGAGACGCTCGTCGTGTCCGTCACCGGCGATCCTGTGACGCCGCACGAGGGCGGCATCGCGATGGCGCGAGCCCTCGACGGCAGCCTGCTCACAGTCGACGGCAAGCAGCACGGCGCCTACCTCCTCGGCGGCAGCAAGTGCGTCGACGACGTGGTCAAGAAATATCTCCTCGACCTCGAATCCCCGCCCACCGACGCCCGTTGCAGCCTGTGACACGCTCGGCCCAGCGAGGATCTGCGACAGCCTTGATCCACGACCAGAACGCAGCTCGGCCTCGGCATCCCGCAGAGGCCGCAGGTAGGTGGCCTTCAGCAGTTCGCGGGCGGCGCCGTCCAAGGCCGGCCCCTGGCCATCACGGCCAGTGCGCGTCGTCACCGAGACCCGGTGAGGGCGTAGCGGATCCATCAGCTCCGCTTTGACCGTGACGTAGAGGGCAACTTTGCCATCGTCGTCAGTGCTCAACAGCTCTTTGAAGGCTCCTGCACGGCCGCTCGATCCAACGTGGAAGTCATCACGCGTGATGCGGTAGAAGTCAGCCGCTGTCGTCAGCAGGCGCTGCGCAAGGCAGGGCCGATCCGTGGTGCGACCGACTCCAACAGGAGGCAATTCCTTCCGGCGCTCACGTCGCATGCCGTGCCACTCGGCCGGGTTCGATCGATACTGGAAGAGGGCGGCAGGCCGTCGCACTCGGGACCACCCCACAAGGAGCTGACGATGCATCAGAAAAGTCGGCATGAGGTCAGCATCAGTACCGTCGGCCCGCGCCTCGAAGCGCCGAGGACCGCCAAGATCACACATCGCCCACATGCATCCTGACCTGCAAAAACGCTGATCAGAGGCGCATCTGCTGGCCTACCTGGGAGATACCGTTGAAGATGCTCATCAATGTGCCGGAGACCGTGGTCGCGGATGCTCTGCGGGGCATGGCCGCCGCGCATCCCAAGCTCTCCGTCGATGTGGACCGTCGCGTGGTGATACGGGGCGACGCGCCCGTGGCCGGGAAAGTGGGACTCGTCTCCGGGGGCGGGTCCGGGCATGAGCCGTTGCACGGCGGGTTCGTCGGGCCCGGGATGCTGGCCGCCGCCTGTCCTGGTGAGGTGTTCACGTCCCCCGTGCCCGATCAGATGGTCCGGGCCGCCGCGGCCGTGGACAGTGGTGCCGGGGTGCTGTTCGTCGTCAAGAACTACACCGGTGACGTCCTGAACTTCGACATGGCCGCCGAGCTGGCCGAGGACGAAGGCATCCAGATCGCGAAAGTGCTGGTCAACGACGATGTGGCGGTGACCGACAGTCTGTTCACCGCCGGGCGGCGCGGTACGGGGGCGACGCTGTTCGTCGAGAAGATGGCGGGCGCCGCCGCCGAGGAGGGGGCGCCGCTGGAGCGGGTCGAGGCGATCGGGCGGCGGGTGAACGAGCTGTCCCGGAGCTTCGGGGTCGCCCTGAGCGCCGTCACCACGCCCGCCAAGGGCAGCCCGACCTTCGACCTGCCCGAGGGTGAGCTGGAGCTGGGCATCGGGATTCACGGGGAGCCCGGGCGCGAGCGGCGCCCGATGATGACCTCGCGGGAGATCGCGGACTTCGCCGTGCACGCCGTACTGGACGATCTGCGCCCCTCGGGCCCCGTGATCGCCCTGGTGAACGGCATGGGCGGTACGCCGCTGCTGGAGCTGTACGGGTTCAACGCCGAGGTCCAGCGGGTACTGGGCGAGCGGGGCGTGGCGGTGGCCCGCACCCTCGTCGGCAACTATGTGACCTCGCTCGACATGGCGGGCTGCTCGGTCACCCTCTGCCAGGTCGACGAGGAGCTGCTGCGGCTGTGGGACGCGCCGGTCGAGACCCCCGCGCTCCGCTGGGGCCGCTGAGCGCCCGTCGCCGCGGTGAGCCCCGTCACCGGCAGGGCAGACTGGGCGGGACCGGGACGTGGGGAACGTTCCACGGGGTGAGGAGATCACGTGAACGACGAGACATCGGAGCGCATGCTCGACGCCGGTTTCTTCCGCCGCTGGCTGGGGGTGGTCGCGGCCGGCGCGGTGGAGCAGGCCGCGGACCGGCTCACGGAGCTGGACTCGGCCATCGGGGACGCCGACCACGGCAGCAATCTCCAGCGTGGTTTCCGCGCCGTCGCGGCCGCTCTGGAGGAGGAGGCGCCCGACTCCCCCGGCGCCGTGCTGATCCTGGCGGGACGCCGGCTCATCTCCACCGTGGGCGGCGCGTCCGGCCCTTTGTACGGGACGCTGCTGCGGCGTACGGGCAAGGCGCTCGGGGACGCGGCGGAGGTCACGCCCGCGCAGTTCGCCGAGGCGCTGGGCGCCGGTGTGGCGTCGGTGGCGCAGCTCGGCGGGGCCGCGTCCGGGGACAAGACGATGATCGACGCGCTGGAGCCCGCGGTCGAGGCGCTGGGCGCGGCGCCGGTGTCGGCCGGCACGTCGTTCCGGGCGGCTGCCGAGGCCGCGGAGCGGGGCGCCCTCGCGACCGTACCCCTCCAGGCGCGCAAGGGCAGGGCGAGCTATCTGGGTGAGCGGAGCATCGGGCACCAGGACCCGGGCGCCACGTCGTCGGCGCTGCTGATCGCGGCCCTCGCCGACACGGCGGAGGCAGCGTGATGAGTGCCGGACAGCCGGTCGGCATCGTGCTCGTCTCCCACAGCGCGGCGCTCGCCACGGCCGTCGCCGACCTCGCGCGGGGGCTGGCGGGCGGCGGGGCGGCCCCGGTCGCGGCCGCCGGCGGCACCGAGGACGGCGGGCTCGGGACCAGTTCCGAGCTGATCTCGGCCGCGGCGGCGGAGGTGGACCGCGGTGCGGGGGTCGCCCTTCTGGTGGATCTGGGCAGCGCCGTCCTGACGGTGAAGGCGCTGCTCGCCGAGGGCGACGAGCTGCCGGAGGGGGCGCGGCTGGTGGACGCGCCGTTCGTGGAGGGCGCCGTGGCCGCGTATGTCACCGCCTCGGCGGGTGGGGATCTGGACGCGGTGGTGGCCGCGGCGGCGGAGGCGTACCAGTACCGCAAGGAGTGACCCCGTAGTCGTCGTGATCCTGGCCTCACGCCACCGAGCTGATCCGCGCCACCGGGCGGTCAGAAGGGGGTGGCCGCCTGGAGGACGAGGAAGAGCGTGACCATGGCGTTCGCCGAGGACAGGGCGGAGCCGACCGTTCCGGCCGCCGCGGCCCAGACGGCCAGCCCTACCGCGGTACGTACGGACGGCCAGTGGACGGCCGTCGGCGCGGGCCCCAGCAGCGCGGCCACCCGGCGCGGGACGGGTCCGGGGCTCGGCGCGGCGAACCCGGCCAGCGTCGGCGCCGGGGTGCCCCGGGAGACGAGCGCGGCCTTGCCGATGGCGCGGGCCACGACCGTGCGCTCGCCGGTCACCCGGGCGGCCTCCTCGTCCGCCCAGCGCTCGCTGGTGTAGGCGACGGCCGCACGCAGCGGGCGCAGCAGCGGATTGGCGCGGGCGGCCAGCCGTACCGTCAGCAGGAACCGGTGGTGCCGGCCCGCGAGATGGGCGCGTTCGTGGGCGATCAGGGCGTCCCGCTCCTGGTCGTCCAGGCAGGCGAGCATCCCCGTGGACACCACGATGCGCCCGGGTCCGGCCCCGGTGCGGGGAGCGCGGCCGGGCCCGGGGCCCGGGAGGGCGTAGGCGTACGGTGCCTCGTCGGCCAGGACGGCCAGCTCGCCGCCGGGCAGTCCGGCCAGGGCCTCCTGCGCGCGGCGGCGTACGCGCCGGTGGCGCCAGGCGGCGGTCACGCACCCCACGGCGACCGCGGCAAGCGCGACGATGGCCGCCTTGCCCGCGACCTCGTCGTACGGGACCGCCTCGCGGACCTCGGGGTCCGACCAGGCGTCGGGCAGCGGGTTGCCGGGGAGTTGCGCCGTACCGACGACCACCAGCAGGCCGAGGCAGAGCGTGCTGCACACCGCGAGGACGGCGGCGAGCGCGGAGAGCAGCCGGGTGGCGACCCGGGGGTGCAGATGGAGTTCGGCGAGGCGCGCGACGGGCAGCGCGGTCAGCGGCAGTACGAGCGGCAGAAAGACGAACACCCCCATCCCGTCAGCCCTCCGTCCCGCCCTGAGGAAAGCCGTCCCCGGGCAATCCGCCTTCGGGAAATCCGCCTTCGGCGAAGCCGTCCTCGGGGAGGGTGAGCAGATCGCGCAGCAGCCGTTCGTCGTCGGGCGAGAGCGCGGTGACGAAGCGGGCCAGGACGGCCTCGCGGTCCGTCTCGCCGTCGAGCACCTTGCGCATCCGCAGGGCGGCGAGCCCCGCCTCGTCCGAGGCCGCGCGCCACTCGAACGAGCGACCCGCGCGCTCCCTGGTGACCGCTCGTTTGGCCTGGAGGCGGGTCAGGATGGTCATCACCGTCGTGTACGCGAGGTCTCCGCCGAGCCGTTCCTGTACCCAGGCCGCCGTGACGGGCCCCGGCGCCTGCCGGAGCGCGGCGAGTACCTGCGCCTCCAGTTCGCCCTGGCCGCGCCGTCTGGGGCGCTCGTCAGGACTGCCGTGCACCGTCACCGTTGTCTCCCTCCGGCCGCGCGGACGCACCACGGGGCGAACGGACCATGCTACGGAGCCGGTGGGGTGCGGCGTCCGGCCGGGTGGGCCGGTACCGGGTCGCCACACCGGCCGTCGGACACCGGCCAGCAGAGCGGGCCGGATCTCACTCCCGTTCGCTTCTACACTCCTGTAGATTTTACTTCCGCATGACCGATTCGGCTCAGCTCAGGAGGAGCAGCGTGGGAGTTTCCCTGTCCAAAGGCGGCAATGTCTCGCTCAGCAAGGAGGCGCCGGGACTGACAGCGGTCCTGGTCGGCCTCGGCTGGGACGTACGGACGACGACCGGTACCGACTACGACCTCGACGCGAGCGCCCTGCTGTGTGACGAGTCCGGAAAAGTCTCCTCCGACCAGCACTTCATCTTCTACAACAACCTCAAGAGCCCGGACGGTTCCGTCGAGCACACCGGCGACAACCTGACCGGCGAGGGCGACGGCGACGACGAGACCGTCAAGGTGGACCTGGCCAATGTGCCGGCCCAGGTCTCGAAGATCGTCTTCCCGGTGTCGATCCATGACGCCGAGAACCGTGGCCAGAGCTTCGGCCAGGTGCGGAACGCGTACATCCGGGTGATCAACCAGGCGGGCGGCGCCGAGCTGGCCCGCTACGACCTGAGCGAGGACGCGGCCACGGAGACGGCCATGGTCTTCGGTGAGCTGTACCGCAACGGCGCGGAGTGGAAGTTCCGCGCGGTCGGCCAGGGGTACGCCTCGGGTCTCTCGGGCATCGCCGCGGACTTCGGCGTCGGGGTCTGACACCGGTGCCGGCCCCTGGCCGGCACCACCAGGACAGGGGCACAGGGCGCAGGGCGCGCGTCCTGTGCCCCGTTCGCCTTGCGGGGTCCTGGCCGGGGCGGCCCGACGGCGGGCCGGGCGGTCAGCTCTGGCTGGTCGCCGTGTCGTTCGCCTCGGGCACGGGCGGTTCGGCCCGTACGGACGGCTCGGCCCGGGCCGACGGCTCCGCCTGCGCGGACGGCTCGGTCTTCACGAGCGGTACGGGCGCGGCGACGGCCGGGGCCTTGGAGCCACCGGTGATCCGGCGGGCCAGCGGCTCCGTCCAGCGCGCGGCCAGCGGGCCGAGGATCACCAGGATGAGGACGTACGCGGTGGCCAGCGGGCCGATCCGCGGCTCCACCCCGACGGCCAGACCTGCGATGACGATGGAGAACTCACCGCGTGCCACGAGGGTGCCGCCGGTCCGCCAGCGGCCGGCCGTCCTGACCCCGGCGCGCTTCGCCGCGTACCAACCGGTGGCGATCTTCGTCAGGGTGGTGACGGTCGCCAGGAGGAGGGCGGGCACCAGGACCGGCGGGATGGCGGCCGGGTCGGTGTTCAGGCCGAAGAAGACGAAGAAGACGGCGGCGAACAGGTCGCGCAGCGGGGCCAGCAGGTTGTGCGCGCCCTCGGCGACCTCTCCGGAGAGCGCGATGCCGACCAGGAACGCGCCGACGGCGGCGGACACCTGGAGCTCCTGGGCGACCCCGGCGACGAGCACGGTGAGGCCGAGGACGACCAGCAGCAGCATCTCGGGGTTGTCGGAGGAGACCGCGCGGCTGATCAGCCGGCCGTGCCGCAGCGCCAGGTAGAGCACAGCGCCGACCGTGCCGAGCGAGATCAGCAGCGTCAGGCTGCCGCCCGCGAGGCTGAGCCCGGCGAGCAGGGCCGTGAGCAGCGGCAGGTAGACGGCCATGGCGAGGTCCTCGATGACGAGGACGCCGAGGATCACGGGGGTCTCGCGGTTGCCGAGGCGGCCGAGGTCGCCGAGGACCTTGGCGATCACTCCGGAGGAGGAGATCCAGGTGACGCCGGCCAGGGCCACCGCGGCGACCGGTCCCCAGCCCAGGATCAGCGCGGCGACGGCGCCCGGCACGGCGTTCAGGACGAAGTCCACGATGCCGGAGGGGTACTGCGTCTTGAGGTTGGAGACGAGTTCGGACGCGCTGTACTCCAGCCCCAGCAGGAGCAGCAGCAGGATCACGCCTATCTCGGCGCCGGTGGCGACGAACTCCTCACTCGCGTTGAGCGGGAGGAGTCCGCCGTGCCCGAAGGCGAGTCCGGCGAGCAGGTACAGGGGAATGGCGGAGAAGCCCACGCGGCCGGCGAGCCGGCCGAGTATCCCCAGAGCCAGGATGATGGCCCCGAGTTCGATGAGCAGTGCGGTGGTCTCGTGCACGGGCGCTTTATCCTCCGGTGATCAGTTCGGCGACGGCGTCCACGCCTTCCCGGGTGCCGACGACGACGAGCGTGTCCCCCAGGGCGAAGCGGAAGTCCGGGGTGGGCGAGGGGAAGGCGTCGGTGCGGCGCAGGACGGCGACGATGGAGGCGCCGGTGCGGCTGCGTACTTGGGTGGCGCCGAGCGTCCGGCCGACATAAGGGGAACGCTTGGTGACCGGGATGTGCTCGGTGACCAGGTCGATCTCGATGTGCTGGTGGAGATGGGCGACGGGGTCGGGCGTCAGGAGCTTGCAGAGCGCGGTCGCCTCGTGCGGGGCGAGGGTCGCGGCGTCCCGGCAGTTGTCGTCGTCCTCGGGGTCGTGGAAGGCCAGGATGCGGCGCCCGTCCTGGTGCACGACGACCGAGAGGTGCTTTCCCGCTTCCGTGTTGAGGTCGTAGCGGGTGCCGACCCCGGGCAGGGTGGTCTTGCTGACGTGAGCGGTGTGCTCCATAGGAAACGGCTCCATGCGGGCGTGGCGTGAGGGTGTGCGGGCATGCTGACCCCTGGTACGGCGACGGGGCACGACTGCGTCAGCCGTCCGCCACCGGACAGGGATTCTGCATCATGCGTCGCGAGGAAGCACCTGTAAGGGGACCCGCGACGCGACGGACACCGTGCCGGCCGACCGGCCGCGGCGGGCCGTCAGGGGTGCGCGTCTCATGGAACCGCCCCCTCCGCCCCCGCGAATTCGACCGACCGCCCAGCATCTCAAGTAATGGGCGCGCCAACGCTCAAGAGAGCGTTGGTCACCTGCGAACTATTTTAACGTAAAATAATTTGTGAGGTTTGTGGCCTATACAACGAAAAGAACCGCCGGAGACTCCGGCGGTTCGTCGTTCCCGGCGGCGCAAGCCCGCCGGGGCCGGGGAGGACTACCCGGGAGGCGGCCCGATGCCCTGCCTCACCCGGGCGCGGTCGGGGTCGAAGCGATGCGCGGCGATCCCCGCCAGTACCAGTCCTCCCGCGATGAGCAGCCCGTGGCCGAGGACGATACCGAGGGCCAGCCCGCCGAGTGCGACGGCCAGCGTCAGCCAGGCGGTGCCGTGCCGGTACTCGCGGGGGCGGCACGGGGTGCCGGCCTCCAGCGCGTGGAAGAACCGGGGGTCGTCGTGGCGCAGTTGCTCCGCCAGGTCACCGAGCCGTCGGTCCTCGTCCGTCGCCATGGTCCGCCTCCCCGCCGTCGTACCCGCTCCCGTGCCTGCCCCGAACCTGCCCCGTACGCGCTCCGCGCCTGCCCCGTACCCTCCGCCGCACCCTCCGTCGCACCCGCGTCGTCTCCCCGGACGGTGTCCCCCTACGATCGCCCGCCGTGGTCCTCCCCCGCCATCCGCATCGACACCCACATCGGGGGGTGCGCGACATGTAGACGCGTGGGGGGCCGGGGCGGTGGTCGGACCACTCCCCCGGCGCGGGTGATAGTGGGGACGTCACCTGCGAGGAGGCCATGCCCCGTGTCCCTGTTCTGGCGGATCTTTCTGCTCAACGCCGCGGTCCTGTTCGCGGCCACCGCCCTGCTGCTGCTCGGCCCCGTCACCGTGTCCGCCCCCGTCCTGCTGACGGAGGCCCTGATCATGGCCCTCGGGCTGGTGGCCATGCTCGTCGCCAACGCGGCGCTGCTGCGTGTGGGGCTCTCTCCGCTGCAACGGCTCACCCGGGCGATGACGACGACCGATCTGCTGCGCCCCGGCCGCCGGCCCGCGGTGTCGGGACACGGCGAGATCGCCGAGCTGATCATGACGTTCAACACCATGCTCGACCGGCTGGAGGCCGAGCGGGCGGCGAGCAGCGGACTCGCGCTCTCCGCTCAGGAGGCCGAACGCCGCAGGATCGCGCAGGAGTTGCACGACGAGGTCGGCCAGACCCTCACCGCCGTACTGCTCGAACTGAAGCGGGTCGCCGACGGGGCCCCCGCCCCGCTGCGCGCCGACCTGCTCCACGTGCAGGAGACGACGCGCGACAGCCTCGACGAGATCCGCCGGATCGCGCGCCGGCTGCGCCCCGGCGTCCTGGAGGAGCTGGGGCTGATCAGCGCGCTCAAGGCGCTGACCACCGAGATCACCACGCACACCGGGCTGACGGTCCGCCAGCGCTTCGACGGCGATCTGCCGGAGCTGGGCGAGGATGCCGAACTGGTCGTCTACCGGGTGGCGCAGGAAGGGCTGACCAACATCGTCCGCCACGCGGACGCGCGCCGGGTCGATATCGCGCTCCGGCGCACGCCCACCGGCGTGGAACTCCTCCTCGCGGACGACGGCCGGGGCGTCGGTACGGCGACCGAGGGCGCGGGGATCAGGGGCATGCGGGAACGGGCCCTGCTCATCGGGGCCGAGATCACCGTGGACCCCGGCCGGGGAGAAGAGCCGGGACAGCACGCGGGACGGGGCGGCGGAACCGGCGTACGCCTGCGTGTGCCGATCAGGAACGGGAGCAACTGACCATGGCCGAGACGACACCGACCCGCATCCTGCTCGCGGACGACCACGCGCTGGTCCGCCGCGGGGTCCGGCTGATCCTCGACAACGAACCGGACCTGACGGTCGTCGGCGAGGCCGGCGACGGGGCCGAGGCCATCGAACTGGCCCGCGCCGAACGCCCCGACCTGGTGATCCTGGACATCGCGATGCCCCGGCTGACCGGCCTTCAGGCGGCGCGCGAACTCTCCCGGATCCAGCCGGGGACCCGCATCCTCATGCTGACCATGTACGACAACGAGCAGTACTTCTTCGAGGCGTTGAAGGCCGGGGCGAGCGGCTACGTCCTCAAGTCCGTGGCGGACCGCGACCTGGTGGAGGCGTGCCGGGCGGCGATGCGCGACGAACCCTTCCTCTACCCGGGGGCGGTGACGGCCCTGATCCGTAACTACCTCGACCGGGTACGGCAGGGCGACAGCATCCCGGACAGCGCCGTCACCCCACGGGAGGAGGAGATCCTCAAGCTGGTGGCCGAGGGACACACCTCCAAGGAGATCGCCGGCCTGCTGCTCATCAGCGCCAAGACCGTGGAGCGCCACCGCGCCAACCTCCTCCAGAAGCTGGGGCTGCGCGACCGGCTGGAACTGACGCGGTACGCGATCCGGGCGGGTCTGATCGAGCCATAGGCTCTTTCCCGGGTGTGGAGTCCGCGCGCCCCCTGTTGGGCAGAGAGTTGAGGGGCGCCCCGTACGAACCCGCGCACGGATACGGCGCCCCGGACACCGCACCAACACGAGCGGAACGAGGCGAGGCATGAACCCGGGCAATGGCTGGGAGTTCACGGACGATCGCGGCCGGCTCACCGCGGCAACGGATCGTCCGACACGGGTGGTGGCCTACATACAGGCCGGCGCGACGCTGTGGGACCACGGAGTGCGCCCCCTGGGGATCTTCGGTTCCCACCATGACGGAGAGACGCAGGACCCGGCGAAGGCGGGCGAGCTGCCCCTCGCCGAGCTGCGCTCCTTCGGCGCGGGCAGCGCCTTCGACCTGGAGGGCGTCCACGCCGCGGGGGCGGACCTGGTGGTCGCCGTCGGGTACGGCACGGGACAGGTGTACGGCATCGACCCGGAGGCCGCCAAGCACCTGGAGGAGCAGATCCCGGTCGTCGTGATCGAGGTGGGGAAGGACCGTTCGCTCGACTCCATCAGGGACCGGTTCTCGGAGCTGGCGCGCTCGCTGCACGCGCCGCTGGAGCCCGCGGTGGCGGAGCTGGAGCGCGCGGAGGCGCGGCTGCGCGCACAGGCGGCGGGGCCCGTGCGCCCCCGGGTGCTGGCGCTCTCCGCGGCCGGGCCCGAGACGGCGTACCTGGCCCGCCCGGACACCTGGCCCGATCTGCGGGCGCTGACGGAGCTGGGCGTCGGCCTCATCGCGCCGGAGGAGGGCGGCGGGGCCAACTGGCGTACGGTCGAGTGGTCCGAGGCCGCCGCGCTGGCCCCGGACATCGTTCTCGCGGACGTACGCGCGAACGCGGCGCCGCGCGAGCTGCTTCAGGACAACGCGCACTGGCGGGCCATCGAGGAGCGGGCCCGGATCGTGGCGTGGAACCCGGAGACGCCGTCCAGCCACCGCGCGCACGCCCGCTCCCTCGACACCGTCACGGACGCCCTGGCGGCGGTCGGGGCGGACGCGGCGGACGGCGGGCAGGCACCGGAGTGACCGGGCGCCTCAGCCCTTGCCGAAGAGTTGCGCGGGGAAGGCGCCCGCGGCCACCGCGGTCCGGGTGAAGCCGTCGGCCAGCTCGGTGAGGCGCGCGGTGGCCGCCGCGCCGAGATGGTCGTACGGGGCGGCGTCGAGGCGGTCGGTGAGCGCCTCGGCCTCGCCGCGCAGAGCCGTCCCCTCCTCCGTGGGGTCCCCCGCCTCGTCCAGCAGACCGCGTTCGCGCAGCCCGTCCTGGGCGGCGGCCCACTGCTCCGACGACCATCCGCGGGTCTGCTTGAGCACGGCCGATGTCACCGCCTTGCCGGTGGCGTTGTGCAGGACCAGCGCCTCGATCCCGGAGAGGCCGGCCACCACCAGGGCGGCGAGGTGACCGTCGCCCCGGTGCTCGCGCAGGAGGGTCGCCGCGTGCCACAGGGCCAGGTGCGGCTCCTCGGGCACGGGACGGTCCGCGTTCGCGGCGTACAGCGGCCGTGCCTCGCGGCGACACGCCTCGGTGGCGCGCAGCGCCAGTTCGGCCGCCTCGGCCAGCTCCTTCGACGCGAGGGCCTCCTCCCCGAGCAGTCGCCGCAGCATCCGGTCCACGCCGCGCAGCCGCGCGGCGAGCACCGCCTCCGGCGTGGTGACCGTCCACGCGGCGGGTATGTGCCGGGCCACGTGGTCGTGGTTGAAGTTGTAGAACGTCGCCGTGACGGTGCCCGCGCCGACCGGCCCGAGCGGGGCCACGCGGCCCGCGAAGTAGGCCATGGCCCTGTGCTCCAGCCCGAGGGCGGCGAACTCCTCCGCCACCTCCGGTGCGAAGTACATGGCCGAGTGCAGGGGGTTGACGGCGCCGTGGCAGCGACGGCCCGGGGTGATCTCCATGGGGGTCTCCTGAATTCGTCTGAGGTGCCGCGGGGTTCAGTCCCCGCGTACGGTCAGGTTCCGGGCGGTGTGCAGGACGTGCTGGGCGAGCAGGTCCGTGGCGCGTTCGGCGTCCCGGTTCAGGGCGGCTTCCTCCAGAGCGGCGTGCTCCTTCACGCCGTCCCGCTCCGGGACGAGGGCGCCGGACCAGCGCCGGGCCAGCTCGCTCGCCGTCCACAGACGGTCGAAGCCGTCCAGGAGGACCGGGTTGCCGCAGCCTTCCAGCAGCGCGCGGTGGAATTGGCGGTGCGCCTCGGACCACTCGTCGGAGACGTACGTGCCCCCCGGCTCCCGGAACGGCGTGCGCGCGAGGTGGTGATGAGTGGCCCGGACGCGTACCTCCCAGTCGACGCCGCCCCGTTCGACGGACAGCCGGAGCATCGCCGGTTCGGTCACGGCACGTGCCTCCGCGATCTGCTGCCAGCGCCCGGCGTCGACCGCCGGGACCGCGAACCCCCGGTTCGGCAGCCGGGCCGCCAGGCCCTCGCCCACCAGGCGGAGCAGGGTCTCGCGGGCGACGGCGAGGCTGACCTTCTCCGCGCTCGCCAGCTCCTGCGGCTTGAGCGGCTCCTCCGGAACGAACACCCCGTGCAGGATGGCCGCGCGCAGCGTGGCGTAGAGCCGCTCCGAGGGTGATCCGTGTTCCGCCATGGGCCGACCCTAACAGATAATCGATTATCGATGGAATAATCGATTTCCAGCCACGGCGAGGGCCACTCGCCGCGTCCACACGCCCCGGCCGTCCCGGTGTCGGAGGCCCCCGTCACCCGCGCCCGAGGGTCACCGTCGACCGAGGGCTCGGTCACCGTCGTCCGAACGCGTCACGTCTGAGCGCCGACAGCCGCTCCGGGGTGCGCCCTCCGTGCATCTGTTCCATTCCCTGGAGTAAGAAGGAGGCATGCGAGCCTGGAGCACGGACGACATCCCCGACCTGACCGGCACCAGCGCGGTCGTCACCGGCGCCAACAGCGGGATCGGGGCGGCGGTCTCGCTCGCCCTGGCCCGGGCCGGCGCGCTGACCGTGCTGGCCTGCCGCAGTCCGGAGCGGGGCGCACGCGCGGTGGCGACGGTACGGGCGGCGGTCCCCGGCGCCGAGCTCCGCCTCGTCCGGCTCGATCTCGCCGATCTCGCGTCCGTGCGCGAGGCGGCGGAGACCCTGGCGCGGACCGTGGACGGTCAGCTCGATCTGCTGGTCAACAACGCCGGGGTGATGGCGCTGCCGCTGCGCCACACCGCCGACGGCTTCGAGATGCAGTTCGGCACCAACCATCTGGGGCACTTCGCCCTGACCGGCCTGCTGCTGCCGGTGCTGGGGGCGTCGGGGCCGTCCCGGGTGGTCTCGGTCTCCTCGCTCGCGCACCGGATCGGCGGGATCGACTTCGGCAATCTGGCCGGGGAGCGCGGGTACCGCAAGTGGCCCGCGTACGGACAGGCCAAGCTCGCCAATCTGCTGTTCACGGCCGAGTTGGAGCGCAGGGCGCGGCGCGCCGGGCGTGACCTCCACGCGCTGGCGGCCCATCCCGGGCTCTCCGCGACGGAACTCGGCCAGGCGGGGCCCGTCATGGCGGGCAAGCCGCTGGCCGCGAAGGCGGAGCGGCTCACCCGTCTGTTCACCCAGCCCGCTTCGGCCGGCGCGCTCCCGGTACTGCGGTCGGCCACCGATCCCGCCGCGCGGGGCGGGGAGTACTACGGCCCGCGCGGGCCACTGGAGGTACGGGGCGCCCCGGGGATCGCGCGGTCCTCGTCCCGGGCGCGGGACGAGGCGACGGCCGGGAGGCTGTGGGAGGTGTCGGCCCGGCTGACCGGCGTGACGCCGGACTTCGGCTGATCCGGGGCCGGGAAGGCGAGGAGGAGGGGGCCGTCCCGTAGCACCGACCGCCTGTTCCTCCCCGCCGGACGCGGCCCGCACCGCCCCCGTACAGCGCAACCGTTCATACGATCGGACCGATGGGGTCATCCGAGGACCGGGGCGCCCTCCTCCGTACCGCCGGACCCTCCTTTACCGCGTCACGCCGGGGAAACGCGGGCGACACGCCCGAGCCATCCGCGCCGCCGCGTGCGCTCTCGGCATGGTGTTCGCATGGCGACCCGGTTTGCGGGTGCACAGACTTGACGGCATGTCGGGCAAACGAAGCGCGGGACTGCTGCTGCACCGGGTCACGGACTCCGGTGCCGCCGTGCTTCTCGGACACATGGGCGGGCCGTTCTGGTCCGGCCGTGAGGACGCCGCCTGGTCGATCCCCAAGGGGGAGTACGAGGCCGACGAGGCGCCCGAGGCGGCGGCGCGCCGGGAGTTCCGGGAGGAGCTGGGGCTGCCGGTGCCCGAGGGGCCCTGGATCCCGCTCGGCGAGTCCCGGCAGCGGGGTGGCAAGACGGTCACCGTCTGGGCCGTCGAGGGAGATCTCGACCCGGACCTGGCCGTGCCCGGCACCTTCACCATGGAATGGCCCCGGGGCTCCGGCGTGCTGCGGGACTTCCCCGAGCTGGACCGTTTCGCCTGGTTCTCCCTGGCGGACGCCGTACAGCCGCTGGTGGCAGGCCAGCGTGTCTTCCTCGACCGGCTGCGCCGGTACATAGCCGACGGCCGTCCCCCGTCCCGGCCCGGTGGCTGAGACGCGTCCCCGGGCGGGCCACCGGGCCCGTGCCGGCAACGAGCCCCCCGCGGCCCCACGGTGTGCCACGCCCCGCCGGTGAGCCTTCACCGCACGCGCCACCGCCCCTCCCCCGCCCTCCCCGGACATCCAGGAAAGGGAACTTCTCCGTGCACCCACGCACGCATGTCTTCCTCACCGCCGGCACCGCCCTGCTGGCCGCCGCGGTGGTCCCCGCCACGGTGCTGCCCGCCCTCGCCGTACCCACGGGCCCGCTCCCCGCCCCGCCGCCCACCGCCGAACCGTCGTCCGCCGCCTTCCCGTCCGCCGCCTTCCCGTCCACCGCGCCGTCCACCGCGCCGTCGGGCGCCCCGTCCGCCGCGCGGGCGCCCGTGCGGCAGGGCGCGGCCGGGCCTCCCGCCGAGGGCACGGCCAGTGCGGCGGCGCTGCTCGCCCGGGCCGGGGAGTGCGACCGGATCTCGGACGGGCTCTACCGCACCCGCGACGACACGCCGCCCACCGTCGCCGTCTGCGACACGAAGGGCGCGGTGTTCTGGAAGGCCGACATGGACATCGACTGCGACGGCCAGCTCACGGCGCGGTGCAACCACGAGGCGGACCCGTACTACCAGGAGCAGACCGCCTTCACCCAGAGCGACGGCCGGCATCTCAACGCGGAGAAGCTGCCGTACATCGTCGTACCGATGACGAGTTCGATCTGGGACCACTCCTCGTCGGGGATCCACGGCGGGTCCGTCGCGGCCGTCATCCACGCCAACAAGGTGCAGTACGCCGTCGTCGGGGACATCGGGCCGCCCGGGATCATCGGAGAGGCGTCGCACGCGGCGGCGCGCGGTCTCGGCATCCTGACCGACCCGGCCGGGGGCGGGGTCCCCTCCGGGGTCACGTACATCGTCTTCAAGCACTCCCAGGTCTCCCCACTTGAGGACCACGACGCCGCCGTACGGCTCGGCAACGAGCTGGCGAACAAGTTCCTCAGGGAGAACTGAGAACAGCAGGAAGGGGGTGGTGGTGTGCGGGCCGGAGCCCGTCGCACACCACCACCCCCGGAGGGATGTCCCTCGGTCAGACGATGCCCTCGGAGATCTCGGACTGCTCGCGGGCGTTGCCGTACGCCTGCGGGGTGCTGTACGAGCCGCGGGCGATGTACCACCAGACGGTCGCCAGTACCAGGACGACGGCGAGCGCGATCACCGCGTAGTTCATGGAGTCGACGGTCACCGGGTTGCTCTGGGGCAGGCAGAAGAGCACGGTGACCAGGGCCACCCACACCACGGCGATCCAGCCGATGGGCCTGCTCCAGCGGCCCAGGGTCCAGGGGCCCGGCTCGAAACGGTCCTTGGCGCGCAGCTTCAGGAAGATCGGGATGGCGTAGGCGGGCGTGATGCCGATGACGTTGATGGCCGTCACCGCGCCGTACGCGGTCGCGGAGTACAGGGAGGGCACGGCGAGCACACCGGCGACGATGACCGACAGCCAGACGGCGGGCACGGGCGTCTGCGTACGGCTGCTGACGCGCCGCCACAGCGCGGAGCCCGGGAGCGCGTTGTCGCGGCTGAACGCGAACACCATCCGGCTGGCCGCCGCGACCTCCGCGTTGCCGCAGAAGAGCTGCGCGACGATGACGAGCAGGAGCAGCGCCGTCGCGCCGCTGGTGCCGAGGGCGTCGATGAGGATCTGCGCGGGCGGCACGCCGGTGGCGCTGTTCTGGGCGCCGGCGTAGTCCTGGATCGCGAAGGTGAGACCGGCCAGCAGGGCGAACCCGGCGATCCAGGAGACCCAGATGGCCCGGACGATGCCGCGCGCCGCCGTGACGGACGCGTTCGAGGTCTCCTCCGAGAGGTGGGCGGAGGCGTCGTAGCCGCAGAAGGTGTACTGGGCGAGCAGCAGGCCGATGGCCGCGACGTAGAGCGGGTTCTGCCAGCCGGTGTCGTTCACGAACTCGGTGAAGACGAACGAGGGCGACTGGTGGCTGTCCGGAACGATGGCGAGGGCGCCGACGATGACGGCGACACCGGCCAGGTGCCACCACACACTGATGGAGTTGAGCACACTGACCAGCCTGACGCCGAAGAGGTTCAGCACGGCGTGCAGGAAGAGGATGCAGAGGAATATGACGAAGGTCCAGCCGGGTGTGGGGCTGAACCCGAACTGGAGATTGAGGAAGGCCCCGGTGAACAGCGCGGCGCCGTAGTCGATTCCGGCGATCGCGCCGAGCAGTCCGAGCAGGTTGAGCCAGCCGGTGTACCAGCCCCACTTGCGTCCGCCGAGCCGGTCGGCCATGTAGTAGAGGGCGCCCGAGGTCGGGTACGCGCTGGTGACCTCGGCCAGCGCCATGCCGACGCAGAGCACGAAGAGTCCGACGCCCGCCCAGCCCCAGAGCATCACGGCCGGACCGCCGGTGCCCATGCCGAAGCCGTAGAGCGTCATGCAGCCGGACAGGATGGATATGACGGAGAAGCTGATGGCGAAGTTGCCGAAGCCGCCCATACGCCGGGCGAGCACCGGCTGATAGCCCAGCTCACGCAGCCGCTTCTCTTCGTCCACCGGTGGCGCGGGCTCGGTCTTCGACCAGGTCGGCGGGGAAACGGACATGGAACTACCTCCGGAACGGAACACACGAACGGGGACGGGAACAGAGCGGACGGAGGGGGACGGCCGCGGGGAGAGAGGGTGATGAGCGGTACGGGGCGTGGCTCAGCCGGACGGGCCCTTGCGGGGCTCGCGTACGGCGCTGAGACAGCGGCTCCGGGCCCGCAGGAACACGTCCTCGGCCTCGGCGGGGTCGCCGGGTCTGCGCGTACGGTACGCCCAGGGTAGTGAGACGTAGTACGGGCCGAGCGCCTCGAACACCCGGGCCGCCTCGCCGAATTGGAGGGCGCCCCACAGGGCGTGCGCGAGGTGGTTGAGGTCGAGCAGGGACACCTCGGCCAGGACGGCGCGGTCGAACCAGAGGTTCAGGGCCCGCAGCGCGTCGCGGGTGGCGTCCTCGGTGACCCAGTGCAGGTCGAGGGCCTTCTCATGGCCGTTGTCGCGGCGGTAGCGCTCCGTCCTGACGAACAGCGGCATGGCGTGCAGCGGCGAGCCCTCGGGGGCGGAGGAGGCGGCCCACTGGACGAAGTTGACCGCTTCCGAGAGGGAGCCGTCGGTCCGCCGCGCGTACACGAACTGCAGCATCCGGTGGTACGCCTCGCGGTTGTACGGGTCGCGCTTGTCCACCTCGGCCAGCAGGGCCCAGGGGCCGGGGAACAGCATCGGCCCGGGGGGCGGCAGCCGGTGCTCCTCCAGCCGCTGCTTGGTGTCGAGTTGGGACAGCGCCAGCAGACACACCCAGGGCACCGGATCGTCGGGGGCCAGCCGGGCGGCGGTGCCGCACGCCTCCCACGCCTGCTGCCACAGCTCCTGGGTGCGCGCGTGGCCCTCGCGGTGGGCGCGTACGGCGCGTTCGACCAGGACACGGGTGTGCATGACGGTCGCGGCGACGCTGCCCGGCTCCTCGCTCCGCCACGCCTGTACGGCGTCGGATCCGGCGGCCACGGCGGCCAGCACCTGGGTCCGCTGGGTCCACAGGGACCAGTCGCGGGTCTCGGCAAGGAGGTTGCGCATCGAGACCCAGCGTCCGGTGCGCAACTCCTGCACGGCCGCGCGCAGCTCGTTGTCGTGGCCGGCCGGATGGTAGACGGGTCGAAAGTTCTCACTCGCCATCAGTGGTGCTCCGTCCGCCGGTTGGGCTCCGTCCGTGCGCAGGGGAACTGGGGGGCGGGCTGGAGGGCGGAAGGGGCTAGCACCGGCTCTCCACCCCGGTCCCTGGTGGTCCTGGGACCCGGAGATGGCGGGAGGTGCCGTGGTCCAGGAGACCGCCGAAGAGGCTCCCGGATGAATGGATGGTCGACATAGATCCTCAAGGACAGTGGGGGGTGAAACGTTCCGGCTGGGTCATGCGAAGGCGTGGTCGTACCGCGCCCACCGGCCGGGCGAGCTGATCGAGCGCACCCTGCCGCTGCGGCGATCAGTGTAGGGGCTCGGTCCGGCCCTTCGAACACTTTGCTGATCTTTCGCAACTCTCCGTTGATCAAGCGAGGTTACGCCTGTGTCCCACCGGGGCTGTTCCGCTCACGTATGACGGTGACGTAACGGGAGCACCACGGCACAGCCGGTACGGATCGGTCCGCACCGGGAGCCTCCGGTCCCGCCGAGCCCGCTCTCCCACTCTGACCTGCACCGCAGTGATCTGTGCCACGCCAGGCGCGGGCTTGGCGTCCACCGCCCGGCCGGTGTGTGTCCCACGGCGCGGAGGGGGTGTTCGTCCGCGCAGGGCGAACAGGCCACGCCGTCGGCGTCGAACTGTGACCCAACCGGAATCTGTGCGGGGACTCCGGACACGGGAAGGGCCGGCGGGCCGCCGCTCCCCCGCCTCCGACCTGGGACGACCGTTCCCGGCCCCGGCATTGCAGGCGCACACGACGGCACATGCCTCCGGCCTCCTCACCGACGCCGCGCGGGGCCGTGTACAGAACGAGGCCACGTACACAGGGCCGCGTAACAGGAAAGGGGGTCGCGTGCGAAAAAAGGGGGGGACGTGCGGAAAAAAAGGGGGCCGCGTGCGGAGAAGGGGGCGGCCCCACCGGCGAGGGGGTGCGCCGGTGGGGCCGGGAAGGCTCATGCGGCCGAGGGGGAAGGGCCGTGAGCTTGGCTCGATGATGCGTGTGCCCGCTCCCGCGCCACGTATGCGTCCGACGCGGGCCAGGTTTTCCGGCCCCGGTGTCCGTGCGCCGCTCCGCCCCCTTCCCCGCGCGGTGAACGGTGAGTGACCTCTTCCGGTCCTGCGGCCGAGGGTACGGCGACGCTTCGCCGCCGCGGTGATCCCTGTGCGGAGATGGGTGTCGGACGTTGGAACGTCGTTCACGCGCAGGCCACGCCCGATGTCAAGCATCAAAGGGCAGCCAGGGGGCCGTCCCCCGGCGCGCTCGCTGACGCGCTCGTACTCGGGAGACCGGACCATGACACGCATACGCTCCGCAGTCACCGCCGTCGACCGCCGTTCCTTCCTCACCGCGACCGGAGCCGTCGGTGTGTCGGCGGGGATCGGGCTGGCCCTCGGCGCCGGCGGCAGTTCGGGGGAGGCATCCGCCGCGTCCTCCGTACCGGGTCCCCGTGGCCCGGTGGCCCCGACGGCCACGGTGGCCCCGGTCCGTACCCCCACCGTGCCCGCCCGTACGACCCTGGACACGGTCGCCGCGCCGCGCGACACGGCCGCGGCCTTCCGCCGGCTCGGCGACGGTCCGGGGTGGCGTCGGGTCGTACGGGAGCAGCTCGCGGCCCCGCGGGCCGGGCGCGCCGGGCGGCGTACCGTCCTCACCTCCTTCGTACAGCTCACCGATCTGCATCTGGTCGATGTCCAGCACCCCGTGCGCACCGAGTACCTGCGCTCGCAGCAGCTCTCGGGGTGGCGCCCGCAGGAGGCGCTGACGGTGCCGGGCGCGGTGGCCCTGATCGAGCAGATCAACGCGCTCAGGAACGGCCCCGCCACGGGGGCGCCGCTCTCCTTCGCCGTGACGACCGGCGACAACACCGACAACAACTCGCACGCGGAACTCGACTGGTTCCTCACGGTGATGAGCGGGGGCCGTATCTCCCCCAACACCGGCGACCCGCGCCGCTACGAGGGGGTGCAGAACTCCGGCGAACGGCTCTTCTGGCACCCCGAGGACGCCCTGCGTGACACCGACAAGCGGCTCGGCTACCCCCGTATCGACGGATTCCTCGACGCCGCGATCGGCTCGGTGAACAGCCCGGGGCTGCGGATCCCGTGGTACTCGACCGTCGGCAACCACGACGGTCTGGCGAGCGGCGCGATGGCCGACCCGAGCGGATATCTCGCGGAGTTCGCCGTCGGAGCGAAGAAGCTGTACGGCATCCCGGACGCCGAGGCCAAGGAGATGCTGAAGCTGCTCTCCAAGGGCGGCGACCCCTCCGGCGCCAAGCTGATCGATCTGCTGCAGCGTTCGAAGCGGCGGATGCGCACCATCACGCCCGACCCGGGGCGGGCGCCGTTCGGTCCGCGCGACTATCTGAAGGCGCACCTCGATCCGGCGCGTGCCGGGGCCGGTCCGGCCGGGCACGGCTACACGGCGGCGAACCTCGACGGCGACAAGCTGTACTACACGTTCCCGATGGGCGAGAACGTCACCGGGATCAGCCTCGACACCACCGACCGGGGCGGGCACTTCACGGGCTCGCTCAACACCGCCCAGTTCACCTGGCTGAAGCGGACGCTCAAGGAGTACAAGGACAGTTACGTCGTGGTGTTCAGCCACCACAACAGTTGGACGATGACCAACACCCACCCCGACCCGGCGCACCCCGGCGAGGCGCGCCACAGCGGCGACGAGGTGCTGGAGCTGCTCGGGCGCAGTCCGCAGGTGCTGGCCTGGGTGAACGGGCACAGCCACCGCAACGCGGTCGCGCCGCGCGACGGCTTCTGGGAGATCTCCACGGCGTCGCACATCGACTTCCCGCAGCTCGCCCGGGTCATCGAGATCGCGGACAACAAGGACGGCACGCTGTCGCTGTTCACCACCCTGATCGAGTCGTCCGCGCCGCACCGCACCGACTTCGCGGACCTCTCGCAGACCGGGCTCGCGGCGCTCTACCGGGAGCTGTCGCACAACGCGCCGGGCTCCACCACGGCTCCGGCGGGCACCTCGACGGACCGCAACACCGAGCTGCTGCTGACCCGCTGACGCCGCGGGGCCACCGGTCCCCCGCGCCGGTCGCCGGTCAGCCGTCGATCAGGCGCTGGATTGCGGGGGCGTACAGGTCGGCGATCGCCTCCGGGGTGGCGTGGGTGACGGCGCCGGTGCGGTAGAGGCTCTGTACGGCGCCGAGGCCGAGAAGCTGTCCGGCGACCAGCTCGGCGCGCAGGGCGCGGTCACGGCCGGTCAGGAGTGCGGCGAGGCGCTGGGTGATCTGCTGGTCGAAGCGTTCCCGCAGCAGGGTGCGCTCGTCATCGTCGCCCAGCGAGAACACCACGCGCAGCAGCAGGTCCCCCTGCTGCTCACGGCGGCTGCGTACCAGTGTCAGGACGAGATGGCGGCCGAGCGTGTCCAGGGGCGCGGCGAAGAGCCGGTCGGCGGCGGGGCCGAAATCCGCGACCGTGTTGAACAGCCCTTCCTTGGTGCTGAAGTGCTTGACGATCAGGGAGGCGCTGACGCCCGCGTCGGCGGCGATGCCCCGCAGGGTCACCTCCGCGTACGGGCGGAAGGCGAACGCGCGGCGCGCGGCGCGCAGGATCGCGTCCCGGCCCGTCCCGGTGTCGGGGACCGCGGCTGCCGGCGCGTCCGTCGTCCGCCCGTTCATGTGCCCTCCTGGGCCAGCGACTTCGCGGGGTCGGTGCCGACAGTACCGGTGGTCCTCCCCGGCCGGCGCGGCAGACACAGGGTGACGGCCAGCGCGAGCAGCGCGGCGGTACCGGCGAGTACGAAGATCAGCAGGTAGGCGCCGAGGGTGGGGGCGGTGCGCCCGCCGGCCTCGAAGGTCATATGGGCGAGTACGGCGGCGACGGCGGCGCTGCAGAATGCCTGGCCGACCGAGCGCATCAGGGTGTTGAGGCCGTTGGCCGCCCCGGTCTCGCCGACGGGCACCCCGCGCATCACCAGCGCGGGCAGGGCCGAGTAGGCGATCGCGGTGCCCGCGGCGACGACGGTGGCGCCGAGGATGATCGTCCAGAGCCGGTGGCTGGTGAAGAAGCGCACGCCGTAGCCGACGGCGAGGATGCCGGAGGCGAGCGCCAGGGTGGTCCTCGGGCCGTACGTGGTGGAGATCCGCGCGGAGACGGGCGACAGCGCGACCATCGACAGACCTCCGGGGAGCAGACAGAGCCCGCTGACGACGATCGAGGCGCCGAGGCCGTACCCGGTGGCCTTGGGTTCCTGCACCATCTGCGCGGTGGACAGGGAGTTGGCGTAGAAGGCGAAGCCGATCAGCAGGGCCGCGATGTTGGTCAGCAGTACGGCGGGGCGCGCGGAGACCCGCAGATCGACCATGGGTGAGGTGACGCGCAGCTCGTGGCGGCCCCAGACGAGCCCGATCACCACGGCGAGGAGCAGCAGTCCGAGCGTACGGACCGATGTCCAGCCCCAGTCGCCGCCCTGGGTGACCGCCAGCAACAGGCTGACCAGGGCGGCGGACAGGCCGAGCGCGCCCAGGGCGTCGAACCGGCCGTGCGAGCGGCGCGGCGATTCCGGTACGCAGAGCAGGACGAGCGCGATGTCGAGGAGCCCGAGCGCGGCGGACGCCCAGAACATGGTGTGCCAGTCGTAGTGCTCGACGACCAGTGCGGCGACGGGCAGCCCGACGGCCGCGCCGATGCCCAGGGTCGAGCTCATCAGCGCGACGGAGGACAGGACGCGCTCGGGCGCCAGTTCGTCGCGCATGATGCTGATGCCCAGCGGTACGACGGCGAGCGCGGCGCCCTGGAGGGCCCGTCCCGCGATCAGTACGCCGATGTGGGAGCTGACGGCGCAGAGCACGGACCCGGCGGCGAGCACGCCGAGGGAGGCGATGAGGACGCGGCGCTTGCCGTACATGTCGCCGACCCGTCCGAGTACGGGGGTGCAGATGGCGCCGGTGAGCAGGGTGACGGTGACCAGCCAGCTCGCGGCGGTCGGGGTGGCGCCGGTGAGCGCGGGGATGTGCGGGAGCAGGGGGACGACGAGGGTCTGCATGACGGCGACGACCACCCCGCAGAACGCCAGGACGGCGACGAGGAACCGGGGGTGCGGGGCCTCCGCGGCCGGCTCGGTGGGCGGATCGGCCGGTGGCCCGGCGGGGTCGGTCACGGGTATCGCTTCGGACATCTCGCTCCGTACGGTGGGAGACCGACAAGGGTGCACAAGCGTTCACCCCCAGGGTAAACACATGTGCACCCCTCCGTCGCACCGAAGACGTACAGACGTTCCCCTCGTCCTGCCTCCGGGTGACACAATCCGACCCGGCACACTGTCCTCGGCGGCCGGGGAGCCGGTGCCCGGCCCGACGACCGCCCGAACGACCGCCCGACGACCGCTCGACGACCGCCGTGGGAGGCACGATGGCGCTCCAGATCAGCGCGACCAATCCGGAGCAGCCGGCCGTACTCCTGGACCTGCCCTGGAACATCCCGCTCGACGAGTGGCCCGACGCCTGCCTGGTCGCGCTCCCGCGCGGCATCTCGCGCCATGTGGTCCGCTTCGCGTCGGCGGGCCCCGAGGTCGTGGCGGTCAAGGAGATATCCGAGCGGGGCGCGGTGCGCGAGTTCGGGCTGCTGCGCGATCTGCACCGGCTCGGGATCCCCGCCGTGGACCCGGTGGCGGTGGTGACCGGCCGGGTGGGCGCGGACGGCGCGCCGCTGGAGCCGACGCTGATCACCCGCCACCTCAAGGGCTCGCTGCCCTACCGCTCGATGTTCGAGTCGACGATGCGCCCGACCACCGTCAAGCGGCTGATGGACGCGCTGGCCGTGCTGCTCGTACGCCTGCATCTCGCCGGGTTCGCCTGGGGCGACTGCTCACTGTCCAACGCGCTCTTCCGGCGGGACGCCGGGGCGTACGCCGCCTATCTGGTCGACGCCGAGACCGGTCAGCTCCAGCAGAACCTCAGCCGGGGCCAGCGCGAGTACGACATCGAGCTGGCCCGGGTCAACATCGCCGGCGAGCTGATGGACCTGGAGGCGTCGGGCGCGCTGCACCCCTCCGTCGACCCCGTGCCGTTCGGTACGGCGATCGTGCGGCGGTACGAGGACCTGTGGCACGAGGTGACACGCGAGTCGGTGTATCCGGTGGACAAGCGCCACTACATCGACCGGCGGATCCGGCGCCTCAACGATCTCGGGTTCGACGTCGCGGAGATGCAGATCGAGCGCTCCCCGCAGGGCGACACCGTCACGTTCCTGCCGAAGGTCGTGGACGCGGGCCACCACCAGCGCCAGCTCCTGCGGCTGACCGGTCTCGACGCCGAGGAGAACCAGGCGCGGCGGCTGCTCAACGACCTGGAGAGCTGGATGGCGGGCGAGGACGACTACGCCCCGGGCGATCCGCTGGGGGCCAGGCCCGAGGTGCTGGCGCACCGCTGGGTGCGTGATGTGTTCCGGCCGACGGTACGGGCCGTACCGCGGGAGCTGCGCGGCGAGATGGACGCGGCGCAGATCTACCACGAGGTGCTGGAGCACCGCTGGTACCTGTCGGAGGCGGCCGGGCGCGATATCGGCCTGGAGGCGACGATCGAGGACTATCTCGCGCATGTGCTGCCCCACGCGGTGGCCGCGCTGGCCCCGCCGGTGACGGATCCGTCGGCCGACCTGTCCCCCTGAACCGCGGGCGCGGGGCGGTCACTGGAGGGCGCGCACCACCGCCCTGAAGAGCGCCGGGGCCCGCGCCGCCGCGGGGACCAGCAGCCGGGCGCCCGCCGGACGGCCCGCGACCCGCAGCAGCCCCTCCGTCAGCAGCCGGTGGCGGCGGGTCAGCGCGCGCCACTGCCCCTCGTACGCCTGCGGCCGCCCCGCCCGCAGACAGCGCACCGCCGCCCGCGCCGACGCCAGCGCGAGCGCGATGCCCTCGCCGGTGAGCGCGTCGACATAGCCGGCCGCGTCCCCCACGAGCAGCACCCGCCCCGCCGTCCTGTGGCGTACGCGGCGGCGCAGCGGGCCCGCGCCGCGTACGGCTCCGGCGGGCGCGCCCGCGAGCCGGGCCCGCAGGTCGGGGAAGGCGGCGAGATGGTCGTCGTAACCGCGCCGCACCGTGCTCAGCACGGCCACCCCCACCAGATCACCGGCCACCGGTGTCACATACGCCTCGCCGTCCTCGCCCGTCGCCGACCAGTGCACCTCGACGAAGTCCGTCCACGGCGCGACGCGGTAGTGGCGCCGCTGCCCGTAGCGCCGGGGCCCCCGGCCGGGCAGCTCCAGGCCGAGGCCGCTGCGTACCGGTGAGTGCAGCCCGTCCGCGGCCACCAGCCAGCGCGCCCGCAGCCCGCCCGCGGTCACCCCGTCGGCGCTCTGCCCGATGTCCCCGACCCGGCCGGTGACGGTGCGTACGCCGGTCTCCTCGGCCCGCCGCGCGAGCGCCGCGTGCAGGGCGGTGCGGCGTACGCCGAGGCCGGGGCCCGCGTCGAAGGCGGCCTCGGCGCGGTGCGCGCCGTGGACGTACCGGATCCCGCGCAGGGCGTGGCCGCCCGGCCCTTCGAGGCCCAGCTCCGCCAGCGCGCGCACCCCTGCGGGCATCACGCCCTCGCCGCACGCCTTGTCGACCGGGGTGGGGCGCGGCTCGATCACCACCGTTTCCAGACCGGCCAGGGCGGCGTGCACGGCGGTGGCGAGTCCGGCCGGGCCGCCGCCCGCCACCAGCAGGTCGATCACGGCAGGGCCCCGGCCTCGGCCCTGCGCAGCGCGCCGTTCTCGCACCGTATCCGGACCGTCAGCAGACCGGCGTTGAGCACGGTGAACACCAGCGCGGTCAGCCAGGCGCCGTGCACCAGGGGCAGCGCGACGCCTTCGGCCACGACCGCCACGTAGTTGGGGTGGCGCAGCAGCCGGTACGGGCCGCCCGTCACCAGGGGCAGCCCCGGCACGACCAGGACACGGGTGTTCCAGCGCGGTCCCAGGGTCCGGATGCACCACCAGCGCAGCGCCTGCGCGGCGACCACGACCGCGAGCATCGTCCAGCCGGGCACGGGCGTGAACGGCCGGTCAGCGAGAGCCACTTCGGCGAGGCAGCCGAACAGCAGGCCGGTGTGGAGGACGACCATGGGCGGATAGTGGCCACGCCCCCGCTCGACGGCGCCGCGCGCCAGGCTCCAGCGGGCGTTGCGGCGGGCGACGGCCAGTTCGGCGACGCGCTCCGCGCCGACGGCCAGGACGAGCACGGTGTACCAGATCATCTCTTCCCCTGCCTCTCTGTCCTCGTGGCACCGCGGCTACCAGCGGAGCAGGACCAGCTCGGAGCAGAATCCGGGCCCCATCGCGAGCAGCAGCCCCGCCGTACCGGCCGGTGGCGGGCGCTGCGCCAGGGTGTCGCGCAGGACGTGCAGGACCGAGGACGAGGAGAGGTTGCCCACGGCGGCCAGCGAGCGCCAGGTGAGGTCGAGGGCGCCGGGCGGCAGGGCGAGGACCTCCTCGATCGCCTCCAGGACCTTCGGCCCGCCGGGGTGGCACACCCAGGCGGTGATGTCCTCGCGCCCCAGCCCGTGGCCGGCGAGGAAGCCGTCCACGTCCTCGGCGAGATTCTTGCGTACGACGTCCGGAACGCTCGCGTCCAGCACGATCCGGAAGCCGGAGCCGGTGATGTCCCAGCCCATCACATGTTCGGTGCCCGGGTAGAGATGGCTGCGGGTGGAGACGACGGCGGGGCCCGTGGCGCGGCGCCGGGCGCCGCAGGCGACGACGGCCGCCGCGCCGTCGCCGAAGAGCCCGGAGGCGACGAGGTTGGCCGTGGAGGGGTCGTCCCGCTGGAAGGTGAGGGAGCACAGCTCGACCGAGAGGAGCACGGCGATGTCGTCGGGGTGGCCCAGCAGGTAGTCGTGCAGCCGGGCGATCCCGGCCGCTCCCGCGACACAGCCGAGGCCGAACACCGGCACCCTCTTGACGTCGGGGCGCAGCCCGAGCCGCCCCACCAGGCGCGCGTCCACGGAGGGCGCGGCGATGCCGGTGACGGACGTGAACATCAGCAGGTCGACATCGCGCGGGGAGAACCCCGCGGCGTCCAGCGCGCCGGCGACCGCCTCGGCGCCCAGCGGGACGGCCGTCTCGATGAAGACGTCGTTGGCCGCGCCGAAGTCTTCGAGGGCGCCGTACCGGTCGAGCGGCAGGGCCGTATGACGGGTGGTCACGCGGGCGCCGCGGTGCAGCCGGTCGAGCACCCGGCGGTCGGCCCCCGCGGGCAGACAGCTCTTGGCGACGGTGTCCGTGAGGTCGGGCTGGCTGTGCTGATGGGGAGCCAGGGCTCCGTGGACGGCTGCGATGCGGGTCATCTGCGGTCCGGGGTCGGAGGGCGACTGACGTGCAATCCCTGCCCCCGCACCGCCGCGCCACACGCGAAGTCGCCTGTACGGCCCCCCGCCGGCGGGACGGTCGGCCCTACGATGGGCCCGTGGACGTGAGGGACGAATCGGGCATCGTGGTCGGTGGCCAGCTCGGCGGGGTGCCGGAGCGGTGGCCGCGCTCCGCGGGCGCGCTGCTGAGGGCGTGTCACCCGGGGCCGACGGCCGTGGTGACGCTGCTGGTGGCCGGGCTCGCGGTGGCCGCCGGGCAGGACGGTCCCGGCTGTGTCCTAGTGACCGCCGCCGTGCTGGCGGGGCAGCTCTCCATCGGCTGGAGCAACGACGCGGTCGACGCGGTACGGGACGGCGCGGCGGGGCGGACGGCCAAGCCCGTGGCGGGCGGGGCGGTGACCGCGCGCACCGTACGGGGCGCCGCGCTGGTCGCGCTGGCCCTGTGCGTACCGCTCTCGCTGCTGTACGGGGCGCTCGCCGGGGTGGTGCATCTGGTGGGCGTGGCGGCGGGCTGGGCGTACAACCTGGGGGTGAAGGCGACGGCGGCGTCCTGGCTGCCGTACGCGATCGGGTTCGCCTCGCTGCCCGCGTTCGTGACGCTCGGTCTGCCGGGACGGCCGCCGCCCGCCTGGTGGGTGGTGGCCGCGGCGGCGCTGGTGGGGGTCGGGGCGCATCTCGGCAATGTCCTGCCGGACATCGCGGACGACCTGGCGGCGGGGGTGCGCGGCTGGCCGCAGCGGCTGGGCCCGGCGGCCGTACGGCTGCTGCTGCCGGCCCCGCTGGTGGCGGCCACGGCGCTGCTGGCGCTGGGCGGCCCCGGTGCGGCGGGGGTGCTCGCCCTGGCGGTGGCGCTGGTCACGGCGGCGGGCGGGGCGCTGCTGGGGCGTCACCGGCCGAGGGCGCCGTTCCTGGCCGCCGTGCTCGTCGCGGTGGTCGATGTGGCGCTGCTGCTGTGGCGGGGGACGGCGCTCGCCTGAAGCGCCGCCGTCCCCCCGCTCCCCCGCCCGCGTGTCAGGCGGAGCCGAGCCGGGCGCCGAGGAAGGCGAGCGTACGGTCCCACGCCCGGCCGGCCGCCTCGGCGTGGTACGCCTCGGGGCGGCCGTCGTTGAAGAAGGCGTGGCCGGCCCCCTCGTAGACGTGGAAGACCGGGACGATGCCGGACTGCGCCTCGATGGTCTCCTTCAGCTCGGCGAGTGTGTCGACCGGCACGCTGTCGTCCCGCTCGCCGTAGTGGCCGAGGATCTCCGCCTTGAGCCCGGAGAAGTCCGGCACGCCGTCCTTGTTGACGCCGTAGAACGGCACGGCGGCGGAGACGCGCGGGTCCGCGGCGGCGAGGCTGAGGACGAAGCCGCCGCCCATGCAGAAGCCGACGGTGCCGACCGTGCCGCCCTCCGTCTCGGGGCGCTCCAGCAGGTAGCCGACCGCTCCGGAGAGCAGTTCGACGCCCCGCGCGGTGGGCAGTTCGATCATCATCCGCAGGGCTTCGTCGGAGTCGTGGGCGACCTGGCCGCCGTACAGGTCGGGGGCGAGCGCGACATAGCCGGCCTGCGCGAAGCGGTCGGCGATGTCCTTGATGTGGGCGGTCAGGCCCCACCACTCCTGGATGACGATGATGCCGGGGCCGTGTCCGGCGGGCGGTACGGCGAGATAGCCGTACGCGGTGGTCCCGGCGCTCGGGAAGGAGACGTTCTGGAGGGTCGGCTCGGTCGGCATGACGGTGCTCCCAGCAGGCTGTAGGTCGGTGGTGTCGGGTTCGGTCGGTGGTATCGGGTTCGGTCCGTGGTCGGCGGGCGCGTCACCCCGGGGCGGCGGTGGCAGGCGGGCCGGGCGGTGACAGGGGGATCGTAGGGAAGCGGGCGAAGCCGGGTCCGCGCGGCGCTCCGGCGGGGCGGCGGGGTCAGTGGTCCGTTCCGGTGAGAAAGGCCCGTACGTCGTCGAGTTCCGCCGCTCCGACGGCGTGGCCCAGCGCCGGATAGACGCGCTCGGTCAGCTCCGCGCCGGACTTCTCGCGCAGCCACTGTCCGGTACGGGTCACGAGGTCGGCGGGGATGACCGTGTCGGCGTCGTCGCGCCCCCAGAAGACCCGGACGCCGTCGAACCGTCCCGGCTCCTCGGGCAGTCCGGCGTCCCAGGGCAGGGGGCCGGAGAGCAGGACCGCCGAGGCGAACCGCGCGGGCTCGGCGAGCAGCAGTCCGCCCGCCATCGCCATGCCCCCGGAGAAGCCGAGCAGCGAGACGGAGCGGTGCCGGGCGGCGACGGTGGAGAGCCAGTCGAGGAGCTGAGCGGTGCCGGCCGCCAGGGACGCGGCGACGGGCCGTCCGATCCCCCGGTTGGCGAACCAGGCGTAGCCGCCGCCCTCGGCGATCGGGGCGCGGACGAAGGCGAGGGTGGTGTCCTCGGGGAGGTACGGGGCGATCTCGGCGAAGGTCCGCTCGTCCGAGCCGCGGCCGTGCAGCGCCACGAGCAGCGGTGTGCCCTCGCGGTCGGCCTCCGCCCGTGACCAGGAGACGACCAGGGGGGTGTGGTCCGTGTGGGGCATCGTGGCGGTACTTCCCTCTTCCGTGTGCGGGCCGCGGCCGGTCCGGGGACGCGTCCCGAGGACGCGCGACGCGCCGCCGTCGCATCCGTACGCACCTTACGCCCCACCATTATTGAATCTTCAATCAGCACGGGCGGGCGCCTCCGGCGGCGCACCTCCGCGGCGCCCGGACGCGCGTGAGCCTGTGCCTTCGCAAGGGGGCGAAGGCCGTCGCGGCCCCGGCCCCGCCACCGCCCGGCACCCCCTGCGCAGCACGGCTTCACGGGCGCAACTCAATCCCCCGGTCAGGCGAACTCCCCCCTCCCGGGTGATTCGAACGCGGGCCGACGGCCGGACACGCCCGGCCCCCACGGGTTCGCCCCGCCCCGCTCGAAACTCCGTCCGACGGTTCGCCCTGCGTACCCCGTTACACCGGCTTGATCAGGTCAGTTGTCCGGGCGCGTGCATCCGTTGCCGTCACTTCAGGAGGACACATGTTCCCCGTTCCCCTTCCCTCCGGCTCCCCCGCCGGGTCCGCCGCGTTCGAGTACGGCCGCCGGGCTCCCCGGGGCGCCGTACGCCCGGTTGACGCCGAGGGCGGTGTCGCCGTATGAGCCCCCGCCGCTTCGGCCCCAAGCCGTACGTCCAGAACTCCCCGCCGGAACAACTGCTCTTCGGCGGCCGGCTCAAGGGCTCCTGGGGGTGGACCACCCACGAGGGGGCGCGGCTGCGGACCTCGTTCCTGACGATCCTGCGGCAGATCCCCCGGCTCATCGGCCACACCGTCGCCCTGGCCTGGCGCGCCGACCGTCCCGCGCTGATCGTGGTGGCGCTCGCCCAGCTCGGCCAGGCGCTGGCGACCGTCTTCGGGCTGCTGGCCGCCAACCGGGTCCTGGTCAGTCTCTTCGCCGCGGGCCCGACCGCCGACCGGATCGGCGCGGCGCTGCCCTCGCTGCTCTGGGTGGGCGGCGCCGGCGCGCTCGCGGCCACCCTGCGCGCGGTCTCCTTCGGCGGCACCGGCCGACTGGAGCCGAAGGTCGAGCGGCTCGCCGCGCTGACCATGCTGACGCCCGTGATCCGGGTCGAGATGGAGCATCTCGAACAGCCGGACTTCCACAAGATCCTCGACTCGGGGCAGCACGGCCAGATCGCCGCGCGCCGGCTGATCCAGCACACCCTGGGCATCGTCGACTCCCTGATGGCGCTGATCGCGGTCAGCGGGGTCCTCGCGGTGCTGCATCCGGTGCTGCTGCCCCTGTTGGTCGCCGTCGTCGTGCCCAAGGCGTGGGGCACGGTCAGGGCGGCCCGCCGTACCTACGAGTCGATCCAGGTCTGGATCGAGCACGTACGGCAGCAGAGCGAGCTGCGGCGGCTGATGATCTCCCAGAAGGCCGGTCCCGAGCTGCGGGTGCACGGCGCCGGGCCCTTCCTGCTGGAGCAGTTCGACCGGATGGGCGTCGAGGCGGCCGAGGAGCAGACCCGGCTCGCGCAGCGCGAGGCGGCCACGGATCTGGGCACCTCGGCGCTCTCCGGGCTGACCGCGGCGGCGACGTACGCCTTACTGGCCTGGCTGCTCACCCACGGCCACATGCCGCTCGCCTCGGGCGCGACGGCGGCCCTCGCGCTCTCCAACGGCACGGCGGGGCTGCGCCGGATGGTCACCCACATCCATCACCTCTACGAGCAGTCACTGTTCATGACCGACCTGATCAAGGCGGGGGACGAGGCCCGGCTCCGGGCCATCCCCGCGGGCGGCGTCCCGGTGCCGGGGGCGCCCGCGCTGATCGAGTTCGACCAGGTCTCCTTCGCCTATCCGGGTCGGCAGGACCCGGCCCTGGACTCGGTGTCCCTGACGATCCGCCGGGGTCAGACGGTCGCGCTCGTCGGGGTCAACGGCAGTGGCAAGACCACCCTCAGCAAGCTGCTGGCCGGTCTCTACCTGCCGTCGCGTGGGCAGATCCGCTGGGACGGCACCGATGTGCGCGAACTCGACCGGGACCAGCTCTTCGACCAGGTGGCGCTGGTGCTCCAGGACTATCAGCGGTGGCCGTTCACGGCGCGCGCCAATGTCGCCATCAGCCGGCCCTCCGAGATCCACGACCCCGAACGGCTGGAGACGGCCGCGGCCCTGGCCGACGCGCACACCGTGGTCGGCGAGCTGCCGCGCGGCTGGGACACCTTGTGCGAGAAGGGGTACGAGGGCGGGGTGGACCTGTCGGGCGGGCAGTGGCAGCGGCTGGCGCTGGCCCGCGCGTACTACCGGCGGGCCGCCGTCCTGATCTGCGACGAACCGACCAGCAGCATGGACCCGGCGGCCGAGATCGCCGCGTTCCAGCAGATCCGGCGGCTCGCGGGCGGCGGGCAGACGGTCATCCTCGTCACGCACCGGCTGCACAGCGTGCGGTCCGCGGACCTGATCTGTGTGCTGGACCGGGGCCGACTGGTGGAGTGCGGCGACTTCGCCACGCTGATGGCCCGGGACCACGAGGGCCCCGGGGTCTTCCGGGAGTTGTTCTCGCTCCAGTCGGAGCAGTACCGGACGGGCGTGGAGACGGGCATGGAGAACGGCGTGGAGACCGGCATGGAGCCGGCCGTACCGGCACAGAACCGGGCACCCGGCGGTACGGAATGAACCGGCTCGCCCGTACGGGCACGTCACGGTCCTGCCGGACGTTGACGGAGTGTTCTGTGTGACACCTGAGGAGAGATGAACGAATGGCCCTGTGGGACCGGTTCAAGGAATCCGCCGCGACGATGCAGACGCAGCTCATGGCGAAGAAGAACGATCTCAAGAGCGGCTCCTTCCGCGACGCGAGCATGGCCATGTGCGCCCTGGTCGCCGCCGCCGACGGCTCCGTCGACCCGTCGGAGCGGCAGCGGGTCGCCGCGCTGATCGCCTCCAACGAGGTGCTTCAGAACTTCCCGGCGGAGGACCTTCAGCGGCGCTTCGACGGCTATCTGAACCAGCTCACCGCCGACTTCGCGTTCGGTAAGGTCAACGTCCTCCAGGAGGTCGCCAAGGCCAAGAAGAAGCCCGCCGAGGCGCGGGCCGTCGTCCAGATCGGCATCGTCATCGGCGGCGCCGACGGCGACTTCGACGCGACGGAGCGGGCCATGGTCCGCGAGGCGTGCTTCGCGCTGGACCTGCCGCCGCACGAGTTCGACCTCTGAGACCCCCCGGTCCTGAGCGCAGAGGGGCGGGGCGGTGGTCGGCCACCGCCCCGCCCCTCGCCATTTCCCCCCCAGCGAGCTACTTCCCGTGCCGCTCCACGGGATCCTTCTCGAAGGCCCAGGCCATCTCCGGCTCCAGGGCGAAGCGGAAGAGCCGCTGGACCGGCCGCGTACAGAGCAGGGTGACGACGACCCCGGCGAGGAGCGTCACGAAGACCGCGCCCTGCGGGGTGTGCAGCCACTCCGCGCCGTACCAGCCCCAGGTGCCCGCGGCCTGGGCGAGGAAGCCGTGCAGCAGATAGCCGCAGAGCGTGCCCGCGCCCAGCGCCGTGAACCACATGCGCCGGCCCGGGATCCAGGCGTAGAAGCAGGCGGTCAGCACGAGCGAGCAGCCGAACAGCGCGAACGTCATCAGGACACCGACCCACCACGGGGAGCCCAGTTCCTGCGCGCTGTCGCGGTGGAAGAACCACCCCATGTTCATCCGGGTGACGGCCCAGTACGCGAAGACCACGGTCAGCGCGGCGACCGGGACGGCCAGGATCCGCGCCTCGCGCCGGCGTACGAGCTGGAAGTGCTCGGGCTTGAGCCGCAGTCCGAGCACGAAGAACGGCAGGAACTGAAGGACCCGCTGGAGGTCGAAGTCGTCACCGATGTTCGGTGAGGTGGTCGCGAGGGCCGCGATGCACAGCGCGACCGGGACGGGCCAGCGGACGAGCCGCCAGATCGGCGCCGTGATCCGCCAGACGAACAGGGCGAGCAGGAACCAGGTCAGGTACCACGGGTCGAGCAGACTGATCGGCATCGACGGGTCGTCCGCGGCCCACCGGTGGAAGAGGCTGTACGCGATCTCGAACACGACGTACGGCACGACGACGCCGGTGATCAGACGGCGCACCCGGTCGGGGCGGAAGTCGAAACTGCGGGAGAAGTAGCCGGAGATGATGATGAACGCCGGCATGTGGAAGCTGTAGACGACGATGTAGAGCGCCGACACCGCCCGGCTGTCGTCCCGCAGCGGCTCCCACGCGTGCCCCATGGCGACGAGGACGATCGCCAGGTACTTCGCATTGTCGAAGAACGCGTCGCGCTTCCTGGCCGGTTGAGGCGGCGCCGCCGAGGCCGCCTCCCCGTCCGGCGGGGAGTGTACGTCCTGTGTCCGACCTGTGAGTTGTTCGGTTGTCTGTGTCACATTGCCTCCCGGAGGGAACCCGGGGCGGCGCGTACGCCTCTTGGCAAGTTCGTGGGGGGAAAGTGCGGAGCAAACATCAGGGCACCCTAACGAGGCACCCCGCCGTCTCTCCAATCGGGTGGCGCCGGGCGGCACGCGACCGGAGAGCGGCGGCGGACGTCAGACGTCCACGAGTGCGGCCGCGAGCTGTTCGATCCGGGTCCGCCACGCGGCGAGCGCGCCCTCCGTGTCCCACCCCGCGGGCCCGGTCTGGGTGAGGACGAGACGGGCGCCGTGCCCCGTGCCCTCGCCCAGCTCCCAGGTCACCGAGGAGTGCGGCTCGACGGCGTACGTCAGCGACCGGGGCGCCCGTACCTCCGTGACCGGGCCCGCCGGGGCCGTCCCCGCGGTGAAGCCCTCGGGGACGGGCAGTCCGGCCACCGGCTCGATCCCGGCCGAGAGCACGTCCCAGACCTTCTCGGCCGGCCGGACGAGCTGCCGCTCGAAGCGGACCCGCCACCCCTCGGAGCCGTCGGGACCGACGGGCTCGACCATCCCCCGGTCGAGCCCGAACCGGCCGATGTACGACTCGTGGAGGGCGCCTTCGTCCCGGTCGATGCCGCCCGGGGCGCCGTCGAGGAAGCGGGCGAGCGCGCCGACGCAGAGGTGCCAGCCGGAGGCGAAGCTCGCGGCGCCCGGCCGGTCTCCGAAGGTGTGGACGAGCGTGAGGAGCGAGCCTTCACCGTCCGGGGTGACGGTCCAGCTCAGATGGTCCGTGCCCCAGGTGAAGGCGAAGAGGCGGGGCTCCTCGACGTCCGTGACCGTGCCGGTCATCCCCGGGTCGCCGGCGACGCCGGGGAAATGGAAGCCCATCGCGCCGCCCGGGGTGAGGTCCACCGTGACCTCGGAGGGGAACCAGCGGCGCAGCGCCGCGGGGTCGGTGAGCGCGGCCCAGACCTTCTCCGGGGGGTGCGGGAGCCTGCGCTCCATCCGCAGGGCGCTGCGGCCGTCGGCCGTGGTCAGCGTGGAGTCGTGCGGGGTCGTGTTCATGAGGGGTCGTCCTCCATCGCGTCGAGATGCCGTTCGAGCGCGTCGAACGCGCCGGACCACAGATGCCGGTAGTGGGCGAGCCAGGCGTCGAGCTCCGCGAGGGGCTCGGGGCGCAGCTCGTACCAGCGGCGCTGGGCCTCCTGCCTGACCCGGACGAGTCCGGCCTCGCGGAGCGCGCGCAGATGCTTCGAGGTGCCCGGCTGGCTCAGCCCGAGGCGCTCCGTGAGCTGGCCCACGGTGTACGGGCGCTCCAGGAGAAGGTCGAGGATCTTCCGCCGGTTCGGCTCGGCGAGGACATCGAACGGTATGGGCATGACCCCAATATACCTCGCCAGGCATATAGCCGCACGGTTATGTACGGGCGCGTCGCACACGGTTCCGGATTCTGTCCGGAACCGCATGGTGACAACCAGTCAACACAGCGCGCATAGTTGGAAGTTCGGGTATGAGAGCCACAGAAGGGGCGGCCCCCGCGGCACGGGAGAACGGCCTCACGGATCCGCCCGGCGCTCCACCCGCGCACGCCCCCCACAGCACCGCCCCGGCACCATCCTCAGCACCGCCCCAGCACTGCGGCCCAGGCCACCCGGCCCCACAGAACGGCGCAAGGAGAGCGGCCGTGCATGACGAATTCCTGTGCCATGTCACCGCGTACGGCGTATGCGGCGGACAGCGTATCGGCGTTCCTCTGGGCACCTATCGCGCCCCCACTCTGGCACTTGCACTGTGGTGGTTGCGGGATCGCGCGACCTGGATCGCGGAGAGACTCGATCCCAGCCCCGAGAACCATCACTTTCCGGCCGAGGCGCTCGCGCCGGTGGGCCGGGGGGTGCCGGACGTACCGACCACGCTCCGCGCCTGGCGCGACGACGTGGCGCACCAGGACATGATCGCGGAGCATCTCGCCGCGGGCCGGCTGATCCGCGTGGCCACCCGCGACGACACGACGGAGTACGAACTGCTCGCCGAGTCGGTCGACGCGCTGCGGATGGACCGGGCGCTGCCCACGCTCGGCGCGCGGGCCCCTGGACCGGAGAGACCGGCGCACCGCGAGCCCGCGCTCCGCTCCCCGTACCCGGCGGCGCTGCACGAGTACCGGGCGCCCGGGGGGTCGCCGGGCGACACCCTGCAACTGGGGAGGCTGTTCGGCTGAGCCCCGGTCGGCGGGAGGGCCGGTCAGCGCCCGGGGATCTCCCCCTGGGCGATCTCGATGTGCGTGTGCAGATCGTCCGCCGCCCCCACCGCCGTGGCGCCGGACACCGCGAGACAGACCAGCAGCGCGCCCGCGACGAGACGGCCGGCCGGGGTGAGGCCCGCCCCGCCGGGCCGGGCGGGGCCGAGCAGCGCGGCGACCCGCCGGGGCACCGGGCCCGCGGCGGCGGCCAGGGCGGCGCGCGGCCTGGCCGCCCCGGTGGCCGGCGCGCCGCGGGTGGCCAGGGCGGCGCGGCCGATGGCGCGGGCCGCGAGCCGCCGGTCGCCCACGGCCGCCGCGGCGGCCTCGTCCGCGGTGCGCTCCAGCGCGTAGCCGAGCGGTTCGCGCAGGGCGCGCAGGGCCGGGTGGCAGAGGGCGGCCAGCTCCACGGTCTGGAGGAGGACGTGGTGACGGCCGCGCAGGTGCGCGCGTTCGTGGGCGAACAGCGCCTCGCGCTCGGCCGGTTCCAGGGCGCGCAGCATTCCGGTGGTCACGACGATCCGGCCGGGGCGGCCGGGCAGCGCGTAGGCGTCGGGCAGCTCGTCCCGCAGCACCGCCAGCTCCGCGCCCCCCTCGCCCGCTGCGGCCCTGGCCCGGCGCAGCTCGGCTCGGTTACGGCGGATCGCGGCGCCGAGGACGGCCGTACGCCACAGCAGCAGGCCGGTGGCGGCCGAGGCGAGCGCGACGGTCACGGCAGGCGGCCCCTCCGCCAGCGGGCGGACCAGGTCGCCGAGGACGGCCACGGCGGGGAGGTAGGTCGCGCCGGGGACGACGAGCAGCGCCAGTGCGGCCGTACTGCTCGCGGCCAGGACGAGCGCGGCAGCGGTGAGCAGCCAGGCGGCGGGGCGGGGGGCGAGGAGCGCCGCGGCCCGGCGGGCTGCGGGCACCGCGAGGAAGGGCATCAGCAGGGGCACCCAGGTGAAGGCGATCACGCGGCGCCGCCGTCCAGGAGGGAGCGCAGCAGCCGCTCGTCCTCGTCGTTGAGCTGGGAGACGAACCGGGCCAGGACCGCGCCGCGGTCCTCGTCCTTCGCCAGCTCGGAGTGCATCCGGCGGGCGGTGAGTCCGGGGGCGTCCTCGGTCGGGGAGTACGCGTAGCCGCGTCCGGCCCTGACCCGGGTGACGCTGCCCTTCTCGTACAGCCGCGACAGGATGGTGGTCACGGTGGTACGGGCGAGCGACCCGCCGAGCTCCTTCTGGACCCTGCCCGGCGTGAGCGGCCCGTCCGCGGCCCACAGCGCCGCCAGCACACCGGCCTCCAGCTCGCCCGCCGGACGCCGCTCCGGGCTCTCCTCGCCCATGGGAACGCTCCTCCCACTTCTTTCGTCTACAGTGAAGTAGACCGTCTACAGATCTGTAGTCAATCAGATCGTCATGCAGGACATCCCTGTCCACCATTATGGGAGCAGCCCCTCTATGGCCGTATCCGCGTTCGCGACGATGCCGCAGGCCGTGAACCTCCTCGACGCGGGATCCCTGCTCTCCGCGTTCGGCGCCCTCGGTATCGCCGTCGTCCTCTTCGCCGAGACCGGCCTTCTGGTCGGCTTCTTCCTCCCCGGCGACTCGCTCCTGTTCACCGCCGGGCTGCTCAGCGTCCCGGGCGCGGACTCCTCCGCGCACCTCGCGCTGGAGCAGGTGCTCGTCGCCTCCGTCGCCGGAGCGCTGATCGGCGCGCAGACCGGCTTCTGGATCGGCCGGCGCGGTGGCCGGGCCCTGCTCGCGCGCAGCCGGGCCCGCAAGCTGCACGAGGCGGTGGCCCGTGCCGAGGAACTGCTCGACCGGTACGGCCATGCGAAGGCCATCGTGCTGGCCCGCTTCGTCCCCGTCGTACGGACCGTGCTGAACCCGCTCGCCGGCGCGCTGAACGTGCCCGCCCGGGTCTTCACCCTCTGGCAGATCGCCGGCGGCGCGTTCTGGACCGTCGGGCTCGTCCTCGCCGGGTACGCCCTCGGCTCGTCCGTGCCGAACGTCGACCGCTATCTGCTGCCCCTCGTGGCGCTCGTGGTGCTGGTCTCCCTGATCCCGGTGGCCCTGGAGGTGCGGCGCTCCCGCCGGACGGCCGGGGAAGGGACGCCCGCGAGCGGCACGGCGGAAGAGAGGCCGCGGTGATGACACCCGCCTCCTCGTCCCTCCCGCGCGGCGACCACTGGTTCGACGACGGGCTGTACACCTCCGTCAACGAACTGGCCCACCGCTCCCCCGGCTGGCTGGACACCGCGGTCTCCCTCTGGTCGACGTACGGCCTCGTCCTCCTCGGCGCCCTGCTCATGGCCGCGTGGTGGCGCGCCCGTCCGGTGGATCCGGCGCGGGCGGCCCTGGCGCTGGCCGCGCCCCTGGTCGTCGTGGCGGCCTTCGTCGTCAGTACGGCGCTCAAGGCGCTGCTGCGGGAGCAGCGCCCCTGCCAGACCCTGCGCACCGTCACCGTCGAGGCGTGTCCCGCCCTGGGTGACTGGTCGCTGCCCAGCAACCACGCCGTGCTGGCGGCGGCGGTCGCCACCACGCTGCTGTTCACGGACCGCAGGCTCGCCGCGCTCGCCGTACCGGCGGCCGTGGCGATGGCGGCCTCCCGGGTCTGGGTCGGGGCGCACTATCCGCATGACGTGGTGCTCGGGCTGGTCGTGGGGGCCGCCGTGGCCGGGGCCCTGATGGCGGGGGCGCGCCGCGCCGCCTCGCCGGTGGCCGAGCGGCTGCAGGCCACGCGGCTGCGTCCGCCGGTGGCGAAGCGGTGAGCGGACCGGCGACGGTGGACCGGCGGACCCGGTGGCGGCTGCCGCCGCCGATCGTCGTCGCCGTGCTCTGCGCCGTGGCCTTCGCCCTGCTGACCGTGGCCGTGGCCGGCCGGCACGGCGCACCGTTCCCGGTGGACCGGAGCGCGCTCACCTGGTCGGTGGACCACCGCCCGCCACTGGTGAAGGCCCTGGCCAGGGCGGTCACCGCGAGCGGCACCGGGCCCCTCCCCTATCTGGGCGCCGTGGTCGGCGGGGTGCTCGCGGGGAGCGGCACCCGGCGCCGGCTGTACGGGGCGGCCGGCGCGCTGCTCTTCCTGCTCGCGGGGCAGGCCGTACGGTACGGCCTCGTACGGACGATCGCCCGCCCCCGGCCCCCGGTGGAGGACTGGGCCACGCACGCCTCCGGCTACGCCTTTCCCTCCGGGCACACCACGACGTCGGCGCTGGTGGCGGGGGTGCTGATCTGGGGCGTGGCCCGGGCGAGCCGCCGCGGGGCCCGCGCGGGCGGCCGGGCCGCCGGGTGGCTGCCCACGGCGTATTCGCTCATGGTGCTCCTCGGCTGCTGGGCCGTGGCCGTGGGGCTCAGCAGGATCTATCTGGGGGTGCACTGGGCGACCGATGTGCTCGGGGGCTGGCTGTTCGCCGGTGTCTGGCTCGGCCTCGGGGCGACCCTGGTCAGGGGCCGGTTCCCGGGCCCTGACAAGCGGCGCGCCGCCGTCCGATGAGTCCTGGGGACCGGCGGTGTCTACCCCTACGACGGGAACGAAGCGTGCGAGGGAAGGACAGGGCCATGTTCGGCAGCAGCAAGGCGTTCAGCGGATTCGCCGTCGACGACATCGACGCGGCGCGGCGGTTCTACGGCGAGACGCTGGGGCTGGCGGTCACCGAGGAGTACGGCATGCTCCACCTGGGGCTGGCCGGCGGCGCGACCGTGCTGGTCTACCCCAAGCCGGGCCACACCCCGGCGACGTTCACGATCCTCAACTTCCCGGTGGACGACATCGACGCGGCGGTCGCCGAACTCACCGGCCGGGGCGTGCGCTTCGAGCGCTACCCCGGGATGGACGCGGACGACCAGGGGGTCTTCCGGGGCGGCGGCCCGTACATCGCGTGGTTCACGGACCCGGCGGGGAACATCCTCTCGGTCCTCCAGGAGCGCTGATCCCACGGAGTGGTGGTCCCGCCGCGGGGTCAGAGCTTGAGATGCATGATGTGCAGGCCGACATAGCCCTCCGTGGGGTGGCGGAACCCCTCGGGGAGCGTGCCGAGGATCTCGAAGCCGAGCGACCGGTACAGCTTCACCGCGTACGTGTTGGTCTCGACCACGGCGTTGAACTGCAGGGCGCGGAAGCCGGCCGCGCGGGCCCAGTCGATGGAGTACGTGCAGAGCGCCCGGCCCACGCCGCGCCCCGCCCGCGCCGGGTCGACCATGTAGCTGGCGCCGGCTATGTGCGAGCCGTTGCCCTGGTGGTTGACGTTCATCTTCGCCGTGCCCACGACCGTACCGGCCTCGTCCACGGCCACGACGGAACGGTTCGGCGCCACCTGCAGCCACCAGTCGCGGCCGTCGGTCTCGCTGAGCCCGGTCGGATAGGTGAAGGTCTCGCCGGCGGCGACGATCTTGTGGAAGAACGGCCAGATGGCGGGCCAGTCCTCGGTGGTGGCTTCCCTGATCAACATAGGGACAGGATGCCGGTACGACCCGTGCGTCCACCAGTGCTTTTTCGCTCGGGCATCGGCGGTTCGCACCGCTGATCCGGCGCTGGTCCTGGAAATCTGGGGTACGCGGGAGCCGGGCGGCGTGCGCCGCACCCACCCAGCGGGCCGGCGGACGAAGAGGCGGGACGGACATGTTCGAAGCGGAAGACATCCGGGAGTGGCGGGGCCACGACGTGGTGGACACCGGGAAGCGGAAGATCGGCTCCCTGGAGGCGGTCTACGTCGACACGGCGACGGACACCCCGTCGTTCGCCACGGTCACCATCGGACTGCCGACCAAGCGGCGGCTGGTCTTCGTACCGCTGGCCGGGGCCACGGTCGGACCGGGATATCTGAAGGTCCCGTGGGACAGGAAGCTGGCGAAGGAAGCCCCCTCGATCGACACGGACGGCGAACTGCTCGCGGAGAACGAGCCGGAGATCTTCGCTCACTACGGGCTTCCGTACAGCACCGGCGCGGGCGGCGAGCGCAGGCTCGGCCGCCGCTGAGGAGCCATCCGGGGGCCGTCGGCGCCGCGCCGCACCCCAGCGCCCCGAACCGGGGTAGGGACGTGACATGACCCGTCGACGTTTCGGTGCGCCGGAGGCCAGGCACCGGCTCGCGGTCCTGCCCCGGCGGATGGCGTCGTACACCGTGCTCGCCTGGAACCGCGGGCGCCAGATGGAGCTGATGCACCGGGCCACCAGCTTCGCCGCACTGGGCTTTCTGACCCTGGTCCCGCTGCTGATCCTGGTCGCGGCGGCGGACCCGGCGAGCGGGCAGGGGTTCGCGCGCTGGCTGGGGCAGGGGCTCGGGGTCTCCGCGTCGTCGCAGCAGCAGATCCAGGAGCTGTTCGGCCGGCCGGGGCAGGCGCTGCAGCGGACGACGGCGTTCGGGCTCGCGGCGCTCGCCGCGTTCGGGCTGACGTTCGGCGCCGCCGTGCAGACGGGGTACGAGCGGGTCTGGGAGCTGCCGACGGCCCGCTGGCACACCATGTGGCGCCATGTGGTGTGGCTGGCGGTGCTCGTCGTCTTCCTGGTGGTGTTCGTCAATACGCCGGTGACGTCGGACTCGCTCGTCGAGCTGACACTCGTCACGACCGGCGATCTGATCGGAACGTTTCTCTTCTTCTGGTGGTCCCAGCACGTCCTGCTCGCCGGGCGGGTGCGCTGGCGGGCGCTGATGCCCGGGGCCGTCGCGATCGCCCTGGGCCTGCTGGGGCTGCGGGTGTTCTCGCGGGTCGTCTTCTCGCCGCTGATCGCCTCGAACGCCGTCACGTACGGTCCGTTCGGTACCGTGCTGGTGCTCCAGTCCTGGCTGGTCGGCGTCGGGTTCGTCGTCTACGGCGGTGCGCTGGTGGGCCGTCTCTTCCATGAGCACCGCACCCATCTGCGGCTGAACCGTGTGCTCGCGGCGGGACCGGCCCCCGCTCCGGGCCCGGACCCCGGCGCGCGGGACGACTGACGGCGGGCGCCCCGGGAGGCGTACCACCGCGTGCCCGGGCGGCGTACCGCCGGCCGAAGGGGCGTGCCCGCTGTCGCGCGGCACGCCCCGGCTCATGAGCGGTGCCCGGGGAGAGCGACCGTCAGAGGTCGAACTCGCTCGGCGCGATGCCCACGGCGAAGCACGCCTCGCGGACCACGGCCTGCTCCGTCTTGTCGAAGTCGCCGTCGGCGCCGCCGATGACGATGCCGATCTGGATGACCGCGCGGGCCTCGGTGGGCTTCTTGGCGACCTTGCCGATGGTCTGGAGGATGCCGACCTTGCCGAAGTCGAAGTCGGTGGTGAGCTTCTGGCAGTAGTCGTTGAACCGTGCCTGGAGGTCTTCTGCGGGGAAGTTCTGGAGCACGTCGTTGCTCATGATCAGCGCGGCGACGCGCTGGCGCTCCGTGGCGTCGATGGAGCCGTCGGCGGCGGCGACCAGCGCGCACATGGCCATGCTGGCGTCACGGAAGGCGCCGCTCTTGAGGTCGTTCTTCTTCGCGTTGAGCTGCGTCTGCATCGATGACGCGGAATCCTTGATGCGGTCCCACAGGGCCACGTGGCTTCTCCTGGTCGGTCGGATGGCGGGTCGGACAGGTGGTGGAGACGGCGGTCCGGTCGGCCGGACCGCCGGGGTCGGAGGTGCTCAGAGGTGCGGCGCGACGGCCGGCATCAGGTCCTGGAAGGTGCGCCCCGCGGCGGGGGTGCCGATGGCGGCCATCTGCCAGCCGCTGCCGGATCGGTACACCTTGGCCATGATCTGGGCGGTGTGGCTGCCGCCTCCGGTGAGCGTGTAGCGGGCCAGCTCCTGGCCGTTGGTCTCGTCGACCAGCCGGCAGAAGGCGTTCTCGACCTCTTCGAAGGTCTGGCCGGTGAAGGAGTTGACCGTGAAGACGATCTGGTCGACGTGGACGGGGACCCGCTGGAGGTCCACGATGATCGACTCGTCGTCGCCGCCCTGGCCGGCACCGCCGACCCGGTTGTCACCGGTGTGGCGCACGGAGCCGTCGTCGCTGGTCAGGTGCTGGAAGAAGACGACATCGACGGCCTCCTTGCCGGCGAAGAGCAGCGCCGAGGCGTCGAGGTCGATCTCCCGGGCGGTCATCCGGGCGAAGAACCCCTTCTTGGCGGCCTGCCAGCCGAGTCCCATGCGGACGACGGTGAGTTCACCCCCGCCGGACTTGGTCAGGCTGATCTGCTGGCCCTTGGCAAGGTTGACACTCATCGTTCACTCCTGATGGTTGGTGCCGGCACGGCCCCGGCGCGGACTCCTGACACGGTCGCCGGAGGGCTGGGGCCGGGTGCGGGGGCGGGTCGGACCCGCGGGTCAGACGTTGACGCCGTAGTCGGAGGCGATCCCCGCGAGCCCGGAGGCGTACCCCTGGCCGATCGCGCGGAACTTCCACTCGGCACCGTGGCGGTACAGCTCACCGAAGACCATCGCGGTCTCGGTCGAGGCGTCCTCGCTCAGGTCGTAGCGGGCCAGCTCGGCGCCGCCCGCCTGGTTGACCACCCGGATGTACGCGTTGCGCACCTGACCGAAGCTCTGGCCACGGGACTCGGCGTCATGGATCGACACGGGGAAGACGATCTTCGAGATGTCGGCGGGCACGGCGGAGAGGTCGACCTTGACGGTCTCGTCGTCGCCGTCGCCCTCGCCGGTCAGGTTGTCGCCGGTGTGCTCGACGGAACCGTCCGGGCTCTTCAGGTTGTTGTAGAAGACGAAGTGCTGGTCGGAGACGACCTTGCCGGAGCCGTCGCACAGCAGGGCACTGGCGTCCAGATCGTGGTCGGCGCCGGTGGTGGTCCGCACGTCCCAGCCGAGAGCGACCAGAACGGCGGTCAGGCCGGGGGCCTCCTTGCTGAGTGAGACGTTGCCGCCCTTGGCGAGGCTCACACCCATGTTGCTTCCTTTCTCCGTGCGGAACCGGCAGGCGTCCGGAACCGGGCACACCGGACGTACGGGACGTACCGGCGGCCACGGCGCCGTATGACACCATCGTAAATCTACAACACTGTAGAAATGAGCTGGTGGTTAGGATGCCCCGGCGCCAGGGCTGCTGGGGCGGCAGCGTGGGAGGAGGCCACTTCCGTGGTCGGGAACGCCGGGAACGCCGGGAACACCAGAGACATCGGGCACGTCGGGCACCTCGGACACGGCGTCGGCGGTGACGACGGCGAGCGGGGCTCCCGTACCCGCAGGCGCGGCCAGGGGCAGTTGGAGGCGCAGGTGCTGGCCGTCCTGGGCTCGGCGACCGGCCCGGTGGCGGCGACCTGGGTGCGGGAGCGGCTCGACGGGAAGCTGGCCTACACCACCGTGATCACGATCCTCACGCGTCTCCTCGGCAAGCAGGCCGTGACCCGCACCCGCTCCGGCCGCTCGTTCCTGTGGACGCCGGTGGCGGACGAGGCGGGGCTCACGGCGCTGCGGATGCGCCGGCTGCTCGACGAGCGCGACGACCGCGACGCGGTGCTCTCCAGCTTCGTGTCGGCCCTTTCGCCGCACGACGAGCGGGTGCTCCGCTCGCTGCTCAGCTCCGCCGACGATGTCGACGGCACCGATGCCACTGAAGCCACCGACGACGCAGGCGACGCAGGCGCGGCGGTACGGTCGGCCGCGGGCGAGGCGGAGAGTTGACCGATGGGTGTCTTCGTCTTCCTCCCCCTGGTCCTGCCGCTGACCGCGCTGCCCATCGCGCGCCTGGCCGAGCAGCATCTGCATCCGCGCAGCGCCGCGCGGCTGCTGACCTCGGTCGCCGTGGTCCTGGCGGCGTGCAGCACGTTCTGTCTCGGGCTGCTCGTGGTGGTCGGGACCGCGCAGCTCCCCGGTAATCCGCTGCCGGACAGTTGGTCGGACCCGGAGGTGCGCGAGGCCGTGCCGTACGACGAGGTGGCCGGCAAGACCGCGATCGTGGCGCTGCTCCTGGTCGTCGTGGCGTGCGCGCGGACCGTGCGGCGTCATCTGCGCTTCCGCTCGCGCGCCCACCGCGCGCTGGTGGGGCTCCCGGACGTGCCCGCGTACGCGTCGGCGTACGGCGCGGTGCCCGGGCTCGCGATCCTGGACGACGAACTGCCGTACGGGTACGCCCTGCCCGGCTCCCCCGGGCGGATCGTCGTCTCCACGGGCCTGCTCTCCTGCCTGAACCAGGGCGAACGCGCCGCTCTGCTCGCCCACGAGCACGCCCATCTCGCCGGGCGCCACCACCGGCTGCTGCTGGCCGTACGGCTGGCGGGGTGCGCGAACCCGTTCCTCCGTCCGCTGGCGGCGGCGGTGACGTACAGCACCGAGCGCTGGGCGGACGAGGAGGCCGCGTACGCGACGGGCGACCGGCGTACGACGGCGCGGGCGGTCGGCAAGGCCGCGCTCTTCTCGCACCAGGCGCCGCCCCCGGGGTTCGCGGCGTTCGCCTCGGCGGGCCCGGTGCCGCGCCGGGTGGCGGCGCTGCTCGGCCCCGTACCGCCGCGCAGGAGCTGGCCACCCGCGCTGACCCGGGCGGGGATGGCCGCGTACGTCGCCGCCGCGGGGACCGCCGCGTCCACCGTCTCCGCGCTGAACGCGGCGTCCGCGCTCTTCCTGGTCCTGGAAGCGGCGACCCCGCTGTGACGGCCCCGGCGCCCGGTCCGGTCCACCCAGCGTGCTCTACACCCCTGTAGAACCAGTAGAGTGCACGCGTCGCACAGTGCGGCGAACCGGCCCGCCCGATGCGTGGGCGGGGCCGGGAACGGGGCACGGAGGACCAGCGTGGGCAGTCGATCCAGGGGGCGGCGCGCCCGCCCACCGGCGGACGGCGGGCGACGCGCCGCCCGGGAAACGGGCCGCGCCCGGCTGACGCGGCGGGGGCGAATAGCCGTCTGGACCGGCGGGGTGCTCGCCGTGGCGCTGATCGGTGTGGCGGGCGCCGGGACCTGGATCTACCAGAGCCTCGACGGCAACATCCACGGCGCGGACCTCGACGGGAAGATCGGCGGCGACCGCCCGGTCAACTCCAGTCCGGGCTCGAAGAACATCCTGGTCGTCGGCTCCGACTCGCGCGACGGCGACAACGGCAAGTACGGCAAGGGCCTGTCCACCATGCAGTCGGACACGCTGATGGTGATGCATCTCGCCGCCAACCGGGAGTGGGCCACGGTGGTCTCGCTCCCCCGCGACTCCTGGGTGAACATCCCGTCCTGCGACCAGGGCGACGGGTCCACGTCGAAGCCGCACCACTTCAAGATCAACGAATCGTTCGCGATCGGCGGGGCGACCGGCAAGGTCGTCGACGCCGCCGCCTGCACCATCCGGACCGTGGAGCAGAACACCGGGCTGCGCATCGACCACTTCATGTCGGTGGACTTCCAGGGCTTCAAGGGCATGGTCAACGCGCTGGACGGCATCGAGGTCTGCCCCGAGACGGCGATCCACGACAAGAAGGCCCGTCTCGACCTGGAGGCGGGGTGCCAGACGGTCAAGGACGAGAAGGCCCTGGGCTATGTCCGTACCCGCTACAGCGTCGGGGACGGCTCCGACCTCGGGCGCATCGGGCGTCAGCAGGAGTTCATGGAGGCCGTGGCGGCCAAGGCGCAGGAGAAACTGACCAGCCCCGGCGCGCTGTACGGGTTCCTCGACTCGGCGACCAAGTCCCTCACCACGGACAAGGAGCTGGCGGGCATCAAGCCGCTCACCTCCCTCGCCAACGAGATCAAGGCCGTGCCGAGCGACCGGCTGACGTTCCTGACCGTGCCGAACTACCCCCGCGAGGCCGACGTACCGACCGACAAGGCCAATGTCGTCTGGCAGTATCCGCAGGCCGGAAACCTGTTCACCGCCATGGCGCGGGACAAGGAGACCGACAAGGAGAAGCTGGAGGCCGACACCGAGAACCCGGTCTACGCGGCCACGGTGCGGGTGCAGGTACTCAACGGCACCGGCACCCAGGGACGCGCCGCGGATGTCGCCGAGACCCTGCGTACGGCCGGTTTCACCGTCTCGTCGGTCGGGAACGCGCCCGAGTCGGCGAAGCGGACCACGGTCGGGTATCCGCAGGACCTCCGGGCGGCGGCCGAGGTGCTCGCCTCCCGGCTGCCGGGCAGCGCCGCACGGCAGGACGCGGCGGCCACGCCGGGCGTGGTGACCCTGACCGTGGGCGAGGATTTCCAGGCCCTGCGATGACTCTCCGGGCCGCTCGGACACACCCTGGCCATGACGTACGCGTCGACCGGTACCGAACACCACGTTGCGTTGTTTTGCGATTCCTTTACCATTGAGCGACGGGGTCGCCTCCCCGTCGCCTCACCGTCCTGACGTACGAGTCGAACCAACTGATCCAAGAAGGAGCTACGGTCCCGCAATGGGTGAGCCTCCCAGTACGAACCGTGCCATTCCCGTCCCGTCGAGCCATGGGACGGAGGTGGCACGGTGACCGAAGTGCTCCTGCTGCTCCTCGCCCTCGCGCTCACCCTCGCCTGTGCGGTGTTCGTGGCGGCCGAGTTCTCCCTGACCACGATCGAGCGGGGCGAGCTGGAGCGCGCCGCCGCCGCCGGTGAGCGCGGAGCCGCCGGCGCCCTGGAGGCGGCCAAGCGGCTCACCTTCCAGCTCTCCGGGGCCCAGCTCGGCATCACGGTGACCTCCCTGGTCATCGGCATGCTCGCCGAGCCGTCGCTGGCCGTGCTGCTGCGCGGCCCGCTGGAGGCCACCGGCCTGCCGGGCGGCGCGGTCCCCACGGTCGCCACCCTCCTCGGCGTCTCGCTCTCCACCGTCGTCCTGATGGTCGTCGGTGAGCTGGTCCCGAAGAACTGGGCGATCTCCAGCCCGCTCGCGGTCGCCAAGGTCGTGGCGGGGCCGCAGCGCGGCTTCACCGCCGCCTTCGCCCCGCTGATCCGGCACCTCAACAACACCGCGAACCGGCTGGTACGGCGCTTCGGCCTGGAGCCCGCGGAGGAGCTGGCGTCCGCCCGCACCCCCGAGGAGCTGGTCGCCCTGGCCCGGCACTCCGCGCGGGAGGGCGCCATAGAGGCGGACTCCGCTGAGCTGTTCGTCCGGACCCTGCACCTCGCCGAGCTGACCGCGGAGAACGTGATGACCCCGCGGGTCGACGTCCGGGCCCTGGAGGCGCACGCCACCGCCACGGACGCCGCCCATCTCACCCTGGCCACCGGCCTGTCGCGCTTCCCCGTCTACCGGGACAGCCTCGACGAGGTCATCGGCACGATCCACATCCGTGACGTGCTGGCCCTGGACGAGGAGCGGCGGGACCACACCCCCGTCACCGAACTGGCGACCAGCCCGATGCTGGTGCCCGACTCCCTCCCGGTGGACCGGCTGCTGCGGCGCCTGCGCGCGTCGCGGACGATGGCCGTCGTCATCGACGAGTACGGCGGCACCGCCGGCGTCGCCACGGTGGAGGACATCGTCGAGGAGGTCGTCGGAGAGGTACGCGACGAACACGACCCGCACGAGACCCCCGACCTGGCCCCCGGACGGCCGGACGCCGAAGGCCGCGACGTGTGGGAGGCCGACGGCTCCGTCCGGCTCGACCAGCTCGAAGCGATCGGCTTCACCGCGCCGGACGGTCCGTACGAGACCCTCGCCGGGCTGCTCGCGACACGGCTGGAGCGGCTGCCCGTACGCGAGGACACCCTGGAGATCGACGGCTGGCGGTTCACCGTCCTGCGCGTCGAGCACCATCGCGCGGACCGGGTGGGCGTCACCGCGCCCGCCCCGGCCGCACACCTCACGGAGGATGCCCGATGACCGGCCTGCAGCTCGCCATCGGCGTGCTCACCCTGTTCACCAACGCGTTCTTCGTCGGGGCCGAGTTCGCGCTCATCTCCGTACGGCGCAGCCAGATCGAGCCGCTGGCCGTCAAGGGCAGCCGGCGCGCCAAGAACACCCTGTGGGGTCTGGAGCACCTCTCGGCGGCCATGGCCACCGCGCAGCTCGGGATCACCATCTCCTCGCTGGTGCTGGGCGCGGTCGCGGAACCGGCCATCGCGCACCTGCTGGAGCCGCCGTTCGAGGCGATCGGGGTGCCCGAGGCGCTGATCCACCCGATCGCGTTCGTGATCGCGCTGACCCTGGCGACGTATCTGCACATGCTGGTCGGCGAGATGGTGCCGAAGAACATCGCGCTGGCCGCCCCGGCGCCCACCGCGCTCGCGCTCGGACCGCTGCTGGTCTGGCTGACCCGCGCGCTGCGCCCGGTGATCTTCGGGATCAACGCGTTCGCCAACTCCATCCTGCGGCTGCTGAAGGTCGAGCCGAAGGACGAGGTCGCCTCCGTCTTCACCGACGACGAACTCGCCCGGCTGGTCAAGGACTCCAGCGAGGCGGGGCTGCTCGACCCGGCGGACGGGGAGCGGCTGCGCGACGCGCTGGAGCTGGGCACCCGGCCGGTGGGCGAGGTGATGGTCCCGCTGAACCGGACCGTCACCGTCGACCACCGGATCACCCCGCGGGAGCTGGAGCGCGCCGCCGCGTCGTCCGGCTTCTCCCGGCTGCCGGTGACCGGACCCGACGACACGATCCTGGGCTATCTGCACATCAAGGACGCCCTCGGGGTCGACGAGCGCACCGAGCCGTTCCCGCGGAGCGCGCTGCACACGGTGATCCGGGTCGAGATCGACACCCCGCTCGACGACACGATGACGGCCATGCGCGCCGCGGGTACGCACCTCGCCGCCGTCGCCGGGGACAAGGGGACCGTCATCGGCTTCGTCACCATGGAGGACGTCCTGGAGGAGCTGGTCGGCCCCGCCACGGGGCCGCCGACCGCCGGATAGAAACGGGCGCGTGGAGCGCCACGAGAACGGCGCGTGACGCGCCATGAGAACCGCCCGCGCCGGCCGTTTCCCTGCGGCCGGACGGTGCGAGAGCGGCCGGTGCCCCGCCCCGGGCACCGGCCGCTGCCGACACCCCCTCACCCTGCTCCCCTTTTTACGTTCGTATCGGTACGCGCAAGAGAAAACGAGTGTCCTCCGATGTCCGACGGGACGAGTCGATTAGAGCCGGTGGCTCTCGCCGCGCACAGCCGGCGCATCGTGGAATCCACCGCCTTCAGCAGCGCCGTGTTCTGCCTGATCGTCGGTAACGCGTGCCTGCTCGGCATCGAGACGTACACCGGCGCCGTGCACCAGTGGCGCGACGAACTGAAGCTCGCCGAGCATCTGTTCCTCGCCGCCTTCACCGCGGAGATCCTGCTGCGCGCCGCCGCCTGCGCGGACCGCCCCAAGGAGTTCTTCCGCGATCCCTGGAACATCTTCGACCTGGCGGTCGTCACGCTCGCCCTCACGCCTTTCGCCCGCGAGAACACGACCCTGCTGCGGCTGCTGCGGCTCGCCCGGGTGCTGCGCGCGGCCCGCTTCCTGCCGCAGCTCCGTATCGTGATCGTCGCCGTGGGCAAGAGCCTGCCGGGCACCGCGAGCTTCGTGCTGGTGGGCGCGCTGCTGCTGTACGTGTACGCCATGCTCGGCTGGGTCTTCTTCGCGCGCGCCGACCCCGAGCACTACGGCTCGCTCGGCCGCGCCGCCCTCACGCTCTTCCTGCTGATCACGCTCGACGGGCTCGGCGACGCGGTGCGGGGCGGTCTCGCGGTCTCCCGCTGGACCATCGTCTACTTCGCCTCGTTCGTGCTGCTGGGGTCGTTCCTGCTGGTCAACCTGTTGATCGGCGTGGTCATCAACTCGCTGGAGGAGGCGCGCGAACTGGAGGAGGAAGAGCGGGCGCACGAGACGGCGGCGCCGCAGGGCGGCCCCGAGGAGGCGCGGGCCGTGCTGCTCGCGCGGATCGCCGCCGCACGCCGCGCGCTGGACGAGGTCGAGGCCGGGCTCGCGACCGCCGCCGGGCAGGACCACCCCCTCCGACGGCCGTCCCCGCCTGGCGCCTCCGTCCCCCGTGGCCCTTCATAGGGGGAAAGCGTCCGTTCGGGCGGAGGGTCGTATGGCGGTTCGCACGCACCGGCACCTGGGATATCCGGTGGCGGCGGGGGTGTTCGCCGTCGGGATGGCGGGCACGACCCTGCCCACGCCGCTGTACGGGCTCTACCGGGAGCAGCTCGGCTTCTCCGAGCTGATGGTGACGGTGGTGTTCGCCGTCTACGCCCTCGGGGTGATCGCCGTACTGCTGCTGGCGGGCGACCTCTCCGACCAGGTGGGACGGCGGCCCGTGCTGCTCTGCGCGCTGGGGCTCTCGGCGGCCAGCGCCCTGTGCTTCCTCTTCGAGGGCGGCCTGCCGGCGCTGTTCGCGGGGCGGCTGCTCTCCGGCTTCGCGGCCGGTCTGCTGAGCGGTACGGCCACCGCGTGTGTGCTCGAACTGGCCCCGCCGGGACGGGAGGCGCGCGCCGGGCTGGCCGCCACGGCGGCGAACATGGGCGGGCTCGGCTGCGGTCCGCTGCTCTCCGGGGTGCTCGCGCAGTACGCGCCGTGGCCGCTGCGCCTGCCGTTCCTGACGCATCTCGCGCTGGTGGTGGTCGCCTCCGTACTGACCTGGTTCCTGCCGGAGACCGTCGCCGCCCGGCAGCGGCCGCGGCTGCGCCCCCGGGGGCTCTCGCTGCCGCCCGGGATCCGGGGGGTGTTCGTCCCCTCGGCGCTCGCCGCGTTCGCCGGGTTCGCGCTGCTGGGGCTGTTCACGGCGGTCGCGCCGAGCTTTCTGGCCGAGACCCTGGCGGTGGACAACCTGGCGGTGACGGGCGCGGTCGTCTTCTCCGTCTTTCTCGCCTCGACGGCCGGGCAGGTGCTGATGGGGCGTCTGGGGGTACGCGTGGCGCTGCCCGGCGGCTGTCTGGTCCTGGTGGCCGGGCTGCTGCTGGTGGCCGCCTCGCTGGCGGCGCGGTCGCTGCCGCTGCTGGTGGCGGGCGCGCTCTGCGGCGGGCTCGGCCAGGGGCTGGCCTTCCGCGCCGCCATGACCGCGATCAGCGGCGTGGCGCCGCCGGAACACCGGGGCGCCACGATCTCCGCCTTCTTCGTCGTCGCCTACACGGGGATCTCGCTGCCGGTCGTCGGGGTGGGCGCGCTGACCCTGTGGCTGGGGCTCACGGTCGCGGGGCTGACGTTCTCGGCCTGTGTGGTGGTGCTCGCGGCGTGCGTCGGGCTGTACGTACTGCGCCATCCGCCCGGTGGGGCCTGACGCGGTACCGCCTCGCCCGCGCCCTCGGAGGTACGTCGCTCAGGGGCGCCCCGCCGGCGGGACCTCCTCGCCCGGCGCCACCGGCCCCGGCGGGGTGCCGTCGCCGAACGGCCGGCCGCCCAGCTCCGCGCGGTGGTGCGGCGTCAGCCAGCCGGAGAGGTCGGGGCCGAGCGGCACGATCCGGGTCGGGTTGATACCGGTGTGCACCTGGTAGTAGTGACGCTTGATGTGGTCGAAGTCGACGGTGTCGCCGAAGCCGGGGGTCTGGTAGAGGTCCCTGACGTAGGCCCAGAGCACCGGGTCCTCGGCCAGCTTCGAGCGGTTGCACTTGAAGTGTCCGTGGTAGACGGCGTCGAAGCGTACGAGTGTGGTGAAGAGCCGGATGTCCGCCTCGGTGAGGGTGTCCCCCACCAGGTAGCGGCGGTCGGCGAGCCGCTCGGAGAGCAGCCCGAGCCGGTGGAACACGGCGCGGTAGGCGTCCTCGTACTCGCTCTGCCCGGACGCGAACCCGGCGCGGTACACGCCGTTGTTGACGTCGCGGTAGACGCCTTCCATGACCTCGTCGATCTCGTCGCGCAGCGGCTCGGGGTAGAGGTCGGGCGCGCCGTCACGGTGCAGCGCCGTCCATTCGGTGGCGAGGTCCAGGGTGATCCGCTGGAAGTCGTTGGTGACGAGCCGGCCGCTGGGCACGTCGACGATCGCGGGGACGCTGACGCCGCCCGGGTAGTCGCGCTCGCGCGCGTCGTACGCCTCGGCGAGGTAGCGGATGCCCAGAACGGGGTCCCGGCCGTCCGGGTCGAGGGTGAAGCGCCAGCTCCGGTCGTCCTGGATGGGGTCGGCCACGGCGAGCGAGAGGGCGTCCTCCAGGCCGAGGAGCCGGCGCGAGACGAGGGCGCGGCTCGCCCAGGGGCAGGCGCGGCTGACCACGAGCCGGTAGCGGCCCGCCTCGACGGGCCAGCCGTCGGCGCCGTCGGCGGTGATCCGGTCCGCGAAGTGGCTCCGGGAACGCTTGAAGGGCTTCTTCCCGTACGCGGCGTTGCCCTCGGTGTCGGTGGGTGGGTTCATCGCTGGTTCCTTCCTGGTCCTGGTCGTCGTCTTCCCTCCGTACGGAGCCCGTTCCCCGTACCGGGCCGGTTCCCCGTACGGAGCCGGTTCTCCTCGCGGCGGGCGACGGCGATGTCGGCGAGCGCGACCAGCAGCGCCGCGACCACGAACCCGACCGCGACGACGAGGCCGTGGTCGAACGCCGCGGCCCAGCCGTCGGCCGTCACCTGGGCGAAGAAGACGGAGCCCACGACGGCGATCCCGATCGCGGAACCCACCCGCTGCCCCGTCTGGAGGGTGCCTCCCGCGCTGCCCGCCATGACCACCGGCACCTGGGCGAGGGTGAGGGTCTGGTTGGGCGCGATGACCAGTCCGCTGCCCACCCCGGCCAGCAGCAGCGGCGCCGCCGTCGCCCACCCCACGCCGCGCCCCGGCACCAGGTGTACGGCGAGGGCGGTGAGCCCCAGACCGGCCGCCACCATGATCAGCCCGACGGCGACGAGCGGCCGGCCGAAGCGCCCGACCAGCCGCCCGCCGAGGGCGGCCGCCGCTCCCGAGCCCAGGGCGAAGGGGGTGATGGCCAGCCCCGCCTGGAGGGCGGTGTAGTGCAGTCCGCTCTGGAGGTAGAGCGTGCTGATGAAGAAGACGGTGGTGAACCCGGCGAAGTACAGCAGGATCAGCAGACAGCCCAGCCGGAAGGAGCGGATCCGGAAGAGGGAGAGGTCCAGGACCGGCTGGGTGGCGGCCGTACGGCACCGGGACTCCCACCGTACGAAACCGGCCAGCAGCGCCGCGGCGACCACCAGCAGCAGCCACTTGCCGTTGCCGTGCCACTGCTCCGACTGGACGAGGGGCAGCAGCAGCGCCAGTACGCCGCAGCCGAGCAGCAGGACGCCGACGGGGTCGAGGTCGCGCGGGGTGACCCGGCCGGCCGCCGGGGTGTCCGGCAGCAGCCGGTGGGCCAGTAACAGACAGACGGCGCCGAGCGGCAGGTTGACGTAGAAGACCCACCGCCAGCCCTCGTCCGCTCCGGCGGCCTGGATGATCAGACCGCCCAGCAGGGGGCCGACCGCGGTCGAGATGCCCACCACCGTGCCGAACATGCCGAAGGCGCGGCCCCGTTCCCGGCCGGAGAAGAGCTGCTGGATCAGGGCGGAGATCTGCGGGGAGACCAGGCCGCCGGCAAGCCCCTGCACCAGCCGGGCGAGCACCAGCCAGAGGCTGGACTGCGCGGCTCCGCAGGCGGCGGAGGCGAGGACGAAGAGGGTGAGCCCCCACATGAACACCGGGCGGCGTCCCCGGGCGTCCCCGAGCCGGCCCGCGGGGATCAGGAAGAGCCCGAAGGCGAGGGCGTACCCGGAGACCACCCACTGGAGGTCGGAGACCGGGGTGCTGAGTCCCTCGCGGATGGAGGGCAGGGCGACATTGACGATGGAGACGTCCAGCAGCGTCATGAACCCCGCCACCAGACACACCGCCAGCGCCTTCCACCGGCGCGGGTCCGGCGCGGCGGCAGCGGCGGGGACCCCCGGGCCCGTCGGGTCGGCGGGAGCACCTGCGTCCCGCCCGTTATGTCCGGCCATGGACCGCACCCTACGGCGAAGGGGCACGGTCCGCGCGGGAGGAACGCGCGGGCCGTGCCCCTCGATCACCGCCCGGTCACCGGGCTACCCCGGCCGCGGGACCGTGAGGGCGGCCGTCAGGCGACGTTGATGGCGGTCCAGGCGGCCGCCACCGCCTTGTACTCGGTGCTGGTCGTGCCGTACAGGGCGCCCGCCGCGCTGAGCGTCGCGGTGCGCGCCCGCGCGTAGTTGGTGGTGGACGTCATGTACGTGGTGAGCGCCTTGTACCAGATCTGGATGGCCTTGTCGCGGCCGATGCCGGTGAGCGTGGCGCCGTTGCTGGTGGGGCTGTTGTAGCTCACGCCGTTGATGGTCTTCGCGCCGCTGCCCTCGGACAGCAGGTAGAAGAAGTGGTTGGCGGGGCCCGACGAGTAGTGGACGTCGAGGTTGCCCAGGGTGGACGACCAGTAGTCCTTGGAGGCGCCGTCCTTGCTGGGCTTGTCCTGGTAGCGCAGCGGGGTGCCGTTGCCGTTGATGTTGATCTTCTCGCCGATGAGGTAGTCGCCCGGGTCGCTCGCGGTGTTCGAGTAGAACTCGACGGCGGTGGCGAAGATGTCGGAGGTGGCCTCGTTCAGGCCGCCGGACTCGCCGCTGTAGTTCAGGTTGGCCGTGGCCGCGGTGACGCCGTGGGTCATCTCGTGGGCGGCCACGTCGAGCGAGGTGAGCGCGTTGGCGTTGCCCGAGCCGTCCCCGTACGTCATGCAGAAGCAGGAGTCGCTCCAGAACGCGTTGACGTAGCTGTTGCCGTAGTGGACGCGGGAGTAGGAGGCGACGCCGTTGTTCTTGATGCCGTTGCGGCCCACGACGTCCTTGTAGAAGTCCCAGGTCTCCGCGGCGCCGTAGTGGGCGTCGACGCCCGCGGTCTGCCGGCCGCCGCTCCAGACGTCGTCGGCGTCGGTGAAGAGCGTGCCGGTGCCCGAGGTGCCCTGGTTCAGGTCGTACGTCTTGTGGCCGCCGCGCCCGCCGTCGGTGAGGTTGTACGTGGTGCCGCTCTTGGTGGTGCCGAGCGTGACGGTGCCGTTGTACTTGCCGGTGCCGGTGCCGGTCTCGATGGCCTCGTTCCGGAACAGCTCGGCGCCGGTGGCCGCGTCGGTGACGACGTGCAGCTCGCTCGGCGTTCCGTCGGGCTGGACGCCCTTGACGACGGTCTCCCAGGCGAGCACCGGCGTGCCGGAGGCGGCCCAGATCACCTTGCGGGGCGCGTCCTCGGCCGCCGCTTCGGCGGTCTTCTCCGCCGAGGCGGCCTTCAGGGCCTTCGACTTCGCGGCGGAGGGGGCCACCGCGGCGTCGGTGGAGGCCACGGCTATGCGGGCGGTGGTCGCCTTGGTGACGTCCTGCTCGCCGGCCGGGGTCTCGTGGACGACGAGGTCACCGCCGAGTACGGGCAGGCCCTGGTAGGTCCGCTCGTACCGGGTGTGGACCGTGCCGTCGGCGTCCTTGACGACGTCCCTGACGACCAGCTTCTCCGCGGCGCCGAGGCCCAGGGTCCTCGCCTCGCTCGCGGTGTCCGCCTGGGCGGACCTGATGGCCTCGACGCGCTGACCGGGGGTCAGTTCCAGCGCGGTGGCGCCGCTCTCCCGGGTGGGGTCGGGCTGAGCGCTCGCCGGGCCCGACTGGACACCGACGACGACCATGGCGGCGGAGGCGACGAGCGCCGCGACGCGCAGGGCCTTGCGGGGGGTGGTGGCGCGGGGGGTGGAAGCTACGAGTCTCACTCAGTCTCCAAGAGTGTCGGACCGCCGGTGAGCGGTCCCCTGTGGGGAAGCGGCGGCCGTGGGTGAAGCCGCCGCCTGAAGTGCTGAGAGGTGCGCGAGTGCCAGAGCCGGCCCACCGCGTGATCTCCGTCTACGCGCGGTGAGCCGTCCAGAGAGTGACACTCAGGAGACGCGTTCCGACAGATCAGAAACCAGGATTTGACCTTGTGTTGTCAATTCTGTACGCCATAAATGCATCAAACGGTCTTAAGCGAACGGAACTTGGGGCCCGCGTAAAATGAACGCAGTGTTACGCATGGGGCGGAGAGCCCCGGCGGGCGACAGCCGGGACCCTCCGCGGTCATGAGGTGGCGCTATTCGAAGAGATCGGAGTACGAGCCGAGGGCCAGCGCGATGTCCGCCTGTGCCCAGAACCGGTGGTACGTGAAGGTCGGCGCCGCACCGCCGTTGAGATACGCCTCGACCTTCGACCAGGCCGGGTCGCTCTCGTAGAAGGAACGGATCGAGGCGAAGGTGGAGTTCGAGTCGATCCGGTCACCGTTGGGCATGGTGCCGGTCCAGCCGCTCGGGACGTAGACCGGGTCGTCGAACCGGCTGTAGTCCGCGCGGGTCTCGGGGACCGCGATGCCCAGGGTGTCCCGGTGGTGGTCCCACATGCCGTCCAGCAGCGCCTTGGCGGTGGTCTTCGCCGCCGCGTGGCCGGACTTCGCCGCGTAGTACGAGAGGGTCTTGGCGTACGCGGCGGCCACGCCCACGTCGTTGGTGTAGTCCGCGACGGTGACGTGCAGTCCGGTGTTGGCGCCGGGGGTGGTGGCGTTCCAGGTGTCGGGCTTGCCGGACCACTGGAGGGTCGACGGGATCAGATACGTACCGTCCGGGTTGACGGTGGTCTTGGACAGGGCCCAGGTGACCCACTTGTCCAGCACGGCCTTGGCCGCGGTGTCACCCGTACGGTTGTAGTACTCGGCGACGCGCTCCATCGACCACGCCTGGAAACCGAACCACTGGTTGGACGGCGGGTCGTGGTAGACGGGGGCCTCGTCGTAGTACATGCCGTAGAACGTCGGGGTCCCGGCCGGGGGCGTCGCGTACCGGCCCTGCCAACTGTTGGTGGCGCCGCCCGCGATCCCGCCCTCGGAGGACTGGAGCCAGCGGTAGAACTCCACCTGGCGCTTGAGACTGGTGGACCAGTCCTGCTGGCCCGTGGCCGACTTCGGCTTGAGGTCGGCGTACGAGCTGAGCGCCCAGGCCGCCATCGGGTTCTGGTAGCCGCTGTGGCTGAAACTGGAGCCGATGCGCCAGGCCCAGCCGGCCGAGGCGTCGGTGGCACCGCCCCAGGCGTAGTACCAGGAGAGCAGGTAGTGCGAGCTGTTCTTGCCGCTGCCCGCGGGGCAGGCGGTCTCGCCCGCGCAGTCGCCGACCTTCTTGAAGTACTTGTCGTACATGGCGTAGCGGAGGTAGTCGCCCATCTTCGCGGCCTTGGCGACATTGGCCGAGACGTCCCCGCCCTTGCCCTGCTCCTTGGCCCATTCCGAGGCCCAGTAGGCGGCCTGGACCACGCGGGCGTCGGCGTCGGGGGCGTTGGTGAACTTCCACTGCTTGGCGTACGAGGCGTCCTTGGTGAAGAGGTCCAGATAGCCGTTGGTGCCGCCGTACTTGAAGGAGTCACAGGTGGGCTGGGTGACGGTCTCCCAGACCGACTCCTGCGGTCCGCGCTGGAAGGTGTTGATGTAGGAGGGGCCCTGATCGGCGGGGCCGGCCTCGCACTTGCCGGGCGCGTTGCCGAACCCGTAGACGTTGTCGACGTCCTGGATCCAGTGCATGCCGTAGATGTCGTCGGTGCCGTACGCGCTCTTCAGCTCACCCGCGATGGGGTCGTTGCCCACCGGGATGTTGCTGTTGAGCTGTGAGGGGTACTGCGAGGGCAGATCCTGCTCGGGCGCGTAGGTGGCGGGCTTCGACGCGTTGTAGAAGCTGTTGGTCGGCTGGTCGGCATGGGTGGGGATCATGTACTTCTCCATGATGTCCCACGCGCCGTTGAACTTGGTCCAGTCGCCGGTGACCTTGCCGTACATCGCCTGGAGCCAGATCAGATAGCTGTACGCCTCCGAGGTCGTCTCGTGGCCCTGGTCGGGCGCCTCGACGATCAGGGTCTCGACCGAGTGGTACGGGATGCCCTCGGGCGAGAAGTATCCGGCGGCCGGGTCGGTGATCTTGCCGTACAGCTCCAGGAACCGGGCGTCGTACGTGGTCGACGCCGCGAGCTGGGTGACGGTCACCTCCGCCTTGGCCTGTCCGGTGGCGCTCGCGGTGAAGGTGGCCGCGCCGGTGCCGGTGGCCGCGGCGGTGACGGTCACCTGCTGGGCGGTCGACCAGTTGGCCGGGGTGAAGGTGAGGGCGGCGCCGGAGGTGACGGTCAGCCCGGTGTTGCCCGCGGTGCGGGCCACGGCGACGGCGACGTTCGCGCTCGGCTGGGTGGAGAGCTTGACCGCGAAGGTGCCGGTCTTGCCCTGCTGCACGCCGAGCTGGCCGGGCGTCGCGACGATCGAGGGGCCGGAGGTGACCCGTACCCCTACGGGGGTGGACTCGGCGGCGGCGCCCTGGCCGTCGTACGCCTTGGCGTAGAGCGAGAGATCGCCCGCCGGGACGTTCGTGTAGCTGAAGGTGTACGGCGAGGTGGTGTCGGTGCCCAGCAGCGTGGTGTCGCTGTAGAACTCGACCTTGGTGATGCCCGCTCCGTCGGCCGCCGCGGCGGTGGCTGCCATCGGGATGGTGCCGCCCGCGGTGAAGAGCGCGCCGGGGGCCGGGCTGGTGAGGACGGCGATGGGCGGCTGGTGGGCGCCCGTGCAGGTCACGCCGTTGACGGCGAAGACGGTGGGCGCGGCGTTGGCACCGCTGTAGGTGAAGTTGGCGCCGGCGGTGGCCGAGGCGCCGGGCGCGATGGACCCGTTGTGCGCCGCGTTCTTGACGGTGACGTTCTTGCCGGACTGCGCCCAGGTGCCGTTCCAGCCGCTGGTGAGCGTCTGGTTGCCGGCGTACCCGTAGGTGAGGGTCCAGCCGGAGATGGCCTCCGTACCCCGGTTGGTGATCGTCAGATCGGCGGTGAAGCCGGATCCCCAGTCATTCGTCTTGTAGTCGACGCCGCACTGGACCGCGGCGGCGTGCGCGGGGGTGCTGTTGACCGCGGTCAGACCGAGCGGCAGGGAGAGGGCTGCCGCGAGGGCGATGAGCATCCGACGGGGGCCGCGCGGCCTGCGGACCCTTCTGGGCGGGGATGACGCGCCTGGTGGGGAGCCTCGTGAGCCGAACATGCCGAGCATGGAGGGGTCCTCCTCGCGGTCCGGTGCGGGTGGGGGGGCGGGGATACGAACCAGTGGGAGCGCTCCCAAGCGTCGAGCGGGACCGTGGACCTGTCAAGACTTTGAACAAGACGCACGTCCAGGCGAGTTGGCAGATAAAAGAATTCAACTGGACTGTTGACTCACGCCACTTCGGCGCTACCGTCGAACACAACCAGTGGGAGCGCTTCCATCAGTCATACGCCGTGTCAGGCGACGTATGGGCCATCGAGGAGTCGCTCCATGCGAGCACCACCGCGCTTCCGTGCACTGCTGGCCGCGACGGCCCTGGTCGTCGCGGGATCAGCCTTCGCCACGCAGGCGGCCGCGTCGGGAACCGCGGCCGGCTGCACCGTCGAGTACCGCACCACCGGTCAGTGGGACGCCGGCTTCCAGGGCGACGTCACACTGACCAACCACGGGTCCCCGGTCGAGAACTGGTCCCTCACCTTCGACTTCCCGGGTACGCAGAAGGTGACCCAGGGCTGGAGCGGGAAGTGGTCGCAGTCGGGCAGGACCGTGACCGCGGTCAACGAGAGCTGGAACGGCAAGATCCCCACCGGCGGCACGGTCAGCGCCGGATTCACCGCCTCCTGGTCGGGGTCCAACCCCGCGCCCACCGCCTTCAAGGTCAACGGCGTGGCGTGCGAGGGGGACACGGGCCCCGGCGACCCGACGGACCCGCCGACCGATCCACCGACCGACCCGCCCGCTCCGGGCGGCGCACCGCCCCAGCTCCGCGTCTCGGGGAACAAGCTGGTCGACCAGAACGGCGCCACCCGCCGCATGCTCGGTGTCAACCGCTCCGGCGGTGAGTTCGCGTGCATCCAGGGCTACGGCATCTTCGACGGACCGGTGGACGACGCGTCCGTCCAGGCCATCGCGGACTGGAAGGTCAACACCGTACGCGTCCCCCTCAACGAGGAGTGCTGGCTCGGGCTCCCGCATGTGAACGCGGCCTACTCCGGCGCGAACTACATCGCGGCGATCAAGGGGTACGTGGCCAGGCTGGAGGCGCACGGCATCACGCCGGTCGTCGAACTGCACTGGTCCCACGGCAAGTACACCGGCGGTGACAGCCACTGCCCGGACACCGAGTACGCGACCTGCCAGAAGCCGATGCCGAACGCGCAGTACACACCGGCGTTCTGGACCTCGGTCGCCCAGACCTTCAAGAACGACCGGGCCGTGGTCTTCGACCTCTTCAACGAGCCCTTCCCGGACCGCGCCACCAGCAACCTGGACGCCGCGTGGACCTGCTGGCGCGACGGCGGGAGCTGCCCCGGCATCGACTTCCAGGTCGCGGGGATGCAGTCCCTGGTCAACGCGGTACGGGCGACCGGCGCCCAGAACCTGGTGCTGATCCCCGGCGTCGCCTACTCGAACGACATGCGCCAGTGGCTGAAGTACCGGCCCACCGATCCGGCGGGCAACACGGCCGCCGCCTGGCACACGTACAACTTCAACACCTGCTCCAACGAGAGCTGCTGGAACGAGCAGCTCGCGCCGGTGATCGCCCAAGTGCCGCTCGTGGCGGGCGAGATCGGCGAGAACACCTGCTCGCACGGGTACATCGACCGGGTCATGGCCTGGCTGGACGGCCGGGGCGCTTCCTACCTCGGCTGGACCTGGAACACCTGGGACTGTTCCGCAGGCCCCTCTCTGATCAGCGACTACAACGGCACGCCGACCTCCTTCGGCGTGGGACTCCGTGACCATCTGAAGGGACTCTCATGAGCCGCACCATCACCCCTCCGCGCCGAGCACGGACGGCGGTGCTCGCCGCGCTGGCGCTCGTCGCCGCCGCGGCCGGCACGGCCACCGTGCTGGAAGGGCCCGCCTCCGCGGCGGCGGCCGGCTGCACGGTCGACTACAAGATCCAGAGCTCCTGGAGCGGTGGCTTCTCCGGAGCCGTCGCCGTGACCAACACCGGTGACGCGGTCAGCTCCTGGAAGCTGGAGTGGACCTTCGCGGGCAACCAGAAGGTGACCCAGGGCTGGAGCTCCACCATCACCCAGAGCGGTACGGCGGTCTCGGCCACCAACGCCTCCTGGAACGGCACACTGGCCACCGGCGCCTCGACGTCCTTCGGCTTCAACGCGGACGTCACCGGCACGAACGCGGTCCCCACCACGTTCAAGCTCAACGGCGTCACCTGCAACGTGCCGGGCGGCGGCACCCCCACGGATCCGCCGACCACCCCGCCCCCGGGATCGAGCGCCAGGGTCGACAACCCGTACGCGGGCGCCGGGGTGTACGTGAACCCGGAGTGGTCGCGGAAGGCGGCCGCCGAGCCGGGCGGCACCAAGGTCTCCAACCAGCCGACCGGGGTCTGGCTGGACCGGATCGCGGCCATCAACGGGGTGAACGGCGGGATGGGGCTGCGGGCCCATCTCGACGCGGCCCTGACGCAGGCGGCGGGCAACCCGTTCGTCGTCCAGCTCGTGATCTACAACCTGCCGGGCCGTGACTGCGCCGCGCTCGCCTCCAACGGGGAGCTGGGCCCGACGGAGATCACCCGCTACCAGAAGGAGTACATCGACCCGATCGCCGCGATCCTCGGGGACACCAAGTACGCCAACCTGCGGATCGTGACGACCGTCGAGATCGACTCCCTGCCCAACCTCGTCACCAACGTCTCGCCGCGGCCGACCGTCACCCCGCAGTGCGACGTGATGAAGGCGAACGGCAACTACATCAAGGGAGTCGGCTACGCCCTGAACAAGCTGGGCGCCGTCGCCAACGTCTACAACTACGTGGACGCGGGACACCACGGCTGGATCGGCTGGGACGACAACTTCAACGCCTCGGCGCAGATCTTCAAGCAGGCCGCGACCGCCGAGGGCAGCACGGTCGACAAGGTCGCCGGCTTCATCGTCAACACCGCCAACTACGGTGCGACGAAGGAGAACAACTTCACCATCAACGACAGCGTGGCCGGCAAGTCGGTCCGTGAGTCGAAGTGGGTGGACTGGAACCGCTACGTCGACGAGCAGTCGTTCGCCCAGGCGTTCCGCCAGGAACTGGTCGGTGTCGGCTTCCCGTCGGGCATCGGCATGCTGATCGACACCTCGCGCAACGGCTGGGGCGGCAGCGCCAGGCCCGCCGGGCCCGGCGCGCAGACCACGGTGGACACCTATGTGGACGGCGGGCGTTACGACCGCAGGATCCACCTGGGCAACTGGTGCAACCAGTCCGGAGCCGGGCTCGGTGAACGGCCGAAGGCCGCCCCCGCCGCCGGGATCGACGCGTACGTCTGGATGAAGCCCCCGGGCGAGTCCGACGGTGCGAGCAAGGTCATCCCGAACGACCAGGGCAAGGGCTTCGACCAGATGTGCGACCCGACGTACACGGGCAACCCGCGCAACAACAACCACATGTCGGGCGCCCTGCCCAACGCACCGCTCTCGGGTGACTGGTTCTCCGCGCAGTTCCAGGAGCTGCTGAAGAACGCCTACCCGGCGCTGTAACACTCCCGCACCACACGCACCCTCGCACCACAACCTCGCACCACGACCGCACACCACACCCGCGTCCGACGCACGCGGAACAGGGCCGGCGGATCCCGACAGGGGTCCGCCGGTCCCCTGCTTTCCCACCGGTAACCCGTGCAGACTCCACGGCCGGAAGGTGACATCGGCGACTGTTTCGGGTTTCGGCGGGCGTGACACGGTGGGCTCTGTCGCCGTCCGAGGGAGCCCGAGGGAGTCCGTGTGAACAAGGGATACGCCGTATTCTGCGATGCGGACCGGCAGTTCTACGACGCACCGCACCGGCTGTCCACCACCGGCTCCACGGACCGCGAGGCGCTGTACGAGGCCGCCCGCTGGCCCGTCCCGACGGGATGGCAGCGCCATCGCACCGGCGACTGGCTCGCGTTACGCCCCCTCGACGTCCAACTGCCCTCGCAGGGCTGGAAGATCCATGTGTCGGCCTGTCTCGGCAACGCCGAGTCCGTGCTCGACCGGGTCATGGGCTACTGCCTCGCACGGCGTATCGCCTTCAAGTTCGTACCGAGCCGCTATCTGCTCCACACCCGCAACGCCAAGTACGCGGACCGCTCGGCCAGCGGCAAGTTCCTCACCGTCTACCCGGCCGACGACACACACTGCCGCACCATCGCCGAGGACCTCGACGCGCTGCTGGCGGGCGAGCCGGGGCCGTACATCCTCAGCGATCTGCGCTGGGGCGCGGGCCCCGTCCACCTGCGGTACGGCAGCTTCACCCAGCGGCACTGCTACGACGCGGAGGGGGAGCTGCGCCCGGCCGTCGAGGACGACCGGGGCAGACTCGTCCCCGATCTGCGCGGCCCCGTCTTCCAGATCCCCTCGTGGATCACACCGCCCGCGTTTCTCCGGCCCCATCTCGACGCGCGGGACGCGACGACCGTCGCGGAGCTGCCGTACCGGATCGAGCGGGCGCTGCACTTCTCCAACGGTGGCGGCGTCTATGTCGGGCGGCACAGCGTCACCGGCGAGAAGGTGGTGCTGAAGGAGGCGAGACCGCATGCCGGTCTGGCCGCCGACGGTGCGGACGCCGTGACCCGGCTGAAGCGTGAACAGGATGCCCTGGAAAGGCTGTCGGGGCTGGGCTGCACCCCGGAGGTACGCGACAGCTTCGTCCTCGGCGACCACCGCTTCCTGGTTCTCGAACACATCGAGGGCAAGCCCCTCAACACCTTCTTCGCCCGCAGGCACCCGCTGATCGACGCGGAGCCCGGAGCGGCGCGGCTCGCCGAGTACACCGCGTGGGCGCTGCGGATCCACGGTCTGGTCGAGAAGGCCGTCGCGGCGGTGCACGGACGCGGCATCGTCTTCAACGATCTGCACCTGTTCAACATCATGGTCTCCGAGGACGAGACCTCGGTGGTGCTGCTGGACTTCGAGGCCGCCGCGCACATCGACGACAACGGGCGCCAGACCGTGGCCAACCCCGGTTTCGTGGCCCCCGCCGACCGGCGCGGCTTCGATGTCGACCGGTACGCCCTCGCCTGTCTGCGCCTCGCCCTCTTCATCCCGCTGACCAGTCTTCTCGCCGTGGACCGCGCGAAGGCCCGGCACCTCGCGGACGTGGTGGCGCGGCAGTTCCCGGTGGAGCGCGCGTTCCTCGACGAGGCCGTGGCGGAGATCCTCCGTGACCCGGCGGCGCCCGGCGAAGGGCCGGGGACGCGGGGGTCCCGGCCCTCGCCGGAACCGCGGCTCCCGGTGGAACCGTATCTCCCGGTGGAACCGGGCGACTGGCCGCGCAGCCGGGACTCCCTGGCGCGGGCCGTCCTCGCCTCGGCGACCCCGGACCGCGAGGACCGCTGCTTCCCGGGCGACATCGCCCAGTTCACCGTCGCCGGCGGCGGTCTGTCGTTCGGCTACGGCACGGCCGGGGTGCTGTACGCGCTGGACGCCGCCGGGGCCGGGCGGTGCGAAGTCGCCGAGGAGTGGCTGCTGTTGCGGGCGAAGGAGCCCGCCTCGGGCACCCCGCTCGGCTTCTACGACGGACTGGCCGGGCTCGCCTGGACACTCGACCGGCTCGGCCACCGCGAGCGGGCCATGGAGCTGGCCGAGCTGACGCTGGACCAGCCGTGGGACGAGATCCCCGCCGATCTGCACAGCGGCGCGGCCGGACTCGGCCTCGCCCTCGACTCCCTGGCCGCCTCGTCCGGTGAGCCGAGGCTGCGCGAAGCGGCCCTGCGCTGCGCGGAGTCGGCGGCCCGTACGGTGTCGGGCGGGCTCTCCCGCGCCGGGCTGCTGTACGGGGCGTCCGGCGCCGCCCTGCTCTTCGTACGGCTCTACGAGCGCACCGGGGACACGGCGCTGCTCGATCTCGCGGCCGACGCGCTGCGCCGTGATCTCGCCCGCTGCACGCACGGCGCGGGCGGCACGCTCCAGGTCGACGAGGGCTGGCGCACCATGCCGTATCTCGGCGCGGGCAGTGTGGGGATCGGGATGGTGCTCGACGACTATCTCGCCCACCGGCCCGACGAAGCGTTCGACCGGGCGCGCGGCGAGATCGTCCGGGCGGCGCAGGCCACGTTCTACGCGCAGCCCGGACTCTTCCGGGGCGCCGCCGGCATGGTCCTCCACCTCAGCCGCACCACGGCGGGCGGGCCGGGCACCGAGGCGGCCGACGTACGCCGCCAGATCGACGCCCTGGCCTGGCACGCCATGACGTACCAGGGCCAACTGGCCTTTCCCGGCGAGCAGATGATGCGGCTGTCCATGGATCTGGCGACCGGCACCGCCGGCTGTCTCCTGGCGCTGGCCGCCGCCTCGCCCCCGTATGAGGGAGCGGCCCACCTGCCGTTCCTCCCGCCGCCCACGCGGCCCACGAGCCGGCTCCGTCCTGGAGCCGTGACCAGCACACCGTCCCCATGAATGAGAGGAACGACGATGAACCTTCTCGACCTGCAGTCGCTGGAGACCCCCAAGGAAGAGGCGACCGGCGACGTGGCCACGGGAAGCCGTGCCAGCCTGCTGCTCTGTGGTGACAGCAGCCTGAGCGTCACCACCTGTAACTGACATCCCGTCCCACGGATGTCCGCCTCCCGGCCGCGGTTCGTGAGAGCCGCGGCCGGGAGACACCCGGGGCCCGGGCGGTCCACCGCCCGGGCCCCGTCCCATGGATCTCGCCGGGCTCCCGGTGGTGAGGAGGACGCCTTCCCGATGGTGTTCCCCCGTCGCGGAGTCCGCGAGGCGGCGGCGACCGGACCCGCGCTGCTGCGCGGCGCCGCCCGGCACAGCGCGGGCCGCACCGCCGCCGTCCTGGTCTGCTCGGCCGCGTCCGCCGGCGCCGCCCTCGCGGCGCCCGCCGTGGTCGGCCGGACCCTCGACCTGCTGCTGTCCCGCTCCCCCGGTGCCGGGTACGGAGCCGACGCCTGGCTCGTCCTGTGTGCCGCGGTGGTCACGGCGGAGGTCCTCCTCGACGCCCTCGTCGCACTGATCGGCGGCGTCACGAGCGCCCGCTCCACCGCCTGGCTGCGGATGCGCGCCCTGACGGGGCTGCTCGCCTCATCGCCGGGGAGCGGCGGGCAGCTCGCGCCCGGTGATGTGGCGACCAGGCTGTCCGCGAACGCGACGGAGGCCGGTACGGCCCCGGTGAGCGCGGCGGCCCTCGCGGCGTCGCTCCTCGCCCCGGCCGGAGCGCTCGTCGCGCTGTTCCTCATCGACGGGTGGACCGCCCTGGCCTTCCTCACCGGGCTGCCGCTGCTGGTCCTGGTGGTGCGCGCCTTCGCCCGCGGCTCGTCCGACAGCGTGGCGCGCTACCAGCGGGTCCAGTCGGACATCGCCTCCCGGCTCGTCGAGGCGCTCGGCGGGGCGCGGACCATCGCCGCCGCCGGTACGGCCGACCGCGAGCGCGACCGCGTCCTGGCGCCCCTGCCCGAACTGGGCGTCCAGGGGCGGCGGATGTGGCGGGTGCACGGCCGGGCGGTGGCCCGCAGCGGTGTGCTGATGCCCCTGCTGACGACCGGGGTCCTGGCGGTCGGCGGCGTCCGGCTCGCCTCGGGCGCGATCAGCGTCGGCGAACTCCTCGCCGTCTCCCGGTACGCCGCCCTGGCCGCCGGGGTGGGCGCGGGCGCCGGGCTGCTGGGCGCGCTGATCCGCAGCGGGGCCGCGGCCCGCAGGACCGCCGAACTCGTGGCGCTGCCCGCCCTGGCGCACGGCACGGGTTCGCTGCCGGCCGGCGGGGCCGGCACGCTCACCCTGCGGGGGGTCCGGATCGTACGGGACGGCCGGCGGCTGCTCCACGACGTGGACCTGGAGCTCCCCGGCGGGGTCACGGCCGCCGTGGTGGGGCGTTCCGGGGCGGGCAAGTCGACGCTGGCCGCCGTCGCCGGCCGGCTCACGGACCCGGACGCGGGCCACGTACTGCTGGACGGGGTGCGGCTGGAGACCCTCGGCCGTACGGAGCTGCGCCGCGAGGTCGGCTACGCCTTCGAGCGGCCCGTCCTCTTCGGCGACACGATCGGCGAGGCGCTGGCCTGGGGCGCCGAGCGCGCCCCGGCGGACCGGACCAGGGCGGCGGCCGGGGCGGCGGGCGCGGACACCTTCGTACGGCTGCTGCCGCAGGGGTACGACACGCCGCGGACGGGGGCGCCGCTGTCCGGGGGCGAACTCCAGCGGCTGGGGCTGGCCCGCGCCTTCGCGCACGCGGGGCGGCTGCTGATCCTGGACGACGCGACGTCCAGCCTGGACACCGTGACCGAGCGTCAGGTGGAGCGCGCCCTCGCCCGGGACGTCCGGGCGTCCACCAAGCTGATCATCGCCCACCGGCTCTCGTCGGCGGTGCGCGCCGATGTGGTGGTCTGGCTGGAGGAGGGACGGGTACGGGCGGTGGCACCGCACGCGGAGCTGTGGCGGTCCCCGGAGTACCGCGCCGTCTTCGCGCCGGAAGGTCCCACGTGACGGCCACGGAGGTACGGGCGGGGACGAGCCGGAAGGCGGCGGGGCGGCCCGCGCGGGAGGGCCGGGGCACGCTGCGCCGGGTCCTTCCGCCGGGCCGCCGTTTTCTGCTGCGCAGGAAGGGGGTCCTGGTCAAGCTCGCCGGATGGTCCCTGCTGGAGTCCGCGCAGACCTTCCTCGGCGGCTACTGTCTGGCGCGCGCGCTCGACCAGGGGTTCCTCGCGGGCCGTACCGGGACCGGCCTGGGCTGGCTGGCCGTGGCGGCGGTGGCGATCCTTGCCGGGGGGCCGCTCGTGCGGGGGGTGTTCGCCCAACTCGCCGCGCTGGTCGAGCCCTTGCGGGACGGTCTGGTGCGCCGGGCGGTGACCCGTGCGCTGGACGCGGCGGTGGCCGATCCGGCCCGCGCTGACGGTACGGCGGTCTCCCGGCTCACCCACCAGAGCGAGATCGTCCGGGACAGCTTCGCCGGACTGGTGCTCACCGCGCGGTCCTTCGTCTTCACCGCGGTGGGCGCGCTGGCCGGGCTGCTGGCCCTCGCCCCGCAGTTCCTGCTGATCGTGGCGCCGCCGCTGGTCCTGGGACTCGCCCTGTTCCTCGCCACCCTGCCGCCGATGGCCGCCGCCCAGCGCGCGTTCCTCGACCTCGACGAGGCCGTCGCCGACCGGGCGGGCACGATCGGCGCGGGGCTGCGCGACATCGTCGCGTGCGGGACGCAGACGGAGGTGGCGGACTCCGCGGCGCGGCTGATCGGCGCGGGCGCGCGGGCGTCGCGCGTGCTGGCACGGTGGGCGGCCGTCCGTACGCTGGCGCTGGGGGTCGCGGGCCAACTGCCGGTGATCCTGCTGCTGGCCGCCACGCCCTGGCTGCTGCGCCAGGGGGTGACGGCGGGGGCCCTGATGGGGGCGCTGGCGTATCTCGTCCAGTCGTTGCTGCCCGCCCTGCACACCCTGATGACGGCGCTCGGCGCTGCGGGTACCCGGCTGCTGGTGGTGCTTGAGCGATTCGAGGACGGAGCGGTCGGAGCGGGCCGAACGGGCGGAGCGGCGGGGTCCGCGCCCTGGGAGCCGGAAGCCGTACCTGGCGCGCGATCCGTACCTGCCGCGGGCCCCGTACCTGCGGCGCGGTCCGTGCCCGGGGCGCGGTCCGTGCCCGGGGCGCGTCGCCCGACTCCCGCGGCGGAGCTGCGGTCCGTGACCCTGGCGTACGGCCCTGGCGCGCCGCCGGTGCTGGACCGGCTCGATCTCACCGTCCCGGAGGGCGAGCACCTCGCGGTGGTGGGGCCGAGCGGTATCGGCAAGTCGACCCTGACGAGTGTGCTCGCGGGGCTGCTCGCCCCCGACGAGGGGACCGTCCTGCTCTCCGGGCAGCCCGTGGCGGGCCGGACCGCGCGCGATCTGGCGGGGCTGCGTGTGCTGATCCCGCAGCAGGCGTACGTGTTCACCGGGACCGTCCGGGAGAACCTGTGCCAGCTCCGTCCGTACGCCTCGACGCGTGAGCTGGTGCGCGCGGTGGAGGCGCTGCACGCGGACGAGCTGGTCGGCCGGCTCGGCGGGCTGGACGGGGCGGTGGAGCCGGGCGTGCTCTCCCAGGGGGAGCGCCAGATGCTGGCCCTGTGCCGGGCCTATGTCTCCCCCGCCGCCCTGACGGTGCTGGACGAGGCCACCTGCCATCTGGACCCGGCCGCCGAGGCACGGGCCGAGGAGGCGCTGGCGGAGCGTCCCGGCGCGCTCGTCGTCGTCGCGCACCGGCTGTCCTCGGCACGGCGCGCCGGGCGGGTCCTCGTCCTGGACGGCACCAGGCCGGAGTGCGGGACCCACGGCGAGCTGCTGTCCGGATCGGCCCTCTACCGCGATCTCACCGGCCACTGGCAGACCGGCTGAGCCGGGACCTCCCCCTCAGAGCCGCGGGCCTCCTCCCGGAGCCCGGGGCCCTCCCCCCCTCAGAGCCAGCCGGCGCCCTGGGAAATCCGGACGGCGTCCATCCGGTTTCTGCCGCCGGTCTTCCTTATCGCGGCGGCCAGGTAGTTCCGAATCGTGCCGTTGGACAGGTGCAGGGATCTCGCGATTTCCTCGATCGGCGCGCCTTCCGCCGCCAGGCCGAGGACGCTGAGTTCCCTCGGGGTCAGCGGCATCTTCCCGGCCTGGAGAAAATCGAAAGCGAGTGATTCGTCAATGAATCGCTCACCGCGCGCGACGTTGCGGATGGCGTCCGCTAAACGTCCCGGCTCCCCGTCCTTGTCGACATATCCGAGCGCCCCCGCGTCAAAAGCCTTACGGAGGGATCCGGGCTTCTGCGCGCTGGCCAGGACCAGGAGGGCCGGTTGACAGCCCAGTTCATCGCGGGTGGACGTGGCTCTTTCGATGTACGCCGAGGAAGCCGGACAGTCGATATCGGCTACGTAGACATGAGGGGGAACACCGTACGGACCACGCAATGCGGTGCGTCCCGACGCCGACGACACGTCGAACATTTTTTCGGTACGCAACAACGCCACCAGCGCCGAACGAAACAGCCCCACCCCGTGCACCACAAGAACCCGGATCATGCAGCACCTCCTTATTCCACCCTCTACATTTCCTTCGTCTACCCAGAGAAATGATGGTCATTTATTCCTGTCGTATACAGGCCAACGCCCGGATCGATCCCGAGAGAACGCGCCGCGTGGCAGCACAGGGGGCACTTTCTCCGCCCGCGCGAGCCCCCCTGTACAGCAGTGCGCCACCGTGCGCCCCCTCCGCGCGTACCCATACACACCCCTTATCCCGTTTGGCGAGGAAAGGAGGAAAATGGCAGGAGAGAGAGTGAGTGGAGGGACGATGACACGTAACCGCTACACCCCGGACCGCGGTCTGACCACGCGCATGGTGACGACCATGTTCCTGATCGGTCTGCTGTACGTGGTCCTGGTCGGTGTGCTGCTGGCGGTGCTGAACCACGCCTGGCCGATCATCCTGATCTTCGCCGGTGGCCTGTTCGTCGCGCAGTTCTGGTTCAGCGACAAGATCGCGGCTTTCAGCATGGGCGCCCGCGAGGTGACGCCCGAGGAGGCGCCCGCCCTGCACGGCGCCGTCGACCGGATCTGCGCGCTGGCCGACATGCCCAAGCCCCGCGTCGCCATCGCGCAGAGCGACCTGCCCAACGCCTTCGCCACCGGGCGCAGCGAGCGCACCGCGCTGATCTGCGCCACGACCGGGCTGCTGCGCCGGCTGGAGCCCGAGGAGCTGGAGGGCGTCCTCGCCCATGAGATGTCCCATGTCGCGCACCGCGATGTCGCCGTCATGACCATCGCCTCGTTCCTCGGGGTGCTCGCGGGGCTGATCACCCGGATCGCGCTGTGGGGCGGGCTGGCCAGGAACGCCCGCAACGCCGGCCCGGCCGGGATCGCGATCATGCTGATCCCGCTGGTCAGCGCGGTGGTGTACGCGGTGGGCTTTCTGCTGACCCGGCTGCTCTCCCGCTATCGCGAGCTGTCTGCGGACCGGGCCGCCGCGCTGCTCACCGGCCGGCCCTCGGCGCTGGCGTCCGCGCTGACCAAGGTCAGCGGCCAGATGGCGCGGATACCGACGGAGGACCTGCGGAAGGCGGAGCCGTACAACGCCTTCTACTTCGTCCCGGCGTTCTCCTCGAAGGAGAGCCTCGGCCGGCTGCTCTCCTCGCACCCGACGCTCGAACAGCGGCTGGAGCAGCTCGCCCGTATCTCCGCCGAACTCGCCCGCCCGTGACCGACCCCGTACGTGAAGGAGCTGGCCCGTGGGCCTTCTCGACACCATCCTCGGCCGCAGCAAGCCGGTCCGCCCCCAACTCGATCAGCTCTTCTCCCTCCCGTCGGCCGCGCTCACCCTCGAAGCGGGCGCCGGGTACGTGCCCACCGGGTTCGGCTCGGTCTGCTTCGCGGGCGTCGAGGGTGGCGGATTCGCGCGGATCCGGCAGGACGTGCGGGAGTTGCTGGACGCGGACACGGCGCGGCAGGGGGCGGGGGTCCCCGTCACGTTCAGCCAGGATCCGTACGGCTACACCTGGCTGCTCTCGCAGCGGTCCCCTGACGACACGGCCGCGCTGGTCAACGATCTGCACGCGGTCAACACACTGCTCCAGGACGGCGGTTTCGGGCCGCAGCTCCTGTGCTCCCTGGTCGGCTTCCGGGACGCCGAGGGACGGCCGCTGGCCCTGGTCTATCTCTACAAGCGCGGCACGTTCTATCCGTTCGCCCCGCTCCCCGGCGACGCCGAGAAGCGGGACAATCAGCGGGAGTTGCAGGTCAGAGCGGTGCTCGGGGACGATCTGCGGATCGAGCCCGACCTCGCGCGCTGGTTCCCCGTGTGGGGCGCGCCGGGGCTGTGAGCGCTATCCGGCGTACGGCAGCGGCGCGCGTCCCGTGACGCCCGGCTCGACGGTGAACACGGCGCCCGCCGCCGGGTCCTCACCGTCGGGTACGTTCTCGCGCGAGGTGGTGATGAACAGCCGCCGGTAGTCGTCGCCGCCGAACGCGCAGGCGCTGACCTGGCGGGCGTTCACCTCGACCACCGTGTCGAGCACGCCCTTCGCCGTGTAGCGGCGGACCGCGGAGCCGCCCCAGAGCGCGACCCACACGCCCCCCTCGGCGTCCACGGTGATGCCGTCGGGCGCGCCGTCGGCCGGGTCGACGCGCACCCAGGGCTCGGGGGTGGCGAACCGGCCGCTCTCCGGGTCGACCGTCACCCGGGCGATGCTCTGGGTGGGGGTGTCGACGTAGTACGCGAAGTCGCCCTCCGGGGACCAGGCCAGACCGTTGGAGATGGTCACGCCGGTGTGGACGACGGAGGTCTCGCCGCCGGGCGTGAGCCGGAAGACGCGGCCGGCGCCGGGGCGGGTGTCGTACGCCATCGACCCGCAGTAGAAGTTGCCGGCCGGGTCGCAGCCGCCCTCGTTCATCCGGATCGTGGGGTCGCTCCACAGCTCCTCGCCGCGGGTCACCGTCCCGTCGGGCGCGATGAGCGCGAAGCCGCGTTCGACCGCCGCCACGAGGCCGCCGGAGGTACGGGGCCGCCAGGCCGCCGCGACCTCGCCGAGGTGCTGGCGTCCGGGAGCCTGCGTACCGTCGGCGCCGAAGGTCAGCAGGTCCCCGGCGAGCATGTCGACCACCCTCAACCGCCCGGTCCCGGGGTCCCATCCGGGGCCTTCCCCGTGGTAGGTGACGACTCCGGTCCACTGCTCCGCGCGCATGCCCGCCCCTCTCGCTCGTCACATCACCGTGATGATCGCTGCATGCTAATCCCTGCCCGGGGGAGCCCGGCCGGCAACCGCGCCCGGCCCCTCCCTCGTCGCCGCCGGGTCAGTCCCCCGGTGGGGGCGGCGGCGCGGTGGATCCGCGGATCACCATCCGGGTGGGGACGAGGGTGGTGCCGCGCTCCTCCTCGTGGGTGTTGATCTGGCGCAGCGCGCCCTCGACGCAGCGCCGTCCCACCTCCGCGAAGTCCTGGTGGACGGTGGTGAGCGGCGGCATGTACGAACCGGAGTCCGGGATGTCGTCGAAGCCGACCACACTCACCTCTGCGGGCACCGCGCGGCCGGACTCGTGCAGCGCGCGCAACAGGCCCAGCGCCATCTGGTCGTTGGCCGCGAAGACCGCGGTGCACTCCGGCTCCTCGGCCAGCCGCAGCCCCGCCCGGTACCCCGACTCCGCCGACCAGTCGCCGCGCAGCGGCGGGGGCACCGGGCGCCCCGCCTCGCGCAGCGTGGCCCGCCAGGCGTCGGCCCGCCGCTGCGCGGCGAAGGACTCCTCGGGCCCGGCGAGATGCCAGACCGTGGTGTGTCCGAGGCCGAGCAGATGGCTCACCGCCTCGCGGGCGCCGCCCGCCTGGTCGGTGTCGACGACGCTGTAGCGGTCACCGGCGTTCGAATCGGCCACCACCACACCGACGTTGGGGGGCAGCGTGACCGTGGCGGCGTCCAGCAGATGGACCTCCATGATCACGATGATGGCGTCCACGGCCAGCTCGCCGAGCCGGGTGAAGGCGCCCCGTACCTGGTCCTGGGTCGGCATGGCGACCGGGAGCAGCGTGGTGGCGTACCCCTGCTGCGCCGCCGAGGTGGCGATGGCCTCCAGGGTGCGGACGTTGCCGGTGGTGGAGAGGGTGAACAGGATGATGCCGATGGTGCGGAACTCGCCGCTCTTCAGGGCGCGGGCCGCGCTGTTGGGCCGGTAGCCCAGCTCCTTCATCGCGGCGAGCACCTCCTGGCGCGTCGTGTCGACCACGCCCGGGTGGCCGTTGGAGACCCGGGAGACGGTCTGCGAGGAGACGCCCGCCCGCCGGGCGACGTCCGCCATGGACACCCGGCGCCGCCGGCCCCGCGCCCCCTGGCCCGCTTCGGCCCGCGGCGGCGGTTCGTCCGACTCCGCCGCCCGCTGGGCGCCCTCCACCGTCTCCGCCACTCCCGCTCCCGCGCTTCCCGTCGCCGTAACCACCGCGACCTGCTTGATTCAACTGAGACCAGCCGAAATCTTGACGCCCCACCGGGGCCGATGCAAGCATCCCATCCATCGATGTTTACGTAAACATCAGCGCCGCGACCCGCTTCGGGCCACGGCTCGATACGGACGTTTCCACCCGGCGGCCGGGTGCCGACGACCAGCGAGGAACAGCCATGACGACGTTGTCACCGCCCTCCACAGCGGAAGGCCCCGCCCTGCCACGGGGCCCACGACGCAGGCGGGCCCTGATCGGCTGGGGCTTCATCGGCCCGTTCATGGCGGTCTTCGCCCTGGTCTTCCTCGCGCCGATCGGTTACTCGATCTATCTGAGCGTCTTCCGGACCCAACTCGTCGGCGGCACCTCCTTCGTCGGGTTCGACAACTACCAACGCGCGCTGGAGGACCCGAACTTCTGGGCGGCGCTGGGCCGGGTGACCCTCTTCCTGGCCGTCCAGGTACCGGTCATGCTCGGGATCGCGCTGCTGGTCGCGCTCGCCATCGACAGCGGCAGGCTCTACGGCAAGAACTTCTTCCGGATCGCGATCTTCCTGCCGTACGCCGTACCCGCCGTGGTCGCCGCCCTGATGTGGGGCTTCATGTACGGCACCCGCTTCGGCCTGGTCGGCAACATCAACGACGCCTTCGGGGTCTCGCTGCCCGACCCGCTCTCCTCCGGCCTGGTGCTCGCCTCCATCGGCAACATCGTGACCTGGGAGTTCGTCGGCTACAACATGCTGATCTTCTACTCGGCGCTGCGGGTCATCCCGCACTCGCTCTACGAAGCGGCGGAGATCGACGGCGCGGGACAGCTCCGGATCATCGGCGCGATCAAGCTGCCCGCCATCCGGGGCGCGCTGGTCATCGCCACCATCTTCTCGATCATCGGCAGCTTCCAGCTCTTCAACGAGCCGAGCATCCTCAAGAACCTGGCGCCCAACACGATCACCACGGACTTCACGCCGAACTTCTACACCTACTCGCTGGCCTTCTCGGGCCAGCAGCACAACTACGCGGCCACGGTGGCGATCATCATGGGGGTCTTCACCATGATCATCGCCTATGCCGTACAGCTCCGCGGCATGCGAAAGGAAGCGTGACGATGGGAGCCACCGCCCCTGCCCCCGTTGCCCCGGGCGAGAAGCGCGCGCCCCGCCCCGTCACCCGGCTGCGCACCCCCCGGTCCGGACAGCGGCACAGTGTCAACCGCCCGCGCCGCAGTGTGCTGCTCACCGTGCTGACCGGTCTGGTCCTGGTCTACGCGCTGGTGCCGCTCGTCTGGCTCGTCATCAACTCGACGAAGACCCAGAACGGCCTGCTCAGCTCCTCGGGCCTCTGGTTCGACAGCGACTTCGCGTTCTTCGGGAACATCGCCGACACTCTCACCTACAACGACGGTGTGTTCGTCCGCTGGCTGCTGAACACACTGCTGTACGTCGTGGTGGGAGCCGGCGGCGCGACCTTCCTCGCGGTGCTCGGCGGCTACGCCCTCGCCAAGTTCGAGTTCCCCGGCAAGCGCGGTGTCTTCGCCGTGGTGATCGGTGCCGTCGCCGTCCCCGGTACGGCGCTGGCCGTCCCGACCTTCCTGATGTTCAGCAAGATGGGGCTGACCGACACCCCCTGGGCGGTGATCATCCCCTCGCTGATCTCGCCGTTCGGCCTCTATCTGATGTGGGTGTTCGCCGCCGAGGCGATCCCCACCGAGCTGCTGGAGGCCGCCAGGATCGACGGCGCGAGTGAGATCCGTACGTTCTTCACGGTCAGTCTGCCGCTGCTCGCCCCCGGCATCGTGACGGTGCTGCTGTTCACCGTGGTCGCGACCTGGAACAACTACTTCCTGCCGCTGATCATGCTCAAGGATCCGGACTGGTACCCGCTCACCCTCGGGCTCAACACCTGGAACGCACAGGCCCAGACCAACGGGGGCGAGGCCATCTTCAACCTGGTGATCACCGGTTCCCTGCTCACCATCGTGCCCCTGATCGCCGCGTTCCTGCTGCTCCAGCGGTACTGGCAGTCGGGGCTCGCCGCCGGAAGCGTCAAGGAGTGACGTCCGCCCCACCGCGCTCCCCCGTTTCCCGACTCTCCCGCGTTCTCCCCGCTTTCGGCAGTTCTCTGACAACGAAGTGAGATGACTCTGATGTTCAACACAACGCGCCGCACCGTGCGCGGCGCAGGTCTGGCCTCCGTACTCGCCCTCGCCCTCACCCTGACGGCCTGCGGCGGCTCCTCCGACGACAGCGGCGGTGGCGGCGACTCGGGGAGCCCGGAGGACGTCAAGGCCGCCCTCGACAAGGGCGGCGACCTGACGGTCTGGACCTGGGACAGCACCATCCCCCAGGTCGCGAAGGACTTCGAGGCCGCGCACCCCAAGGTGAAGGTCAAGGTCGTCAACGCGGGCACCTCGAAGGACGAGTACACCGCGCTCCAGAACGCGATAGCGGCGGGCAAGGGCGTCCCCGACGTCGCGCAGATCGAGTACTTCGCGCTGAGCCAGTTCTCCCTCTCCAAGTCCGTCGCCGACCTCGCCCCGTACGGCGCTGACAAGCTGGGCGACTCCTACTCCCCCGGCCCGTGGAACGCGGTCAGGACCGGTGACGGGGTCTTCGGGCTGCCCGTGGACTCCGGCCCGATGGCGCTCTACTACAACAAGAAGGTCTTCGACAAGCACAAGATCGCGGTCCCGACCACCTGGGACGAGTACGTCATCGCGGCCGAGAAGCTGCACAAGGCCGACCCGAAGGTCTTCATCACCGCCGACACCGGCGAGGCGGGCTTCGCCACCAGCCTCATCTGGCAGGCCGGCGGACACCCGTACACGGTGGACGGCACCGATGTGAGCATCAACTTCACCGACGCGGGCAGCACCGCGTTCACGAAGACCTGGCAGAAGCTCATCGACGGCAAGCTGCTGGCGCCCGTCACCTCCTGGACCGACGAGTGGTTCAAGGGGCTGGGCGACGGCACCATCGCCACCCTCGCCACCGGCGCCTGGATGCCCACCAACCTCAAGACGGGCGCGCCCGCGGCCGCGGGCGACTGGCGGGTGGCCCCGCTGCCGCAGTGGAAGGCGGGCGCGAAGGCCAGCGCGGAGAGCGGCGGCAGCTCGCTGGCCGTCCCCTCCGCGGGCAAGAACAAGGCGCTCGCCTACGCCTTCACCGAGTACGCCGCCGCCGGCGCGGGCGTGAAGTCCCGTATCAAGGACGGCGCGTTCCCGGCCACCACCGCCGATCTCACGTCGAAGGAGTTCCTGGACACGAAGTTCGACTACTTCGGCGGCCAGCAGATCAACAAGGTCTTCTCCCAGTCTGCGACCGAGGTCGTGCCCGACTGGTCGTACCTGCCCTTCCAGGTCTACGCGAACTCGATCTTCAACGACACCGTCGGCAAGGCGTACGTCTCCGGCACACCGCTGTCGGAAGGTCTCGCCAACTGGCAGAAGCAGTCCCGCGCCTACGGCACGGAGCAGGGTTTCACCGTCAAGTAACACCGGCCGGCCGGGGGTGACGGGCGGCGGCGACCTCGCCGCCCGTCATCGCCCGGTGCCCGCGGTCCGCCCGGACCGCGCGGATCCGGCACGATCTTCCCGAGGAGCAAGATGACCCGCGCCCCGTCGCCCCGCTGGCTGCGCCGGCCGCACGACGCCCCCGCACCGGGGTTCGCCTACGGCGCCGACTACAACCCGGAGCAGTGGCCGCGCGAGGTGTGGCACGAGGACATCCGGCTGATGCGCGAGGCCGGTGTGAACATCGTGTCCCTCGCCATCTTCTCCTGGGCCCGTATCCAACCCGCCCCGGACGTATGGGAGTTCGGCTGGCTGGACGAGATCATGGATCTCCTGCACGCGGGCGGGATATCCGTCGACCTGGCCACCGCCACCGCGTCCCCGCCCCCCTGGCTGACCACCCTGCACCCCGAGATCCTTCCCGTGGGGCCGCACGGCGAGACGGTGTGGCCGGGCGCCCGCCAGCACTGGCGGCCCACCTCCCCGGTGTTCCGTACGTACGCACTGAAGCTCGCCACGAAGATGGCCGAGCGGTACGGCGATCACCCGGCGCTCGTCGCCTGGCATGTCTCCAACGAGCTGGGCTGCCACAACATCTACGACTTCTCCGACGACGCGGCCCGCGCTTTCCGGATCTGGCTGGCCGCCCGCTACGGCACGGTCGAGGCGCTCAACCACGCCTGGGGCACCGACTTCTGGTCCCAGCGCTACACGGAGTGGGGACAGATCCTGCCGCCCCGGCTCGCCGCCTCGCACCCCAACCCGACCCAGCAGCTCGACTTCAAGCGCTTCTCCTCGGACGCCCTGAAGGAGCATCTGCGCGCCGAGCGCGAGGTGCTGTACCGGCTCACCCCCGAGGTTCCGGTCACCACCAACTTCATGGTGATGGGCGAGACCAAGGGCATGCACTACGCCGACTGGGCGCGCGAGGTGGACTTCGTCTCCAACGACCACTACGTCCATCCGGGGCCGCAGGGCCTGGACGAGCTGTCGTTCTCGGCGAACCTCACCGGCTCGATCGCCGGCGGGCATCCATGGTTCCTGATGGAGCACTCCACCAGCGCGGTCAACTGGCAGCCGGTCAACCTGGCCAAGCGCGAAGGGGAGTTGGCGCGCGACTCGCTGCTCCATGTGGCGCACGGCGCCGACGCCGTCTGCTACTTCCAGTGGCGGCAGTCCGCGGCGGGCGCCGAGAAGTACCACTCGGCGATGGTGCCGCACGCCGGTCCCGACAGCGAGGTGTTCCGCTCGGTGACCCGGCTCGGCGCGCTGCTGGGCGACCTGTCCGAGGTCGCGGGGTCCACCCGGCGCCCCGCGCTGGCCGCGATCCTCTTCGACTGGGAGTCGTGGTGGGCCAGCGAGCAGGACTCCCACCCGTCCTCGCTACTGCGCTACCGGCAGGAGGCGCTCGACTGGTACTCCGCGTTCCTGGCCCTCGGGGTACGGGCCGACGTCGTCCACACCGGGGCCGAACTCGGCGGCTACGACCTGGTGGTGGCGCCGGTGCTCCATGTGGTCCCGCGCACCCTCGCCAAGGAGCTGAACAGCTTCGTCGAGAACGGCGGCCACCTCGTCACCACCTACTTCTCCGGTGTGGTGGACGAGAACGACCATGCGTGGCTGGGCGGTTACCCGGGCGCGCTGCGCGATCTGCTGGGCATCAGGATCGAGGAGTTCGCCCCGCTGCCCGACGGCCGGAGCGTCACCCTGGACGACGGTTCCACCGGGACGCTGTGGACGGACCCGATCACCCTCACCGACGACACGGTGGAGGTGCTCGCCTCGTACACCTCCGGTGACCGGGCGGGCCAGCCCGCGATCACCCGGCGCGCGGTGGGCCGGGGGTCCGCCGCGTACGTCTCCACCCGGCTCGGCGCCGAGGGGGTGCGCGGTGTGCTCGCCCGGCTGCTGGACGGCGCCGGGGTGAGCGGCGAACTGCCGGCGCCGGCCCGCGGCCGGGTCGAACTGGCGGTGCGCGGCCACGGCGCCACCGACTACTGGTTCCTGGTCAACCGCACCGACGAGCCCGTCGAACTGCCCGGTGTGGACGGGACCCTGCTCGCGCTGACGGCCGGGGCGGACCAGCGCTCGGCCGGGCAGCCCCTCGTTCTCGGCCCGCGCGGCGTGGCGGTGGTGCGCCGCTGAGGGCCGTCCCCCGCAGCGAAGAGAAGGGACGTACGACCTCGACCACCGTGACAGGCACGTGCGCAGTTCTCCCCCGATGACGCGACGAGGACAAGGGAAGACCCCACGATGAAGCGACCACGTACCATCCGGTATCTGCCGGCGGCCCTGGCCGTCGTCCTGGCCACCGGCGGTGTGCTGGCCGGCGGACCGCTGCCGGCCGCCGCAGCGGCCGAGCCGGGCTCCGCCGTCACCGTACGGCCGGACCCCTCGTACCAGGGACAGAAGTTCGAGGGCTGGGGCACCAGCCTGGTCTGGTTCGCCAACGCGACCGGCGGCTATCCCCCGGAGATCCGCGAGAAGCTCGCCGAGCTGGTCTTCGGCGACGACGGTCTCGCGCTGAACATCGCCCGGTACAACATCGGCGGTGGCAACGCCCCCGACGTGAAGGACTACCTGCGCGCGGGCGGCGCCGTGCAGGGCTGGTGGAACGCGCCGGAGGGCACCACACGCGAGGACACCACCTGGTGGTCGGCGGACGACCCGGCCGACTGGAACCCCCGGGCCGACGCCACCCAGCGCTGGTGGGTGAACCGGATCGCCAAGGACATCACCCACTGGGAGGCGTTCTCCAACTCCCCGCCGTGGTTCATGACCGAGAGCGGCTACGTCTCCGGCAACTTCCAGGCCGGACAGGACCAGCTCAAGCCGGAGTCGGTGGACGACTTCGCCGCGTATCTGACGGGCGCCGTGGAGCGGCTGGAGAAGTCGAGCCGGATCAAGGTCGACACCATCGACCCGTTCAACGAGCCCAACACGTCCTACTGGGGCACCACCCTGGGACCGGACGGCGAGCCGATCGGGGGCAGGCAGGAGGGCGCCCACGTCGGCCCCGAGCGTCAGCAGCAGGTCATCAAGGCGCTCGCGGAAAAGCTGGGCACGTCCAGGACCGACGCGGTGATCTCGGCGATGGACGAGACCAACCCGACGACGTTCGCCCGCAACTGGGAGTCCTACCCGCAGGACGTACGGGACCTGGTCTCCCAGCTCAACGTCCACACGTACGGCACCGGCGGCAGGACCACCGCGCGGGACATCGCCAAGGCGGCCGACAAGCCGCTGTGGATGAGCGAGGTCGACGGCGACTGGGGCGACGGCCAGGACTTCACCAGCATGAAGCCGGGGCTCGGGCTCGCCAGGCACGTGGTGGACGACCTGCGTGAACTGGAGCCCACCGCTTGGCTGTTCTGGCAGCCGGTGGAGGACTACGACAACATGAAGCCGGGCGGCGAGTCCGCGAAGGGCGGCAACTGGGGCTCCATCCAGGTGCCGTTCAGTTGCACCGCGAAGGACACCCTGGAGACCTGCCCGGTCCGGACCAACACCAAGTTCAACACGGCGCGGAACTTCACCCACTTCATCAAGCCCGGCGACCGGCTGGTGAAGACGGACGACACCGCGAGCGCCGCGGCCGTCTCCGCCTCGGGACGGGGCGCCACCGTCGTCCACGTCAATGACACCGCGGCGGCGCGCGCCGTCACCGTGGACCTCTCCGGCTTCGGCCGGATCTCCCGGGACGCGAAGGTCACCCCGGTGGTCACGGACGCGAGCGGCGCTCTCGTCAAGGGGGCTCCGGTGGCCGTGAAGGGCGGTGGAGCGACCGTCACCGCACCGGCCCAGTCGGTGACCAGTCTGCTGGTCACGGGGGTCTCCGGGGTCGCGAAGGACGCCGCGGAGCTCCAGCGGGGACACACCTACACCCTGACGGGCGTGGGCAGCGGCAAGTCGCTCGACGTCTCGGACGACGCCACCGGCACCGTCATCCGCACCACCGACACGGCCGACACCGGCCAGCGGTGGCGGATCGAGAAGGTGTCGAACGGCACCGGCAACCGGGACCGCTACGTGGTGCGCAACGCGGAGCGGAAGCTCCGGCTGGCGGTACGGGACGGCGCGGCGGTGCTGGAACCGGACCGGGGCAGGGCCGGGCAGGCCGCCCAGTGGGTCCTGTCCACCACCGGTGACGGCACTTACACCCTGGTCGGCGCGGAGAGCGGCAAGCTCCTCGAAGTCCCGGGCCAGGCCACGGCGGACGGCTCGCGGGTCTCGGTGTGGACGCCCAACTCCGGTACGAACCAGCGCTGGAGGGTCACCGGCCTGACATAGGCGGCAGCGCGGGAAGAAGCTGCGGGAAGAAGCTGCGGGAAGAAGCCGAGGACCGGCCCTGAGGGCCGGTCCTCGGTCGTGGTGCGGGTGGAGCGCGTGTGTGGTGCGCGTGTGTGGAGCGCGTGTGTGGAGCGCGTGTGTGGAGCGCGTGTTTGGTGCGCGCCCGTGGTGGATCAGCCCCGGACGGGGGCGAGTTCGATCTTGTCGATGTTCGGCGCCCACGCGGACGCGTTGCCGATCGTGAGGGTGTTGGCGCCCTGCTTCAGGGTGACCGGGACCCCGATGGTCCAGAAGTCGTCCCAGCTCCAGGTGTTCTTGAAGGTCACCTTCCGGGTCGCACCGCCGACCGTGACGTCCGCGGTGCGGGACATGATGTCGGTGTTGTAGGCGTGGCCGTTGTCGCGGCGGTCGTTGTGGCTGTAGGAGAGCACGAGGACGTACTGTCCCGCACGCGGCGCGGTGACGCTGAATCCGGCGGTGCTGGCGGCGCTGTTGCCGAGCCAGCCGATGTACGTCCCCGCGGACGCGCCCGCGTTGTCCACGAGCCGGGCGCCGCCCGCGAGCGTGGCCTGCGCGCCCTCGTAGGTGACGGAGCCGGCCGAGGTGCCCGCGCCCGCCACGTCGAGGGAGCGCAGCGCCGCCGGGCCCGAGGCGGTGACGCGGTTGTTGCCCGCCACGAGGTACAGCTTCAGCGCCTGGTTCGGGGCGGCTGTGACGTTCTCGCCGTGCAGCGCAAGCTGTACGGGCGCGGAGGCGCGTGAGGTCACCGTGTAGTAGCCGTCGCGCGGCGCGTACACGTCGAGCACGGCCCTGCCCCCGGATCCCAGGACGAGCGCGCCCGTACCGGTGCCGGTCGCGTCACGGTAGTCGTACGACACACTGCCGGAGATGTCGGCGAACGTGGCCTCGTAGGAGGCCGCAGGCGTGGTGTGCGCCGTCAGGTCGATCCGGTCCAGGGTGACCTCGCCGGTGCCCTTGGCCAGGGTGACGGTGTGCCGCCCTGCGGTCAGCTCGACCGTCACGTCCTGCTTCCCCCGGTAGAGCCAGTTCTGGGTGGAGGGATAGCCGACCGTACGGGCCGCCCCGCCGTCGACGGAGAGCGTCTGGGTGGCCGGGGCGCCGGACTGGTTGCCGTACAGGACCGACAGGTCGTACGTGCCGCTGGCCGGGACGTCGACGGTGAAGTCGACCTTGCTGGCGGCGGTGTTGAGCGAGCCGACGTCCTTGGTGCCGGAGGCCGCGTACCCGTTGGCGTTGGCGACGGTGCCCTGGGTGTAGACCTGGCCACCGGTGATCCTGGCGCTCTCCGCCTCGTACGACGCGGACCACGGTACGGCGGCCGTGGCGGGCGTGCCGGAGCCCGCCGGGGTGAGCAGGATCCGGTAGGCGGACATCTGGTCCAGGCCGGTGAGCGGTACGGTCACGGTGCCGTCGGCGGCCACGTTCAGCTTCGTACGGGAGAGCACGCGCGGGGTGGCGTGCTGCCCTTCGTAACCGGACCAGGCGGCCTCGGCGACGGTCGCGGTGACGGAGGTGCCGAAGACCTTCGGGTCGACGTTGCGCACGGCCACGTCCGCGTCGCCCGCGGAGCCGCCGAGCAGGACCTGGGCCTGCCTGCGCGCGGTGTCGAGCGAGGCCAGGCCCTGGAGGGTGTCCACGGTGTTGGCCGACGGCGGGGTGACCTTGACCGTCCGACCGGTCATCCCCGCGTACCAGCGGAAGAACCACCAGCCGCCGTTGGGGATGTTGGTGTGGACGACATTGCCGCTGAGGTTGCCGGCGGCGTCCCAGTACGCCTGGTTCGCGAAGACCTTGTTCCGCTCGAACATCGAGACCCACTGGACCAGTTGGCCCGGCACGGAGAGATCGCGGCGGTTGGCGTACTCGTCGATGTTGACGGGCAGCGGGCCGATACCGAGGCTCTTCTCGATGGAACGGTAGGTGTCGTGGTGGGCCTGGAAGTCCCGCAGGGAGGACGGTCCGAGTTCGTGCCAGGTGGTGACGTCCGGCAGGACGTTCTCTCTCTTCGCGAAGGTGAGGAAGTCCGTCAACAGCCGTGTGTGGTACGAGGATTCGTTGGGGCCCGCGATCCGGGCGTCCGGGTCGACGGCGCGGATGCGCTGGTACACCGTCTTCCAGTCCTTGAGGAAGCGGTCGCGGTTGGCCTGGTACGTGGCCTGGTCGGCGACGCCCAGGTTGTACCAGATCTGGTCGGGCTCGTTGAACGGCACGTAGACGAAACGCCCGCTGTTCGGCGCGGCGGCGATGTCCGCGGTGATCCTGTCGACCTTGGTGAGGTAGTCGTCGATGCCGAGGTCCTCGTAGGGCCACTTGGCGTACATGTCCTGCATCAGCACGAGAACGTCCGTGCCGCCGTTGCGGAAGAACGACTTCGACACCGATATCGCGTCGCCGTTGGGGTGCTGCGCGCCGCCCTCCGGCTTCTGCGAGACGCTGGTGACCTTCAGCGGTGCCAGGGCGGCATCGCTCGGCACCCCGTCGTCGCCCAGCCCGTAGAGCGCGCCGTTCGCGCCGAGCATGACCTTGCCCTCGGGGGCGGCGAGGTCGACGGTGAGGCGCTGGGCCGCGACCGTTCCGGTCGGTCCGGCCGCCTGGGCGGCGGGAAGGAATCCTGCGGTCAACGCTGCTCCCAGCAAGGTGGCTCCGACGACGGTGGACGCTCGGTGTCTGGTCCTGCCCGGCGTGCGGGACCTACGGAACATGCGGGTCGTACTCACTGAACCTCCGTTTGATCAGGGTTACTTGACGGCTCCACTGGTGATTCCGGACACGATCCTTCGCTGGGCCACCAGGAAGATGGCGACCATGGGCAGGCTCATCACCACCACGTAGGCGAAGACGAGATGCCAGTTGTTGAGGTAGAGCTGTGCTCCGGCGACCTGGTACAGGTTGATGGGCAGGGTCGCCGCGTCCGAGCCTCCGAGGACGAAGAAGGCGTAGAAGATGTCGCTCCAGGCGTAGAGCATCACCATGATCGTCGCGGTGGCGATGACCGGCCGCAGCAGCGGCAGGACGAGGCTCAGGAAGATCCGCAGCGGTTTCGCCCCGTCGATGCGGGCCGCTTCCTCCAGCTCGTAGGGGATGGTGCGGACGAACCCGGTCATGAAGAAGATCGAGGTGGACAGGTACATCCCGGTGTAGACGGCGATCATGCCGGGGCGGGTGCCGGCCAGCCCGAGCTGCCGCAGCTCCATCACGATGGTGATCACGGCGGGCGGCAGCAGCAGTCCGCTGATGGTCAGCGCGTACGCCGCCGAGACGAGCCGGGAGGAGCGGCGCGCGAAGACCCAGGCCGCGCCCGCGCCGAGGATCAGCACCAGCGCCACCGAAGGCACCACCACCAGAAGGGAGTTGACGAACCCCCGGAGCATCTCGCCCTGGCTGACGGCGTCGGCGTAGTTGTCGGCGGGCTGCCAGTGCCGCGGCGGATCGAGGTTGGGGCGGACCGCCTCGCCCTGCGGCTTGGCCGAGGTGACGAGGACCAGCCACAGGGGTACGCCGACGGCGACGGCGGCGAGCAGCACCACCAGGACGGGGCGGCCGAGACGCCAGGCGCGGGACTCCCGCCCGTGCGCCGGAGCGCGGGCGGCCGTACGGAGGGCATGAGCGGTGGTCACAGCATCTGCTCCCGTCGGCGCAGCCCGATGACGAGGGGGATCGCGATGGCGACGACGATCAGGAAGAGGACGAGGCTCATCGCGGATGCCTGGGCGTACAGGCCCTGTCCGAAGATCCGGAACATGTAGATGTTGAAGACCTCGGTGGAGGCGGCCGGGCCGCCGCCGGTGGTGGCCTGGACGATGTCGAAGGTGTTCATCGAGCCGATCAGCGCGGTCGTCACATTGAAGGTGAGGGCGGGCGCGAGCATCGGCCACCGCACGGAGCGGAAGGTGCGCCAGGGCCCGGCCCCGTCGACCTTCGCGGCCTCCAGCATGTCGCCGGGGATGCCTTTGAGTCCGGCGAGGTAGATCAGCATGGACAGGCCCATCCACTTCCAGCCGTGGATGACGGAGACCAGGGCGAGGGTCCAGGTGGTGGAGCCGAGCCAGGGGATGTCCGTACCGAGTAGGGAGTTGAGCGCGCCGTCCTGGTCGAGCAGGGCCTGGAAGACATAGCCGACGGCGAGCGCGGAGATCAGCACGGGCAGGAAGAACACGGCGCGGAAGAAGCGGTTGAAGCGGGAGTCCCGCTCCAGGAGCAGGGCCAGGCCGAGCCCGAAGCCGTTCTGGAAGAGGGCGGCCAGGGCCGCGTAGAGGAGTGTGGTCCTGATGGCTCTGAGCAGTGAGCCGTCGTCGGCGATCGTGGCGAAGTTGTCGAGGCCGGTGAAGGCGATGTCGGGGTGGTACGAGGACCAATTGGTGAACGGGTAGTAGAAGTTGAGCAGGTTCGGCACCAGGAAGAAGGAGACGAAGAGCACGACCGCCGGCAGCGCGAACCACCAGGGGTGGTGAACCGCCGCGCGGGGCAGCCGCCCCACCGGTTTCCTCTCCCCGCGGGCGGACGGCGCCGCCTTGCGTGAGCGTATGGCTGTCTGCGCCACGGCTGGCATCCCTCGTTCCGACGTGATCGGTCCTGACGTGTTCGGTGATGGGGCGACGGAGCTGACTGTTCGTCAGAAACCGGGTGCCGCCTGCGCCTTGGCCACCTGGGCGAACTGGTCCTGGATGGCCTGGGCCACCTGCAGCGGGGTCTTCTTGCCGTAGATCATGTCGGCGAGGTAGAGGTGGGTGTCCGGGGCGACGACGGCCTTGGCCTGGAACACACCGTTCGCCGTCGGCAGCGCCTTGAGCTGGGCGAGGGAGGTCTCGGGCAGGCCGTCGGGGCTGTCCACGGCGGGCTGGACGGACGGGATCCTCATCGCCTTGATGTAGTCCGCGTAGTCCGTGTCGAGCCAGAAGGCGAGGAACTGGCGGGCGGCGTTCTGCCGCTTCTCGTCGCCGGTCCTGAAGGCGACGACCCCGTTGGTCTGGTCGGGCGAGTACAGGCCGGTGGCGTCCGAGTTCGAGACCGGGAACCAGCCGATCCTGCGGTCGATCTCCGCGGTGCTGTGCTTCGCCTGCAACTGCGTCTGGAAGGAGGTGACATTGAGGACCATGCCCGCGTCGCCGTTCCAGAGCGCGTCGGCGGAGCCGGTGAAGGTGCCGGTCCGGTAGTTCTTCTGCGCGAGTCCGGCGCCGAGCAGTTGGTCCTTGTACGTGGTGACGGCCTTGACGACGACCGGGTCGGTCCACTTCTTCCTGTTCGTGTTGAGCCCGTCCCACCACTGCCGGTCGAGGTCGGTGAGCTGTACCTGCATCTGCCACTGCAGGGGCCACTTGTCGCCGCCGGACTCGTAGAACGCGGCGGCGTCGGTCCGGTCCTTGACGGTGTGGCCGAGCTTCAGCAACTCCGCGTAGCTCCGGGGGAACCGGTCCTCGGTGATGCCGGCCTTCCGGAAGACGTCCTTGTTGTAGTAGACGCCGAGCATGGCGGGGCTGGTGACGATCGCGGCGTACCGCTTGCCGTCGATGACACCGAGGGACTTCTCCGTGTCGCCGAGCTTGTCGACCCACGGCTCCTTGTCGAGCGTGAGGAGGTTCTGCCGGGGCTGGACGAAGGGCAGTGTGGAGATGGACGGCTGCCAGAACATCAGGTCCGGCTTGTCGCCGGAGGCGAGCTTGGTCGGTACGTTCTGCTCGTACAGGTCGGGGATGGCCTGGGTGTCGACCGTGGCGCCGGTGGCCTTTTCGAAGGCGTCGATGACCTGCCGGGGCGCGTTGACGGTGTTCTGCGCCGTCCACATCGTCAGTTTCACACCGTCGAGCCTGGCCGTCGGGTCGACCCGGGCGCCGGAGCCGGAGTCCGCGCCGCCGCTGCCGCCGTCACCGGCCGTGGGGTCGCTGCACGCGGTGGCGGTGAGGGCGGTCACGCATATCAGGACGAGGGCTGGGAGAACTCTCTTCATCGGGGGCTCTGCCTCACTGCGTAGAGGGACTGGGGGGCGGCGCTCCGGCGGTGCGTTCCGGCGTGGGACGGGTTCCTGCGTGGCGGTGGGTGCCCTGGCTCCGAGTGGGTGTCATGGCTCCCGAGTGGCGGCGGCCGGTGGCGGGCCCGAGCTCTCCCGCACCACCAGCTCCGGTACGGAGAGCGGGCGCGGCGCCACCGGCGCCGACTCCTCGACGACCCCGTGCAGCAGCCCGAAGGCGGCGCGCCCCAGGCCGGTGAAGTCCAGTCGTACGGAGGTGAGCGACGGGGTGAGGTACGCGGAGCCCGGCGCGTCGTCGAAGCCGGCCACGCTCACCTCGCCGGGGACCGCCCGGCCCGTCTCGTGCAGCGCCCGGAGCACCCCGAGCGCGAGATCGTCGTTGCCGCAGAGGATCGCGGTGACGGCCGGGTCCGCGGCCAGCTTCCGCCCCGCCGCGTACCCGCCGGCCGGACCCCAGCCGCCCTGGATCGGGCGCGGCTCGGGCGCCCCCGCCTCGCGCAGCGCGGCCCGCCACCCCGCCGTCCGGGGCGCGGTGCGCCGGGTGCTGGAGGGGATCGCCACGTAGTGCACGGTCTCGTGGCCGAGCGAGAGCAGATGGCCGGTGGCCTCGTGGGCCGCCCTCCGGTCGTCGGTCCACACCCAGGGCAGTTCGTCGCCGGGCGGGCTCGCGGGCGTCTCGACCACGCCGACGACCGGCAGTCCGGCGGGGACGGCGCTCAGCGCCGCCACCCCGGCCGGGTCGTACGCGATCACGATCAGCCCGCCGCCGGTGTCGGCGGCGCGCTGGACGTCGGCCCGTACGGCGCTCTCGTCGGCCGACTCCAGCACCCCGATCCCCACGGCGTAGGAGGCGCCGCGCGCCGCCTCCTCGATGCCCTGGAGGATCGCCGCGTAGCCGTGGTGCGTGGTGTTCGCGGTGAGTACGGTGACGGACCGGGACCGGCCGCTGGCCAGTGCGAGCGCGGTGGCGCTGCGCCGGAACCCCAGCTCCTCGATGGTGGCGAGGACCCGTTCGCGGGTGGACTGCTTGACGCTCGGATGGCCGTTGATCACACGGGAGACGGTCTGGTACGAGACATCGGCGGCGGCGGCGACATCCCGGATGCTCGGGCCCGCCTTCGCGCCCGCCTTGGCCGACTTCCTTGTGTGACCGGTCACATTCATGCCAGGATTGTGACCGGTCACACAGGACGCGTCAAGAGACCGTAACGAAGGATTCACGCGCCGGACGCACACCGCCGACTCCGGCGGATCGGGAGGGGACACGTTGACCGGTCAGCCAGCGAACAGCACGCGGGAGACGTTCACTTGGGGGCATGCGGCGCTCCGGGCGGAGTTCGCCACCGCCGCCGACGGCACGCTGCGGATGACCGGACTGTCCCGCCCCGGCGGGAGCGCCGGCGCCCCGTCGGACGCCGCCGGGGACGCCCTCCCGGACGCCTCCGCGCCGCTGCCGCTCGTCGAGGTGTCGGCGCTCGGCCACGGCAGCGGCTGGTCGGGGCAGCGCTTCCTGGACGGTGCGCTCGGCTCGCGGCTGCGGCACCGCGCGCACCGCTCCGTACGCGAGGGCGACTGGCACCGGCTCACCGTCGAACTGCACGATCCGCTCAGCGGGTTGACCGCCGAGGTACGGCTCTCCTCGCCCGACGGGGTGGCCGTGCTCCGCGGTGAGGTGCGGCTCGTCAACGAGGGGGTGGAGCCGCTCGTCGTGCAGTCCGTCAGCAGCCTGCTCCTGGGCGGGCTGCCCTCCCCCGATGTGCTCGACGTGCACCGCGCGCGCAACGACTGGCTGGCGGAGTGCCGTTGGTATCGTGCCCCGCTGCGCGAGACGGTCGCCGGGCTCAACCACGCGGCCCACGAGCACGACAGCCGGGCCGCGCTCGCCCTCGCGGGGCGCGGTAGCTGGCCCAGCGACGGCCATCTGCCGATGGGCGGGCTGACCGACCGCGCCACCGGACGCTCGCTGCTCTGGCAGATCGAGTCGGCCGCGGGGTGGCGCTGGGACACCGGCGAGCGGGCCGGCGCGGCGTATCTGGCGCTGAACGGGCCCACCGACGCCGAGCATCAGTGGCGTGAACGGCTGGCCCCCGGCGTGGAGTTCACCACGGTCCCCGCGGTGATCGCACTGGGCTCGGACTTCGACGACGCGCTCGGCCACCTCACCGCGTACCGCCGCGCCGTCCGCCGCCCGCACCCGGACCACACCGCGCTGCCGGTGGTCTTCAACGACTACATGAACACCCTGATGGGCGACCCGACGACCGAGCGCCTGCTGCCGCTCGTCGACGCCGCGGCCGAGGCGGGCGCTGAGTACTTCTGCATCGACTCCGGCTGGTACGACGACCACGCGAAGGGCTGGTGGGACAGTGTCGGCGAGTGGCAGCCCTCGGAGCGCCGCTTCCCGGACGGCGGCATCCAGGCGGTGCTGGACCACATCCGCTCGCGCGGCATGGTCCCGGGGCTCTGGCTGGAGCCCGAGGTGGTGGGGGTGCGCAGCCCGGTCGCCAAGGCCCTGCCGCCCGAGGCGTTCTTCCGGCGCGACGGTGTCCGGATCACCGAACACGGCCGTCACCAGCTCGACCTGCGCCATCCGGCGGCCCGCGCGCATCTCGACGCGACGGTCGACCGGATCGTCGGCGAGTGGGGGGTCGGGTATCTCAAGCTCGACTACAACATCAGTGTGGCGCCGGGCACCCAGGGCGACGGGGACACCTCGCCCGGCGGCGGCCTGCTCGGCCACTCCCGGGCCTATCTGGAGTGGCTGAACGCGGCGCTGGACCGCCATCCCGGTCTGGTCGTCGAGAACTGCGCGTCCGGCGGTATGCGGATGGACGGCGCGTCCCTGGCCGTCAGCCAGCTCCAGTCCACCAGCGACCAGCAGGATCCCCTGTACTACCCGCCGATCGCGGCCTCGGCGCCCACCGCCGTTCCGCCGGAGCAGGGCGCGGTGTGGGCCTATCCGCAGCCGGGGTTCACCCCGGAGGAGATCTCCTTCACGCTGGGGAGCGCGCTGCTGGGCCGGATCCATCTATCCGGACATCTGGACCACATGACGCCGCCCCAACTCGCCCTGGTCCAGCAGGCGGTGGCCACGTACAAGAGGCTGCGGGGCGATCTGCCCACCGCCGTGCCCTTCTGGCCGCTGGGGCTGCCGGGGTGGACCGACGCCTGGATCGCGCTGGGGCTGCGCCCCGGCGGCGGCTCTCCGGACCCGTCCGGCGGTACGACCTATCTGTCGCTCTGGCGCAGGGACGCGGAGGCCACGCGCACCCTGTCCGTACCGCATCTCGCGGGCGTCGAGGCGCGCGTGGAGATCCTGCATCCCCTGGCCTCCTCCGGCAGGGCGCGCTGGCGGGCGGAGCGCGCGGAGCTGACCGTCGAGCTGCCGGCCGCACCGGCCTGTCTGCTCCTCGCGCTCACCCCGACACACGCCTGACGACCGGCGGGACGGCCCCCGGCGCGGAGTGAGGCCCACGCGACACCGCACGCCGCCGGCCGCACCGGAGGAATTCCGGTGCGGCCGATCCGTGCACAACCATTGACGCTGTGTCGCACAAGTGACAACACTTCGAGACGGCCCGTTCCAACAGGAACGCGCAATACCTCACATCGCATCCCGTCCGGGGAGGACCTCCATGCGCCCCCGCACCGCACGCAGAGGCTTCGTTCCACTCTTCGCCCTGCTGCTCGGACTGCTCGCCGTCCCCGGAGGCCCCGCGCACGCGGAGTCCCCGGGCGACAGCGACAAGGCCGCCACCAGGCTCGCCGCCCAACAGCTCGCCGTGGACGGCCTGGACGACGTACGCGGCCATCTCACCCTGCCGGAGACCGGCACCGGCTCCACCTCCGTGCGCTGGAAGTCCGACAAGCCGTCGGTGATCGACGCGACCGGTCTGGTCCACCGCCCCCGGCACGGCTCCGGCGCGCGGTCGGTACGGCTCACCGCGACCGTCACCCGCGGCAAGGCCCGAACCACCCGCGCGTTCCCCGCCACCGTCCGCGAACTGCCCGCCGAGCAGAAGTACACGGGCTACGCCTTCAGTTACTTCACCGGTGAGGGCACCGCGAACGGCGAGCAGATCCGTACCGCGCTCAGCCGGGGCAACGACCCGCTGCACTGGCGGGAGTTGAACGGCGGCAAGCCGGTCCTCTCCTCGGACCTCGGTACGAAGGGGCTGCGCGACCCGTTCGTCATCCGTTCCCCCGAGGGCGACAAGTTCTACCAGATCGCCACCGACCTCCGGATGTACGGCAACGGCGACTGGGACCAGGTGCAGCGCACCGGCAGCAGGTCCATCATGGTGTGGGAGTCCACCGACCTGGTGAACTGGACCGACCAGCGGCTGGTGAAGGTCGCCCCGGACACCGCGGGCAACACCTGGGCCCCCGAGGCGTACTACGACGACAAGTTGAACGCGTACGTCGTCTTCTGGGCCTCGAAGATCTACGCGGCCGACGACCCGCAGCACACCGGCTCGACGTACAACAAGATGATGTACGCGACGACGCGCGACTTCCGTACCTTCAGCGAGGCGAAGGTGTGGAACGACCCGGGCTACTCGGTCATCGACTCGACCGTGATCCGGCACGACGGCAGCTACTACCGGTTCACGAAGGACGAGCGGGACGGCTCCTCGTCCACCCCGTGCGCCAAGTTCATCACCGCCGAGAAGTCCGACGACCTGCGCTCCCCCTCGTACGACTTCGTCGCCGACTGCATCGGCCGGGGCTCGATCTCCCGGGGCGAGGGGCCGACGGTCTTCAAGTCCAACACCGAGGAGAAGTGGTACCTGTTCATCGACGAGTTCGGGGACCGGGGCTACATCCCCTTCGAGACCACCGACCTCGACTCCGGCAGGTGGACCATGTCGGAGACGTACGAACTCCCGGCGAGCCCGCGCCACGGCACCGTCCTGCCGGTGACCCAGGCGGAGTACGACCGGCTGCTCGGCGCGTACGTCCCCAAGGCGTCGGTCGCGGACGCGACGAGCCCCGGCCTCAAGGCGTACGCCCTGGTCGACGACGCGGCGGCGAAGGTCACCCTGCCGATGGAGCCGGGAAGCGAACTCGCGCGTCTGGCACCCAGGTTCGGGCTCTCCGAGGGGGCGCGGATCAGCCCGCCCTCCGGAACCCGGCGGGACTTCCGCACCCCGCAGAGGTACACCGTCACCGCCGCCGACGGCACCCGCAGGACCTGGACCGTCACCGCGCTGCACATGCGCAGTCCGCTGCTTCCGGGACTCAACGCGGACCCCGACATCCAGTATTTCGACGGGCGTTACTACATCTATCCGACGTCGGACGGCTTCGCGGGGTGGAGCGGCACCCGGTTCAGGGCGTACTCGTCGGCCGATCTGGTCAACTGGCGGGACCACGGGGTGATTCTCGACCTCGGCCCCGATGTGAGCTGGGCGGACGGCAACGCGTGGGCGCCCGCGGCGGCCGAACGCGACGGCAAGTACTACTTCTACTTCTGCGCCGAGCAGCAGATCGGGGTGGCCGTGGCGGACAGCCCGGCGGGTCCGTTCAAGGACGCGCTCGGCAAGCCGCTGGTCGCCAAGGGCGGTGGGCTGAGCGGGCAGATGATCGACCCGTCGGTGTTCACCGACGACGACGGGCAGTCGTATCTCTACTGGGGCAACGGCGACGCGTATGTCGTCCCGCTCCACGACGACATGGTGTCGTACGACCCCGCACAGATCCGCCGGATCACCCCGAGCGGATTCCGGGAGGGCACCTTCGTCGTCAAGCGGCAGGGCACGTACTACCTGATGTGGTCGGAGGACGACACCCGCAGCGAGAACTACCAGGTCGCGTACGCCACCGGGCCCTCGCCGCTCGGCCCCTGGACCAAGCGTGACGTGATCCTCTCCAAGCGCCCCGACCTGGGCATCAAGGCCACGGGACACCACTCGGTGGTACAGGTCCCCGGCACGGACGACTGGTACATCGCGTACCACCGCTTCGCGGTCCCGGGCCCCGGCAAGCCGCGCGGCGACGGGATGCACCGGGAGACCACCCTGGACCGGATGACGTTCGCGGCCGACGGGACGATCAACCAGGTGATCCCGACCCTGGAGTCGGTCGGCCCCCTCAAGGGGCGCACGGGGCAGGCGAGTTCCGCCCAGCGGTAGCCGGACGCCCGGCAGGGAACGGCTGCCGTCCGGAGCGGGTCCGGACGGCAGCCGTCGCGCGTTCGGGGTGGTACGGCCGGCGCTACTACCGGTGTTACCAGCGGCGTTACGGCTTGGGCAGGGTGCAGCCCGCGGCGCTCAGGTCGATCCTGCTGCCGGTGGAGACGCAGGCGACGATCCCGTAGGTCTCCTGTGCGTAGTTGATGCCCTGGCGCACGGTGACGGTGCCGTTCGCGTCGACCTCGCAGGGGTTGTTGAGCGTGCAGCGCGCGCCGTCCTCATTGCCCGTGTTGTTGACGGCGACGACCTTTCCGGTGGCGTCGTCGATCACGGGCGAGCCCGAGGTGCCGCCGATGGTGTTGCAGGCGGAGGTGTAGCGGACCGAGTCCTTCCAGGTCCAGCTCCCCTCCTTCAGCAGATAGGCGAAGCCGTCGATACTGCAACTGTAGATGCGCTTCCAGTAGCCGGAGACGACCTTGATCGCGGTGCCCTGTACGGGGCGCGCGGCGTTGAGTTCCAGCGCCGTGATGCCGTACGTGCTCTGGATCTGGGCGTAGGTGCTGGTGAGCTGGTACAGCGAGATGTCCGTGTCGGTCATCGTGCCGTACGCGATCTTGCTGGCCCGCAGGGTCCCCACGCCGGTGCCGGCCGAGTTGAGCAGGGTGAAGGTCCGGGTGGACGCCCGGTCGACGATGACCTGTCCGGCGGCCGGGAAGCCGGTCTCCAGGCAGTGCCCGTTGGACAGGACGAGCGCGGGGTCGGTCGGCTGCGACTGGGGTGTACGGACGACGGAGCCGGAGCAGTTGCTGAGCGCGACCGTTCCCGCGAAGTCGACCGCCGCGAGCTGGGTTCGAGGTGCCGGATCGGCGACGCGTATCGCCGCGTCGGCCCGTACAGCCTTCGTGGGCGCGCCCGCGTCATGGCTTGTGGCCATCGCGGGTGCCGCGCCTGCCCCGAGGAGCAGGACGGCGAGAAGCGCGCCGAGGAGAGGCTTTCTCATGTGGTGTCCCCTCTGTGACCGAAGTTCCTTCGGTGTTTTGTCATGGGCATTGTTGACGTCGGGACGCCAACGGGCAACCACGCCTGGGGAGTTCGGCATACAAAGGGGTTCGGAACACGCGGACGGCAGAACGCGGGGCGGGGCGGCGCCTGTCGGCACCGCCCCGCCCCGTACATACGCTCGTCGGGTCAGTTGATCAGTTCATTGCCTGCCTGGACCGCGTCCGTTCCGGCCTGGACGGCCTTCTTCACGGCGCCGACCTTCTTGCCCACCTTGTTGCCGGTGACGCCCTCGACGACGGGCTTGGCCTCCTGGCCGAGGGCGGCGGCGGTCTTCGCCGTGCTGCTCAGCGTGGAGCCGAGGTCGGCGGCCTGGGCTACGGGGGCGACGGCGGCGAGGAGCGCGGAACCGGCGGCGGCTGCGGTGAGAATCCGTTGCACGTTCATGATCGATACAACGAGCGGAAGCGCCGGAGGGCACGTTCCCCGACCCGATGGGGTGACGCCCGCCGATCCGCGGTCACCGCGCGGGCGTCGTGGGCACGTTGTACGACAGGAGCGCGGGCTGCCCCGCCGTCACCCGTACCTCCGTGATCGCGCAGTTGCGCAGCCCCGGCAGGACCCTGCGGTACTCGCTCTCCGGGATCCCGAGCAGCCGGCACAGGACCAGCCGGAAGAGCGTGTTGTGCGCGACGACCAGCACCCGCCGGCCGGGCCCCGCCTCCGCGAGGCGCAGCAGCGCGGCGGCGCCACGGCCGGCGGCGGCCTTCGGGTCCTCGCCGCCGGGCAGCGGATGGGCGGCCGGGTCGCTGAGGAAGGCGGCCGTCTCCCGGGGGTGCGACGCGTGGAGTTCGGCGATCGTGCGCCCCTCGGCGACCCCGAAGTCGAGCTCGACCAGCTCCGGTTCGACGACGGCCGTCAGCCCGGTCGTACGGACGGCCGGTTCGGCGGTGCGCCGGGCCCGGGAGAGCGGGGAGGTGACGATCGCGTCGAGCCGGGCGCCGCCCGCCCATACGCCGAGCTCCTCGGCCTGCTCGACGCCGCGCGGGGTCAACTCGATGTCGCTGACGCCGGTGTAGCGGTTCTCGGCGTGCCAGACGGTCTCGCCGTGGCGCGCGAGGAAGAGCGTCGCGGGCGCCGGGGGTGTCGGCGCCGGGGACGTCGGCGCGAGAGGGGTCGGGTCGGGGTTCATCCGTGCTCCCGTGCGTAGGTGGCGGTCGGTCCGGGCAGCCAACCGCGCTGTTCCAGCGCGTCGACCAGCGTGACGAAAGGCTCCTGGAACCGCGCGCCGACCCGGGGGCGCGGTTCCAGGACCGTACGGACGCGGACCATCGCGCGCAGGTCGGAGAGCGGAGCGTCCGGTCCCGCCCGGCCCGCGTCCGTGGCGGCGCGCCGTACCCCGTGGGCGGCGAGCACCGCCATGCCGAGGGCCGAGTCGGTCTGCGCGGGGACGGTGGCCCTGCGGCCCAGGACGTCCGCGCGGAGCTGGTTCCAGTAGGCGCTGCGGGTGGCGCCGCCCGTGAAGGTGACCGCCCGGTCGACGGGGGCGCCGAGTTGGCCGACGTACGCCAGGCAGAGCCGTTCGACGAGGGCGACGCCCTGGAGCAGCGCGGCGTAGTGGTCGGCGTCGTCGCGGGGCGTGCCCAGCACGAAGGGCTCCGCGTCGGCGGCCAGGAAGGGGAAGCGCTCGCCGTGCGAGACCAGGGGGTACGCGACCGCGCCCGCCGGTTCGCGGTGGGCGGCGAGCCGGTCGAGGTGGGCGAGGTCGGCCCCGGGGAACGCCCGGGTCAGGGCGCCCGCGCCGACGCTGGAGGCACCGCCGGGGAGCCAGTGGCCGTCCGGGGAGAGATGGCTGTAGAGCACCCCGGCGGGGTCGTGGAGCGGGGCGGCGGTGACGCCCTTGAGGACGAGCGTGGTGCCGAGGACGGTGTTCCACTGGCCGATGTCCCAGGCGCCGGAGCCGAGTTGGGCGGCGCAGCCGTCGGTCATGCCCGCGACGACCGGGGTGGACACGGCGAGCCCCGTCGCCTCGGCCGCCTCGGCGCACACCGTGCCGAGCGGGGTGCCGGGGAGCACGACGGCTGGAAAGTCCAGCTCCGCGAGGCCGAGCCGGTCGTGGACGGCGACGGGCCACGACCGGCTGGACAGGTCGTAGCCGGTCTTCAGCGCGTGGCTGGTGTCGGTCGGTACGGGGTGTCCGACGAGCCGGGCGGTGACGAAGTCGGCCTGGTGGCAGACGCGGGTGCCGCGGAGCGCCGTGCCGGGCACCGCGCCCGCCCCGGTCAGCCAGAGGAGTTTGGCGAGGGCCCAGCTCGGCTGGATGCGGTGCCCCATCGAGCGCCACACGTCGGCGCCGGCCTCCTGGGCGCGCACCGCCTCGGCTCCGGCGCGCCCGTCGTCGTACATGAGCGCGGGGGTGAGCGGCGCGCCGTCGGGGCCGGTCAGCAGGACCGTACCGGAGGTGCCGCACACGGAGAGGCCCCGTACCCGCGTGGCGGCGACGGTACGGAGTGTTCCGCGCAGCGCGTCGCGGACGCCCGACCACCAGTCGGCCGGGAGCTGTTCGTGGCGGTCCCGCTCGCGGTGGCCGGTGAGGGGGGCGGAGCCGCGGCCGGCCACCCGGCCGTCGTCGGTGACGGCGAGCGCGCGCACGCTCTGGGTCCCGAGGTCGATTCCGATCCACACGTCTCCGTGGCGTGGGTCCGTCACAAGCTCCCGCCTTCCCGTCGTTCCCGTCATTCCCGTCGTTGTACAGCGATGCCCGCTGATCTCACGACGCGTGACCCCACGGCGCTTTTCACACCCGCGCCCACGCCTCGGGACTGACGCCCCGGCAGCCGGCCGCGACCCGGATCTCCCGTGTCCTGCCTGGTGGGGAACGCTCCGCCCGGTCGGCCGACGGGTTGACCCGCCCGCCGTCCGTGGTGAACACTGCCGACGGTACATCAACAAACAATGTTATATCCTCAGAGCTTGATGTTACTGAGGTGTCGCTGGAACAGGACCGAGGAATGTCACAGGACAAGAGCCGGCGGGGCCCCCTCCAGCGTCGCCGCGAGATCTCCGACCATGTACTGACCGAGGGTTCGGTGTCGGCGTCGGATCTGGCGGAGCGGTTCGACGTGAGCGTGATGACGATCTACCGCGACATCGACGAGCTGGAACGCGAGGGCGTGCTGCGCAAGTTCCGCGGCGGGGTCACCGTCCAGCCCTCCGGCGTGTTCGAGAGCAATGTGGCGTTCCGCAAGAAGTCCATGCGGCTGGAGAAGGAGGCCATCGCGGCCAGGGCGGCGACGCTGATCGAGCCCGGCATGTCGGTGATGCTGGACGACTCGACCACCGCGCTGGAGCTGGCCCGACTGCTCCCCCGCTTCGAGCCGCTGACCGTCGTGACCAATTTCCTGGAGGTCCTCAACCTCCTCGCGGACGAACGCGGCCTCCATCTCATGGCGCTGGGCGGCGACTACGACCCGCTGCACGACTCGTTCCTCGGCGTCCCCTGCGTGGAGGCCGTGGAGGCGCTCCGCGTCGACCTGTGCTTCGTCTCCACCTCGTCCGTCTACGGCGACTACGCCTTCCACCAGGAACAGCGCATCGTCGCCGTCAAGCGGGCGATGCTCAAGGCCGCCGGGCGCAGCGTCCTGATGATCGACCACTCGAAACTCGGCCGCACCGCGCTGCACCGGCTGACCCCGCTCACCACCTTCGATCTGATACTGATCGACGACCGGACCCCGCCCGATGTGCTGCGCTCCCTCGACGAGCGCGGTGTCCCCTACGAGATCGCCCAGATCGCCGCCGCCTGACGTGTCGTCAGCCGGAACCAGCAGGGTCCAGCCGGATCCAGCCGAGTCCAGCCGAAGGAGACCGCGCCGATGAGAATCCTCGCCGCGGGCGACCACTTCGTCGCCCCCGACCTGTTCACCCGGGAACTGGAGGCCGAGATCGGCCGCGGTCATACGATCGCGGAGCTGCTGCTGGACTGGCCGCTGACCCCGTTCGGCCCGGTCGGCGAGGTCGTGGAGGCGTCGGGCGACGAGGAGACCGTCCTCGCCGCGCTGGAGGGGGCGCGGATCTGCGTCACCCAGATGGCCCCGGTGACCCGCAAGGTCCTCGAAGCCTCCCCCGAACTGCGGCTGGTGGTGGTCGGCCGGGGCGGACCCGTCAACGTCAATCTCGACGCGGCGAAGGAGCACGGCGTCCAGGTCTGCAACACACCGGGACGCAACGCCGCCGCCACCGCCGAGTACACGGTGGGCCTGCTCCTCGCCGCGATGCGCCGCATCCCGGAGACGTCCGCCGCGCTCGCCGCCGGCCGCTGGGCCGGCGAGTTCTACACGTACGGCAACTGCGGCCCCGGCCTGGACGGGGCGACGGTCGGACTGGTCGGCTGCGGCGCGGTCGGCAGCCGGGTGGCGCGCGCCCTGACCGCGTTCGGCGCGCGGGTCCTGCTGTACGACCCGTACGCGGACCAGGAAGCGCTGCGCGAGGCGGGCACACCCGTCGCCGACCTGGACGAACTGCTGCGCCGCTCCGACGTGGTGTCGCTGCACGCGCGGCTGACACCGGAGACCCGGGGTCTGCTCGGCGCCCGCGAACTCGCGCTGCTCCCCGAGGGCGCCGTCGTGGTCAACTGCGCGCGCGGCGCCCTGCTGGACGAGGAGGCGCTGTGCGACGCGCTGGAGTCGGGGCGGCTCGGCGCGGCGGGCCTCGACGTGTACGCCGTGGAGCCGCCCCCGCCCGCGTCTCGGCTGCGGACCGCTCCCCGGCTGGTCATGACGCCCCATCTGGCGGGCGCGAACACCGCCGTCGCGCACAACGCGGCGCGGATCGCGGCGGCCGAGGTGGGCCGCTTCCTGCGCGGTGAGCCGCTCGCGCACCGCGTCGCCTGACGATCTACGGCCCGCGCGGCACAGCACATCGAGCGGCACAGCACATCGAATCGAATCGGCAAGAGGAGACACGGTGTTCGTCGGAGTGGACATGGGTACCTCGGTCGCCAAGGCGGTCGCCTTCGCGGAGGACGGGACGCCGCTCGGCGTGGAGTCGGTCCCGATCTCGCTGGGCGGGCAGGGCGACCACGTCGAGCAGGACATCGAGGAGGTGGTACGCGCCGCCGGCACCGTCGTCGGCGCGGTGACCGCGGGCCGTACCCCCGCCCTGGTCGCCCTCACCGGCCAGGGCGACGGCCTGTGGCTGGCCGACGACCGGGGCCGGGCCGTACGCCCCGCGCTGTCCTGGATGGACGGCCGCGCGGGCGCCCTCGTCGCCGGGTGGATGGCCGACGGTACGGCGCGGGAGATGTACCGGCGCACGGGGAACGTCCTGTTCCCGGGCTCCCCGGGGCCGCTGCTGGCCTGGCTGGACCGGAACGAGCCGCGCTCCCTGGACGCGGCCACGACCGCCGCGTGCTGCAAGGACATCCTCCATCTGCGGCTGACGGGCGAACGCTCCACCGATCTCTCCGACGCCTCCGTCCCCTTCCTCGACCCGCGCACCCGCGCCTACTCCCCCGAGGCCCTGGCCGCCCTCGGCGTCGGCCACCGTGCGGGGCTGCTGCCGCCCATCGCGGCGACCCTGCCGTACGGGGAGGCGCGCGGGAGCCTCCCGGGGCTGCCCGACGGGACGCCGGTCACCTCGGGCCCGTACGACCTGCCCGCGTGCGCGATCGGCGCGGGGGTGACCGAGCCGGGGGACGGGCTGCTCATCGTCGGTACGACGCTGGCGTGCCAGGTCGTGGTCGAACGGGTCGCGTTCGAGGAGGAGCCGGTGGGCTTCCATCTCGCGCTGGCCAGACCGGACCGCCATATGCGGGCCCTGCCCGCGATGACCGGCACGGTCGCGCTCGACTGGGTGCTCGGTGTCACCGGCACCTCGCACGACCAGCTCTCCGATCTGCTGGAGGGAACACCGCGCGGCGCCCGGGGGGTGGCCGCGCTCCCCTATCTCTCCCCCTCGGGCGAGCGCGTCCCGTTCGTGGACCACACCGCGCGCGCCGAGTTCACCGGCCTCGATCTGCGGGCCTCCCGCGCCGATCTCGTACGGGGCATGTGCGAGGCGATCGCCTTCGCGGCCCGGCACTGCCTGGAGGCGGCGGGCCTCACCGGTGAACTGGCCGTGTGCGGCGGCGGGACGCGCAGCCCGGCCTGGCTGCGGCTGTTCGCCGATGTGATCGGACGGCCGCTGCGGGTGGCGCGCGGCCCGGAGCCGGGCGCGCGCGGCGCCGTGCTGGCCGCCGTCGCGGCCCGGGGCGAGCGGCTGGGCCGGGAGCTGGACGTCGCCGCGTGGACGGCGCCGGAGGCGGTCGTCGACCCGGATCCGGAGGGCGTGGCGTTCTACGAGGAGGCGTACGTGGACTACCTGTTCCGGGTGGAGAGCGCGCGGGCCCGGTGGCGCGGCCCGGACGGCACCATGTGAGCCGGGAGGGCGCCCGGAGAGCCGGGCGCCGTCCCGGGAGGGACGGGCGTCGAGGCGCCCGGCCCTCCCGGACCTCAGCCCTTGAGGCCGCTCGCGAACCCCTTGATGACATAGCGCTGGAGCAGCAGGAACACGAGCAGGATCGGCAGCGCGGCCAGCACCAGGCCGGCGAAGACCAGGCCGTAGTCGGAGACGTACTGGCCGACGAAGGCGAACACCCCCACCGGCACGGTCTCCTTGCCGGATCCGCCGAGGTAGAGCAGCGGGGTGAAGAAGTCGTTCCAGATGAACACCGCGTTCAGGATGATCACGGTGCCGGTGATGGGCCGCAGCAGCGGGAAGACGATCCGGGTGAACGCCTGCCGGTGGTCGCAGCCGTCGATCAGCGCCGCCTGCGCGTAGTCCGCGGGCAGGGCGCGGATGAAGCCGGTGTAGAGGAAGACGGTGAACGGGAGCTGGATGCCCGTGTAGAACAGGACCATGCCCTGGTACGTGCCGAGCAGGCCGAGGCTGTCGACCAGTTTGTAGAGCGGGATCATCCCGAGCTGGAACGGCAGCACGATCCCGAGCAGGAAGAGGACGTAGAGCCCGTAGCCGAGTCCGCGCGCCCGGCGGGCCAGGTAGTAGGCGCCGGTGGAGCCGAGGAGGATCAGCAGGAGCAGGCTGACGGTGGTGATGACCGCGCTGCTGACCAGGGCGGGGCCGAGGGACGCGGAGGACCAGGCGTCCCCGAAGTTGGCGAAGGTGGGCGGCGCGGGCGGCGACAGGGGCGACTCGGCTATCTGCCGCGGGTCCTTCATCGCCAGGGTGAGCAGCGCGTACACGGGGAAGAGGAAGACCACCGCGACGGCGATCATCACGAGTTCCAGGAGGTAACCGCTGTAGCGGGAGAACCCTTTCGGCGGACGTCCCGCGGGGCGGACGTCCTGCGGGGCGGGGGCGGTGGTGCTCACGCGGTGACCTCCCGGGCGCGCAGATAGCGGAGCTGGACCAGGGAGACGGCGGCCACGAACAGCGCGAGGACCAGCGCGACGGCGGTGCTGTAGCCGAACTTGCCGAAGACGAAGGCTTCTTTGTAGAGCACCGTCGACAGGGTCTCGCTGGAGGTGCCGGGGCCGCCGTTGGTGGCCGCGTACACCTGGTCGAAGAGTTTCAGGCCGCCGATGGTCGACAGCATCAGGTTGATGGTGAGCGCCGGGGCGAGCAGCGGCCAGGTGACATAGCGGAAGCGCTGCCACGTACCGGCGCCGTCGATCCGCGCGGCCTCGTGGAGTTCGGCGGGCACCCCCTGGAGCCCCGCGAGGAAGATGACCATCGAGTAGCCCGCGTACTGCCACACCACCATCGCGGCGACGGACCACAGGGCGAGAGAGGGGTCGCCGAGCCAGTCCTGGCGCAGCCCGCCGAGCCCGACCGCGCCGAGGATCCCGTTGAGTCCGGCGTCGTCGTCGGGGTTGTAGACGTACTTCCACAGGAAGGCGACCATGACGGGGCTGACCACGGCGGGCGCGAAGAAGATCACGCGCAGCAGGGAGCGCGATCTGATGTTGGCGTGCACGCCGAGCGCGAGCAGCAGTCCGACGGCGTTCTGGACGACGACCACGGCGACGGTGAGCAGCAGGGTGTTGCGGACGGATTCCAGGGCACGCCGGTCGTCCAGCAGGGTACGGAAGTTGTCCAGGCCGACGAAGGAGAAGCCGCCGATGCCGGACCAGTCCGTGAAGGCGTAGACGACGCCCGCGAGGCTCGGGTAGAGGACGACGACGGCGTACACCAGGAGCGCGGGGACGACGAAGCCCCACGGCGGTACGGTGCCGTCGCGCCGCCACTTGGTGGTACGCGCGGGACCGCGGGCGGCGGGACGTTTCCGGGTGTCGGCGGCGGGCGCCGGCGGCCCCTCGGACGTGGTCCGCTCGGGCAGGGTGTTCACGACTTCTTTCCGTAGGCCGTGTCCATCTGTCCCAGCGCGCCCTTGACGTCCGTCTTGCCCGCGAGGAGGTCCTGTACGGCGGCGAAGTGGGCCGGCTGCACCTCCGCGTTGGGCCATGCCTGGTCCATGAAGGGGACGGCGCGGTCGGAGTCGATGATCGGCAGGAAGCCGTCGAGCACCGGGTCGATCCTGGTCGACGCGTCGCGCTGGAACGGGATGGCGGAGACGGCCGTGGCCCAGGCGTTGATGTTCTCCTGCCGGCCGAGGAACTCCACGAACGCCTTGGCCTGGTCCGGGTTCTTGGCGTGGGCGGCGACGCCGAGCCCGACCACGATGCCCGCGGGTATCCACAGCTTCGCCGCGTCGTCGCCGCCGGGGAAGGGGAACATGCCCAGGTCGTCGGGGGTCCGGGTGGCGTCGCGGAAGGTGGAGAGCACGGCGGAGACCTGGACGGCCATGGCCGCCTTGCCGCTCGCGACGAGGGAGGTCTGCTGCTCGAAGGTGGTGCCGTTGGGGTTGTCGTTGAAGTAGCCCTTGGTCTGGAGCTCCTTGTACTTGCCCAGCGCGTCGGCCCAGCCGGACTCGGCGAAGGTGGCGCGTCCGGCGGCCATGTCGGCGTCGAAGCCGGGCGTTTCCGCGTACACCGCGTTGGGGACCAGGGCGTACGAGATGAGCTGGGTGACCCAGGGGGTCTGCGCGCCGAGGGCGATCGGCACGATGCCCTTGGCCTTCAACGTGGCGCAGACGTCGAGGAGTTCGCTCCAGGTGGTGGGCGGCTGGACGCCCGCCTTGGCGAACGCCTTCTTGTTGTAGATGGCGCCGATGACGCTGCTGCCCGCCGAGTAGAGGTAGGTCTTGCCCTCGTAGCGGTAGGCGGCGTCGAAGTTCTTGGGTATGCCCTGGGTCCACTTCTGCGCCGAGAGGTCGGTGAGCAGTCCCGCCTTGGCCAGCTCGACCATGGACATGGCGCTGCCGCTGCCGGGGAACAGGACGTGGACGTCGGGCGCGTTGCCGCCGGCGAGCTGGGTGCGTACGACGGTCTGGACCTGGTCGGTGGGGGCGAAGGAGGTGGCGAACGTGGAGTCGGGGTGGCTCTTGCGGTAGGCGGCGAGCAGTTCCTCGACGGGTTTCTGCTGGTCGGCGACGCCGACGATACGTATCTTGCCGTTGCCGGAACCACTCGAACCCGAGCACGCGGTGAGAGCCGGGGGCAGCGCGGCGAGCGCCGCGGCCCCGCCGCCTATCCGCAGGAAGCCTCGGCGACCGACTGTGCCGGGGAGGGGCGGGGTGCGGGAACCCGTGGTCATTTCGTGTCCTCCTCGTGGGGGCCGGCGTACGACGGCGTCGCCGGACCTGGTGTGCTGAGGTGCGCGGCGTACGGCCGCGGGCCGCTCGCCGTGGTGGCAGCCGGTACGTAGGCCGCGGTGAAGCGGTAGACACCGGAGGCCACGCGGTAGACGGCACGGCCGGGGCCGGTCCCGGCGAGGGTGAGGTGCGCGCCGTCCACGGGCACCTCGCCGGACTCGCGGACCGACGCGGGGTCGGTGGTGGGTACGTGGACCTCGGCGGTGGCGCCCGGGGGGACCCGGACGCGGAGCGCGAAGGTGTCGCCGCGCCGTTCCCAGCGGACGGCGACGGTGCCGCGGACCGATTCGTACCGGGCGCTCGCGTGGGTGAGGTCGCCGGGGGCGGGGCGTACGGTCAGCCGCCGGTAGCCGGTGGACTCCGCGCTCTGGTCGAGTCCGGCGACGCCCCGGTAGAGCCATTCGCCGATCGAGCCGAGCGCGTAGTGGTTGAAGGAGTTCATCGCCGGGGCACGGAATCCGGCGTCGGGGGTCCAGCCGTCCCAGCGCTCCCAGATCGTGGTGGCGCCGTGGTGCAGCGGGAAGAGCCAGGAGGGCGCCTCGGTACGGCGCAGCAGGGCGTGGGCGAGGTCGGCGCGGCCGTACGCGTCCAGGACGGGCGCGGCGAGCGCGACCCCGAGGAAGCCGGTGACGAGTCCGGGGCCCGCGGCCTCGACCAGGTGGGCGAGGCGCCGGGCGGCGGCGCCGGTGTGCTCCTCGGGCAGCAGGCCGAAGGCGAGCGCGAGGAGGTAGCCGGTCTGGGTGTCGCCCTCGATCCGCAGGGTGTCCGTACCCCGGTCCGCACTCCGGTCCGTTCCGCCGTTCGCGCCGGCGTCCGCGCCGGGTGTCCAGGTGACGAAGCGGTCGGTGAAGGCGGCCCGTACGGCGGCGGCCAGCCGGTGGTGGTCGCGGGCGAGGTCGTGGTGGCCGAGTACGTCGGCGGCGCGTGCGGTGAGGTGGGCGCTGTGCGCGAAGTAGGCGGTGGCGACGACGTCGCGCGGAGTGGGGGTGCCGGGGGCCAGCCAGTCGGAGAAGTGCGGTCCGACGCGGTGGCGCCAGATCAGGTCGGGGTTGTGACGGCGGATCAGCTCGACCCAGGCGCACATGCCGGGCAGCGCGCGGGCGAGGAAGCGCGGGTCGTCGTACGTGCGGTAGAGGTGCCACGGGATGATGACGCCCGCGTCGGCCCAGCCGGGGGCGCCTTCGTCGGCGACGCCCACGAGGCGCGGGGCGACGTTGGTGAAGCCGCCGTCGGGGGTACGGGCGTCGTCCACGTCGCGCAGCCACTTGGTGAAGAACGCGGCGACGTCGGCGTTGAGGGCGGCCGTGGGCAGGAAGACCTGGGCGTCCGCGAGCCAGCCGAGGCGTTCGTCGCGCTGCGGGCAGTCGGTGGGCACGCTGACGAAGTTGGAGCGCTGGCCCCAGGTGACGCAGGTGTGGAGCCGCCGGATGTCGGGGTCGGAGCAGTCGAAGGAGCCGGCCCACGGGGTGTCGCTGTGCAGGGCCACGGCGACGATGTCCGGCGCGGCCAGCTCTGCGAGGCCGCTGACCTCGGCGTAGCGGAAGCCGTGGTAGGTGAAGCGCGGCTCGAAGACGGTGTGGGCGCGGCCGTCGCCGATCAGCAGGTCGGTGGCGGCGGCGGTGCGCAGGTTGGCCGTGTAGAGCTGTCCGTCCTCGTCCAGTACTTCGGCGTGGCGCAGCGTCACCCGGGCTCCGTGGGCGAGCCCGTCGACGCGCAGCCGTACGCGCCCGGCGAGGTTCTGGCCGAAGTCGACGACATGGACGCCCTCGCGCAGCCGGGTGACCGTACGGGGCGGCAGTTCGGCGGTGGCGCGTACGGGCTCGTCGGGGGCGGCGACGAGCAGCCGGTGGTCGGCGTCGGTGACCCGCGCGGGCGACCAGTCGCGGTCGTCGTAGCCGGGCAGGTCCCAGCCGTCGGCACAGTGGCGCAGGTCGTGGCATTCGCCCATGAGCAGGTCGGCATGGCGAATCGTTCCTGTGCGGGTGCGCCAGGTGTGGTCGGTGAGGATTCTGGTGGTGCGTCCCTCGGCGTCGACCAGATGGAGTTCGGCCAGGAGCTGGGGGGTGGTCCCGTAGTGGGCGCCGGCCCTGCGGGGTTCGAAGCCGACGAACCCGCTCCACCAGCCGTCGGCGACGGTCGCGGCGAGCACGTTCTCGCCGCTGAGGACCAGCTCCGTCACGTCGTACGTCTGGTACTGGACGCGGTGGTGGTAGTCGGTCCAGCCGGGGGCGAGTTCCGCGTCGCCGACCCGGGTGCCGTTGAGGCGGACCTCGTACAGCCCGCGCGCGCTCACGTACAGCCGGGCGCGGGTGACGGGGGTGGGAGTGCCGGGGAAGGCGCGTCGCAGGACGGGGCAGGGGGCGAGTCCGTGGTGGTCGAGGGCCGCCTCGCCCTCGGTCGGCGCGTCCATCACGCCGATCGGGTCGGGGTCGTGGGTGATCCACGCGGCGCGCCAGCCGTCGTCGTCGGGCGGGTCGGCCGAAGGCGCCATGGTCAGGCCGGTCTCGAACCAGGAGGCGGCCTCGGCGGGTTCCGCCGCGCCCGCCGGGTGGACGGTGACCTGCCAGTGGTAGCGCGTACGGGGCTCCAGCGCGGGCCCGGTGTAACGGACGCCGACCGCGTGCGGGTCCGTCAGCGGCCCGCTGTCCCAGAGGGGTTCGCCGCCCGTGCCGCCCGCGGCGAGGTCCTCCGGCCGCCGTGCCACCCGTACCCGGTGGGCGACGGGGTCGTCGCCCCGCCGGTCGGAGGCGAGCCGCCAGGAGAGCAGGGGCTGCGCCTCGTCGATTCCCAGCGGGGTGACGCGGTGGTCGCAGCGCAGACCGTAGGGGCGCAAGTGCCCCGCTGCGGAGGGACCGGACACGGACACGTCCTTCCTGCGCGCCGGGCTAACGGCGCATCACCATCGTTCCTACGCCGTCGTTCACCACCCACCCGGCGTGAAGACGACACGTCTCCATGTGAAATCTAACGTGAATTCTGTGGCGTGGACACTATGAGCCGCCCGCGAGGAGTGTCAAGGGTGTTACACAGGTGCTGATTGGACACCCCATGGCGCGACCGGTCTTCGCCCCGACGCCGCCGTACAGTCGCCTGCGACAGGCGTTGTCGACCTGGCGGCGGGTGGTCTTGTGACGGGTGAATACGTGTGATATTCACCGTGTGATTACAACATGAACGGACGTTAAATCACGCGTCATTTCCGCCTCGGGTCACGCGGGGATCGCGCACGACGAACGGACCAGGATTCATGCGTATGAACAGTGGGATCAGCACAGCCTCAGGCTTCGGAAGACGGGCGATGCTCGGCGCCACCGGAACGGTCGCACTGGCGGTCGCCGCGGGCAATCTGTCGGCGGGCCGGGCGGGCGCCGCCGAACGCCGCCTCCACGAGGACCCCTTCACCCTCGGCGTCGCGTCGGGCGACCCCTGGCCGGACGGCTTCGTCCTGTGGACCCGGCTCGCGCCGCACCCGCTCGCCCCCGACGGCACCGGTGGCATGGACCCGCGCGCGGTCAAGGTCCAATGGGAGGTCGCGGAGGACGAGCGCTTCCGGCGTGTCGTACGCCGGGGCTGGACCCGCGCGGTGGCCGAACTCGCCCACTCCGTCCATGTCGAGGTCAGCGGGCTCAAGCCGGGCCGGCAGTACTTCTACCGCTTCCTCGCCGGCGGGGTGCTCAGCCCCGTGGGCCGCTCACGCACCGCCCCCTCGCCGACCAGCGACCCCCGCTCGCTGAACTTCGCGTTCGTCTCCTGCCAGGCGTGGTTCGAGGGGTTCTACACCGCCTACCGGCATCTCGCCGAGGAGGACGTCGATCTGATCCTGCACCTCGGCGACTACATCTACGAGAACCCCATCGACGCGATGGGCGGCGTACGCAAGACCCCCGTCGCCGCCGAACTGCGCCCCGAGCCGATGGACCTGACGCAGTACCGCAACCGGCACGCGCTGCACCGCTTCGACAGCGACCTGATCGCCGCCCACCAGGCCCATCCCTTCGCCGTCGTCTGGGACGACCACGAGGTCGAGGACAACTGGGCGGGCGACCGCTCCAAGCACCCGGACGTGGACCCGGCGGTCTTCCGCGAACGCGCCTCGGCGGCGTTCCAGGCGTACTACGAGCACCTTCCGCTGCGGCTGCCGCAGCAGCCCAGCGGCTTCGACGCCCGGATGTACCGCAGTCTGCGCTACGGGCGGATGGCGACGTTCCACATCCTCGACACCCGGCTGTACCGCGACGACCAGCCGTGCGGTGACGGCACCAAGACCGGCTGCGAGGAGCGGCTCGAACCCGACCGCACCATCCTCGGCGCCGAGCAGGAACGTTGGCTCTACCGCGGTCTGGGGCGCTCCGACGCGAAGTGGAACCTGATCCCCCAGCAGATCGCCATGAACCAGGTGGACACCGACCCCGGCCCGGGACAGTCCTTCGTCATGGACTTCTGGGACGGCTATGTCGCCTCGCGCGAACGGCTCTTCAAGGAGATCGACCGCCGGAACGTGTCCAACCCCGTCGTTCTCACCGGCGACATGCACCGGCATCTCGCGGCCGACCTCAAGCGGAACTTCGACGACCCGGACTCCCCCACCATCGGGGTCGAGTTCGTCGGCACCTCCATCTCGACCAAGATGGACGGCATGGACCTCGACCCGTCGGGGGCGAACCTGCTGGCCGCCAACGAGCACATCAAGTTCACCAACTACCAGCGCGGCTACGTCCGCTGCTCCCTCACCCCGCAGACCTGCCGCGCCGACTTCCGGGTCCTGCCGTACGTCACCACCCCCGGCGCCCCCGTGTCGACCCGGATGTCCTTCGTCACCGAGGCGGGCCGGCCGGGCGTGCAGTCCGTCTGAACCGGGCGCGCGACCCCACCGTAACGGCGCGCCGGTCCCGTACCACTGAGGTACGTACGGACCGGCGCGCCCCGCGGATCGTGCCCGGCGCCCCGCGAGGGGACTACGAGGAGACGGGGCGGGGCCCCGTCCCCGCGATCACCTCGGGGCGCAGCAGCGCCGCGAGCCGGTCGGCCGGGAGCAGGCCGCGCTCCAGGACGAGTTCGGCGACGCCCCGGCCGGTGGCCAGCGCCTCCTTGGCGATCTCGGTCGCCGCGGTGTAGCCGATGTGCGGGTTGAGCGCGGTGACGAGCCCGATGGAGTTCTCCACGGTCGCGCGCAGCGTCTCGACGTTGGCGGTGATGCCGGAGACACAGCGCTCGGCGAGAGTGACGCAGGCGGCCCGCAGATGGGTGATGCTCTCCGAGAGGGAGTGCAGGATGATCGGCTCGAAGGCGTTGAGCTGGAGCTGTCCCGCCTCGGCGGCCATGGTGATGGTGACGTCGTTGCCGATCACCTCGAAGGCGACCTGGTTGACGACCTCGGGGATCACCGGGTTGACCTTGCCGGGCATGATGCTGGAGCCCGCCTGGACCGGCGGCAGGTTGATCTCCGCGAAGCCCGCGCGCGGGCCCGAGGAGAGCAGCCGCAGGTCGTTGCAGCTCTTGGAGAGCTTCACGGCGATGCGCTTGAGCACCCCGGAGAGATGGACGAACGCGCCGCAGTCCTGGGTGGCCTCCACCAGGTTGGCCGCGGTGACCAGCGGCAGCCCGGTGATGTCGGCGAGATGGCGGCGGGCGGCCTCCGCGTAGCCGGCGGGGGCGTTGAGCCCGGTACCGATGGCGGTGGCGCCGAGGTTGATCTCGTGGATGAGCAGGACGGCCTCGGCCAGCCGGCTCTGGTCCTCCTCCAGCATCACCGCGTACGCGGAGAACTCCTGGCCCAGCGTCATGGGCACGGCGTCCTGGAGCTGGGTGCGCCCCATCTTGAGGATGTCGTGGAACTCCTCGGCCTTGGCGGCGAACGCCTCGCGCAGGACGGTCATCGCGTCGAGCAGTTCGTGTACGGCGATGATGGTGGCCACGTTGACGGCGGTCGGGTAGACGTCGTTCGTGGACTGGCTGAGGTTGACGTCCTCGTTGGGGTGCAGACGCGCGTAGTCGCCCTTGGTGTGGCCCAGGAGTTCCAGCGCCCGGTTGGCGATCACCTCGTTGGCGTTCATGTTGGTCGAGGTGCCGGCGCCGCCCTGGATGACGTCCACCACGAACTGGTCGTGCAGCCTGCCCTCCTCCCGTATCTCCCGGCAGGCGGCGGCGATGGCCGCGACCTTCTCCCCCGCGAGCAGCCCGAGGTCCTCGTTGGCGCGGGCCGCGGCCTCCTTCACGGCGGCGAGCGCGTCGATGAGGTGCGGGTAGGCGGAGATGGCCGTACCGGTGATGGGGAAGTTCTCCGAGGCGCGCAGTGTGTGCACACCCCAGTACGCGTCGGCGGGGATGTCGCGGTCGCCGAGCAGATCGTGTTCGGAGCGGTGGCCGGCAGTCATGGGGCGGGTTCCTTCGTGAGGGTGGGAGGTCGGCCGGACAGGGCCTGCGCGGCCCGGGGCCGCTGAGGGGGCGGGCTCAACGGGTCGTCACGGGAGCCAGCGCGCCCGCCGCCCGCAGGCTCCCCACCTCCTGGCCGCCACCGATCACGGGGGTACGGGCGAACGCGGCGAGGACATCGGGGTCGACCCCGCACAGGGCGAGGGCCGCGGCGGTCACCGGCATCCTGGCGCGGTCCGCGCCGTCGGCGATCTTCACGCCGACGGCCCGGCCGTCCGGGAGCGCCGCGACCTGGACGCCTTCGAAGCCGTCCTTGGCGAGCAGCCCCGGCACGGCCCGCATCAGCGCGGCCACGTCCCGGCCGGTGCCGGAGACCAGCTCCGGGTGGGCGCGCATGGCGTGCGCGACCCGGCCCTCGTCGGTGTCGGGGGGAGCGGTCGCCAGCCGGGCGACGGCCCGGGTGAGCCCGTGCAGGGAGACGGAGAACAGCGGGGCACCGCAGCCGTCGACCGTCACCCGGGCGATGCGCTGCCCCGTCAGGTCCTCCACGGTCCGGGCGATCTCCTTCTGGAGCGGGTGGCCCGGGTCGAGATAGCCGGTCAGCGGCCACTGGCGGGTCAGGGCCGTCCTGAGCATGGAGGCGTGCTTCCCCGAGCAGTTCTGCGCGAGACGGCTCGGCCCGAGGCCGCGGCGCAGCCACGCGTCGCGTTGTACGGCGCCGTACGGCAGGTCGGGGGTGTTGCCCAGGTCGTCCTCGGTGAGCCCGGCGGAGTCGAGGATGCGCCGGGCGACGGCGAGGTGGATCTCCTCGCCGGAGTGGCTGGCCGCGGTGAGGGCCAGCGCCTCGTCGTCGGGGAGCGGCAGTCCGGCGCGCAGCAGGGCGACCGCCTGGAGCGGCTTGAGCGCGGAGCGCGGGTAGAACGCGGCCTCGATGTCCCCGGCCAGGAACTCCACGCTGCCGTCGGCCGCCAGGACGACGACCGAGCCGTGGTGGACGCCCTCGACGACGCCTCCCCGTACGACATGGGCGAGGGGGACATGGCCCGGTGCGCGGACGGCGGGGGGCTCGCCCGGGGTGCGGCGCGGCGTGATGAGGTCGTCCATGGGTCAGCTCTCGGTGTTCTGGTCGCGGTCGGTGGTGCCGGGGGTGCCGGGGGTGCCGGAGGTCCCGGGGGCCTCGGTGGTGCCGGGGGCCTCGGAGGGGGCGGCGGCGCGCCGGTGGTCCGCCGCGTCCCGGATGGTCCCGACCCGGCCCCGTACCAGGAACCAGCCGCCGACCAGGGCCGCGCCGATCAGCGGCAGGGACAGCACGGTCGTACGGCCCGCGCCGCCGTCCGCGTACATCAGGACCAGTACGGAGGCGAGGAAGAGCAGGGTGATGATCTCGGTCCACGGGGAGCCGGGGAGCCGGTAGCCGGGGCGGGAGAGCAGCCCGGCCTGGGTCTTCCGCCAGAAGAGCAGGTGGCAGATCATGATCATGGACCAGGTGGAGAGGATGCCGAGCGCCGCGAAGTTCAGGACGATCTCGAAAGCCTTGCTGGGTACGACGTAGTTGAGGCCGACACCGAGCACGCAGATGCCGGAGGTGAGCAGGATGCCCCCGTACGGCACCTGGCTGCGGCTCATCACCCCGGTGAACTTCGGCGCCGATCCCGACATCGACATGGAGCGCAGGATGCGTCCGGTGGAGTAGAGGCCGGAGTTGAGGCTGGACATCGCGGCGGTGAGGACGACGAGGTTCATCACGTCGCCCGCCGCGGGGATGCCGATGTTGGAGAGCACGGTGACGAAGGGGCTCTCACCGGCGGAGTACGCGTTCCAGGGCAGCAGCATCGTCAGCAGCACGACCGAGCCGACGTAGAAGAGGGCCACGCGCCACATGATGGAGTTGATCGCCTTGGGCATGATCTTCTCCGGCTCCTTGGTCTCGCCCGCCGTGACACCGACCAGCTCGACCGAGGCGTACGCGAAGACGACGCCCTGGATGACCAGCAGCATCGGGAGCATCCCGGCCGGGAAGAGGCCGCCGTTGTCGGTGATCAGCGAGGGGCCGGGGGTGTGGCCGTCAACCGGGTGCTGGGTGACCAGCAGGAAGATGCCGATGAGCATGAAGACGACGAGCGCGCCGACCTTGATGATCGCGAACCAGAACTCCAGTTCGCCGAAGATCTTCACGGATATGAGGTTCACGGTCAGCACGACCGCGAGGGCGATCAGGGCGAGCACCCACTGCGGTATGTCGGAGAACATGCCCCAGTAGTGGGTGTAGGTCGCCACCGCCGTGATGTCGGCGATCCCGGTGGTCGCCCAGTTCAGGAAGTACATCCAGCCCGCGACGAAGGCGCCCTTCTCACCCATGAACTCACGGGCGTAGCTGACGAACGCCCCGGAGGACGGCCGGTGCAGGACCAGCTCGCCGAGGGCGCGCACCACGAGGAAGGCGAAGAGGCCGCAGACCGCGTAGGCGACGGCGAGGGAGGGGCCCGCGCTGGCGAGCCGGCCGCCGGCGCCGAGGAAGAGCCCGGTGCCGATGGCCCCGCCGATGGCGATCATGTTGATGTGCCGGGACTTCAGGGCCTTGCTGTATCCGGCGTCGCCGGCGTCGACATGGGCGCTCCGGCCGCCCGGAGGGACCGGCGGTTTCTCCGGCTGACACGCCTGCTGCTCTGTCTGGAGGGACTGCTCGCTCACGCCTGCTCTTCGCCTTCTTCGTGGGGGATCGCTCGGTGGGGGGACCGCACGATGGTGGTCAGGGTCGACTCGACCCGTGCGAGGTGGTGGGTCATGGCGTCGACGGCGTCGCTCGCGGACTGCTCGACGACGGCCTCGACGATGGCCCGGTGCTCCAGGTTGGACTGCTCGCGCCGTCCGCCGAGTTCGTTGAGGAACGCGGACTGGCGGGCCAGCGCGTCGCGGATCTCCTCTATGACCCGGCGGAAGACCGGGTTCTGGGCCGCCTGGGCGACGGAGAGGTGGAAGAGGGTGTCCATCGCCACCCACGCGGTGGTGTCGGTCTCGTGTTCCATCCGCTCCAGCAGATGGGTGAGGTGATCGAGGTCCTCGGCGGTACGGCGGGTGGCCGCGTACCCGGCGACCGGGATCTCCACATGGCGGCGTACCTCCAGGAGGTCGCTCGCCGAGTAGTCGCCGAAGGTGGGATCCTCCACCGGACCGTTGGACACGACGAAGGTGCCTTTTCCGGTACGTGAGACGGTCAGTCCCATCGTCTGGAGTGCCCGCAGGGCCTCGCGGAGGACGGGCCGGCTCACTTCGAGACGGCGGCAGAGCTCAGCCTCGGAGGGCAGCTTCTCCCCCACCGCGTACTCGCTCCGCTCGATGGCGCTCCGGAGATGGTTCAGCACGGCTTCCATCGCGCTGATCCTTCTGGGCACGCCCCCGGCTGTCTGGCTGTCTGACAGGTTCACCCGGGCATCCTGATTTGCGTGAACCGGAACTGTCAAGAGTCTGAACAGGGATCTCGCACGGTCCTGGCGGTCCTGGGTGATCCACCAAGCCTTCGGGCCCGGCCGGCGCGGCGGACGGGCCCGAGGATCCGGTCAGGTCGCGCGGCCGGTCAGAAGGGCCGGTCCCCCGCGATGGCGACGCGTTCGGCGACCCGGCGGTGCGGGGCGTAGTCGCTGACCGCGTAGTGCTGGGTGGCACGGTTGTCCCAGAAGGCGATGTCGCCCGCCTCCCAGCGGAACCGCACCTGGAACTCGGGCACATGGGCCTGCTGGAACAGCAGCCGCAGCAGCCGGTCGCTCTCCGCCCGCTCCAGCCCCACGATGCGGGTGGTGAAGGACGCGTTGACGAAGAGCATCCGCCGGCCGGTGTCGGGGTGGCGGCGCACCACCGGGTGCTCGACCGGCGGGAACTCGTCCTGGAAGGGGGCCAGCCGCTCGGCGGAGTAGAAGCGCGAGAAGCCCGGTATGTAGTCGTGGACGGCGCGGGCGCCGTCGATCCGGTCCTTCACGTCCTGCGGGAGGTTGTCGTACGCGGCGGCCATGTCGGCCCACATCGTGTCGCCGCCGGACGGCGGCACCTCGCGCAGTTGCAGGACGGCGCCGAGCGCGGGCCGCTCCCGGAAGGTCACATCGGTGTGCCACACGTTCTCGAAGGTGGGGACGGCGGAGCGGTCGAACCGGACGACGTCCGGCGCGCCGGCCGTGGCGAGCAGCGGGTTGGTCTCCAACTCACCCCAGTTCAGGGCGAAGTCACGCTGCGCCTCGGAGGTGAGGTGCTGGCCGCGGAAGAAGAGCACCTTCCACTCCAGCAGGGCGCGGTCGAGTTCGGCGCGCACCCCGGCCGACAGCGGTCGGGAGAGGTCGAGGCCGCGGATCTCGGCGCCGATGGTGCGCGCCTGCGGCACGAGGCCGAAGAGTTCGTACGGCCGCTCCGGCCACCCCTCCGGGAGGCGGCGCAGTTCCCGGTGGCCTTCGTAGATTCCGTCGGCGGGGATGCGGTGGTCGCGCAGCAGGGGCTGGACGGCGGTGGTGGGTTCGGCTGCCGCGGGTTCGGCGGTGGTGGTCACGGGGCTCCTCAGATCGGCACAGCACAGGGGGTGCGACGGGACACGCGTGGAGTGGGGCCTGGCGAGGCCGGCCGGGCCGTACGGGCTCAGCGGCTACGGAGATACGGGGGTACCGGCCTGCGGCGTGGGTCAGCGGCAGGGACAGCGGAGCGCCGGGGGAGAACCCACCCGGCCGCGGCGGCGCAGAAAGCTGAGGCCGCGGGGCGCACACTCGCCGTGGACGTCGCCGAGACGCGACTCCACCGCACGGAGTTGAGAATGCCTACCCATGGCAGGCACCGTACCTCAGGCAGCCCCGCCACCGCGCCCCCTCCCGAACGGTGAGACGGGGTACGCGGGGGTCCCGAGGGCCCGTGGATCCCTAGGCGTCGGCGGGGAGGGGGAAGCCCAGTTCCCGGGCGGCGAGGGCGGGGGTGGGCTGGGACCAGCGCTCGGTGAGGTGGTGGGTGGCGGAGAGGGAGCGGGTCTCGGCCCGGTCGAGGTAGAGCGTTCCGTCGAGATGGTCCGTCTCGTGCTGGACGATCCGGGCCGGCCACCCCGAGAACTCCTCGTCGATCTCCCGTCCCCGTTCGTCCTGGCCGCGGAGCCTGACCGCCTGGTGCCTGGCCACGACGGCCTGCCAGCCGGGGACGCTGAGGCACCCCTCGAAGAAGGCGGCGCGCTGCTCGCCGACGGGTTCGTACGACGGGTTGACCAGCACCTGGAAGGGCTGCGGGACCCGGCCACGGGCCGCGAGGACCTCGTCCGGCGCCTGGGCCGGGTCCTCGACGACCGCGAGCCTGAGCGGGATCCCGATCTGGGGCGCGGCGAGCCCGACACCGGGGGCGGCGTGCATCGTCGCGCGCATCAGCCGGACCAGGCGCGCCAGCCGCTCGTCCCCCAACTGCCCGTCGTACGGGGCCGCCGGGCGCCGCAGGACCGGGTCACCGGCCGCGACGACGGGCGGCGTGCCGGCGGATTCGAGCAGGGCGTCCACATGGTCGATCAGCGTCATCGCGCCATGATCCCACCCCCGGGACCCACCGGGAACGGGGGCCGGAGACGGAGCCGGAAACGGAGCGCGGGAACGGAGCGCGGCCCGCCCGCTCGGGACGGGCCGGCCGCGCTCCGCGTGGTTCACACCTTCCGGGCGGCTCTCATCGCCGTACCGGCACACGCCAGTCCGAACAGGAACGTGAGCGCGCCGATGACGACGTTGGTCCAGATCACGCCCGCGTCAGGACTGCTGCCGACGATCCATGGAGCGATGACCAGCCAGACACCCATGGCGCACAGGGCCCAGCTCAGCCCGGCCATCCGCACCGGGGCGAGGGTGAGGCCGAGCGCCATCACGACGATCGCGATCCCCATGATCAGGTTGTGTGTCGCGAGAGCCGGCTGGCTCCCGGTGAAGTGGATGATCCAGGGCGACAGAGCACAGAACAGGCCGACGAGGAACACCGGCCCGTCCAGGAGCGCCGCACCGCGCCCGCCGAGCATGCGGGCGTACCTCGCGCGCATCTCGGGAACATCGGGGTGACTGGACAGGTCGCCCCTCGAATGTGAGACGTCGGCCATACGACTCGCCTCCTTCATTTCGTGCAAGTCTGACCGCGATGTACGGCATCGAGCCGTAACAACCCCAGTTTGCTCGCTTTCCACGCTTTTGTGTAGCAGTCGCCGGGCATCGAAAATTCGTTTACAGATAAAACACCTGCTAATCTTTTCGTATGGGTAAGCACCTCACGAGCGCCGTACGGCTACGGCGGCCCGTCGACACCTGGCACAAGCCCGCGCTCAGCGCGGCGGTGGCGCTCGCCGTGCCCGATCTGACCCTGCTGGCGCTGGGGCGGCTGGATCTCATCCTGTACACGTCGGCGGGGGCGATGTGCGCCCTGTACGCACACGGGCTGCCGTACGCGGCCCGCGCCCGCACCCTGCTGTGGGTGGTGCTGGGCATGGTCGTGAGCCTGGGGGTCGCGCTGACGGCCGCCTCGCTGACCACCTCTCCCGCCGTGCTGGTGGTGGGCGCCTCGCTGGTCGCCGCCGCGCACAAGACGGTCTGCGACGCGACACGCGTCGGGCCGCCGGGCAATCTGATCCTCACGTTCATCTCCTCGTCCGCGTTCTTCATGCCGCAGCGGCTCGGGGAGGTGCCCTTCCATCTCGCCCTGGCGCTCGCCGCCGGGGCGGTGGCCTGGCTCGTCTGCATGGCGCCCGGCCTGGTACGACCACACGGCCCCGAACGGGTGGCGGTGGCACGGGCGTTGGAGTCGGCGGCGGCGCTGTGGCGGGTCCGGCGGGACGGGACGGAGCCACGGGGGCGCCCGGACACGGCACGCCTGGACGCCGAGCTGACGGTACGTCAGGCAACGGCAGGCGCGGTCAACTCCGCCTGGCACACGCTCTTCCTGGTCCCGGGCACCGGCGCCGCCCGCCACCGGCTCGAACGCCTGCTGGCGCACGCGGAGTCGGCGCTCGCCGCGCCCTCCCCCGAGGTACGTACGCACGAGAGGCGTACACACGAGAGGCGTACACACGAGGGGCGTACACACGAGGGGCGTCCGCACACCCCGGCCCATGAGGCCGAGCGGTGCGCCGCGCTGGCCCGGGCGGTACGGCGCGGAGGCGCCCTGCCGGAGATCGGCCCGACGCCCGACGAGGCGCGCCGACTGGCCGGGGTCGCCGTGGAAGCGGGGGCGAAGGCGGAGACGGTGGCCGCCAGGGAAGCGGAACACACTGCTCCGGAGGCGCCGCGCCGTCCGGCGCCGGACCGCGCCACGGGGGTACGCGCGGTCCTGGCGCGGCTGCGGCCCGGCTCCCCGCTGCTGCCGATCGGTGTCCGGGTGGCCGTCGGCTGCACCCTGGCGGGATGGGTCTCACTGGCCGCCGGGGTCGGGCATCCGTACTGGGCGGTGGTCTCCGCGGCCTCCGTCCACCAGGCCAACACCACGCTCTCCGGGCAGCGGGGCCTCCAGCGGGTGCTCGGGAATGTGCTCGGGCTGATCCTCTTCTTCGCGCTGCTGCCGCTGATCCGGGTCGGGCCGCTCGCCATGGTGCTGCTCGCGCTGGCGCTCCAGGTCGGCGCCGAGGCCCTCATCACCCGTAACTACTGGCTGGGTTCGGTGTGCGTGACCCCGATGGCGCTGCTGCTCACGGAGTTCGGCGGCCATCTGCCGGCCAGGACACTGATCGCCGACCGGCTGATCGACACGGTCGTCGGCGTGACGGTGGCGCTGGCCTGCTGCGCGCTGGTCACCAACCGCCGGGCCACCGACCGGATCGACGAGGCGCTGGCACGCGTCACGGCGGCGCGGAGCGCGGCGCTGCGCCATCTCGGCGACGGTGAGGGCCCGGACCGCGCGGACAGCCGGGACCGCGCGGACAGCCCGGACGGTGACCATGAGGCCGGCTGGGCCCGGGACCGGCTCGCGCTCTCCCTCGTCGAGTTGCGCGAGGCGTTCGAGGTCGCCTCGGGCGAGTGGTGGCAGCGCGCCCTGCCCGCCGAGCGGGTCGCCGCAGCCGAACGCGAGGGCCACCGTACGCTGGCCCGGCTGGTCCGCCGCGCCGCGCCACGGGTCCCGGTGTCCTGAGCGCCCGGACCCGGAGGGCAGAATCGGCCCGACCGGAACGAAGGAGTGTGCGTGTGGCCGAGAACACCGAGGACGCCGTCGCGGGGGTGATGCGGCAGTGGGAGCAGGTGATGCCCGGTCTGGACACCGCGCCGATGGCGGTGATCGGACGCCTCAACCGCTGTGCCGCACTGCTCCAGCAGGCCGCCGACGCGCCGCTGCGGCGGGAGGGGCTGACCCGCCCGGAGTTCGACATCCTGGGGGCGCTGCGCAGGACGGACCGGGAGCTGACCCCCGGCCGGATCGCCCGCGAGACCTTCGCGTCGGGCGCGGCCGTCACCAAGCGGCTGCGGCAGTTGGAGGGCCGGGAACTGATCGCCCGGCGCCTCGACGACCGGGACCGCCGGGTCACCCATCTCTCCCTGACGGAGGAGGGACGCCGCCTGCTCGACCGGCTGCTGCCCGAGCAGGTGGCGTACGACGCGTCCCTGCTGGACGGCCTCGACGCCGGGAGCCACAGCCAACTCGCCGATTCGCTCGGCGAGTTGCTGGTGCTGCTGGAAGGCAGACTGGGCAGCCTGCTCGACTGATCCGGCCGATCCGGCTGACCCGGCTGACTCGACGGACACGTCCGGCCGACGGCGGGGGTGTCAGCCGGTGTGGACGTCCTCGGCGTAGCGGCCCTGGGCGGTGAGTTCCTGGAGCCACTGCTGGGCCGCGCTCTCGTCGGCGCCGGGGGTGTGCCGTACGTACAGCTCGCGCAGGGTGTTCCGGACCCCGGGCGCCATCCGGGACCCGTCGCCGCAGACCCGGACACGGGCGCCTGCGGTCAGCAGGGCCCACACCTCGTCCGCCTCGTCCGCGATGCGGTGCTGGACGAAGCGCCGGCCGCCGACCGGGGTGTGGCTGAAGGCGGGGCGCATGCTGACCGCCCCGGCCTGTTCCGCCGCACGCAGTTCGTCGGCGTGCAGGTAGTCGGCGTCCTGGCTGTCGCAGCCGAAGTAGCAGAGCGCGGGGGCGAGTCGGGCGCCGCCCTCCGCGAGAGCGCGCCGCTCGGCGATGACGCCGCGGAAGGGCGCGAGACCGGTACCGGCGGCGATCATGATGACCGGGGTCGTCCCGTCGTGCGGGACGCGGAACGCCTCCCGGCACGGCTGGACCCGGGCGAGCACGGTCTCCCCCGGCCGCAGCGAGGCGAGATACCCGGAGCCGACGCCGCGGTGGCCGCCGCGCCCCGACCGGGCGGGGGCGTCCAGGAGCGAGACCATCAGGTCGGCGTGGTGCGGGCTCGTCGACGGCGAGGAGGAGAGGGAGTAGGTGCGGGGCCGCAGCGGCGGCAGCAGTTCCAGCAGCACCGGCCAGGTGAGGGTCTCCCGCAGGGCGGGGTGGTCCTCGATCAGGTCGAGCAGGGTGCGGTGGTCGGCGGCCCGCGCGTCCTCGTCGTCCGCGAGCGCGCGCAGCGCCGCCCGCTCGGGCGGGCACGGGTTGAGCGCGGCCAGGGTGGCCAGGTGGGCGGCGGTGGGGCGGTCCTGGAGTTCGACGTGGCGGGTGAGGAGTTCCCGTACGGTCAGCGGCCGGTCGACGGTGATCCCGCCCCGCACGGGTCGGTTGGCGACGATGTTCAGAACGGTGCCGGGGTCGGCGCCGAGCAGCGCGGCGGCGCGGTCGACCAGGCCGGGGGCGTTGGCGGGGAGGACGGTGAGATGGTCCGCGGTGCGGTAGGTGACACCGTCGGGCAGGGCCAGCCGGACGAACCGCTTGACCCGGGGATGCGCCGGGTCCGTGAGGGACCCGGTCTCCGTGACCGTCATCGGGACCAGTCCGTGGCGGGCGGTCAGGGGGTCGAGGGGGCCGCCGGTGACCTCGGTGACGGTGTAGGCGGGGGCGTCGTCGGCGGCCGTCCGCGCGGCGCCCCCGGTGGCCTCGGGGTCGCCGTGGTGCTCCAGGAGTACGGTGCGCAGCGCCTCGCCGAAGGCGTCGACGGCCCCGGTCAGATCGCCGGAGGCGTCGGCCTCGGCGCGCGCCGTGAGCCGGGTCGCGCCGAGCACGGCGAGCCGGTCGTCGATGAGCGTGGGGACGCGCTGGTAGGTGGCGGCCCAGTTGCGGTCGCCGACGCCGAGAACGGCGTAGCGGACCCCTTCGGCGGCGCCGGGTTCCGCCTGCTCCAGCCAGCGGAGGAAGGCCGCCGCGTCGTCGGTGGGCTGTCCGTTGTAGGAGGCGGCGACGATGACGACGGGCCGGTCGGTGGGGAGGGCGGCGGTGTGCGCGTCGAGCGGCGCGACGTCGGTGGCGCAGCCGAGGCCGTCGGCGACGGTGGCGAGCTGTCCGGCGAAGTCCCGGCAGGTGCCGTAGTTGGTGCCGTGCAGCAGGAGCACGCCGGTGCCCTGCCGGACCCGTACGGGAAGTTCCGTCTCCCGCGCCGGGCCGTGCCCCTCGCCCGTGGCGCCGCTCGGGCCGGTCGCGCCCGCGGAACCGGCGGGCAGGGCCGCGCGGCCCGCCGCCCGGTCGGCGGGGGTGCGCCGTACGGGGGTGAGGGTGAAGCCGTCGGGCTTGATGGTCAGTGACTGCTTCAGGGTGAGCCGGTAGTCGTCTTGGTCGATCAGCCGGTAGCGGTGCACGAGCATCCCGAGCAGCATCGTGGCCTCGTGCAGGGCAAACTGCCGCCCGATGCAGGCCCGTTCACCGATGCCGAACGGCTTGTACGCGTGCGGGGAACGGGCCGCCTCGGCCTCCGGGGAGAAGCGGGCGGGGTCGAACAGCTCCGGGTTGTCGCCCCACACCGCGGGGTCGCGGTGCAGCATCGGTACGACGACGAGGACGCCCTCCCCCGCGCGCAGCGGCAGCCGTCCGGCGAGGACGGTGTCCTCGCGCGCCTGCCGCTGGAAGCCGGGGGCCGTGGGCCACAGCCGCAGCGCCTCGTTGAGGACCTGGCGGGTGTAGCGGAGCCGGCCGACGTCCTCGTACGTGGGCTCGGGGTCGGGGGTGTCCCCCCACAGCTCGTCCACCTCGCTCTGGACCAGGCGGAGCACGGTCGGGTCCTTGAGCAGGTGGTAGAGGGCGAAGGAGAGCGCGCCCGAGGTGGTCTCGTGACCGGCGATCAGGAAGGTGATGATCTGGTTGCGGATGTTCTCCAGGGAGAGGGTGGTGCCGTCGGAGGGGTGGGGCGCGGTGAGCATCAGCCCCAGCAGGTCCTGGGCCTCCTGGGCTCCTTGGGACTCGTGGTCCCCTGGTGTCTCCTGCCCGTCGGCTCCCCCGGCGTCGGTGCGCGCCGCGATGACCTCGTCGACCACCGAGGCGAGATGGGCGGCGTCGGCGCGGAACGCCGCGTCCGCCGCGCTGTGGTCGGCGTCGGGCGCGCGCAGCAGCCGGTTCATGGACCAGTCCAGGCAGCGCACCATGGCGTCCACGAAGGGGTGCGTACCGTCCCGCTCGAACGAGCCGAAGTCGAAGCCGAATCCGCTCAGCCCTATGGTGTCGAGGGTCATCCGGGTCATGTCGTCGGCGACGTCGACCGGGGTTCCCGCGGCGGCGTGCCGGTCCCAGGCGCCGGTCACCCGGTGGGCGACCTTCAGCATCACCGGGTGGTAGGTGCGCATCGAGCCGAGGGAGAAGGCGGGCATCAGGATGTCGTGCGCCTTGGCCCAGTTGGGCTCGTCGTTGTACGCCGTGAACAGTCCGTCGGCGGCGAACTCCCTGACGTTCTCCAGCGCGGCCCCGACGTACTTGGCGAACCGCCGCTCGTCGGCCAGCTCCGTGACGACATCGACGCCGCCCGCCATGACGAGGTCCCGCCCGTACCTGCGCTGCACGACGAGCGGGCCGTGGCGGCGCAGCAGTTCCATCTGCACATGGACGGGGAGGGCGCCCGCGAAGCCCTCCGAGACATCGTCGACGGGAACGGGGTCGAGGGCGGGATCGAGAGTCCCGGGGGCCGCGGCGGTCGCGGCGCTGTCGGGGGCTGCGGTCCTGGTCGGGAGCACGGTCTCGGTCATGTGCGGGATCACCTTCCGCTGATGTGGAGCGGGCTCCCGGCCGGTGCCGGAGAGCCTGCGGCGGCTCCTTCAACCCTGGCCCGGCCCGGCCGCGTTGGACCGCTCCGCCCCTACATGTTTATGTAGTGTCGGATCACGGGACGGGGTTGCTCCGGCCGTCGGGTTGTGAGAAAGGTGCGGCGCGGTGACGCACGGGCAGGAGCCCATGGAGTGGGAAGGTGACGCGGTCGCCTGGCGCAACCGGACCTTTCTGCTCTTCGACCGCCTTCCCGTGCCGATCGCGCTCTGTTCCCCGAACGGGGACGTGCTGATGGCCAATCCGGCGATGGCCGCGGAGTGGGGCGAGCTGCCCGGCCGGCTGCGGGGGCTCAGCGCGCTGGCCCTCTTCCGCACGCCGGGCACGGACCGGTTCCACGCCGTCGCGGAGGCGGTACGGCACGGCCGCAGGTCGCGCTATCCCGTCGAGGTGTCCTGGTCCGCCGCCGGGGGCGTCGAACGGTACGGAGAGCTGACGATCGACCTGCTCGCCGACAACCCGGCCGCCCACCCCGTCCTGCTGCTCGTGCTGCGGGTGGGCGGGGAGCGCGCCGCCGCCCGCCCGGATCCCGTCGCGCCGGATGTACGGGGCGGCGGGGCCAGTGCGACCGAGGCACGGATCCTCGCGCTCGTGGCGGGCGGCCGTACGACGGCGCAGATCGCGCGGGCGGTCGGGCTGACCGTCGACGGCGTCACCTACCACCTGGGCCGGATCTCCCGGCGCTGGGGCGTCGGCAACCGGGCGGCGCTGGTCGCGCGCGCCTATGTGACGGGCGTCCTCGCCCCCGGGGTCTGGCCCCCCGCGACCGCCCCGGGCGGACAGCCGGGTACGGACCAGCGGCCGTCCTGAACCACACCGCTCTTGACAGCACCCCCCTTCGCCGCATGCAATATATTGCATGCCGATTCCCGATACCTCGCTCACCTCCCGGGTCCTGCTGCGGGACCGCGCCTTCACCGCCCTGCGGGACGCCATCGTCGACGGCACGCTCCGGCCCGACGAGCAGCTCCGGGAGAGCGAGCTGGAGCGGTGGATCGGGGTGAGCCGTACGCCGATCCGCGAGGCCCTGATGCGGCTGGAGCGCAGCGGCCTGGTGGTCAGCAAGCCCGGCCGGTCGACCCGGGTGAGCGCGCTCGACGCCAGGGCGGTCCAGGACGCCCAGCCGGTGGTGGCGGCCCTGCACGAGCTGGCCGTACGGCTCGCCGTCCCCGTACTCGCCCCGGCGGACATCGAGGCGATGCGGGCGGAGAACGAGGCGTTCGCGGCGGCGCTGGAGCGGGGCGACGTGACGGGCGCGCTGGCGGCCGACGACGCGCTGCACCGGATCTGTGTGACGGCCGCGTCCAACACCGTCGTCACGGATGTGCTCGACCAGTACACGCCGCTGCTGCGCCGCATCGAACGGGTGCGCTTCTCCTCCGAGGCCGGCCTCGGCTCCGTAGCCCTGCACGACCGGATGATCGACGCCTGCGCGGCGGGGGACGCGGCCACCGCCGCGGCCGTCGCGCACACGACCTGGATGACCCTCGCCGACGAGGACCCCGCCTCCCCGTTCGTGTCCGGCGGTCACGGCCTGGTCCTCGCCCGCTGAGCGACCTCCGTACGACGGCACCCCCGTACGTCGGCACCCCCTACGACGGCACCCGCACCCCGCCCGTCCCGCACACCCACCCCACGCCCCACCCCAGTCCGAGCGAGAGGAACACCCCCGTGGCGATCGAGGATTTCGCACGCTATCCGCTGCTCTTCGGCCCGAGCCCGATCCACAAGCTGGAGCGCCTGAGCAGCCATCTGGGCGGCGCGGCCGTCTGGGCCAAGCGCGAGGACTGCAACTCCGGGCTCGCGTACGGCGGCAACAAGACCCGCAAGCTGGAGTACATCGTCCCCGACATCCTGGAGCAGGGCGCGGACACCCTGGTCTCGATCGGCGGATACCAGTCCAACCACACCCGCCAGGTGGCCGCCGTCGCCGCCCATCTCGGGCTGAAGGCCCGGCTCGTCCAGGAGAAGTGGGTCGACTGGCCCGACTCCGTGAACGACAAGGTGGGCAACATCCTGCTCTCCCGCATCATGGGAGCCGATGTCCGGCTCGACTCGGCGGGCTTCGGGATCGGCATCAAGGACTCCTGGCAGCAGGCGCTGGACGAGGTCCGCGCCGAGGGCGGTACGCCGTACGCGATCCCGGCCGGCGCCTCGGAACACCGGCTCGGCGGCCTCGGGTTCGCCAACTGGGCGTACGAGGTGGAGCGCCAGGAGGCCGAGCACGGCGTCTTCTTCGACACGATCGTCGTGTGCAGCGTCACGGGCTCCACGCACGCCGGGATGATCGCCGGGTTCGCCGGGCAGGACCGGCCCCGGCGGGTCATCGGGATCGACGCGTCCGCCAGGATCGAGGAGACCCGGGACCAGGTGGAGCGGATCGCCCGCCACACGGCGGAGCTGATCGGTCTCGGGCGCGAGCTGCGCGACGAAGAGATCAGCGTGCTCGACGGCTGGGCGGGCGACTACTACGGCGTCCCCGTCGAGTCCACGATGGACGCCATCCGGCTCACCGGAAGCCTGGAGGGGATGATCATCGACCCGGTGTACGAGGGCAAGTCGATGGCCGGGCTGATGGATCTGATCCGTACGGGCGAGATCGGCAAGGACTCGACGGTGCTCTACGCCCATCTGGGCGGCCAGCCCGCCCTGAACGCGTACAGCGGCGCCTTCGCCTGACCTGGCCCGAGGCCGTACCGCAGGGGGGTGGTCCGGGGCCGCTTTTCGGCTCCGGACCGGCCCGGGATAAGTGGTTGAACCAAATACCACTCGATGTAGTGATCTATAGCGGCAAATCGACCCATAAGATGCCAATGGCCGTTGATCACGTCATGGAACCCAGAGAGTTGTGGGAGCGTCACTCCGTGCTGGCGGCGGCATTCTGCGGCAGTGACGACCAGGTCCGGGAAGCGCAGGGCATTCTCGACGAGGCGCAGGCCGGGCGGACCCGGATGCTCGCGGCGTTCGCCGTGACCGTCGGGAGCGACTGCGCCGTCGCGAACCTCCTCGGACTCAACGAGCGCGAGGTACGGATCGCCCGGCGCACCGTCGGCAAGGACGACGCCCGCACCGTCGCCAAGCACCTCCTCACCGTGTCGCCCGACGACCACCAGACGGCGGGCCCCGCGCCCGCCGAATCCCCGGCCGGGCCCTCGGCCACCGGGTTCGGCCCGCACCCGACGGAGTACCAGGCCGCCGACCAGACGGTCCCGCCGCCGCCCACCCAGACCCCGCTCTCCGCGCACACCCCGACCGCCACCGTGCCGGTCGCCGACTCCGCCTGGTCGGCCGCGCTGGACGCGGTCCTGGTGGGCGGCTGGCACACCGGGCTCGATCTGACCGCGCTGGCCTCGGAGTTCGGCCTCGAACTGGCCCATCTCGTCGCCCGGGCCCAGCGGCTCTCCGCCGAGGGCCGGCTCAACCAGCCCACGCCGCACGAGGACCGGGCCGGCCGGCACCGGCGTCTCGACGCCGTCACCCAGACGGAGCTGGGCGGCCACGCCCCCGGCGCGGCCCCGGGGCACGCGGTGCCGTACCCGCGGAACAACGACGACATCACCTGGCAGCAGATCTCGACCCACACCCCCTCGTGGGACAGCTCCACGGCGACCCAGACCGACTGGAACGGCATCGTCAGCCACTGGCACCACACCGCCCCCCTGACCCAGCCCTGGGAGCCCGCCAACCAGTACACCTGACCGCCGGTACGGACCGGCCGTCACCCCCGATACCGTCCCGCTCCGTGGTCATTCCTGACCACATGGCGAGACGGTGTTGCGCGGGGCGGCGCCGAGGCGTTGCATCGCGCCGTGCGATCCGAACCAGACTCCCCCACCGAAACCACCTCCGAGGCCCCGGCCGCCCCGGCCCCGCCGGTCACCGGCGCCGCCGACGCCACCGACCGGGCGGCGCGGCGCGCGGTCACCGTCTTCCCCGTCCTCGTACTCGCCGCGGGCGCCCTGGGGCTGCTGACCCCGGGCACCTTCGCCGGCTGGTCGGTATCGGTGCCGTACCTGCTGGGCGTCGTCATGTTCGCCATGGGGCTGACCATGACGCCGAAGGACTTCGAAGGGGTGGCCAGGCGGCCGTGGGCGGTCGGGCTCGGCCTGGTCGCGCACTACGTGATCATGCCGGGGCTCGGCTGGCTGATCGCCAACGCCCTCGATCTGCCGCCCCAGTTGGCGGCGGGCGTGATCCTGGTCGGCTGTGCGCCGAGCGGGACCGCGTCGAACGTGGTGACGTATCTCGCGCGGGGCGACGTGGCGCTCTCGGTCTCGGTCGCCACCGTCTCGACGGTGCTGGCGCCGCTGGTGACCCCGCCGCTGACGCTGCTGCTGGCGGGCGAGTTCCTGCCGGTCGACGCGGGCTCGATGGTCACCGACATTCTGAAGACCGTGCTGCTGCCAGTCCTCGCGGGGCTGGCGGTCCGGTTGCTGGCGGGCCGGTACGTCGACCGGATGCTGGGGGCGCTGCCCTGGCTGTCGGCGGCGACGATCGCCGTGATCGTCGCGGTCGTGGTGGCGGGCAGCTCCGCCGCGATCAAGTCCGCGGCCCTGCTGGTGTTCGTCGCCGTCGTCCTGCACAACGGCCTCGGGCTGGCGCTCGGTTACGGCGCGGGCAAGCTGGCCGGGCTCGGCGCGCCCGCGAGCCGGGCCATGGCCTTCGAGGTCGGCATGCAGAACTCCGGGCTCGCCGCCTCGCTGGCGACCGCGCACTTCAGCCCGCTGGCCGCGCTGCCCGCCGCCGTGTTCTCGGTGTGGCACAACGTGTCGGGCGCGCTGGTCGCCGCGTGGATGGCGTACCGGGCGCGGAGGTCCGAGCCGGTGGCCGAGGCCGCCGCGGAACCCGCGCTCTGAGCCCCCGGCCCGACCGCCACGACGACGACGGCGGTGTCAGGACCCCCGCTCCAGCTCCACCTCGACCAGCCGGTAGAGATGGCGGCGTGCGTCCGGTGTGGTGAGCGGCGGGGACTGGCGCAGCCGCTGGAGCGCGAGTCCGTCGGCGAGCGCGGCGAAGCGCACGGCGAAGTCGGCCGGGTCCTCGCAGGTGAAGTCCCCCTCGTCCCGGCCTCGTTCGACCAGGGCGCGGATCTCGCCGTGCCAGCTCTCGTACCGCGCCGCCTGGCCGCGCGCGAACGCCTGGTCCCGGTCGCCCGCGTTCCAGTAGTCGAACCACATGCGCCAGTGCCGGTCGGTGTGGTCGGTGAAGAGCGCGTCGATCAGCAGCCGCAGCCCCTCCGCCGCCCGGGTCGCCTGGTCCGCGGAGGCGCTGAGCGCGGCGTAGTAGCGCTCGATGTGCAGCACCATCGCCTCGGAGAGCACTTCCTGCACGCTCTCGAAGTGGTACGTCACCGTGCCGACCGACACCCCGGCCGCCGCCGCGACGTCCCGTACCCCGACGGCCGCCGAGCCGCGCTCCGCGATGAGCGGCACCGCCGCCTCCGCGATGAGGCGGCGGCGTACCTCGGTCGGCTGGCGGGTCCGGCTGGCGGCGGCGACGGCCCGCCGTGGCGTTCTGCCCGTCATCCGGATGTCCTGGGGGTGGTCCTGTGCCATGACCGCTCGGCCACTGTCTCTCCGTTCGCCCGCGCTACGAGGGTGCTGTCCATGATGAACTCCGTTGCCGTGGCGCGTAGTTCCGTACTGGTCGTGAGGTAGGCGTCCCAGCCGTCCGGGCGCCGCAGCCGGATCGTCCACCGGGAGGCCGCCACGGCCGACAGGGGATCATCGGCACGGATACGGTAGACCTCGCGGGCGCTCTCCTCGTACCGCAGACCGTCCGGGTAGGTCCTGGACCCGCCGTAGTTCGGGTCGACCTCCAGGGTCCACTCGCCGGTGGCGACATCGTGCCGTACGACCCGCTCGGGGCGCGGCGGGGCGGCCGGGTCCGGCGCGTCGACGGTCACCGCGAGCGGCACGGCCTGCTCCGGCTCCTCGAAGCTGATCGGGGCGCGGCCCGCGTCGTACGCCGGGTCCCGTACGGGCAGCAGGACGGCGCTCTCGCCGGGGAGCACGGTCAGGGCCCCGCGCTCGCCGTGCGGCCAGACCCACGGCCAGTACGTGTCGGAGACGGCGACGCGGACGCGGTGGCCCGGCGGGAAGGCGTAGCCGGTGGCGTTCAGTTCGAACTCCACGTCCTCGAAGGTGCCGGGCACCCACGCGTCCGCCCGGTCCCGGCCGTGGCGGGAGAGCAGGTTGAGCACGCCCCGGGTGACGAGGGTGGACGAGCCGTCGGGCGCGACATCGCAGACCCGGGCGATGACATGGGCGCGCGGGGTGGCGGAGTCGAGCCGCAGCCGGACCCGGGGCCGGCCGAGGATCTCGGTGCGCGCGGTCAGCGGCGGGGAGTCGAAGCAGACGGAGCGGCCGTCCTCCTCCCGCTGGTCGGGCGGCAGGTCGGTGGGGTTGCCGAAGGGGAAGAAGCGGCCCGCGTCGAGCCCGGTGTGGTGCGGCGAGCGCACAATCACGGGGGCCGCCCCGGCGTCACCGAGGGGGCGTTCCTCCCAGGTGACGGCGGGTGACGGCCAGGAGTCGTCGCCGACCCAGCGGCCCGGCATCGTCGCGTACGAGGTGGCGGGCGGGACGGGGTCGTTGATCCAGGCGCGCAGGGCGGGCTCGGCCATGACCCCGGTGTCGGCGCCCTTGAGGTGCTGGTCCCACCAGCGCAGCGTCTCCTGGAGGAAGCCGATGGCCGGTCCCGGCGGCAGGCCCCGGTCGGGGTACTGGTGCGACCAGGGGCCGATCAGTCCGCGTACCGGCGCGTCCAGCCGCTCGACGAGCCGCAGCACGGTGTCCCGGTACGGATCGGCCCAGCCGCCGACCGCGAGGACGGCGGCGTCGATGGCGGAGTAGTCCTCGCAGACGCTGCCGTGGCGCCAGTAGTCGTCCCGCTCCTGGTGGTCCAGCCAGGTGTGGAGGTACGGGGTGATCGCGTCGAGCCGTTCGCGCCACAGGGGCAGCCAGCGGTCGGCGCCGACCTGCGCGGGGTCCGGCGGCCGGGCGGTGAACGCGAGCATCGTGCCGGCCCAGGCGAGCATGTCGATCCCGAGGACGGCGCCGCCCATGTAGTGGACGTCGTTGTCGTAGCGGTCGTCGGTGGAGCAGACGGTGACGATCGCCTTGAGCGGTTCGGGGCGCAGGGCGGCGATCTGCAGGGAGTTGAAACCGCCCCAGGAGATCCCGAACATGCCGACCTTGCCGGTGCACCAGTCCTGCGCGGCCAGCCAGTTGACGACGTCGACGCCGTCGGCCAGCTCGGTCTCGGTGTACTCGTCGAGCATGACGCCCTCGGAGTCCCCGCTGCCGCGCAGATCGACCCGTACGGACGCGTAGCCGTGCCCGGCGTACCAGGGGTGGCGCTGGGCGTCCCGGGGCGCGGTCCAGTCGCTCTTGCGGTACGGCAGGTACTCCAGCAGGGCGGGTACGGGATCGGCGACCGCGTCGACGGGCCGCCAGATCCGGGCGTGCAGCCGGGTGCCGTCCCGGGTGGGGATCCAGACGTCCTCGGTGTGGATGCGCCGGTCGTACGTCTCGCGGTACCGCATGGGTGTTCACCTCTTGTCTCTCTGGCTGTGAGGGCCGGGCCCCGGGGGGCCCGGCCCCCGGGTCAGGCGTCCGCCGGGCGCCAGCGGCGGATGCGGTGGCGGCTGGTGATCTCCGTCCAGACCTCGTCCCCGGACGCCGCGTCCTGCCACTCCTCCTCCGGCACCTCCGGCCGCTCCGCCTCCGGGTCGGGCTCCAGCGCGGCGGCCATGAGACGGCGCGTGTACGGGTGGGCCGGCGCCGTGAACACCGCGTCCGTGGGGCCCTCCTCCACCACCACGCCGTGCCGCAGCACCAGGACCCGGTCCGCGATGCCGCGGACCACCGCCAGGTCGTGGCTGATGAAGAGACAGGCCAGCCGGCGCTCCCGGCGCAGGTCGTCCAGGAGCCGCAGGACCTCGGCCTGGACGGAGACGTCGAGCGCGGTGGTGATCTCGTCCGCGATGAGCACGTCGGGCTCGCCCGCCAGCGCCCGCGCGATGCCGATCCGCTGCCGCTGGCCGCCGGAGAGCTGCGCGGGCAGCCGGTCGGCGAACTCCGGGGGAAGGTGTACGTCGGCGATGAGGCGGCGGGCCCGTACCGCCGCGTCCGCGCGGGAGGTCGCCGTACCGAAGACGCGCAGCGGGCGGCGTACCGCGTCGCCCACCGAGCGGCGGGGGTTGAGCGAGGTGTCGGCGTTCTGGAAGACGAGCTGGATCTTGCGGCGCAGGTCGCGGGGGCGCCTGCGGGACGGCGCGGTGAGGTCCCCGTCGCCCTGGCCTCCGTCACCCGGGCCCCCATCACGCGGGCCGTCCTCGCCGCCGGCCGCCGTCATCGTGCCGCCGGACGGGGCGCGCAGCCCGGCCAGCGACCACGCGAGCGTGGACTTGCCGCTGCCGGACTCCCCGACGAGCGCCACGATCTCGCCGCGCCGTACCCGGAACGAGACGCCGTGGACGGCGCGGGCGGCCCCGTAGTCGATGGTGACGTCCCGTACGGCGACGGCCTCGGGGGCGTCGGCGGGCAGCACGGCCCGGGGGCGGATCTCCCGGGTGCCGTCCTCGCCGACCAGCGCCAGGCCGTCGTCCGCGAGGCGCGGGACGGCGGCGAGCAGCCGGCGCGTGTACGGCTGGGCGGGCTCGCCGAAGAGCCGGTGCGTGGGCGCGCTCTCCACGACGCGGCCCGCGCGCAACACGGTGACCTGGTCGGCCATGTGCGCGACCACGCCGAGGTCGTGGCTGACCAGAACGGCGGCGAGGCCGAGTTCGTCGCGCAGGGCGCCGATCAGGTCGAGGACCCCGCGCTGGGTGACGACGTCCAGGCCGGTCGTCGGTTCGTCCAGGACCAGGACCCGGGGCCGGGCGGCGATGGCCATGGCGATGGCGACGCGCTGCTGCTGTCCGCCGGAGAGTTCGTGCGGATAGCGGCGGGCGAGGTCGGCGGCGCGCGGCAGCCGGACCTGTTCGAGGAGGTCCGCCACCGAGTGGCGGGCGGCGTCCTCCTCGCGCAGCGCCTCGGCGACCTGCCGGCCGACGCGCATGGAGGGGGTGAGCGCGTGGCCCGCGTTCTGGGCGACCATCGCGACCGTACCGCCGCGCAGCCGGCGCAGTTCCCGGGCCGGCAGCGCGAAGACGTCCTGTCCGTCGACGCGTACGGTGCCCGCGGTGATCCGGGACCCGTGGCGCAGGTGGCCCAGGAGCGTGGCGGCGACGGTGGACTTGCCGCTGCCGGACTCGCCGACCAGGGCGAGGGTCCGGCCGGGCAGGACGTCGAGGGTGACGTCGTGGACGACAGGTACGTCAACGCCGCCGCCGGAGCGGTAGGCGACGTGGAGGCCGGTCACCGAGACCAGCGCGGCGCCCCGGTCGGTCGTACGGGCGGTGGCGCCGCCGGTCGCGTGCGTGGTCATCAGGAACCCTCCCGGATCCGGTCGACGCCCCACGCCTTGGACAGGCCGTCGGCGGCGAGGTTGAGCCCGACCACGAGGGTGGCCAGGGCGATGATCGGGGCGAGGCTGGCCATCGGTACGACGGTGATGGCGGTGCGGTTCTCCGCGACCATCAGGCCCCAGTCGGGGGTGGGCGGGTTGGCGCCGAAGCCGAGGAAGGACAGGGAGCTGATCAGCAGCACGACCCAGGAGGCGCGCATGGCGAACTCGACGCACACCACGTCGGTGATGTTGGGCAGCACCTCGCGGCGCAGGATCGCCCAGGTCGACTCGCCGCGGGCGCGCGCGGCGGTGACGTAGTCCGCGGGGACGACGGCGAGGGCCGCGCCGCGCACGACCCGTACCACCTGCGGTACGTAGACGACGGCGACGGCCAGCACGATGACGCCCGGGCCCGAGCCGAGCGCGGTGACGATGACGAGCAGGGCGAGGATCGACGGGACGGAGAGCACGGCGTCCAGCACCCGCATCAGCGCGTCGTCCAGCCGGCCGCCGCGCAGGGCCGTGGCGCAGCCGAGGACGGTGCCGAGGGCGACGGTCAGCAGGGTCGCGGCGACGGAGACGCCGAGCGCGTACCGCCCGCCGTACAGCACGCGGGTGAGGACGTCGCGCCCGTACTGGTCGGTGCCGGCCCAGTGGTCAGCGCCCGGTCCGAGCAGGGCGCGCGAGGAGTCGCCCACGGTGGGCGCGTACGAGGTGAGGAGCGGGGCGAGCAGGGCGACGGCCACATGGACGGCGACGACGGCGAGGCCGATGGAGGCGGCGCGGGAGGAGCGTACGGTCCGCCAGGCGCGGGCCGCGAAGCCCGGTCGTACGGGCGGCGCGTCCGCCGGCACGGGCGGCTGCGCGGAACTCACGGAGCCCGCGGGCTGCGCGGAACTCACAGGGCCCGCGGGCTTCGGGGAACTCACGGAACTCATCGGGTCCTCACTCATCGAGTCCTCCCGCCGCGGGTACGGAGCTTGGGGTTCAGGGCCATCGCGCCGAGGTCGGCGGCGAGGTTGCACAGGACGTACCCGACCGCGCTGATGAGGGCGATGGCCTGGAGGACGGGCAGGTCGCGGTTCTGCACGGAGGAGAGCATCAGCTTGCCGATGCCCGGGTAGTTGAAGACGTTCTCGACGACGGCGACACCGCCGAGCAGCCAGGCCACGTTGAGGGCGATCACATGGAGCGTGGGCAGCAGGGCGCCGGGAAGGGCGTGCCGGGTGACCACGCGCCAGGAGGAGAGGCCCTTGAGGCGGGCGGTGGTGACGTACTCGCTCGCCATCACGTCGATCACGGAGGTGCGGGCCATGCGCACGATGTACGCGGCCATCACGACGGCGAGCGAGGCGGCGGGCAGCCAGACCGCGGGCAGCAGTTGTCCGGTGGTGGCGCCGGGCCCGTAGAGCACGACCGCGGGGAAGAGCGGGAGGGCGACGGAGAAGGCGAGGACGAGGACGGTCGCCACGACGAACTCGGGGACGCTCATCCCGACCAGGCTGACCGTGGAGATGAGGTGGTCGGGCCAGCGGTCGCGGTAGTACCCGGCGACGACGCCGAGGACGAGGGAGCCGGTGACGGCGAAGAGGACGGTGACGGCGGCGATCAGCAGGGAGTTGCCGAGGTACTGCGCGACCTCGCCGCCCACGGCCTTGCCGGAGACGAGCGAGCTGCCGAAGTCGCCCTGGACGGCGCCCTTGACCCAGGCGAGGTAGCGCTCCCAGGCGGGCTGGTCGAGATGGAGCTTGTCGCGCAGCGCGGCGACGGCGGAGGGGGTGGCGTCCTTGCCGAGGACCTGGGTGGCGACATCGCCGGGCAGCGCCTGGACGGCGAGGAAGACGAGGACGGAGGAGAGCAGGAGGGTGCCGATCGCGGTGACGACGCGGCGGGCCACGAAGGTGAACACGGTGGTCTCAGGCTCCCTTCAGGCCGATGCCGAGGTAGTCGAACTCGAAGCCGTGCTCGGCGTAGCCGCGCACGGCGCGGGAGATGCCGACGAGCCGGTCCGCGAACATCGGGGTCATCGCCCCGCCCCGGTCGATGACGAAGGTCTGGGCCTCGCCGTACAGTTCGCGCCTGCGCGCGTCGTCGGTCTCGCGCCTGGCCCGGTCGAGGAGCGCGTCGAACGCCTTGTCCGACCAGGCGGTCTCGTTGTAGCCGGAGCCGCCGCGGAAGACCTGGTTGAGGAGCTGGTCGACGGGGCGGCCGGTGAACCAGTAGGTGGCCATGAGCGGCTTCTTCATCCAGATCTGGGTGTAGTACGAGTCCGCCGACGCGGTCTTGACCCTGATCCGGATGCCGGCCCGCTTCGCGGACTCCTGGTAGGCGAGGGCCATGGGCGTGAAGATCGGGTCGTAGGACGAGGTGTAGAGGTCGACCGCCAGCCGTTCCTGGCCCGCCTTCCTGAGGAGGTGCCGGGCCTTCTCCGGGTCGTGGACGGGGTGGTCGGCGAGGTGGTTGGGGTCGCTGGGCGGTACGGGGTTGTCCCAGCCGAGGGTGCCGGCGCCCTGGAGGGCGACCTTGAGGACGTGCTCGGGGTCGTAGGCGAGCTTCATCGCCTGGCGGACGCGGACGTCGGTGAAGGGCTTCTCGGTGGTGAGCATCGGCAGGACGTACCACTGGGCGTCCTTGACGCGGGCGATGGTGGCCCGGTCGGAGGCGGCGACGACCCGGGCGGTGGCGAAGTCCAGATTGGTCTGGGAGAGCAGGTCGACCTGCCCGGCGAGCAGGGCGTTCGAGCGGGCCTGCATGTCGGCGACGGAGTAGAACTCGATGGCGTCGAGGACGGGCCGGCCGGCCCAGTGCTCGGCGGAGGCCGTGACGCGGCCGGGTCCGGCGGCGGTGAAGGACGTCAGCTTGAAGGGGCCTGTGCCGATGCCGGTACGGCCGATGGAGCGGGCGCTGCCGTCGGGGATGACATAGCAGTTGTAGTGCGTCAGCAGGCTGGGGAACTCGGCGTTCGGGGTCTTCAGCGGGACGACGAGGGTGTGCGCGTCGGGGGTGCGCAGCGTCTTCGGGTCGATGAGCGGGGCGAGGACGGCGGCCTGCGGCGAGGCGGTCGCGGCGTCGAGGATGTGGCGCAGGGTGTAGGCGGCGTCGGCGGAGGTGAAGGCGCGGCCGTCGTGGAAGGTGAGGCCGCGGCGGAGCCGGAAGGTCCAGGTACGGGCCTGGTCGTCCGGTTCCCAGGACTCGGCGAGGTCGGGGGCGAGCAGCCCGTCGGGGCCGACCCGGACGAGCCGGTTGTAGAGGGCGCCGAGGTATTCGTACGCGGAGAGCGCGCTCGCCGGGTCCAGGGTCTCGGCCTCGGAGGCGGGCGGCCTGGCGATGCGCAGGGTGCCGCCGCGGTCGGGCCGTCCTGCGGGCGCGGCGTCGGGTACGGCGCCCGTCGCGGTACCGGATCCGGCGCCGCCGGAGCAGCCGGTGAGCAGCCAGGAGGCGCCGAGGGCCGCGCCGCCGGCCGCCGCGGCGGTGAGCAGTGAGCGCCGGGGCGGTCCGGCTGCCCCGGCGTTCCCGGCCCGGCCTGCCGCCCCGGGGGCCGTTCGTCGGTAAGTGTCGGACATGTACCGGACACCCTTCGCATTGATTCGTTCCGCTGAACGATTGGGTGAAGTGCGTGAACGATAGCCAGGCATCACTCCCCCGCCAACCCCTTGTGCGCGGAAATTAACCCGGGAAATCGACTCGTTACCTGGTGCGGTCCGCCGTCACCCGGCGCGGGGCGCGGTCGGCGGCCCGTAGAGCGCGGCGAGTTCGGCGGCGAGGCGCGCCAGGTGTTCCCGGGCCTCCTGGGGCGCGAGGATCTCGATCCTGGCGCCCAGCCCGGCCAGTTGCGCGGCCAGGGCCTCCGGCGACGGGCCGTCGACCTCGAACGCCATCCAGCCGTGGGCCAGCGGTCCGCCGAGCCGCAGCCGCCCGGCGAACAGCGCGCGCAGGGCGGCCTCGGCGCCGCGCTCGGCCCTGGCCCGTACGGTCGCCGCGCGCATCCGCTCCTCCACCGTCGAGGCGAGGGAGCGCCAGACCGTGGCGAGGTCGAACCCCTCCGGGCGGACGACAGGGGCGCCGGTCGGCTCGACGGAGGTGACCCGGCCGAGCCGGAAGATCCGCAGGCCGCCCGCGCCCCGGCCGGCGCCGGTGCCCGCGACGAGGTAGCGGACCCCGGCCTTGGTCGCGAGGCCCAGCGGATGGACGATCCGCTCGTCGGGCGGCCCCTCGGGCCGCTCGTACCCGAGGCGGACCTGTGTCCCGTCCACGACGGCGCGTTCGAGCGCTCTGAGGTGCGGTGTGCCGCCCTTGTGCGGGGAGGGCGGCACACCGGGCCCGTCCGTGAGCAGGAACAGCTCGCGGAGCCCGCCGACGGTCGGCCCGCCCTGGTCCGTCCGCGCCCCGCCCACCAGCGCCCAGCCGCCGCCCCGCCCGCGCTGCGGGTAGACGGGGATCCCGGCGGTCGCCAGCGCCTCCAGGTCGCGGCGCGCCGTACGTTCGGACACGGCCAGTTCCGCCGCCACCTCGGTCGCGGTCACCCGTCCACGCGACTGGAGGAGCAGCAGCGTCGCCACCAGGCGATCGGCCCTCATGGAGCCATTCTCCTCCTCCGCGCGGACCGGAGGAGGGCTCAGCGCCCCGCCATGGCGCCCGGCCGGTCCGGCGCGGCCCCGGCGCATCGTGTTGACTGCCGACCAGTACCCGGCACGCCGTACCCGTGGTCCCGTACGAGCCGGGACCGGCCCGAGTTTCCGTGTGAAGGAGCCATCCATGCGTATCGCCGTCCTCGACGACTACCAGCGGGCCGCCCGTCGCTTCGCCGATTGGGACGCGCTCGGCGGCGAGGTGGTCTTCTTCCACGAGCCGCTGGCCGGCGTGGCCGCGGTGAGCGCGGCGCTGGCCGGTTTCGACGTGGTGGTCATCATGCGGGAACGCACGCCGTTCACCGCCGAGTTGTTCGACCGGCTGCCCGCGCTGCGGCTGCTGGTGACCACGGGCATGGCGAACGCGTCGGTGGATCTGGCGGCGGCCCGGCGGCACGGGGTGACGGTCTGCGGTACGGAGGCGGTGCCGCACGCCACCGCGGAGCTGACCTGGGGGCTGATCCTCTCGCTGGCCAGGAACATCCCCGCGGAGTCGGCCGGGATGCGGGAGGGCGGCTGGCAGACGACGATCGGCCGCGATCTGCACGGCCGTACGCTCGGCGTCGTCGGCCTGGGGCGGCTCGGTTCCCGGGTCGCCGCGATCGGCGCCGCGTTCGGGATGCGGGTCCTCGCGTGGAGCAGCAATCTGGACGCGGAGCGGGCCGTGGCGGCGGGCGTGGAGCCGGTCGACAAGCGGACCTTGTTCTCGCTGGCCGATGTCGTCACCGTCCACTACAAGCTCGGTGCGCGCAGTACGGGGCTGATCGGCGCCCCGGAGCTGTCCTGGATGAAGCCGACGGCCCTGCTCGTCAACACCTCACGGGGCCCGCTGATCGACACCGCCGCCCTGGTCGAGGCCGTGCGCGACGGCCGGATCGCCGGGGCGGGCCTCGACGTGTACGACATGGAGCCGCTGCCCGCCGACGACGTCCTGCGCACGCTCCCCCGTACGGTCCTGACCCCGCACCTCGGCTATGTCACGGAGGCCACCTACGAGGTGTTCTACGGTCAGGCGGCCGAGGACATCGCGGCGTTCCACGCGGGCGCTCCGCTGCGCGTCCTCACCGGCTGAGGCCCTTCCGGGGCGGCGGCGCCCCGGAAACGGCCGCCCACCCGTGCGGGCGGGCGGCCGTCGGGGACCAGGTGCGGGTGTGCGGGTCAGGACTCCTCGAAGTAGGCGTCCAGGACCTTGTCCAGCTCCGCCTCCCACTCGGTGAGGAGCTTCTTGGACGGCGCCTCCACCTCGGCGTCGAACCAGCGGCGGGAGGAGATGTGGACCGTGACCGTGAACCGGCGCCCGAACCGGGGGGTCTTGACCTCGACCGCGCCGATCTCGTCCCAGTCGAACTCGGCCTCCTGGTCGTCCAGCCGGAACCGGACGCCCTCCCGGTCCGCGGTGATCGAGCCGCGGCGGTCGCTGACCTCGAAGACGGGCCCGTCCTCCGGGGCGGTGTCGCCCTCCGGGTCGGCCCCGGCCTTCTCGGCCTTCTCGGCCTTACCGTCCTTACCGTCCTTCGCTTCCTGCTCGTCCTGCTCGTCCTGCTCGTCCTGTTCCTTCTCCTCCGGCTGCTCCTCTCCCTTCTCCGCCGTCACCGGAGCGGTCGCGTCGTCGTCGGTGGCCGTCTCCTCGCTCTCGTCCTCGGCCCGCCCGGGGTCCGTCTCCGCCTGCCTCGGCGGGGAGGGGGCCACGAGACCGGGGATGTACGCCGGGTCTGTCCCCGCGGCGAACTCGGTCTGGATTTTCGGATCTATGCGCTGCTCCACGGCAGGAAGTATGGACGACGAACCTGTATGAGCCCAGTGAGCCCACCGCCACCCCGCTCAGCCTGCCCCGACCAGCCGCAGCACCCGTACCCCGTACGGCTCCAGGGTGACCTCGTCCGCGGCCGAGCCGTCCAGCTCCGTCAGCCGCAGCCCGGCCTCGACGGCGGGCTTGACCAGCAGTTCCTCCCGGCCCTGGCTCACCAGCCAGACGTAGCGCCGGCCGTCCTCGTGGTCCAGCAGGTCGACCGCCACCCTCAGGTCGTCCACGGTCACCGGGCGGCGCACCCCCGCGTACGCGGCGAGCGCGTCGTACAGCCGTACCGTCTGCTCCGGGTTGACACGCGGTGTGACGGAGGCCATGTGCTCCAGCGGATAGGTGCACAGCACCACGGCGCCCGCGCCGGTCTCGCGCAGCAGCAGCGCGGGGCGGCCCCGGCCGTCGGTGGCCAGCACCTCGGCGCCGTACGGCTCCACGGGCAGGAAGACCCGGCTGCTGGCCGTGCCGGCCGTACGGAAGGAGAGGGTGTCGCCCTCGGCGAGGGTGCCGAAGGGCCGGGTGAGGGTGAGTTCGACGGTGTCGTCCTCGATCGGGTCGACCAGCCCGTACTCCAGGGTGTGCCGGACCCCGAAGAGCCGGTCGAGATGCGCGTACCAGGGGCCGCGCTGCTCCTCGTGGGCGCCGGGCGAGTAGGAGACGTAGACGGTCGCGCCGCCGCGGGCCAGCTCCTCCAGCCGGTACCAGCTCGGCGAGAGCAACTGCTTGGTGGAGGGCAGCAGATAGAGCCGGTGGCCGTCCACGATGCCGTCGCTCTCCCGTACGACGGTCGCGGGGGCGTCGGCCAGCCGGGAGGCGATCCATGCCTGCCGCCCGGTCCGCTCCACGTACGAGCGGTCCTCCTCCCGGGTGAAGGGGTAGAGCGTGTCCAGGTACGAGGAGATCACCAGCGCGGTGTCGGTGCCGGGCCGGACGCAGTGGCCGAAGTCGACGCGCTCCAGCAGTTCGGCAAAGGCGTGGACCTCTTCGAGCTGGGGTTTGGGGGTGCCCGCGCTGTCGGTAAGGCCGAAGTGCATCTCGAAGGCGTGGTGCGAGTAGGGCGGTTGTTCGCGCAGGGTGTCGTAGTCGGTGTTGTTCCAGGCGATCCAGCCGGTGGCACCGGCCAGCAGGCTGTTGTGCAGCGCCTGGCGGTAGTAGCGGGCGGCGTGCGGTCCTGACGCGAAGTCGGAGGTGAGCCCGAACTCCTCCAGGACGACGGGGAGTCCGAAACCGCCGGTCAGCTCGCACACCCAGGCCGCCGCGTAGTGCTGGCGGACGGGGTCGTCCTCCATCCGGTAGACGTGCGGGCCCAGCCAGTCGGTGAGGGCGGCGCAGTCCCGCAGCCGGAAGCCGTTGTCGTGGCCGGAGTTCTCCAGGCCCCAGGCGCCGTCGCCGAGCGAGACCGGCTGCCGGGCGCCCGAGGCTCGTACGCCGTCCACGACGAGCTGGGCCCAGGCGTACACCTCCTCCCGTGCGGCGCCCGCCCGTCCGTAGATCGGCATCTCGTTGGAGACCAGCCACCCCGCCACGGCCGGATGGTCCTTGAAGCGGGCCGCCATCTCCCGGGCGAACCACGCCTGCCGGGACACCAGCCAGACATCGGTGTAGAGGTCACGGCCGCCCCGCCAGGCGGGGTCCCAGTTCTCCCCTGACATGTGGCCCACGAGGAAGGTGGGGACGGTGGTCATGCCGAGGTCGTGGTGGCGGTCCAGGAAGTCCGCGTAGTGGGCGCAGAGCCGCTCGTCGATCCTGTCCGGCTCCGGCATGAAGTCCGGCCAGTAGAAGAACGACCGGGTCATGTTGAGCCCGTGGTCGCGCAGCACCCGCAGTTCCTCGTCGACCACCTCGCCACGGTACGAGCGCCACATCAGCGGCCCTCCGGTACGCGACCAGAAATTGGCGCCGATCCAGGTGACGGGGTGGCCTCCGGCGGAAATCCGGGCAGCGGGACGCGGCATCTTCGTACTCTCCCTAGAACGGGGATTGATGAAATACCTGCGTGCGTGAGGTGCGCGTGAGAGGCGTCGCGGAGTATCGGCCGTGGCTCCGGTGCGGACGGACGGCGCCACGCCTTTTCCAGTGAATCGCTGTACCGGTTTAGGGTCAACCCCGCCCGCGTGCCGTAAACCGGTTTAGCCGTCCGTCGCGGGCGGCGGCCCGACGCTGCCGCGCACGGTGAGGCGGGGCGCCGGGTCCTGGAGGTCCCGTACCGCGAGCCCGCCCGCCACCTCGCGCAGCATCCGGGCCGCGCGCGCCCCGTGGGCCACGATGTCCCTGCTCAGCGCGGTCAGCGGCGGGTCCACCAGCTCGCACAGGGCCGAGTCGTCCCAGGCGACGAGGGAGAGATCCGCGGGGACGCGGACGCCCAGGGAGTGCGCGGCGGTCAGGCCCGACACGGCCATCACATCGTTGTCGTAGAGGATCGCCGTGGGCGGGCGGTCCGCGCCGAGGAGGGCGCGGGTGGCCGCCGCGCCGCCCTCGCCGCTGTAGTCGGCCTCCACGGTCCTGCCGGTCAGCCCCAGGTCCAGGACGGCCGCGTCGAAGGCGGCCGTACGGATCGCCGTGTGACGCAGCGGGGCCGGGCCGCCGACCCGGGCGAGGCGGCGATGGCCCAGGCCGGCGAGGTGGCGCACGACGGTGGTGACGGCCGCGGCGTCGTCGCTCCACACGGCGGGCAGCCTGCGGGTCCCGACGGGCGCGCCGATCACCACGGTGGGCAGGCCCAGCTCCTCCAGTACGGGGACGCGGGCGTCGTCGACCTTCAGGTCCACCAGGAAGACGCCGTCCACCCGGCGCCGGGCCGACCAGGAGCGGTAGAGGGCGATCTCGGTGGTCCGGTCCTCGGCCATGGTGAAGACGAGCGGAGTCGCGTCGGCGATCAGTTCGGCCTGGATCCCTGAGATGAGCTGCATGAAGAAGGGTTCGAGGCCGAGGGTGTGCGCCGGGCGGTCGATGACCAGGCCGAACGCCCCCGCCGTACCCCCGGAGAGCGCCCGCGCCGCGCTGTTGGGCTGCCAGCCCAGCTCCTGGGCGATGGCCCGGATGCGCCGCCGGGTGGGTTCGGAGACACCGGGGCGGTCGTTGAGGGCGAACGAGACGGCGGCCTTGGTGACACCGGCCCGATCGGCGATATCGGCCATGGTGGGGCGCTTCACGGTGAGGTGCCTCGCTTTTCTCCGCAGGTACGGGCGGCTTCCCCGGACGGGGCCCGGTGGCGAATATGGCCGAATCGGTCCGGAAGGAAAACCCGGCCCTCGCACATCGTTTACCAGGGAAGTCGAGAAAAGCAATGCACCGGCATTGACACTCGCTTTGCGGCGCCCTTAATTTCACGGCGCCGGAAGGTGTGCGGACCACCCCCGGCCTCACAGCCGTCGTACGACCGAGCCAAGGGGCCGACATGACCGTACCGACCGTGACCACCGTGCGCGCACGCCGCGGAAAGCCGTCCTCCGTGAGTCTGATCGCCGTCGCCGGCGCGCTGCTGGTGGCCGGCTGCACCGGCGGCGGGGCCGCCTCCCGGGGCGAGGAGGCGAGGGCGGCCGACGATCCGTCGAAGGTCTCGGGGACCATCACCGTCCTGACCCACCGCACGGACTGGGTGCAGGACGGCACGATGAAGAAGTACGCCGACGCCTTCCGGAAGATCTACCCCAAGGTGACCGTCAGGTTCGACGGGATCACCGACTACGAGGGCGAGGTCAAGATCCGGATGAACACCGAGAACTACGGCGACGTCCTCATGATCCCGGGCGCGATCAAGCGGAACGACTACCCGAGGTTCTTCGCCTCCCTGGGCAGCCGGACCGAGCGGGAGAAGAAGTACCGGTTCACCGCCTTCTCCACCGTGGACGGCAAGGTCTACGGGCAGAGCCCGATCGGTGTGACCCCCGGCTTCCTCTACAACAGGAAGGTGTGGGAACGGGCCGGGATCACCGACTGGCCCACCACCCCCGCCGCCTTCCTCGACGATCTGAAGGCGATCAAGTCGAGGACGAGCGCGGTGCCGTACTACACCAACTTCAAGGACATGTGGCCGCTCACCTCGTGGACCAACGCGCTGGGCTCGGTGAGTTGTGACGTCCAGGCGAACAACCTGCTGGCGACGGGCGACCCGTGGCGCAAGGGGTCCGAACTGCGCACCATCGACACGCTGTTGTACGACATGGTGCACGAGAAGCTGGTGGAGAAGGACCCGTCGACCACCAACTGGGAAGGTTCCAAGCCTCAGTTGGCCAAGGGGGAGATCGCCACGATGTGGCTGGGCTCCTGGGCGGTCACCCAGTTCCGGGCCGCGGCGGAGCAGGCCGGCACGGACCCCGACGACATCGGTTTCATGCCCTTCCCCGCCCAGGTGGACGGCGCGTACTGCGCGGTCGCCTCGCCGGACTACGCGCAGGCGGTGAACGTCCACTCGAAGCGGAAGGAGGCGGCGCGCGCCTGGATCGACTGGTTCACCGAGAAGTCCGGGTACGCGGCCGACAACCTGGCCCTCTCGCCGCTCCAGGGCGCCGCGCTGCCGGACGTCCTGAAGCCGTACACGGACCGGGGCGTGAAGTTCATCGAGCTGGACCAGAAGGACGCGGCACGGGTCAACGAGATCGACAACGCGGCCGAGGTCGGCCTGCAGAAGCCGGACTACCGGCAGGACCTCGTCGATGTGGCACGCGGCGCCGCCCAGGGCGATCTGGACGGTTTCCTCGCCGGGCTCTCCCGGCGCTGGACCGAGGCGGAGAAGAGCGCGGGCTCGCGATGACGGGCGCGACGGACAAGGCGTTACGGGGCGGGCGGGGCGCCTCCGTACCGGAACCGGCGCGGACGGACCCCGGGGCTGCTCCCCCGGCCGCACGGCGGCCCCGGCGGCAGCGGCTGTGGCGGGAGGTGACGCCCTGGCTCTTCCTGCTCGTACCGCTGGCGCTGCTGGTGGTCTTCACGTACGCCCCGGTCGTCAACATGGTCGCGTACAGCTTCACGGACTGGGACGGGGTCAGCCCGGAGCTCACGTTCACCGGGCTCGGCAACTACGTGGAGATCTTCACCCGGCCCGAGCTGTTCCAGGTCTTCTTCGTCAGCGGCTACTACCTGGCTGCGTCGGTGGTGCAGATCGCCGCCGCGCTCTACTTCGCGACCGTGCTGAGCTTCCACACCCGCTTCCGCGCCTTCTTCAAGGGCGTGCTGTTCTTCCCGTACCTGATCAACGGGGTCGCGATCGGTTTCGTCTTCCTCTACTTCTTCCAGGACGGCGGCACGCTCGACTCGGTGCTGCGGCTCGTCGGGGCCTCCGGCGAGCACGCCTGGCTCTCCTCCTCCACCTCGGCGAACATCTCCCTGGCCGGGGTCTCGGTGTGGCGCTTCATGGGGCTGAACTTCGTGCTGTTCCTCGGCGCGATCCAGTCGATCCCCGGTGAGCTGTACGAGGCGTCCGAACTCGACGGGGCGGGCCGGTGGCAGCAGTTCCGGCACATCATCGCGCCGGGCATCCGGCCGGTCCTGAGCCTCAGTGTGATCCTCGCGGTCTCCGGTTCGCTCTCGGTCTTCGAGATCCCGTACATCATGACCGGCGGGGCCACCGGCACCGAGACCTTTGTGATCCAGACCGTGAAGCTGGCGTTCCAGTTCGACAAGACGGGGCTGGCCTCCGCGGCGGCCGTCGTCCTGCTGCTGATCATCCTGGCGGTGACCTGGGTGCAGCGCCGTCTCGTCCCGGACGACAAGGTGGATCTCGTATGAGCGCCCGTGCGCGGCTGGCCGGCTCGCTGAAGTACCTCTCCCTGGTGGTGGCCGCTGTGGTGGTCCTGCTGCCGCTCGGGGTGGTGTTCCTGACCTCGCTCAAGACCGAGAAGGAGATGGCCGACGGCAGCGGCGCGCTGGCGCTACCGGGCGACCTGCTCAACTTCGCGAACTACGCGACGGCGTTCTCGGACGGCAAGATGCTCGGCGCCTTCGGGAACACCGCGTTCATCCTGCTCTTCGCGATCACCGGGACGGTGGTCATCGGCTCCATGACGGCGTACGCCATCGACCGCTTCGCCTTCCGGTTCCGCGCGCTGGTGGTGGCGCTCTTCCTGGTCGCCACGCTGGTGCCCGGGGTGACGACGCAGGTGGCGACCTTCCAGATCGTCAACAGCTTCGGGCTCTTCGACTCGATCTGGGCGCCGATCGTGCTCTACATGGGCACCGACATCGTCTCGATCTACATTTTTCTCCAGTTCATCCGCGGGATCCCGGTCTCGCTCGACGAGTCGGCGCGGCTGGACGGCGCCAACTCCTTCACGATCTTCCGCAAGATCATCTTCCCGCTGCTCAAACCGGCCGTCGCCACCGTGGTGATCATCAAGGGCATCACCGTCTACAACGACTTCTACATCCCGTTCCTCTACCTGCCGTCCGAGGAACTGGGGACGATCTCCACGTCGCTGTTCCGCTTCAAGGGGCCCTTCGGGGCGCACTGGGAGAACATCTCGGCGGGCGCGGTGCTGGTCATCGTCCCGACGCTGGTGGCGTTCCTCTTCCTCCAGCGCTACATCTACAACGGCTTCACCCGGGGGGCGACCCGCTGAGACCCGTCCGCGCGGGCGCCGGTACGGGCCCGCGCGGGTCCGGGGCGGAAGGGTGGTGTCAGTCGAGAGCGGCGGGCGCGAACCAGGTGGGCTCGTCGTTCAGCGCCTGCTTGATCCGGAAGAGCGCGAACTCCTCCAGCTCGGGCAGCCCGTCCACGGGGAACCACCCGACCTCCAGCGACTCGTCGTCGTTGACGCGCGCCTCACCTCCGACCGCCCGGCAGCGGAAGGCGATGTCCATGTACTGGCACTTGTCGCCGTTGGGATAGACGACCGGCTTCAGCACCTGGACGAGCACGACCCGCTCCGCCACGCACCGTACGGCGGTCTCCTCCTCCACCTCGCGCACCGCCGCGACAGCGGGCTCCTCCCCCGGCTCGGGGATCCCCCCGATGATCGACCACCCGCCCGTGTCGGCGCGCCGCCCGAGCAGGACGCGCCCCTCGTCGTCGAGGACGACGGCGCTGACGCCCGGGAGGAAGAGCAGTTGGTGGCCGGCGTCGGCCCGGATCTCACGGATGAAGTCAGGGGTTCCCATGCCACCGACCCTAACCGGGGTCAGGCCGCCGTACGGGCGCGCCGGGCGCGTACCGCACCGACCGCCACCCAGCCGAGGCCGGCGACCGCGACGGCCACCAGCAGCGCCTCGGGGAGCGTGCCGAGCCGGGTCGCGGGCGTCAGCGAGGAACGCAGCGGGACCTTCGCGACGAGCGCGTCCGGGGTGAACATCCCGGTCCGCCGGGTGATCGTGCCGTCCGGCTGGATGACGGCGCTGACCCCGCTGGTGACCGGGACGACGACGGTCCTGCTGTGCTCGACGGCCCGCACCCGGCTCATCGCGAGCTGCTGGTACGTCATCTCGCTGCGGTCGAAGGTCGCGTTGTTGCTGGGTACGGAGATGAGCTGGGCGCCGTGTGTGACCACGTCCCGTACGGTCCAGTCGAACGCCGCCTCGTAGCAGGTGGCGAGGCCGACCTCGGTGCCCGCGAGGTCGAAGACACCGGTCCTGGTACCGCGCCCGAAGTCCCTGCGGACCATCTCCGCGTAGCCGGGGGTGATCCGGTTCAGCACGGAGCGCAGCGGAAGGTACTCGCCGAACGGCTGGATCTGCCGTTTGTCGTACGTGGCGGTCGGGCCGCGCTCGGGGTCCCAGAGGATCTGCCGGTTGTACAGCGGACCGGAGTCGGGCGTGACGACGGCGCCGACGGAGATCGGCACGCCGATCGCCTTGGCCGCCCGGTCGATCACGTCGTACGCGTCGGCGTTGCGGTACGGGTCGATGTCGGAGGAGTTCTCCGGCCACAGCACGAAGTCGGGCTTCGGCTCCTTGCCCGCCTTCACATCGGCGGCCAGCTCCAGGGTCCTGCGCACGTGGTTGTCGAGGACGGCCCGGCGCTGGGCGTTGAATTCGAGACCGGCGCGCGGCACGTTGCCCTGGATCGCGGCGACGGTCGCCGTGCCGTCCTCGGCCGTGTCGCTGACGAGCGGCAGCGCGGCGAGCGCCGCGACGACCGGTACGAGGACGGTGGCCGCAGCGGCGGCGACCGCTGCGCGCGGCACCGTGCGGGTCCTGCGGTACACGAGGGCCTGGCGGACGGCCTCGTACAGCCCGAAGCCGCAGAGCACGACGCCGAAGCCGAGCACGGGGGTGCCGCCGACCGCGGCGAGCGGCAGGAAGACGCCGTCCGCCTGGCCGAAGGCGATCTTGCCCCAGGGGAAGCCGCCGAACGGCACCCGGGCACGGACCGCCTCGCCGAGGATCCAGACCGCCGCGGCCCAGACCGGCCACAGCGGCAGTCGGCTGACGGCGGCGATCCCGAGCCCGGTGAACGCGATGAAGACGGCCTCGACCACCGCGAGGCCGAGCCAGGGGCCCGGTCCCACCTCGGCGCCGGTCCAGTACAGCAGCGGCAGCAGGAAGCCGAGCCCCGCGAGAGCGCCCAGGCCGAGGCCCGCGCGCGGCCGGCGCCCGTACAGGCTCCAGGCGAGCAGGGCGAAGGCGGGCAGGGCCAGCCACCACAGGGTGCGGGGCGGGAAGCTCGCGTAGAGCAGCAGACCGGACGCGGCCGCTCCGGCCGGTCGGGCGAACCGTCGGGCCAGGGACCGCCCGGGACCGGTCGGGGCGGCGGGCTGCGGGGGTTCGACGGTGGTCATGGTGGCGCTCACCCGGCGGAGTCTACGGTGGCGCCCCGGGTGCCGGGGGTGAGACCTGCGCACTTCCGCCATCGCGGGCGTGCGGGACGGAAACCGGTCTCTCACTCACCGGGTTCGGCCGGCCACGGTCCGTACCGGGGCGCTCGCCCTGCTCCACTCCAGTGACTCCGACAACGGCGGCGTACCGGGTGCGGGCCTCCGTGCTCAGGCGCCGGCCGTGCCGGTCCCGGTCGCGGGCAGCAGGCCCAGCCGGTGGCGGATGATCCGTACCGCCGACTCGGCGTCGTCCACGGTGACCGTGAACGTTCTGCCGTCGCCCAGCTTGAGGACCAGGGCCTCGCCCCGGCGTACCACCACCGCCGTGCCCATCTCGGGGCGCCAGCGGTAGCCCCAGCCGCCCCACTGGCGCGGGGTGACCCGGGGCGCGAAGTCGGCGTCCACCACCTGGGCGAACTCGATACGGCGGCGCGGCAGCCCTATATGGCCGCAGCGCACTTCCAAACACTCCTCGTCGACGCTGACCGCCACGTGGACGAAGGCCAGCGTGCCGAAGAGGATCAGGAGGCCGGCCGCCACACAGCCGACGACGGACATCAGCAGGGCCACCGGCCCGCTGTGCCAGTTCGACTCGACGGCCAGCTCGACACCGAGCGCGATACACGCCGCGCCCGCGGCTGCCAGCAGCCACTGCACACGATTGGTGGCGCGCCCGCTCCAGGTCTCCGGAGGGGGAGGGGCCACCTGGCCCTCGGGCCCGGGATGGTCCTTCATGCCATGCAGCGTACTCAGATTCCGCGCGTCGGGGAGTCCCTGTGGACAGCGGCCGGCGGATACGCCGAACGGGTTACTCGGCCCGTACGAGGCCCGCGAGGGCCCGTCCCTCCGCGTACGCCAGCGCGGACGGCGGCAGCGCGGACTCGCGCCCGCCCAGCAGGACCGTGAGCCGCCCTGCGGCGCCCGAGGGCGCCGCGTCGGAGCGCCCGGCTCCGGCGGGGGCCCCGACGATACGGCGCAGCGCCTGCGCGGCGACCGCGTCGGCCGAGCCGTACAGCGCGGGCTCGGGCAGACCGGCCCTGCGGACCGCGGCGAGGATGCGCCCGGCGACCAGTTCGTAGTGGGTGCAGCCGAGGACGAGGGCCCGTATGTCCCGGGGGGTCAGTGCGGCGGCTGCGGCCACCGCGCGGTCGATCGCCGCCTCGTCGGCGTGCTGCACGGCGTCCGCGAGCCCCGGGCACGGCACTTCGGTGACCTCGGCGGTGGAGGCGAAGTCGCGGATCAGGGCGCGCTGGTACGGGCTGCCGGTGGTGGCCGGGGTGGCCCAGATCGCGACGGGGCCGCCGTCGGCCGCCGCGGGCTTGATCGCCGGGACGGTGCCGATGACGGGCAGCCCCGGTTCCAGTTCGGCGCGGAGCGTGTGCAGCGCGTGGACCGAGGCCGTGTTGCAGGCGATGATCAGGGCGTCGGGGCGGTGTTCGGCCGCGGCGCGCGCGACGGCGAGGGCCCGCTCGGTGACGTCCTCGGGGGTACGGGGTCCCCAGGGCATCGAGTCGGGGTCCGAGGAGAGGACGAGATCGGCGTCGGGGCACAGCCGCCGTACCGCGTCCGCCGCCGCGAGAAGGCCAATGCCGGAGTCCATGAGCGCGATCTTCACCCGGTCACCATAGTCGACGGCCCTTGCGGTCCTCCCCATGTGGTGCAGACTGCGGCGAATGAGCGCCGTTGTCTGGATCGCCGTGGGTTCGCTGGCCGCGTGGGGCTGGCTGTTGCTGGGTCAGGGGTTCTTCTGGCGTACGGATCAACGGCTGCCCGAGCACGAGGAGTACCGGGAGAATTCCAAGGGCCGGGAGGGGGACGACGGCCGGTGCTGGCCGTCGGTCGCCCTGGTCGTACCGGCCAGGGACGAGGCGGCCGTACTGCCCGAGTCCCTGCCGTCCCTGCTGGCCCAGGTGTATCCCGGCAAGGCGGAGATCTTCCTGATCGACGACGGCAGCCAGGACGGGACCGGCTCTCTGGCGCGTGACCTCTCCGCGCGCCACGGCGGGCTGCCGCTGACGGTGTCGTCGCCCGGGGAGCCCGAGCCCGGCTGGACCGGCAAACTGTGGGCGCTGCGGCACGGCATCGCGCTGGCCCGCGCCCGGGACCCGGAGTATCTGCTGCTGACGGACGCGGACATCGCCCATGAGCCGGACAGTCTGCGGGAGCTGGTGGCCTCCGCGCGGTCGCAGGATCTCGACCTCGTCTCGCAGATGGCGCGGCTGCGGGTGACCAGCGGCTGGGAGAAGCTCGTCGTCCCCGCGTTCGTCTACTTCTTCGCGCAGCTCTATCCGTTCCGCCGGATCAACCGTCCCGGCGCGCGGACCTCGGCGGCGGCGGGCGGCTGTGTCCTGCTGCGTACGGAGACCGCCGTACGCGCCCGGGTGCCGGAGTCGATCCGCCAGGCCGTGATCGACGACGTGTCCCTGGCCCGCGCGGTGCGGCGGGGCGGCGGCCGGATCTGGCTGGGGCTGGCGGAGCGGGTGGACAGTGTGCGGCCGTACCCGCGGCTGGCCGATCTGTGGCGGATGGTCTCGCGCAGCGCGTACGCCCAGCTCCGGCACAATCCGCTGCTGCTCCTGGGCACGGTGGCGGGGATGGTGGTGGTCTATCTGGCGCCGCCCGTGGCGCTGTTCGTGGGGGCGTTCGGCGGGAACGGGGCCGCGGGGTGGCTGGGGTTCGCGGCGTGGGCGGTGATGACGGGGACGTATGTGCCGATACTGCGCTACTACCGGCTGTCCCTGTGGCTGGCCCCGCTGCTGCCGTTCACCGCGCTGCTCTACCTGCTGATGACGGTCGACTCCGCGGTGCAGCACTACCGGGGGCGCGGGGCGGCCTGGAAGGGGCGGACGTACAGCCGCCCCCGGACCGCCCCCGCCTCCGGACCGCCCCCGGCCCCTGACGGACCGGCAGGTCCGCCACCGGCGTAGTCACTTCCTCCCGGGTGTCCAGTTCATGCCCCAGCCATAGGCGTAATCGATGGTGCGCTGCGGGCTGACGCCGCGTTCCGGTACGAGAAAGCGCGCCTCGCGCTGGACGACGAGGTCGGAACCGGTATTGGTGATCAGCGCGAGTGAGCAGACCGTCGAGGCCACCGTGCATTCGCCGAGCGAGAAGTCGATCGCGGCGCCGTGCTGGGGCTGGAGGGTGACCGTCGCGTCGAGATCGGCGAAACTGCGGGCGCCTTCGTAGATGGTGACGAAGATGACGACGCGGCGCAGCCGGTCCTTGTGGTCGAGGTTGATGGTGAGGTTCTCGCCGCTGGAGACGGCGCCGGTGCGGTCGTCGCCGTCGAGATGGATGTACGGCGGCTGGTTGAGCGCCCCGAAGGCATTTCCGAGCGCCTGGACGACGCCTTTGCGGCCGTCGGTCAGTTCGTAGAGGGCGCACAGGTCGAGATCGAGATCCGCGTGCATGGCGACGGCCCGGCCGAGTTTGGCGCCCCAGCCCTTGAACTGTTTACGCACCTGCCAGTTGAGGTTCACCCGCATCGCACCCGAGGTTCCGCCCTGCTTGGCGAGGGAGACGGAGGGCGCCTCTTTCGTCAGCGTCACCTTGCTGAGGCGTACGGGCGTCGCGGGCGTCGCCTGCGGGGCGGGCGCCGGGGCCGGGGCCGGGGGCGGCGGCGTGACGGGAACGGGAGGGACGGAGACGGACGGCATGGTCGGGGCGGCGGGCGCGGGGGCCGGTGAGGGGCGGCTGGGCCGCGTGGGGGCCGCGGGAGGCGCGGCCCGCACCGGGCGCGCGGGCGGGGCGGCGGGCGCGGCCCGGGGCGGCGTGGGGGCGGGAGTGGGAGTGGGGGCCGGGTCGTCGACCGAGATGCCGAAGTCCGTTGCCAGACCGGCGAGTCCGCTGTCGTAGCCCTGTCCGACGGCCCGGAACTTCCACTGCCCCTGGCGCCGGTACAGCTCGCCGAGGACGAACGCCGTCTCGACGGTCGCGTCCGTGGAGTCGTACCGCGCGATCTCGGCGCCGGTGGCCGCGTCCAGCAGCCGTACCCGCAGTCCCGGTACCCGGCCGAAGGTGCCGCCGTCGGCGGAGGCCGCGAGGACGATCCGCTCGACGGCGGGTTCGACCCGGGCGAGATCGACCCCGAGGGTGTCGGTGACCTCCGCGCCGCCGGGCTTCTTGCCCTCGTGCCGTACGGTCCCCGACGCGTGCCGCGGCTGGTTGTAGAAGACGAAGTCCGCGTCCGAGCGGACCTTTCCGGACACGAGCAGAAGCGCCGAAGCGTCGACGTCCGGCACCCCCGGTCCTGAACGCCATCCCAATTCGACGCGAACGGCGGACGCCGTCACCGGAAGATTGGCTCCTTTAAGCATGGACATGCTCGCCCCCATCGCGCGTCGCTGAGTCCGAGGATTCGGTCCCGTCAAACCTAATCGAGCCGTCGCCGCGGTGAACCCGCTCACAGCGCGGACACCGCAGACAGCGTGAACACCGCGGGACCCACTGGTAACCCCCCGCGAACTTGCCTTTTACACGATCTCAACGCCTCAGGACGACCGATTTTCCCAAGTTCGCTCGCATTGGGGATGCGAAGCAGCACAGAGCTCCCCAAAGAACCCCCTTTCCCGACTCCCCAACCGACGCGTCCTGGGCTTAACTTATGTTCCATGACCTCCCCCCGCGCCACCTACGGCGGCGGTTACTACACCGCCCCGGCGTTCCCGGACACCCCTATCTACGACTCCCTGGTCGCGGAGCGGGGCACGCCTCAGATCGCGCCGATCCGAGTGCCCGCCGCCTACGACTCCGGCAACAGTTATCTGCCGGCCCTGCCCGCCGCGCTGCCCGCCCTCCCGGCGGGTCCCTCGCAGTCCGCCCCGTCCTACGGAGGCGGCTACCCGCAGCAGCAGCCCATGCAGCAGATGCCGCAGCCGATGCCGCTCCAGCAGGCGCCGGCTCCGTACATCCCGCAGCAGGCCGCGGCGCCCCGCGGCTACCAGGCGGCCCCGCCCCAGCAGTACGGGCAGCCCCAGCCGCAGCGCCCGATGCCCGGTACGGGGTACGAGGCGATGCGTCCGGCGGCGGCCCGCCCGGCGCCCGCCCCGCCGCAGCAGCAGCAGTACGAGGACCCGTACAACCGGCCCTACCAGAGCCGGGGTTACTGAGACAGCCTCTTCCGGGTCGGAGGCATCGGCAGGAGGCGGGGAAGGAACAACCGGCGGCGTCCGGCCGCCGGCGGGGCCGGGGACAGGATCCGTCGTACGGGCGGCGGCTGGCAGGATGGCTTCATGCCGAAGCCGCTCCACGCCGCCCTGCACGCCCTCGGGGTCCATCCGGTCAAGTCGATGGCCGGCTGTACGCCCGGCAGCGCCGTGGTGGAGCCCTGGGGGCTCGCCGGGGACCGTCGCTGGGCCCTGGTCGACCGTACGGGGAAGGTGGTCACGCAGCGCCAGCGTCCGGGGCTGGCGCTCGTCCGCGCGGAGCCGCTGCCGGGCGGCGGGATCCGGCTGAGCGGGCCCGGTCCCGGCCCGGTGGACATCGAGGTTCCCGAGCCGCACGGCGCGGTCCTCGTCGTGGCGGACATCTTCGGGACGAAGGTCGAGTCGGTGCCGGCCGGTCCGGCCTCGTGGGAGGTGGACCGCCGGCTGAGCGCGTACCTCGGGGAGGAGGTCCGGCTCGTCCATCTCGACGACCCGGCCACGCGCCGCCCGGTCGACCCGCTCTTCGCCCGCCCCGGCGAGACGGTCTCCTTCGCCGACGGCTTCCCGCTGCTCGTCACCACCACGGCGTCGCTCGACGCCCTCAACACCCTGATCGCGCACGGCGACCACCCGGACGAGGGGCCGCTGCCGATGGACCGGTTCCGGCCTAATCTCGTCGTGTCGGGCACGGACGCCTGGGCCGAGGACGGCTGGCGGCGCCTCGCCGTCGGCGAGGTCACCTTCCGGATCGCCAAGCCCTGCGGTCGCTGTGTCATCACCACCACCGACCAGCGCACGGCGGAGCGCGGCCGGGAGCCGCTGCGGACACTCGGGCGCCACCGCCGCATCGACGGAAAGCTCGTCTTCGGGCAGAACCTGGTCCCCGAGTCGACCGGCACGGTCCGGGTGGGCGATCCGGTGACGGTGCTGGAGTGACCCGAGGGACCCTCCGTACGGCCGAAAAGTCCCCTCCGTGCCGCGACGCCCCGCGCTCGCGGGAACACGGCGTACCGGCCCGTCCGTTGAGCGGGCGGGCGCATGTCGGTGCATAGGGCACCGAAGTGAGCTTGCTCTCTCTTCCCGCCGACGACGCGTGGAAAGCGCCGCCCCTGCCAAGACGGACAGAGAAGGACGGGGAAGGACACGGAAAGGGGGTGCGCACTTGTGCGCACCATGGTGGGACTCTGGCGCTGGCGGCGCAACCCCCTGCGCCGGGGCACCGATCTGGCCGAGGCATGGGTCGCGCTGACGGCGGTGCTGCTCTTCGCGCTGGCGGCGCCGGCCATCGGCTGGCTCGGCGGCGACCGGGTCGACGCGGCGCTGCGGGAGACCGTACGGGTCCAGCACGAACAGCGGCACAGAACCACCGCCGCGGTCGTCTCCCCGGCGCCGGAGCGGCCGTTCCTGGCGTACGACGCGGAGGCGGTCACGGAGCAGAACACGGGCACCCGGGTGGTCGCGAACTGGCGCGCGCCCGACGGCACGGCACGCACGGGCACGGTCCCCACCTCGCTGCGCACCCCGCACGCGGGCGACACCTTCGCCATCTGGGCCGACGAGCGGGGCAGGCACGTACGGGCCCCGATGAACGCCGAGGCGGGGCGCGCCCACGCCGTGCTGGCCGGCTTCGGCTTCGCCGTCCTGGCCGCCGGGCTGGTCGAGGGGGTCAGGCGGCTGATCGTATGGCGGCTCGTACAACGGCGGTACCAGCGGCTCGACCGCGCGTGGGCCGCGGCCGGTCCCGACTGGGGCCGTACCGGGGCGGGGAGTTAGGACCTCCCGTTAGGACCTCCCGTTCCCCCTGGCACGGCCCTGGCACAGGTCCGGGGCCGGTGGCGCGACCGGGAAGTTGTCCGCCATGTCCGGGGCACGGCGGAAAGCGGCCTTCCGGACCCGCTGTTCGCGTCAACCCGGCGCCGCCACGCGCGCTACGGTGGTGCCGCCCGGTACGCCGCACTGACCGGGGGCCGGGGCCGGCACCCGGGACGGCACGACACGGGCACACGCACGAGGTGGGGACAGAACAACGCCATGGCACAGGGCACGGTCCAGGTGACCAACACCGGAACATCGCGTTGGCGGCGGCGCACGGGCGAGTACGCCTCCCTCGCCGCCGCCCTTGAGGCGGCCGGTGACGGCGACATCCTCACCATTGCCCCCGGGACCTACCGGGAGAATCTGGTCGTCACGCGGGCGGTCACGCTGCGCGGTGCCGAGGGCTCGCTCGGCTCCGTACGGATCGCTCCCGTCGACGGCGTCCCGCTGATCGTGCGCGCCTCGGCCACCGTCCAGGACCTCCACGTGGAGGGCCAGGACGCCACGGCGCCCGCGCTGCTCGTGGAGGACGGCACCCCGGATCTGACGGATCTGCGGATCGTGACCCGCTCGGCGGCCGGGCTGGAGGTGCGCGGCGCGGCCCGCCCGACCGTGCGGCGGTGCACGGTCGACAATCCGGCCGGGGTCGGCATAGCCGTGCTCGACGGGGCCGGCGGGGTGTTCGAGGAGTGCGAGATCGTCGCGGCCGGCCAGGCGGGCATCTCGGTGCACGGCGGCGCCCACCCCCGGCTGGAGCGGTGCCGGATCCACCACGCCTCCGGTTCCGGTCTGGCCGTCACCGGCGAGGGCAGCGGTCTGGAGGCGATCGGCTGCGAGGTGTACGAGATCAAGGGCACCGGTGTGCAGATCGCGTCCCGCGCGGCGGTCCACCTCACCGACTCCTCCGTGCACCGCACCTCGGCGGACGGGATAACCCTGGACACCGACGCCGTCCTCACGCTCTCCGACTGCGACATCCACGACATCCCGGAGAACGCGGTCGACCTGCGCTCCCGTTCGGTGCTGACGCTGACCCGCTCCACCGTGCGCCGCTTCGGCCGCAACGGCCTCTCCGTGTGGGACCCGGGCACCCGGGTCGACGCCAACCAGTGCGAGATCCACGACAGCACCGGCGACTACCCGGCGGTCTGGGTCAGCGACGGCGCGACCGTCGTGCTCGACTCCTGCCGGCTCCACGACGTGCCCGACGCGCTCTTCGTCCTCGACCGGGGCTCGCGCGCCGACGTCGTCGACAGCGACATCTCCCAGGTGCGCAACACGGCCGTGTCGGTGAGCGACGGGGCGACCGCCCAGCTCGACGACTGCCGGATCAGGGAGGCATCCACGGGCGCCTGGTTCCGCGACCACGGCAGCGGCGGCACCCTCAGCTCCTGCACCATCGACGCCGTCCAGACCGGGGTCATCGTCACCAAGGGCGCCGACCCGACCATCGAGCGCTGTACGGTCACCTCGCCGGCCGAGGCGGGCTTCTACGTGTCCGCCGAGGGCCGCGGCACCTTCCACAACTGCCGGGTGACGGGCAGCGGCGGTTACGGCTTCCACGTCATGGACGGCTGCCGTACGACGCTCACCCGCTGCCGTACGGAGCGCTGCGCGCGCGGCGGCTACGACTTCGCGGAGGACGGGCCGACCGCCGAGGACTGCACCAGCGACGAGAGCGGTGTGCTGGCCGCGCCGTCGCCGTCCGCGGAGGCCACGGCGAAGCTGACGGCCACCCAGTCCCCCGGGCTGCTCGGGCCGGTCCTGGCGCCGCCCGCACCCGCCACTCCGCCCGGTGTCACCGCCACCACCGAGCCCGTACGCGGCTCGGAGGAGGTCCTCGGGGAGCTGGACTCGCTGGTCGGCCTGGACAGCGTCAAGCGCGAGGTACGGGCGCTCACCGACATGATCGAGGTCGGCCGGCGCCGCAAGGAGGCGGGCCTCAAGGCGGCGTCGGTCCGCCGTCATCTCGTCTTCACCGGCTCCCCCGGCACCGGCAAGACCACCGTGGCACGGCTGTACGGCGAGATCCTGCACTCCCTCGGGGTGCTGGAGCGCGGCCACCTCGTCGAGGTCTCCCGGGTGGACCTGGTCGGCGAGCACATCGGGTCGACGGCGATCCGTACGCAGGAGGCGTTCGACCGGGCGCGCGGCGGTGTGCTGTTCATCGACGAGGCGTACGCGCTCTCCCCCGAGGACTCCGGGCGTGACTTCGGCAAGGAGGCCATCGACACCCTCGTGAAGCTGATGGAGGACCACCGGGAGGCGGTCGTGGTGATCGTCGCCGGGTACACCGCGGAGATGGAGCGGTTCCTCACCGTCAACCCCGGTGTGGCGTCCCGTTTCTCACGGACCATCACCTTCAGCGACTACGTCCCCGAGGAGCTGCTGCGGATCGTCCAGCAGCAGTCCGAGGACCAGGAGTACCGGCTGGGCGAGGGGGCGGCCGAGGCCCTGCTCACGTACTTCACGGAGCTGCCGAAGGGACCCGCCTTCGGCAACGGCCGTACCGCGCGCCAGACGTTCGAGTCGATGGTGGAGCGGCACGCGGGCCGGGTCGCCCAGCTCCCCGAGACCAGCACGGACGACCTGACCCTGCTCTACGCCGACGACCTGCCCGAGCTGCCCTGACCCCCACCGTCGGCCGGTGGCCCCACGAGCCGGGCCCGGGTCCCGTCGGTGCGCTGCGGCGGGAGCAGCGGCGGCAACCGGTCGAGGAGTTCGGCGCGCTCCTCGGCGAAGACGGGGTCGGCCTGGTACTCGGAGTGGCCGAGGATCGGCTCGGGCAGCGGATGCAGCACCGTACGGCCGTAGGCGAGCGGGTCCTTCAGCGGGCCCCGGTCGACCTGGGACCCGTCGCCGTCGGCGGGCACCAGCACCGGGCCGCCGATCGGGTCGGTGGCGCGCCACAGATTGCGCCAGCAGTGCAACTCCGCGCTCAGGTCGCTGAGTTGCTGGGCTCCGAAGTACGCGGGGAACCAGCGGCCGTAGAGCCGCTCCAGCGGGGAGCCGTACGTCAGCAGCGCGACCCGGTGGCGGGTGGCGGGCGCGAGCTGCCAGATGGCGGCGGCGGCGAGCACACTGCCCTGCGAGTGGCCGGAGAGGACCAGCCGGCCGCCGGTGCGCTCGGTCCAGGACGCGATGCGCCAGGTGAGGTCGGGGACGGCGCGCTCGGCGTAGCAGGGCGGCGCGAACGGGTGGGCGGCGCGCGGCCAGAACGTACCGACGTCCCAGAGGATGCCGATGGTGCGGCGGGCCGAGGGGTCGCGGTAGGCCCGTCGGCCCCAGGTGACCAGCAGTATGAAGCCGAGGCCCACGAACCAGGAGCCCAGCGCCTGCGCGGTCTGCGCCGCGGACTCCAGGAACGACGAGGTGCCCAGCATCGCCTTGCCCGGCACCTGGCCGCTGATCCAGGATCCGGCGACCGCGCCGGCGCCGAGGAACAGGGCGGCGCCGGCGACCAGTCCGACGAGCCGGGGTACGAAGTCGGTGAGTTCGGCCCGCGCGCGGGCGCCCGCGACATGACGGGTGCGCGGGGAGTCGGGGGCGTCCTCCCCGTACTCCTTCTCCACCGCCGGTGTCAGGGCCCGCGTCGTGCGTACGGTACGGACGCACAGGACGGCGACGGGGATCACCAGCAGCACCAGCAGGACCGGGATGACCGACGCCTGCCAGCTCAGCAGCGCCGGAGGGCCGGCGATCGCGCCGCCGCCCATGCCGGGCGTGGCGTCACCGTCCAGCCAGTCGGCGACGCGCTGGGCGACGCCACCGGTCATCACACCGGCGAGGGCGCAGGCGAGCATCGCGACGGCGGGCCCGGCGAGTCCGCGCAGCGCGGTACGCGGCTGGGCGGCGCGGCGGTACAGCACATGGGCGGTGACGGCGAGGGCGACGATCAGGGCGACCTGGGCGAGCGAGAGCACCCGGAAGGAGAGATTGCCGGGGAGCGCGCCGGAGGAGACCCAGCCGGGTCTGGACCAGCCCGCGTACACCACGGCCAGGGCGAGCACGACGAGGGAGCCGGTGGGCAGTCCGCCGGTCACCATCCGGTCGAGGGAGCCGTCGCGGCGGCGCTCGCTGCGGCCCCGGCTGCACACGACGTACAGCACCGCGCCGAGGCCGGCGACGAGCGCCATCTGGAGCAGCGGACCGAGCGGTTCGAGCGGCTGGACGCCGGTGCGCCGGTCGTGGTCGGCGCCCGCCGCGACGAGGGCGGCGGCGACGGTGAGGAACCCGGCGGCGGTGTGCGCGGCGCGCAGCCGGGCGACGAGGCGGCGGCCGTACCAGAAGCCGGGCCTGCCGAGCGCGGGGCGCACCTTCACCCGCCCGTCGTCGTCGGTGGCGGCATCGGGGACGTCCGCGGTACGGGCGGCCTCCGCGGCGTCGGCGGCTGCCGCGTCCCGGGCGGACGGTTCGGGGGCGGCGGTGCCGTGGACGGGCGGGCGCTGTGCCTCGTACGCGCTCCAGGTCCGGTTGGAGAGGTACCACAACAGCGTGACCAGTGCGGTGGGTACGACGGCGGCGAGGGCGAGGCGCCGGCCCGGCTGCGACCACCAGCCGTGGGCCTCGGGCGAGAGGAAGCCGAGCCAGGAGCGCTGTTCGACACAGGCCGCCGAGCCGGCACACTGCCACGCCGTCAGATCGAGGGCGACCTCGCAGGCGGCGGCGGTGAGCAGCACGGTGAGGGTGAGGGCGACCAGGCGCACCAGCAGGCCGTACAGCCGCTGGGACCTGCCGAGCCCCTTGGTGGCCGGGCGCATCCAGTGGGCGAGGTTGACCACCATGAAGGGCAGGAGCAGCAGCCACAGGGCGCGGGAGCCGTTGCCCGAGGTGAGGTTGGACCAGCAGTACGCCTCGGGGATCGGCCGGTCCCGGTAGTCCGCCGGGTGCCGTTCGGCGTCGGCGTCGTCGGCCCGCCGGTACACCGCGGCGGTCTTGTCGCCGGTGACCCTGACCGTGCGCGGGTCGTCGAGCATCTCCTGCGGGGTGGCCCCGCCGACGCCGTGGACCAGCAGTTCGAGTGCGGCTCCGCCACCGTGCGGCTCCGCTGTTGGTGAGGACACTTCGATGCTCTCTCTCGCGTGGGCGGACGGGGAACGGTGCGGGGAACCCGTGCGGGATCCAGAGTCCCGGATTGTGGCAGTTCGACGCCGTCCCGTCACCGAATCTCCCCGGCTCCCTCGTCCTGCGGCCACCGGGGCGGCCGTCCGGCCCCCGTGGGAGGATGGGTTCCACAACGGACAGGACGGGGGCGCGCGATGCCGGTGCACGGCGGTGGTCCACGACGAGACGGAAGGCCGGCGCGGCGGTGAGCGACAACCTGAACCTGCTGGCGGAGCAGCGTCGTGCGCTGATCCTGGACGAGGTGCGCCGGCGGGGTGGGGTGCGGGTCAACGAGTTGACCCGCAGGCTCAATGTGTCCGACATGACGGTGCGCCGGGATCTCGACGCGCTGTCCCGGCAGGGCGTCGTGGAGAAGGTGCACGGCGGCGCGGTGCCGGTGGCCGAGGCGAGTACGCACGAGCCGGGCTTCGAGGCGAAGTCGGCGCTGGAGCTGACCGCCAAGCAGGACATCGCGCGGGCGGCGGCGGCGATGGTCGTGCCCGGCAGCGCCATCGCGCTCTCCGGCGGGACGACGACCTACGCGCTGGCGCATCTGCTGCTGGACGTGCCGGATCTGACGGTGGTGACGAACTCGATGCGGGTCGCCGATGTGTTCCACACGGCGCGGCAGACGGAGCCGGGCGGTGCGGGCCGCCCCGGGGCGGCCATGGTGGTGCTCACGGGCGGTGTGCGGACGCCGTCGGACTCGCTGGTCGGCCCCGTCGCCGACCAGGCGATCCGCTCGCTCCACTTCGATGTGCTCTTCCTCGGGGTGCACGGCATCTCGGTGGAGGCCGGGCTCTCCACCCCCAACCTCGGCGAGGCGGAGACGAACCGGCGGCTGGTGGGGTCGGCGCGCCGGGTGGTGGTCGTGGCCGACCACACCAAGTGGGGCACGGTGGGTCTGAGTTCCTTCGCGACGCTGGACCAGGTCGACACACTGGTGACGGACGCGGGGCTGTCGGCGCGGGACCGCGCGGAGATCGCCGAGCTGCTGCCGGGGCTGGTGGTGGCGGGCGACCGGGACGAGCCCGCCGAGAGTGACGGGTCCGAGGCGGGTGAGGTGTCCGTGGAGGGCGACGGTTCCGCGGAGGGTCACGGGTCCGCGAAGGGCGACGGATCCGCGAAGGGGCCGGACCACGCCTGACGCGGCGTCACGCCTGCCCCGCCCCTCCCGGCCTACGATCACCGGATGAGCGCCTTCCGTATCGACCGGACCACCCCGCTCTCCGCCGAGGAAGCCTGGCGGCGGCTCACGGACTGGCCCGCGCACGCCGCCCAGGTGCCGCTGACGCGGATCACCGTACTGACGCCGGGCCCGACCCGTACCGGAACGGTCTTCGTCGCGCGGACCGGGCTCGGCCGCGCCGCGTTCGACGACCCGATGGAGGTCGTCCGCTGGCAGCCGCCCGCGCCGGGCCGCCCCGGCCACTGCCGCCTGGAGAAGCGCGGGAGGGCGGTCACGGGCTGGGCCGAGATCCAGGTGCGCCAGGACGCCGAGGAGGACGCGTACGGTGGCCCCGCCCGGGTGCGCTGGGAGGAGGAGCTGCGTATCGGACCGCTCCCCCGCCGCCTCGACCCGCTCACCGCGCGCGCCGGACGCCTGGTGTTCGGCCGGGCCGTCGACCGGCTGCTGCGCGGTCAGGGCGTGCGGCGGCGGTGAGGCGGCGTGGGGGGTCAGTCCGGCCAGACCCCGGTCTCCAGGAAGCGGTCGAGGGTCCGGGTGTACGGGGCGATGTCCAGGCCCTGTTCGGCGAGCCAGGCGTCCGCGTAGTACTTGTCGAGGTAGCGGTCGCCCGGGTCGCAGAGCAGGGTGACCACGCTGCCGGTGCTCCCCCGCGCGACCATCTCCGCCACGATCTTCAGGGCGCTCCACAGTCCGGTGCCGGTGGAGCCGCCCGCCTTGCGTCCGATGGCCCGCTCCAGCGCCCGTACGGCGGCGACACTCGCGGCGTCCGGGACCTTCATCATCCGGTCGATGGCGCCGGGCACGAAGCTCGGCTCCATCCGGGGCCGGCCGATCCCCTCGATCCGGGAGCCGGGGTCGCTGCGCGCCTGGTCGTCGTGGCGCGTCCAGCCGTCGAAGAAACAGGAGTTCTCGGGGTCGGGCACACAGATCCGGGTGTCGTGCTGCATGTAGTGGACGTAGCGCGCGATGGTCGCGGAGGTGCCGCCCGTACCCGCCGTGGCGACGATCCACGCGGGCTCCGGGTAGCGCTCCAGCCGGAGCTGCTGATAGATCGATTCGGCGATGTTGTTGTTGCCGCGCCAGTCGGTGGCGCGCTCCGCATAGGTGAACTGGTCCATGTAATGGCCGCCGGTCCGCTCCGCCAGCCCCGCGGACTCCTCGTAGATCATGCCCGCGTCGTCCACGAAGTGACATCGGCCGCCGTGGAATTCGATCAGCCGGCACTTCTCCGCGCTGGTGGTGCGTGGCATGACCGCGATGAACGGCACGCCGATCAGCTTGGCGAAGTACGCCTCGGAGACGGCCGTCGAGCCGCTGGACGCCTCGATGACCGGCTTGCCGCGCCTGATCCAGCCGTTGCACAGGCCGTACAGGAACAGGGAGCGGGCGAGCCGGTGTTTGAGGCTGCCGGTCGGGTGCGTCGACTCGTCCTTGAGGTAGAGGTCGATGCCCCACTCCTCGGGCAGCGGGAAGCGCAGCAGATGGGTGTCGGCGGAACGGTTGGCGTCGGCCTGGACCTTGCGTACGGCTTCCTTGAGCCAGGCGCGGTAGCCGGGGTCGCTGCGGTCCACGTCGAGGGTCGGCGTGGCCGGTGCGCCGGTGGTCCCGGGAGGGGGCCCGTCCGCCGGTTCCGTCGGCTCTTCCGGCCGTCCGCTCGTCTCTCGCCCGTTCATGCGTGCCGCTCCTCGCTGTCCCCGCACCGGCCCCCAGCCGCACCGTACCCCCACCACCTGCGTAAACGCTTGCTTTGGGTATCCATAGGAATCGCTTCTGGCGAGTGCGCTCCATGCGCTCTGGTGCCGGGCGCCATACTTGTGCAAACTGCCTTGAGGGGACGTACGGGGAATGGGTACGGAGGGGGCTGAAACGCCATGGGTGAACCGGAGTTCGACGTGCGCGGCGTGCGGATCGAGCGGTGGCCCCGCTCGCTCACCAGGGCCGGTCAGGTTCTGGTGAAGGACGGCAGGCTGGCGCTGTTGACCAGTTACGGCCGGGTGATCGACAGCGCGCCGCTGCGCGCCGTCCGGGCGGCCCGGCCGTGGTTCGCGGGGAGCGGCAGCATGGTCGCGACCGTCAACGGGACCCGCTACCGGCTGACCTTGGGGCAGCGGGGGCGCCGTCCGGACGCGACGGCGCTGACCGGGCGGATCATGGAGGCGGTCAGCAGGGCCGGCCACTCGAAGCCGTAGGCGCGCGGGCGTCGGGAGGAGCGTCGGCACGGCACCCGACGCCGAGGTCATGAACGGCTGCGAAACCCCTGCCACGCAGGCGGTCCGCCGCGAGTTGCGGAGCCGGGTCCCCGGGTTCACTCTGGTCACACATCACTCAGTGTTTCCCGGCGGTGACACTGTGACCCAGCCCCGCCGGGCGGGAAACGGCGGCGAGCCGGTCGCTGGTTCCGCACCCTCGTCTTCTTCCGGACCTCATTCGGGGAGTCGCAGCCGTGATCAGCCAGCCCAGCAGGCATTGCACGGTGGAGCTCCAGGCCCTGCCGTCACGGATCGGTCAGATCCGCAGAATCATCTCCGCGCAACTGCGCTACTGGCACCTCGATCTTCTCATCGACCCAGCGGCTCTCGGGGTGACCGAGCTGCTGACCAATGTCCACCGGCACGCACAGCCGGACAAGAGATGCACCGTCGACATCGAGCTGCTGCTCGAACGGCTCACGGTCTCGGTCAGTGACCACGATCCGCGCCTGCCGACGGTGCACCACGCCGAGTTGTCCGACACCGGTGGCCGCGGCCTCGCGCTGATCGCGGCCGTGAGCGAGAGCTGGGGCATCCATCCCCGGGGCGATACGGGCAAGAGCATCTGGTTCACGCTGCCCGCCCCGCCGGTGGCCCTGACCCTGCCCCTGCGTCCGGTGTACGGCGCGACCACCGACGGCCCTTTCCCCGCAAGGGAGTTCGGCATGGTGGCCGGGACGTACGCCCCCGGCACCGTCCGGTCGGCCGTGGTCGGCTGACCGGATCCGCGGCTCGGCCGTACGAACCGGCGTACACCCGGTTCGTACGGCCGAGCCGTGCCCCCGGGCGCAGAGTCACCCGAACGGACCAGCGGCCGGGACTTCCGGCCGGATCCGGCCGGACCAGCGGCCGGATCGGGGAGCGCCCGCTCGCGTCGACAGCCGCCCTCGCGTCGGCGGCCGAGCGCCGTCAGCGGCCGAGCGCGCCGAGCGGGTCGTCGAGCACCGGCTGCCACGCCAACTCCGCCGCCCCCACGAGGCTGTTGTGGTCGAGCGTGCAGGGCAGGATGGGCACCCCGCCGCTGCGGCCCCACAGACTGCGGTCGGCGACGACGGCGCGCAGCCGGTCCGGGTCGGCGTCCAGCAGTTCGCGGTGGAGTCCGCCGAGGATGATCCGGTCGGGGTTGAGGATGTTGACCAGGCCCGCGAGGCCCAGGCCCAGCCGGTCGATCAGCTCCGCCGCTGCGCCCCGTACCGCCGGGTCGGCGTGCTCCGTGCGCAGCAGGTCGCGCGACTGCTGGAGCAGCGAGCTCTCGGGGCCCGGGGCGCGGCCCGCCGCGGTGAGGAAGGCGAGCGGGTCGGCCTCGACGTCCAGGCAGCCCTTGCTGCCGCAGTAGCAGGAGCGCCCCTCGGGGTTGACCGTGAGATGGCCGACCTCCAGGGCGAGGCCCGAACTGCCGGTGTGCAGACGGCCGTCGAGGACGAGCGCGCCACCGACGCCGCGGTGGCCGGTGGCGACGCAGAGGAGGTGCTGGGCGCCGCGTCCCGCGCCGTGCCGGTGCTCGGCGAGCGCGGCCAGATTGACGTCGTTGCCGGTGAAGGCGGGGCCCTCGATGCCCGCGGCGCGGACCCGTTCGGCGAAGATCTCCCGTACCCGGGAGCCGACGGGCCAGGCGATGTGCAGCGGGTTGAGCGCGGTGCCCTCCGGTTCGGCGACCGCGGAGGGCACGGCGAGGCCCGCGCCCACGCACCGCCGTCCGGCGGCCCGCAGCAGCCCGGCGCCCGTCTCGACGACCTCGCCGAGGACCTGCGCCGGGTCCGCCGAGGCCGTACCGCGTCCGGGGGCGGTCGCGACGATCCGGCCGCCGAGCCCGACCAGCGCGGCCCGGAAGCCGTCGGCGTGGACCTGGGCGGCGAGGACGACGGGGCCCGCCTCGTCGACGGAGAGCCGGTGCGAGGGGCGGCCCTGGGAGCCGGCGGCGGCGCCGGGCCTGGAGTCCACCCGGATCAGGCCGAGGGCCTCCAGTTCGGCGGCGACCGCGCCGGCCGTGGCGCGGGTGACGCCCAACTCCGCCGTGAGGACGGCGCGGGTGGGCGCGCGGCCCGTGTGGACCAGTTCCAGTGCCGGGCCGAGCGCGCCGCGGCCTCTCTCCAGCCGTGTCCTGGCCGTGGTCCCCTTGCCGTTCATGGGGGCGAGTCTCCCATGATCCGGAGGAACGGCGGACTCCGCGGGACGCCCCACGGCGCCGTGCGGGACGCCCCACGGCGCCTTGTACGGACGGCTCCGGGCCCCTATCCTCACTTTGTGCCGCTTCTAAACAAAATGCGGACGGCCCTCTCCGGCAGCGCCGCGGGACCACCCCGAGCCCGCTCCCCGCTCACCCGCCTCAGGACCGTCCTGACCGTGTTCTTCGCCCTCGACGGCTTCCTGTTCGCCGGGTGGGTGGTCCGTATCCCGGCGATCAAGCAGCAGACCGGGGCGTCGGCGAGCGAGCTCGGCCTCGCCCTGCTCGGTGTCTCCGCGGGCGCCGTGGCTACCATGATGGTCACCGGCGCGCTCTGCCGCCGGTTCGGCAGCCACCTCGTGACGGTCGGCTGCGCGGTGCTGCTCTCGCTGAGCGTCCTGCTGCCGCCGCAGACCCACTCGGCGCTCACCCTCGGCCTGGTGCTGCTCCCGTTCGGCGGGGCCTACGGTGCCTTGAACGTCGCGATGAACAGCGCCGCCGTCGATCTCGTCGCGGCCCTGCGACGCCCGGTGATCTCCAGCTTCCACGCCGCGTTCAGCCTGGGCGGCATGGTCGGGGCGGGGCTCGGCGGGCTGCTCGCCGGCGGCCTGTCCCCCGCCGTCCACCTGGCCCTTCTGTCGGCCGCCGGCCTGCTGGTCAGCGCCACGGCCGGCCGGACGCTGCTGCGCTTCCCGGCACCGGTCACGGCCGGTACGGACACGGCCGACCGTACGGGCACGGGCACGGGTGCGGGTGCGGGTGCGGGTACGGGTACGGGTGCGGGTACGGGTGCGGGTACGGGTACGGGTGCGGAAAAGCGCGACCCGGACGGACGGGGGCCGGGCCTCCGCACCCGCCGACTGGTCGCCCTCTTCGGCGTGATCGCGCTGTGCACGGCGTACGGCGAGGGCGCGATGGCCGACTGGAGCGCCCTCCACCTCACCCAGGACCTCGACGCCACCCCCGGGGTGGCCGCGGCCGGTTACTCGCTCTTCGCCCTCACGATGACGGCGGGACGCCTTTCCGGCACGGTCCTGGTGGAACGGCTCGGCCAGACCCGCGCCCTGGTCCTGGGCGGGGTCACGGCCGCCCTCGGCATGCTGCTCGGCGCCCTCGCGCCCACCGCCTGGCTCGCCCTGGCGGGGTTCGCCGTGGCCGGACTCGGCCTCGCCAACATCTTCCCCGTCGCGATCGGCCGGGCGGGCGCGCTGGCGGGGCCCGGCGGGGTCGCCGCCGCGTCCACCCTCGGCTACGGCGGGATGCTGCTGGGGCCGCCCGCGATCGGCTTCCTCGCCGACTGGTTCTCGCTGCCGCTCGCCCTGACCACGGTGGCGCTGCTCGCGGGCGCCGCGGCCCTCATCGCCCACCTGGCCCGCGACGCCTCGGCGAACGGCCCCGCGGTCCACACCCGAGAAGGATGAGTAGGAGTACTCAGGCACAGCCGTTCGAACTCCCGCACCCTGGAAGGAGACGCACGAGCACCCCGCGTCGCACGAGCACTCCACTTCAAGGGAAAGAGCCATGAACTCCAGGGAGAACATGATGAATTCAGAACGGCTGACCGGACTCGCCCGACTCGCCTTCAAGAACCGTGCCTCCCAGGTCTATCTCGCCCTCGTCGCCGCCGCGACGGTGTTCGTCACGGTCGACACCCTCTTCGTGCACCACGAGGACGCCTCGTTCGCCGGGGTGTGGCTGTTCTCCCTCGCGGCACCGACCGTCTTCGTCTTCCTCATAGGCGGCGGGGCCGTCGGGGAGGGCTTCGCCTCCTCCGCCGGGTTCCTCTACCCGGCGCTGATCGTCTCCGTCCTCGTCCAGGCGGTCGCCATAGGCGCCTTCGTACGGCTGCTGCGTCACCGCCCGACCACCGCGACCGGGCACCCCCGCGAGGCGTGACCTCCGCCGTCCGGCGCCACCACCGGCGTCCCGGGACGCTCCTTGCACCACGGCGGCGCCTCGGTCAGACTCGGGCCATGGGGACACGGAGCGGGGCCGAACGGGACGCTGTCACTGTCGAGATCGCCTTCGCGGTCGTGACGGGGGCCTTCGCGGCGGCGCTGGTGTTCGGGCTCGTCGCCGGGACCGCGTGGTCTCTGGACCTGTCGGCGGCCGGTCTGCGGATCGGCGGGGTCGCCGGGTGTCTCGCCTTCGTGGCGCGTGTCGTCCAGGTCCTGTGGCGCTTCACCCCGGGGACCCCGGACGGGACCGCGCCCCGGCCGGGTCTGGCCGGTCGTACCCACCCCGACGCGTAGGCGGGCACGACGAGTCGGACCCGGTCACGACGAGTCGGACCGGGTCGCGGCGTCGGCGTAGCGGCGGGCCAGATACGCGAAGGCGTCCTTGAGCTCGGCCGGCCCGACGACCTCGATGCCGGCGTCGAACCTGCCGATGGTGGCGGCCAGACCGGGCCAGGACCACGAGCCCATGACCAGCCGGCAGCGGTCAGGGCCGAGTTCCTCGACGAGCCCGTCGTAGGTGTGGCGGGACACATGGGCGGCGGGCAGATCGAGGATCACCTCGCCGCGGCAGGGCCACTCCCCCGAGCCGTCGGAGCTCTGGAACCGGCCGGCGACGAAGGCCGCCACGTCGCCCCCGGGGACCTCGCGCGGGGTGAAACGGGGTCCCGTGGGGGTACGCGGGGTGATCCGGTCCGCGCGGAAGGTGCGCCAGTCCTCGCGGTCGAGGTCCCAGGCGACGAGGTACCAGCGCCCGCTCCAGGTGACGAGGTGGTGGGGCTGCGCCCGGCGCGGAGGGGGTTCGGGGCCGTCGTCGGGGCCTTCCTGCCGGGTTACGGGGACGTAGTCGAAGCGCAGCACCTCGCGGGCGTGGACGGCGGCGCTGAGCGCCATGAGCACGCCGCTGTCGGCCTGGGGGGCCGACCGGTTCGCGGGCCGCTCGACGGCGGTGACCTGAAGGATGTCGATGCGGTGGCGCAGCCGGGCCGGCATGACCCGGCGGACGGTGTTCAGCGCGCGGGCCGCGGCCTCCCCGATGCCGGCGCCGGTGGTGGCGGCGACCTGGAGTGCGACGGCGAGGGCCACGGCCTGCTCGTCGTCGAAGAGCAGCGGGGGCAGTTCCGAGCCGGCGTCGAGCCGGTACCCGCCGTCGGGCCCCTTGAAGGCCACGATGGGGTAGCCGAGTTCGCGCAGGCGGTCGATGTCGCGGCGCACGGTGCGCGGACTGGCGTCCAGCCGCTCGGCCAGGAGCGCCCCCGGCCAGTCCCGGCGTGCCTGGAGGAGCGAGAGCAAGGACAGCAGTCGCGCAGAGGTCTTCTGCATGGCTCCATCCTGCCCGGAGAAGCGGCCACACCCTGGCCGCTTCTCCTGCGACTGTCCTCTCGTGCAGGACAACGAGAACGACGCGAAAGGTCCGAACGCCATGACCACCACCGCACCCCCCTCGATCCTCGACGCCGAGCGGGCCGACCTGCTCGCCGCGCTCGCGACCGCGCGAAGCTCCCTGATCCACACGACACGCGGGCTCGACGACGAACGCGCGGGCGTGCGCCCGACGGTCAGCGCGCTGAGCCTGGGCGGGCTGGTCAAACATGCCGCGGCCATCGAGGACGGATGGACACGCTTCGTCGTCGATGGCCCGTCGGCGCTCCGCTACGACCTGCCCGACGGTGTCACCTGGGCCGACATCGAGGCCGGTACCGCTCGCGAGATCCCGCAGTGGGTGATCGACCACGGGAACAACTTCCGGATGCTGCCCGGCGACACGCTGGCCGGGATCGTCGCGCGTTACGAGCGGGTCGCCGCCCGCACCGAGGAGATCATCGCCTCCGTGCCCGACCTGTCCGCGACGCACCCGCTGCCGGAGGCCCCCTGGAACGAACAGGGAGGGACGTACAGCGTGCGCCGGGTGCTGGCGCACCTCATCGCCGAGACCGCCCAGCACGCCGGGCACGCGGACATCCTGCGCGAGACACTCGACGGCCGGAAGTCGACCTGACGCGGCTCTGGGGGCATGCGGATCCGCATGCCCCCCAGCGGGGTGCGAGGTCACTCCCCTACGCCGTCACTGCCCCACGGGACCGACCTCGTACGCCCGTCACGCCCCGACGAATCCGTCACTCCCGTACGGCCGTCACTCCCGTACGTCTGACTCCCGTACGTCTGTCACTCCCGCGCGCCGGTCTCCGGGACGCCCGTCGGGTCGCTCTCCGCCGGAGCGCCCTCCTCGCGCGCGGCCGGCTCCGGCTGACCGGACGTCTGCCGGCGGTCCAGCACGTCCAGGGCGCGCCGGGCCAGCGGACGCGTCCGTACGATGCCCGCCAGGGTCGTCGAACCGCGGGTGATGTCCGCGAACGCGTTCCACGCCGGGCGCAGACCCGTGATCGCCGCGTGCAGCACCCCCGGCCTGCGCTCGAAGATCGCGAGCATCCGCCGCCCGACCCCCATCTCCACGCCGAGGCCCGCCTTGATCGCGAAGGCGTAGTTCAGCGCCTGACGGCGGGCGTCCACGGCGTCGTGCGCCTCGGCGATCCGTACCGCCCACTCCCCCGCGAGCCGACCGGACCGCAGCGCGAAGGAGATGCCCTCCCTCGTCCACGGCTCCAGCAGCCCCGCCGCGTCGCCGCAGACCAGCACCCGGCCCCGGGACAGCGGCGAGTCCTCGCTGCGGCAGCGGGTGAGATGGCCGGAGGAGACCGACGGTTCGAACCCGGCGAGCCCGAGCCGGGCGATGAAGTCCTCCAGATAGCGCTTGGTGGCTGACCCCTCGCCGCGCGCCGAGATCACCCCGACGGTGAGGGTGTCGCCCTTGGGGAAGACCCACCCGTAACTCCCGGGCAGCGGGCCCCAGTCGATGAGCACCCGTCCCGCCCAGTCCTCGGCGACCGTGGGCGGTACCGGGATCTCCGCCTCCAGGCCCAGGTCCACCTGGTCCATCTTCACGCCGACATGGGCGCCTATACGGCTGGCGCTGCCGTCGGCGCCGACCACGGACCGCGCCAGCACCGTCTCCCCGTCCGACAGGACGACCGCGACCGTACGGCGGTCCGGCACGGCCGGGCCGTGCTGTTCGACGCGGGACACGGTCACGCCGGTACGCAGGACCGCCCCGGCCTTCTCGGCGTGCTCCACCAGACTCGCGTCGAACTCCGGGCGGTTGATGAGCCCGAAGAGCATGCGCTTGGAGCGGCGGGTGCGGGTCAGCTTCCCGTTCAGGGAGAACGTCACCGCGTGCACGCGCTCCTTGAACGGCAGGTCGAAGCCGGGCGGCAGCGAGTCCCGCGAGGGACCGATGATCCCGCCCCCGCAGGTCTTGTAGCGCGGCAACTCGGCCTTCTCCAGCAGCAGCACCCGACGGCCCGCGACCGCCGCCGCGTACGCCGCGGAGGCTCCCGCCGGTCCTGCGCCCACCACGACGACATCCCACACCGGCTCGTCGTGCACGCTTCCGGCGTCTGCGTTCTCGCTGCTCACGATGTGCTTCTGCTCCTGATCCGACCGGTGGCCCCTGCTGTCGAACGGCATCCTACGGCGCTGGCGCGCCCGGCCCGTTGTGGGAGGATCGACAAGACCCCTCGACACCGCAGACATAGCTCGACATACATCCGACTGAGACAACGATGTACCCACCAGGAGCGTGCCCATGACCGCGAATCCGATTGCCGGGACCGTGGCGTCCCTCATGCCCCGTGCCCGTACGGAGCTCGCGGAACTGGTGGCCTTCCGCTCGGTGGCGGACCCGGCGGTCTCGCCGCGGAGCGAGTGCGAGGCCGCCGCCGACTGGGTGGCCGAGGCGCTGCGCACCGAGGGCTTCCAGGATGTCGCGGTCCTCGAAACCCCTGACGGGACCCAGTCCGTGTACGGTCTGCTCCCCGGCCCCGAGGGCGCGCCGACGGTGCTGCTGTACGCCCACTACGACGTGCAGCCGGTGGGCGACGAGGACGCCTGGCTGACCCCGCCGTTCGAGCTGACGGAGCGCGCGGGACGCTGGTACGGGCGCGGCGCCGCCGACTGCAAGGGCGGCGTGCTGATGCATCTGCTCGCCCTGCGCGCGCTGAAGGCGAACGGCGGCGTGCCGGTGAACGTCAAGGTGATCGTGGAGGGTTCGGAGGAGCAGGGCACCGGCGGTCTGGAGCGGTACGCCGAGGAGCACCCCGAACTGCTGGCCGCCGACACCGTCGTCATCGGCGACGCCGGGAACTTCCGGGTCGGTCTGCCCACGGTGACGGCCACGCTGCGCGGTATGACGATGCTGCGCGTGGCGGTCGACACCCTCGAAGGCAACCTGCACTCGGGGCAGTTCGGCGGCGCGGCGCCGGACGCGCTCGCCGCTCTCATCCGGGTCCTGGACTCGCTGCGCGCCGAGGACGGGTCCACCACGGTGGACGGGCTGGCCGCCGACGCGGTCTGGGAGGGGCTGGAGTACGCGGAGGCCGACTTCCGCAAGGACGCCAAGGTGCTCGACGGGGTCGGGCTGATCGGCGCGGGCTCGGTCGCCGACCGGATCTGGGCGCGCCCCGCCGTGACCGTCCTCGGCATCGACTGCCCGCCGGTCGTGGGCGCCACGCCGTCCGTCCAGGCGCACGCGCGGGCCACGGTCAGCCTGCGCGTACCGCCGGGGCAGGACGCCGCGGCGGCCACCGAGCTGCTGAGGGCGCACCTGGAGGCCCGTACCCCGTGGGGCGCGCGGGTCGCGGTGGAACAGGTCGGCCAGGGGCAGCCGTTCCGCGCGGACACCTCCAGCCCGGCGTACGCGGCGATGGCCGACGCCATGCGGGTCGCGTACCCGGGCCAGGACATGCAGATCGCGGGCCAGGGCGGGTCCATCCCGCTCTGCAACACCCTGGCCGCGCTCTACCCGAAGGCGGAGATCCTGCTGATCGGGCTGAGCGAGCCGGAGGCGCAGATCCACGCGGTGAACGAGAGCGTCTCCCCGGACGAGCTGGAGCGCCTGTCCGTGGCCGAGGCGCACTTCCTGGTCAACTACGCCGCTTCCCGGCGCGCCTGAGCCGCACCGGGAGGCCAGGGAGCCGGGACACCAGGAGCCGGGGCGCCGGCGGGTCAGCCGACCGGGACTCCGTCCTCCAGGTTGAGGACCGTCCCGCGCTCCCTGGCGCGCAGCGCCCAGCGCAGCCGCGCGCAGCGGACGGGCGGGAGCAGCCGCGCCGCCTCCTCCTCGTCGACGAAGCGCCAGCCCCGTAGCTCCGGTCCCGGCAGCAGCAGCCTTCCGGCCTCCTCGGCGGCCAGCCTGCCGCCGTCGAAGAGCAGCCGCAGCCCTCCGTACCCCGGGGGGCGCGGCGGCTCCCAGTCGACCACCAGCAGCTTGGGCACCTCGGTGAGTTCGATGCCTATCTCCTCGGCGACCTCCCGTATCCCGGCGCGGGCGGGCGCCTCGCCCCGTTCGACCACGCCGCCGGGGAACTCCCAGCCCGGCTTGTACGTGGGGTCGACGAGCAGCACCCGGTCCTGCTCGTCGAAGAGGAGCACCCCGGCCGCGACGGTCTCGGCGGTCGGTTCGGGTGTCTGGACGATCTCGCAGACCCCCGCCGCACCGTCCCGTACCGCCTCGGCCAGCGACTCGGCGGTCTGCCGCGCCGTCAGCACGGTGTTGTCGATGACGTGGGCGTCCCCGGTCAGCCAGCCCAGCGCCGTCCGGTAGGGCTCGATGTGCTCGTAGGCCCAGCGGCGGTTGCGCTCGTTCGTCTCGGGATCGTCGGCGGCGTCCTCACGTGCCGCGATACGCCCGCGCAGGATCGTTTCATCCGTCGACAGCAGCACGTGCCGTACGGGAATGCGGCGCGCGGCGAGCCCGCCGAAGATCTCGTCCCGGTACTCCTGGCGCAGCAGGGTCATGGGGACGACGAGCGCCCCGCCCACCTCGGCCAGCAGGGCCGCCGCCGTGTCGACCACCAGCCGCCGCCAGATCGGCAGGTCCTGGAAGTCACTCACCTCCGCGAGCTTCTTCTGCGGCAGCAGCCGTTCCAGTTCCCCGCCGATCAGCCCGGGGTCGTAGAGCGTGCAGTGCGGGATCAGGTCGATCAGTTCGCGTGCGGTACTGGTCTTGCCCGCTCCGAACGCACCGTTGATCCAGACGATCACGGTTCCCCCTCTTCCGTAGGGCCTGGGCGTGTCGCGAAAGCCCCCAGTGGACTGCCCGCAACACCCTGCCACGGAAACCCGCGCGGGATCAGAGCGCCGCTCCGGTCGATGTGTCCGCCGGTTCTTGTGGACGCGGTTCACGCGGTGCCGGGCGTGTCCGCCCGTCACAGCGTCAGCCACAGGATGGGCGCAGGGCTCGACGCGCCGCGAGCCACGCTGACACAGATCGTCAACTGATTGATTCTCACGGGTCTGGTCGCTGTCCCGGTCCTGCGTAGGGTTTCCAGAAGGCGGCAGTGCGGCATTCGCGCACTCGATCTGCTGCCGCGCCAAGTGTTCAGGCGCACCCACGAGAGAAGGAAGCACACCCCTTATGCGCGCCCTTGTGGTCGATCACAGTGAGGCCGGACCCGTCCGGTTCGCCGATGTCGATGAGCCCGTACCGTCCACCGGTGAGGCGCTGGTGGAGATACGGCACATCGGTCTCAACTTCGGAGAGCTGAACTACGTGGACCAGTGGCCGGCCGGCGCCGTGCACGGTCACGACGCGGCGGGCGTCGTGGTGCGCGCCGCATCCGACGGCTCGGGGCCGCCCGAAGGTACCCGCGTCGCGGTGGGAATGGCTCCCCACGCGTGGGCGGAGCGGGTGGCGGTCAGCCCCGCCTCGCTCGGCACCGTCCCCGAGGGCGTGGACCTGGCCGACGCCGCCGCGCTGGGGATCGCCGGAGTCACCCCGTTCCGGGTGCTGCGCAAGCGTTCCCTGCTGGCGCGCGACGTTCTGATCACCGGCGCCAGCGGGGGCGTGGGGCACTTCGCCGTCCAACTGGCGGCGCTGGCGGGCGCCCGGGTGACGGCACTCGTCGGTTCGCCGGAGCGGACCGCCGGGCTCCGTGAACTCGGCGCCGACCAGGTCCTGACCGACCTGGCCGAGACCGGGGACCGGTTCGACCTCGTCCTGGACACGGTCGGCGGGCCGCTGGTGGCCCAGGCGTGGAGTTCCCTCGCCGAGGGCGGCACCATCCACCTGGTCGGTTACTCCTCGGGGCAGGAGACCACCTTCCCGCCAGGGGCCTTGTTCGGCTTCGGTGAGCCCCGCACCATCGCCACCTACGGCGACATGACGCCGACCGGCGGGGAACTGACGGACCTGCTGGGCCTCATGGCCGCCGGAAAGCTCTCGGCACCGGTCGGACTGCGAGGCGACTGGCAGGACGTGGACGACGCCGTCCGGGCGCTGTTCGCGCGGAAGGTGCACGGAAAGGTCATTCTTGACGTGGCCTGACGCTGTGGACGAGGACACACGCACCTCGCCCGCCGGTGGGCGGTTCGCCGTGGTGGACGAGAATGGACCCATGGATGTGCTGGCGGAGGTCTTGCGTGTTTCGGGTGCGCGTGGGGCGCTCGGGGTCATGCTGAAGGCCGGAGGAACCTGGGGCCTGCGGCTGGACTCCTCTCCAGGAGCGGCACTGCACGTGGTGTCCCGCGGCACCATGTGGCTCCACGTCCCAGGCGAGAAACCGCTTCAGGTGCAGGCCGGAGACGCCGTCCTGGTGTCGCCGGGCACCGCACACGGGATAGCCGGCGGCGCCGACGTGACGATGGGTTCCTGCGACCGTGAGGCGGCGGCCCGAGCCTTCGGCGACGGCCGGGCCCTGCGGCTGGGCTCGGCGCCGGTACAGACGGAAGTGATCGTCCTGCACTATGAGCAGGACCCGGAGGTGCGCACACCGGTGCTTACCTCCCTCGCTCGGCCGATGCACGTCACAGCCCAGGAGAACGCGCAGCTCAGAAGGGCCGTCGAACTTCTCGCCGCCGAGCTCGCGCAGCCGCAGATCGGCACCACCGCCGCCATCAACAGCATCGTCGACCTTCTGCTCGTCCAGTTCGTACGCGCCTGGCTGGCCCGCCACCCGCAGGAGCGGTCCGGCTCATGGCTGGGAGCCATGCGTGATCCGGTCGTACGCGCCGCTCTGGCATGTGTCCACGCCCAACCGGAACACCCCTGGACCACGGAGACCCTGGCCGCCGCGACGAGCGTCTCCCGGGCGACGCTGTCCAGGCGTTTCCGGTCCGCCCTCGGACAGACGCCGGGCGCGTACGTGACGCAGTGGCGCATCGACCTGGCGTCCGTCCGGCTCCGCGACACCGACGAGCCGGTCGAGTCGATCTCCGGCGCGGTCGGATACGGCTCCCCGCACGCTTTCAGCCGTGCCTTCAGACGTGCCCGGGGCACGGCCCCGAGCGAGTACCGTTCTCGGCTTCGCCAGTGATCCGGGCTCGGGAGAGGTCAGCACCCGTCGGGTGCCCCCACGGCCGAAAGCAGCCGAAACCTCGTTGCCCGACACCTCGTTGCCCGACAGCGCACGTGCCTGATGAACGCCGGGCCGTAACAGAAACCCCTGGCGCGTCGTTGGAACGCTCGATGTCACAAGGGGGTACGGGATGCGCCGCACGGTACTGGAGAAGTTTCCCGCGGGCGGGCCGCGCGGGAGTTGGCCGGCGGAGGAGTTCGCGCGGGCGCGGCGGGACGAGGGGACTCCGGCCGAGGTCGTGATGGATCTCGACTCCGACGTCTTCCTGGTCGTCGTACCGCAGCAGCAGGCGCCCGACCCCGCCTCCTGAGCCCCGCCGGCGCCCCAGCCCCGCGAACCGTACGACGTGGAGAGCCCGAGATGCCCAGAACACCGGCCGTACGCGCCGACGCCCTGTTCCTCGCCCTGTCCCTGGCCCTGGCGGGGATCGCCGTGCCGCTGACCGCCACCCCCGCAGCGGCGGACAGCAGCGCCTGCACCCATCACTTCTCGGGGCCGCAGATCTGCATCCGGCTGGAGGGGCGCGGCGCCAGGAACTCCGTCACCGGGATCTGGACCAACCCGCCGGACGATCTCGCCTCGCACCCGGTGTCGCTGCTGCGGGACGGGCGGCTCGTGGACACGGCGACGGCCACGCGGTCGGGCAAGGCGCTGACGCACACCTGGCCGGCCGGGGACACCGGGAGCGGTACTGAGCTGTGCGTACAGTTCCGCGGCAGCCAACGTCTCGCCTGCCAGACCACCCACTGACCGGCGCCTCCGGTCGCCACGGCCGGAGACCGGGGATCGGAGTCCTGGAACCGGGGATCGGGCCGCGTGGTGCGCCGTCAGCGCCTGTCAGCGCCCCCGCCCCGCTCCGTCAGCCGCCCACCGGCGCCGCCGTGTCGTCCCGCTGTCCGAGCAGGGCCGCCGCCGCGGCGCCCACCAGGCCGGCGTCCGTCCCGGTCAGTGCCGGGGCCACCGTCAGCCGCCTGACGAACGAGAGCGTCGCGTACTCCCGCAGCGAGCGGCGCAGCGGCGCGAACAGGACCTCGCCCGCGCCCGCGACACCCCCGCCGATGACCGCGATCCGGATCTCGGTGAGCGCGGCGGTCGCTGCGATGCCGGCGGCCAGCGCCCGGGCGGCCCGTTCGAAGGAGGCGATGGCGACCGGGTGGCCGGCCCGTGCGGCGGCGGCCACGGCCGCGGCCGAGCTGTCGCCGTCGGGGCCCGGCAGCCAGCCGCCCTCCAGCGCCCTGCGGGCGATGTTGGGGCCGCTGGCGATCCGCTCCACGCAGCCGCGCGCGCCGCACGGGCAGAGGTCGCCGTCCAGATCCACACTGATGTGGCCGATGTGGCCCGCGTTGCCGGTGGGGCCGGGGTGAAGTTTCCCGCCCAGCACCAGCCCTCCGCCGACCCCGGTGGAGACCACCATGCACAGCGCGTCGTCGTAGCCGCGGGCGGCGCCCTGCCAGTGTTCCGCCGCGGTCATCGCGACGCCGTCCCCGACCAGCTTCACCGGCAGCCCGCCGGTGGCCGCCCGTACCCGTTCCACCAGCGGGAATCCGCGCCAGCCCGCGACATTGACCGGGCTGACCGTCCCGGCGGAGGCGTCCACGGGGCCGGCGCTGCCGATGCCCACCGCCGTGGCCGTCGCCCAGAGCGGCGAGGCGGCCACCTCGGCCAGGACCTCCTCGACGGCGCGCATCACCGTCTCGCCGTCCTCGCGCGCCGGGGTCGGGCGCTGTGCCCGTACGAGGATTCTGCCGCTGCCGTCCACCAACGCCCCGGCGATCTTGGTACCGCCGATGTCGAGTGCGGCGACGGAGTCGGTATGCATCGGTGTGGAATCTCCTGGGAATGAGGCGTCCCCCGTGGGGACGGCGCGGAGCGGATACGGGTTCGCGGCGTCGACCAACAGTCTCCATTCCCCTGACAACGTTGTCCAGGGCCTATGCTCGTCCGCACGGCCCGGTCGGCGCACGTCGGCGCCCCCGGGGCGACCCGCCGACCGTACGACGACAGGACAGCGCACTGTGGCCGATACCGCCCGCCGCACAGAACCCCGCTACGGGAACCGGCCCACGATGAAGGACGTGGCCGCACGGGCCGGCGTGGGGCTCAAGACGGTCTCCCGGGTGGTCAACAGCGAACCCGGGGTCACGGCGGACACGGAGCGGCGGGTGCAGGAGGCCATCGACGCGCTGGGTTTCCGCCGCAACGATTCGGCGCGGGTGCTGCGCAAGGGCCGTACGGCGAGCATCGGGCTGGTCCTGGAGGATCTGGCGGACCCGTTCTACGGTCCGCTGAACCGGGCCGTCGAGGAGGTGGCCCGCGCCCACGGCGCGCTGCTGATCAACGGCTCCAGCGCCGAGGACCCGGACCGCGAGCAGGAGTTGGTGCTGGCGCTCTGCGCGCGCCGGGTGGACGGGCTGATCGTGATCCCCGCCGGGGACGACCACCGCTATCTGGAGCCGGAGATAAAGGCCGGGGTGGCCACCGTCTTCGTGGACCGGCCCGCGGGCCGGATCGACGCGGACGCGGTGCTCTCCGACAGCTTCGGCGGTGCCCGTTCGGGCACCGCCCACCTCATCGCGCACGGCCATCGCCGGATCGGTTTCATCGGCGACCAGCCCGGGATCCACACGGCGGGCGAGCGGCTGCGCGGCTACCGCACCGCGATGGCGGACGCCGGTCTCGCGATCGACGACGGCTGGGTCTCGCTCGGCACGACGGCGCCGCGCCGGGTCCAGGAGGCGGTCGTCGCGATGCTCGCCGCCCCCGAGCCGGTCACGGCGATCTTCACCGGCAACAACCGCGTCACGGTGACGGTGGTACGGGTCCTGGCGGCCCATCACCGGCCGGTCGCGCTGGTCGGCTTCGACGACATCGAACTGGCCGATCTGCTGGCCCCGGGGCTCACGGTCGTCGCGCAGGACGCGGCGACCCTGGGCCGTACGGCGGCGGAGCGGCTCTTCCACCGGCTGGACGGCGCGGCCGACGCGCCGTCCCAGGTGGTCCTGGCGACGCGGCTGATCGCCCGGGGCTCCGGGGAGATCCCGCCGCCGGCGGACGGCTGACCCGTCACGGGGTCAGGCCCGGTCCCTCGGGAGCGTGAAGCCCTCCAGGTCGGCGCGGGTCAGCCCGGTGAGCCGGGTGACCTCGTCGTGGTCGAGGGCGCCGCAGTCGAGCCCGCGCAGCAGATGGCCGCTGAGCGCCTTGGCGGTGGCGGGCTCGTCCATGACGGCGCCGCCCGCCTTGGCGACATAGGCGGCCAGCCGGGCGGCGGCGGGCTCCAGGCCCTCGCGGTAGAAGGCGTACACGGCGGCGTAGCGGGTCGGGAGATGGCCGGGGTGCATGTCCCAGCCCTGGTAGTAGGCGCGGGCGAGGGCGCGCCGCGTGAGGCCGTAGTGCAGCCTCCACGCCTCGTGCACCTGGGGGGTCGGGCCGACCGGGAGGACGTTGGTGGAGCCGTCGCTGACCCGGACGCCGGTGCCGGCGGCGGCGACCTGCATGACGGCCTTGGCGTGGTCGGCGGCCGGGTGGTCGCTCGCCTGGTGGGCGGCGCTGACGCCGACGCAGGCGCTGTAGTCGAAGGTGCCGTAGTGCAGTCCGGTGGCCCGGCCGCCCGCCGCGTCGATCATCCGGGCCACGGTGGCGGTGCCGTCGGCGGCCAGGATGGCCTGGCTGGTCTCGATCTGGATCTCGAAGCCGATCCGGCCGGGCGCCAGACCGTGCGCCGTCTCGAACTCCCCGGCCAGCCGGGCCATCGCGGCGACCTGCTCCACGTACGTCACCTTGGGCAGCGTCAGCACCAGCCCGTCCGGGAGGCCGCCCGCCGCCATGAGCCCGCTGAGGAAGATGTCGAGGGTCCGGATGGAACGCTCGCGTACGGCCGCCTCCAGGCACTTCACGCGGATGCCCGTGTACGGGGGCGCCGTGCCGGTGGCGTACGCCTCGTGGACGAGCCGGGCGGCGCGGGCCGCGGCCTCGTCCTCCTCGGCGTCCGGGCGGGGGCCGTAGCCGTCCTCGAAGTCGATCCGCAGATCCTCGACGGGCTCGCGGACCAGCTTGTCCCGTACACGCTCGTACACCGGACCGGCCAGCTCGTCGGAGAGGCCGAGGACGCGGGCCAGCGAGGCTGCGTCGGGGGCGTGTTCGTCGAGTGCGGCGAGCGCCTGGTCGCCCCAGGAGCGGACGGTGCCCGCGGTGTAGGCGTCGGCGGGCACGTAGACGGTGTGGACGGGCTGGCGGGTGCCGGGGTCGCCCGGGTAGCGGCGGGCCAGTTCGGCGTCGACGCCCGCGAGGGAGGCGCCGACGGCCTCGGTGACCGCCGCCGGGAGGCTCGTGGCGATCTTTTCGTGCTGGCCCATTCCCGCACCCTTCTTCTTTTCCGCCCTGCGGAATCAACAATCCGTTGCCGGAAGTTAAGCCGCAGGTCCCGGCCGCGTCAATGGCGGCCCGGAACCACGGCCGGGAAACGGCGCGGGGCCGCCCGGTGGAGTCCACCGCGCGGCCCCGGGGCGTACCGGAGGGGTCGGTTCAGCCCTTGCGGGCCTTGACCTCGTCGGTGAGCTGCGGGACGACCTCGAAGAGGTCGCCGACCACGCCGTAGTCGACCAGGTCGAAGATCGGCGCCTCGGCGTCCTTGTTGACGGCCACGATGGTCTTGGACGTCTGCATGCCGGCGCGGTGCTGGATCGCGCCGGAGATCCCGGAGGCGATGTAGAGCTGCGGCGAGACCGACTTGCCGGTCTGGCCGACCTGGTTGGAGTGCGGGTACCAGCCCGCGTCCACGGCGGCGCGCGAGGCGCCGACGGCCGCGCCGAGCGAGTCGGCGAGCGCTTCGATGACCGCGAAGTTCTCGGCGCCGTTGACGCCCCGGCCGCCGGAGACCACGATCGCGGCCTCGGTCAGCTCCGGGCGGCCGGTGGACTCGCGCGGGGTGCGGGAGACGACCTTCGTCCCGGTGGCGGCGTCGCCGAAGCTCACGGAGAGCGGTTCGACGGTGCCCGCGGCCGGGGCGGCCTCGACCGGGGCCGAGTTGGGCTTCACGGTGATGACCGGGGTGCCCTTGGAGACCCGGGACCTGGTGGAGTACGCGGCGGCGAACGCCGACTGCGTGGCGACCGGGCCCTTGCTGTCGGCCTCCAGGTCGACGGCGTCGGTGATGATGCCGGAGCCGATACGGACCGCGAGGCGCGCCGCGATCTCCTTGGCCTCGGCGGAGGACGGGAAGAGCACGGCGGCGGGCGAGACGGCCTCGTACGCGGCCTGCACCGCGTCGACCTTCGGTACGACGAGGTAGTCGGTGAACTCGGCGGCGTCGGCGGTGAGTACCTTCACCGCGCCGTGCTCGGCGAGCGTGGGCGCGGTGGCCTCGGCACCGGCGCCGAGCGCGACGGCGACGGGCTCGCCGATCCGGCGGGCGAGCGTCAGCAGCTCCAGGGTGGGCTTGCGGACGGCGCCGTCCACGTGGTCGACATAGACGAGAACTTCAGCCATGGGATTGCACTCCTGCGGATGCGAGGGGTCGTGAGGATCTGGTGCCCGCGGGGCCCGAAGGCGGGTGACCGGGGCGCCGAAGGCGGTGGTGACCGGGGCTCAGATGAACTTCTGCTCCGCGAGGAAGGCCGCGAGCTGCTTGCCGCCCTCGCCCTCGTCCTTGACGATCGTGCCCGCCGTGCGGGCCGGGCGCTCGTCCGCCGAGTCGACCAGGGTCCAGGCGCCTTCGAGGCCGACCTCGTCGGCGTCGATCTCCAGATCCTCCAGGTCCCAGGAGGTGACCGGCTTCTTCTTGGCGGCCATGATGCCCTTGAAGGAGGGGTAACGCGCCTCGCCCGACTGGTCCGTCACCGAGACGACGGCCGGCAGGGACGCCTCCAGCAGTTCGCTCGCGGTGTCGCCGTCGCGGCGGCCCTTGACCGTGCCGCCCTCGACCGAGACCTCGGAGAGCAGGGTGACCTGCGGGACGCCGAGCCGCTCGGAGAGGAGCGCGGGCAGGACGCCCATCGTGCCGTCGGTGGAGGCCATGCCGCAGACGACCAGGTCGTAACCGGCCTTCTCGACGGCCTTGGCGAGCACCAGGGACGTGCCGAGCGCGTCGGTGCCGTGCAGGTCGTCGTCCTCGACGTGGACGGCCTTGTCGGCGCCCATGGAGAGCGCCTTGCGCAGCGCGTCCTTGGCGTCCTCGGGGCCGACGGTCAGTACGGTGATCTCCGCGTCGCCGTCCCCGTCGTACTCCCCGGCGATCTGGAGGGCCTGCTCGACCGCGTACTCGTCCAGCTCCGACAGCAGGCCGTCCACATCGTCCCGGTCGACGGTCAGGTCATCGGCGAAGTGCCGGTCGCCGGTGGCGTCGGGCACGTACTTCACACAGACAACGATCCTCAGGCTCACGCCGGCTCTCCTACCGCATCGTCATTTCTGGCTGCCTTGTTGCACGCAGCATAGGCGCCCTGCCGGGCTGTTTCCGGTCGGGAGGACCGGAGCCACGGAGTTAATATTACTCACCAGTACATCCAGAGCGTGCCCGCTGAGCAAGCGCTTGGAACTGTGACATGGCCAACGTACGACAGGGGCCGGGCCAGGGAACTCTCAGTCGCGCAGCGCGTTGAAGCGACCCTGGTGGTAGAGGAGCGGCCGGCCCGCCCCCGAGGGGTCGCCGACGACGGCCTGGGCGACGACCAGCCGGTGGTCGGCGACGGGGACGCGGGCGACGACCCGGCAGACCAGCCAGGCCAGTACGCCGTCGAGCAGGGGCACGCCCTCGGGTCCGGTCCGCCAGGCGGTGGGCGGCGCGAAGCGGTCGGCGCCGCTGCGCGCGAACGTCGCGGCCAGCCCGGCCTGGTGCTCCCCGAGTATGTGGACGCCGACGTGCTCCGCCTCGGCGATGACCGGCCAGCTCGACGAGGAGACTCCGACGCCGAAGGAGACCAACGGCGGCTCGGCGGCGACCGAGTTGAGCGAGGTGGCGGTGAAGCCGACGGGGTGTTCGCCCCGCGCGGTGATGACCGCGACGCCCGCGGCGTGCTGCCGGAAGACGGAGCGGAGCAGGTCGGGGGAGGCAAGCCGGTGCGTGCCGAGGTCAGGGGTCGCCGTCATGGCAAGATCCTTCTGCGAGGGGTGACGAACGGGTCCGTGGCTGCTCAGAGAGCCGGACAGCGCGCGCTCGCGTTGCGGGCCAGGTCGACATCGGCCCGCCCGTGGAGAAGGAGTTCCTGGGGCACTTCGTCAGGGTGACCACGGGCGGTACACACCGTCAAGTGCGTGGGTCACAGCGCCGCGTACGGTGCCGGGTCACACGGCCGCGCCCAGCGCGGCGATCACATCCACCTTGCGGGGCTGCCCGGCGGCCCTGCGGACGATCCGGCCATCGGCGTCCAGGACGAGCACGGTCGGGGTCGTGACGATGCCCAGCTCCCGTACGAGCGCGAGCCGTTCCTCGGCGTCCACCTCCACATGGGCGACCCCCTCGACCATCTCCGCCACCTCGGCGAGCGTGCGCCGGGTCGCCCGGCAGGGCTGGCAGAACGCGCTGGAGAACTGGACGAGCGTGGCCCGCTCCCCCAGCCCCGCGCCCAGCTCGGCCGCACCGAGCCGCCGGGCGCCCCCGTCGTCGCCGTCGTCCGCAGGCGGCGTACCGCCCCTGTCGTCCGTCCGCACCTTCTGCCTCCCGTCGTCCCGGCGGCGCGCCCTCCCGACCGCCGTCACCGCCGGGAGCAGCGTCCGCGTGGCCGGGAAATATTCCGGGGGCGAGGTCCGCTCCCGGGGGCGCTCGCGCGTTCTCCCTGGCCGGCCCGGGGGCCCGGCGTCTACGGTGGTGTTCACGGCGACGTGACGAGAATCTCGCCCCGCGGATACACCAGGACTGGCCACCAGGCGTCTGATACGGCAACATCGGCGCAATGCCGAAAACCTACGGCTGCGTAACTTCCGCCGGGAGAACCCTCCCCGGAACAGAAGGGTCCTCCCCAGATGGCAGAGCTCGTCTATCGGCCGGTCATCGGCGCCGCTCGCACGATGTTCAAGGCGCTGGACCTGAAGATCGACACGCAGGGCTCCGAGCACATCCCGCGCACCGGTGGCGCCGTGCTCGTGAGCAACCACATCAGCTATCTGGACTTCATCTTCACGGGTCTCGCGGCGCTCCCGCAGAAGCGGCTGGTGCGCTTCATGGCCAAGGACGCGGTGTTCAAGCACAAGGTCTCGGGCCCGCTGATGCGCGGCATGAAGCACATCCCGGTGGACCGCAAGCAGGGTGAGCAGGCATACGCCCACGCCCTCGACTCGCTGCGCGCCGGCGAGATCATCGGGATCTTCCCCGAGGCGACGATCTCCCAGTCCTTCACGCTCAAGAGCTTCAAGTCGGGTGCGGCGCGGCTGGCGCAGGAGGCGGGCGTCCCGCTGGTCCCGGTGGCGCTGTGGGGCACCCAGCGGGTGTGGACCAAGGGCAAGCCGCGCAACTTCAAGCGCAGCCACATCCCGGTGACGATCCGGGTCGGCGAGCAGATCGAGGCGGCGGCGGACCAGTACGCGGGCGCGATCACGCGGCGGCTGCGCGACCGGGTGCAGGAGCTGCTGGAGGCGGCACAGCGGGCCTATCCCGTACGTCCCAAGGACGCGAGCGACACCTGGTGGGTGCCGGCACATCTGGGCGGTACGGCGCCGACCCCGGCCGAGGCGCGCGCGGCCGAGCTGAGCTGAGCGGCGCCGAGCGAGGAAACGTCTCTGCTGGGGTCTCGGGGGCTCGGCGCCGTACGTCGTCCCGGGGTCAGTGGGCGGCGCGTACCGTGATCCGGGCCCCGGGGCTGAGCTTCGCCAGGTTCTCGGCGAGTTCCGCGCCCGCCGCGTCGAGCTCGGGGGCGGTCATGGGGGCGAGGCCCTCCAGCAGGAAGACGGCGTTCACCGATTCCTCGGCCAGCCGGGTGCGTACCCCCTGGCGCCAGTTCCAGCGCCGGCAGGTGACGCCCTCGTCGTCGCGCCAGACGACCTCGCCGGGCTCGGGGTGCTCGACGGCGCTCGCCCCGTCCGCGGCGGTCAGGAACGGCTCCTCGCCCGTGGCCCGTACGAGCCGCATGGCGCCCGCGATCCGGTCGGTGTCCTCGCCGCCGACGGGCACGAGATGCGCGACGCTCACGGCGTTGTAGAGGTCGACGAGGAGATTGATCCGCGGCAGCCCGGCGTCGGTCAGCGCGCGCCGGGCCAGCGCCTCAGCGGAGTTGCGGGTACGGGACGGCTTGGCCCCGAAGGCGGTGTACGCGGCACGCCAGGCGGCGAGGTGCGGTTCCTCGTGCGGGGCGCGTCCGCCGAGGCGGGCGGCGAGCCGGCGGGACGCGTCGTCCAGCAGGGCGGCGCTCGCCTCGCTGCTGGGGCCGTTCACCAGGCCCCGGGCCTCCACGACGAGCGGGGTGAAGCCGGGGGCGAGGGCGCGTACCTCGTCGGACACGGTCAGCGTCAGGCCGGTCATGGTCTTCGTCTGCCTTGCCTTGGAGTCTTCCGTGGTCCTGGCAGGCAGGACCGGATGCGGTCAGAGAACCGTGGGGAGCGTCCGCCCCGGGTGGTTCCGGTCCGAGGCGGCTTTCAGCGCCCCCGGCACAGCGGGATGCGGTGCATCGTAGAGTACCGAATAGTCCACCTCGCTGAACTCCGGCCGTACGGTCCAGGCCAGCCGCTCCTCCTCCGGGGAGACCGGGGAGCAGCCCTTAGGGTGCGGCCGTATGACCGACCGCTTTCTGGAAGTCCTGCGCGCCCGCCCCGAGCTGGCGGATCTGGCGGCGTTCCCCTTCGACTTCGATGTGAACAGGGCGTACCACGTCGAGGCGGTGCATCTGGCGTCCGGTGCGTCGCTGGAGCCGATCGCCGGGGACGACACCGGGGGCACGTACTTCCTGTGCGGGGGAACGGCCGTGCTCCACGCCTCCTCCGAGGGGAGCGCCGTGCTGCTCGCGGACAGTGTCGGCGAAGCGCTCGAAGTCCTCGTCCGGCTGCCCTGGTGGTGCGAGGACCTCTCCGCCGGCCTGGGCGAGGAGGACCTGCTCGCCGCGGTCCGTGCGGCGGACGACGCGGCGCGGGAGGAGTTCGCCCCCGAACTGGACGCGTGGCGGGCGGCGTTGATCCGCGGGCTGGGCCTGCCGGAGCGGCCGTTGACCGAACTCCTCGCCCGGTCGGAGTCGGCCGCCCTGCGCACCGATCCGGACCATGTCCTGCTCAACTCCCGTGAGCTGCGCGCGTACCGGCTGGACGAGTCCTGCCGGCGGCCCCTGCGCGAGGTCGTCCTCGGCTCCGGCGCACCGGAAGAGGCGGGCGCGGAGGACGAGTTCACCTGGATCGAGGAGGCCGTTCGGCAGGGGCTCGGCGAGCACGCCCGGATCGCCCTCATCCGTCTGCTGGACGACACGGGCCCGGACGCGGACCGGCTCCGGGAGCTGAGCCGGGCGCTGGAGCGTGTCGGCGACCACGCCCAGGCGGCCCGCGCCCAGTCCGCCCTGCTGGCGCTGCGGGACACGGCGCGGGACCGTGCCTCGGCGGCGTACGCCCTGGCGCGCCTGGAGCGCCGCAAGGGCGATCTCGCGGCGGCCGGGCGGGCGCTGGAGCAGGCCAGGGCCGCGGTCGGCGCCGGGGGCGGGACGCCGGACGCGACGGTCGTCGAGTGGCACCGCCGGGGGCTCGGCCGGCTGATCACGGAGCAGCATCTGGAGCTGGTGCTCGCCGCCGTCGAGGCGGGTGACACGGAACTCGCGCGGGCGACGATGGCACACACCAGGCTCCTGCTCGGCACGATCGGCAAGGAGTCGGCGAAGGCGCTCAGCCGGCTGTCCACGCGGGCGAAATGGGCGGTGGCCGGGGACCGCCCGTCCGGCGCCTGACCCCCGCGAACCGGCCCGTGCGCCGGAGGCCGGCCCGGAGCCCGCCCCTCGCGCCCCCGCGCGGCGCCTACGCGGCCATCTCCTCCTTGAGCGCCTGCACGAACGCGTCGACGTCGTCCTCGGACGTGTCGAAGGAGCACATCCAGCGGACGTCCCCGGCGTTCTCGTCCCAGAAGTAGAAGCGGAACCGCTTCTGGAGACGCAGGCTCACGGCGTGCGGCAGCCGGGCGAAGACGGCGTTGGCCTGGACGGGGTGGATGATCTCCACCCCGTCGACCGCGCGGACGCCGTCCGCCAGCCGCCGGGCCATGGCGTTGCCGTGCCGGGCGTTGCGCAGCCACAGGTCACCGGCGAGCAGCGCCTCCAACTGCACGGAGACGAACCGCATCTTGGACGGGAGCTGCATCGAGAACTTCCGCAGGTGCTTCATGGCCCGTACGGCGTCCGGGTTGATCACGACGACGGCCTCGCCGAAGAGCATGCCGTTCTTCGTGCCTCCGTAGGAGAGGACGTCCACACCGGCGGCGTTGGTGAAGGTCCGCATCGGGACGTCCAGCGACGCGGCGGCGTTGGCTATCCGGGCGCCGTCGAGGTGGACCTTCATGCCGAGCCCGTGGGCGTGCGCGCACAGGGCGCGGATCTCGTCGGGCGTGTAGACGGTGCCCAGTTCGGTGTTCTGGGTGATCGACACGGCCTGCGGCATGGCACGGTGCTCGTCGTCCCAGCCGTACGCCTCCCGGTCGATCAGCTCGGGCGTGAGCTTGCCGTCCGGCGTCGGTACGGTGAGCAGCTTGAGCCCGGCGACGCGTTCGGGCGCGCCGCCCTCGTCCACGTTGATGTGCGCGGACTCGGCGCAGATCACGGCGCCCCAGCGGTCGGTGAGCGCCTGGAGCGCGACGACGTTGGCGCCGGTGCCGTTGAAGACGGGGAACGCCTGCGCCGTCGGGCCGAAGTGGCTGTGCATGATCCGCTGGAGATGGCCGGTGTACTCGTCCTCGCCGTACGCGACCTGGTGGCCGCCGTTGGCCACGGCGAGCGCCGCGAGGATCTCGGGGTGGGCGCCCGCGTAGTTGTCGCTGGCGAAGCCGCGTACCTCGGGGTCGTGGTGGCGGCGCGCGTCCGTCGTACGGGACCTCACGGTCCTGGGGTCAGCCACAGGCGGTTTCCATTCACTTCCCGGGCGGGCCTGTCCCAGACCCCGGCGATGGCCTCAGCCAGTTCCGTGACGTCGGTGAAGCCCGCGAACTTCGCGTTCGGCCGCTCGGCGCGCATCGCGTCGTGCACCAGTGCCTTGATCACCAGGATGGCAGCCGCGGCCCGGGGCCCCTCCTCGCCCCCCGCCTTGCGGAAGGCGTCGCCGAGGGCGAGCGTCCATGCCTCCGCGGCGGCCTTGGCGGCGGCGTACGCGGCGTTGCCCGCGGTGGGTTTCGAGGCGCCCGCGGCGCTGATCAGCAGATACCGGCCCCGGTCGCTGCGCAGGAGCCCGTCGTGGAAGGCCAGCGAGGTGTGCTGGACGGTACGGATGAGCAGCTTCTCCAGCAGTTCCCAGTCGGCCGGGTCGGTCTCGGCGAAGGTGGCGCTGCCGCGCCAGCCGCCGACGAGGTGGACCAGCCCGTCGATCCGCCCGAACTCCTTCTCGGTCCTGGCCGCCCACGCCCGGGTGGCGGCCAGGTCGAAGAGGTCGACGGTGTCGCCGGTGACCGTGGCCCCGCCGTGCGCGTACCGGGCGGCGTCCACCGACGCGGCGAGCCGCTCGGGGTCCGCGTCCGCGGCTATGACGGTCGCGCCGGCCTCGGCGAGCCGCAGCAGCGTGGCCCGCCCGGCGGGGCCGCCGGCGCCCGCCACGGCGACGACGGCGCCGTCCAGGGCGCCGCGCCCGTCCGTGTGTGTGCCGGGGGCCGGCTCGGTGTTCGCTTCCCGCTTCGCCGTCATGGGCGCCGTCTCCTGCCTCGGCGCGCTCACGCCGCCGTCCGGTCGGTCGCCACCGTCGTCGCCGTGGTTCCGGCGGTTCCGGTGGTGTCGGTGGGCTCAGGGGTTTCCGTGGGCTCAGGGGTTTCCGCGGTGATACCCCGGGTCGAGGCGATCACGTGCTTGAGCTTCTTGGCGAGCGCCTCGTAGAACATGCTCAGCGGAAACTCGTCGGGAAGCACGTCGTCCACGAGTTTCCTGGGCGGCTGCGAGAGGTCCAGGGCGTCGGGGCCCTTGGCCCAGCGGGATCCGGGGTGCGGGGCGAGATAGGTCGAGACCAGCTCGTACGCCGCGAACCAGTGCACCAGCTTCGGCCGGTCGATCCCCGCCCGGTAGAGCTCCTCGATCTCGGCGCAGAGCTGGTTGGTGACCTGGGGCGCCCGCTCCCAGTCGATGCGCAGGGTGTTGTCCGTCCAGCGCACCACGTCGTGCCGGTGGAGGTAGGCGAAGAGGAGCTGGCCGCCGAGACCGTCGTAGTTGCGCTCGCGCGCACCGGTGACGGGGAAGCGGAACAGCCGGTCGAAGAGCACGGCGTACTGGACGTCGCGGCCCTGCGGGAAGCCGTCCGCCTCCAGCCGTACGGCCTCGCGGAAGGCGGTGAGGTCGCAGCGCAGCTCCTCCAGGCCGTACATCCAGAACGGCTGGCGCTGCTTGATCATGAAGGGGTCGAAGGGCAGGTCGCCGTGGCTGTGGGTGCGGTCGTGGACCATGTCCCAGAGCACGAACGCCTGCTGGCAGCGGCCCTGGTCGGCGACGAGCGCGCGGATGTCGTCGGGCAGCTCGACCCCGAGGGTGTCGACGGCCGCGTCGATGACCCGGCGGAAGCGGGCGGCCTCGCGGTCGCAGAAGATCCCGCCCCAGGTGAACCGCTCGGGGGCCTCGCGCACGGCGATGGTCTCGGGGAAGAACACCGCGGAGTTGGTGTCGTACCCGGCGGTGAAGTCCCCGAAGGTGATGCCGCAGAAGAGCGGGTTGTCGTAGCGCGTGCGCTCCAGCTCGGCGAGCCACTCGGGCCAGACCATGCGGAGCACGACCGCTTCGAGGTTCCGGTCCGGGTTGCCGTTCTGCGTGTACATGGGGAAGACGGCGAGGTGCTGGCGGCCGTCCGTCCGGTCGGCGGCGGGCCGGAAGGCGAGCAGCGAGTCCAGGAAGTCCGGGACCGCGAAGCCGTCGTCGGCCCATCGGCGCAGGTCGGAAACGAGGGCCGCGTGGTAGGCGGCGTCGTGCGGGAGCAGCGGGGAGAGCCGCTCGACCGCGGCGATCACCCGGTCGAGTGTCCCCTCGACGAGCGCGCGCGCCGGGGCGCCCTCGGCGTCGAAGTCGATCGAGCCGTCCGGGGACTGCCAGGGGCGGATCTCCTCGACGGCACTCTTGAGTTGAGGCCACGCCGGGTGCGCGATCACGCGGTCGGCGTCATTTATGCCGGGCCCAGGGGTGTCCTGCACAAGAATTTCCGTCATGTCACTTCCTCCGCAGAATATCTTGGCGTCAAGACAGTCAAGGAACTGTATAGGTGTCCTGATCTCCACCACAAGCGAAGATCAAACAAATCGTCCTGCCGATACCCCCTGGCCACCGCTGATTTTCCTGCGGTTTCCGGGTTTGACGCCTTGATTCAGCGTAGCCCCGGAAACTTCACCTGGCATGGGGACGGCGGGGGGAGCCAGGGCCGCCCATCGCCTCTAGGCTGCGCGCGGGAGCCGCTGTCGACGAAAGTGAGACTGTCTTGACTTTCCAGATCATCGGTCATCGTGGAGTGATGGGTGTCGAACCGGAGAACACCCTGCGCTCCTTCACGCACGCGGAGCGTGCCGGTATGGACGCCATCGAGCTCGATCTGCATCTGAGCAAGGACGGCGCCCTCGTCGTCATGCACGACACGGAAGTGGACCGTACGACCGACGGAACGGGCGCGATCGCCGAGCGGACGCTCGCCGAGCTGCGGGAGCTGGACGCGGGCGACGGCGAGCGCGTCCCGGTCTTCGAGGAGGTCCTGGACGCCGTACGGTCGCCGCTCCAGGCCGAGATCAAGGACGTGGCGGCGGCCCGCGCGCTGGCCCGGGTGATGCGGGAGCGCGGTCTCGTGGAGCGCGTCGAGGTGTCGTCGTTCCACGACGAGGCGGTCGCCGAGATCGCCGCGCTGGTGCCGGGCGTACGGACGGTGCTGATCGCCAGTCGCTGGGGCGAGGACGTGGTGGAGCGGGCGACGGCGGTGGGCGCCGCCTCGCTCGCCCTGAACCTGCGCAGGCTGACCCTGGAGGTCGTGGAGCGCGCGCACGGGCGGGGTCTCGGCGTCATCGGCTGGGTGGTGAACACGCAGGAGCAGCTCCGGCTCGCGCGCGCCTTCGAGCTGAACGCCGTGACCACCGACCACCCGGAGATCCGGCGCACCGGCCGCTTCACCGCCTGAGCACGGCGCGGGTCCCGCGGGGGTCGCTACAGCTCGGTCAGTGGCTTGACCAGCAGCTCGAACTCCAGGTCGGCCCGGAGCGGGATACCGAAGCGCTCGTCGCCGTACGGGAAGGGGAACCGCTTTCCCGTACGGCGGTAGCCGCGCCGCTCGTACCAGGCGATCAGGTCCTCCCGCAGCGAGATCACCGTCATGTGCATCTCCCGCACGCCCCAGGTCGCGCGGGCCGTGCGCTCCGCCTCCGTGATGATCAGCCGGCCGAGTCCGCCGCCCTGCGCCCCCGGCGACACGGCGAACATGCCGAAGTAGGCCGCCTCGTCGCGGTGTTCGAGCTGGCAGCAGGCGATCAGCCGGCCGTCCCGCTCGACGGCCAGCAGCCGGCTGCCGGGCGCCTCGATCACCGCGAGCACCCCTTCCCGGTCGGTCCGCTGCCCTTCCAGGAGGTTCGCCTCCGTCGTCCAGCCCGTGCGGCTGCTGTCGCCGCGGTAGGCCGACTCGATGAGCGCCACCAGGGCCTCGGCGTCGGCCGCCGTGGCGTCGCGGTAGGTGAGCGCTCCGACGGGGCTCGGGACGGTGTCCATGGTGCGCTGTCTCCTCGCGGACGGCCGGTGGGCCGGTGAGCCGGTGGGGGGGCAGCAGCAGCCTAACGCGGGTACGGATGGGCACAACGGGGTGCGAGGGGGCGGCGGTACGGGCCGGTTCGGACGTATCGCCCCGCCCCGTGCCACCGACGGGCCCGCGACACCGATGGGAGTGTGCAACGACTGTGACACCCGAGACATCCGACGCACGACGGGCTCTGGTCGTCCGGGGCGGCTGGGAGGGACACCGCCCCGTGGAGATCACGGAGCTGTTCCTGCCCTTCCTGCGCGCCCACGGTTACGACGTACGGGTCTCCGGCACCCTGGACGTCTACGCCGACGCCGAACTGCTCGCCGCCACCGATCTGATCGTCCAGTGCTGGACGATGGGTGAGATCACCGGGGAGCAGAGCGCGGGACTCGCCGCCGCCGTACGCGCCGGGACCGGGCTGGCCGGCTGGCACGGCGGGATCGTCGACTCCTTCCGTGGAGACCTCGGCTACCAGCTTCTGACCGGCGGCCAGTTCCTGATGCACCCGGCCGGCTTCTCCGACCACGAGATCACCCCGGTCGGGGAGCGCGCCGACCACCCGGTGATGGCGGGCCTCGGCGCCTTCCGGGTCCACACGGAGAAGTACTGGCTGGCCACCGATCCACTCGTCGACGTACTCGCCACGGTCGGGTTCGCCGCGGACGAGGAGCGCGCGCGGCCGGTCACCATGCCCGCCGTGTGGACCAGGAACTGGGGCGCGGGACGGGTCTTCGTCTCGGCCGTCGGCCACAAGCCCGACGACTTCGACGTACCCGAGGTACGGACACTCACCGAGAGGGGACTGCTGTGGGCGAGCCGCTGAGAATCGGCATGGTGGGCGCGGGCACGATCAGCGGCGCCTATCTGGACACCCTGGAGCGGCTGGAGAACGTGACGCTCACCGCCGTCACCGATCTCGATCCCGCCCGTGCCGCGGCCGTCGCGGCCCGGGTGCCGGGAGCGGCCGTCGCCCGCTCCGCCGCCGAAGTGGCCGCCAGGGACGATGTCGACGCCGTACTCAACCTGACGATCCCCGCGGCCCACGCGGACGTCGCCCTGACGGCGCTCGCCGCGGGCAAGCACGTCTACGGGGAGAAACCGTTCGCCACCACCCGGGAGGAGGCCGACGCGCTGCTCGCCGCCGCCGCGGACGCGGGCGTCGGCAGCGGGTTGCGGATGGGCTGCGCGCCCGACACCGTTCTGGGTACGGGGGTCCAGACGGCGCGCAAGGCGGTCGACGACGGGCTGATCGGCGCCCCGGTCGCCGCGACGGCCTTCATGACCACGGCGGGACACGAACGCTGGCACCCGGCGCCCGAGTTCTACTACCGGCCCGGCGGCGGACCGCTGCTCGACATGGGCCCGTACTACCTCTCCGCGCTCGTCCATCTCCTGGGCCCGGTCGTGAAGGTGACCGGCGCGGCCTCCCGGCCCCGCGCCGAACGGGAGATCGGCAGCGGGCCACGGGCCGGCGAGCGGTTCGGCGTCGAGGTGGACACCCATGTCAGCGGGGTGCTCCAGCACGCGAACGGGGCGCTCACCACACTGGTGATGAGCTTCGACATCCACGCCGCGCGACTCCCCCGCATCGAGGTGTACGGCACGGGCGGCTCCCTCTCCGTACCGGACCCGAACGGCTTCGACGGGCCCGTCGAACTCCACCGGCCCGGCGGGGAGTGGGAGACCCTGCCGGTCTCGGCGGGGTACGCCGGGGCCGAGCGCGGCACGGGGCTCGCGGATCTGGCGTGGGCGCTCGCCGAGGGCCGCCCGCACCGGGCCTCCGCCGAGCTGGCGCGGCACGTCCTGGACATCATGCTGACGCTCCTCGACGCGGCGCGGGAGGACAGGGCGCTGCGGGTGGCGAGCAGGTGCGCCCGCCCCGATCCGGTGGAGCGGTAGCCGTACGTCGGCCACCGTACGGCTCGTACGAGGGGGGGCGCGGCGCGGTACGCGTCCCCCTCCGCCGCCGGCTCCCCGCGGTCGTCCCCGCCATCTCCCCCGCCGGGTCCGCGCGCCCCCCGTGTCCCTCTGCGCGTGTCTGCGCACCCGCCGCGCCGGGCATCACTTCGCCGACACCACGGAACGGGGGAGGTGCGCGGTGCACGGATCAGTGACGGCCGGATGGCTGCTCGTCGCGCTCTGCGCGACGGCCGGGGGGTACTGCCTGCTCCGGCTGCGGGCCGGCGGCGCGGCCCGGCACGGCCCGGCGGGCGGTGAGGCGCTGATGGGGCTCGGGATGGCGGCGATGGCCGTGCCCGCCACGGTGGTGACACCACCACGCTGGGTCTGGCTGGGGTACGCGGTGGTCTTCGGCGGGGCGGCGCTGCGCGCGCTCGTCGTGGACCGCGGCTCGACGCACCAGGTGCACCATCTGCTGGGCATGCTCGCGATGGTCTACATGGCGGGCTCCATGGCCACCGTGACGGGCGGGCCGGGCGCCGCGCACACGGCGGCGGGGACGCCGCTGGTCACCGCCGCGCTGCTGATCTACTACGCCGGTTACGTGCTGTGGGCGGGCGCCCGGCTGCTGCCGCTGCCCGCCCTGTCCGGACCCGCGTCCGGTCCCGCGCGGGGTGCCGTTCCCGGTGCTGTGGCCGGTGCGGTCGCCGGTCCGGGTCCCGGCGGTCCGGGGGCCGTCGGCTGGGCCGACCGGACGGAGTTGGTGCCGGCCTGCCGGCTGTCCATGGGGATCGCGATGCTGACGATGCTGCTCACGCTCTGAATTCCGGCCGGTTCTCTCCGATTTCCTGTGATCGCCCGGACCGGCCGCGAAACGTGTCGTAGGTCACTTGCCGGTCAAGGTCATACCCCTGGGCGGCACGACCCTCATACTCTGGGCGCCATGATGGTCTCCTTGGCGCTGCTGCTGATCGGTGGACTGGCCGCAGTCGTCGCGCCGCGGATTCTGTCCCGCGCCGAATGGCCGGAGCGTGAGCCCGTGGTGGCGCTGTGGGTCTGGCAGTGCGTCGTGGGGGCCGTCCTGCTGAGTTTCGCGCTCTCCATGGTCTTCAGCGCCGCCGCCGCCTGGCTGGCCGTACGGGGCCATGTCTTCGCGCCCGCGCCGAGCGGCGTGGTGGAGGCGTACGCCTTCGGGCCGAACCGGCCGTGGTCCGCCGTGCTCGCCGTCCTGCTGGCGGGCGGCGGTCTGTGGACGGTGGCGATGCTCACCCGCGAGATCCACCGGGCCCGCCGCAGGCGCCGGCAGCGCCGCGGGGAACTCCTCGTACGCGCCCCGGTGCTGCCCGGCGAGGAGCCCGGCGGTGAACCGCTCGTGGTGCTGGAGGGCGAGCGCCCCGGTGCCTGGTGGCTGCCCGGCACGGCGCCCCAACTGGTCATCACCACGGCCGCGTTGCGCCGCCTGAAGGGCCGTCAGCTCGATGCCGTGCTCGCCCATGAGCAGGGCCACGCGCGGGCGCGGCACGACTGGCTGCTGCACTGCTCGGGGGCGCTCGCGAACGGCTTCCCGCAGATCCCGGTCTTCGCCGCGTTCCGCGACGAGATGCACCGGCTGGTCGAGTTGGCCGCTGACGATGTCGCCTCACGGCGCTTCGGCCGGCTGACGATCGCCCTCGCCCTGGTCGAACTCAACGAGGACCGGGGGGTGTTCGGCCCCGGCACCACTCCGGACGCACAGGTGCCGCAGCGGGTGAACCGGCTGCTGACACCCGTTCCCCGGCTGACCGCGGCGCGCCGGCTGCGGCTGACGGCGGCCGCTTCGCTGGTGCCGGTCGTCCCGCTGCTGATCGCCTTCGTACCGGCGCTGCGCGCGCTCGGATGACCTCCGGAACCCCCGCCGGGTGGCCCGGCGGGGGTTCCGTCAGCGAGGATCACCGCATGCACCCCCCACCGACCTCCGCAGCCCGGACCCCCTCCCCTCCCCCGTCCGCTCCCCCGCCCTCGCCTCGTCCACGCAGGACACGGTGGCTGGGACCCGGTCGTACGGCCGCGCTGCTCACCGTCGCCGCCGGGCTGCTGACGGCGCTCGTCGCGGCTCGGTGGGGGCCGCTGATCGCGTTCGACCGGACGGTCGCGGAGGGACTGCACCGCCCGGCGGTGGCCGAACCGGGGCTCACCCGGGCCAACCGGCTGCTCACCGACTGGATCTGGGACCCCTGGACGATGCGGCTGCTGGCGGCGGTGGCCGTGGTGGCGGTGTGGCTGCGCGGCGAGCGGCTGCTCGCACTGTGGGTGGCGGCGGCGAGCGCGCTGGGGGCGGCCGTCTCGCAGGGGCTGAAGTGGGCCGTGGGGCGGGAGCGCCCGCAGTGGCCCGACCCGGTCGACTCCGCGCACTTCGCCGCGTACCCCTCGGGACACGCCATGGCGGCCACGGTGACCTGCGGGCTGCTGCTGTGGCTGATGCGGCGCCACGGTGTGGGCCGGTGGCCCTGGCGGGCGGCCGTGGCGGTCGCGGCGGTGTCGGTCGTCGGCGTGGGAATCACCCGATTGTGGCTGGGCGTGCACTGGAGTTCGGACGTTCTGGGCGGCTGGCTGCTCGGTGGCGCCGTCGTCGCGTTCTCGATCGCGCTGTTCAGGCGCGTGACCTTGTCCAGGGAGCCGTGACGCGGGAAGGATCGGGTACATGACCTTCAAGGCTGTGCTCTTCGACTTTTCCGGGACCCTCTTCCGTATCGAATCCGCGAGTTCATGGCTGCGCGCCGTGCTCGACGAGGCGGGTGTCGCCGTATCCCCCATCGAGGTACGGCGATACGCGATGCGGCTGGCCGTGGTGGGCGCGCTGCCCGGACTGCCCTCCCCGCAGGAAGTGCCGCCGGATCTGGCCGAGCTGTGGGCGACCCGCGACGAGAGCGCCGAACGGCACCGCGCCGCGTACACCGGAGTCGCCCGGCAGGTGGAGCTGCCCAGCCCCGACCTGTACGACGCGCTCTACGACCGCCATATGACACCGGACGCCTGGCGCCCCTACGCGGACGCGGCCGAGGTACTGGGCACGCTGCGGCGCGCCGGCATCGGCGTCGCCGTGGTGAGCAACATCGGCTGGGACCTGCGCCCCGTCTTCCGCGCCCACGGCCTCGACGCCTTCGTGGACGCGTACGTGCTCAGTTACGAACACGGCATCCAGAAGCCCGACGCCCGCCTCTTCAGGACCGCCTGCGAGGAGTTGGGCCAGGATCCGCACGACGTCCTGATGGTCGGCGACGACCGGGACGCGGACGGCGGCGCGGCCGAACTCGGCTGCGCGGTCCACTTCGTCGACCACCTCCCGGTGGAGGAACGCCCCGCGGGCCTGCGCCCGGTCATCACCCTCGCGGGCGCGGACCCGCTTCCGTAACCCACCTGACCCCGCCCCGACGGCATGGGCACGTCCCGTACGACGTGTCCATGCCGTCGGCGCGATCGAGGAGCCCGCTCACCCCTTCCCACGGTCGTTGACAAAGCGGAACGCTGATCCGTATCGTAATCGGAACAGCGTTCCGCTTCGGCATGGGCGAAGCCGTCGCCGAGGCCAGTCAAGGGAAGTGCACATCATGAGCGAATCGACTTACGCGGCCGGCACCTTCGGCCCGCCCACGCCCGTCCTCTCCGTCGCGCCGGTGGTGCTGCCGACCCCCGACCGAGCCGTGGACCTGGAGGTCCGGGTCTCCGCGCCCGTGACCGGGACGGACCTGCCGGTCATCCTGCTCTCGCACGGACAGGGCCACTCGAACCACCTCTCCTCACTGAACGGCTATGCCCCCCTCGTCAACTTCTGGGCCGCGCACGGCTTCGTCGTGATCCAGCCCACCCATCTGAGCTCCACGACGCTGCACCTGGATCCCAGCACCCCTGGTGCCCCGCTGTACTGGCGGTCACGGGCCGAGGACATGAAGCGCGTCCTCGACCGGCTCGACGCGATCGAGGCCGCCGTCCCGCAGCTCCTCGGGCGCCTGGACCACAGCAAGGTCGCCGTGGCCGGGCACTCCATGGGCGGGCACACCGCGAGCCTGCTGCTGGGGGCCCGGCTCACCGATCCGGACGACGGGACGGAGGTGAACCTGAGCGAGCCCCGCGTCAAGGCGGGGGTACTGCTCGCCGCGCCCGGCAGGGGCGGCGACGCCCTCAGCGAGTCCGCGGCGGGGTACCTCTCCTTCCTGACCACGGACTTCTCCGGGATGACGACGCCCACGCTCGTGGTCGCCGGCGACAAGGACGCCTCCACCCACCTGACGGTTCGCGGCCCGGACTGGCACGCCGACCCGTACACCCTCTCCCCCGGCCCCAAGTCCCTGCTCACCCTGTTCGACGCGGAGCACGGGCTCGGCGGGGTCTCCGGATACGACGTCGCCGAGACCACGGACGAGAACCCCGCCCGGGTGGCCGCGGTCCAGCGGCTCACCTGGGCCTACCTCCGCACGGAGCTCCACCCCGGGGACCACGCCTGGCAGGCGGCGCGTGACGCGCTGACGGCCGGTCCCGACCCGCTCGGACGGGTCGAGTCCAAGTAGGCGCCCCTCATCCACGTGTGCCTGGGCGCACTTTGTGGACCGTGGCGTGCTTCGCGCGCCGACCCCGTGCCACCTGCACGCGCCGTAACCGTTCATCACATACTGTCATGGGCATGCCCTGAACTCCCTCAACTCGCCTCCCGGCGCGGCCCCAAGGCTTCCCCCCAGTTCCCACACCCACGTCGGAGGAGAACCACGGGCCGGACACCTCGGCCATCCCCCACAGGAGGAGAGACCGTGACCAAACCACACAAGCCCCATGGCTTCGGCAAGTTCCTGAAGAACATGCTCGACGACGCCAAAGACCTCGCCGACGGCATCACCGACCGGCTGTCGGCCGCTGAATGCGACTTCCGCAGGGGACTGACCAGACTGGTGGAGCCCAAGGACCACCACAAGCCGCCGCGAGCCGGGAGCAGCCACTGAACCACCGCCGCCCCGACCTCCGAGGAAGTGCCGGGGCGGCCGGTTCGCTCGTGGTGGGGCTCCTGGGTGGGACAGGTTGGCCCTGGTTGCGGACGGTCGGGCGGGGCCACCATGGAGTCGTGTCCGGGCCGGGACGTGGAGCGCCCCGGCCCACGACGTGCCGGACGGGGCTCCCGTCCCCCGACATCCCCATTCCACTGAGCAAGAAGAGAAAATCACCGATGACCCACGTATTCGATCTGCCTGCCGTGTTGACCGAGCTGCTGTACGGCGACGAGAGCGCCGAGCCGCTCGAACGGACTCTGGACAAGCTGATCACCCCGGACTTCGTCCAGCGCATCAGCGGGCGGGTGTACCGGCGTGCCGAGTACACCGCGCATGTGCGCGAGATGCGCCAGATGGTGACAGGCGGAGGCGAGTTGCAGGTGCTGGAACAGATCAGCACGGGCAGTGGGATCGCCGGCCGCTTCCTGTTCCGTATGGTCCCGGCGGACGGACAGGCCCTGACCTTCGAATCCCATCTCTTCGCGCGGATCGACGGCGGCAGGGTGGCCCGCCTCATCGAGGTGGCGCACCTGATCGGGGACGATCACGACGAGGACTTCCTCGCCACCGCCCCGTCCGAGTGATGAGCTCGACCGAGTGATGAGCTCGGCGGCCACGCCATAGGCGGCTCAGGGGCGCTCGGGCCGAGCGCGGGTACGCCAGTTCCTACAATGAACCCATGTATGAACTCCGCCGGTTCGGTGCGCTGCTCCGCGAGTGGCGCGGCCGGGTGCCACCCGCCGAGCCCCTCGGTGGCAGCGCGGACTCACGCCGCCGTACCCCTGGCCTCCGGCGGGAGGACCTGGCCGAGTTGAGCAAGGTGTCGGAGGACTACATCAAACGGCTGGAGCAGGGCCGCGCCCGCCCCTCGCTCCAGGTCCTCAACGCGGTGGCCCGAGCACTCGCCCTGTCACGGGCCGAGTACGAGCACCTGTGCATCCTCACCGGTCACGCGATCGCGCAGCCGGGGCAGGTCAATCGGCGTATCGGCCCCGCCACCCGTCAACTGCTCGACCGCCTGGAGAGCGTGCCGGTCGCGGTGTTCGACGCCACCTGGACCCTTCTGACGTACAACGCGCTGGGCAGCGCACTCTGCGGCGACCCCACCCCGTACACCCGTCGTGATCGCAACATGGCGTGGCGATACTTCACGAACACGACCAACTGCGAGGTGGAGTCGGAGCGGGAGACCGAGGAGTTCGAAGCGTCCTTGGTCGCCGAGCTACGGGAGGCCGCCAGCCGCTACCCGTCCGACCGTGGCCTCACTTCCCTGGTCACCGCGCTCCACACAGCGAGCGCGCCCTTCGCCGACCTGTGGCAGAGCGGGGCCACCGCGAAGTTCGAGCGACGCCGCGGAATCGTCGACCATCCCGACGTCGGGCCGGTGAGGATGGACGGCAATGTCCTGGCGGTCCCCGAGGGCGATCTCAAGATGCTGATCTACACCACCGAGCCGGGCTCGGCCGACGCGGGCAAGTTGGCCGCCCTCAGGGCCCGCGCCGTCGCGAGCGGGGGTCCCGGAGCGACATGAGCGCGAAGGCCGGGGCTCAGCGCGCGCGTGGCACGTAGTAGGGGCGGTTGTGGGCGGCGACGGGGGCCGACTGGTACGTCCACACCCCGGCGGCGGGGGCCGTGCCGATGTGGGCGGTCAGGTCGGCGCCGATGGAAGAGGTCCGGTCGTGAACCGTGAGCTCCGCCCGCTCCGGCGCATCGGCCAGGGAAACGTACTGGTAGGGCTGGTAGACGTTCATGGGACCGGCCAGTGGCCGGCCGGCGGGGTCGGTGCCGTACCCGGTGATGGGCGTGTTGTTGACGGGGGTACGGGACAGCCCGGTCAGGTCGGCCTGGAACGAGAACAGAGGCCGGTCCTGGCGGTCCACGGCCGGGGCCGAGGGAGCGTGTGTGGCCTGGTTGCAGGCGACGGTCCAGATGTCGCCGGCCGGGCCGTTGAGCGAGGGCAGGGTCGTCTCGAACCAGGCGGGGTACTTCGGCTCTCCGAAGAGCTTCGTACCGGCCTCGATGGCCAGCGGGTTGTCGCACAGCACATGCAGCCGGGCGATGCCGAGCAGCTTGGTCTGGTCGTGGCCGTGGGCGTACTCCTCGTACGTCAGGCGGGCGAGGCGGTCGGCGCCGGCGGTGGGGTACGCGACGATGCTGTACTCGATCTCCTGGGTGATGCCGCCGCCGTTCGGGTACTGGGCGAAGTAGAGCTGGTAGTTGAGGGTGACGCAGGCCCGGCCGTCGAAGTCGGCGGCACTCAGGTCCGGATGATGTTCGGCCAGCGCCTTGTGCACCGGGGCGGGATCGACGAGGTGGTCGAGGCCGATGTTGTGCAGGGCCCCGTAGTGGAAGGGCAGTTGGTACGGGGCGGCGACGGGCGGCAGGGAGAGATCGTCGGTCATGGGGCGGCTGTCTCCTCTGGAGTGGTGTGGCCGGGGGTGTTCCCGGGGGCCTGCGAGCGGATCGTGACGCGCTCCGCGGACAGGTCGCGATGGATCCGCTCGGCGCTGCGCAGGGTGATCGCGGCCATGGTGAGCGTCGGGTTGGACGTACCGAGGGAGGGCATGCTGCCGCAGCCCACCACATAGAGGTTGGGGTGGTCCCAGGCGCGCTGCCAGGAGTCGACGACGGAGTCGGCGGGGCGCTCGCCCATGATGTGCGTGCCGGCGCCGTGGCCCGCGCCGCGGTAGGCGTAGGGCCGGCCGCCGTACTCGAACCAGCCGGGCTGGGACGGGCCCGATGCGTACCGGCTGTGATCCTCCGCCCCGAGAAGCGCGAAGATCTCGTCGGACACGGCCTTGGCCGCGACGATGCCCTTCTTCACGTGGTCGGACAGGTCGTAGGTCAGAACAGGGCGCGGATGGCCCAGCAGGTCACGCTGGTGGGGGTCGAGCGTCACACGGTTGGCGGGGTCGGCGCTCTGCTCCATCTCGAACTGCAGGGCGAACTGCCGCCCGACCCGGTCCCCGACGGCCTGCCGCAGCTCCGCGCCGAACAGCCCCCTGCCCTGCTCCTCCGCCCCCGTGGCCGCCGGATCCCCCGGGCGCAGGAGGGCGGCGACTTCGTGGCCGGGCGGGCCCACGGCCCAGGTCCAGCCCCAGTTGCCGATCTCGACACGGAAGGGGGCACGGGCGGTGCGGGCAGGGCCGAACCGGAATCCCTCCAGACCGGAGGTCGAGCCGGGCCCGCGGTAGGGGCCCGTCCGCTCCCGCATGAGGCCCCAGGTGAGCAGGACGGGGTGGTCCATCAGATTCCGGCCCACCTGGTCGCTGGAGTTGGCCAGGCCGGAGGAGAGCAGGAGCCGGGCGTTCTCGATGGCGTGCGCGGCCAGCACGACCGTGGTCCCCCGCGCCACGTGCCCGGTGGCCGAGGAGGGCCGGGCGGGGTCGTCGTAGCGCTGGTACTCGACTCCGGTGATCCGGCCGGCCGGGTCCGCCAGCAGACGGCCGGCCACCGCGCGGGTGAGCAGGGTGACGCCCGGTCCCCAGCGCCGCTGTGTCCGCAGCGGGGTGTACTTCGCCCCCGTGGGGCAGATGGGGATGCAACTGGCGCTGCCCTCGCAGACAGCGCCGTGCTCCTCGGTGGTCTCGCTGTTGCGGGCCTGGGGCGTCCCGACGACCCGCAGTTCGACCCGGTGCGGATACGAGGGATCGGTGATCTTCCGTCCGTCGAGCCGCTCGGCCATGAGCCGGTCCAGGTGGCTCGCGGGTAAGGGGCGGTGCGCGAAGGTGTAGCGGTCCGCGAGCGGCAGACCGACCAGGTCGCGCTGTTCCTCCGGGTCGCCCGCGACCCCCAACTCGCGCTCCGCGGCCCGGTAGTACGGTTCCAGCTCCTCGTAACCGATCGGCCAGTCACGGCCGTACCCGAAGTCCGAGGTGCGGAAGTCCTCCGGATGCATCCGCGGGGCCAGCCCCGTCCACGCGGTGCCCGTACCTCCGTTCACCCGGAGATAGCCGCTCGCGTACGGCAGTCGGCCGTTCTGGACGAGGTGTCCGTCGGCCCGGTACCCGCCACCGGCCAGGCCGCCGAGGTCCAGTACGTCGGGTGACGGCACCAGGGGATTGTCCGCGATCGCGGCGCCGGGGACCTTCACCGGCGCGGACCGGAACCGTTCCGCGTCCGCCTCGGGCGCCCCGCCCAGCCCCGCCTCCAGGACCAGGACGCGCCAGCCGCGATCCCCCAACTGCCGTGCCACCAGCGATCCCGCGACACCCGCGCCGACCACGATCACGTCGAAGTCCTCACCGCCGGTCAACGGCCCCCGCCCCCTGTCACTCCAGCGGGGGAATCGGCCCAGGTGCCGTAGCCGGGACGTCCCGTGCCGGGCGCGTGGCCGCCGAAGGTGCGCCAGACCAGTCCACGGGCGTAGGCCCGCCCCGACACCAGGCAGGGCGCCGCCCCGCCGTCCTCGCCCACCAGCCCCGGCCACTCCCCCAGGTACCAGAGGTGGCACACGGCCCGCGCGAGCTCATCCAGCTCCGCATCGCCGCCCAGCGCCGTGTGGGCATCGGCCGTCGCACCGGCCAGCCGGTCCACCAGCCTTGCGTAGAGGGGCGGCGCCACCCGCCGGGTCACGAACTCCCGGTAGATCTCGGCCATGCCGGTCGCGGCGAGTTCGGCGGCGTCGAACCCCGTCAGCACGGCCGAGGCCGCCACGAACCGCTCGGCCTCCTGGCCCGGAACCGCCGTGGCCCCGTACGGATCCGGCGCGTTCACCCGGTGTCCCGGCCCCGGTCGGCACACCCACCGCTGATGATCAACGCCATCGCCCAGACCTCTCCTTCGGGTCGCCCCCACCGGGCCCTGCTCATCAGCCGAGATCCCTACCTCCGCGCGGTCCGGTTCATGCGCCGAAACCTCACCGATCGCGCAGGGCCGGTGACGCGGAGGAGCTGGAGGGGTTACGGTCCTTCCCCGCGACCGGCAAGGACGAGCTGATCCGCTACTTCGGCGTTCCCAGCCCGGCGGCATCCCGGTTGACTCTTCGCACCGCTGCAACGAGTGCCATCAGCGGCGGCTCGGCCGTCTTCTGCGGGGGACGTTGGACGCGGGGTGATTCCCGGTCGGGAACCACCCCGGCGGATCTGGTCCAGAGCTCGGCGAGCGGGTCGGGCGACGTATTGCGCCGTCCAGCACCGTGCTCTACATACGTGCCCCTCTCCCGTGACTGCTGTGGCTGCTGTGGCTGCTGTGGCTGCTCGGAGCCTTGGGGCCAGGCCGGTCGCGGAGCCGGAGGCTGATCAGCGCGGTGATCGTGAAGGCGGCGACCTGGTAGAGCATGGCGTGCCGGAACGCGGTGTCCGCGTCGGAGGCAGGGGCGTAGTAGGCGAGGCCGGCCGCGGTCACTCCGATGGATCCGCCGAGCTGCTGTGCTGTGGGCAGCAGCCCGGAGACCGAACCGGCGGCGGGGCCGTGTACCTCGGCCAGGACCAGGGTGAACACCGACGCGGTGAAGGCGCCGAACGCGGCTCCGCCGATGGCCAGCACGGGCAGTGCCGCCTGGCGTCCCGCCGGCGAGCCGACGAGCGGGGCCAGTGCCAGGCACATCCCGGCCAGCACCAGCGACGCGGCGGTGAGCACCGTCGGTCCGTGACGGCGAGTGAGAGCGGGTGCGGCTCTGCTGCCCAGAACCGCGGCGGCGGCGAACGGTGCCGAGGTCAGTGCGGCTGACAACGCCGAGTACCCGACGGCGGACTGAAGGTGGAGGAAGAGCAGGTAGGTGAAGGAGGGCACCCCTGTGTTGAACGCGAACACCAGCAGTGTGCCCCTGAGCGCCGACCGGTCACGCAGCACCGCGGGATGGATCAGCGGGTCCGCTCGGTGCGGGAGGCTCCGGACGAAATGGCCGAGGGCGGCCACAGCCACGGCGAAACCTGCCCATGTCCACCAGGGCCAGCCCGCTTCCCGCCCCAGCGCCAGGGGCATGACCAACGCGCCGGCTCCCACGGTGACCAGCAGCGCCCCCAGCTTGTCGACGCGGAGTCCGTCCGCCCCGCGGGCGCGGGGCAGCGCGGTCGCTCCGGCCAGCGAGGCGAGCGCCACCGGCACGGTGAGGAGCATCACCGGCCGCCAGCCGAGGCCGAAGAGATCGGCACTGAGGACGAGGCCGCCGATCAGTGGCCCGGCCAGCGACGCGACGGCCATGGTGGCGCCGTACAGACCCAGGGCACGCGGCCGGCGTGCCGCGGGGGTAGCGGCTTGGATGAGCGACAGGACCTGGGGGGCGACCAGGCCACTGCCCGCGCCCTGCACCAGCCGGGCCGCGATCAGCGACGCGGCGTCGGGGGCGCATGCTCCGGCCACCGAGCCTGCGGTGAAGACCACGGTGCCGACCATGAACAGCCGACGGTAGCCGTACCGGTCGCCCAGCCGCGCGGCGGGGATGAGCAGGCACGCGTACGTCAGGGTGTATCCGGCGAGGACCAGTTGCACAGCGCCAGGACCGGCACCCAGACCGGCCTGGATCGCCGGAGCGGCCACCTGGGCGACAGTGACGTTGAGCAACTGGACGAAGGTGGCGCTGAGCACCACCGGCAGCACGAGGCGTCCGCCGCTCATGGAAGCAGAGCCGCGGCGAGCTCACGGGGCCGGGCGGCGAACGGGCTGTGGCTGCCCGGGAGGGTGCGCACGGTGAACGGGTTGCCGGGCACGGCCCGGTCGGCTTCCGCGATCATCAGATCCTGCACCGCCGTCGGCAGCGCCCGGTCGTCCGCGCAGCGTAGGAAGGTCCGTGGGACGCGCCCCCACCGTGCCGGGGTCACGATGACCGGGGTGGTGGGGATCGCCAGCGGCAGATCGGGGCTCAGTGCCGAGCGCCAGCGGTCGAAGCGGTCCAGGGGGGTGTCGTGGTAGTGGGTCTGCCGCAATTCCTCGACGTAGGCGGGGTCCTGTGAGAGCGGGTTGATCCGCACGGCGCCCAGTTCCCCGGCGTCGCCGAGATTGAGGCTCTGGCCCCGTGCCGTGGCGTTCTCGGGCGAGCCGAGATAGTCGAAGAATCGGGGCCGTCCGGCGGGCACGAAAGCCGAGAGGTAGACGATGTCGTCGACGAGTTCGGGTGCCCGCTCGGCAGCCAGTGACGCGGGGCCGCCGCCCGCACTGTGTGCGACGAGCACGACACGACGGTGGTGGCGGGCCTGGCGCAGCGTGTCCAGCACGGCCTCGGCACTGTCGTCCATCGTCGTGGTGGCGAGCGCGGACTTCTCGGTCAGCAGGCCCGGCTGGCCCGGCTGTAGGTATCCGCTGGGCAGCGGTGCGTCGAAGCCGTGCCCCGGCAGGTCGACGGCCATGCTCGCGGCACCGAGTCCGGCGAGTGCGCGCTGCGTCGCCGCCCACTGCCCGGAGCCGTGCCAGGCCCCGTGCACGAAGACGAAGACGGTGCCTGGGGAGGAAGAATCAGTCATGACCGCATTCCACGCGCCCTGGTCCCGGTCATCCAGTGAAAGATCTGACAAGCTGGTCGGCGATACTTATGGAATATGGCGGGAGGATGGCATGGAGGCGCGGCACCTGAGGTACGCATTGGCCCTCGCCGAGCACGAACACTTCGGCCGGGCGGCCGGTGCGCTGGGCATCGCGCAGCCTCCGCTGTCCAAGCAGATCGCCGACCTCGAACGAGAGGTGGGCACCCGCTTGTTCGATCGCACCCGCCAGGGGGTGTTCCCGACGGCCGCGGGCGCGGCCTTCCTCTCCCGGGCGCGCAGGGCGCTCGACGAGATCAGGGCGGCCTCGGTCGACGCGGCCAGGGCAGCGCGCGGCGAGACGGGCCGACTGCGCCTGGGTTTCATCGCCTCGGCGCTGCTCGAACCCCTGCCGGACGTCCTTGGCCGGTTCGGCCGTGAACGGCCCGACGTGCGGTTGGAACTGCACGAGATGGCGACCAGCCGCAGCACGGCCGCGCTCGTCGCCGGCGAACTGGACGTGGCGATCGGCCTCGGCCGGCCACGGGGCGTCGGGGCCGAGCATCTGGTGTCGGTGCCGATCGGGCACGACCACCTGGTCGCGGTCGTGAGCAGCACGCACCCGTACGCGGGGCAGCCGTCGGTGGACGTGGACCGGCTGCGGCGACAGCCGCTGATCGTAGCGCCGGGCGAGGATGAGCCCGCAGTCGCCACCGGGCTGCGGACCCTGATGGGGCAGGACTCCCCAGCGCTCTCCGGCGCGACCGTCGCGAGGGACATCCACACGATCATCGGTCTCGCCGCCTGCGGGGTGGGCGTCGGCCTGGGGCCCTCCCGCATGCTGGCGGCCCCACGACGGGGCACGTGGTTCTGCGAGGTGACCCCGCGCACTCCTCTGCCCGATCTGGTCCTGTCCTTCAGCGCCCGGGACCGTTCCCCGGCACTGAACGCCTTCCTCGACGTCATCCGCACGAACTGCCCCGATGTCGGTGCCGCACTCGACCACCGGCTCGGCCGACCCGGGGTCCCGGTAGGAACGGAGTAAGAAACCGATCTTCTTGTCAGAAGTCTTGACAGTCCGTGATCTGGGCCGCTGGGTCCTGGGTCCCGGGCGGCTGTCGTATAGCTGGCCGCTCATGAAACACCCTCATGAAACGGCCTGGGGCGTGAGCGACGTCTTCAAGCGCCCCGGCCTGCGAGCGCCGGCGCCAAGCCGGTCGGGCACGTCCGCTTCGGCCGTGCCCGCGCCTCGACCGCCCGGCAGTCTCTGGACGCGCAGCTCGACTCCCTCTCCGAGGCCGGAATGACGCGGGTCTTCTCGGAGAAGATCCCCACCCGCGCCACCGGGCGCCCAGAGCTGGAGGCCGCGGTGAAGCTCGCCGGGGAGATCCGCTCCTCGAAAAAGGGCCAACACCCGTCGCCCGCCACCGTCATGCGCATGCCGCGTGAGCACGACGAGCAGACGGCCGCATCCTCGATGGAACCCGCCCCCTGACTTGCGACGTAGCCCTTGACGGGCGTGTCCGTGCGGCTTGAACGGGTGAGGGCCTTCCGGGTTCGGTACGCATGGCGCTGCCCGCACCGGCCCGAAAGGCCCCCTCCGTGCTACCTCCGCGCTACGCCGGGTCGATGCGGGAGACGCGGCCGCCGATGTCGAGCAGGTACAGCTCGCCGTCGCCTCCCTGCACGAACGAGATGACCTGGCCGGCGTTGACCCCGAGGTCGCTCTCGCCGGTCACCTTGCCGTTCTCCATCCGCAGAGCGCGGACGGTGCCGTCGCAGTAGTCGCTGAACACGTACTGCGCCGTGAGGTCCGGGATCGCGTCGCCGCGGTAGACATAGCCGCCGGTCACCGAGCAGCCCAGCCCGTTACGGTCGTACTCGTGGACCGGCGGCACGTGGTTCGCGGGCTCCGTGCCGCCCCGGAAGGAGTGGTTGCCCTCCATCTCGGACCAGCCGTAGTTCTCGCCGCCCTTGCTGTCCGCCGGGGCCCAGTCGATCTCCTCCCAGGCGCTCTGGCCCACGTCGCCGATCAGCAGGTCCCCCGTACCCGCGTCGAAGGAGAAGCGCCACGGGTTGCGCAGCCCGTACGCCCAGATCTCGCCCTTCGCGTTCGGGACGCCCACGAAGGGGTTGTCCGGCGGAATCGCGTACGGCTCGCCGCCGCTCGGGTCGATGCGCAGCATCTTGCCGAGCAGCGTGTCGAGGTTCTGCCCGTTGTCGTGCGGGTCGCCGCCCGAGCCGCCGTCGCCGAACGCGATGTAGAGGTAGCCGTCGGGGCCGAACTGGATGTCGCCGCCGTTGTGGTTGGCGTACGGCTGCGTCTGGGTGAGGACGGTGCGCCGGGTGTCCGGCTGGAGTTCGCCGTCCCGCACGGCGAACTCGTCCACGGTGCTGGTGCCTTCGAGGTTCGTGAACGAGATGTAGAAGTGCGCGAGCTCCTTGTCGAACGCGATTCCCAGCAGGCCGCGTTCACCGTCGGTGGTGGTCTCGCCGGATATGTCGAGGACGGGCTCGCCGAGCCCCTGATCGTCCAGAACCCTTACGGTGCCCGCGCGTTCGGCTATCCAGACCGTGTCGCCGGGTCCGGCGGCACCGGCGATGGGGTTCTGGGCCGTGGCCACTTCCTTCAGCACGACCTCCGCCGCATCGCGTGGGGCTGCCCGCTCGTCGGCGGAGGCCGTGGTCAGAGCGAGGGAGGCAATGAGGCAGATGGTGCCGATGATCGCCGAGCTTCTGGTGCGAATTTTCACCGTGACCCTCCTGGAGGCGGCGAATGGGGAACCCGGCTGCGTGGGGCAGAGTGGTGTGGGTGTCGCCCGCGCCAGCGCGCAACCTGGGTGGGGGAATTGTGTGCTAATGGCTACGGGTGAGAGTACAGGGGCAGGCGCGCCGGGAGTAGAACGGTGCTCCCCATCCGGCTGAATCCCACCTGGGGCAGCGGGAATTGACCATTACTCGATGGAGCGGCGCGCACGGCACTACGCTGCTGTGCCGTGCAGGAGACGCGCCTCGACACCGCTCGGATCCGGGCGGCCCGCCGGGTCATCGACCCGGTCTTTCTCGACACACCGCTGTACCGCTGCGAGGCGCTGGAGCCCGAGCTCGGGTGCGCGGTGAGCATCAAGCTCGAAACGGCGAACCCGGTCCGCAGCTTCAAGGCCCGCGGCACCGAGGTGGTCACGAGTCTGCTCGCCCGCCATGGCTCGCCGGCCGTGGTGTGCGCCAGCGCGGGCAACCTGGGCCAGGCCCTCGCGTGGTCCGGCCGCGCCCGGGGGCTCGACGTCACCGTCGTGGCCTCCCGCTCCGCGACCCGGGCCAAGCTTGATCGCATCCGCGCGTTGGGCGCCGGGTTGGAGCTGGTGGACGGCGACCACGAGATGGCTCGCGAGCGGGCGGCGGCCATCGCGCGGTACGACGGCATCCGGCTGGTCGAGGACAGCCTGGACATCGAGACCTGCGAGGGCGCGGCGACCATCGGCCTGGAACTGGTGGACACGGTGCCGTCGTTCGACGCCGTCCTGATAGCTCTCGGTGGCGGGGCGCTGGCCACCGGCGTGGGTCATGTGGTGAAGGCACGGGCACCCGGAGTCGAGGTGATCTGCGTCCAGCCGCTGGGCGCACCGGCGATGACACACTCGTGGCGCCAGCGGCGTGTCGTCACCACCGACTCGACCGACACCATCGCCGACGGCGTGGCCGGCCGGCGTCCCGTCCCGGCCGTCCTGGACGACCTCCTCCTGGTCGCCGACGACGCCGTCCTGGTCCGGGAGGCGTCGATCACCGCCGGTATGAGGATGCTCCTCGACCACGCCGGCCTCGTCGTCGAACCGTCGGCCGCGCTCGGCATCGCGGCGATCATCGAAGACCGTGACCGTTTCGCCGGCCGGCATGTCGTCGTCATCGTGTGCGGCAGCAATGTCGACATGGACGCTTATCACCACTGGGTCGGTGCGGCTCCCCTCCACAGGTCAGCAGGCACTGGATCGCTCTCCTCGATTCCTTCACCCAAGCCGCCCTGTCCGCTGTGATTGACTGCCGTAATGCTGCACGAGTCGGTATTCCGCACCATGGATCTGCCTACGGAGGACCGCTTCGAGGCGTGGACACAGCGCATGGGCCGGACACACGCTCCCCTGCACCTGTCCAGTGACCGTGCGGCGGACTACCACGCACACCAGCGCCTGATCGAACTCGGCGATGTGGCGGTGTGGCCGGCGACCTTCGATTCCCTGGCCTTCCGCCGGACACCGAAGCTCGTGCGCCAGTCCGATCCCGAGGTCTACCACCTCTCCCTGCTCCTGCAAGGGCAGGCCGGCGCGACCTGGGACAAGCAGGAGACCACCTACCGGAACAGCGACATCCACATCAACAGCTCCTCACGGTCGTACGAGATACTCACCGGATCCGAACCGGTCACCATCGTCGGAGTCGAGGTCCCCCGGGCATTGGTGGCGCTGCCCGGGCGGCGGGCCGAACAGGTGGTCGGGCACCCTGTGTCGGGCCGAGCGGGGGTCGGCGCGCTGTTGTCGCAGTTCCTCGCCCAGTTCGTCTCGGACACCGACACGTATCAGCCACAGGACGCGTCCCTGCTGGGAACCGTCGTCGCCGATCTGGTGACCGCGGTCTTCGCGCACATTCTGGACGCCGATCTCCTGATGCCCCCGGAGACCCGCAGTCGGACCCTGGTCCTGCGTATCAAGGCATTCATCCGCCGGCATCTGGGAGACCCGGAGCTGACACCCGACCAGATCGCCGCAGCACACCACATCTCGCGCAGCCACCTGTACCGCCTCTTCCAGGCCGATGGCCTCAGTGTGGGCGCGTACATCCGGGAGCAGCGGCTCAAGAACGCCCGGCGTGACCTGGCCGACCCCACTCTGCGCACCATGCCGATCCATGCCGTCGCCGCTCGCTGGGGTTTTCCGCGCCCGGCCGACTTCACGCGCGCGTTCCGCACCCTCTACGGCATTCCGCCGAGCGAGCTCCGTCGAACGGGAGCCGTCGGCGACCCGGTCAGGGCTGGGACGCTGCGCTAAGCAGGCGGGGACTGTGCGCCAACGACAAGCCGAGGAGCTGCCCGGCACTCTGGTGAGCGCCGCAGCGATGTAGCGATGGAGCGATGTAAGGGATCCGTCACGGGGGTGGGATCCAGACATCGGGACAGACACGCGGAACCGCCTCCGCATCAGCGGAGGCGGTTCTTCGGCGTACGTGTCGGACGCTTAGGTCGACGGCGGCCAGAGCATGAACCCGCCCTGGAGGCGATGAGGACGACCGCGGCCGCCGAGGGCATCGTCCACAGCGGGCGCGCGATGGCCGGACTCTTCGCCGCTGTCCGGGATCGGGACATCTGCCCAGGTCAGCGCAGTGTGTTTCGCCACACCGGCGGGCTTCCCGGGCTGTTCGGACATCCGGAGACCGTGCACCGGGCCGTGACGGCGCCGCGCTCCCGCACCCTCGTGTGAGCGGGTGTCGGGGCCGGCGCACGGCCCGCCCCGACGCCGCTGCGCCGACGTCGGCCCGCCAACGCCGTACGCAAAGATTCGGTCACGGCCATGGACCTGCGGGGGAAGGTCCGCGTACGTTCTGGACATGCCTGGACAGGTACAGAAGCATCATCGAATCGCCCGCGTTCTCGCCGACGAGATCCGCTCCGGCGTGCACTCGGACGGCGTCAGACTGCCCGGGGAGCACGCCCTCACCCAGCGGTTCGGCGTCAGCCGCACCACGCTGCGGCAGGCATTGCAGGTCCTCGGCGAGCAGGGGCTGATCTCCACCCACGCCGGAATCGGCTCCTTCGTCACCTTCGACGGTACGCCCCTGGACAACCGCCTCGGCTGGGCCCAGGCGCTCGCCGAGCAGGGCATCGAGCTGCCCGTCGAGATCCTGCGCTTCGAGGAGGTGACCGACCGGGAACTGGCCGGGGAACTGGCCCTGGAGTCGAGTGCCTTCATCGCGCTCGACCGGGTCAGGCGCCTCTCCGACGGCCGGGGCGTCTCGTACGAACGCAGCAGGGTCCCCGCGGTCGGCGAGCTGGCCGGTCTCGCGCGGCGCGGTCTCGGCGGCGGCTCGCTGAGCACGGCGCTCGTCGCCGCGGGCCGGATCACCGACTCCGGCGAGGGACTGGTCTCGGTCCGGGGGCTCGACGCGGCGGAGGCCGCCCTGCTGAACCGTTCCCCCGGCGAATCGTTCCTCCACCTGGCCCAGGTGTACCGGGCCGCCGACGGCTCGGTCGTCGAGCAGGTCACCAGCCTGCTCGACCCGGTCCGGTTCCAACTGCACGTCCGCTCGGGCCGAGGAGGCCACTCGTGAATGATCAGCTCGACCGCGCCCTGGGCGCCTACTACGGACTCGCCCTCGGCGACGCGCTGGGCATGCCCACCCAGGTCATGTCCCGGGAGGACGTCGTACGGGTCTACGGAACCGTCACCGGCTTCGAACCCGCCCTGCCCGACAACCCGGTCAGCGCGGGCATGCCCGCCGGATCGGTCACCGACGACACCGACCAGGCGGTCATCGTCGGAAAGCTCCTCGCCGAGGGGCGCGGCAGGATCGATCCGCTCCGCCTCGCCCACGAACTCCTCGCCTGGGAGAAGGAGATGAAGGCCAAGGGGTCCTTCGACCTCCTCGGCCCGTCCACCAAGGCCGCCCTGGACGCCGTCGCCCGGGGCGTACCGGCCGCGGAGGCCGGCAGGTACGGCTCCACCAACGGCGCCGCGATGCGCGTCACCCCGGTCGGCATCGCCTTCGCGGCCGAGCCGTCGGCCGGCTTCCTCGACCGGGTCGTGGAGTCCTGCCAGGTCACCCATGACACGACGGTGGGCATCGCGGGAGCCGCGGCCGTCGCCGCCGCGGTGAGCACCGGGGTCGGCGGGGGCACCCTGGACCAGGCCGTCGCCGCGGCCGTCACCGCGGCGCGGGCCGGCGCCCGGCGCGGGCACTGGATCGCCGGGGCGGACATCGCGGCCCGGATCGAGTGGGCGTGGCATCTGGTGGAGGGCCTGCCGCAGGCCGAGGCCCTGGACCGGATCTGCGCGCTGGTAGGCACCAGCGTCGCCAGCCAGGAGTCGGTACCCGCGGCGTTCGCCGTGCTCGCGGTGGCCGGCGGGGACCCGTGGCGCAGTGCGCTGCTGGCCGCCAGTCTGGGCGGCGACAGCGACACCATCGGCGCCATCGCCGGAGCGGTCGCGGGCTCGGTCGCCGGGCTCTCGGCGCTGCCCGCCGAGGCCGTACGGACCCTCCGTACCGTCAACGCACTCGAACTGGAGCCGCTGACGGTACGCCTCCTCGGTCTCCGCGAATCCGGCCCCGCGCCCGCGCCGGCCGCCTGAGCCGCACACCCGGCAGCCGCACGCCGGACAACCACGCGTCCGGCCACCGCACACCGGGTCAGCACACGCCCGGTCAGCGCCCACCCGTTCCCACGGGTCGGCCTCCGGGTGTCCACCGCACGCACCCGCCCCACACGTCTCTTCGCACCACGCAAGGAAGTCCGTGATGACCGTTTCGAGAACCCACGACGTTGTCGGTTCCGTGGAAACCCGAGGGATCGAACCGGTCCCGGATGCCGAACGACACGGCCACGCGGGTCAGATGTTCTGGACCTGGTTCGCCGCCAACATCAGCATCCTCGGGCTTCCGCTCGGTGCCACGCTCGTCGCCTTCCGTGGGCTGAACATCTGGCAGGCGGCGTTGGTCGCCCTGGTCGGCTCGTTCGGCTCCTTCGCGCTGGTCGGCGCGCTGAGCCTGGCGGGCAAGAAGGGCGGGGCGCCCGCTCTCACCCTCTCCCGCGCGGTCTTCGGGCAGCGCGGCAACGCCGGCCCGACCTTGATCAGTTGGCTGAGCAGGATCGGCTGGGAGACGATCACGACGACCACCGCGGCCTACGCCCTGCTGGCGCTGCTGGCGATCGCGTTCGGCGTCGGCCGGAACACCGTGCTCACCCTGGTCTGTCTGCTGGTCTTCATCGTCTGCACGCTGCTGATCAGCGGTCTCGGGCACGCCACCATCATGTGGATCAACAAGTGGGCGACCGTCGTCTTCGGGGTCCTCAATCTGATCGTGATGGGTTTCCTGGTCGCGACGGTCGACTGGACGAAGGTGCTGGACGCACCGGCGGGACCGGCCACCGGAGTGGTGGCGGGCATCGGCTTCATCGCCGCGGGCACCGGTATCGGCTGGGCGAACGCGGGCGCCGACTACGCGCGCTATCTGCCGCGCGAGATCCCGGGGCGGCGCCTCGTCGTGGCCTCCGCGTTCGGCGCGGGCGTCCCTCTCGTACTGCTGATCTCGCTCGGATCGCTGCTCTCGGCCGGTGACCCGGCGCTCGCCACCGCGTCCGACCCGGTCGCGGCCATCAACGCCATGCTGCCGTCCTGGATGGCCGTCCCGTATCTCGTCGCGGCTTTCGGCGGCCTGCTGATGTCGAACCACCTCTCCACCTACTCCGCCGGTCTGACCATGATCACGCTGGGCCTGCGGGTGCCGCGTCCGGTGGCCGTGGCCATCGATGTCGTGCTGATGTTCGCCGGCGGTCTGTACTTCATGCTGATCGCGAAGGACTTCTACGGCCCCTTCACCACCTTCCTGACGCTTCTGGCCGTGCCCGTCTCCGCGTGGATCGGGGTGGTCGCGATGGACTCCCTGCGTGGCCGTGACTACGACGCCGCGGCGCTGATGGACACCACACGGGGCAGCCGGTACTGGTACACGGGCGGCTTCCATCTGCCGGCCGTCACCGGCTGGACCGTGGCCATCGTGGCCGGTCTGCTCTTCACCGAGGCGGGGACGAGCGAGAAGGACGTGTGGTTCTCCGGCCCCCTCGCCGGCACCTGGCTCGGTGTGAACGGTCTGGGCTGGGCGATCTCGATGGCCGTCGGCGCCGGTGTGTACGCGCTCCTCGGCCGCCTGGACCAAAGCCCGCGCAACGCCCCGGCCGTGTCCGCCCTGAACGAGGCCGGCCGATGAGCCGCCGTGTGGTCCTCGCGGGCAACGTCATCGCCGACCTGGTCATCGAGGTCCCCGCGCTGCCCGAACGGGGCGCGGACGTCATCGGCTCGCGAACCCGGCTGACCGCCGGCGGCGGCTTCAACACCCTCGCCGCCGCCCGGCGTCTCGGTACGGAGGCGGTCTTCGCCGGACTCCACGGCACCGGCCCTTACGGCGACCTCGTCCGCGAGGCACTCACCTCCGAAGGTGTCAGCGCCTTTCTGCCGGCCCGCGCCGACGGGGACACCGGCTTCACCGTCGCCCTGATCGACGCGGGCGGCGAACGTACCTTCATCACGAGTTTCGGTGTCGAGGCGCACCTCACGGAGGCGGACACCGCGGCCGTCGCCGACCGTCTGCGGCCGGGAGACCTGGTGCAGCTCTCCGGATACGGCCTGGCGATTCCGGGCAGCGGCCCCCTGTTGTCCCGCTTCACGGCCGCGCTGGGCCCGGACGTCACGGTCTGTCTCGACCCGGCTCCGCTGGTCGCCGACATTCCCGACGCGGTCCTGGCACCGGTACTGGCCCGTACGGACTGGCTCAGCGCCAATGCCCGCGAGGCCCGGCTGCTGTCCGGCCACGGTGACCCGGCGGCGGCCACGACGGCACTGCGGGACCGGCTGGCGCCGGGCGCGGGGGTGATCGTACGGGCCGACAAGGACGGCTGCTGGCTGGCCGCCCCCGGGGAGCCCGCCCGGCACGTCCCCGGCTTCCCGGTACTGGCGGTCGACAGCAACGGGGCGGGCGACGCCCATGTGGGGTCGTTCCTGGCCCTGCTCGCCCAGGGCCAGGACCCCCTGACAGCCGCGCGGGGCGCCAACGCCGCGGCGGCCTACGCGGTGGGCCGCCGCGGCCCGGCCACCGCACCGGACCGTGCCCAACTGGCCGCGTTCCTGGGCGAGGACCCGCTGGCCGAGCTGCTGTTCGGCACCGTCTGACTCGATGGGGACGGCGGGAACCCGACTCGGAGGTTCCCCGTCGTTCAGGCGGTGCGGCAGAGGGCGTGGTCGACGAGGTCGCGCAGCGCGTCCTCCTGCCGGGCCGCGCTCCGCGGATCCCCGGCGCGGCTGTGCGCGGAGACGGTGATGCTGCGCCGTCCGTCCGTGGTGGTCGCGGCCCGGACCACGTATCCGAACCCGCTTCCGCCGTGCCCGAGGTATCCGCCGCCGCAGGACAGCGGGGTGAAGAAGAGACCCAGTCCGTCCCGGGTGCCCGCCGGGTGCCCGCTGTCCGGCGGCACCGGGACGGTGGTCCGCATGGCGGCGAGTTCGGCGGGTTTCAGCAGCCGTCCGTCGACCAGGGCGGTGAAGAAGCGGTTGAGGTCGCGGGCCGTGCCGGTCATCGAGCCGTCCGCCCCGCTGTCGAAGGGACGGTAGGGGATCGTGGTGTCGACCATCGGGCCGTCCGCGGTGAACTGCTGGTAGTTGGACGCGTGCGGACGCGGCAGGAAGGGCCGGGTGCCGGGGGTGTCGGTGTGTTGCAGACCGAGTGGGCGCAGGACACGGGTGTGGACCTGCTGTTCCCAGGTGTGACCGGTGATCTTCTCGATGATCATTCCGGCCAGCACGTAGTTCGTGTTGGAGTACGCCCAGCGCGTGCCCGCCGGGAAGTCGGGCTCATGGCGCATGGCCAGGGCGACCAGTTCCTCAGGCGGGTAGGCGCGCCATCGTTCGGCGAAGTAGGTCTGGGCACCGGGGTCGGGGAAGACGTCGTAGACGTAGTCGTACAGGCCACTGGTGTGTTGCAGCAGATCGCGGACGGTGATGGCCCGGCCGTCGTTTCCGGCTCCGGACACAACCCCGGGCAGCAGTTGCTCGACCGTCCGGTCGAGGGAGATCCGCTGCTCGCCCACCAGTTGCAGCAGGACGGTGGCGACATACGTCTTGGTGGCACTGCCCAGACGCAGGTAGCCGTCCTTCGGCACCGGGCGGCGCGTGACCAGGTCGCCCACCCCTGAGCGGGCCGTGACGGTCCCGCGCGGGGTCTCCAGGCGGACGGCCACGCCGGTGACCCCGGTGTCGCGCAGCGCGTCGGCGTCACGCTGCACGGACCAACTCGTGGCGGAGTGGCGTGGCGTGGCCGAGGCCGAGGCCGCGGCGGACGGCAGCGTCGACACGGCCAGCGCGAGCGCGACCGCTGATATCCACGGAGTTCGAAGGATCATGCCCCGAGGCTAGGAAAGGCGGGGGCCCTCAGCCATCCGGGATACGCCCGTGCGCGTACGGGTGCCAGCCGGATGGACAACCGCCCCCGACCGGCCCCACCCATTCGTCCCGAGCGAGCGTCCTGCTCGCCCCTGACGGCGCGTCAGCGCGTTCCGCGCCGTTGACCCGCACCGCCGGTCTTGGACGATTCGGCCAGGACACAGCAGGGGAGGCGCGGGCGGTCGGCCGCCGAGCGCGGCGGGCGGCCGTTCGTGGTTGTAGTAATTCACGAACTCCGGGGGTGCGACGCGGCGTTCACGCTCGGTTGTGCAGTCGCGGACGTACGCCCACTCGTGGGAGAGCGTCCCGCGACACCTCTCCACCTTCCCGTTCGCGCGCGGCGTGCACGGCTTGGTCCGCTTGGGGTTCGTACCGGTCGCGGCGAGCGCGTCAGCCCAGGTCGCGGACCGGTAGCACGCGCCCTTGTCGGTGAGGCAGCGGCGGATCGGTGTGATGCCGTGGGCGGCGAAGAAGGCAACGGCCCGGTGCCAGAGGGCGACCGCGGTGACGGCCTGTCTTCCGCGTCGCTGACGGTCCGAACCAGTCCTCGCCGACCGTGCCTACCCGGGAGCCGGCCCCTGGGCCAGGCCGCCGCCCACTGATGTCGGGCAGGCGTGTGGCCCGCAGCTCGGCGGGTCGGCGGCCGAGGACCCGGGCGGGATTGACCGTGCGCGGCGCGCCCGCGTAGGCGGCGACCACGCTGACGACGTCGGCGATCTCGTCGTCGGTGGCATCGTGCTGCGGCTGCTCGCAGGGTGAGCAGCGCCGGGTTCCGGTAGCCGACCATGCGGTCTGCCGACGGGCCGCCCTGACGTCGAGAAGGAAGCGCCGCAGTTCCGGGACGGCGGTTTCCAGGGCGTCGATCTTTTCCCACAGGTCCGGGCACCCGGCAGGGTGGCCGCTTCGTGTCGCGCCAGGACCTCGCGTGCTGCCGACAGGCTGCCAACTAGTAACATCGGAGAACTACTTGCAATTCAACACTACTACCGAATGACCGACGAGGAGAAGCCGTGTCCGAACGCACGAGTCACGTCACCTTTCAGCACGGGCAGGAGTTCCTGGCCGCGATCTCCGAGCGCTGGAACTACCAGATCCTGCGGGAGGTGTTCTTCGGTGTCGGCCGGTTCGGCGAACTGAAGCGGGCCCTCGGCATCTCGGCGAACATCCTCACCGCGCGGCTCAACAGCCTCACCGAACTGGGCCTGCTCACCAAGCACGCCTACCGGCCGGACAAGCCGTGGTACGAGTACCAGCTCACCGACAGCGCCCGCGAACTCGTCGTCCCCGCCATTGTGACCATCACACGGTGGGCCGAGACCAACGCGACGGACGGCGACACACATCACCTGCTGGTGCACACGGAGTGCGGGAATCCGACCAACCCGTACCTCGCGTGCAGCAGCTGTCATCGGCCGGTCGAGGCATCTGCCCTGCGACCGGTACCCGCCGAGGACGGACCTCGCTGATCACCTCGATGCGACACAGAAGGCAGTGGTTGCATCTTGATACTAGTAGCAATACGCTACTGGAGACTCTATTCCTCCTTGACCGCGGAGAGGACCGATCATGACCACCAACTGGGTCGAGGGCTCACCGAGAAGCCGGCCCCCACCTCGCTCGGACTCGTCAACGTCCGCGTCGGCGGAGCATCTGGGCCACCGCACTGTCCACCTACCTCTCACTGCACGCGAAAATGCCGCCGCTGGCCGCCAAGGCCGCGCGTGACGCGTTCGCCGGTGAGAACCCCGAGGCCGTCAATGCCGAGATCGACGCGTTCCTCGCCGCCCTGCCCGCCGCGGCCCGAATCAGGAGACCACCACCATGACAGACACCGCACACGCGACTCCCGTACCCGACTGGGTCCTGAAGTTCATGGATGCCATCGACACCCTGAACTTCGATGAGGGCTTCGCGCCACTGGCCGAGGACACCGACATGTACTTCGGCACCGAGCATATTCACGGTGTCGAGGCCATCAAGGCGTTCTTCGTCAAGATCGACGCACCGCTGAACATCACCCATGAGGTCCTGGAGTACTGGGCCGCCGGCGAAGGCGTCCGCCTGCTTCGCGGCGAGGCGACCATGGCCAAGAAGAGCGAGCCGGACCGGGTGGTGCGCGCCCCGTTCATGCACATCTTCTACCTCGACCAGGAAGAGCCGGTTCGCGTCCGGGAGCTCCGCATCACCGCGGGCCCGCTCCAGACCGACGCCGTGATGTGACCTCTTTCCAGGGGCGGCCAGGAGCGCCCCGAGTCGGGAGCGCAGGGCAGAAAGCGACGCCGTCTTCGCCGTCAACGTGCGCACGCCGTTCCTGCTCACCGCGCTGTTCGCGGAGAAGATGGCGGCGGCCGGCGGCGGCAGCATCGTCATCAGCTCCACCGCGGCCGGCCTCGGCATGCCGGGCATGGCCGTCTACGGCGCGACCAAGGCGGCGCTCGAATCGCTGACCCGTACCTGGGCGGCGGAGTTCGCCGAGTCGAACGTGCGGGTCAACGCCGTAGCTGGTGCACGCGCGAGTCGGCCTCTGCTGTGGCCCGTCCCTGTCGGTCCGGGGCCGGCGTCCTACCGGTTGATGGACTTCTGCTGCTGGGCCGTGTACCGCTCGCCCTTGATCTGTACTTCGGAAACGGCGGCTTCGACGCGCTGCAGGGCCGTGGTCCCGGTGCCGAACACGTCATTCCCGAGAACGGGCTCAGGGCCGTCCATACCCGAGCCGGGACTTCACCCTGGACGCACGAAGCGGTCGGTCGCGGAAGACGGATCGGGCTGAGGCTACGCGGGTGCGGGACGGACGAGACGGCCGTGGGAGATCAGGGAGGCGGCCTGCTTGAGGCGGTGGGTGCGGATGCTGACCCCGTAGGCGTCGACACCGGGGGTGGCGGCGAGGCGGGTGGTCAGATAGCGGTAGAAGTCCTCGGTGTCACGGCAGACGACGATGGCCATCACGTTGTGGTCGCCGCTGGTGGCTCCGGTGAACGCGACTTCGTCGTGGCGGGCGATCTCTTCCCCCGCGCGTTCCAGATGGGCGGGGGCGACGCGCAGCCAGAGGGTGGCGGTGAGGTGGTAACCGAGGCGTTCGGGCAGCAGGTCGATGTCGTACGAGAGGGCTCCGGAGGCTTCCAGGGAGTCCAGCCGACGGGCGACGCGCCCCTTGGACCAGCCGGTGAGCTCGGCGAGTTGCGTGTGCGTGGTACGGCCGTCCTCGGCGAGGGTGTCGAGGAGCGGCGCGTCCTCGGCGGTGGGGGTCAGCAGGGGGCCGACCGGGGCGGAGGGCGGCCCGCCGGTCAGCACGTGTTTCTGCTCAGGAGTGAGGTGTCCGCCGTAGCCGGTCCAGCCTGCGGTGTCCGTGCCGCCGAAGGGATGGATGAGCAGATCGATGCTCACGTCGAGCACGGAGGCGGACTTGGGCAGTTGCCGCAGCAGCATGTCCTCGCGCCGGATGTCGAGCGGTGAGCGGATGACGCAGATGATCTCCGAGCCTCCCGAGGCGATGCTGGCGTAGGCGATGTCGGGGCGCCGGGCGAGGGCATCGGCGAGCGGGCCGACCCGGTCGGGACGACAGCGGATACGGGCGACCCACTGCGCCGCTCCGTGCACGGCGGGGTTGACCAGGCCCACCACGCGCATCACGCCGCTGCGGCGCAGGGCGTGACAGCGGCGGGCCGCGGTCTGTTCCGACACTCCGCTCACTTCGCCGATGAGCCGGAACGGCGCGCGTGGTGCCCACTGCAACGCGCGGAGGATTTGCCTGTCCACATCGTCGATCACGGGGGAAGTGTGTCATGTGGCGGGACGGTGGTAGTGGTTTCTCTTCAATATGAGCCGTCGCTTCGTTGATTCCGCATCGTTTCGCCGATGCTGAGGCTCAGGTTTCGTCCGAGGGGCCGAGGGAGCCGAGGGGCCGAAGGGGCCGAGGCAGCCGGCATCCCGCCGAGACCCGCTGGACATCAATCGCGGCGCGGTGCGCCGCAAGGGAGTGTTTTCGTGACCGTCACACCTTCGGCGAGCGGGCCGACCGACCGGCGGGCGGCAACGCTCGTCATGGCCTGTCTGGGCGTGTTCGTCGCCTACTTGCCGGTGACCACCGTCGCCGTGAGCCTGCCGGCCATCCAGGCGGCCCTGAACGCGTCGACGTCCCAACTGGCCTGGGTGCAGAGCGCGTTCGTTCTGCCCATGGCCGCGTTCATCCTGACCGCCGGAGTGATCGGCGACGTCCACGGGCGCAAGAAGGTGTTCCAGGCGGGCCTGCTGCTCTCCGCCGTGGGTGCCGCCGTCGCGCTGACCGCTCAGTCGATCCAGGCGTTGTGGGTCGGCCAGGCCCTCGCCGGACTGGGCGCCGCCTCGCTGCTGCCCACGACGCTGGCGCTGATCGGTCACGTGGTGCCCGACCACCGGGAGCGCGGAAAGTTCATCGGTCTGTGGGCCACCTCGCTCCTGATGGCGCTGGCCATCGGCCCACTGATCGCCGGAGTCATCCTGGAACACGCCGCCTGGCGGTGGATCCATCTGCTGGTCATTCCCGTTTCGCTGCTCGCGACGGTCTTCACCGCATGGCTGCCGGCCGACTCGCGGGCCCCGCACGGACGGAAGCTGGACTGGCCCGGCCAGCTCACCGCCGCGCCGTCGATCACCGCGCTGGTGTACGGCGTGATCGAAGGCGGCGCCGGTTCCTTCAGCGACGTCCAGGTGCTGGTCGCGCTGTGCGTCGCCGTGGCCGGCTCGGTCGCCTTCGTCCTGGTCGAACGGCGCAGCGACAGCCCGATGCTGGATCTGACGCTGTTCCGCAGCCCGGCATTCACGGCCACGACGCTGGTCGCGATGATCACTTTCCTGGCGCTGATCGGTTTCTTCTTCCTCCTGAGCCTCTACTTCGGGATGGTCCAGCAGCTCGACACCCTCCAGGCCGGCTGGCGGCTCCTCATGGTCACCGCGGCCGCCATCGTCGTCGGCGGCCCCGTCGGGCGGCTCATGCACCGGATCCCCACCCGCACGCTGATCACTGCGGGGCTGCTCGTCGTCACCGGCTCCCTGCTCTCGCTGACCAGCGTCGACGCCGGCACGTCGTTCCTCTCCATCATGTGGCGTCTGGCCCTGCTGGGCGTCGGGATGGGCGGCGTCCTGACGCCCATGACCGCCACGGCGGTCGCGTCGGTGCCCCCGCACCTGGCCGGCATGGCCGCGGCCGGCAACAACGCCTTCCGGCAGGTCGGTGCCGCGCTCGGCCCGGCCATCCTGGGCTCGCTCCTCACCGCCAGGGCCCTCGACACCTTCCCCGGTCATCTCGCCGACGCCGGAATCACGGGAGCGGCCCGGCGGAACATCGTGGAGACCGCCGAAGCGGGCGGCCTGGGCGCGGTCGCCCGGATGAATCCGGACGCCGGGACAGGCCAGGCGCTCGCCGCCGTGGGGGATGCCTTCCTCGACGGCCTCCGCCTGTGCCTGATCGTCGCCGCGGCGCTCACCCTGCTCGCCGCCCTCGTCGCCGCGATCCTGCTGCGCGGCCCGCGCAAGCCGATCACCGCCCCGGCCACGGCTGACGCGACCCGTTCGGGGCCCGCCCCCGATCCCACGTCTCCCCCGTCTCCCGCCTCTTCCGCCACTTCCGCGGCCACCGATGTGGTCGGGGCCGTCCCTGGAGGCGGCCGGGCCCAGGCGTGGCGACACGGATGACGACGGCCGACCGGAGAACACATCTGCGCCGCGTCTCGCGGGCAGGCGAAAGCGAGAGGCACACAACGTGACAGCACCCAGTCTCCAGAACGGCATCGACCGGGCGGGCTCGCCCGTGAAGCTGCTGTGGAAGCCCGACCCCGCTCCCTGGACGCCGGAGGTCATCGAGCCCGAATACGTGGGCTGGCGGCAGGAGCAGGCCGCGTGGCACACCGCTGTGGCGCTCTCGGACCTGTCCCACCACATGTCCGACACCCGCGTCGAGGGGCCCGACGCCACCCGTCTGCTGGCGGCGGTGAGCGCGAACGACTACGAGAGATTCGCGGTCGGCCAGGCCAAGCAGTTCGTTCCCGTGGCGCCGGACGGCAACCTCGTCACGGACGGCATCCTGCTGCGCGACGCGGAGCACACGTACACGCTCAGCGGCATTCCCGCCGCGCAGAGCTGGGTCAAGTACCACGCCCGGAAGGGCGCGTACGACGTCACCTTCGTCACCGACCCCTCCTCGGCGTTCCGGAACGGGGGCGACCCGACGCTCTTCCGCTACCAGATACAGGGGCCGTTGGCGGGCGCCCTCGTGGAGGAGGTCTTCGGCGGTCCGATACCGCCGACGAAGTTCTTCCATTCCACCCCGGTGTCGCTGGGCCCGATGCGCTTCCGCGCACTGCGTCACGGCATGGCGGGCCGGCCAGGCTTCGAGTTCGTCGGCCCGTGGCAGCACGCGAAGGCGGTGAAGGAGGCGCTGATGACCGGCGGCGGACCGTTCGGCCTCGTCCATGTCGGGGCGCTCGCCTACCCCACCGCCAGTATGGAGAGCGGCTGGATCGCGACACCGACCCCGGCCGTCTACACGGACCCGGATCTGGCCGACTACCGCGCGTACCTGCCCCTGTACGGGGTCGAGGGGCAGAAGCCGCTGCACGGAAGCTTCTTCTCCGAGAACATCGAGGACTTCTACTGCTCGCCGTACGAGTTGGGCTACGGCAAGGCGATCTCCTTCGACCACGACTTCATCGGCCGTGAGGCACTCCTCGCGGCCAGGGACAGCGTCCGGCGTACGAAGGTCACCCTCGTCCTCGACGCCGAGGATCTCCGTAACACCCTCGGGCAGGAGCCTGGGTTCGTGCACACCTACGCCCGCAACCGGGTGGAGACCGGCTCCGCCCTGGCGGGCGTCACCTTCCAGTCGGACTCCCTCGACCGGGCGGGTACGGTCCTCTCCCTGGCACTGGTCGACCACGAGTACGCCGAACCGGGGACCGAGGTGTCGGTGGTGTGGGGCGACCACCCGGGGCCGGGTACCGACCCCGGCGCCCACCTCGGCCTCCCGCGCATCCGCGCCACCGTCCATCCCGCGCCGTACGACGACCACGCACGGACCCGGTACCGGCGCAACGCCTGAGCGCGACACCCCGGTTCAGCGCCCGGCAGCGGTCCCCGTGCGCCGCCCGACGGCCGTGCGCGGGGACCGCGCGCCCCACCTCGCCCCGGCGGCACTCCGTGCCCGGGAGGAACCACGCGAACAAGGAGCACCATGGACTGCCCCTCCACGGCCTCTGCCTCGGCCGTCGCCCCTCTTCTGGATGACTTCTCCCTGGAGATGACGGGCAAGGACATCGTCAGGCTCGAAGAGGCCCGCGACCTCATTCCGGCCGGCACCCGGATCAACATCACCTTCCTCGGCAACGAGGACCCGGGTACGCGACTGGCCGCGGCGCGCGCCGTCCGGCGGTTCGGGTTCACCCCCGTACCGCATATTTCGGCCCGGCGCCTGCGCTCCCGGCCGGAGCTGGAGGAACTCCTCGCCGCACTCCGCTCCGACGGCACCGCCGACCACGTCTTCGTCATCGGCGGCGACCCCACCACACCCCACGGCCCCTACCACGACGCCCTCGCGCTCATCCGGTCCGGGCTCCTCCAGGAGTACGGCGTGCGGCACGTCGGCATCAGCGGCTATCCCGAAGGACACCCCTCGATCGCCGACCCGGTGCTCTGGTCGGCGATCGAGGACAAGACCGCGGACCTCGCACGGTACGGACTGTCCGGCGGGATCATCACCCAGTTCGGTTTCGATGCCGCCCCGGTCCTGGCCTGGATCGAGGCTGTACGCGCCCGGGGTGTCGACGTACCGATACGTGTCGGGGTCCCCGGCCCCGCCGGGATCGGACGGCTGATGACGTACGCCGCGCGCTTCGGCGTCGGCACGAGCGCGGCCATCGCGAAGAAGTACGGATTCTCGATCACCAACCTGATGGGCACCGCCGGTCCCGACCGTTTCGTCCACGCCCTGGCCGACGGCTACGACGGACGTCGCCACGGCGTTCTGAAGCTGCACTTCTACACCTTCGGCGGGCTCAAGCCCACGGCGCGGTGGGCCGCCGATTTCCGTACGAGGGAAGGGAACTGACGTGACGCCCACCCGTTCTTCCACGTGCCGTCAGCCCGGAATCGGCGCCGATCGGTAATCCCCCATCAGGTACCGGTGGGCCGCACATCCGTCCTTCCCGGTTTCCGGGAAACCGGAGAAGACGCCGCCGGTCTTGGACGATCCCCCGCGTCGCCCAAGACCGGCGGCAGCCCCGTACGGCAGGCCCGCAGGGGCCCTCGGCGGGACGTCCTGAGTATACTGGCTCAGAGCCAGTCAACGCAGGAGTCAAGCATGTCCCCGCGGAGCGCGTCGGTCAATGAAGAGCTGCGCCGCCGTTCACGGGAGCGGCTGCTCCAGGCGACGGTGGAGCTGGTCGCCGAACGCGGTTACGAGGCCACGAAGCTCGCGGACATCGCCGAGCGGGCCGGTTCGGCGCGCGGGCTCGTCTCGTACTACTTTCCGGGGAAGCGCCAGCTCCTCCAGTCCGCCGTACACCGGCTGATGCACCGCACACTCGCCGCCGCCCTGGAGCGCGAACCGGTGCCGGAGGACGGCCGGGAGCGGCTGGCGCGGGCGATCGACGCGATCCTCGGGCTCACGGTGGAGAGCCCCGTCCTGATGCGGACCCATATGGCGGGCATCCTCCAGGCGGAGGGGTTCGTGCAGTGCCCGGAGCAGCAGCGGCTGGCGGGGCTGCTGCGCGAGACGGTGGAGCGGTACGGCTCGGCGGACCCGGACAGTGACTATCCGATGCTGCGTGCCCTGCTGATGGGCGCGGTCTTCGCGGCGCTGATGCCGGGCGCGCCGATGCCGCTGCCCCGGTTGCGGGCGGAGCTGTTCGACCGCTACCACCTCGACTGGGAGTTGGGCGTTCCGCCGGGCGTGAGTCCGCCCGGCGGAACGTCTCAGGGCATCGTCCTTCAGTGGCCGAAGCCGCCGAAGTAGTCGGGCTGCGTCTGGACGTTCAGCTCGTCCATCCGCACCCGCTTCGCGGGATCGGTGAGACGGTCGTCGAGCTTCAGCACGTCGAAGCCCTTGACCATGTCGTTCGAGTAGATGTAGCCGTTGTAGTAGTACGCGGACCAGGTGCCGCCGCCCACCAGCGTCTCGGCCGAGATCGGACCGCGCTCGAAGTACGCGATCTCCTTCGGCTTCGAGGAGTTGGTGAAGTCCCAGACGGAGACGCCACCCTGGTACCAGGACTGGACCATGATGTCGCGGCCCTTGACCGGGATCAGCGAGCCGTTGTGGGCGACGCAGTTCTCGGTGTCGGCCTGGTGCCGGGGGATCTTGTAGTAGCTGCGGAAGACCAGCTTGCGCTGGTCGCCCTTGCCGACGATGTCGTAGATGCCGTCGGCGCCCCGGTTCGGACCGATCGCCTCGTTGCAGGTGGCGGCGCCACCGCCGCCCAGCTCATCGGTGAAGATGACCTTGTTGGCCTTCTGGTTGAACGTGGCCGAGTGCCAGAACGCGAAGTTCACGTTGTCCTGGACCCGGTCGATCACCTTGGGGCGTTCGGGGTTCTTGATGTCCATCAGGATGCCGTCGCCCATGCAGGCACCGGCCGCCAGGTCCTTGGAGGGCAGCACGGTGATGTCGTGGCAGCCGGTGGTCGCCGAGACACCCGGGTTGGTGGGTGCTCCCGGGTTGCCGCCCTCGGGGAACAGCACCTCGAACTTGAGGAGTTCGGCCTTCTGCGGGGCCTTGCGCGGCACCTTGATGATGGAGATGCCGTCGTGCGGCGGCTGGCAGTCCGGGAAGGACGTGCTGGGCGAGTACGACGAGACGTAGACGTAGACGTCCTTCTTCTTCGGTACCAGCGTGTGGGTGTGCGAGCCGCACGCCGTCTCGACGGCGGCCACGTACTTGGGGTTCCGCTTGTCGCTGATGTCGAAGATCTTCATGCCCTCCCAGGACTCCTTGACCGCCGCCGACTGCGCGACGCTGTTGCAGGAGTTGTCACTGCGGGAGGAGTCGGTGGAGAGGAAGAGCAGGTTGCCGGAGACCGAGATGTCGTTCTGCGATCCGGGACAGAGAACCTGCGCGACGGTCTTGGGGGACTTCGGGTTGCTGATGTCGAAGATCCGGAAGCCGTCGTAGTTCCCCGAGAAGGCGTACTTGCCCTGGAAGGCCAGATCCGAGTTGGTCCCCGTGATCAGGTCCTTCGGGACGTTGGTCACGTGGGTGATGTTGGAGCTGTGGACGACTTCGTCCACGCCGGGTATGTCACCCTGCGCGATGGCCTCCTTCACCTCGGCGGCCTGGCTCTTGGAGATCTTCTCCTTGGCCGGGGCGTCGCCGGGGTCGGGGGTGGCGACCGCCGGCCCGGCGGTCAGCAGCGTCGCGAAGAGCCCGGCCGCGGCTGCCGCCACGCCCAGACGTCTGCGCCGCACGCGGGTGGTGTGCAACGAGGTCACTACGTCCTCCCTTGTATCCGTCCAGAGTTGAACGGGTCTCGGACCTCGGCAGTATCGTCCCTCCCATGTACATATCAACAGATGGCAACAGAGACGTAATGAAAGTTTTTGATCACTCTCACGCGGAAGCGTGTTAGGAACGTGTTCAGTCCTGCCCCTGTGTTGTAGGAGGTCACTGTGTTGATCCGCCACCGGAATCCGCGGGCCCGCCGGTCCGCCGTCGCGGCGGCGGTGGCCGTCGCCGTACTCGCCCTGGGAGCCTGCGACTCGGGGGACGACAAGGCCGCGGAGACCAAGGCGGAGCAAGGCCCTGGCGTGGTGGCGCCCGGAAAACCGGGCGAACCGGCCAAGACGCTCTCCCCGGAGGAGGCGAAGAAGGCCGCGCCCGACGACACCCCCAACTCGGCCGATTTCACCTACGCGCAGATGATGATCGTCCACCACGCACAGGCGCTGGACATGACCGAACTCGTCCCGGAGAGGGCCGACTCGACGCAGGTGAAGCGGCTCGCGGCGCGGATCTCCGCCGCGCAGAAGCCGGAGATCGAGGTCATGGAAGCGTGGCTGAAAAACAATGGCGGGGCAAAGAAGGAACACAGCCATGGCCATGCGACGATGCCCGGCATGGCGACCGAGGCCCAGCTCACGCAGTTGCGCGCGGCGAAGGGCAAGGCGTTCGACGAGCTGTTCCTGAAGCTGATGATCACTCACCATCAGGGCGCGGTCACGATGGCGACCGAGGCGGTCTCCGAGGGCAACAACATCCTGGTCGGGGAGATGGCCAACGAGGTCATCGCCCAGCAGACCGTCGAGATGAACCGGATGCGCTCGATGTGATCCCCGGCGGCGCCCGGTGACCCCGCGTCAGATCAGCGGCGGTGGTGACGGGGGCTGAGATGACCGTCGTCGCGGGCCCCGGCGATCAGCCTGAGCGCCTTGCGGCGGCTGAACCCGGTGGCGGACATGACGGCGAGTACGGGGTCCTGGCCGGCGCTCTGGGCGGCGCGGTAGATCTCGGCGACCCCACGCCGGGCGGCCCCGCCGCGCGGAACGGATGTACGGGCACGGTGGCGGCCGGATTCCGCGGGCGCCCGCTCCTCGCCGCCGGAGGGCCCCTCGGAAGCTGCCCCGGGGGCCGCCACCGCGGGCGCGGGCCCGGGTTCCGTCACGGCCTGCGGCTCGGGCCGGGTCCCACAGCCGGGCCGAGGCGCGGAGCCGGGGTGAGGGTCGGGGTCGGGGGCGGGGTCGGTGGCGGGGTCGACAACGGGGCCGAAGCCGAGGTCGGGGCCGGGACCTGGGCCGGGACCCGTGGCGAGGTCCGCACCCGAGCCGGGACCGGCCCCGGAGCCGGGCGTGACGCGGGGCTCCTCGGGCGGCGTCCCCACCTCCACCGCGTCCATCGCCTCCACCACGTCGGGCAAGGTCTCGCACGGGACCGCGGCGGCCGGCTGGGGTACGGGCGGTCTGTGCGGCCCTGCGACCACCTGGCAGGCGCTCTGGAGCGGTGCCTCGATCGCGTCGGCCAGTGCCGCGAAGCCGTCGAGCGCCAGGGGCGGATCGGCCTGCGCGTCCTCGATGGCGATCCGGCCGTCCCGTACCACCGCGAGGACATCGATCCGGGCACCGTCCTGGAACGTCAGGCGGACATCGACCCACGGCGGCAGGATCTCGCGCCGCTCGGCGCCGTCCCGGGGGTCTCCGACGGCGGTCACCGTGCCGTGCCCCTGCACTTCCCACACGGGCCACTCGCGGGCGTCGCGGTCAGGGGGTTCCTGGGCGGACATCAGTCTGTGTTCCGACACATTCACAACTTAATCAGGCAATCCGCCCCTATGGTTATGGCGCGCACGCGCCGGTCCGTACGGCACCCTGTCGGCTCATAGCACCGGCGCACCACACCTGCGCGCAAGGCTTCACAGCACCGGAGCGCCGAGCCGGACCTCCTGCGCGGCGGCGGCGCCCAGGACGCTGCCGAGCAGCCCGGGGAAGAGCGCGTCCAGGTCGTCCCGGCGCAGCCCGTTCATCTTGGCCGTCCCCCGGTAGACCTGCCGGATCACCCCGCTCTCGCGCAGCACCCGGAAGTGGTGGGTGGTGGTCGACTTCGTGACGGGCAGGTCGAAGTGCGAGCAGGACAGCTCGCCGTCGGCGACGGCCAGGTCGCGGACGACCCGCAGCCGCAGGGGGTCGGCGAGCGCGTGGAGCACGCCCTCCAGACGGATCTCCGTACAGGGTGGGTGGGCGAGTTCACGGGTGCTGGTCGCGGCGGTCACGGCGGCTCCACTCGTTTCGGGATGTCCCTCCATGGTACGAGACTCTTCGTAGTTTGACATTTACCGTACTACGGTGGGTACCGTACGAAGCGTGGGCCGGCCCCCTCCGTACCGGCCCCTCCCCTACGTGGTGAATGGAGCCTGCCGTGAGCGCACTGTTCGAGCCGTACACCCTGCGGTCGCTGACCGTCCCGAACCGGATCTGGATGGCGCCCATGTGCCAGTACAGCGCCGAGGAGACGGGCCCCGACGCCGGTGTGCCGGGCGACTGGCACTTCGCCCATCTCGCGGCGCGCGCCGTCGGCGGTACGGGGCTGATCCTCACCGAGGCCACGGCCGTCAGCCCGGAGGGCCGCATCAGCCCGGCCGACCTCGGGATCTGGAACGACACCCAGGTGGCGGGCTTCCGCCGGATCACCCGCTTCCTCGCCGAACAGGGCACCACCAGCGGTATCCAGCTCGCCCACGCCGGGCGCAAGGCATCCACCGACCGGCCGTGGAAGGGCGGCGGCCCGGTCGGCCCCGACGCCAACGGCTGGGAGCCGCTGGCACCGAGCGCGGTGCCCTTCGCCGACGGCCATCTCCTCCCCGCCGAGCTGACGGTGGAGCAGATCGAGGGGATCGTCGGCCAGTTCGCGGCGGCGGCCCGGCGCGCCCGGGAGGCGGGGTTCGAGGTCGTCGAGGTCCACGGGGCGCACGGCTACCTGATCGGCGAGTTCCTCTCGCCGCACAGCAACCGGCGTACGGACGCCTACGGCGGCTCCTTCGAGAACCGCGCGCGCTTCGCCCTCCAGGTCGTGGACGCCGTCCGCGCGGAGTGGCCCGACGAGCTGCCCGTCTTCTTCCGTATCTCCGCCACCGACTGGCTCGACGAGGGCGGCTGGACGGTGGACGACACGGTGCGCCTCGCGGACGAGCTACTGGCGCACGGCGTGGACCTGCTCGACGTGTCCAGCGGCGGCAACGCCGCCGGCGTACGCATCCCCGTCACCCCCGGCTACCAGGTGCCGTTCGCGGCCCGGGTCAGGGCCGAGACCCGGCTGCCCGTCGCGGCGGTCGGTCTGATCACCGACGCCGAGCAGGCCGAGAAGATCCTCGCCAACGGCGAGGCCGACGCCGTGCTGCTCGGCCGGGAGCTGCTGCGCGACCCGTCCTGGGCCCGCCGCGCCGCCGGTGAGCTGGGCGGTACGGTGCACACTCCGCCGCAGTACCACCGCGCCGTCTGAGACACGGGCTGTCCGGCCGGACAGCCCGGCCGGACAGCCCGCGAGCAAGGAGAACGAGCCATGGGAACGTTGGCTCCGCAGACCGTCGTCCGGCCGGCCACGCCCGCGGATCTTCCCGCCGTGGCCGGAATCTACGCCCACTACGTCCTCCACAGCGTGATCACGTTCGAGGAGGTGCCGCCGACCGCCGACGACTGGCTGCGGCGCCTCCAGGACTTCGCCTCCCGGAACGATCCGTTCCTGATCGCCGAGGTGGCCGGCGAGGTGGCCGGGTACGCGTACGCGAGCCCCTGGCGCCCCCGGCCCGCCTACCGGAACACCGTCGAGGACACGATCTACCTCTCCCCCGGCCACACCGGCAAGGGCCTGGGCGGCGCGCTGCTGGGGGCTCTCGTGGAACGGTGCGCGCGGGCGGGCCGGCGCCGGATGGTCGCCGTCATCGCGGACACCGGCCAGGACGCGTCGGCCGCCCTGCACCGGCGGTTCGGCTTCGCGCACGCCGGGCGGCTGACGGAGGTCGGGTACAAGCACGGGCGGTGGATCGACACCGTGCTGATGGAACGGAACCTGACGGCGGACGGAACGGAACCACATGCGGGAGGCCCGACCCCGGGAACCTGACGGGTAGAGTGACGCCCCGTGGCAGCACGACCGTTGAACGAAATCGTAGAGCCCGGCTGGGCCGACGCGCTGGCCCCGGCGGCCGGGCGCATCGCCGAGATGGGCGACTTCCTGCGGGCGGAGATCGGTGCCGGGCGCACCTATCTGCCCGCGGGGCCCCACGTCCTCCGCGCCTTCCAGCAGCCCTTCGACGAGGTGAGGGTGCTGATCGTCGGACAGGACCCCTATCCGACACCGGGGCACGCGGTGGGGCTGAGCTTCTCGGTGGCGCCCGAAGTGCGCCCCGTACCGGGCAGCCTGGACAACATCTTCCGCGAGATGCACACGGACCTGGGTCATCCGCGCCCGTCCAACGGCGATCTCACGCCCTGGACGCGGCAGGGGGTCCTGCTGCTCAACAGGGCGCTCACCACGGCGCCCCGCAAGCCCGCCGCGCACCGCGGCAAGGGCTGGGAAGAGGTGACCGAGCAGGCGATCCGCGCGCTGGTCGCCCGCGGCAAGCCGCTCGTGTCCATCCTGTGGGGGCGCGACGCCCGTAACCTCCGTCCGCTGCTCGGCGACCACCCGGCGATCGAGTCGGCCCACCCCTCCCCCATGTCGGCGGACCGCGGCTTCTTCGGCTCACGGCCGTTCAGCCGGGCCAACGACCTGCTGATCGGCCAGGGCGCGCAGCCGGTCGACTGGCAACTGCCGTGAGCCGACCGGCGACCGCCGTGAGCCGGCGCGGGTGATGAGCCGGGAGCCCGGGTGAGCTGGGTCCTGGGCGTCGACTCGGGCGGCTCGGGCGTACGGTTCGCGCTCGGCACCGCGGAGCCGGGCGGGGCGGTCACGGCCATCTCGTCCACCCACTCCACCGAGCCGGTGCGTACGGGACCCGCGGGCATCGATCCGAAGGAGTTCCTCGCCCTGCTGCTGCCCGCCGCGCGGACACTGCTGGCCGGGGCGGGCGCGGCGGCCGGTACGGAGGGCCTGTCGGCGGTCGCGGTCGGCGCCGCCGGAATGGCGACGCTGGGCGACGGGCTCCGCGCCGCGCTGCCCGCCGCGCTGGAGCGCTCCCTCGGGGTACGGCGCCTCGCGCTCGCCGCCGACGCGGTCACCGCGTACGCGGGCGCGCTCGGCCAGCGCCCCGGCGCCGTCGTCGCCGCGGGTACGGGCATGATCGCGCTGGGCATGACACCGGCGGGCTGGCACCGCGCGGACGGCTGGGGCCATCTCCTCGGCGACTGCGGCTCGGGCGCCTGGATCGGCCGCGCGGGACTGGAGGCCGCCCTGCGGGCGCACGACGGGCGGCGCGGTGGATCGGCCGCGCTCCTGTCCGGCATGGAGACATTTTTCGGTCCGGCGGGCGACCTGCCCGGACTGCTCTATCCCCGCTCCGACCGGCCGGCGGTGCTCGCCTCGTTCGCTCCGGAAGTGGCCCGACACGCGGCCGACGATCCGGTCGCACGGTCGATTCTCGCGCAGGCGGCGGAGCACATCGCGGACGCCGCCGTGGCCGTCTGCCCACCATCGGGTGAATGTGAAGTCGCCCTCACGGGGGGTCTGTTCAAACTCGGCGAACCGCTCCTCGGCCCGGTGCGCGCCGAGCTGTCCGCCCGCCTCCCGCATGCCGCGGCGGTCTCCGCGGCCACGGATCCGCTGGGTGGGGCGCTGCTCATCGCCGCGGCGCTCGCCACCGGCTCGCTCCGGCTGCCGCACGAACCGCGACTACTGAACGTCTCGACAGAACAGCACAGATGAGCTGAAAAATACCTAACGGATATATAAGGACAGATGGCTCGCAGCCGCCCCCTCCCCGAACAGCCGCGCCCACAAAACCAGTAGCATTCGACGCCATGAGCACCCCCACTGGGCCCGCATCCGGCCTGCCTGTACGAATGCCGCGACCCCGCCAGTCGGGGCGCCACCGCCGTCCCGAACCGGTCGCGGCCCCCGAAGGTGCGCCCGCGCTGGTTCTCGCCGTTCCCGGACCCCCGTCCAGCGCCGTCCGCGGGCTGGCCGAAGAGGTCGTCAGCATCGCCCGTTCCGAGCTTCCCGGCCTCGACGCCTACATCGGCTACCTGGACGGCGACGACACCGAGTACCCGACGCTCCAGGCCGTACTGGCCGGAACCGCCGCGCTGCGCACGGAGCGCTACGAGATGGCCAAGGCCGCCGGCCGTGAGGTCGCGGAGCCCGAGGGCCCCGCCGCCGTGGTCGTACCGCTGCTGGCGGGCCCGGAGGGCGCGCTGATCGAGCGGATGAGCGAGGCCGTGACGGACAGCGGCGCCGCCGCGGAGCTGACCGATGTCCTCGGCCCGCACCCGCTGCTCGCCGAGGGCCTGCACGTACGCCTCTCCGAGGCCGGTCTGGCCCGCGCCGACCGCGCCAGGCTCTTCACGGTCGCCACGGCGGCCGACGGGATCATCCTGGCCACGGTGGGCGGCGAGGAGGCGGTCCAGACCGCGGGGATCACCGGAATGCTGCTGGCCGCGCGGCTCGCCGTACCGGTGATGGCCGCCGCGCTCGACACGGAGGGCTCCGTCGCCGCGATCGCCGAGCAGCTCCGCGAGTCGGGTTCGACGCAGCTCGCGCTCGCGCCGTACCTGGTCGGCCCCGAGCTGCCCGCGGGCCTGCTCGACACGGCCGTCAAGGAGGCCGACTGCGCCACGGCCGAGCCGCTCGGCGCGTACCCGGCCATCGGCAAGCTGGTGCTGTCGAAGTACGCCACCACGCTGGGCATCACCCCGCAGCCGCAGGGGACGCCCGCGCACTGACACGCGCCCGCGTACGGACGGAGGCTCCGTTCTCGCGCCCGTACGTGTGGAAAGGGCCCGCACCGGATCGCTCCGGGGCGGGCCCTTCCCGTGCGTGCGGCGGGCGGGGAAAGGTGGGGAAACCTCAGGGCCTCAGCCGAAGATCACGCAGGAGGCGGCGGGCGCCTCCAGGGCGCCGGCCGGGGCCGGGACGCCGGTGGCCGGGTCGATGTCGAACCAGGTCACGTCGCCGGAGCGCTCGTTCGCGGCGTACAGCCTGCGGCCCGTCGGGTCCAGCACGAGATCGCGCGGCCAGTGCCCGCCGCACGGCACGGTGGTGACGAGTTCCGGCTTCTCGTACGTCGGGTCGAGGGCGAGGACGGCGATGCTGTCGTGGCCCCGGTTGGCGACCCAGAGGAACCGTCCGTCCGGCGCCACGACCACCTCGGAGGGAAAGTTCGCGCCGCCCACGCCGTCGGGCAGGACGGCCGCCTCACCGACCGGTTCGAGCACGCCGTTCGCCGGGTCCCAGCGGCAGACGGTGAGCACCGGTTCCAGCTCGCCCAGGACGTAGACATGGCCGCCCGCCGGATGGAAGGCGAGGTGGCGGGGGCCGGTGCCGGGGCGCAGCGCGGTCTCGCCGTACGGGACCAGCGCGCCTGCGGCGGTGTCGAGGGTGCAGATCCGTACGGTGTCGGTGCCCAGGTCGGTGCTGAGGATCCAGCGTCCGCCGGGGGCCGCCATGACCTGGTGGGCGTGCGGTCCGCGCTGCCGGTCGGGGTGCGGCCCGGCGCCCCGGTTCCGGAGCAGCCCGGTGACGGGACCCGGGCGTCCGCCGGCGGCGACGGGCAGGACGGAGACGCTGCCGGAGCCGTAGTTGGCCGTGAGGAGATGCCCGGCGGCGAGGGTGAGATGGGTGGGGCCGGAGCCGCCGACCGGCACGGGGTCCGCGAGGAGGCGCGGCGCCGCGTGCCCCGCGGCGTCGGTGTCCGGGGTACGGAAGGCGGCCACGGCGCCCTCGTCGGTCTCGGAGACGGCGTAGAGCACGGTGCCGTCCGGTGAGAGCGTGAGGCAGGAGGGATCCGGCACGGCGTCCGTCGCGCCGCGCGCCGTCAGCGCCCCGGTCCGCGCGTCCACGGCGGCGGCGATGACGCCGAGGCCCCCTGCCGAGGTGAACGACCCGATGAAGGCCCGTCCGCGGTCGCGTCCGCCGCTGTCGCCACCCACCGTGTGTGCCCTCTCGTCCCGCCCCGCGGCCCGGCCTTCCGGTCGTCCGGCCGAACCGGCCCGCCGAACGCCCCGCCGATCGTCCGGCCGAACCGTAGCAGGCCGTCCTGGCCGGATCCCGGCCCCGGTGCGCCCTTACGGGTGGATCAGGCGGGTACGAGCGGGGCGCGCGGTGAGGTGCGCAGGGGCGCGGAGAGCCCCGTGAGCGCCCGCTCCAGGCCGTGCAGATGGGCCAGCGCGCGCTCGGCCCCGGGATGGTGGGACAGATACGGGGAGACGAGCGGGGCCGCCCCAGGAAGGGCGAACTCCGTTCCGGGGGCGACCAGTTCGTGTACGGCGGCCTCGATCCGCTCACAGGCGGCGGCCAGCCGGGCGTCGTGCGAGGCGGCCGGATCGGCGGCCACGGCGGCGAACCCCCGTACCTCGCGCGCGCAGTCGTCGAGCAGGCCGAGCACCTGCCGGGCGCGGGCCTTGCGTGCCCGCAGCGGGCTGAGCGGATGGACGAGCGGGGCGAGGGACATCCGTACGCGGCCGAGCAGCAGTTCCAGTTCGGCGGCGTACGGCGCCGGGTCGGCCGCCGCGTCCCCGGCGAGCCGGCGGGCGGCCTCGGCCGTACAGGCGTGGACGCTGTGCAGGGCGCGCCGGATCCAGGCGTCGGTGGTGGCGTGGACGGTGACGGGCAGTACGAGGACGACGGCGAGCGCCGCGCCGAGGGCTCCCGCGCCGGTCTCCGCGAGGCGCAGGGCGAGCAGACCGGGGTCGAGGACGCCGAGCAGCCCGTACAGCAGCCCGGCCATCACGGTCACGGCCAGGACCATCCAACTGTAGGAGACCTGGGCCGTGTAGAAGATGCCGAAGACGCAGACCGCGACGAGCGCGGCCGTGGGTACGGGGGCGCCGTGCAGCGGGACGGCGACCAGCAGGCCGACGACGAGGCCGATCACCGTGCCGAGGACCCGCCGGAAGCCGCGGACCAGGGTCTCGCCGCGCGAGGCGGTGTTGACGAAGATCCACCAGACGGTGCCCACGGCCCAGTACCAGCGGTCGTCGGAGAGCGCCTGGCCGATGACGAGGGCGAACGCGCAGGCGGCGGTGGACTGGAGCGCCTGCCGGGTGGTGGGCCGCGCGAGCCCCGTACCGGCGGGCGCCGGCGGGACGGCGGAGGGCGGGGTGCGCCGCTCGATGGGCCACAGGACGAAGCGGACCGCGCCCGCCATGAGCAGGGCCAGCGCGGTGGCGGCGGCCAGTTCGGGCAGTTGGCCGGGGACGGCGTGCAGGAACTGGGTGCCGAAGAAGTTCATGAAGGCGAAGATGCCGAGCGCGTGGCCGCGCGGGCCCCAGCGCCGGGCGTAGACCCCGGCGAGGACGACGGCGAGAAAGGCCACGTCGCGGGCGAGGGGCGCCCCGTTCAGGACCGTGGCCAGGGCGAGGACCGGGAGGCCGGCGACGGGCAGCAGCGCGGTCGTCACGCGCTGGGCGCGGACGGTCGGGTCGAGGACGGTGAAGAGCGCGAGCAGCGCCGCCAGGCCGCCGAAGATCGACGCGGTCAGCGGGAGCCCGGCCGCCTCGGACACCGCGACGGCGAGGGCGATGCCGAGGACGGCGCGCAGCGCGTTCCTGAGCCGGAGACGCCCCGGGTCCGGGGCCACGAACATGCTTTTCACAGGGACACAGATAAGCATCTGGTGGAGCACTGGCTCAACACATGCCTAGATCACTGTGCCATTGGTCCAGTCGAAATACCTTTCTGTCGGCCGGCCGGAGCCAACGGACCAGGGTGACGAACGAAGGGGACGGGGAAGAGGGCGAGGGCGGACCGTCAGCCCTGGGTGTCCAGTTGGTCGGCGAAGGCGCGGAGCGCGTCGGCCAGTTCCTTCTTCGTGGGCAGCCGGTCGACCTTCTCGTCGAGTTCGTCGATGCGCCTGGAGAGGTCTTCGAGGTCCGCCGGGGCGCTGGGAGAACCGGGGCCGCTCGTGGGCTCGCCGGGACCGTCCGTGGGGTCGCCGCCGGGGCCGCTCGTGGGGTCGGGCGAGGGGAAGCCGCCCGACTCCTCCGGGCTGGGATCGGCGCCTCCGGAGCCGCTCACGCTGCCGCCGTCCGAGGTGTTCCCGTCCGAGGTGCTGCCGTCGGAGGTGCTGCCGTCCGATTCGGGGCTGACCGTCTCGTCGGCCACCGGCTCCACCGTCGTACCGACGTTCGCGGCGCGCTCCTCCCCCGACCCCGCCGCGATCGCTCCACCGACTCCGAGAATCACGGCCGCGCCGGCCCCCACGACCGTGATCAGCATTCTTCGTGTGCGCATCTGCCCTAAATCTGTCATGCGCTGGACACTAGCGACGGTTTTCGGCGGAAGAGAGGCTTCCACGCGATTTCCATCGAAAAAATGGGAACACCCGTACGGACTCACCCGTACCAGCGCACCTCCGGGCGGTACGGAGCACACCGTGCCAGGCGCAGCCGGGGGCGCAGGTTCACCATGTCGTCCTGGGACAGACAGCCCTTCCGGGAGCCGATCCGTCCCCCGGCGTCGCGCCACCACCGCTGGCCCGGCGACCCGTCGCACGGGGACAGGGAAGGGGCCGAGGAGTTCCCGTACGGCACGGTGAGGCAGCGCCCGCCCACGGCGGACCGGACCGCGCCGTCGTCGAACGTCCACGACTGGACCCGTGCGCCGTCGCAGGCGCGCGTCGCGACCTCGGCGGCCCCCTCTGCTTCCCCGGCCCCCTCGACCCCATCGTCTTCCTCGGCCCGCTCGGCCCCCTCGGCCCCCTCCTCGCCGCCTCCCGCCGCGAGGCAGAGCTGCACCGTACGGGCGGAACTCGTCGTGGCGATCGCCGACATGATCTCGCCGGGGCGGGCCGCCCGGTGCGTTCTCCGGTGTTCCTTGCCCACCCAGTTCCGGTAGCCGGGACCGTACGGAAGAAACGCGGGGCATTCCTTCGGCAGGCACCCGTGGTGCCGGTAGTAGGTCTCGAACACCGCTTCTTTCAGCTTCTTCTGAGCCGGGCTCAGATTGGCCGGCAGGAGGGACATGCTGTACCCGAGGTAGGGCGTCACGGCGGGCCGGTCCGCCGCGTCGAACGCGGCCCTTCTGAAGTACCTTCCGGCCACCGCGTGGTCACTGTGGTCGCTGTGATCGACGGTTCGCGTGCCCTGGTGCCCGAAGGAGTTGTTGTCGTAGTCCAGTGTGCGGACGCGCCGCACCTTCTCCCGGTCGGCCAGCCCCGTCAGGGTGCTCACGAGTTCGCCCTCGGTGTAGGCGCGTTCCGCGTCCACGGGCCTGATCGTCCTGATCTCCCCGCGGAAGAGCCTGAGCAGGCTCTGGTGATGGTTGGTGGTGGTGCCGCTGCCCCGGGGCAGCCCGTCGGGCAGCCGGAGGAAGGTGAGCCGGACGTCCGCCCCGTCGGCCAGGGTGTACGACAGGAGTCTGCGGTCGCGCACGACGACATCGTCCCTCGTCCAACGGTCCGCGGTGCCCGCCATCTTGGCGTACGCCGCGCGCACGCCGTCCTCCCGGCTCCTGACGTAGTAACTCGTCCTGAAGGGGTGACCGGCGTCCCCGGCGGTCAGATAGACCGTACTGACGGAGCATCCCGCGTGAAGGGTCCGCTGAATGTCCGGATTGACGAAGAGGAGGTCGTCGTCCTGATGGGCGACACCCACCAGGACGCTCTCGCAAGGCGCCGCGTCGTGGGCCCGGGGCGGCGCGGCCAGCGTTCCGAGGGCCGCGCAGAGGGAGAGGAGGGACAGGGCCCACAGCGGGCGCCGCGGATTCCCCCGCACACCGGATTTCCTCACGCCGTTCCTCACACGCTCCTCCGCCTCTCCCCGGCGAGATTTTTCATCACGCGGGATCCGGCGGCCGGGCGCGACGCGCGGGGCGCGCTCCCTTTCGGTTCCTCGCCGTTGCGACGGGCCGGCGATACGGGGTCGGGCCCGGTCGTCGGTACAGTCGTCACCGGAGCGGGGCGGCGTACAGCACAGCGGGAGGCCGGAGGATCATGTCGGTGGACACCCTCGACACCCGTATTCTGCGGCTCCTCATCGAGCGGCCGCGCACCAGCGTGCGGGAGTACGCGCGGATCCTCGGGGTCGCGCGAGGCACCGTGCAGGCCCGGCTGGACAAGCTGGAGCGCGACGGTGTGATCATGGGCACCGGTCCCCAGCTCTCTCCCGCCGCCCTCGGCCATCCGGTGCTCGCCTTCGTCCATATCGAGGTCACGCAGGGGCATCTGGACGAGGTCGGCGACGCGCTCGCCGAGGTCCCGGAGATCATCGAGGCGTTCTCGATCACGGGCGCGGGCGATCTGCTCACTCGGGTGGTGGCGCGGGACAACGGTCATCTGGAGGACGTGGTCCAGCGGCTGATCCAGTTGCCGGGGGTGGTCCGTACGCGTACGGAGATGGCGTTGCGCGAACGGGTGCCGCACCGGTTGCTGCCCCTGGTCGAGTCGGTGGGCCGCGCCGCGTCCGACGCGCCGCGCTGAGGCGCACAGCACCGGGACGGACCACGCGGGGTGTTGACGCCGGGCGTTGACGCCGCCCCTTGCCCGGCGCGCCGGGCAGGTAACGCCCGAGCGGCTGCTCTTTCGAGTGAAGGCCGTCCCTCGGCAGAGACGCCCGGACCAGCCACTTGGCCCGCCACGAACACGTTCATGCCGGGAAGGCGCCTTCTCCGGGGTTGCGCCGGGGGCGCGCGCCAAGGGCGTACTGGGCTCGCGAGCCCCCGCGCGCCGGTCAGACGATATTGCTGCCCGTAGTTGATCCACCGCATGCTGTTACGTGGCCCCTGGTCGGTGAGATGCCAGGGGAAAGTGCTGCCTGCTCCTTGCCCACGTCCCCATGAGCGAAGGGTGCGACATGTCTGGTTCCACGGTGAGCGGCGCGGGCCGGCCCGAGTTCAGGGCCGCTTCGCCCACCACGGTCAAAGCGCTGCTCTCCCGTACCTGCCACCCCCTTCTGCTGCTCTCGGTCGGGGCGGTCTTCGCCGTGACCACGCGGTACGGCTGGGACACCGGCCTGGCGACGTTCGCCTTCCAACTGTCCCTGCTCTGCTACCTCGCGGCGCTGGAGCGGGTGATCCCGTACGAGCGGGCCTGGCACCCCAGCCGCCGCGAATGGCGCTGGTACGGCGTGTACTTCGTCCTCACGACGGTGGGCGGCACCCTGGCCCAGTCGATGGTGGTGGTCGCCGCGGGCGCCCTCGCGACGACGGACCCCCTCCTGCCGCTCGGGGCCGAGATACCCCTCGCCCTGCTGCTCGGCTCACTGGCCGGCTACACCGTGCACCGGCTCGGGCACACCAACCGGTGGCTGTGGCGGCTGCACGGCGTCCACCACGTCCCCGACAAGGTGAATGTCGCCAACAACGGCGTCAACCACATCGCCGACGTCTTCATCTCCCAGGCGTTCGTCCAAGTGGCCCTGGCGATCGTCGGGTTCTCTGAGACGGCCGTCTTCGGCGCGGGCCTGTTCGTCATCGCGCAGGGGTACTTCGTGCACGCCAACATCGCCGTCGGTCTCGGCCGGCTCAACCATGTGTTCGTGGGGCCCGAGCAGCACCGGCTGCACCACAGCACGGATCTGGCCGAGGCCGGGCACTACGGCTCCGACCTGTCCATCTGGGACCGGGCGTTCGGAAGTTTCACCTGGCGGCCGGGGCGCGAGCCGGCCGCCGTCGGTCTGGTGGATCCGCGCTCCTTCCCCGGGACCGGTGCGATCGTCGCCACCCTGGTGCACCCGGTGCGCCGGTCGGCGAAGGCCGGCCACAGCGCCGACTGATCCTCCCCGCACCGCACCGTCCCGTCCCACCTCGCGCCATCTCCCACCTCACGCCGTCCTCTCCCCTTCTCCCCGCACGTTCCGACCTCTCCCGCACCACTCCCTCCCCAGACCACCCGCAATCCGCTTTCGCGTTCACGCGCACCGCATCCGGTCCCCGCCGGCCCGCCGACGGAGGCACGGAAGCCCGCGCCTGCCCTTCGCGCACGTTGCGTGTTGACGACCCAAGGAGCCGACATGGCTGAATCGCTCCGCACCACGCCTCCTGAGAAGATCGCGATCATCGGCATCGGCTGCCGCTTCCCCGGCGGCGCCAGTGACCACCGCACCTTCTGGCAGAACCTTCTCGACGGGAAGGACTGCATCAGACCGACGCCGCGCGACCGGTACGACGTGACGACGCTCGGCAGCCGGGACAAGGCCAAGCCGGGCCGTCTGGTGGGCGGCAGGGGCGGTTACATCGACGGCTTCGACGAGTTCGACCCCGCCTTCTTCGGCATCAGCCCCCGCGAGGCGGAACACATGGACCCGCAGCAGCGGAAGCTGCTGGAGGTGTCCTGGGAGGCGCTGGAGGACGGCGGCCAGAAGCCGGCCGAGCTGGCGGGGAGCGATGTCGGTGTGTTCATCGGCGCGTTCACACTGGACTACAAGATCCTCCAGTTCGCCGACCTCCGGTTCGACACCCTGGCCGCGCACACGGCGACCGGCACGATGATGACGATGGTGTCGAACCGGATCTCGCACTGCTTCGACTTCCGCGGCCCCAGTCTCTCGATCGACACCGCGTGCAGTTCGTCCCTGGTCGCCGTGCACCTCGCCTGCGAGAGCCTGCGCCGCGGCGAGTCCACCCTCGCGCTGGCGGGCGGCACGCTGCTGCATCTCACGCCGCAGTACACCATCGCCGAGACCAAGGGCGGCTTCCTATCCCCCGAGGGACGCTCCCGTACGTTCGACGCCGGCGCCGACGGCTACGTACGCGCCGAGGGCGTCGGTGTCATCGCGCTCAAGCGCCTCACGGACGCGGTACGCGACGGCGACCCCGTCCACGCCGTGGTCACCGCCAGCGGCGTCAACCAGGACGGCCGCACCAACGGCATCACCGTGCCCAGCGCCGACGCCCAGGTCACCCTGATCGAGCGGGTCTGCGCCGAGGCCCAGGTCGCGCCGGGCAGCCTCCAGTACGTGGAGGCCCACGGCACCTCCACGCCGGTCGGCGACCCCATCGAGGCCGCCGCGCTCTCCCGGGCGCTGGCCGTCGGCCGGGAGCCCGGCGCCGCCTGCTACGTCGGTTCGGTCAAGACCAACATCGGGCACTCGGAGTCGGCCGCCGGAATCGCCGGGCTCATCAAGACCGCCCTCAGCATCAAGCACCGTACGATCGCACCGCACATCAACCTGGAGCGGATCAACCCCGGGATCGACCTCGCCGCCGCCCCGTTCACCATTCCGACGCAGGTCACCCGGTGGCCCGCGCACGAGGGCCCGGCGCGCGCCGGCGTCAACTCGTTCGGCTTCGGCGGCACGAACGCGCATGTCCTGCTGGAGGAGGCGCCGCCCGCCGCCCCCGCGGCCGAGCCGCCCCCCGCGGACCGCCCCCGCTGCACCATCCTCCCGCTGACCGCGCGTGACGCCTCCGCGCTGCCCGTCCTGGCCGAGGAGATCCACCGGGAGCTGACGGCCACCGCCGCCCCGGGCGGCGGGCCCACCGTCTCCCTCGACGACCTCGGGCACACCCTCACGCACCGCCGCCAGCACCACGACGCCCGGCTCTCCGTCGTCTACACCTCACGCGAGGACCTGGCCGAGGCGCTCTCCGCGCAGATGCGGGGCGAGGCCCACCCCCGGGTGGTCACCGGCCACCGGCGCGATCCCCAGCAGCGGCGGCTGGCCTGGGTGTTCACCGGTATGGGACCCCAGTGGTGGGGCATGGGCCGCGAGCTGTTCGCCACCCAGCCCGTCTACCGTGAGGCCGTCGAGCGCTGCGACCGCGAGATCGCGGCGCTCACCGGCTGGTCCCTCGTCGAGGAGATGAACGCGGACGAGGCCGGCTCCCGGATGGCCGAGACCTGGCTCGCCCAGCCCGCCAACTTCGCCGTACAGATCGGCCTCGCCGCCCTGTGGCGCGCCCACGGGGTGCGCCCCGACGCCATCGTCGGCCACAGCACGGGCGAGGCCGCCGCGTTCTACGAGGCCGGGGTCTACAGCCTGCGCGACGCGGTGCGGATCATCGTGCACCGCAGCCGCCTCCAGCAGCGGCTGGTGGGGACGGGGACGATGCTCGCCGTGGGGCTCGCCGAGGAGGAGGCGGAGCGGCGGATCCTGCCGTACGGGGACCTGGTGTCCATCGGCGCCGTCAACAGCCCCACCTCCATCACCCTGGCCGGGGACGGGACGGCCCTGACCGCGCTCGCCGAGGAGCTGCGCGCGGAGCAGGTCTTCGCCCGCCTCCTCTCCGTCCGGGTGCCGTACCACAGCGCCCTCATGGAGCAGATCAAGGACGAACTGCTCGACTGCCTCGCCGGGATCGAGCCGCGCCCCGCCCAGGTCCCGCTCCATCTGACGGGGCGGGAGGGCCGGGCGCACGGCACGGAACTCGACGCGGACTACTGGTGGAGCAACGTCCGCGACCGGGTCCGCTTCCGGCCCGCGATCGAGCGCCTGGCCGACGAAGGACACCGTGTCTTCCTGGAGATCGGCCCGCATCCCGTGCTCTCCCACTCGATCAAGGAGTGCCTGGAGGGCAGGCCGGCCGAGCCCGGCGCGGAGGTGGTGACGCTGCCGTCGATCCGCCGCGAGGAGGACGAACCGGCCCGGTTCGCCACCTCGCTCGCCGCGCTGCACAACCTGGGCACCGAGATCGCCTGGGACCTGCTCCAGCCCGGGGGCAGGACCGTACCGCTGCCGCGCTACCCGTGGAAGCGCGACCGGTACTGGACCGAGCCGCACCCCGTGGCGCAGGTCAGGCTCGGGCGGCTGGACCATCCGCTGCTGGGCCGCCGGCTGGCCACCACGGAGCCGGTGTGGGAGGTGGAGCTCGATGTGGAGCGCGCCCCCTACCTCGCCGACCACCGGATCCAGGGCCGGGCCCTGTTCCCGGCCGCCGGCTACATCGAAATGGCCGCCCAGGCGGTACGGGCGCTGACGGGCGGTACGGAGGCCGCGTTCGGCTCCGTCGAGTTCCGCAAGGCCCTCTTCCTCCCGGACGACGCGTCGCGCACCGTACAGCTCGCGTTCTCGCCGGAGAGCGCCGCCTTCACCGTCGCGACGGGTTCGGGCCCCGGCGAGGAGCGGGCCGTCCACGCGAGCGGCGTGGTCCGCTCCGGTCACCGCGCCGCGCCCCCGGCACCGCTGGACCTCGACGGGATCAGGGCGCGCGGTGAGCGCCGCCTCGACGGCCCGGCCTGCTACACCGCGCTGAGCGAACTCGGCTACCACTACGGGCCCGCGTTCCAGGGCATCGAGGAGGTGTGGACCGGCCCCGGCGAGGCGCTGGCGCGGATCCGCCCGCCCGAGGTGATCGGTGACGACGCGGCGGGCCACCACCTCCACCCCGTGCTGCTGGACTCCTGCTTCCAGGCGCTGCTGACCGCGGGGCTCGGGGACGGCGGTCCGACCGGCGACGGCGACGGAGCGGCCGACGGGTCCACGGGCATCCTGCTGCCGCTCTCCATCGACGAGGTGCGTACCGGCCCGGTCGGCGACCGGCCGCTGTGGGTGCACGCCACCGTCACGCGGCGGCCGGCCGGCGAACTCGTCGGTGACATCACGCTCCACGGGGACGACGGTCTGCCGCTCGGGCACATCGGCGGGTTCCGGGCCGCCGATGTCGAGCAGGCGTCGACCAGCGTCGCGCTCACCACGATCGACAACTGGCTCGCGGAACCCACCTGGGCCGAGAGCCCCGTCGACACCGGGCCGCTCGACTCCACGGCCCCGGGCCGCTGGCTGCTCTTCGCGGACGCCCCCGGCGGGGTCGCGGACGCGCTGGCGGAGCTCGTCACCGCGCGCGGTGGCCACTGCCATCTCGTACGCCCGGGCGAGGCGTACGCCACCCGGCTCGACACGGGCACCTCGACGGTGGTGCCCGGCCGCGCCGACGATCTGCGTCGGCTTCTCGCCGAGCTGGCCGAGGACGCGGCGCAGCGGCGGGCCGACGGTGCGCCGCACGCCCCGGGTCTCGACACGATCGTCCACTTATGGAATCTCGACCTGCCGGCCCTGGACGACAGCGAGCGCGCCCGTCTGGAGGAGCACAGCACCCTCGGGGCGTACTCGCTGGTCGCTCTCGCCCAGGCGCTCCAGGAGGACGGGGGCCAACTCGCCTCCCCCGCCGCCCTGCACATCGTCACGCGCGGTACGCAGCCCGTCGAGCCCGGCGATCCCGTGGAGCCGCTGGGCGCGCCCGCCTGGGGCATCGGCCGGGTGCTGCGTCATCAGGAGCTGACCGCGCACCGGGGCACCCTGATCGACCTGGCCCCGGGCGCCACGGGCGACACGGACGCGGACGGTGCCGACGCGGACGGTGCCGACGCGGACGGCCGGGCGGCCGCCGCCGGGAGCCGGGCGCGGGAGGCGCGGGCCGTGCTGGACGAGGTGCTGCACGCCGCCGCGCGGCAGGGCCCGTACGACGACGAGATCGCCCTGCGCGGCGAGCGCCGCCTGACCTGCCGGCTCACCCGTCCCCAGGACCTGAACCGGCCCCTCGCGCCACGGCTGCGCCCGGACGGCGCCTATCTCGTCACCGGCGCGTTCGGCGCGCTGGGACAGCTCCTGTGCCGTTATCTCGTCCGGCGCGGTGCCCGCCATCTCATCCTGGTCGGCCGCACGCCGCTGCCCGACCGCGCCACCTGGCGCGGGCTCGACCCCGCCTCGGCGGCGGGCCGGGGCGCGCGTTTCGTGAAGGAGCTGGAGGCGCTGGGCGCCCACCCGGTCCACGCCTGCCTGGACACCACCGACGAGCGGGCGCTGACCGCGTGGCTGACCGCCTACCGCGGCCAGGACGCCCCGCCCGTACGCGGTGTGTTCCATCTCGCCGGCCATGTCAAGGACACCCTGGTCCCCGCCATGGACAGGACCGCCTTCGACTCCGTCCTCGCTCCGAAGGCCGCCGGTGCGTGGCTGCTCCACCGCCATCTGCGGGACGAGCCGCTGGACCACTTCGTCCTCTTCGCGTCCATCGCCTCGCTGCTCACCACGGCGGGCCAGGCCAACTACGCGGCGGGCAACGCCTTCCTGGACGCGCTGGCCCACCACCGCCGCTCCCGCGGGCTGCCCGCGCTCTCCGTCGACTGGGGCCCGTGGGCGACCGGGATGATCGAGGAGCTGGGGCTCGTCCGGCACTACCGCACCAGCCGGGGCATGAGTTCGCTCTCCCCCGACGCGGGCATGGCCGTTCTGGAGCGGGTACTCGGCCAGGACCGCGCCCAGTTGCTGGTGGCGACAGTGGTCGACTGGAAGGTCTTCCTCGCCTGGTACGCGTCGCCGCCGCCGCTCGTCGCGGAACTCGCCGCGGACGCCGCGAGCGGCGCGGACGACGGCGAACACAGCAGCTTCCTCGACCTGTTCCGTACGGCGGACGAGGAGCGCCGCGCCGAACTCGTCGCCGAGCGCTTCTCCGCGGTGGCCTCGACGGTGCTGCGGGTGCCCACCGACCGGATCGACGGGACGAGCAGCCTCGCCGCCCTCGGTCTCGACTCCCTCCTGGCGATGGAGCTGCGTGCCCGGGTGCACGCCGAGACCGGGGTGGCCCTGCCCCTGGTGGCGCTGCTCAGCGGCGCTCCCGCCGGCGAACTGAGCGAGCAGTTGCACCAGGCGGCTGCCGTCCTGGTCGCGGAGGCGGCGGACGGGGCGGCCGCTGCGGCGGAGGTGGAGATCCACGAGGACGAGTCCCGCCACCCGCTGACGCAGAACCAGAAGGCCCTGTGGTTCCTCAAACAACTCAACCCCGAGGGCTTCGCGTACAACATCGGCGGGGCCGTCGAGATCAGGACCAGGATCGAGCCGGAGCGGATGTTCACCGCGTTCCGCACCCTGGTGGAGCGGCATCCGATGCTGCGGGCCAACTTCACCATGGAGGACGGGCAGCCCGTCCAGCGCATCTCGACGGCGAACGACCCTGATGTGGCCCTCTTCGACGTCCAGGGCCGTGCCTGGGACGACATCCACGACATGATCGTCCGCGAGTACCGCCGTCCGTACGACCTGGAGTGCGACCCGCTGGTCCGGTTCCGGCTGTTCAAGCGCGGTCCGGAGCGCTGGGTCGTGATGAAGGCCGTCCATCACATCATCTCCGACGCGATCTCCACGTTCACCTTCATCGAGGAGTTGCTCGCCCTGTACGAGGGGCTGGGCGGCCGGGGCGGCGCCGTCGAGCTGCCGCCCGTACGGGCCCGCTACCTCGACTTCCTGAACTGGCAGAACCGCTTCCTGGCCTCCCCCGACGCGCGGCGCATGCTGGACCACTGGCGGGCCAGTCTGCCCGCCGAGGTGCCCGCCCTCGACCTGCCCACGGACCGGCCGCGGCCCGCCGTGCAGACGCACAACGGCGCGTCCGAGTTCTTCGTCCTCGACACCGATCTCAGCGCCCGCGTGCACGCCCTGGCGCGCGAGCACGACGTCACGGTGTACATGGTGCTGCTGAGCGCCTACTACGTCCTGCTGCACCGCTACTCGGGCCAGGACCACATCATCGTGGGTTCGCCGGTGACCGGCCGTACGGAGGAGGAGTTCGGCTCCGTCTACGGCTACTTCGTCAACCCGCTGCCGCTGTACGCGGATCTGTCGGGCGGCCCGTCCGTCGCGGCGCTCCTCGCGCAGGTCCGTCAGGTCGTTCTCGGCGGGCTCGACAACCAGGAGTACCCGTTCGTGCTGCTCGTCGACGAGCTGGGCCTCCAGCACGACCCGAGCCGGTCGGCGGTCTTCCAGGCGATGTTCATCCTGCTGGCCCACAAGGTGGCCGCCGAGCAGTACGGCTACCGTCTCGAATACATCGAACTGCCCGAGGAGGAGGGTCAGTTCGACCTGACGCTGTCGGCGTACGAGGACGAGGCGGAGCAGCGCTTCCACTGCGTCCTGAAGTACAACACCGACATCTTCCTGGCCGAGACCGTGGAGCGGATGGCCGCCCACTACGTCCATGTCCTGGACGCCCTCACCAGCGTTCCCGCCGAGGAGCCGGTGGCCCGTCTCGATCTGCTCGGCACCCGGGAGCGGTCCCGCATCCTGGGCGCGCCGGCCGCGCGGGGCCGGGCGCTGCCGCACGATCTGCCCGTGCACCGGCTGATCGCCGAGGCGGCGGCCCGTACGCCGGAGGCCGTGGCGGTCACCGTACCGTCCGAGTCGGGTGGGACCCGGCATCTCACCTACGGTGCGCTGGAGCACGGGGCGGGGCTGCTGGCCGGCACGCTGCGGGCGCGGGGCATCGGGCGCGGGGACGTCGTCGCCGTCTGCCTCGACAAGTCGCCCGAGCTGATCGTCGCCCTGCTCGCCGTCCTCAAGTCGGGCGCCGCCTATCTGCCGCTCGACCCCGGCCATCCCACCGACCGGCTCGCCCTCATGACGCGGAACGCGGGGGCGGCGCTCTTCGTCACCGGCGCCGGGGAGCGGGAGCGGTTCGCGGCGCTGGGTGTCCCACTGCTCACCGATGTGCCCCGAGCGGCGGGCGGCTCCGGCGGGCTCTCCGACGCCGCGGTGCCGGAGACGAACGAGGCGCCCGTCGACCTGGACGCGCCCGCCTACGTCATCCACACCTCGGGGTCGACGGGCCGCCCCAAGGCCGTACGCGTCAGCCACCGGGCCCTCGCGGCCGTCCGCGCCGCCTGGTACGAGGAGTACGGTCTCGACGCGGCGCCCGGGGTCCATCTCCAGATGGCGGGCGTGTCGTTCGACGTGTTCACCGGGGATCTCGTCCGCGCCCTGTGCTCGGGCGGCCGACTGGTGCTGATCGGCCGTGATCTGCTGCTCAACACCGCCCGGCTGTACGGGACGATGACCGACGAGGGCGTCGACTGCGCTGAGTTCGTGCCGGCGGTGGCCCGTGCCCTCATGGATCACTGCGCCCACGGGGACCACCGGCTCGACTTCATGCGGCTGATGATCGTCGGCTCCGACGCCTGGAAGGTCGAGGAGTACGAGCGGCTGCGCGCCCTGTGCGGCCCGGGGACCCGGGTCATCAACTCGTACGGCCTGACGGAGGCGGCCGTCGACAGCGCGTACTTCGAGGGTCCCACGGACGGGCTCGCCCCCAACCAGCTCGTCCCGATCGGCAGGCCCCTGCCGAACTGCTCCCTGCACATCCTCGACGAGAACCGCGATCTCGTGCCGCCCGGTGTCACCGGTGAACTCTGGGTCGGCGGCGCGGGGCTCGCCCTCGACTACGCGGGCGACCCCGGGCAGACCGCGGAGCGCTTCGTGGAGCTGACGCTGGGCCGCGGCCCGGGGGCGGCCCCCGAGCGGCTCTACCGCACGGGCGACCTCGCCCGGCGGGACGCCAGGGGCCTGATCCATCTCCTCGGCCGCGCCGACGCCCAGCTCAAGGTGCGGGGCCACCGCATCGAACCGGGCGAGATCGAATCCCTGCTGGTGTCGCTGCCGGCCCTGAGCCAGGCGGTCGTCACGGTCCGCGCCGACGCCCGCGGCGAGTCCGTGCTGTGCGCGTACTACGTCCCGGAGGCCGGGGCCGATCCGGGTGCGGGCGAGCTGCGCCGCCATCTCGCCACACGGCTGCCCACCTATCTGATCCCGGCCCACTTCACCGCGCTGGACGCGCTGCCGCTCACCGCGAACGGCAAGGTCGACGTGGCCGCTCTGCCCGAGCCGCCGGCCGAGTCCGACGAGGAGAGCCACGAGCCGCCGGTCACGCTCTACGAGCAGCGGATGGCGGCCCACTGGCAGTCCCTGCTCTCCCTGGAACAGGCCGGACTGCGCAGCGACTTCTTCGCTTCGGGCGGCAGCTCCATCAAGCTGATCGAGCTGATCCACCGGCTCCAGGCGGAGTTCAACATCACCGTCCCGGTCAGTCTGCTCTTCAAGGTCACGACGCTGCACGGGATGGCGCGGACGGTGGAGTCCATCATCACCGGCGAGATCTCCGGCGGAAGCCCGTATCTGACCTTCAACACCGGCCGGGGACCGACCCTGTTCTGCTTCCCGCCGGCGGGCGGGCACGGACTGGTCTACCGGAAGTTCGCCGAGCACCTGCCCCAACATGAGCTCGTCGCGTTCAACCATGTCGACGGCGACGACAAGGTGATCCGGTACGCGGACCTCATCGAGTCGCTCCGTCCCGACGGGCCCTGCCCGGTCTTCGGGTACTCCCTCGGCGGCAATCTCGCCTTCGAGGTCGCCAAGGAGCTCGAAGGGCGCGGGCGCGCGGTCCCCCATGTGGTGATCATGGACTCGTACCGCATCCTGGAGGCCCACGCGCTCGCCGACGAGCACATCGAGGCGTTCGAGAACGAGCTGCGCGGCCATCTCCACCGCCACACCGGCTCCACGAGCGTCGCCGACGCGACCCTCGCCCAGGCCAGGGAGTACCTGGACTTCTGCGGCCGTACCCCCAACACCGGCACGGTCTCCGGGACCGTCAGTGTGATCTCCGACGAACGGAAGGCGGCGTTCTACGCGGCGGGGCAGCGCGGCACCTGGCACGGCAGCTCGACCAGCCGTACGGAGCTGCTGCGCGGGCACGGCACCCACGCCGAGATGCTCGACGAGAAGTACCTGGCGCGGAACGCCGAACTCACCCTCGCCGTCATGACCGGAGTCACCGACCTCGCTGGAGATGAGTCCCATGTCGCGTGAGAACCGCCCCGTCTGGCAACCGCGTGAGCGGGCCCCGGGCGACCGCCCCCGCGTCATCGTCATCGGCGCCGGCATCGGCGGCCTGTCCACCGGCTGCTACGCCGAGATGAGCGGCGCCGAGACCCGGATCTTCGAGCGGCACGTCCTGCCGGGCGGGTGCTGCACGGCATGGTCCCGGCAGGGGTACGTCTTCGACTACTGCATCGAGTGGCTCACCGGCACCGGCCCGAACAACGACGCCAACCGGGTGTGGCGGGAGCTGGGCGCCCTCGACGGCAAGACCATCGCGAACTTCGAGGTGTTCAACACCGTCGTCGACGAGCTCGGGCGGGCGGTGACGTTCTACAACGACCCCGACCGGCTGGAGGCGCATCTCCTGGAGATCTCACCGGCCGACGCCCGGCCCATCCGCGCCTTCTGCCGCGACCTGCGGCGCTTCATCGCCATCAACCACTATCCGTTCCTCACCCCGCCGCCGCTCCAGTCGGTCCGCGAGAAGCTCGCCACCCTGCGGATCGTCCTGCCGGACTTCCTGCTGTTCTGGCGTACGGCGGCGACCCGGATGGAGCGGTTCACGGAGCGGTTCCAGGATCCGCTGCTGCGCCGGGCGTTCCCGTTCATCTTCTTCCAGGACCACGAGGTCTTCCCGCTCCTGCCCTATCTGTTCAACATGGCCAGCGCCCACCACAGCAACGCCGGCTTCCCGCAGGGCGGCTCGCTGGGGCTGGCTCGCTCGGTCGAGGAGCGGTACACCTCGCTGGGCGGGCGGGTCGACTACCGGACGCGGGTGGAGCGCATCCTGATCGAGAACGACCGGGCGATCGGGGTGGAGCTGCGCGGTGGGGAGCGGCACTACGCCGACCATGTGGTCGCCGCCTGCGACGGCTACACCACGATCAACAAGCTGCTGGGCGGCGCGTACTCCAGCCCGAAGATCGACACCCTCTTCGGGGAGATGATGGACCGCCCGGAGATGCTCTACCCGGGGGTCGTCTCCGCCTTCGTCGGTGTCAAGGGCGAGTTCGACGACCGGGATCGGCACAGCACCACCTATCTGCTGTCCGAGGAGGACTGTGCGGCCCTGCCGAGCGTGAGCCAGAAGAGCCTGGTCGTCCAGCTCCGGTCGCGGTACTCGGACGGTTTCGCACCGCCCGGCAAGTCGGTCGTCCACTGCACGTACTTCAGCGACTACGCCTACTGGAAGCAGCTACGGCGCACGGACCGCAAGGGGTACTGGGCGCGCAAGCAGGAGGTGGCCGACTTCGTCCGCGTCTTCCTGGAGCGGCACCACCCGGGCATCGGGCCGGCCATCGAGGTCATCGATGTGGCGTCACCCGTGACCACCGAGCGGTACACCGGTGTGCAGGGCGGCTCCATCCTCGCCTGGAAGTCGTTCACCGACGCCGACGACGTGATCACGGCACTGATCAACAAGGACCGGATGCGGCTGCCGGGGCTGCGCGGTCTCTCGCTGGCCGGGCAGTGGTTCAGCGGCGGGAGCCTGATCAAGGCCGCGTCGAGCGGACGCTTCGTCACGCAGTACATCTGCGAGGAACTGGGCCTGGAGTTCCGGGCCTGGGAGAGCGGCGGAACGGAGCCCTGGCATCCGGGGAAGTTGGGCAAGCTGCCGCAGCTCGAACAGCGGGGGGTGCGGTGAGCGCCACCGCATCCCACCGGCGGGACCCCGCACACGAAAGCCGACGAGGACACCGAGGAGCGCACGGCATGCCGCCTGCCCGACCCCGCAGAAAATCCATGATCGTCATCGGTGGGGGGCTCGGTGGCCTGTCCACCGGCTGCTACGCGCAGATGAACGGCTACAGCAGCCAGGTCTTCGAGATGCACGAGATCCCGGGCGGCTGCTGCACCGGCTGGGGCCGCGGCGACTTCACCTTCGACTGCTGCATCAGTTGGCTGCTGGGCAACGGTCCCGGCAACGAGATGCATCAGATCTGGCTCGAACTGGGCGCCCTCCAGGGCAAGGAGATGCGCCACTTCGACGTGTTCAACATCGTGCGCGGCCAGGACGGCCGGGCGGTGTACTTCTACTCCGACCCGGACCGGCTCGAAGCCCATCTCCTCTCCCTCTCCCCGGCCGACGCCCGCCACATCCGGTCGTTCTGCGCCGGGCTGCGCAAGTTCCGTACCGCCCTGTCCTCCTACCCGTTCCTCAAGCCCGTCGGGCTGATGGGCCGGTGGGAGCGGTGGCGGATGCTGGCCGGCTTCGTCCCGTACCTCAATCTCTTCCGTACGTCGATGTCCGTCCTGATGACGGAGTACTCGGCCCGGTTCCAGGACCCCCTGCTGCGCGAGGCGTTCAACTACATCCTGCTGGAGAAGCATCCCGGGTTCCCCGTGCTGCCCTTCTACTTCCAGATGGCGTCGCAGGCCAACCAGTCGGCCGGGGTGCCGGAAGGCGGCTCGCTCGGGCTCGCCCGCTCCATCGCGGACCGGTACGAGCGGCTGGGCGGCGAGATCACGTACAACGCGAAGGTCGAGCGGATCCTCGTCGAGAACGACCGCGCGGTGGGCGTACGGATGGTGGACGGGCGGGAGTACCGCGCGGACATCGTCGTCTCGGCCTGCGACGGCCCCACCACCCTGCTGAAACTCCTCGAAGGCCGCTACCTCGACGACGACTACCGGCGGCTGTTCACCAAGACCATCGAGGAGCCGGGCATGGTCTTCCCCGGCTATGTCAGTGTGTTCCTGGGGCTGCGGGCGGGCTTCCCCGAGGGGGAACCCACCACGACCCATCTCCTGGACGAGACGATGGCCTCCAAGCTGATCGGGATCCGCCATCCGAGCATCAACGTCCAGTTCCGCAGCCGGTTCTATCCCGAGCTGTCACCGGACAACACGACCGTCATCTACGCCACGTACTTCTCCGACGTCGAGCCCTGGCGTGAACTGAGCGAGGGGCCCGAGCAGTTCAGCAGGCCCCGCCGGGGCGGCGAGCTGCACACCCTGCCGGTGCGGCGGGGCCGCCCCTACTCGGCCGCGAAACGCCGGGTGCGGGACACGATCGTCGACTTCCTGGAGGAGCGCCATCCGGGGCTGCGGGACTCGATCGCGGTACGGGACACCTCCACCCCGCTCACCCAGATCCGGTACACGGGCAGTTACAACGGGACCGTCCTCGGCTGGCAGCCCTTCGTCGAGAGCGGCGAGACCATGGAGGAACTCGTCAAGAAGCACGGCCCCGCCCTGCCAGGGCTGGAGAACTTCTATCTCTCCGGCGTCTGGGCCACCACGGGCGGTCTGATCAGGGCCGCCGCCGCCGGACGGCAGGTCCTGCAGTTCATCTGCCGGGACGACGGCGTCGACTTCACCGCCTCCATCGACGACACCGCGCCACCGCCCACCCATGTCGTCGTGCCCGTAGGCCCGTAGGCCCGTAAATCCGTCAACATTTTGGACCGCGCCAGGAAAGGCTGACACCCCCATGTCTCCCCAGCAGCAACAGCAATCCACGCAGCGCCCCGAACCGCTCTCCTACCCCTTCTGGAACCTCGGCGGTCTGGATCCGCACCCCGGGTACCAGCGGTTGTGGGACCAGCCCCTGGCCCGGGTGCGTCTGGCCTACGGGGAGGACTCCTGGCTGGCCACCCGCCACGAGGATGTCCGCGCCGTCCTCTCCGACCCCCGCTTCAGCATCGGTGAGGCCGTCCACCGCGACCATCCCCGCATCGAACGGATGCCCCGGATCAGCGGCGGTCTCCTCACCAGCGCGGACCAGGACCACTCCCGGATGCGCTCCCTGCTGAGCAAGGAGTTCACCGCGCGCCGGATCGAGCGCCTGCGGGACCGGATCAGGCGGACCGCCGACGGGCTGCTCGACCGTATGGAGGAGATCGGCCCGCCCGCGGACATGATCGAGGACTACGCCTTCCCGCTCCCCATGACGATCATCTGCGAACTGGTGGGCATCCCCTACGCCGACCATGTGCATGTACGGCACTGGGCGGACGTCGTGTGCTCGGGCAGCACCCCGCCCGAGACGATCCTTGAGGAAGCCGGCATCTTCAACGCCCATATGAGCCGCTGGGTGGAGGCGCACCGCCAGGAGCCGGCCGACGATCTGCTCACCATTCTGGTCCGGGGCCACGACGAGGAGGGGATCATCACCGAGGGCGAACTGATCGACATCCTCGGCGAACTCCTCATCGGCGGGTTCGTCACCACCACCAACCAGATCGGCAACTTCTTCTCGCTCATGCTGCTCCACCAGGAGAGCGGCGACGACATGATGGCCCGGCTCCGCGCCGACCTCGGTCTCGTCCCGAAGGCCGTCGAGGAGCTGCTGCGCTTCGTCCCGCTGCTCAACGGGGTGGTCCTGCCCCGCTACGCCATGGAGGACATCGAGCTGGGCGGTGTGCTGATCCGCGCGGGAGAGCCCGTCATCGTCTCCCCGACCGCCGCCAACCGGGACCCGGAGGTCTTCCCCGAGCCGGACGAGGTCGACCTCGACCGGCCGGGCAACCCTCATGTCAGCTTCGGGCACGGGGCCCACTACTGCCTGGGCGCGCACCTCGCCCGGCTGGAGCTCCAGGTGACCCTGGAGCAGGTGGTCACCCGCTGGCCGGAGCTGCGGCTCGCCGTCGGGGTGGACGAACTGCGCTGGCGGTCGAAGGAGTTCTTCAGCGGTCTGTACGAGCTGCCCATCGCCTGGTGACCGAACCGGACCTGAGCTGAGCTGAGCTGGGCTGAGCTGATCGACCGGCCCGGGGCGCCCGCGACGGTGACGCGGGCCCCCGGCCGGTCCCCGGGGGCGGTCAGAGTGCGAAGCCTTCGGGGAAGGGGTCGTCGGGATCGTAGTGGTACTGCGCGGTACCGGTGATCCAGGCGCGGCCCTCGATGGTGGGGGTGACGGTGGTGAGGCCGCCAGGTGTGCCCGGTACGGCGAGTGTGTCCTGCTCGACCAGCCGGCCGGTGAAGTGTGTGCCGATGAAGGACTCGTTGTCGAAGTCGGTGTGCAGAGCGAGTTCGCCGCGTGCGTGGAGCTGTGCCATCCGGGCGCTGGTCCCCGTACCGCAGGGCGAGCGGTCGAACATGCCGGGGTGGATGACCATCGCGTGCCGGGAGTGCCGGGCGTCGGATCCGGGGGCGGCGAGATAGACGTGGTGGCAGCCGTTGATCTCGGGGTTGGCGGGGTGGACGGGCCGGTCCTGTGCGTTGACGGCGGCCATGACGGCCAGGCCCGCGTCCATGATCCACTGTTTCGCGGCCCGTTCGAAGGGGATGCCGAGCCGGTCGAGGGGGACGATCGCGTAGAAGTTGCCGCCGAAGGCCATGTCGTACGGGATGTCGCCCCACGGGGAGACCCGTACCGTACGGTCCAGGCCCAGTGCGAAGGACGGCACGTTGCGGAGGGTGACGGAGGTGGCGGCGCCGTCCGTGACCCGTACCTGGGCGACGACGAGTCCGGCGGGGGTGTCGAGCCGGAGGGTGGTGACGGGTTCGGTGACCTCGACCATGCCGGTCTCGACGAGGACGGTGGCGACGCCGATGGTGCCGTGTCCGCACATCGGCAGACACCCCGAGGTCTCGATGAACAGGATCCCGAAGTCGGCGTCGGGGCGGGTCGGCGGTTGCAGGATGGCGCCGCTCATCGCGGCGTGTCCGCGCGGCTCGTTCATCAGGAATCCGCGGATGTGGTCGAGGTGGTCGATGAAGTGGCGGCGCCGGTCGAACATGGTGGCGCCGGGAATCACACCGACACCGCCGGTGATGACACGGGTGGGCATGCCCTCGGTGTGGGAGTCGACGGCGTGGAAGACCCGGCTGCTGCGCACGGGGGCTACCCGAGCCCTTCCGCGAGCGCCTTCTCCGTGGCCCGGCGTACGGCCAGTTCCTGCTCCGGGGTCAGGGGTACGCGGGGGTGGCGGCAGGGCCCTCCGTAGCGGCCGGCGAGGTCCATGCTGGCCTTGATGGCCTGCACGAACTCGGTACGGGAGTCCCAGCGCAGCAGTGGGTGCAGCGTACGGTAGAGAGGCAGCGCGGTCTCCAGGTCACCGGACGAAGCGGCCTTCCACAGGGTGACGCAGGCGCGCGGGAACGCGTTGGGGTAGCCGGAGACCCAGCCGGGCGAGCCCGCCACGGCCAGTTCCAGCGACACATCGTCGGCGCCGCACAACACATCGAGTCCGGGGGCCAGTTCGGCGATCCGGTAGCCGCGCCGCACATCGCCGGAGAACTCCTTCACCGCGACGATCAGCCCTTCGCCGTACAACTCGGCGAGCAGGTCCGGCTCCAGGTCGACCTTGGTGTCGAAGGGGTTGTTGTACGCGACGACCGGCAGGCCCGCCCGGGCGACCGTGCGGTAGTGCGCGACCACCGCGCGCCGGTCGGCGCGGTAGGAGTTGGGCGGCAGCAGCATCACGGCCCGGGCCCCTGCCTCACCGGCCTGTTCGGCCCAGCGCAGCGACTCGTCGGCGCCGTACGCGGCGACGCCCGGCATGACGGTGAACCCTTCCGGGGCGGCTTCGACGGCGGTGGTCACGACGCGGGAGCGCTCCTGCGGCGTGAGGGTCTGGTACTCGCCGAGCGAGCCGTTGGGGGTGACGCCGTCGCAGCCGTTGGCGGCGAGCCAGGCCACATGGGCGGCGTAGGCGTCGAAGTCCACGCGCAGCGCGCCGCCGCCGTTGTCCTCGCCGTTCCCGCCGTTCTCGCCGTTCTCGCCGTTCGAGCGCAGGGGCAGGGCGGTCGCCACCAGCACGCCGTGCCACGGCTGGGCCCGTACCTGCTCGTTCGGCTCGTTCGACTCGTTCGACTCGTTCCGCTCAATCGGCTCGTTCATGGGGCCTCCTGGGTTCTCCGCGGATCAGGGTGGGGTGGGGTGATGGCCCGCCGCCAGGGTGCCGAGGGACAGCGGCTGGGCGATGGGCCGGCCAGACAGGGAGCGCAGGTCCTCCTCGGTGGGCTCGCGTCCGGTGCGGTCGGCGACCAGGCAGGTGGTGGCGTAACCGCAGACCCGGCCCTGGCAGAGCCCCATGCCGGGGCGGGCGTACAGCTTGACGGCGCGGGCGCTGGTCGCGCCCAGGTCGGTGACGGCCGCTTCGACCGCCTCGACCGTGACCTCCTCGCAGCGGCAGACCACGGTGTCGGGCCGCAGCCACTCCAGCCAGCCGGGCCGTACGGGGTACGCGGCGTGCAGGGCGGTCGCGAACCGCCGCCCGGCCGCGCGGCGGCGCAGCAGCCGCCGGACGGCCGCCGCACCGGGACGCGTCCCGACGGTGGTGAACGCGGCGTGCAGACCGGCGAGTTCGCCTTCGACGACGGACTGGGCGGCGCCGCCGACGCCGCATACCTCCCCCGCGAGGTAGACGCCGGGAACGGTGCTGAGCTGACGGGTGTCGGCGACGGCGACCAGGCTGCCGTCGGCGTCGCGGCGTGTGGCGCAGCCGAGTTGGAGGGGAATCTCGATCTGGGGCGTGAAGCCGTGGCCGACGGCGAGTGTGTCGCACTCCAGGCGGCGTTCGCTGCCCGGTACGGTCCGCCAGCGCGCGTCGAGCCTCGCCAGGGTGACGCCGGTGACCTCGTCGGTGCCGTGCGCGGCGATCACGGCGGTACGGGTGCGGTAGGGCACCCGGTGGCGTGCCAGGGTGCGCAGGAACCCGGCGCCCTCGGCGAGTTTGGCGGGGTTGCCGGCCAGGGCGAGGGGGTGGCGGGCGAACGCGGCGGGCAGCCCCGCCTCGTACACCCCGGCCACCCGCGCGCCCGCCTCGGCGAGCCCGGCGGCGACGGCGAGGAGGAAGGGGCCGGTGCCCGCGACGACGATCCGCCGCCCGGCGAGTACACCGTGGCCCTTCAGCAGGGCCTGGGCGGCGCCCGCGGTGAGGACACCGGGCACGGTCCAGCCGGGGAAGGGAAGTTGGCGGTCGTAAGCGCCGGTGGCCACGACGACCGCCCGGCTGACGACGGTCCGCTCGGCGCCGTCGCACCCGGCGCCGCCGGACACGGTGTATGTGGTGAAGTCGCCGCGCCTGTCGGGGGTTTGTGCGTCGGAGCCGCTCCGTTCCACGTGCCAGACGGTGTGTCCGGCGAGGTGGTCGATCCGGTCGGCGTGGGCGGCCAGTCCGTCCCTCAGCCGCTGGAGGACGGGCCGGCCGGGGTGCCGGGCCCCGTTGTCGCCCGGTCGGTGGCGCCAGTACTGGCCGCCGGTGCGGGCGCCCTCGTCCACGAGCGCGACCCGGGCACCGGCGGCAGCGGCGGCGACGGCCGCGGCGAGTCCGGCGGGACCGGCCCCCAGGACCGCGAGGTCGTAACGAACCTGGTGGCCGGGGGTGTCAGCAGGCGAGGTCGTCATGGCCCGCCCCCTCCTGGGTGGTGACCCGGTCGCCGGGCGCGGCCTCGACCAGGCAGGCGCGCAGGCCCGGCCGGCCGTTGACGGTGACCAGGCAGTCGAAGCAGACGCCGATGCCGCAGAACACACCGCGTGGGGCGCCCGTGTTCCGGGTGCGGCGCCAGGAGCGGTGTCCGGCGGCGATGAGCGCGGCGCCGACGCTCTGTCCTGGTTCGGCGTCGACCGGTCCGCCGTCGAAGGTGAAGCGGACGACGGCCCGCTGGTCGCTCATGCGGTGGCCTCCTCGAATCGGTCCGGGCGGAACGGCGTGAGATCCAGGTCCGGTTGGGCGCCGGTGATGGTCCGGGCGATCAGCCGCCCCGTAGCGAGGGAGAGTCCGATCCCCGCGCCCTCGTGTCCGCTCGCGTGCAGGAGCCCGGGGGCGCGTGGGTCGGCGCCGATGACCGGGAGATGGTCGGGGCAGTAGGGGCGGAACCCCACGTAGGCGCGGAGCAGCCGGACTTCGGCGAGGAACGGAAAGACGGTGAGGGCCTGTGCGGCGAGCTTGCGCAGCACGGGCAGGGACATCGTACGGTCGAAGCCGACCCGTTCCCGGCTGGCGCCGATCAGGACCGTTCCGGCCCGCGTGCCCTCGACCACCACCGAGGTCTCCAGGCCCGCGTCGCCGCTGGCCACGTTGGCGACGTACTCGGCGGTGTACACCTTGTGCCGGACCACCCGGGGCAGCGGTTCGGTGACCAGGACGAACCCTCGGCGGGGCAGGACGGGGATCGGCGCGCCCGCCAGTGCGCCGAGCCGGCCGCTCCAGGTTCCCGCGGCGTTGACGACATGGCGGGCGTGGATCACGGGAGCGTCCGGCGCGGTCGTACGGACGCCGCGGACGACGCCTCCTGCGTCCCCGGTGCCCCCGGCGTCCCCGGCGTCCCCGGCGTCGCGGAGGAAACCGGTGACCTCCGTGCCCGGCAGGACGGTCACGCCCCGGGCGCGCAGGTGCTGGAAGATCCGCGCGGTGGCCAGCATCGGCTGGACCTGGCTGTCCTGCGGGTAGTACGCGCCGCCGGCCGTCTCCCGGGTGACGTTCGGCTCCAGCGCGGCGACCTCGTCGGCGCCGATGTCGACCGCGTCGACACCGGCTCCGCGCTGTGCGGCGGTGAGCGTGCGCAGTCCCGCTGCTGTCGTGGCCGAGGTCGCCACGACGAGGCCGCCCTTGGTCTGGTACTCCAGCCGCTCGGCGCCGATCTCCGCCGCCAGCTCGCCCCAGAGCCGGGCGGAGAGCAGCGCCAGATCGAGTTCCGGCCCCGGTTCCTTGTCGGAGAGGAGGATGTTGCCCTCGCACGCTGCGGTGGTCCCCGCGCCGATCGCTCCCCGCTCGACGACGGTGACGCGCAGCCCGGCCAGTGAGCAGTGGTAGGCACAGGCGGCGCCCACCAGGCCCGCTCCGATCACGACGACATCGGGCGACCCACGGAAGCGGCTCATCTCATGAGCATGTCATATCGCACTCTCGCACGTCACGGTCCCGAACCGGAGGCGCGGCCTCGGACCGGGGTACGGGAACGGCGACGCCGGCGCGGGACAATGGCCCCATGACGCAAGGAAACGACGCGGCGACCGCTCACGCGTGGGCGGCGCTCGGCGGCCGGGACGGACTCGCGGAATCGGTGACGTACGAGGGCGCGGGCGAGGTGCTGGCGGCCCGGCTACCGGTGCGGGAACTGGCGCGGGCGACCGTGGGCGTGTGCTCGCTGGCCGCCGCGGAACTGCTCGCGCTCCGCCGCGGCGTACCCGTACCGGCGGTACGGGTACGGGAGGGGGCGGTCGCCACGGCGTTCGTCAGCGAGCGGTATCTGCGGATCGACGGGCGGGCCCCCACGGGGTTCGCGCCGCTGTCCGGGTTCTGGCGCGCGGCCGACGGCTGGGTCCGTACGCACGCCAACTACCCGCACCACCGCGCCCGGTTGCTGGGCGCCCTCGACATCCGCGACGCGGGCGACGGTCCGGCGACCACTCGGCGGCTCGCGGACGAGCTGGCGACACGCCCGGCCCGGGAGATCCAGGAGACCGTTTACGCGGCGGGCGGCCTCGCCGTGGCCGTGGCGTCCACACCGGCGGAACCCACCGTTCCGCTCTCCTCCGACGGCGGCGCGCCACCGCTCGCCGAGATCAGGACGACCGGGACCGGGCAGGCCAGGTCCGGGCAGGCCGGGGAGGGACCGCCGTGGGCGCTGCCGTCGGCCGCGCTCCCGGCCGAGGGCGTACGGGTGCTGGACCTGACCCGGGTCATCTCGGGTCCCGTCGCCACCCGCACCCTGGCGCTGCTGGGCGCCGATGTCCTGCGGGTGGACTCGCCCCTTCTGCCGGAACGGCCGGACGCCCACGCCGACACGGGCCCGGGCAAGCGCTCGACCCTGCTGGACCTCTCCGCCGCCCCCGACCGGCAGGTCTTCGAGGAGCTGCTGGACACGGCCGATGTCGTGGTGACCGGCTACCGGCCGGGCGCGCTCGACCGGCACGGGCTGGCGCCCGACGCGCTGCGGGCCCGGCGCCCCGGTCTGATCGTCGCGCAGCTCTGTGCCTGGGGCTGGTCCGGTCCGTGGGCCGCGCGGCGCGGCTTCGACAGCCTCGTCCAGGCGGCCAGCGGTATCGCCGCGCGCGAGGCCGATCCCGACGGCCACCCGGGCGCCCTGCCGGCCCAGGCGCTCGACCACGGTACGGGGTATCTCATCGCGGCCGGGGTCCTGCGCGCCCTGACGGAACGTCAGACCACGGGTGAGGGAAGGCATCTGCGGTTCTCGCTCGCGGGCACCGCGTCCTGGCTGCTGCACGGTGTCCGGCACACGCCGGTGGAGGGCGGCCCGTACGATCCGGCGCCCTGGCTCACCGAGACCCCCTCGGCCTACGGACCGCTGCACCACGCGCTCACGCCGGTGCACTACGCGGGCGCGCCCGTCACCTGGTCGCACCCGCCGACCCGCTGGGGCACGGACCTGCCGCGCTGGAACTGACCTCCACGGAGGTCCTATGCCGGCCCGGTGGCGGTGATCCGGTCGAGGACGTCCGTGTAGAGGGAGCGTTTGTCGGGGCGGGCGTGGCCTGCGGCGTGCCGCAGGGCCGGGACGGCGCGGGCGCCGAGAGTGACGAGGCCCTCGGTCGCCGCCGCCCGTACGACGGGGTGGGGGTGGGTGAGCCGTTCGACCACGGCGGGGATCGCGGGTTCCCACGGGGCACGGCACAGGGTTCTGATCGCCATGCGCTGGATGTCGGGCTGAGGATCGTCCAACAGGACGGCGGTGTGGCGCAGATGGGCCGTACGGTCCAGCATCGCCCGGGAGATCCGGTGGGCGCGCAGCCGGATCCCGGCCCGAGGGTGCGTCAGCAACCCGGCTATCACCGCGTGCAGTTCGGGGTCCTGGTCCGGTTCGGGTCCGCTGTGCTCCTCGGCCAGCCGGGTGAGCGCACGGCGGATCCGCTCGGGGGTGCCCGTACGGGCCAGGTCCAGCAACTCCCGCCGGGACGGCCGGGATACGGGCCCCGCCCACCCGGCCGCGGGGCGCTCCCGGAGCGCGGCGAGGGCGGCGGCGTCCTGCCGTACGGAGTCGGGGTCCCGTAGCGGACCGTCGACCAGCGTGAGTCCGTCGGCCAGATCGTCGCGTCCTTCGGCCCGCAACCGGCGTCGGATACGGGTCAGCGCGGGGGTGCGGAGCAGCGTACGGCCGACGAGGAGGTCCACGAACCCCCAGGCGCCCGCGTCGAGCCGGTCCTCCAGGTGGGCCGCCAGGACATCGGCGCCGACCCGGTGCAGCAGATGCGCGGCGGTACGGCGCACCTCGGGCGGTCCGTGTTCCCAGCGGGCGAGCAGCGCGGGGAGCAGCGGCTCCAGGTCCCGGTGGGCGACGGCGCCGGCGACGAGCAGCAGCCGGTCGGCCCGTACGCCGTCCCCGGCCAACTCGGCTCTCCCGGCGTCGGTTCGGGCGAGCGCCGTCAACGCGTGGGCGAGCGGCGGGCCGACGGCCACGGTGACGCGCCCCTGAAGGCAGCCGCGGAGCACGGTCCGCGCGGTCTCCGGCTCGGGCCAGGTCAGCAGCGTCCGGGCGGCGGCGTTCGCGCGGTCCTCGGTGCCGTTCTCCAGCAGGCCCAGCAGGCGGGTGCGCAGGGCGGCGGAGCGTGGCTGGTCGAGGTCGGCGCCGCGCACGGTCCGCGGTGCGGGCGGCGGTGCGGCGGCGTCCTCGGTGAGGGTCCAGGGCGGGGTGCCGAGGGGCTGGAGTTCGGTCATCCAGTCGAGAAGGGCGGTACGGACCTCGGCCCCGGCGTCCGGGTAGGCGTCGGCCAGCGCCGCGAGCCGGGCCCGGGAGCCTGGCTCGCCGTCGGTGTGGTGGCGGAACAGCTCCAGGGCGGCGGGGGTACGTACCGCGGCGTCCAGCGCGGTGCCCCACGCGCCTTCCGCTCCGGACGGCGGTGCGTGGAACGCCTCGTGGAGTACGGCCTGTTGGGCGTCCCGGGGGTCGGCGGTGAGACGGGCGGCGGCGAGTGCCCGGTCGAGATCGGCGCGGACCAGGACGGCGTCACAGGCGCGCAGCAGGGAGAGCGCGGAGCGCGTTCCGGGGTGCGCCGGGGGCAGCGCCCGTACCGCGTCGGCGACGGCCGAACGCTCCACGGCGGGCAGCGTCGGTACGGCTGCTTCTAGTACGGCGGCGAGAGCGCGCCCGTAGCTGTCCACGCCGTCCGGGCCGTCCATGTCGCTTCGCGCGGTGGCCAGTTCGGCGAGCAGGGTCTCGACGGAGCGGGCGAAGGTGTGCCGTTCGCGGTCCGTCCAGGGTGCGGGACAGATCCGTAGCGTGAGCCGTACGACGCGTTCCCGGGCACCGGGCTCCGCTCCGGCCAGGCGGAGCCAGTCCGCCAGCATCGGCCTGAGGCTCCGTGCCAGGTCCTCCGACAGCTCGGGCCGTGCGGCGATCCGGAGGGCGACCGGCGCGTGCCAGCCCCGGGTCACCAGCGACCTGGCGTCGGAGTCCGCGGCTCTGTCCGTGCTCGCCACCTGCGGCGCACCGCCCGTGCGGTGGGGCCGCCCGGTGGGGAGGCCGAGGCCGTGGGCGGCCAGCGGCGCCGCGAGGTCGGCGGGCGTCCCGGAGGCGAGGCGGATCCGGCCGTCGGCCACCAGGGCGAGCAGCGCCGGTACCACCGGTGACGCCTGGTCGGCCAGGGCGAGGACGGTGGGCGCGGTCAGCACCCCGTCGAGCCCCGCCGCCAACAGCCGTACCTGGTCGTCGCCTTCGGGGTCGCGCTCCGCCGCCGCGAGGAGGGTCGCCAGGTACGCGTCGCCGAGGACGGCGCGCAGCGCGGCGACGAGCGCGGCACGCAGCCCCGGGTTGGTCCCCCGGCCGAGCCGGCGGAGGAGCCCGGGGACCGCCGCCGGGGCGCCCGCGCTGGCCAGCACCTCGGCGGCGGTCTTCTTGATGTTCATGTTCGGATGGTCGAGACACGCGGCGATCGCGGGCGCGGCCCAGCGGGCCCGCGCGTGGCCGAGGGCGAGCAGTGCCTGGCGTACGGTCTGGATGTCCTGGGCGGCGGTCAGGGTGATCAGGGTCGCCGAGAGCGCCCGGGCGTCCTCCCCCGTGTCGTCCCTGGCGAGCAGGGCGATCACATGTTTGCGTACGTGCCGGTCGCGGGCGCGGAGCAGGCGGTGCACCCGGGGGCGGGCGTGCGCGCAGGGGACGGCGAGGAGCAGCTTGAGCAGGATCGTACGTTCGCCGTCGGTCACCCCGGGCCGGTCCAGCAGGTCCAGCGCCAGGGTCGCGACGAGTGCGTGACCGGCTTCCCGGGCGTCGGCCGCGTCGAGCAGACAGACCGGCCGGATCCCGCGCCGCGCGTGGAGCCGCCCGCCCAGCGCGCACAGGGCGTCCACGACGTCCTGGGGCACGGCGGGTTCGGCGGCTCGCCCTTCGGTGAACCGGCCGTTCTCCGGGGCGGCCGGGGCGGGTTGACGGGTGTCGGGCTCCCCTGACGCCGCGAGGTCGGCCACGACGCGCAGCAGCAGATCGGCGAGGACCGGCACCGTACCGGAGTCGCCGTGCGCGGCCAGCCTGAGCAGCGCGGCGACCGGGTCGGCCGGATCGAGATGGGAGCGCAGCAGGGCGAGTTCCCGCTCGTCGGGGCCGCCGAGGCCGGCCGCGATCCGTGGGGGGAGAGCAGTGGGATCGAGGCGTACGAGGAGACGGCGGCGCAGTTCCGGATCGGTGTTGAGGGACCAGAGCAGTTCCAGGGCCCGGTGGCGCACGGCCCGCAGCGCGGGGGCGACGGTCTCCGCGCCCTCTTCCCTGTCGCCCGCGTCCTCCCCCTCGTCCGCGTCCATACCCACGCCGAGCCCGTCGGCCAGCATCCGTACGGTGCGCTCTCCGCCGAGTGCTTCCAGCGCGTCCAGGGCCGCTTCGGGCGCGGACGGCAGGCAGGCGATGACGGCCTCTTCGGCATCCGTGTGGCGCAGTTCGCGGAGCGCGTCGAGAAACGGCTCGGGCGCGGCGGCCGACGGGAGGACGCGGGTGAGGGCGTCGCCGATCGGCGGCTCCCCGGCCCCCTGCCGGGCCAGTTCGACGAGCAGGGCGAGCCGGCGCGGCCAACTGGGGTCGTCCGCGGGCGCGTCGGTGAGCGCGTCGCACACCTCCCGTCGGCAGGTGAAGAGGACCGTCGCGAACGCGCGGGGCGGGATCGTGTGGTCCGCGAGGGCCAGTCCGACGAGCGCCGGTACGGCCGGGCGCGCCGGGAAGTGTCCACGTCGGTGGAGCCCGCGCAGACAGCGCATCGCCGCGCTGCCGAGCAGCAGGGGATCGCGGGTGGCGAGGGCGGTCAGGGCGTCGATGTCCCCGCGTTCCGCGAGCGCGCCGAGGAGTTCCATGGCGCGCCGGCGCTGGCCCGGTGGGCGGTCCGGTTCCGCGACGACCCGCCACAGCAGATCGCCGTGCCCGTGGCGGGCGGAGACCAGGAGCGCGGCTTCGGCGGTACCGAGGTCGGCGACGCCACCGGCGCCGGAGTCGGTAGCGGCTCCGGCGCCGGCGGGGTCGTCGCCCGTGCCCGGGTCGAGGAATCCGGACAGCTCCCCCGGCGGCAGCGGCTCCAACGCCGCCCAGGGTTCGGCGAGTTCGGTGAGCGCGGCGGTCGCGGTCCCGGGGGCGCCGGATCGCGCCAGGCCGATCAGGTGGGTGCGGACGAGCGCGGGCGCGAGAAGTCCGGCGTGCAGCCCCTGCCGGGCGAACCGCACCGCCTCGGCCCGCACCACGGGGTCGCCGCACTCCACCAGCTCCGCCAGCAGGCGCTGGGGCCGGTGGGCGCGCGTGACGTCGAGATCCCGAACAGCCTGGTACAGCAGCTCACTCGGGGGTTCGGTGCGGAGCACCCCCGGCTCGTTGTGCAGCTCGGCGCGGAGCCAGGCGATCCGTACGCGCTCCGGCAGGTCGGCCGTCCGCCACGAGGGGCGGCGCCGCTCCGGAATGTACGGCCCCAGGCGCTCGTACAACTCCGCGAGGACGAGGGCGGACTCCGCAGGCCCTGTCACCGACAGGGGCAGCAGCGCGGCGAGTTGGGCCCTCTCGGATGCGTCGGCGGCCCGGTCCCCGGGGGCACCGTCCGGGGCCAGCCGTTCGGCGAGGAGCACGAGTCCGCGATACCGCGCACGAGGATCTCCGTCACGGACAAGTCGCCCGATGTCGGCCGACGGGCGGGCAGGGGTTGCGTGGAACGGTGTGTCCGTCGGCGTCTTCACGTTCGGATCCTAAGTGGGATATTCACGTCCCGACCAGGGGAATTCACCCCACCACGCCATCTTGACATGTACTCGCCTCGATGATGGTTTAGACCAATCGGTCACCGGCCGGTGACCGGGTCCCGCTCTCCTTGGAGTTGCCGTGCTCCGTCGGTCCCGAAGGCACCACCCCGGACAGTCTCTTCTCGGCCTCCCCCTGCTCGGCGCCCTGGCACTCGCCACCCTCACCCCACTCGCCCTGCCCGCCCCCGTGACCGCCGCACCCGTCGGCGCGTCCACCTCCTCGACCGCCGGCGCGTCCGCCCCCTCGGACCACCTCCCGGTCGTCACCCCCACACCACAGCGGATGACGGCCGCCGGGCGCGCGCTGCGCGTACCGGACCGGGTGCGGCTGGCCGTCGGTGAGGGCGCCGACACCGCCGGTCTCGATGTGATCAGAGAGGCGCTGACCTCCGCCGGAGCGCGCCGGATCGACCAGGTCCCGATCGGCGGCGCCGGGGCCACCCCGGCTGACGGTGCGCGCGACCCCCGCCTCACCGTCGTGGTCGGGTCGATCACGGACCGGGCGGTGGCCCGCGCCCTGCGCGCGGCGGGCGGAAGCGTCCCCGGCACGCTCGCCGCGGAGGGGTACTCGCTCGCCACCACGGCGGGCGAAGGCCGTACCGGCGCCACGGCCGTCCTCGCGGGCAACGACGCGGACGGTATCTACTACGCGGCGCAGACCTTCCGGCAGTTGGCGGCCCCCGCGAGCAGGAGCATCGCGGCCGTTTCGGTCACCGACCACCCCCTGATGTCCCTGCGCGGAAGCATCGAGGGCTTCTACGGCGCGCCCTGGTCGCACGCCGACCGGCTCGACCAACTCGCCTTCTACGGCGCTGTCAAGGCCAACACGTACATCTACGCCCCCAAGGACGACGTGTACCTGCGGGAGAGCTGGCGCGACACCTACCCCGCGGAACGGCTCGCCGATCTGCGCGAGCTGATCGACCGCGCCACCGCCCACCACGTCGACTTCACCTACGCCATCTCCCCCGGCCTGTCGGTCTGTTACAGCGACCCGAACGACGTGAGCGCCCTGGAGAACAAGCTCGAAAGCCTCTACGCACAGGGGGCGCGCAGCTTCTACGTGGCGCTGGACGACATCAGCTACACGAGCTGGAACTGCCCCTCGGACCAGGCGAAGTACGGCGCTCCGGGCCGGGCCGCCGCCGGGCGGGCGCAGGCCGATCTGCTCAACGCGGTGCAGCGCGACTTCATCGGCACGCACACCGGCGCCCGTCCTCTCCAGATGGTGCCCACCGAGTACTCCGACATGGCCGACTCCCCCTACAAGAAGGTCCTGCGCGAGCAGCTCGACCCCCAGGTGGTCGTGCAGTGGACGGGCAACGACGTCGTCCCGCCGTCGATCAGTGTGGCCGACGCCCGCGCCGCCTCTGCGGTCTGGGGACGCAAGGTGTTCCTCTGGGACAACTATCCGGTCAACGACTACGGGCAGACCACGGGCCGGCTGCTGATGGCCCCGTACGACCGGCGCGAGGCCGGGCTGCACGAGGAGTTGAGCGGCATCGTCCTCAACCCCATGAACCAGGCCGCCGCGAGCAAGGTCGCACTCTTCGGCGGGGCGTCCTTCGCGTGGAACGACCGGGGTTACGACGCCGGGCGCACCTGGCGCGCGGCGGCCGACCATCTGTCGGGCGGCGATCGTACGGTCACACGGGCGCTGCTGGCCTTCTTCGACACCCAGCATCTCGCGCCGACGTTCGGCCCGGAGAACTGGCAGCCGCAGGCACCCGTGCTGCGCGCGGCGCTGGACGACTTCCGCACCGTATGGTCCATCGGCTCGTTCCAGGAGCGGCGGTCCGCGCTGCGCGAGCTGTCCGCCCACGCCGCCCTGCTCGCCGACGCGCCGGAGCGGATACGGGGCGGAGTGGCGGACCAGGGCTTCCTCAGGGAGACGGCGCCGTGGCTGACCGCGCTCGACCTGTGGGGTGACGCGCTCGACGCCACGCTGGACGGGCTGCGGGCACAGCTCCACGGCGGCAGCGGCGCGGGGGCCTTCGCCGAGGCGGCCGGACTGGCCCGCCGGGCCGCCGAGGTCAGGACGATCCCGGGGACGACCCGGCCGCAGGGCACGATCAAGGTGGCGGACGGGGTCCTGGACACCTTCATCGGGGAGGCGCCGACGCTGCGGGACTGAGCGGGGCGGATCAGCGGCGGAGGCGGGCGGGCCCCGGTGCGGGCGGCCCGGGCGAAGGAGCCCGGGCCTGCGGGCCCGGCTTTCATCACGATCGGGTCTCGGGATACCCCCAGACCCTTGCTTTCTCCCTGTGGAATCGATTCCAATCCTCCGTGTAATCGATTCCACAAGGAGGTGGACCGACGATGGCGGCCATCAAGGACGTCGCGGCCCGAGCGGGTGTCTCCGCCGCCACGGTGTCCCGCGTACTCAACGACCATCCGTCGGTCAGCCCGGAGTCCCGCGCCCGGGTGCTCGCCGCCGTCGCCGCGCTGGGGTACCGGCCCAACGCGGTGGCCCGCTCCCTGCGCACCGACGAGACCCGCACCCTCGGCCTGGTCATCAGCGATGTGCTCAACCCGTACTTCACCTCCCTGGCGCGGGCCGTCGAGGAGGAGGCGCGGGCCCTCGGCTACAGCGTGATCATCGGGAACGCCGACGAGCGGCCCGAGTTGCAGGACCACCACATCCGTACGCTGCTGGACCGCCGGATCGACGGACTGCTCCTGTCCCCCACCGACCGCGGGGCGAAGCTGATACTCGACGCGGTGCGCGCCGACACACCGGTCGTCTTCGTGGACCGGTGGATCCCCGGCGTGGACGTGCCGGTCGTCCGGGCGGACGGGCGCGCCGCCGTACGGGACCTGGTCGGCCATCTGCTGGCGCTCGGCCACCGCAGGCCGGCGATCATCGCGGGCCCCGCGGCCACCACCACCGGCAGCGAGCGCGTCGACGCGTTCCGCGCGGCACTCGGTGAGCACGGGGTGGCGCTGCCGGACGCGTACATCGGCCAGGGCGACTTCCAGGCCGAGAGCGGACGCCGGGCCGCCGAGCGCTTCCTCGATCTGCCGGAGCCGCCCGACGCGGTGTTCGCCGCGGACAACCTGATGGCGCTCGGCGCGCTCGACGCGTTCCGCGCCCGTGGGCTGCGGGTCCCCGAGGACATCGCGCTCGCCGCCTTCGACGACATCCCCTGGTTCGTGCACACGGACCCGCCGATCACCGCCATCGCGCAGCCCACGGACGAGTTGGGGCGGGCGGCGGTGCGGGCCCTGGCCGAACGCATCGCCGGCCGCGAACCGCCGTCCGTGACCCTGCCCGCCCGGCTGGTCGTACGCCGCTCGTGCGGTGCGGACCTGCCGCCGAACGGCGCGCCCCCGGACCGCGGTCCGGACGCCCCACCGGGGCCACCGGACCCCGTCCCTTCGGAACGGAACCCATCAGCACGATCGCAAAGGAGCGACCCGTGAGTCACCCGGACGAGTTGCTGCGTGTCGAAGGGATACGCAAGACCTTCCCCGGCGTGGTGGCGCTGGACAGCGTCGACTTCGACCTGCGCCGCGGCGAGGTGCACGTCCTCCTCGGTGAGAACGGCGCCGGCAAGAGCACACTGATCAAGATGCTCTCCGGCGCGTACCGGCCCGACACCGGACGTGTGCTCGTCGACGGGGAGGAGGTACGTATCCACGGCGCGCAGGACGCGGAACGGCTCGGCATCGCCACCATCTACCAGGAGTTCAACCTCGTCCCCGATCTGACGGTGGCCGAGAACATCTTCCTGGGGCGCCAGCCGCGCCGCTTCGGCCTCATCGACCGCAAGAAGATGGAGGCCGACGCCGCCACCCTGCTGGAGCGCGTCGGCGTCACCACGCCGCCCCACACCAAGGTGCGTGAACTGGGCATCGCCCGGCTCCAGATGGTCGAGATCGCCAAGGCGCTCAGCCTGGACGCGCGTGTGCTGGTGATGGACGAGCCGACCGCCGTACTGACCTCCGAGGAGGTGGAGAAGCTCTTCCGGATCGTACGCACCCTGCGCGAGGAGGGGGTGGGCATCGTCTTCATCACCCACCATCTGGAGGAGATCGCGGCGCTCGGCGACCGGGTCACCGTGCTGCGCGACGGCCGCAGCGTCGGCCAGGTGCCCGCGTCGACCCCGGAGGACGAACTCGTACGCCTCATGGTCGGCCGCAGCATCGAGCAGCAGTACCCGCGCCGCCGCGCGGAGACCGGCACCGCCCTGCTCAGTGTGAGCGGGCTGACCCGGCAGGGCGTCTTCCACGACGTGGGGTTCGAGGTACGGGCCGGCGAGGTCGTCGGTATCGCGGGACTGGTGGGCGCGGGCCGCACCGAGGTGGTACGGGCGGTCTTCGGCGCCGACCACTACGACAGCGGCACCGTACGGGTCGGGGGAACTCCCCTGCCCCGGTACGACGTCGGCGCGGCGATGGCCGCCGGGATCGGCCTCGTACCCGAGGACCGCAAGGGCCAGGGCCTGCTGCTCGACGCCTCCGTGGCGGAGAACCTCGGCCTGGTCACCCTGCGTTCCGCGACCCGTGGCGGGCTGGTGGACCGCAAGGCCCAGCACACCGCCGCCGCCCGGATGGCCGGACAACTCGGCGTGCGGATGGCGGGACTTGAACAGCGTGTGGGCACCCTGTCGGGCGGCAACCAGCAGAAGGTTGTCATCGGCAAGTGGCTGCTGGCCGATGTCCGGGTGCTGATCCTGGACGAGCCGACGCGCGGCATCGACGTCGGCGCGAAGGTCGAGATCTACCAGCTCATCAACGAACTCACCGCCGCGGGCCACGCCGTGCTGATGATCTCCAGCGATCTGCCGGAGGTGCTCGGCATGAGCGACCGGGTGCTGGTGATGGCACAGGGCCGGATCGCCGGTGAGCTGGACGCCGGCGAGGCCACCCAGGACGCGGTGATGGCGCTCGCCGTGAGCACAGGACCGCCCGCGGCCGGCGCCACGACGCACACACCCGGCACGACCGACCCGACCAGCACGACCAACGCAACTGACGCAACTGACGCAACCGATACGACCGGCACGACCGGCACGACTGTCGACGAAGAAGGAGTGGAGGGCTCCCGTGGCCACTGACACGCTCAAGAGCGAGAAGAGCACAACAGGCGGCGGTGGCGCCCCGGGGCTCCGCCGTCTCCTCCTCGACAACGGCGCCCTGAGCGCCCTGGTCGTCCTGGTGGTGGCGATGTCGCTGCTGTCGGGCGACTTCCTCACCACGCAGAACCTGCTGAACGTCGGTGTGCAGGCCGCCGTGACCGCGATCCTCGCGTTCGGTGTCACCTTCGTCATCGTCACGGCGGGCATCGACCTGTCCGTCGGCTCGGTGGCTGCGCTCTCCGCGACCGTACTGGCCTGGTCGGCGACGTCCGAGGGGGTGCCGGTGTGGCTGGCCGTCATCCTCGCCGTCGCCACCGGCATCGCGTGCGGCCTCGTCAACGGCGCGCTCGTCTCGTACGGCAAACTCCCGCCGTTCATCGCCACGTTGGCGATGCTCTCGGTGGGCCGCGGCCTCTCCCTGGTGATCTCGCAGGGCAGCCCGATCGCCTTCCCCTCCTCGGTCTCCAGGCTGGGTGACACGCTCGGCGGCTGGCTGCCCGTGCCCGTCCTCGTGATGATCGTGATGGGGCTGATCACCGCGGTGATCCTGGGCCGCACCTACCTCGGCCGCTCGATGTACGCGATCGGCGGCAACGAGGAGGCGGCGCGCCTCTCCGGGCTGCGCGTCAAGCGCCAGAAGGTCGCCGTCTACGCCCTGTCCGGGCTGTTCGCCGCCGTCGCGGGTGTCGTCCTCGCCTCCCGGCTCGCCTCGGCGCAGCCGCAGGCCGCGCAGGGGTACGAGCTCGACGCGATCGCCGCGGTCGTCATCGGCGGCGCCAGCCTGTCGGGCGGGGTCGGCAAGGCGTCCGGCACCCTGATCGGCGCGCTGATCCTCGCGGTGCTGCGCAACGGCCTCAACCTGCTGTCGGTGTCGGCGTTCTGGCAGCAGGTCGTCATCGGTGTCGTCATCGCGCTCGCGGTGCTGCTCGACACGGTGCGCCGGCGCGCCGGAGCCACCCCGGTGACGGGCGGCGCCGGTGGCGCGGCCGGTGCGGGCGGGCCCGGGGGCAAGAAGGCGCAGGCCGTGAAGTACACGGTCGCCGCGGTGCTGGTGGCCGCCGTCATCGGCGGTGTCTCCTTCTGGAACAACGGCTCCTCCGGCGGCGCGACCAAGGTGGGCATGTCCGTCTCCACCCTCAACAACCCGTTCTTCGTGCAGTTGAAGGCGGGCGCCCAGGCCGAGGCGAAGGCGAAGGGCGTGGATCTGACCGTGACCGACGCGCAGAACGACGCCTCCCAACAGGCCAACCAGATACAGAACTTCACCAGCGAGGGCATGTCCTCGGTGATCGTCAACCCGGTCGACTCGGACGCGGCGGGCCCCTCGGTGCGCGCCGCCAACCAGGCGGACATCCCGGTGATCGCCGCCGACCGCGGGGTCAACAAGGCGGACGTCGCGACCCTCGTCGCCTCCGACAATGTCGCGGGCGGCGAGCAGGCGGCGCGGGCGCTGGCCGACAAACTCGGCGGGAAGGGCCGCGTCGTGGTCCTCCAGGGTACGGCCGGCACCTCCGCGAGCCGGGAGCGCGGCGCCGGCTTCGCCCAGGGCATCAAGGCGTACCCGGGTATCAAGGTCGTCGCGAAGCAGCCCGCGGACTTCGACCGCACCAAGGGCCTCGACGTGATGACGAACCTGCTCCAGGCCCACGGTGACGTGAACGGTGTCTTCGCCGAGAACGACGAGATGGCGCTCGGCGCGATCAAGGCGCTCGGGTCCAGGGCGGGCACGTCGATCCCGGTGGTCGGCTTCGACGGCACGCCCGACGGGCTGAAGGCGGTCGAGGCGGGCACCCTGTACGCGTCGGTGGCGCAGCAACCCGCCGAGCTGGGCAGACTGGCCGTGCGCAACGCGATCGAGGCCGCCGCGGGCAAGAAGATCGACGCGACGGTGAAGGTCCCGGTGAAGGTGGTCACGGCGAAGAACGTGGCCGACTTCTCCTGACGGCCGCGCGGTCCCGTACCCCTGAGGGACCCGTAGCCCCTGAAGGACCCGTAGTGCCTGAAGGACCCGTACCCCTGAGGAAACGGAGAGAGACAGCGATGTACGACTACGACCTGCTGGTCGTGGGGTCGGCCAACGCCGACCTGGTGATCGGCGTCGAGCGGCGCCCGGGCCCCGGCGAGACCGTCCTCGGCTCGGACCTGACGGTCCATCCGGGCGGCAAGGGCGCCAACCAGGCGGTCGCCGCCGCCCGCCTCGGGGCCCGTACGGCGCTGCTGGCGCGGGTCGGTGACGACGCGCACGGCCGGCTGCTGCTCGACTCGCAGCACACGGCCGGTGTCGACACGGCGGGGGTACGGTCCGGCGGGGCGCCCACCGGGGTCGCGCTGATCACCGTCGACCCGTCCGGGGACAACAGCATCGTGGTGTCCCCGGGCGCCAACGCCCGGCTCTCCCCCGAGGACGTACGGGACGCGGCGGAGCTGCTGGGGGCGTCGCGCGTGGTCTCCACCCAGTTGGAGATCCCGTTGGAGACGGTCACCGAGGTGGTACGGAGGCTGGTGCCCGGCACTCGCTTCGTCCTCAACCCCTCGCCGCCGGTGGAACTGCCCGCCGAGATCCTCGCGGCGTGCGATCCGCTGATCGTCAACGAGCACGAGGCACGGGTCGTGCTCGGCGCGACGGCGGACCCGGTGGGCGACGAACCGGCCGACTGGGCACGGGCGTTGCTGGTGCTGGGACCGCGCTCGGTGGTCATCACGCTGGGCGAGCGCGGAGCGCTGGTGGCGGACGCGCGGACGACGGCGCTCGTACCGTCCGTACGGGTGCGGGCCGTGGACACGACGGGCGCCGGTGACGCGTTCACCGCGGCGCTGGCGTGGCGGCTCGGCGCGGGCGAGGAGCTGACGGCGGCGGCGGAGTACGCCGCGCGGGTGGGCGCCGTGGCGGTCACCCGGGCGGGCGCCCAGGTGTCGTTCCCGACGGCGGAGGAGGTGGCGTCGCTGTGAAGAGGTCAGGGATCCTGAACCGTCATCTCGCGGGCGCGACGGCCGAGTTGGGCCATGGGGACGGGGTGCTGGTCTGCGACGCGGGCATGCCCGTCCCGGCCGGCCCCCGTGTGGTGGACCTGGCCTTCGTGGCCGGGGTGCCGTCCTTCGCCCAGGTGCTGGAGGGGCTGCTGGCGGAGCTGGTCGTGGAGGGTGCGACGGCCGCCCACGAGGTACGGGAGGCGAACCCGGAGGCGGCGCGGCTGCTGAGTCGCCTCCCGGATCTCGGCTTCGTCCCGCACGAGGAGCTGAAGAGGCTGTCGGCGGGCGCGCGGCTGATCGTACGCACCGGTGAGGCGCGGCCGTACGCGAATGTGCTGCTGCGCTGCGGGGTCTTCTTCTGACCGCGGGCCCCCCGGGGCTCATCCCAGGCCGGTCACGACCCCGCGGAGCATCAGCCCGCAGCCCAGGGCGAGCACGACCACGGCCGACGCGAACGGGGCCGTCCGGTGGGCCAGCGCCAGGAAGCGGCCCCGGGGGCGGGCGGCCAGCCTGCGGGTGGTGGTCTCCCGCAGCCGTACCACCGCGAACCCGGCCCCCGCGAGGGTGACGGCGAGCCCGGCCCCGTACGCGATCACCAGCAGGAAGCCGAACCACGCCTGCCCGAGGGCCGCAGCGCCGACCAGGACGACGACGGCGGACGGGCTCGGGACCAGCCCGCCGGCGAAGCCGAGCAGGATGATCCCGCGGAGTCCGGGGGCGGGCGGAAGGTGGCTGCGGGCGTGCGCGAGCGCGTCCGCGTCCGCGTGTGCGTGTGCGTGTGCGTGTGCGCGATCATGATCGTGGCTGTGGTCGTGAGTGTGATGGTGGCCGTGGTGGTGCGTGTGCCCGTCGTCCTCGCGTTCCGCCGTGAGTGTGGCCACCGGGCCGTGGGACACCTCGTGCCCGTGTTCGTGTTCGTGCTCGTGCCGGTGTGCCGACGTGAGCACCGGCACCCGCGCCTCGTCGGGCGCTTCGTGCGGCTCATGCGCGTGGGTGGGTCCGTGTGTGTGCCCGTGCGTGTGTCCCTGCGGGCGGCGCCGGTGGCGCCACGCCCTGCGCAGCAGCAGCGCGCCCGCGATCGCGACCAGCGCACCGCTCGCGAGGGAGAGCCAGAACACCACCGTGGGCGCCGCCGCCGAGCCCGCCACGATCAGCGCGCCCAGCGCGAAGACACCCAGCGTGTGCGTCATGGTCACCGAGAACCCGAGGGCCAGCACATCGCGCAGGGAGCTGCGCCCGCCCGCCGTCGCCGCGGCGGCCATCATCGTCTTGCCGTGCCCCGGGGCCAGTGCGTGCATGGCGCCCAGCAGCAGGGACACACCGAGCGCGAACGCCGCGAAGCCGACGGTCAGTTCGTGCCGGGCCACCAGACCGGTCAGCGCCTGCGCCCAGCGGTCCGCGCCGCGCGGCAGCACCCCGGCCACCGGGGAACCGCTCTTCTCGTCCTCGCCCCCGGCCAGCGCGGGACCGCCGGCCCGGACCGTGAACGCGGCCGACCGGTGGTCGGGCGGCGAGGAGAGCAGGTCGCCGGGGTACGAGGTCAGCCGCCGCGAGAGGGAGTCGCGCGGCAGGTCCCCCGCCTCCGTGAGCGTCATCCGGTCGCCCCGCGCGGTGATCTCCCGCCAGCCCGCGCCGGTCGCGACGCCCGCCGGGTGGTACGTGATCCGCTGCGGCCCGTCGCCCGGCAGGGGCGCCGTCAGCTCGCAGGTCACGCGCAGCGTCCGCAGCCCGGCCTGTCCCGGGCGCTCCCGCGCCTGCGCCCCGCCCGCCGTGACGGGGACGGCCTCTCCGCCGCCCTCCCCCACCGTCAGCCGGGCGCCGGAGGCGGCGGTGGCGCACCGCGCCGTGGCCCACGCGGCGAGTTCGGCGGCGTCCAGCTCCTCGTTCCCGTCGGTGTCGATACGGTTGCGCTCCTGCGCGGCGGGGATCTCCGCCAGGTCCTCCACATGGTCCACGCGCAGGGTGTCCGGGGCGACGACCAGCCCGTCGTACTGGCTGACGGTGAAGTTCCCGAGCGGGTGCGCCTGCGCGGCCTGGGCGGGCAGCAGTGCGAGCGCCGTCCCCGCCACGAGGGTGGCGAGCGCGGTGGCGGCGGTACGTCGCGGTACGAGCCTCCCGGCCGCGAGTCGTCCCGTCGTGAGCCCTCCCGTCGTGGGTCGTCCCGTCATGAGTCCTCCCGGGATCCGGATCCGGTGAGCGCGGACAGCGCGGACCTGGCCTCGCGCGCGCCCGTGGGCGAGAAGCCCCGGTTCAGGTCGAGCGCGGCGGTCAGCGAGCGGCGCGCGGCCTTGTCGTCACCGAGGGCCCGCTCGATCATGCCGCGGTGGTGGAGGAACGACGCGTTGCGGTAGCCGGGGGACGCCGCGGTCGCCTTCCTCGCGTACGTCAGCGCCTCGCGGTCCTTGCCGTTCGCGTGGAGCGCCCAGGCGAGCGCGTCCGCGGTGTGGACGCTCTCGCGGCGGGACCACTCGGCGCGCGCCGCTTCGAGCGCCTGCCCGGCGTCGCCGTGGTCGGCCTCGACGAGCGCGGACTCCAGGTCGGTGGCGACCCCGTTGGCGCGGGCCAACCGGGTCCAGGTACCGATGAGTTCGTACTGTTCCCCGGCCTTCTCGCGCTGACCGGCCACCTCGTACAGCTCGCCGAGCGCGGCGAGCTGGCCCGGCAGGGGGTAGCGGCGTACGACCTCTTCGAGATCGGTCAGCGCCTGCTCGGTCCTGCCCTGCGCGGCGTAGGTGCGTCCGCGCCCCTCCAGCGCGGGAACGTACCGCGGGTCGGCGCGCAGCGCGGTCGCGTAGTGGTCCAGCGCGTCGGCGTACTGCCCCTGGCTCCAGGCGAGTTGGCCGAGCGCGGTCGCGACGTACGCCGTATCGGCGGCGCTGGAGGCGGAGTTCCGGGCCCGCAGCAGCACCTCGCGCGCGCCCTTGACGTCGCCGCGCAGCTCCCGTACGTACGCGTACCGGGTGAAGACGGGGAGGCCGGGGCGGCGCCGGTCGGCGAGTTCGACGGCCTTCCACGCCTCGTCGTAGCGGCCGAGTTCGACCAGTGCGTCGACCCGGGTGGAGAGCGCGCGTTCGCTGTACGGGTTGACCCGCAGCGCCCGGTCCGCCTGGCCCAGCGCCGCCGGGAAGTCGTGCCGCGCGGCGGCCAGCGCCGAACGTCCGGCGAGGGCCGCGTCGTTCTCGTCGGCGGGGCGCAGCGCGAGCGAGCGCCCGAATGCCTTCTCCGCCTGCGGGTAGCGCGTCGGATCGCCGCTGGTCCTGGCCTGCTCGACGTAGGCCGCGCCCAGGGTCGCCCAGCCGGTGGCGTCCTTGGGCTGCGCCTTGAGGTGTTCCTGAAGCGAGTCGATGCCCTGTGCGAGGTCCCCCGAGGCCAGCCGCTCGACGGGGACGCTCGCCGCGAGGGGCTGCGCGGCCCGTACGTTCCGGTCCTCTTCGCCGCCGGCGCCGAGCGCCACCGAGGTGGCGGTGAGCACCAGGGCGACGGCCAGGACCGTGAGGACGCCGCGACGGTGTCGCCCCGTACCCGCGGTCCCTCGCTCGCCCTCGTGCTCACGCCCTCGCGTGAACTGCGGCTTCCGTACGAGCATCGCTCTCGCCTTCCTCGGGGTGGTGTGCGGAGGTGTCGTGCCGATGGAGGTGGCCCGGCGGCGCCCGTGGGGGACGGATGACGCCGCCGGGCCGGTCACTGGGTGCCGGTCATGTCCGGCTTCCCGTACCGGAGTCGGCGTCAGCCGACCCAGGAGGGGCGCGAGCGGCGGGCGCGTATCCAGGTCGCGCCGAGGCCGATCAGCAGGGCGACGACGGCGCCCGCTCCGGCGGAGACGAGCATCAGCGTGGTGTTCGACCACGACGCGGTGAGCGAGGACATGCCGCCCGTCAGCCCGGTCGCGGCGCCCTTGGTCGCCACGTCGGAGGCGTCGACGTCGGAACCGGCCTTGGGCAGCCCCACGTACGGGAAGCTCTTGGCGAAGTCCTTGTCGTTGGCGTCGACCGCGTCGCCCAGGTCGTTCTTCGATCCGACGAGCTCTCCCTCGACGACCTGGAGCGCGATGTCCAGCACGTCGTCGGTCAGCCGGCGTCCGTTCGGGAAGCCCGCGTTGTCACCGTCCAGCACGCCCAGCCGCTTCGGCTTCTCGACCGGCTTGATGGAGGTGTTGAGGCGCAGCATCTCCGACGGTGTGACCTTCGGCGGCTGGTTGAGGTCCTTCACACCGGTCAGGAAGACCGAGACGAGGTCGTCGCGCGGCTCCGCCGGGGCCTTGATGTCGTAGATCGCCTCGATGAGCTTCGGCAGCTCCGGCTCCGTGACGTTCTTCAGGAAGTCGGCGTCGTCCTCGGGCGAGGAGGCGTTGAACTTGTCCTTGTCCTTGACCGGGTTGACGACCTCGTTGACCAGCGGCATGCCGAGCCGCGACACCCGGGTCCACTCGCCCGAGGCGTTCTGGCGCTCGGTGGTCGAGTAGATGCCGACGATCGGCTGCTCCTCGGACTCCCGGAGGTAGGAGTTCGGGACCTGGAGGGCGATCGAGTTGGCGTTGTAGCCCTTGAGGGTGTCGTTGCCGACCTCCGAGAGGTCACCGCCGTACAGCAGGTCGAAGACGCGCAGATCGGCGAAGAACGGGTCGTCGGCCTGACCGGCGAACGCCTTGATCCCGCCGGCGACCTTCGTCACCGCCTGGTCGCGGAGCTTCTGGTAGTCGGGCATCGACGCCTTGCCGACGTTCGACGGGGCGACCGGCAGGTTCTCCGCGACCTTGTGGTGCGAGACGACCTTCTTGTGCTCCAGGCGCAGCAGTTCGATGTCGTAGGTCTGGGTGAAGTTGAGCTCCGGGGAGTCCAGGCTCTCCACGACACCGGTGTTGTAGAGGAAGGTGTTCTCGTTCTTGCGGTGGTCCTTGAAGGTGAACCGGTAGAGGAGATCGTCCTGGGCGTCCCCGTCGCTGTCGATGTGGATCTCGTAGCGGGCGTCGGTGGCGAAGGTGAAGAAGTTCGGTCCGCCCGCCGGCTCCTGGAACGGAAGTACGTTCGCGACGATGGTGGTGGTGTCGGGGTGGTCCGGGCTGACGAACGCGTAGAGGTCCGTGTTGTCGAACTGGGGCTGCCCCGAGATCAGGGGGGCTTCGCGGTGGCTGGAGGCGTGTGCGGTCTGTGGCACCAGCGCGGCCACGCCGGTGGCGGTGACCCCGCCGGCGGCCAACGCACCACAGGCGAGCAGCGCGACGCTCCCGCGTCCTCGCCACGTCCGCCCGCTTCTGGTGATTGCGGTCATCAGGTCCGTCCTTCATCCGTCATCGGGGCCGTTCCGGCTTGCTGTAGCTGCATTACGTGCGCGATCCCGGTCTTGTTCGGTCTCGTTCACGGCAAGTCGGGGCGCCGGGGGCCCGGTGGGAGCGAGAACCCTTGGCAGGGCTGGGACGTAGCCGGATCGGCCCCCGAAAAAATAAATTTCGGCGGGACCAATCCATCGGGGGCCGTGCAACGAAGATGAGAAGACGGGGGGTGTTTCCGCACGTCAGAGCGGTGCGCGACGTGACACTGACTCATCTGTTCGCGGTGGGGGCGGCGGCGGAAGTGACAGGATGGGCACCGACCGAGCCACGTGACCACGGCACGGCATGTGGCACTCGCGAAAGGTGTCCGGACCCATGGCAGTCATCCACCGCACCACGATGACCCCCACCAAGCTGGAGCTGCTCGGCTCCTGGCTCCCCACACGGCCGTGGTACCGCGGCGGGGAGAGCGCGCCGGAGCTGAGCCGGACCGGTGGGTTCCGGCTCGACGATCCGCGGGGGGAGGTCGGGATCGAGTTCATGGCGGTCACCGACGTTTCGGGCGACCGGCCGCTCACGTACCACGTGCCGCTCAGCTATCGGGGCGCGCCGCTCGACGGAGCCGACGAGGCGCTCGTCGGGACCAGTGAACACGGGGTGTTGGGGCGGCGGTGGATCTACGACGGGGCCCATGACCCCGTGGTGGTCGCGCGGCTGCTCGCCCTGATCGCCGGCGACGCCGAGCCGCAGGCCCAGAGTGTCAGCGACACCCCCGATCCGTCCGTCGTCAGCGGCTTCACGGGGACCGTTCGTACGGGCGTGTTCGCGTCCCTGACCGCGAGCGACGGGCCGGACGGCACCGATCTCCTCGTCCGGACGACGGCCCCCGCGGGCGGGTCGGGCGCGGCGACGGCCACGGCGACGGCCGACGCGGCCTCCGGCGGGCCGGGCGAGGGGGGCGGGCCGCTGACCCTCCGCGTCCACCGGATCCTCCGGGCCGACCAGGACACACTCGCGGACGCGGCCGAGCCCGTCGGGCATGTCACCGCGGGGTGGAATCTCCCGGACGGGACGACGGTGCGGGGCCGGTACGTGGTCGTGAGCGGTACCGCGGCCGCGTAGGCGCCGGGCCGTACCCGGTCCGGAAGCGGAAGAGCCGGCCGACGGGTGGGTCGGCCGGCTCGTGGGCCCGTACTCCTCGCGGCCCTAGGCGATCGCGGGCTCCGGCTCCTGGTCCTGCTCCGGAGCGGCGGCCGAGGCGTCCGCCTTCTGCTCGGCCTTGGTCTTCGCCCCGGTCTTCGCCGCGTTGCCGGCCGGGGTGCTCTCCGCGGTCGCCCCGGCGCCTTCGGAATCCTCCGCGTCGTCCGAGCCGCCCTCGGCGATGTCCAGGAAGTGGCGGATCGCCTCGACCGACAGTTCGAGTTCGTCGGAGGCACCCAGCTCGCTCCCGAAGACCTCGACCGCTTCCGCCACGGCCTCGGCCAGCTCCGCCTCGGCCTTGCGCAGTTTGGCCTCGGCCTTGTCGACGGTGTCGACCACCGCTAGCTGGCGGCGCTGCTTCTCCTGGAGCTTCTGCTTACGGGACGGGCTCTTCTCGGGGGTCTGCGAAGTCATGACCAAGATCATAAGCCGACCGTCGGTAAACCCCGAAATTCCCAACTGACGCCCTTCGAAAGGGTGTTCCAGAGGCCGTGGAACCGGGCCCCGGCGCGGCCGCGGCCGGCCCCTCCATGGTGGAGTGCCGGCCGTGGCGCGCGGGTCCTGTCAGCCGGTTCCGGCGGCGGCCTCGTGCGGGGCGTCCTTGGCCGGGGCCTCGTCCGGTGTGCGGGTGGCGGCGGAAACCCCCATCATCACCAGGGTGTTGAGGAGCAGGGCCACGATGCCGACGTTGAGGTCCTTGACCGCCTGCGGCAGCGCGGGCAGCAGGTCGCCGACGGTGACGCCGGTGAGTGTGACGACGGCGACCGTGGCCACACCGACCACGATCCCGGCGGCGGCGCCCTGCTTGGTGACGATCCGCCGGCCGGCGAGGCTGGCCAGCAGTGCGGGGAAGAGCTGGGTCACCAGGGCGTAGCCCATGAGCAGCAGGGAGACCAGGGAACTGCCGCCGTTGAAGGTGAAGTACAGGGCGATCAGAGCGAGGGCGGGGACCAGGAGCTGGGCGAGACGGCCCACATGGGCGTCGCTGGTGGCGGGGCGGGCGAGCCGGTAGACGTTCTTGGCCAGGCAGGTCGCGGAGGTCATGAGCAGCAGGGAGCCGGGGACCAGCGCGGTGAGCAGCCCCGCCCCACCGACGATCCCGACGACCCACGGCGGGAAGGTGGCGGTGGTGATGCGCAGCAGGGCGAGGTCCGCGTCGGCGCCCTGGAGACCGGGGACCACCAGGATCGCCGCGAAGCCGACGAAGAAGACGAAGAGCAGGATGAGCTGGTAGAGCGGCATGAAGATCGCGTTGCGCCGGAAGACCCGCTCGTTCTGGGCGGTGTAGGAGGCGCTGAAGGTGTGCGGCCACATGTAGAAGCCCACCGCCGAGAGCAGCACGGTCGAGGCGAACCACGAGGTGCTCATTCCGCTGGAGGGCAGGGTGAGCAGGTCCGGCTTGGCCTTGTCGACGGCCTGGAACATGTCCCCGATGCCGCCGAAGTAGTGCACCGGGAGGTAGATGCCGAGCACCAGCACGACGGCCAGGATCGCGACGTCCTTGAACACGGCCGTCCAGGCGGAGCCGTGGATGCCGGAGATCGTCACGTAGACCGTCAGTGCGACGGTGCCGATGATGATGGCCCAGTGCGACGAGATGTGCCCGTACGAGGCCACGGAGACGATGATCCCCATGCCCTTCAACTGCAGGACGAGGTACGGCACCATCGCGACGACTCCGACCAGGGCCACCAGCGCGCCGAGCAGGGGGCTCTCGAACTTGGCGACGAAGAAGTCGGACTGCGAGATCAGCCGGTGCTCTTTCGCGTAACGCCAGATCGCCGGCAGCAGCCAGTACGACAGGACGTAGGCGAGCGAGGCGTAACAGAGGATGTAGTAGGCCGGAGCGCCCTTGCCGTACGCCCAGCCCGAGGCGCCCAGAAAGGTGAAGGTCGTGTAGATCTCGCCTGCCAGCAGCAGGAAGACGAACATCGTTCCGAAGCCGCGGCCGCCTACCGACCACTCTTCGAGGTTCATGTCCTTGCCGCGGCGGGCGCGCAGCCCTAGCAGCAGGGCTGCTACGAGGAAGACAAAGATGACGGCGATGGCGGTCACGACGTGTGGTCCTTCCGGTTGGCCGGGTCCAGCCGGTAGATGACGGCCATGGTCGCGGAGATCAGGACGACCCACATGACCAGCCAGAAAAGAATGAACGGCATGCCGAGGACATAGGGCGTCACCCGGTTCGCGAAAAAGATCCCGCCGAGGATCCCGATGAACGGGATCACACCAAGCAGATGGGTGGGTTTCACGTCAAGAACCTCCTGGGGCGGGCGGGGACTCCTCCGGGGAGCGACACATCCCGGGGCGGTCGCCGTTGGCGGCTCGGCCCGCCGGTTGCGGAATGGGCGGTGCGGCTCTCCGCGTCTCTTTGGATTTCACCGTGCGGAAATAAGTTTCCAACTGGGGAGATGTATAGGCCCGCCGGATGACCTTGTCAACGGTTTTCACAAGACGGATAAATCAAACTTTTTGTTGAAAATGCACCGAACATCCGGTCACCCCCACAGGAAGACCCACGGGCGGCCCGACACACAACGCCCACACAGGGGGCCCGTGACCTCCGCCCGACGAGCACGTGGTGCGAGAGGGGTTGTTATTCCACAATGCAGAAAATACTATCCGCATCGCAGAACTAGTTCGGCATCCTGCCGGATCCCCGACTGTGCGAGGTCCACTCATGTCCACACCAAGTCCCGGATACGCCATCACGCTGCGCGCCGAGGCACCCGCGGCGCCCGACTCGACCGCGCGGCTGACCTCGGCGGTGAGCGGCGCCGGTGGCGCGCTGACCGCCCTGGACGTCGTCGAGAGAGGTACCGACCGCATCCTGGTGGACCTCACCTGCGACGCCGTGGACGAGAAGCACACCGAGGTCATCAGCGACGCCGTCGAGGCGCTGGACGGTGTGACCGTCCACGAGACCGGTGACCGTACGTTCCTCATGCACCTGGGCGGCAAGCTCGAGATCACCCCGCGGATCGAGCTGCGCGACCGCGACGACCTGTCCCGCGCCTACACACCAGGGGTGGCCCGGGTCTGCCAGGCCATCGCCGACGACCCCGACGAGGCGCGCCGTCTGACCGTCAAACGCAACACGGTGGCGGTGGTGACCGACGGATCCGCCGTGCTCGGCCTGGGCAACCTCGGCGCCGCCGCCGCACTGCCCGTCATGGAGGGCAAGGCCGCCCTGTTCAAGCGCTTCGCCGGGGTGGACGCCTGGCCGGTGTGCCTCGACACCCAGGACACCGACGAGATCGTCCGGACCGTCGAACTCCTCGCGCCGATGTACGGAGGCGTCAACCTGGAGGACATCTCGGCACCGCGCTGCTTCGAGATCGAGCGGCGGCTGCGCGAGAAGCTCGACATACCGGTCTTCCACGACGACCAGCACGGCACCGCGATCGTCGTCCTCGCGGCGCTCGCCAACGCCCTGCGCGTCGTCGGCAGGAAACTCGCCGACGTACGGATCGTGGTCTGCGGAGTGGGCGCCGCGGGGTCCGCCATCATCCGGCTGCTGGCCGCCGAGGGCGCGGGCTCCATCGTGGCCTGCGACCGCACCGGCATCGTCCACCGCGGACGCACCGACCTCGACGAGGCGCGCCGGCGGATCGCGGACACCACCAACGCCGAGAACCTGTCCGGCACCCTGGGGCAGGCCGTACGGGGCGCGGACGTGTTCATCGGTGTGTCCGGGCCGAACGTCCTCACCGCCGCCGATGTCGCGGCGATGGCGGACGGCGCGATCGTCTTCGCGCTCGCCAACCCCGATCCGGAGATCGACCCGGTCGAGGCGCAGCGCCACGCCGCCGTCGTCGCGACCGGCCGCAGCGACTTCCCCAACCAGATCAACAACGTCCTGGCCTTCCCCGGCTTCTTCCGCGGACTGCTCGACGCGGGCGCCCACGAGATCACCGACGCCATGCTCATCGCGGCCGCCCGGGCGATCGCCGACCGGGTCGCGCCCGAGGAACTCGGCGCCGGCTTCATCGTCCCCAGCGTCTTCGACCCGACGGTCGCCCCCGCCGTCGCCGACGCCGTACGCGCCAGGTCGGGCACCGGCGCCTGACGGCCCCCTCACCCGCACCACCCGGCCACGTCCCCCACCCGCTGACACTCCCCTGGAGGAGATCCCATGGCACGCATGTTCCTCAACGGCCAGGCGATGGAGGGCGGTCCCTTCCACCACCACCTGGGCGGCGCACCCCTGGTGGCGAGGACCCGTACCGCCCCCGGCCACCGCTTCTTCTCGATCCGTGACACCTGCCCCGGGCTGCTCCCCGACCCCCGGGTCCACACCAGCGTGGTGGGCGAGGTGTACGACGTCCCCGACGAGGTGCTGCGCGACGAACTGCTGCCGAGCGAACCGGCGGAGCTGGAGTTCGGCCTCATCAAGCTCCAGGACGGCTCCTCGTGCTTCTCGATGGTGCTGCGCCGTGGGGAGCTGGAGAAGGGCATCCACACGGAGATCACCGAGTTCGGTGGCTGGCGCGCCTACCTGAGGACACTCGGCCGCGACGCCTGAGCCGGTTTCTCCCGGTGGCGCGGGCCCCACCGCACCACGACACGACGACGGAAGGAAGACGCACCATGAGCACCACCCCCCGGAAGATCGCTTTCATCGGACTGGGCATCATGGGCGGCCCGATGGCCGCCAACCTCGTGAAGGCCGGTCACACCGTGACCGGTTACAACCGCAGCGGCTCCCCCGTCGACCGGCTGATCGCCGCCGGTGGCCGGGGCGCCGGCAGCATCGCCGAGGCGGTACGTGACGCCGAGGTCGTGATCACCATGGTCCCGGCCGACGCCCAGGTCAAAGAGGTCGTCCTCGGCCAGGACGGCGTCCTGCGGCACGCCGCGCCGGGCACCCTGCTGATCGACATGAGCAGCATCACCCCGGGGACCGCCCTGGAGGTGGACGCCGCCGCGCGCGAGCGGGGCGTCCGTACGCTCGACGCGCCGGTCTCCGGCGGGGAGGCCGGCGCGATCGAGGCCGTCCTGTCCATCATGGTGGGCGGCGAGGCCGACGACTTCGCCGACGCCCGGCCGGTGTTCGACGCGCTGGGCACCACCGTCGTGCACGTCGGCCCGCACGGCGCCGGCCAGACGGTCAAGGCCGCCAACCAGCTCATCGTCGCCGTCCATCTCCAGGCCCTGGCCGAGGCCGTGGTCTTCCTGCAGAACGCCGGGGTGGATCTCACCGCGGCGCTCGACGTCCTGGGCGGCGGGCTGGCCGGCTCCACCGTCCTCGACCGCAAGCGCGCGGCGATGGTGAGCGGCGACTTCAAGCCCGGCTTCCGTATCGACCTGCACCACAAGGACATGGGCATCGTCACCGACGCCGCCCGCGCCGTGGGCGCCCCGCTGCCCGTCGGCGCCCTCGTCGCCCAGTTCGTCGCCTCCGCGCGCGCCTGCGGCGACGGCGGTCTCGACCACTCCGCGCTGCTGCGGGGCGTCGAACGCCTCGCCGGCCGCGCCCACCACTGACCCCCGATGACCCCCGACCCATAGGAGAACCTCATGGCTCGCATGACGGCGGCCCAGGCCGCGGTGGAGATCCTGAAGCGTGAGGGCATCACCCACGTCTTCGGTCTGCCCGGCGCCGCGATCAACCCCTTCTACGCGGCGATGCGCGGCGACGGCTGCCTGACCCACGTCCTCGCCCGGCACGTCGAGGGCGCCTCGCACATGGCCGAGGGCTACACCCGGGCCAGGCCGGGCAACATCGGCGTCTGCGTGGGCACCAGCGGCCCCGCGGGCACCGACATGATCACCGGTCTGTACTCGGCCATCGCCGACTCGATCCCGATCCTGTGCATCACCGGCCAGGCGCCGGTGGCCAAGCTGCACAAGGAGGACTTCCAGGCGGTCGACATCGCCTCGGTCGCGAAGCCGCTCACCAAGATGGCGATGACCGTCCTCGAACCCGCGCAGGTGCCCGGCGCCTTCCAGCAGGCGTTCCACCTGATGCGTTCGGGGCGCCCCGGCCCGGTGCTGATCGATCTGCCGATCGATGTCCAGATGACCGAGATCGAGTTCGACCCGGACACCTACGAGCCGCTCCCGGTCTACAAGCCGAGCGCGACACGGGCGCAGATCGACAAGGCGATCGAGCTGCTACAGGCGGCCGACCGGCCGCTGCTCGTCGCCGGCGGCGGTGTCATCAACGCCGATGCGAGCGAACTGCTGCTGGAGTTCGCCGAGTTGACCGGCGTTCCGGTCGTGCCCACCCTGATGGGCTGGGGCGCCATCCCCGACGACCATCCGCTCATGGCCGGCATGGTCGGCCTGCAGACGTCCCAGCGGTACGGCAACGCCACCATGCTCGCTGCGGACTTCGTGCTCGGCATAGGCAACCGCTGGGCCAACCGGCACACCGGCGGCCTCGACACGTACACCCGGGGACGCACCTTCGTCCATGTGGACATCGAACCCACCCAGATCGGCCGGGTGTTCGCCCCGGACCGCGGTATCGTCTCCGACGCCAAGGCCGCCCTCGAACTGTTCGTGCAGGCCGCGAGGGAACTCAAGGACGCCGGGGCGCTCAAGGACCGCTCCGCCTGGTCCGACAGTTGCCAGGAGCGCAAGCGGACGATGCTGCGCAAGACCCACTTCGACCAGGTGCCGGTCAAACCGCAGCGGGTCTACGAGGAGATGAACAAGGCGTTCGGCCGCGACACGCGGTACGTCAGCACGATCGGTCTCTCGCAGATCCAGGCGGCGCAGATGCTGCACGTCTACCGGCCGCGGCACTGGATCAACGCCGGACAGGCCGGCCCGCTGGGCTGGACCCTCCCCGCGGCGCTGGGGGTCGCGACGGCCGAGCCGGAGGCCACCGTCGTCGCGCTCTCCGGGGACTACGACTTCCAGTTCCTCGTCGAAGAGCTCGCCGTGGGCGCGCAGTTCAAGATCCCGTACCTCCATGTCGTCGTCAACAACGCCTACCTCGGACTGATCCGGCAGGCCCAGCGCGGATTCGACATGGACTTCTGCGTCCAGTTGTCGTTCGACAACATCAACGCGCCCGAGGTGGGCGGTTACGGGGTCGACCATGTCAAGGTCGCCGAAGGACTGGGCTGCAAGGCCATCCGTGTCTTCGAACCGGACGGCATCCAGCCGGCGCTGGAGGAGGCCAAGAAGCTCATGGCCGAGCACCGGGTGCCGGTGATCGTGGAGATCATCCTCGAACGCGTCACCAATGTCGCCATGGGCACCGAACTCGACAACGTCACCGAGTTCGAGGAACTGGCCACCGACGCCGAGCACGCGCCCACCGCGACCCTCGCCACCCGCGGCTGAGCGGCGCTCTTCGGGCCGGTGCCCGAAGAGCGCTCCCGGAACAGAACAGAGGAGACGCATGACCGACTTCACCCTGCTGCCCGACCTCGCCGCCCGCTCACTCGGCGCCGGCGTCGTGGCGGCCAACGACGAGTTCTTCGCCGAGAAGGAGAACCTGCTGCGCCCCGCGCCGCCGGTCTTCCAGGCCCACACCTTCGGTCACAAGGGCCAGATCATGGACGGCTGGGAGACCAGGCGCCGCCGCCCGGAGTTCGAGGAGGGCGACCACGACTGGGCGGTCGTCCGCCTCGGCGCCCCCGGCCTGATCCGCGGCGTCGTCGTGGACACGGCCCACTTCACGGGGAACTACCCCGAGTACTGCTCCGTGGACGCCTGCGCGATGGAGGGCTACCCCACCGCCGACGAACTCAGCGGCGCCGACTGGGTGCCCGTCGTCCCCAGGAGCGCCCTGCGCGGTGACAGCGAGCACCGTTTCGACGTCGATGCCGAGCAGCGCTTCACCCATGTACGGCTGAACATCCATCCCGACGGCGGGGTGGCCCGGCTGCGGGTCCACGGCAGTGTGATCCCGGACCCGCGCTTCCTCACCGGGACCGCCTGGGACCTCGCCGCGACGGAGAACGGTGGTGCCGTCACCGACGCCAGCGACCGCTTCTACTCCCCGCCCAACAACGTCCTGGCCCCCGGGCTGCCCCGGGTGATGGGCGACGGCTGGGAGACGCGCCGGCGGCGCGGCGCGGGCAACGACTGGATGGTGGTCCAGCTCGCCACGCGGGGCCGGATCACCCAAGCGGCCGTCGACACCTCGTACTTCATCGGCAACGCACCCGGCTCCGCCCGCCTCCAGGGCATCGACGCCACCACCGGGGACCTGACCGATCCGGAGGCATGGTCCGACCTGCTGCCGCGGACCCGGCTGCAGCGGGACACCCGGCACCGCTTCCGGCTGCGCGCCGCCCGGCCCGTGACCCATGTCCGGATGGACGTCTATCCGGACGGCGGGCTGGCGCGCCTGCGGCTCATCGGCGAGCCCACGCAGGACGGGCTCGCGGCGCTGGGGCTGCGCTGGTTCGATCTGCTCCCCACCTCACAGGCGGTCGACACCCTCGTCGCCGAGTGCGGCGCCGACCGGGAGTGGGCGCGGGACCTCGCCTTCGCGCGCCCCTTCACCGACCCGACCGGGCTGGAGAAGGCGCTGGAGGGCGCCGCGCCCGAACTCGCCGGCCGCGTACGGGACCTGCTGGCGGTACGGCACTGACCGAACCCCGTACGGGATCGCGTCCCGGGACGGCCGGCGCTTCGGTGGCGTCGGCCGTCCCGGCGATCAGGACGGGCGGTACGCCCGGAGGAACGCGCCCGCGGTGGCTTCGGCGCTCTCCTGACCGCTCTGCCAGTTGGAGACGGAGATCCGGACCGCGGAGCGGCCGTTCCACGTCGTGGAGGTCACCCAGCACGAGCCGCCGCTGTTGAGCGCGTCCACCACCTGCCGCGTGCGGCTCTCGTCCCCGATGTGCAGGAGCACCTGGTTGAGGGTGACGGGAACCGCCGGACGGCCCCGACACCGGGCGGCCGGTTCCACCACATCGAGCACGGGCTGTCCCGGCACCGCCATCGAGCACGCCTGTCTGGCCGACCCGTCGGCTTACGCGCTCATGGCCGAGTACGGCACCTTCCTCGTACCGACCCAGTACGTGCAGACGTACTTCTGGCGAGGCTGGACGACGAGAGCCTCCAGGAGGAGCAGCCGCCCAAGATGCGCCACGCCTACCGCCGTTACGCGCGGGATCTGCGCGAAGGGCTGCGACGCCCCGCCGGTACGGACGTGAGGATCGCCTTCGGCACCGACGCCGGGATGTTCCCGTACGCGCACGGACGGTAACTTGGCCCGTACCAACGGACGAAGGTGTGTATCAACGTGACGTGCGGCACCCCACTGCTCCAACTGGCCGACGTCGGACGCCGTTACGGAGAGCGGTGGGTGGTGCGGTCGGTCACCCTGGACCTCGCCGCGGCGCAGTGCGTGGCCCTGGTGGGTGGCAACGGGGCAGGGAAGTCCACGCTGTTGCGGCTGGCGGCGGGCCGGGAACGGCCGACGTCGGGAAGCGTCGTCTTCGACGGCGGACCGGTCGACGAGGACACTCCCACGATCCGGGCCCGTATCGCCACGGTGATGGACGCGGGCACACACTATCCGGACCTGACGGTGCGGGAACATCTGATGCTGGTGGCACTGGCGCACGGCTTGGGCACGGATGCCGGGGACGCGGTCGACCAGGTCGTGGCGGACCATCACCTGACCGATCATGCCCATACCCTGCCGTCGGCGCTGTCGTCGGGGCAGACGCAGGCGCTGGCGCTGGCCTCGGCCTTCGTACGGCCGCACGACCTGCTGATCCTCGACGAACCCGAGCAGCGACTGGACGCACGGGCCCGGGAGGAACTGGCGCGGCGGCTCGCGGCGCACAAGAAGGGCGGGGTGGCGATCCTGATCGCCACCCATCACGACGCGCTGGCGCGGGCGGTGGCGGACCGGGTGGTGACGCTGGAGGACGGAGCCGCCGTCGTGGAACCCGGACCGCTCGCCGGAGGGGCCCACTGATGTCCGGTACGGCGGAGGGACCGGCCGGTCGCACGGAGCGGACGCTGAAGTTCCTTCGCGAGGCACGCGCCTCGTACCGCCGGGAGAGGCGGAAGAACAGCGCGTTCGCCGGGTACGTCGTCGCGCTGTTCACGGTGTTCTGGGGCGCCCCGCTGCTGGCGGCCGCCGCCCGGGCCGGGGAGCGCGGCGCGTGGCACGGGGAGACCGCGCGGCAGGTGGAGGCGAGTCTGCCGGTGGCCGCGCCGGCCCTGTCGGCGCTGGCGCTGCTGCTGGTGGCGCGGAACGCCCTGTGGAGGGGCCCGGTGCTGGTGGATCTGCCCACCGTGTCCTGGCTGCTGCCGTCGCCGATCCTCCGCGGCCCGCTCCTGCTGCCGAGACTGCTCGCTTCGGTGTCCTTGGCGGCGTTCGTCGGGCCGGTCACGGGCGGTGTGCTGGGATATCTGCTGTACGTGGCCGGAGCCGGCGGATGGGCGCCGCTCACGGCGGCGGGGGCGTGGGCCGGTCTGGCCACGGCGCTCACGGCCGTCGCGACCGGGGCGCTGGTCGAGCGCCACGACCGTACGGTCAGGCGTTACGGCGCCCGGGTCTTCGGGGCCGCCTGGGTCCTTCTGGCCGGCGTGTCGGTGCTGTCGGTCGACGCGGCTGTCCGGGACGGGAGTTCGTGGGCCGGCCCGGTGCTGCTGTGGTCCGGCCCCTGGGGATGGGCGGCCCAGCCGCTGGTCTCCGCCGCCGGGCACGACGCACCGGGATGGGGCGCCGGGGCCGCCCTCTCCGCGGTGTGCGTGCTCGCCGCGCTGCTCCTGGCATGGCGCGGGACCCCGCGGATCCCGGAGGCGACCTTGCGTTCCCGGGCCACCGTGGCCTCGCAGTTGACCGCGTCGCTCTTCGCCCTGGACCTGCGGCAGGCCCGCTCCACCGTGCGCGACCCGCGGCGGCGGGGGTCCCGGCCCGCGCTGCGGCTGCCCGTACCGCGCCATCCGTGGCTGCTCGTGCCGTGGCGGGACGCGACGGCGTTGTTGCGCGCGCCGGGTCGGCTGATATGGGGAGCGCTGTGGACGGCCGCCGCCGTGGCCCTGAGCGCGTTCGCCTCCGCCGGGCAGCCGCGCGGGCAGATCGTGTTGTGCGCCCTGCCCCTGGTGGCCGGGTACCTGGCCGCGGCCCAGTTGGCCGAGCCGGCTCGCGTCGAGAGCGACGACTTCCGCCGCTCCTCGGGCCTTCCCTACACGTTCAGGGCGCTCGCACTGCGGCACGCGCTCGTGCCCGGCGCCCTGCTCATCGCGGGGACGGGCGTGAGCCTCGTCCTGTCACGGGCGGCCGGATGGTGGGCACCGGGGCACCTCGTCCTCCTCGCGGCGGTACCGGCTCTCGTGGGCGCGGCGCTGGTGAGCGCGTACCGTGGTGCGGTCCCGCCGCAGGTACTGATCGGCGGGGAGACGCCGATGGGCAACACCGCCGCGCTCCAGACGGCCGTCTGGTACGGACGCGGACCGTTGGGAGCGCTGGCCCTGACCACGCCGGTGATGGTCGCGGCGACGCGCCAGGACCAGGTCGGCGCGGGGCAGTTGGCCTGGCTGCTGCTCGTGGGGGCATGCGGACTGTGGTGGGCCCGGCGCACGGCCCACCGGCTTCACGGCTTCCGGCCTTCCGATGCGCGAGAGCCGCTGTTCACGGCAGTACGCACCTGGCTGCGAACGCGCCTCATGACGGGGCTCGGGCGGTGAAGCCGGGTAACCGCCGCCCGGCAGAGCCTCGTTGGAGCGGGGCTGCACTCATGCGCCCCTGACGCCCCCGGCGTGCCCAGCGCCCCCGACGCCCCCGGCGTGTCTGCTCAACAGGAACGAGTCGCGCAACGCCCTGCGCAGACCGGGAACGAGTTCGTCGAGGCGTTCGGCGAACGCCCTGAGTGTGAGCCTGTGTTCGCGCAGTTCCCTTCTCGTGAACACACTGGTCCTCTCGCATTCGACGGGGAGCACCGCCATGGCCAGCGCGTCCGCCGGGAGGGCCGCGGGATCGAGACCGGCCACCACCGTCTCGCGTACCGTCTCCCGCAGGGCGAGGACCTGTTGCGGGTCGTTCACGGTGACGTGGTGCGAGGCGAGCGGCGACGGACCTCGCCGCCTCGGGAGCGTGACGGCTCCCGAGGCGGCGAGTTGGTCGCGTACGGGCTGCTCGGCCGTGGCGGCCTTGTGGTGCACGATCCGGAGCCAGTGCGTCGGCTCCTCGGGTACGTCACGCCACACCTCGGCGAGGAAGTGATCGCCCGGCGGCTCGGCGGCGTGTCGTAGGACCCTGCCCCGGTCGGCGGTGAGCAGCCCCTCCAGGGTCAGCTCGGCCAGCGCCCCGGCACGCAGCAACTGGCCGAGCCCCTGGAGATTGACGGCCTCGAACTTCCCTTGGTCCACGGAGTAGCAGAGCAGATGGAGACGCTGGGGCAGGCTCTGACCCATCGCTTCGCCCTCCCTGCCCTCACAGTGTCTTCAAGAGACACTATGCCACTAAATGACATACACGGCTCACTCGTCCGCCAGCTTGGTGTCGGGCACCCGCCAGGCGGCGATCACGAAGGCGACGAGACCGACGACGGCGCCGGTGAGGAAGACGGCCTGCATGGCGCTGACATAGCCCTCCAGGAAGGGCTGGGCGGCGCGGGGGTCGAGGGCGCGGAGGAAGGCCGAGTCCTCCAGGTTCACACTGCCGTCGGCGCGGAGTACGCCGTCCAGGGCGCGGGCGTTGTCCGGCTCCTCGGTGAGCCGGCGGAAGGCCGGTTCGGCCGACGCCGCGGTGAGGCGTTCGGTGATCCGTGTGCCCGCGAGGGAGAAGAGGATGGAGAGAAAGGCGGCGGCGCCCACCGTGCCGCCGTTGGACCGGAAGAAGTTCACCGCCGCGGTCGCCGCCCCCATGTCGCCGCGGGGCACCTCCGACTGGGCGAGCGTGGTGATGGTCTGCATCGCGGCGCCGAGGCCGGCGCCCATGAGCAGCATGCCGATGGAGACGTACCACAGAGGGCTGTCCGCGCGGAGCGTCGCGAACACCAGCAGGGAGAGCGTCAACGAGGCGATGCCCAGGACCAGATGGACCTTGAACTTCCCCGTCCTGGACATCAGCCGCCCGACCAGCAGCGTCACCGACACGTTCGCCACCACGGTGGGCAGCGTGGCCAGACCCGCCTCCACCGGGCTCATGCCCTTCGCGAGCTGGAGGTAGAGCGGGAGCGTCGTCATGGTGCCGAACATGGCGATGCCGACGACGAAGTGCAGGACTGCTCCCATCCGGAACGCCCGAATCCGGAACAGCCGTGGCGGCAGTAGGGCCGCATCCCCCATCCGGCGCTCCAGCAGGACGAAGAGGAGCAGACCGGCCAGTCCGAGCCCGTACGCGGCCAGCGCCGGGGCCGAGAGCCAGCCCCAGGCCCGGCCCTGCTCGGCGACGATGAGCAGGGGGACGATACCGACGGCCAGCGCCAGCGCCCCGCCGTAGTCCAGGCGGTGGCGTACGGGCTGGTGCGGGACGTGCAGCACCCGCAGGATCACCACGACGGCGAGCGCCGCCAGCGGCACGTTGAGCAGGAAGATCCAGCGCCAGCCGTCGAGCCCGAGCAGGGTGGCCTGCCCCGCGAACACCCCTCCGACGAGCGGTCCCGCGATGCTCGCACCGGCGAAGACCGCCGTGATGTAGCCCTGGTACCGGCCGCGTTCCCGGGGCGAGGTGAGGTCGGCGATGATCGTCATGGCGAGCGACATCAGCCCGCCGCCGCCGAGACCCTGCACCGCGCGGAAGGCCGCCAGTTCGTAGATCGACGTGGCGAAGCCGCACAGCAGCGAGCCCACGGCGAACAGCACGATCGCGCACAGGTACACCGGTCGGCGGCCGTAGATGTCGGAGAGTTTTCCGTACAGCGGCGTGACGATGGTGCCGGTGACGAGGTACGCGGTCGTCACCCACGCCTGCGCGGTCAGCCCGTGCAGATCGTCGGCGATGGTGCGCAGCGCGGACGAGACCACGGTCTGGTCGAGCGCCGCGAGGAACATGCCGAGCATGAGCCCGGACAGCACGGTGACGATCTGCCGGTGTTCCAGCCGCGCGGGTCCGGCGGGGGCGCCCGTGGCGCCGGGCCGGGCCGCGTCGGAGGTGGTCATGTCACTCCCCCCGCTTCCTCCGCTCCCGCCACTTCCACCGCTCCCCCTGCTTCCTCCGCTCCCGCCGCTCATGCCGCGACACCCGGGCCGCCGTCGGCCGCCGCGGTGGGGGCCTCGCGTTCGGCGTCGACGAACGCGGTCAGCCACTCCCGGAACCCGGGGCCGAGGTCGTCGTGTTCGTAGGCCAGTCGGACGATGGTGCGCAGGTACTCGGCGCGGTCGCCGGTGTCGTAGCGCCGTCCGGTGAACAGCACGCCGTGGACCGGGCCGCCCGGGGAGGTGGCGCCGCCGTGCGCCAGTTCGCGCAGGGCGTCGGTGAGCTGGATCTCGCCGCCGTGGCCGGGCGGGGTGCGGCGCAGCACCTCGAACACGGCCGGGTCCAGCAGATAGCGTCCGATGACCGCGTACGCGCTGGGGGCTTGCCCCGGGGCGGGCTTCTCCACCAGGTCGGTCAGGCGTACGACGTCGTCCTGTGCGGTGGGTTCGACCGCCGCGCAGCCGTACAGGTGGATCGAGGCGGGGTCGGTCTCCATCAGCGCGACCACGCTGCCGCCGAACCGTTCCCGTACCTCGATCATCCGGGTGAGCAGTGGATCGCGCGGGTCGATGAGATCGTCGCCCAGGAGTACGGCGAACGGCTCGTCCCCCACGTGCTGTTGGGCGCAGAGCACGGCGTGTCCGAGGCCCGCCGGGGTGCCCTGCCGGACGTAGTGGATCGCGGCGAGCGCGGTGGACTCCCGGACACTGCGCAGCCTGCCCTCGTCGCCCTTGCGGGTCAGGGCCTCCTCCAGTTCCCAGGCGTGGTCGAAGTGGTCCTCCAGCGGGCGCTTGTTCCGCCCGGTGATCACGAGCAGATCGGAGAGACCGGCGCCGGCGGCCTCTTCCACCACGTACTGGATGGCCGGGCGGTCGACGACGGGCAGCATCTCCTTGGGCATGGCCTTCGTCGCCGGGAGGAAGCGGGTGCCCAGGCCGGCGGCCGGTATCACGGCCTTGGTGACGGTGGTGGCAGGGGGCGGGGAAGGCGACATGGGAACCCTTTTTCGCTGCGTGTTCGTACGGTGGACGGAGGCGGGGCGGGGCATGAGAAGGGGGCCGAGCCCCCGGCCGGGGCCCAGGGGGCTCGGCCCCGGCCGGGGGGGGACTGTCCGGCGAGTGTCAGACGATCTTCTGCAGGTCGGCCACGGCGCTGTCGATCTCCGGCAGCGCCAGCATCGCAAGCCGGGCCTCGCGCGTCCTGGCCCGGATGCCGGGGTCGGTCAGTACCTCGCGTACGGCCTTGGTGATGCCGTCCGCGGTGATGTCGGTGATCTCCCGGCCGAGGCCGAGTTCCTCGACGCGGCGCGCGTTGGCGGGCTGGTCGCCGAACTGGGGCAGCACCGCCATCGGGGTGGCCGTGCGCAGCGCCTCCCGGATGCTGTTGAAGCCGCCGTGGGTGAGGAACGCGTCGACGGACTCCAGCAGCAGGGGCTGCGGCACCCGGTCGGTGACGTGCACATGCGGCGGCAGGCCCTCGGTGTCCGCCGGGATGCCGGAGGTGGCGACGACCACGGTGCAGTCGTCGAGCCGCGACACCGCCTCGATCATCAACCGCAGCGTGTCCACCGGGTCCGGCATCGGGAACAGCGACGGCCCGGTCGCCTCGGCCCCCATCTCCCTGATCATCGGAAGGGCGGTGCCGAGCGCGGCGAACACCAGGGGGCGGTCGGTGGGCAGTTGGGCGATCCACTCCGGCAGGACCGAGCTGCGGTCCACGGTCACGGTCTGCCGGTAGGACCACGACGAGGGCAGGTGCTGGGCGAACGAGAAGGCCGCCGGTACGTAGTCGACGCGCCCGTGGGGGACGAGCGACAGCGGGTCCTCCTGGGCGGACAGCCCGAATTCCTTCCGCAGGACGTTCAGGCCGGGCAGCACCATGGCGGGGTCGATGAGGTTGTTCGTGCCAGAAGGGGTGGGCAGTTGCGGGATGCCGAGGTGTTCCGCGATCAGGCAGGAGCTCAGGTCCATGCCGTCGCGCAGGATGAGGTCGGGGGCGAACTCCCGCGCCACCGGAAGGATCTCTTCCCACAGCTTCCTGGCCATCGGGCCGGAGGTGATCTCGGGCATGAGGCGCGCCATGGCGTCCTGCGGCTCACCGTCCTGGCCCGGCCGCATCGCCTCCTCAAGCAGTTCGGGGGTGATGAAGGACTGTGGCGTGAAATCGCTCATGCAGACGGTCACCCGGACGTCGTCCTGTTCGAAGACGGAGGCGAGGGTCGGGGTGGTGGCCACGAGGACGTCGTGTCCGGCCGCGGCGAACGCCCGGGCCAGCGGAAGCTGTGCGCGACCGTGGGAGGGACTACCGAGCGTGGTGAACAGTACTCGCACGACAAGCCTTTCTTCGGGGCTTGAGAGGGGGGTGGAAGGGAAGGCCGCGCGGTCAACTGGCCATTGCCAGCGAACGACCGATGCCTTCCCAGGTCAGCGCGGCCCTGTCGAGCCGTGCCGGATCGAGGATGTTACGGAAGTCGTAGACGAGCGGCGCGGCGAGCCGCCCGGCGACGGCCTCCCAGTCCAGGTCGCGGAATTGCGGCCACTCGGTGAGTACGACGCAGGCGCGGGCCCCGTCGACCGCTTCGAGGGGGGTACCGGTGATGGTGAGCAGATCGCCGAGGTCGGGGCGGAGCTCGCTGAGGGCCGGGTCGTAGGCGCGCAGTTCGGCGCCCCGCTCCCGCAGCAGGCGGGCGATGGCGAGGGCGGGCGAGTCGCGCAGGTCGGAGGTGCCGGCCTTGAAGGTGAGACCGAGCAGCCCGATCCGGACGCCGCGCAGTGAACCGTCCGCCCCCGCGCATCCGGCGGTCACCCGCTCGACGAGCCGGCGCTGGTGCTCGACGTTGGTCTCGATGGTGGCCCGGAGCAGCGGGAACTCGACGCCTGACTCCTCGCAGACGCGCAGCAGCGCGTGCGTGTCCTTGGGCAGGCAGGAACCGCCCCATCCGGGCCCGGGCTTGAGGAAGGCGCCGCCGATCCGTGGGTCGTGGCCGATGCCGGCGACCACGTCGTCGATGTTCGCGCCGAGACTTTCGCAGAGCGTGGCCAGGTTGTTCGCGAACGACAGCTTCATCGCGAGGAAGAAGTTCGCGGCGTACTTGGCGAGTTCGGCGCCGGCGGTGTCGGTGACCACGCGCGGTGCGTCGATGTCCACGTACAGGTCGGCCACCAGCCGGGCCGCGTCCGCGTCGGCGGCGCCCACCACGATCCGGTCGGGGTGGAGGAAGTCGTCCACCGCGTGTCCCTCGCGGAGGAACTCCGGGTTGCTCACCACGGTCACGTCGGGGCGGCCGAGCAGGGCCGCGACGCGCTCGGCGGTGCCGACCGGCACGGTGGACTTGTTGACCACCGTGCAGCCACGCGGCAGGCGGTCGCGGACCTCGTCGGCGACCGCCTCGACGGCGGCCAGGTCGGCGGCGCCTCCGACGCCCATCGGGGTGGGCAGGCAGAGGAAGACGACCTCGGCCTCCTCGACGGCCGCCCGGGTGTCCCTCACGAATTCGAGACGGCCGGATTCCAGCCCCTCGCGGACGACTTCCGTAAGGCCCGGTTCGAGGATGTCGACCTCCGCCCGCCGGAGCCGTTCGACCTTGCCCTCGTCGGCGTCCGCGCACACCACCCGGTGTCCGAGGGAGGCCAGACAGGCGCCGGTGGTCAGACCGACATAGCCGGTTCCAATGACGGTTATATGTCGAAGTCCCATGAGAATCACCGATTCCGCTTGTTCGAGTTTCAGCCTCACCGAGGGCCGGCGCCTCGGCCGTATCACCAGCAGGGGAACAGGTCCGACGCCGTCGTCGGACCTGAACACATAGGGCGGGTGTCGGAGATCAACGGCCCGCATCGACAAGCTACTTCGCCCGCCTAACCATTTGTCAACGATCGATGACATTGGTTGGCGGCTTTTGGACAGCGCGGGCCGGCACCGGGAGCATGTACGGAACGGCCCGACGGAGGAGAACCAGATGGACAGACCCGAAGAGGCGAAACGGGGCGGCTCCGGCCGCACCGCGCCCCGTAAATACGATGCCGCGGGCACCCAGGCGGCTCTCGTGAGCGCCGCGGCCAGGTGCTTCGGGACCTGTGGGTACGACGGCACCAGCATCCGCGACATCGCCAGGGTCGCCGATGTCGACGCCGCCCTCGTCTACCGGTACTTCGGCTCAAAACAGCGGCTCTTCGCAGCGGTCGTGACCAGGAGCACCGCCGTGTTCGAACCCCTGCTTCACCTGCCGTTGGAGGAGGTGGCGGAATGGGTTCACCAAATCGCCTTCGAAGGCCCGGGAGAAGGCGAGATACCGCATCCGGTGCTGACGATGCTCCGCTCGCCCAACCGGGAGGAGGCCGTCGGACGCATGCGCGCCGATGTGACCGCGGTCTTCTCGGAGAGCTTCGCCGGACGTCTGGACGGCCCCGACGCCGAGGTCCGCGCCGAACTGCTGGCGGCGCTGGTGCTGGGCATGACACTGATGCGGCTGGCCGTCCAGCCGCCCGCGCTCAGCTCCGCACCGGACACCGCCGTACTGCCCTATCTCACGGCGGCTGTCGACTCGCTGCTGAAGCCGGGCGGGACGGAGAAGCGAGCGGGTGACGGCTGCTGTCCCGGGGTTCCGGGCAGTGACGGGCCGCCCCCGGCCGCCCCGGGCGGCTCCTGCTGAACCCGTCGCCACCGGCCATCGTCCACCAGCGCCGATAGCGGGAGGGCATCGACGGCTCGGAAGAGGTATTGGACCCGACGAGCCGGACCGCGTGAGCTTGGACGCAGACGTGATCCGCGACTCCACTTCCCGCTTGTGCCCGTCGCGGCGATCACGTCCCGGTGACCGAGATGCGGAGGCGATGATGGTGGTTCGGGTTTCGACGGTGGGTCAGGGACGGGCCGGACGACGGAAAGCCGTGGTGAGAAAGGTGCTCGGCGCAGCGGCGGTCGCGGTGGCGGTGGGGAGCCTCTCGGTCGTCGGTGTCGGACCGGTGGCACCGGCCGCGGGCGCGTCGGCGGCGGAGCGCGTCGGCGACCGTGCAGCACAGTGGCGCGCCGGAGCGCCGATGCCCGAAGGGCGTGCCGAGATGGGGGTCGCCGCACTCGACGGCAGGGTGTACGTCGTCGGTGGCACCGTACAAAGCGGCGACGACGCACCTGAGTTCACGACCACTCTGGTGACCAGTTACGACCCACGCGCCGACCGCTGGTCGCAGCACGCTCCACTGCCTCGGCCGCTCACCCATGTGGGTGTGGCGGTGCTGGACGGCACGTTGTACGCGTTCGGCGGATTCACCGACATCGTGCACCTCGACCCGCAACAGGCGGCGTTCGTGTACGACCCGCGGAACGACATCTGGACGAGACTGCCCGACATGCCCCGGAAGCTGGGGTCGGTCGGGGTCGCGGCGGTGGGCGGGAAGCTGCATCTGATCGGCGGACGGGACTCACGCACCGTCGTGACGGTGCCGGGCACGCAGCCACCGATCTCGCAGGGGTTCGGGACGGTCCGGACCCATCTGGTCTACGATCCGGCGCGGCGGAGCTGGACCCAGGCCCCGCCGCTGCCGGTCGAACCCCGCGATCACCTGGGGATCGCCGTTCTGGGCGACAGCATCCATGTCTTCGGTGGTCGGGTGGCGGATGTGGCGGACAACCTGGCACGCCACGACGTCTACGACACGCTGACCCGTCGGTGGACCTCGGCGGCGCCCCTTCCCACGCCCCGCTCCGCCGGCGCCGCCGCCGTGGTGGACGGCCGTATCGTCTTCGCCGGCGGCGAGTGCAAGTCCGCCGGGGGCGCCGACCCGACCGGCACCTACGACGACGTGACGGCCTACAGCCCGCGCACGGACCGCTGGTCCACTCTCCCCGCGCTGCCACAGGGACGGCACGCGTTCGGCGCCGCCCGGATCGGAGACCGCGCCTACTTCGTCGGAGGAGCGCTCACCTGCGGAGGCGGCGCGAGTACGGACACACTGGAACTGACCCTGGCGGAGTGACACCGCCCCTGGAGGTCACCAGCGGACGGGCACCTGGCGCAGGCCGCCCACCAGAAGACCCTCCACCCGCTCCAGGTCTTCGGTGGGCACGGCCAGTTCGAGGGTGGGCAGCTTGCGCAGCAGCGCTTCCAGGACGACTTGGAGTTCGGTACGGGCCAGCGCCTGCCCGAGACAGGAGTGCGGGCCCGCGCCGAAGATCAGGTGGGGGTTGGGGGTGCGGGCGAGGTTCATCTCCTCGGCGTCGTCGAAGACGTCCGCGTCACGGTTGGCCGCCGGCATGCTGCAGATCACGGTGGTGCCGCGCGGGACCGTCTCGTCGCCGATCTCGATGTCCTCGCTGATGTAGCGCCTGAGACCGAAGCCGAGGTTGGTGTCGAAGCGGAGCGCTTCCTCGACGGCGGTGCGTACGAGTGCGGGGTCGCCCAGGAGTTGTTCCCAGCGGCCTCGGTCGGCCAGGAGCATGGCCACCATTTTGCCGATCATGTTGGCGGTGGTCTCGTGTCCGGCGACCAGAAGGCCCATACCGGTGGCCACGAGTTCGGAGTCGGAGAGCCCGTGGCCCTCCCCCTCCCCCTCGCTCTCCTTGATCATCATGCTGAGCAGGTCGTCGGCCGGGTTCTCCCGCTTGGCGGCGATGTGCTCGGACATGTACTGGATGAACTCGGTCTGCGCGGTCTCGATCTCCTCCTTGGAGAAGCGGGTGATACTCAGCATCGCGTCGGACCAGTGGGAGAAGCGGTCGCGGTCGGTCGCGGGCACTCCGAGCATGTCGCAGATGACGTACACGGGCAGGAGGAAGCCCACGTTCGCCTTGAGGTCGGCGGGGTGGCCGCGCTCGACCATGGCGTCGATGAGCCGATCGGCCGTGGCGGTCATCCCGGGCCGCAGCGCTGCCATGCGTTTGGCGGTGAACCACTTGCTGACCCGGCGCCGCCACTGCTGGTGCGGTTCGCCCTTGGTGGGCAGGGAGAGCGCGTTGTCGCTGGTGACTGCGGATCCACCGGCTCCGTCGGGTGCGAGGCGGGCCGCGTTGTCGGCGGCGGTGGGGCGGACGAAGCGGGGGTCGGACAGCAGGGCCTTCACGTCCCCGTGCCGGGTGAGGAGTGTCGCGTGGTCGCCGCTGGGCAACTCGACGCCGGCGACCGGGCATTGCCGGCGCAGGCGGTCCCATGCGGCCGGCGCCTCCAGTGGCCCCTCCACGGGCAGGGGGTAGCGCACGGTCTGTTCGCTCTGGCTCATGGGGGATCTCCCTCGTCAACGGTGGCGTTCCCGTCCGACGACCGGCGCCGGTGCGGAAGCATTCACGAAAATGCACGCTACACAGCGAATGCATCATGCACAACGAGTGCATCAGACATGCGAAATGCATGGTGCACTTCGTGGCGTATTGTGGACGCGTCCCTACGAAAGTCGAAGGCGGTTGACATGGATGCCGAACAGGCCGGCGAGCGCCTCGAACGGGAGCTGCTGATCCTCACGCGGCACCGCGAGATGACGACACCCCGCCGTCTGCACGGCAGCGACGCCCTCGACCGCAGCGCGTACGTGCTCCTCAACCGGCTCGAAGTACAGGGCCCCATGTCCGTCGCCGACTTCGTCGACGCCTTCGGCCTGGCCGCCTCCACCTTCACCCGGCAGACCGCCGCCCTGCTCAAGGACGGACTCGTCGAACGCATGCTGGACCCCGCCGGAGGCGTGGCCCGCAAGTTCCGTATCACGCGGAAGGGCAGGGAGCGCGTCACCGCGGACCGGGACAGGGTCGTCACGGGACTGACCGAAGTGGTCGCGGACTGGTCCCCCGAACGCCTCAGCCGTTTCCTCGACGACCTCCAGCAGTTCAACACGGACATCGAACGCCTCACCGGCAGGGCCTGGCCCCGCTAGGCCCTGCCGTCCGGATCCGGCCGGACCGGGGAGCGCCGGCCACGCCAGCGGCTGATGTCGCCCGAATTACGCCGCGATGGCGACCATGGAATACGAGGAATTCGGTGCCGGAAGGGCCGAGCGCATCCACGCCCGGCCCTTCGCCGCTCTGATGATGGATCCCGGTCAGGTACCCCGCATATGGACGCGTCGCACACCACTGCGACTTTTGACGGCGGCCCCGGAATTTCCCGAACGGCGATTGAGCCGTTCACCTGCTCGCTCAGTGGCGGCCGTGCGCACTGTCGGAGACTCCGCCGAAGAGGCGGGCAATGGCCCGGAACGGAAGAGTGACGACGGTGGCGATGGCTCCGCCGATGGCGCGGAATACGTCTGCGATGGCCTTGAGCATGCGATCCTCCAGTACATGTGCCCGGCCGTGCCGGGCGAGGTGCCGCTGTGCGGCCGTTCACTTCCCCTGCCCCGGAAACACTCCCGGAAACAATATGACGCTCACGCCATCACTCATCAGGCTCGCGCGTCGAATCGAATCGGACCGAACACCGCCTCGCCACACGGGAAATCGAGCGAAACGCAATCCGGGGCTTAAAAATTCGATCCGCCGGCGCCGGCGGAAAGCGGGACCGGCGTATCGCCGACAGTCGGCCGGTAATGGCGCCGCGCGCGTTATCACATATCGCCGCCATATCACTGCCACTGCCACTGTCACTGGGTGCGACCAGACGAATTCTGTTCGCCGCAGCCCAGGTCCGCTTCCCGTAAGGAACCGGTCGGGCGACGGGACCAGGTCCGGCCCGGCACCGGCACCGGCACCGGCAGTGCGCCGCGCCGCGAAGACCGGCAGGTAATGGCCTGACCATTGACGATCAGAGGTACGGAACGGCACACTTCGCAGGTCGGGAGCGCCGGCTGAGGCGAAGAGCGGGCCGGAGGTCGCCCGGCCTTCCGCCCCTGTCCCGCGCCGGCCCATGGCCTAACCACGGAGAGTCTCCTCGTGAACGTGCTGATCGTATTCGCCCACCCGGAACCCCACTCGTTCAACGGCGCGCTGAAGGACAGAGCCGTGCAGGTGCTTGAACAGGCGGGGCACGAGGTGGTGGTCAGTGATCTGTACCGGCTCGGCTGGAAGGCCGCGCTCGATGCCGACGACCTTCCGGGAACACGCCTCCACCCCGGCTTCCTCGATGTCGCCAAGGAGCAGGAGCGTGTGTCGGCGTCGGGGCTCACCCCGGCCGACGTCCGGGCGGAGCAGGAGAAGGTCATCCGGAGCGACCTGATCATCTTCCAGTTCCCGATGTGGTGGTTCGGCATGCCCGCCATCCTCAAGGGGTGGGTCGACCGCACGATGGCCCGCGGGTTCGCCTACGGAGCCGGGCGGAAGTACGACACCGGCGCGCTCAAGGGCCGGCGGGCCATGGTCAGTGCGACCACCGGCACGGCGTCGAGCCTGTACGAGCCGGACGGCATCGACGGCGACATCAACCACATCCTCTGGCCCGTCCACAACGGGATCTTCCGCTACCTCGGCTTCGACGTGCTGCCGCCGTACGTCGCCTGGATGCCGGGCCGCGTATCGCCCGATGAGCGGGAGGCGTACCTGGAGGAGTACGGCAGGCGTCTGCTGGCCCTGGAGGACACCGAGCCCCTGTTCTTCCACCCCGCCGGGGACTACGGCCCCGACGAACGGCTCAGGCCCGGGGTGGTGGCGCGCAGCGGCTTCCAGTGGAACCCGGCGGGCCCTGCGGACGGGAAGGAGTCGGTCTCATGAGTGACACGCCGGTGTTCCGGACGCTGCACCACCTCTGCATCGTGGTCCACGACATCGAGAGGTCCGTCGCCTCGTACGAGTCGAAGGGCGTGGGCCCGTGGCACGACTTCCCCTCTCTGGCAGCCTTCGAGGGCGACCTCCAAGTGCCTGACCGGGACGCGTTCCTGGACCTCACGTACAAGTACGCCGACCTCGGCAACGTCCAGCTTCAGCTCTGCCGGCCGGGCAGGGGCCGGAGTCCCCAGCGGGACTTCCTGGAGACGCACGGCGAGGGGGTCTTCCACCTCGGCTTCGGCGTGCCCGCGTGCGACGCCGCCGAGGACCTGGCGACGGATCTCGGTCTGGAGGTCCTGCTGCGCGGACGACGGCCGGACGGCAGCGGGTTCACCTACTTCGACACCGCGGGCGACGGCGCGGGAGTGGTCCTGCAGATCCGCTCCACCGGCCCGTCCCGATAGCCCGCCCGCGGCCCACCGGCACCCGGCCGAGCGCCGAGGGACCTGGTGGGACGTTTCGACATCTGTAGGAATCCGGGCGCCGGATTCCCGTCTCCGCGCCGAAGCGCCGCGGTGGCGCCCGGTCGTACCGTCCTCGCATCCCGATGGACGGAGGTCCGATGACCGTACGCGACCGTACCGACGTCGTTGTCGTGGGCGCCGGAGTGATCGGCGCCAGTTGCGCGTTCCAACTCGCCCGCAGGGGGTTGGACGTCACTGTCCTGGAGGTGTTCGACGGGCCTGCGGAGGGCAGCAGCGGCCGGTCGTTCGCCTCGGTCCGCGCCCAGTGGGCGGACGCCCTCAACATCGAGCTGTCGTGGCGGAGCATCCAGGCGTACCGCGACTTCGAACAGACCCATGGCTTCGACATCGGCTACCGGGCGTCCGGCTACCTCCTGCTGGTCCCCGAGCACGCCTGGGCGGACCATCTGCGGGCCGTGGAACTCCAGCGGGCGCACGGTGTGCCCGTCGACGTCCTCGACGTGGCCGCCGCCCGGGCCATCACCCCGTTCGCGGCCGACGGCATCGCCGGGGCGACCTGGGGTCCGGCCGACGGGGTGGTCGACCCGCACCTGGCCGCGGGGGCCTGGCTGACGATGGCCCGCGCCCTGGGCGCCCGGGTCCGCTTCCGCCGGCGCGTCACCGCGGTCGGGCAGGCCGGCGACGGCTGGCGGGTCACCGCCGGCGGCGAGAGCGTCGACTGCCGGTACGTCGTCAACGCGGCCGGCGGCTGGGGCGGGGAGGTCGCCGCGCTGGCGGGCCTGGAGGTCCCGGTGGTGCACTCGCGGCGCAATGTCTACGCCACCGCGCCGGGCGCCCTGCCCGGTCCGCTGCCCATGACCATCGACGTGGGCTCCGGGGTCTACCTGCGCAGCGAGGGCGACCGGTTGCTGTTCGCCGGCGCCAAGCCGGACGAGGTCGACGGCCACAACGTCCGTGTCGACTGGCCGTGGCGGGAGAAGGTGCTGGAACGGGGCAGTGCCCGCTTCCCGTGGCTGGCCGAACTGCCGCTGGACCGCGCCGGATGCTGGGCGGGCACGTACGAGAACACCCCCGACCACCATCCCGTGCTCGGCGAGGCCCCGGGCGCGCCGGGCTGGGTCAACGCCTGCGGGTTCTCCGGGCACGGCGTCATCCAGGCCCCGGTGGCGGGGCGGTTGGTGGCCGAGGAGATCGTGGACGGCGGTGTACGCGGCGTCGACATCCGCGCGCTGCGCCTGGAGCGTTTCGCCGAGGCGCACGTCGACACCGCCGGGCTGGTGTTCTGATGGGGGCCACACGGATCGGCGTCGAGACCGGGGACGGCGTCGCCTGGATCACGCTGGACGGACCGGAGACCCGTAACGCGCTCGACGCACGGGCCTCGCGGGATCTGATCGCCGCCTGCGACCGGATCGACGCCGACCCCGAGGTGGGGGCAGCGGTGATCACCGGCGTCGGGCGGGCGTTCTGCTCGGGCGCGGACACCGGCGTGCTGACCTCGCTGCGCTCCGCCCCCGCCGACGAGGGCCACGAGGGTCTGGACGTGCTGTACGCGGGGTTCCGGCGGTTCGCGGGCCTGCGCGTGCCGTCCGTCGCCGCGGTCAACGGCGCCGCCGTCGGGGCGGGCCTGAATCTGGCGCTCGCCGCCGATCTGAGAGTGGTGGCGGAGGACGCCCTGCTGGTCTCCGGGTTCGCCGCCGTCGGCCTTCACCCCGGCGGTGGCCACCTCCACCTGCTCGGCCGCGCGGCCGGTCCGACGGCCGCCGCCGCGATGGGTGTGTTCGCCCGGCGCGTGCGGGGCTCCGAGGCGGTCGGCCTCGGGCTGGCCTGGGCCGCCGTACCCGCCGACGACCTCCACCCGACCGCCCGCGAGCTGGTCACGCACCTGGCCGCGGACCCGGAACTCGCCCGCGCTCTCAAGGCCGACCTGCGGCTGACCGTGCTGGACGGCACCGCCTGGGAGCGGGCCGTCGAGATCGAGCGGGCCCGCCAGATGTGGTCGCTGACCCGCCGGACCCCTGACAGTTCCCGCCGCACCGACCGGAGTTGAGGAGAGCGGATGTACCCGACGTTGCGTACCGACGCCCACACCAGGACCTGGATCGACACCACGGTCGCCGCCCTCGCCGCCTTCGGCGAGGAGCACCGTGTACGCCTCGACGCGGCCAACCGCGCCGGTGAGTTCCCCCGCGACCTGTACGCCGAGTTCGGCAGGCTCGGCTTCCTCGGACCGCTCGTCCCCACCGAACACGGGGGAATCGGTGGCGGTGTGGCCGCGTACGTGGTGATCAGCGAGGAGGTCGGCCGCCACGGGCTGGTGTCGGGGCAGATCGCCGCCCAGGGACAGCGCTGGCTGCTGGACTGGGGCACGGAGGAGCAGAAGGAGCGGTGGCTGCGGGGCATCGCCACCGGGGAGATCGTCTTCTCCGAGTCGATCAGCGAGAAGGACGCCGGTTCCTCGTTCAAGTCGATGAAGGCCACGGCGGAACGGGACGGCTCGGACTGGATCCTGACCGGCGCCAAGACCCATGTGAACCTGGGGGCCGACTGCGATGTCACGCTCGTCTACGCGATGGCGCCCGAGGGCCTGACCAGCTTCCTCGTCGACATGACCCTGCCGGGCATCAGCACCGAGGTCACCGACCCGATCGGACTGCGGCTGATCCGTACGGCCGATGTGTGCTTCGACCGCGTACGCGTCCCCGACAGCGCGCTGCTGGGTCCGGCGGGCGGTGGGCTGAAGACCTTCCTGTCCACCTTCAACATCAGCCGGCTGGGCAACGCGTCGGAGCTGATCGGACTCGGACGGCGGGCCCTGGAACTGGGGCTCCGGTACGCGGGCGGGCGCCAGGTCGGGGACAGCGTGGTCACCGACTTCCAGGGCATCCAGTGGCTGGTGGCCGACGCCTGGTGCGACCTCCGGGCCGCCTCCCTGGCCCGGGACGACGCCGCGCTCGCCCACGCGCGCGGCGAGGACATCGCCCTGCACACCTCCACCGCCAAACGGCTCGCGATCCGCGCGGCCGAGCGGGCCGGCGACGCCTCCTACAGCCTGGTGGGCGGGCACGGCCTCTACTTCGACGAGCCGTACACGGACATCGTCAACGACATCAAGGTGCTGAAGGTCGCCGGGGGTTCGGCGGAGATCCTGCGCAACCACATCGCGCGCCGCGTCCTGAAGGACCCCGGCCACGAGGGGCTCGGATGACCACCACCTTCGCGCTGACCAGCACCCTCGCCGGCATGCTGACCGACCGGGCGGCGGGCCGTCCCGGGCTGCGCCTGGGCACGGTGGACGACCAGCTCCGGCTCGACGAGGCCCTCGCGCTCGCCGCCGGACGGGCGAGGCGTCTCCTCGGCTCGGGCATCGCCCCGGGCGAGCGGGTCGCGCTCGTCGCCCCGGCCTCCACCGACTATCTGCTGACCTGGATGGCGTGCGTCCTCGCCGGCGCCCCGGTCGCGCTGGTCAACCCGACCTACCCCGCCGGTCTGCTGGAACAGATGCTGCGCCGGCTCGACCCCGCCCTGGTGATCGGGGCCGACGGGCTCGGGGACGCCCGCACCTCGGGCGTCGCGGACCCGGCCGGACTGCCGGGGACGGCCACCGGCCCCCTGGACACCGTGTCGTACATGCACACCTCCGGCACCACGGGCCTGCCCAAGTTCTGCGTGCAGACGAACGCGTACTTCCTGCGCCTGGCCCGCGCGATCAGCGGCGCCCTCGAACTCCAGCCTGCGGAACGCGTGTTGGCGCCCCTGCCGTTGTTCCACATCAACCCGATGGGCTACGGCATCCTCGGCGCCCTGCACGCGGGGGCCGACGCGCTCACGGTGGAGAGGTTCTCCGCGCGCCGCTTCTGGCCGGACGTCGTGGAGCAGCGGGTCACCGCACTCGTACTGCACGCCCCACCGGTGGAGATCCTCAAGAGGGCGACCACCGCCGAGGACGCGGCCGGGCACCGGGTCCGCACCATGTTCTACGCCGACGGTGAGTTCCTGAAGCGGTTCTCGGTCCCGGCCGCCGTGTCCGGGTACGGCTCGACCGAGGCGGCCGGGGTCACCCACCTCAAGCGGTGGACCGCCGAGGGCCACCTGCCGCCCGACGCCGGCCGGCACGGCGGCCCGGCCCGCGCGGACATCGAATGGCGGCTGGACGGAGCCGGGTTGATCCAGGTGCGCGAGCGGGAGCCCGGCACCCTGTTCGGCGGCTACCTCACCGAGGACGGCGTCGACCCGTGCCGGGACGCCGACGGCTGGTTCGACACCGGCGACTTCGGGCGCCTCGACGCCGACGGAGACCTGGTGTTCGTGGAGCGGGGCTCGGAATCGATCCGGGTCAAGGGCGAGTTCGTACCCGTCCCGTTCGTCGAGAACCATCTCGCGCGCGTGCCGGGCCTGACCGACTTCGCCCTGGGGAAGCGTCCCGGCGAGTTGGTCGACGACGAGGTGGTGCTCTACGCGGCGGCCGACCCGTTGCCATACCAGGAGATCGCCGAGGCCGTCGCCCAACTGCCGCTTTTCATGCGACCCGTGATTATCGCCCGCGTCGCACGGATTCCACGCGACGCGGCAGCGGGCAAGGTACAGCGCCGGCTGCTCGCCGAACAGGAGGTGCTCCGATGGGTGGAACTGACGTGACGCGTACCCGCCTTCCCGACTGGGCGGTCGACATGGCGGATCTCCACGTCCATGCCACGCCCAGCCTGCTGCCCCGCCACGGGGACGACGCGGCCACCGTCGCCGCCGAGCGCCGACAGGGCTTCCGTACCGTCGTGTTGAAGGCTCACGAGGGCAGCACCGTCGAGCGTGCCGCGATCGCGGGCGAGCACGTCCACGGCGGCATCGTCCTCAACAGCCCGGTCGGCGGGGCCAATCCGGACGCCGTGGAGGTCGCGGCGCGACTCGGCGGGCGTGTCGTGTGGATGCCTACGGTGTCCTCGCGCACGCACAAGGCCGGCGCCGCCTCCCCCGAGCTGTCCGTGCACCGGGGCTTCGAACTCCGCCCGGTCGACGTCGTCGAGAACGGCCGGCTGCGCCCGGAGTGGTACGACGTCCTCGACGCCGTCGCCGCCCACGACCTGCTGCTGGCCAGCGGGCACCTGTCGGCCGAGGAGACGGTGGTGCTGTTCACCGAGGCCCGCCGCCGGGGCGTACGACGGCTGCTGGTCAACCACCCCAAGATGGCGTTCCTGCACTGGAACGACGCCGCCGCCGCGGAACTCCGGCGGCTGGACGCCCACCTCGAACTCGGCATCCTGCCGGATCTGTTGGGCAGGCCCGAGCACTCCAGCCTCACCCTGACCGGAAGCTGTCCCCCTTCCCTGCTGGTGTTCGGCGGGGACCTCGGCCACGCCCACCACGCCACACCCGCCGACGCCGTCGCCCCCTGGCTGCACCACCTCGAACAGCGCGTCGGCGCCCACAACGCCGCAGCCATCATGACCACCACGACGCGGAGCCTCCTGCTGCCATGACCACCATCGCTCTTCTCCCCGGAGACGGAATCGGCTCGGAAATCCTCGACGGGCCCCTCGCCTACCTGCGCCGCCTCCGGTCCGACGGCGCGCCCCTCACCCTGACCGGCCCCCACCCGTACGGCACCACCGGCTGGCTGCGGACCGGCTCGATCCTCCCGCCGGAGACCGTCGACGCCTGCCGCGCGGCCGATGTGGTGCTTTCCGGCGCCGTCGGCGCCCATCCGGGCGTCACCTCCGCCCAGTGCCCCAACCCTGAGGCCGCGCTGATCGAGCTGCGGCACATCTTCGACCTGCGCGTCAGCATCCGTACGGTGTGGGTGCCCGGCGACGGCAGCGGCGACGTGGTGATCGTCCGCAACATCACCGGCGGCGCCTACGCGAGCCCTGACCTCCGGCAGGAGTCCGACGGCGACCGCGCGGCCGAGGACAGGGTCGTCCTCGAACCGGACCGGGTGCGCGAGGTGTTCGCCATCGCCGCCGGCTACGCGGCGCGGCAGCCGGACCGGCGCGCGATCAGTGTGGACAAGGCGAGCGTCTTCGCCACCTCCAGGCTGTGGCGCCGGATCGCCCACGAGAGCGGTACGGCCTTCGACGACGCCAACGTCGACCGCGCCGCTTACGAGCTGGTCAAGTACCCGGAGCTGCCGGGCGTGATCGTCACCGAAGGCATCTTCGGCGACATCCTCTCCGACATCGTGTGCGCCCGCGCGGGCTCGCCCGCCCTGTGCGGCTCGGCGACCGTCAACCCGGACCGCGCCTTCGGCAACGGGGTCACAGCGCTCTTCGAGCCCGCCCACGGCACCGCACCGCACCGCACCGGCGGCCGCCGCTCCAACCCCACCGGCGCCTGGCTGGCCCTGGCCGACCTGCTCGACTGGTGTCCCGACCTCCAGCCGCTCGGCCTGTCCCGCGCGGTACGGGCCGCCCTGGAGGCCACGGTCGCCGACGGACCGCCCACCTACGACCTCGCCTCCGACGGCGCCACCGGCCTGTCCGACATGGACCAGTTCAACCAGCGCGTCCTGGGATACCTGGAGAGCGCCTGTCAGACGTCGAGGTGCGGGTAGCGGTGGTCGGTGGCCGGGAGGTGGTTCTCCTTCGTGGTGCGGGGGCTGGCGAAGCGGATGAGGTTCCAGACGGTTCCGGCCTTGTCGTTGGTCCCGGAGGCGCGGGCGCCGCCGAAGGGCTGCCGGCCGACGACCGAGCCGGTGGGTTTGTCGTTGACGTAGAAGTTTCCGGCCGTGTAGCGGAGTGCCGCGTCCGCCTGTTCGACGGCGGCCCGGTCCTGGGCGAACACCGCCCCGGTCAGGCCGTAGGGGGTGGAGCTGTCGACGAGTTCCAGGGTCTCGGCCCACTCGGCGTCGTCGTACACGAACGCCGTGAGGACGGGGGCGAAGAGCTCCTGGGTGAGGAACGGCGAGTGGGGGTCGTCGACTTCGAGGATCGTGGGGTCGACGAACCAGCCGACGGAGTCGTCCGTCCTGCCGCCGACGACCACCAGGCCCTCCGCGCGCGCCCGCGCCAGGGCCTCGGCGTGCCGGGCGTGCTGGCGGGCGTTGATGACGGCGCCGACGTATGTCTCCGGCCGGGTCGGGTCGCCGACCCTCACCGATTCGGTGAGCGCGACGAGCCGCTCCTTCAGTGCCGGCCACAGGCTGCGCGGGACGTACAGACGGGAGGCGGCCGAGCACTTCTGCCCCTGGAACTCGTAGGCGCCACGCACACACGCGACGGCCAGGGCCTCCACGTCGGCGCTGGGGTGGGCCAGGATGAAGTCCTTGCCACCGGTCTCCCCCACCACACGCGGGTAGTTGCGGTAGCCGGCGACATTCTCGCCGACCGTGCGCCAGATGTGCCGGAACGTGGTCGTGGAGCCGGTGAAGTGGACGGCGGCCAGATCGCGGTGGGCCAGGACGGTCGGGCCGACGTCGGGGCCGGTCCCGTACACGAGGTTGACGACACCGTCGGGCAGGCCCGCCTCACGCAACAGCCGCAGGGAGAGATGAGCGACCAGGGAGGCGCTCTCGGCGGGCTTCCACACCACCGTGTTGCCGAGCAGGGCCGGGCCGAAGGCCAGGTTGTTCATGCAGGTGAAGTTGAAGGGGGTCACCGCGAACACGAAGCCTTCGAGCGGCCGGTACTCGACACGGTTCCAGGCACCGGGGTCGGAGCCGGGCTGCACGTCGTACATGTCGAGCATGTTCTTGACGTTGGCGCGGATGAAGTCGACCGTCTCGCAGGCGGCGTCGATGTCGGCCTGGTACGTCGTCTTGGACAGCTCCAGCATCGTGGCGGCGTTGAGCCGGTCGCGCCACGGGCCGTACTCGAGCATGTCCGCGGCCCGCAGGAACGGGGCTGCGCGCTCCTCCCACGGCAGGCTCCCCCACCAGGCCGAGGCACGGGTGGCCGCCTCGATCGCGCTCGCCGTCTCCGCCGGGCCGGCGTGGTGCACCTGGCCGAAGGAGTACGCGTGTTCGTGCGGGGTCACGATCGGCGCCGTCCGGCCGGTGCGGACCTCGCGGCCGTCGATCACGTTCGCGATGTCGAAGCCCGCGGAGCGGATCTCCTTCAGGGCGGCCGTGACGCGTTCACGCTCCGGCGAGCCGGGGCCGAAAGCCAGCGGGGCGGTCGGGCCGATGGGAAACAGGGCCGTGCGGCCGGCCGGTGTCGCGGTCATCACTACCTCCGAGCGGTTCCGGATACGGGCACGCCCCTGTTCGCGGACATGCCCCGACGCTCGGAGAATCGCAGCGGCATCCCCCGCCTGTCAATGGCTAGGCCATTACGGCTGGGAAGGGCGGCGCGGCTGCGCCGACGGGTCGTCGACCCACCGGCTCATGTGCTCCCGCATCGCCCGCCGCGCCGCGGCGGGGTCGCCGTCCAGGACGGCGGAGGCGACGGCGATCGTGTCGTCGCGCAGGATCCGGACGGACGACGGCTGCGGCTCGGTGCGCTCGAAGACCCGCAGGACCGCGTCGTGGATCCCCTGGGAAATGGCGACGCGGACGGAGTTGCCGGACGCCACGGCGAGCAGTTCGTGGACGGCGAAGTCGACCTGCTCGGTTTCCTTCCAGCGCTTCGCTGCGCGCGCGGCGGCCAGCAGTTCGGCGAGTGTCCCGCGCTGCTCGTCGGTGATGCGCCGGGCCGCGAGTTCCGCGTTGTCCTGCTCGAAGGCGAACCGGAACTCGGCGAGTTCGGCCTCCGTCGTGGCCTGCAGGGTCAGCAGCGACGAGAGCGCGAGGCCCATCACGCCGGGCCCCGGCTTCGTGGCGAAGGCGCCGCCGTGCGCCCCCAGCCGCACCTGCACGATGCCGGATGCCTCCAGGACACGGATCGCCTCCCGGACCGTCGCCCGGCTGACGCCGAACGCCTCGGCCAGCTCCCGTTCGCTGGGCAGCCGCTCGCCGTCCGGGACGCGCCCGCTCAGCACGGCGTGCCGCAACTGGGCCACGACGTCGTCCACCGAGCGGGTGCGGGCGAGTTCCTTGAACAGTTCCCGGGCGGGCGTCCTTGGTGTAGTCACACCGTCTTTCTAGCACCCTTCCCTTCCGCTGAATATTGGCCTTACCATTCCCGGGTGGGATCGGGAGACAGCCTGCAAGCAGTGGTGGACTCGTTGGCCGAGCGCCTCGGTCTCTCCGTGCTGATCGAGGACGCGAGCTTCCACGCACTGAGCTGGAGCGTGCAGACCGAGGTCGACGACGTGCGCCTGCACAGCATCCTGCGCCGCGGGGTCACCGCGGCGACACTCGACGCGGTCGACCGCCTCGGACTGGCCCGCGCCACCACTCCCGTCCGTACGCCCGCCGTCCCCGAGGCGGGCATGGAACAGCGCTGGTGCGTTCCGCTGCGCGTCGCCGAACACCTGGCGGGCTACCTGTGGGTGCTCGATCCCCAGGACCGCGCCGGACCGGACGCCCTGCCCGCCCTGGCCTCGGCGGCCGATCGCGCCATCGGCGTGATCGCCTCGGAGGCGGCGCCCGAGGACGACGACAGACAACTCCGCGATCTCCTCGGACGCCTCGAACGCGGCCCCGACGAGGAAGCCGCACGCCGGCTCACCATCCTCGCCAGGCTGCCCGACCGCGCCCTGATCGTCGTCGACGAACATCCCCGGTCTGACGGCTGGCCCCTGGCCGGAGGGCTCACCGCGCTGCCGGTCGGTGCGGGACATCCGGGGGCGACGAGCGGACCGCCCCTTCCGCTGGTGGAACTGCGTGAGGCGGTCAGACGTGCCCGGCTCACCCTTCAGGCGCTGCGCGCGGGCGCCCTCCTCTCCCGGCCGAGCTGGGACTGCCTGCACGCCTGGCGGATGGTCGCCGAGGCGCCGCCGGAACTGGACCCGGCGGAGATCCACCCCGGTGTGGACGCACTGCGCCGGCAGAAGACCCTCGACCTGCTGATCACCGCCCGGACCTTCCTGGACCTCGGCGGGGATGTCCAGGCGACGGCGCACGCGCTCCACCTGCACCGCACCACGCTCTACTACCGCCTGGACCGGATCAGGGCCCTGACCTCCGTCGATCTGCGCACCGGCGCCGCCCGGCACGACCTCGACCTCGCCCTGCGCCTCACGGCGTTCCGCGAGGCGGCCGGACCGTAGAAGGACGTCGTAGAGGGACGTCGTAGAAGGACGTCGTAGAAGGACGTCACAACCGAGGCCGGCGGCCGGTCCTGCCGGGGTCAGTCCGGCTTCGGCGGCTTCTGTCCGTCGAAGGCGAAGAGAGTGTTCTTGTCCGCGGCCACGATCACCGCACGCCCCGCGACGGTCACGCGCGGGCTCGCGCCCTGCTCGCCCGTCAAACCGTCGACCTGCGGATCCGTTGTCCACAGGAACCTGCCGTCGGACGGCGACAGCGCGACCACCCGGCCGGTGGCCGAGCTGAAGTACAGTGCGCCGGATCCGGCCACGGGACCCGACGCGCCCTCCACGCCCGTCTGCCGGGACCACTTCGCCCGGCCCGTCGCCGGGTCGACGGCCGTGACGAGACCGGTCTGCCTGCTCACGTAGAGGGTGCCGTCCGCCATGCCGGGCGTCCCCGAGTAGGTCGTGGCCAACCGGGAGTACGTGACCTTCCGCGAGGCCGGGTGGACCCGCGCCACCCCGTCGTAACCGACCGGCGCCGGTCCCTCCATACGTACCTGAAGGAGTACGAGACTGCCGTTGGCGACGCCCATCGGCACGGCGGGGCCGTCGACCGCGATGGGCCTGCCCAGCTTCCCCGAGGCGCGGTCCACCGTGTACAGGGTGGGGTGGCGCACCTCCAAGGCGTCCACCTCCGTGTCCGTCGCGCACATCGCGAGGAGCTGCCGGCCCACCGGGACGGGAGCGCACTGGGTGCCCGCGGGGAACGGCGTCTTCCAGGCGACCGTACCGCTGTGCGCGTCCCGGGCCTCGAAGCGGGAGTTGGAAGCGTCGACCGTCACCACGTCGGAGCCGACCACGACGGCGTCCTGGGTCCGGCCCGCGACCGCCTGCGACTGGGCGCCGGACGGCACGGACCACAGCTCCCGGCCACTGTTCGCGTCGATGGCCACCACCTCACTGGGAGGGTCCTGCGGGGCGTCCTGGGCGGCGAAGCGGTAACCGAGCACCGTGTCGTCGGTGGCCCCGACCAGGTGCATGCCCTGGACGGGGACGCCCGGACTCTTCGCCGTCCACACCTGCGAGCCGTCCGAGACCCTGATACGGGTCGCGACCACACTGCCGCCCCCGCAGAACAGCGCGTCGCCGTGTGCGACGCAACGCACCTCGTCGGGGATGTCCTCGCGACCGCCCAGCACGGTGTCGTGCCACGGCTGGAAGCCGTCCGGAAGTGCGGCACCCGGCGCCGCGACGCGGTTGTCCTGGTGGCCGCCGCCGTCCGCCCCGAAGCCGCCCGTCTTCAGCGCGGCGGCTCCCCCGCCGATCGCGGCCACCGCGACCGCGGTCGCGAGCACGGGACGCCACCGGCGACGCAGACGGCGGCCGACGGGAGCGCCGGTACTCCGTGTGTCGGGGCCGGCCGAGTCGGTGACCGGGCCCGTCGGCGCCGGGGTGGCCCGCGCCGCGAGGTGATGCTGGGTGTCCATGTCGCGGGTACGGCCCGCGCCGTCCCCGGTCGCGTCGGTCCCGCCGAGGTCGGCCGGCAGGTCCCGCAGCAGTACGAGGAGTTCGTCCGTCGAGGGGCGCCCCTCTGGCTCCTTGGCCAGGCACGACTCGACGACCGCGCGCAACGCCACCGGCACGGCGCCCAGCGAAGGCTCCTCGTGCACCACCTGATACGCCGTGATGTAGGGGCTGTCCCCGTCGAAGGGCCCGTGGCCCGTCGACGCGTACACCAGCAGCGTCCCCAGCGAGAAGACATCGGACCGCGGCCCCACACCACGCGGCGCCTGCAACTGCTCCGGTGACATGAAGGGCGGCGTACCGATGACCCGCCCTGTCATCGTCAGCGTCTGCTGGTCCGCGGCGCGCGAGATGCCGAAGTCGATGACGCGCGGGCCCTCGGGCGAGAGCACGACGTTCGACGGCTTCAGGTCGCGGTGGACGACCCCCACCCGGTGGATGTCGCGCAGCGCCTCCGCCAGCCCGATGGCGAGCACCTTCAGCTCCGCTCCGTTGAGCGGACCTTCCGCCGCGATGCGCTGGGCGAGCGTCTGCCCCTCGATATAGGTCGTCGCCATCCACGGCTGCTCGGCCTCGGGGGCGGCGTCGACCACGGCGGCGGTGAACGCGCCGCTCACCCTTCTCGCCGCCGCCACCTCCTGCCGGAAGCGGATGCGGAACTCGTCGTCCCCCGCGAACTGCTGGTGGATGAGTTTGATCGCGACAGGTCGCCCCGAGCTCGTACGGCCCAGAAAGACCGTGCCCATGCCCCCCGAGCCGAGCCGCGCCTCAAGCGGATAACCGCCGATCTCGGTGGGATCACCCCCGCGCAGCGACACTCTTCCCGACCTCTCGTCCCCCGTGCACCTCTGTCACCACGGGCCTGCGTACCTGTCCTGCACCCAAACTAGCCGCAAGGCGGTACGGCGGAGCAAAGAGGGTGAGCAGAAGCGGGCCGGTCAGGCATGGTGCCGGAGTCAGGGGCGGCCGGACTCAGGGGCGGCCGGGTTCGTCGCAGGCAGCCCGGATGAGGCGACGGGCGAGCTCACCGGCGCGTTGGGCGGGACCCTGGGGGCCGAGGACGGTGGCGGTGACGTAGACGCCGTTGAGGACGAGGACCAGATCGTCGGCGAGCTGCTCGGGGTCGGCAGCGCGGGCGTCGGCCGCCAGGTCACGCATCCACTGGCGGACCCGCTGCTCATGGGTGACCGCCACACGGTTCGCGGGATGCTGCGGGTCCGGGAACTCGGTGTGGGTGTTGAGCATGGGGCAGCCGCGGAAGGTGGGCAGTCCGGTCTCCTCGATGACGGCCGTGAAGATCGCGAGGAGCTTCTCGCGCGGGTCGTCGACCCGACCGGTATGCGTCTCGCGGAGCCGCTGGTCCTGCACGGCGCCCGCACCGTCTCCGACGAGAACCTCGCCGTGCACGCCAGGCGCTACCGCGAGCTCCTCGACTCCTGATCCTGCCTGGAGGATCACTGACGATCTCGGGTTCCGGTCCCATGCGTGCCGGAACCCGCGCCGACGTCCCGGCTCCGGATCGTCGCGGCTGCACGGCGCAGTTCAGTGAGCACCGTCCGTACGGCTCGCCGTGCGGCACGTGCAGGGCGGTGGAGCACATCGATATGGCGTCAGGTGTGCACGCCACTGATCGGTCTGAGGACCAGTGCGGGGTGCGGACGTGCGGTCCAGCGGGGCATCAGGGCCAGGCCGCCTCCGGCGGCCACGGCTTCGGCGACCACCGCGAATTCGTTGATGCGATGGACGATGTCGAGCCGGCGGTTCGCGGCGGTCGCGATGGCGTCGATGGTGGCCATCAGCGGAAAGCCGTCGTGAACGGTGATCCAGGGTTGATCCGCGACGTCCCGCGGGGTAGCGATGCTTCACAATTGTTGAAGAATCTCGCCCTTGGCTTCAGGGTGGCAGCAATGCAGCGCAGGGGCGTGTTCCACGCCCGCCGCACTGACGCAGTGCTTCTCCTTGTCGCCATCGTCTGGGGCTCCAGCTACCTGGCCGCGAAGACGCTCACCTACGCCCTGCCCGTCCTGATGGTGCTGTTCGCGCGGTATGCGATCTCCGCGATCGCCTGCCTCGCCCTCGTCGCCGCACACTGCTCATGTCCGGCAGTGGCTTCCACACTCCCCGGATCGGCGACCTGCTGATGCTCGCCGCCGCGGTGGTACGCGCAGTGCATGTCGCGCTCGTGGGGCGACTGACGAAGCGCCACGTTGTCCGGCCGTTGCAGCTCACGGCCGTCCAGATGACGGTCGGCTCGGTGCTGTTCGCCGTGCCGGCCTCAAGCGGCCTGCCGAGGCTGACTCAGGTCGATGCCGCGGTCTGGGGCCAGCTCCTCCATCTCGCCCTGTTCTGCAGCGTGTTCGCCTTCCTCGCCCAGACCTGGACGGTACAGAACAGCTCCGCAAGCCGGGCCAGTCTGCTCCTGGGTACCGAGCCGGTCTGGGCCGTCGCGGTCGGCATCGGCCTCGGCGGCGAAAAGTTCACCGTCCTCGCCGGCCTCGGGGCGGCGCTCATGGTCACCGGAACGTACTGGGGACAGAGCATCGAACGCACCGAACGCACCACCATCGAAGAGGAACCCCCACGCCGGACGACACCTACCAGCGTCTGTTCAACCTGCTCGACACCGCGATGAGCTCGTCACGCGTAGCGAACGGGCTCACGCCTCCAGGCTGAGGGCGGAGTTCATGGACGAGCAGGTCCGGCGCAGGAGTGCGGGCAGTTCGCCCGGTGTGCTTCCGGGCAGCCATTCGTCCAGGCTCCAGCAGCGCGTCCAGCGGAGTGTTGTCGAATCCGCGTTCACCGAAGAGCGTGACGGCGGCGTCGGCCGCTACGCCGTCCAACTGGCCGCCCGCACGGGCGCGCACGTCCACCCCGAGCCGGCCGCCGTGCGGCAACCCGTGTCGGCCGTTCTCGACAACGTCGGCGGGCAGTATCTCTTCGATGCCTTCGCCGCCCTGTCGGCCCGGCGGCACCCTCTTCAGCGTGGGCCGCTCCTCCGGGGCCGACGTGGTGCTGTCACCGGACGCCCTGCTGGGCAGCGAAGGACGGCACGACCGGGCGATCCGCACGTTCCACCTCCTCGGCTATCCCACCACCGACTTCTCCGCGGATCCGACCTGGCCGGCCGGGGAGATCGCGGCGAGCCGCCTCGATCCGGGCATCATGTGGCGCGGCCCGTGGACCGGCCCGGTGGCTGACGCTCCGTTCCAGCCCCGCGCCGCTTCGGCGGAGGGTGCCCGAGGGTCCTCGTCCAGGCGGCTACCGCACGCACGTACTGGGGGCCGCGTGCCCGGCGAACCGGGCATCGATCCACGACATCGTGTCGGGTTGCGACGGCAGGACCACGCCGGTGTGATCGAGGCCCTGGTAGGTCCGGTACTCAACGGTCGTGCCCTTGCGGCAGAGCCGGGCCACGAGCCCCGCCGTGTCCGGTGCTGTGGTGAGCACGTCAGCGGTCCCTTGCTGAATGAGGACCGGCCCGGAGATGGGGAGAGTTCCCGAGCCGTTCTGCCGCAGGTACGGCTCGATTGCGCGCTCGGCGCCACGGCGGATGAGCGCGTTGCCCGTCAGGTCGCTGTAGCTCGCCTGGATCACGTTCATGCAGTCGGTTCTCAGTGTGTCCAGACGGGCCGCCGCCGCTGGGGTCAGCACCTGCGACGGGCGGAAGCCCGGCAGACCCGACGCCGCCGCCCCGGTGACGATCATCGGTACGACCCCCGCCATGTCGGGCATCTGTGCCGTTCGGGTGAAGAGGCTGGTGAGGTCGGAGGCCGGCGCTATGGCGGCGAGCCCCCGGTAGCCGCGATCGGGCCTGCCCTGCCGTTCGCGTTCGGTCATCAGCTCACCGACCGCCAACGCCGCGTGCCCGCCCTGCGAATGGCCCAGCGCGACCCATTCGCCGCCGAGCCCGCGCACGGCTGTGCGAGCGGCGGGCAGCGAGTTGACGATGTCGTTGGCCGCGGCCCGCTTCGAGAGGAACTCGTGCCGGCCGTCGGTTCCGAGCCCCGCGTAGTCGATGGCGACGACGGCGTAGCCGGCCCGGACGAAGGACTGCAAGTGCGGCCCGTACTGGAGATCCTTCATCAGCGACGGCGCGCAGCCTCGCCCGACCCCGCTCCCGCCGTGCGCGTCGGCAACCACCCGCCAGCCGCCGGGCGGCGGATCGCCCGCAGGGGTCAGGACCACACCCGAGCCGGCGACGTCCCGGCCCTTCGAGCTCCGTGAGTGGTACAGGATGCGGGTCGCGCGTATGCCGGGATCGAGCTGGTATCCCTGGGCCGCCTCGGCCCGGACCAGGGTCCCGGCCGGTGCCGGAGGCAGGTTGGGCGGCACATCGTAGAAGGACGTCCTGGGCAGCGCGTTGGCCTGCTCCACCGCCCGCGCGCGGTCGATCATGCACTGCCGGTCGCAGTCGTCCGCCGTCGCGGCGGCGGGACCCGCCAACGTCCCTGACAGCGTCACGGCGGCGACAAGTGCCAGGACGCGCCGCATCGAGGTTGCCGTCCTGTGGCTCTTCCTCATCCAGGGCCCTGTCGTGTGTGCTGGCATTTCTCCACTGTCTTCGTGTGTGTCGGTCGGGTGTGGTGTGCACGGCGATGGGTGCCACCCAGAGGGCTTTCAGCCGACCGTCCGGATGCGGGGGCAGCTCCCCGGACCGCTCACCAAGTCAGCGGTCCGGGAAGGGGCCCAGGGCGTGACCGGCAAAGCCTGCCGGGAGGGGCGCTAGGTTGATGGACGCGCTGTCCAGACGGTCCCGCGCGGCTCGTACTCCAGAATCTTCTCCACCTCCAGCACGGCGTCCGAGCCGAGTTCGCGCTTGAACAGCCACAGACCCAACTCCAGCCCCGAGGAGACACCTCCGGCGGTGACGAGATCTCCGTCGTCGACGACGCGGGCACTCTTGACGAGGCCGCCCTGCGCTTCGAGTTCCGCCTTGGCCAGATGGTGGGTGGTGCAGGGGCGTTCCTTGGTCAGACCCGCCGCGGACAGCAGCATCGCCCCCGTGCAGACGGAGCTGATCGTCAGCCCCTTCCGGGACGCGGCGGCGAGCGCCCGCGGCAGGACACCGCGCTTGATCTCCGCCCAGACGCCGGCCCCTTCCGGGCGTACGTACCCCCCTCCCGGCACCACGATCACGTCCGCCTTCTCCGGGGACCAGCTTTGCTCGACCTGGAAGCCGATGCCGTGCGCGGAACGGATCAGTCCGGGGCGTCCCGTGGTGACGTAGCGGACCTCCGCCCTGCCCTGGCCGTTCGAGAAGACCGAGTGCGGAGCGATGCAGTCCAACTCCTCGACCCCGTCGAACATCACGATGTCGACGCGCAGCGGCGCGGTACGCCGTGGTGTCGCCGTGGCCGGGCCGCTGCTGACGGCTGTGGCGGTCATCGCGCCACCGGCCATGACCGCCGCGCCCGCCGCTGTCGTCCGGTGAAGAAAATGTCTGCGTTCCATGACTGTGTCTCCTGTGTCTGTCGAGCGTCCGACCGGGCAGCGACGTGGCATATGCGTTCGAAACAGCACGAGAGCAGCCGACCAGGCTCACGGCGACCGGCCGCCGCGGGCGCCTTCCTGTTCCGCGGGTGTTCGGCTCATGCTGGCGAAGTAGTAGTCGGTTCCCGTGCCGACCAAGTTCCCGCGACGTCGCCCCGAAGCGGCGGACACACCCTGCGCGACAGCATGTTGACGGATCGTCCGACAGCGGGGGCGCCTGTTCACAGCGGAGTCATTCTTGGTGCGCGACGGCTGGTCCTGTCGGCTGCCTGCCCCCGGGCCATGGAACGACATGACGTGGCGGTGGCCGGCAGGCCGGGCGTGTACTACCCCGCCACCACGTGTCGGCTCGTCAGGCGACGCAGATCCCCGGCACGGCCTGCGCTCGAAACAGGTGTGGGGTGGCGACGAGGCCGGCCGGGTACAGCTCGCGAGCGGCCGCGCGTGCGCTGTCGTCGAGTCGGGCCGCACGGTAGTGGTCCGTCGACTCCCAGACAGCGTGGTTGAGGAACGTGCCGCTGCCGGCGATACCGCGGGAAAGCTGGGTGGAGATGAAGCCCGGTTTCCTCTTCAACGCGGCCGCGTCGGTGGACCAAGCCAGCAGCAGTTGGTCGACGTCTTCCGGGGCGACGCTCAGGATATTGACGAGGATGACCGGTCCGCCCCCTCTTCAAGCTGGTCGGTGAGTGAGACGTGGGAATCCAGCTCGGTGAATCTCGGCATGAGAATTCTCTTTCGGAGACTGGCGGGCGGTCCGGCGCCCGGTCAGACCGTTCTCGGCTGCACGGTTCGGTGCAGGGCGTCCAGAGCCTTGGTGAGGCTGTGCTCGATCGGTTCGGTGGGACGGAACACCCGCCTGTCGCCGTCGAGGTGGAGAAGCTGGTCGACGAGCGGGATCGGGACGAAGCCGACTACATGCATCTGGAGCGCGACCAGCACCGGTTCAAGTGCCGTCGCGGCTCTGGCCCCGGCTGCCACGCCACCGTAACTGACCAATACCACCGGCTTGTCGCGCCATTCCCAGAACAGGTGGTCCAGGGCGTTCTTCAGGGCGGCGTTGTAGCTGTGGTTGTATTCCGGCATCACGAATACGTAGGCCGCCACGCGAGTGGCCGACGGCCGTCTTGCCCAACTGGCCATCTGAAATTGAGTTCCCTTGTAGGGCTTGGCAGTTGTGGTTGGTGGCGGCAGAGCACCTGGTCGTGCGTCGTCCGGAGGCATCCGGCCACCGGCTCGGGGCGGAGCGGGTGGCCGGACACCATCCGCCCGCCCCGAGCGCGGGTTCGCTCAGGCCGTGGCGGGCTGGGCTTCGGGCGAGGGGAGGGCCAGGCGGCCGGTCCGGTGGAGCGCGTAGAGGGATCCGGAGCAGGCCAGGCCGAGGGCGAGGAGCACCAGCCAGGGCAGTGCGGATACGCCGGCCTCGCGGGCTGCGTCGAGGGATGCCCCGGTGAGGAGGTTGCCCACCGTGATTCCGATGCCGCAGATGGTGTTGTAGAGGCCGTAGTGGGTGGCGACGAGCCGGTTGCCCGAGAGCCGGACAATGGTGTCCATCTCGAAGGGGTACGCGATCATCGTGCCCAGCGCCAGCAGCAGGGCGGCCAGTATCGGCGGCACCGCGGCGAGCAGCCACCGCCCGGCCCCTGCGCCGGGCACCGGCAGGGCGGTGGCCGCGAGCAGGGGCACGAAGGCCAGCCCCATGCTCAACAGTCCCCAGGCCAGGGCCTGTCCCGGCGCGAGGTTCCGCCGGCACCAGGCGGTCACCCTGGTCTGTCCGAAGATCGTGGCCAGTCCGGACGCCGCGAAGAGCAGCGCCACCGCCACGGTCTCGATCTCTCCCCCGTCGCCCAGGCGGCGTACCTCCAGCGGCAGCGCCAGATAGACCTGGAACGACAGGACGTACGAGCCGATCATGGCCGTGGAGAAGAGCAGGAAGGCCCGGTTGCGCACCACGCTCCGCCACTGGGACAGCACGCTTTCCCGCTTCCCCCCGTCGGCGTCCCCGTCCTTGTCGGCCCGGCGGGCGGGGAGCGCCCGGATCTGCACGATGCTCAGCAGGCCGAAGATCGCCGCCGAGACGAGGCAGGTGATCCGGAAGTCCACGCCCGTCAGCAGCATTCCCACCAACGGGCCGAGCAGGATCCCCGCCTGATAGAAGACGTTGAACAGCGCGAATGCCTCGACGCGGCGCTCGCCCGCGTCGGCGGCGAGGTAGGCCCGTACGGCCGGGTTGAACAACGCTCCCGCGAAGCCGGTGGCCGCCGAGGCGGCGAGCAGCGCCGGTAGCGAGTCGATCAGCCCGAGTGTGGCGAAGCCGACGGTGCGCAGCACGCATCCGGCGACGATCAGGGGTTTGTAGCCGAACCGGTCGGCGAGGGTGCCGCCGATGAGGAACATGCCCTGCTGGCTGAAGTTGCGTACGCCCAGGACGAATCCGACCAGCCAGCCGGCCAGACCGAGGGTTCCGGACAGGTGCTGGGCCAGGTACGGCATCAGCATGTAGAAGCCGAGGTTGATGGTGAACTGGTTCGCCATCAGCAGTTGGACGCTCCGGTCGTAGGTCCGGACCTGTGCGAGGGTTTCCTTCACCGGACACCGCCTTCGGTACGGGAGGCGCCCTCGGCGCCGGCGGACCGGGCCGCTGCCGGAGCGATCGGGTCGACCACCGTGGTGCAGCGGGTCCAGCGGGTGACCTCCTTCTCGTCGGACCGTCCCACCACCTCGGGATCGGGAGCCGGGGAGACGCCGAGCAGCCCGTGTTCGGCGCAGTACGCGTCGTCGTAGACCGTCTCCAGATACCGCTGGGGACCGTCGGGGAAGACCGCGACGATCCGGGTGTCCCCGGGGAGCGTACGGGCGAGCCAGCCGGCGACCAGTGCGACGGCACCGACGCTCCAGCCGCCCGTGGCGTAGTGCGAGGCGGCCAGTTGCCGGCAGGCCCAGACCGATTCGGCGGGGTTCACCCAGTGCACCTCGCTGAAGTTCTCGTACGCGACGTTGCGCGGGTGGATGCTCGATCCGAGCCCGCGCATCAGCCTGGACCGGGCCGGCTGGCCGAAGATGGTCGAGCCGACGGTGTCCACGCCCACCAGGCACATCGCGGGGTAGAGCTGGCGAAGGACGCGGGAGATGCCCGCCGAGTGTCCCCCCGTGCCGACACTGCACACGAGGACGTCGATGTGGCCCACCTGGGAGGCGAGTTCGAGAGCGAGCGGGGTGTAGGCGGCGACGTTGTCCGGGTTGTTGTACTGATCGGGGCTCCAGGAGCTGGGGTGCCCCGCGAGCAGTTCGGTGACGCGGTCGCGGCGGGCCTGCTGCCAGCCGCCGGTGGGGTGAGGGCGGGGCACCAGGTCCACGGTGGCGCCGTAGGCGGCCAGGAGACGGATCATGGACGGTTCGAGGCCCGGATCGGTGACGAGTGTGACCGGGTGGCCGTAGACCATTCCGGCCAGCGCGAGGCCCAGGCCGAGCGTGCCGCTGGTCGACTCGATGATGGGGCGGCCGGGCAGCAGTTCACCGCGGGACCGGGCCCGTTCGACCATGTGGAGTCCGGGGCGGTCCTTGATGCCGCCGGGGTTGAAGCCTTCGAGCTTCGCCCAGAAGCCGCGGCCCGGCGCGGCGAACGGCTGGGACACCCGCAGGAGGGGCGTGTTGCCGACGAGCCCCGGCAGGGTCGCGCCCGCGGGCGCGAAGTCGCTCGTGACCGGCGGGGGGACCGAGGAAGGGCTCGGGGAGTGAGTCGGGGAGTACATCTCTTCGCTCTCATTCGCTGTAGAAGCTGTACGGGGCGGTGCGGGGACCTCGCCATGCGCGGCGCTCGGGGAGCGCGCGGGCGCGGCGGGCCGGCTGCGGAGGCCGCGACGGCCGCTCCTAGATCAGCCATCTGCACAGGGCGGCCAGTGCGGTTCGGCCGCCGTTCGGTATCCAGCTCCGGAGAGCACCGGGACATTCAGCGGTGGGCGGCCCGGCCGCGCGGCCGGGGGCGGTGCCGGTGGCCGCGCAGGGCAGGGCACGGAAGGGCAGCGGCTTGACCCCGGCGCGGCCCGCGCTGGAGACGGAGCAGCCGTCGGGTGCCCGGGGTCCGGCGACGACGTAACGGCCGGGGTTCCCCTGGGGCGTGGAGAGGGAACGCGACACACTGTCCGCACCCCGAGGGGACAGGTTCGCCCGATGGGACAGGTCGGCCGCGCACTGCACGGTGGCCAGCAGCAGGGCACTCAGGGCGGTCCATAGGAGTCGTCGCGTCCAGAGCGCTCGCACCCGTGGCAGAAGCCGATGCGGTAAGGGCGGAATCGCCCGTGAGCGGTCGAGCGAGGTGGCAGAGCAGGGTGGCACAGATCCTCCGCACAGCGGCTGCCCGCGCCGGATCGTCTACGGCAGGGCAGGGATGAGGGGCGGCGTGGCGAGCCGTCGGGCTTCCCTCACCGTGCGCGGAACGGCGCGGGGGAGGCCGGACGTCATGACCCTGATCGATCGTGAGATACGTGGGTGCGGCTTCGTGCCGCTCCGTCACGTCCCGACGGGAGATCGACCGGTGGGGTAGCCGGCCCTAGATGCGCAGAACGGAGGACTCCGCCGCATGTGGCGCGGGGACCGAGCCGCACACCACGGAGACATGTCCGTGCCCGGCGTGAGGCACGGCGTCTTCCGGCGTCGAGTTCAGCGTCGACGGACCCGGCATACCTTTCGAAGGCCCCTGCGGGGGCTGGCCGAGTGCGCACTCCTGGAGCGCGTGGTGCTGCCCATGGTCACCGTGATGGCCACCGGGCAGATCCGTGTCACCGAGGTGGCACGTAGCACTCGCGAACTGTGGGACCTCGGCGGAATCCGCCCAACCGCCGGCCGAGGCCGAGACGCCGTCGGACGAAGCGAGATGCCCCAGCGTTCCTTCGGGGCTCGCCGCGTGCGTATACAACACGCCGAAGAGGATCAGAGCCAGCCCCAGCAGACGCAACGGAGCCGCTGGTCGGCGGCTCCGCCATGTACTGAAAGGCGACCTGGCTGTAATCACGCCGTGATCCTAGCCGCTGGCTCTCATCACGTTGCCGATAACGCCGCGAACACTGCGTGAACAAGCCATTCGCGGATCATGCTCCGTCGAGGACGCGCTCCACGCCGACCGGGGTCAGGGCCATTCACAGAACGCAAACGGCCTCCTGAGGCAGCGCCTCCGGCGTCGGTACGGCCGCCTGGATGCTCGGCTCCGCCGGCCGCACCATTGTCCGGATCCTTGCGTCAGCCCGTCAGCCCGTCAGCCCGACAGCCCGTCAGCCCGACAGCCCGTCAGCCCGACAGTCCACGGCAAGCGCGGTCCAGGTCCGGCCGCTCACCGGGCCGCCTCCTCGGCCGGGCCGGAGCAGGCGCAGCCGGGGCCACACCCGCACCCGTCCTGTCCCGCTCGTGTGACGCCGACGGCGGGCACCGCGCAGCAGTTGTCGCCTCGCCATGCCTCCCGGCCCTCCTTGACGGCGACCGCGGCGATCACCAGGGCGGCGATCGGGTCGGCCCAGGACCAGCCGAACAGCGAGTTGGCGAGCAGACCGGCCAGCAGTACGGCCGAGAGGTACGTGCACAGCAGGGTCTGCTTGGAGTCCGCGACAGCGGAGGCCGAGCCCAGTTCGCGGCCCGCTCGGCGCTGGGCCGCCGACAGGAACGGCATGATCGCGAGAGACAGAGCGGCCAGGAGGATGCCTGTCGTCGAGTGCTCCGCCTCGCTCGTGCCGGTCAGCGCGCGTACGGAGTCCACGGCGACGTACCCGGCGAGCGCGAAGAAGGAGAGGGCGATGACGCGCAGCGCGGTCTTCTCCCGGGCTTCCCGCACGGCGTGGTCGGCGGCGGAGAACTGCCAGGCGACGGCGGCGGCGGAGGAGACCTCGATCACCGAGTCCAGGCCGAAGCCGATCAGGGCGGTGGAGGAGGCGGCGGTCCCCGCGGTGATCGCGACGATCGCCTCGATCACGTTGTAGGTGATGGTCGCGGCGACCAGCAGACGTATGCGGCGGGTCAGCGCGGCCCGTCGCTCAGGCGCCGGGGACGGGGAATGAGGCACGGTCATCAGCAGCAGTCCTTGTCGTCCGCGTCCGGGCAGGTGCGGTCGGCCTCCACGGCGAGGACGGCGCCGCGCAGGTCGTCCAGGGCATGGCCCAGTCGGGCGTCGGCCAGTTCGTACCGCACCCGGCGTCCCTGGGGCACGGTGACGACGAGCCCGCAGTCGCGCAGGCAGGCGAGGTGGTTGGACAGTCGCGTACGGGAGATTCCCAACTCGTCGGCCAGGTCGGCCGGATGGGCCGGCGCCTCCCGGAGGGCGAGCAGGATCCGGCAACGGATCGGGTCGGCGAGCGCGCGGCCGAATCTGGCCAGCGCGTCGATGTCGGATGCGACGGACAGCATATCTCGACAGTACATAAAATCTTGGATTCAGGAAACCCTGAACGATAGGGCTTGGCGTGACGCGGTCCGCGGCGCCCGCACTCGGTCCGCTTCGAGGTCATATATCCCGGTTTACGGCTCGTGTGCCCGTGCGACGGTGGGGTGGCTGAGCCGCTTGAGCGTCGGTGGATACGCTTCCGGGGAGCGCGGGGAAGCACTCCGCGCCGCATTGCCCGTTCCGTCCGTCCGAGGACGTACGTCTCCAAAGGCTCGCGACACATGCAGCTCGGTCCGGTACGACCCGCCTCCCCGGCGACCGGGGTGTTGCGCGGGCTGCGTGCGTCGGTGCTCGCGGTGCTGTGTGTGCTGCTGCCGCTGGCCGGACACGCCCTGTCGCAGGGGCACGCGCCCCGTGCGGTCATCGTGGCGGGGATCGCCGCCGTGGCCATCCCCGGCGCGGTGACACTGACGCGTCATCGGCTGACCGACGCGCAGGTGTTCGGCGTCCTCGCGGCCACCCAAGTGGCCTATCACGCCGCGTACTCACTGCCGGGCGCCTGCCGAGCGGTAGCGGGAGGAGCCCCGCTCCCGGGCGGTCTGCCCGCTGCCGTCGAGCACGGCACGGTCGGCGGACCACCCGCCGGTGTGCTGCTGGCCGGACATCTGGTGACGCTGGCCATCGGTGCCCGGCTCCTGGGGGTCACAGAACGGCTGCTGTGGCAGAGCAGGCCGCTGCTGATGGCCGTAGGACACCTGCTGCTGTTCATCTGGCCGCCGTTGGGCGCCACCCACCGGCAGGGCCCGGAACCCGAAATCCGGGAGAGCACCTCACCTCTGAAGTCGGCCGTACTGGCGCGGCTGAACCCGGGCAGGGCTCCTCCGCCCCGTGGGCTCGCTCCGTTCGCCCTTCACCGGCCGATGCCGATCGGCGGTCCCTGCCTGCCCTGACGGGTACGACGGTGGACCCGCTCGGCTCGCCGGGTCCTATCGTCCCGGCGGCGTGACCGCCGGGGACACAGAGAGCCCATGACATGCCCGTCATCCATTGGCGTGCCGCCCGCGTGGCGGTACGCACCCTCGGCATCCCCGTGGTCGCGGCAGGCGTGCTCGCCGTCGCCGCTCCGCGGGCAGCCGCCCACACCGAGCTGGTCTCCAGCAGTCCGGCCAGTGCGGCCACCCTCGGCCGGCCACCCGAACGCGTCACACTGACCTTCAGCGACGAGATGACACGGAAGTACGCCAAGGTCTCCGTCACCTCGTCAGGCACCACGTCGGACGGCAGCGCGTCCGGCACACCACAGGTCTCGGGGCGGGTCGTCTCGCTCGCGCTGAGGCCCGGCGCCCCGGGCGGGCGCTACACCGTCGGTTACCGTGTCGTCTCCGCCGACGGGCACCCCGTCTCCGGTTCGTACACGTTCACCGTCGAGGCCGCGGGCACCCCCAGCGCCTCGGCCTCCGGCGCCGAACCGTCCGTCGCTCCATCCCTCTCGGCAACTGCCGCCTCCCGTCCCGGCGGAACACACTTCAGTCCGAACGCCCCTGTGGCGGCCGGCGTCGGGGCGCTGGTCGTGGTCGGGGCCGGCGCGTACATCGTCCACCGGAAGCGGGCCGGTCATGGTGGCTGACCACAGGTCCACAACACGTCTGTCTCCTCTTCTCGCCGCCGCGGCGGGCACGGCCGTCGCCGCCACCCTGGTCACCGTCCTGGCCGGTGGCGGGGTGGCCGTACGGATTCCGGGGATCCCGGACGCCGGTCCGGTGACCGCCTGGGGCCTGCCCGTGGCTCGTACGGTCGCCGACGCGGCGGCCGTCGCGACGGTCGGTGCCCTGCTGCTGGTGGCGGTGCTGCTGCCGGGCGAACGGCGGCTGAGCGGGACGCAACTGCGCTATCTGCTGTGGGCCGCGTGCGCTTCCCTGGCATGGGCCGGGGCGTCGGCCGCCACCATGGTTCTCACCCTGTCCGATCTGTTCGCCCAGCCCGTCGGCGAGATGATGTCCCCCGCCGTGGTGGCGGACTTCGTCATCAACGACGCCCAGGGGCGCTCGTACGCCATCACGGTGGCCGTCGGCCTCCTGCTCGGGACCTGCTGCCTGGGAATCGGCACCGCGCGCTGGGCCCGGTGGGCGCTCGCGGTGGCGTTGCTGGGGGTGCTGCCACCCGCGTTCACCGGTCACTCCTCGGCCGCCGCGAACCACGACTCCGCGGTCGTCAGCCTCTGCCTGCACCTGGTCGGCGTGACGGTCTGGGTGGGCGGGCTGCTCTTCCTCCTGGTCGTGGCCGCCCGCCGGGAAGAGGGCACCGGTGAGGCCGTCCGGCGTTTCAGTCCGCTCGCCGGATGGTCGCTGCTCGCGGTCGGCGCGAGCGGGGTCGTCAACGCGGCGGTCCGGCTGCCCGCACCGGCGGAGGTGTTCACCAGTCGGTACGGCCTGCTGGTCCTCGCCAAGGCGGCGGCGCTCGCCCTGCTGGCGGGCATCGGCCACTGGCACCGGCGACGCACCATGCCGGGGCTGTGGACCGGTGAGAGGAGTGCCTTCGTCAGACTCGCGGCCGGTGAACTGCTGGTCATGGCGGCGGCCATGGGGCTCGCGGTCGGCCTGTCCCGTACCCCCGCGCCCGGGACGGGCGAGGCCGCGCTGTCGCCCTCCGAGGAGATGCTCGGCTTCGCCATGCCGCCGCCTCTCGGTGACTTCCCCTGGACGCCACTGTTCACCCAGTGGCGCTTCGACCCGCTCTTCGCCTTCGGAACGGCCGCTGCCGCGCTTCTCTACCTGGCAGGGGTACGCACCTTGCGCAGGAGGGGAGACACCTGGCCGGCCGGACGGACGGTCTCCTGGCTGCTGGGGCTCGCGGTCACGGTCCTGGCCACCATGAGCGGGCTGGCCGTCTACGGCAAGGTGCTGTTCAGCGTGCACATGGGCCAGCACATGATCCTCGCCATGACGGTGCCGATCCTGCTCGTTCTCGGCGCCCCGGCCACCCTCGCCCTGCGCGCACTGCCGTCAGCGCCCAAGGGCGGCCCGACCGGGCCCAGGGAGCTGTTGCTGAAGCTGCTGCACAGCCGCTACGTGAAAGTCGTCTCGCATCCGGTGGTGGCGAGTGCGCTGTTCATCGGCAGCGCCTTCGCCGTCTACTACTCGTCCCTCTTCGAGACCCTGATGAGCAGCCATCTCGGCCATCTGGTGATGCTCGGGCACTTCCTCGCCGTGGGGCTGCTGTTCTTCTGGGTCATCATCGGCGTCGACCCGGGTCCGCGCCGCCCGCCCCATCTGGGCAGGCTGTTCGTCCTCATCCTGACGATGCCGTTCCACTCCTGGTTCAGCATCTCCCTGATGAGCTCGTCCGACCTGATCGGCGCCGGCTGGTGGAACTCCCTGAGCCGCCCCTGGGTCGAGTTCCCACTGGACGACCAGTACAACGCCGGAGCCATCGCCTGGGCCACCGGCGACATACCCGTACTGATCACCACCCTCATCCTGGCCGTCCAATGGGTCCGCTCGGACGCACGGGAGGCCCGCCGCGTCGACCGTCGGATCGACCGTGGGGACGGGAACGACCCGCTGGCGGCCTACAACGCCTATCTGGCGAGCCTGCACGCCCGCGACCGCCGTCCGGGCCCACCGGCACCGCCGGCTCCCGGGGCGAACAGCGCCGCCCACGAGCCGGGTCCCCCGTCCGCCTCGACCTCCGTCCGCACCCGACAGACCGGGAAATCATGAAGAAGCACCTCCACATCGCCGTGGTGATGGTGGCCGCGTTCGCCGCCGCCCTCGGTTCCTTCCCGCTGTCCTCCCCCGAGTCCTCCCCCGACGAGCCGCGCGGCTCCGTGGACGCCGAGCAACTCGGTCCGGACCTGGGGAAGTTCGACGCGGCGCTGAAGGATCCGGCAACGACCGCACGGGTGCGGGTGGACCAGCGCGACGGGCTGGGCCTGGGCGTGCAGGGCACACCGGCCTTCTTCCTCGACGGCGAACGCGTCGCCCCGGCTTCCACGGAGGAGTTCGAAGCGCTCATCAAGGACCGGCTGTCCCGACCGTGACCGTGACCGTGATCCGTGGCCGCACCCGTATCCCAAGGAGAACGCGCCCCATGCAGTACCTCATCGACCAGGCCGGCGTATTCCCCGCTCGCGCCGCGGCACACAGCCTGGACCTCGGCCCCCTCGCGGACGGCGACAGTCCCCGCGCGATGTTCATCACCTGCTCGGACTCCCGGATCGTCCCCGCGCTGATCACCGGTGCCCGGCCGGGAGACCTCTTCGAACTGCGCACCTACGGCGCCGTCATCCCGCGCTTCACTCCCCACGCGCCGGCCGGAGAGTCCCGGACGATCGACCACGCCGTGGAGGAACTGAAGGTGACCGACATCATCGTGTGCGGCCACTCCCACTGCGACCTCGTCGAAACCGGCATACGGACCAGCACCGCGGAAGACGCGGACGGCGCACCCTCTTCCGGCGGTTCGCCGGCCCCGATGAGCGGTGACCTCACCGCCGCCGGCCACTGCCACGTACTGACCCAGTTGGACGTGCTCAGCGACTACCCGTCGATCGCCCCCCGCCTGGTCGACCGCTCGCTGCGGCTGCACGGCTGGTTCTACGAGATCGATTCCGGCGCCACCCTCGAACACCGCCCGCGGGCCAACGCCTTCCTCCCGCTATGAGCAGCAGCCACCCACCGTGCGGAACGCGAGAGGTCAGCCTCCGCAGCCGCGGGCCGCTGCCGCCGGGGCGGGCTCACCCGACTCCCCGGGGGCGCTGGTACAGCAGGCATCGCCGCCTTCGGGAGCAGGGCTCTCGCCCATCCGGTCGGCGTCGGCCTTGACGACGTAGACCTCCCAGGGCTCGCGGCCGGGGCCGTGGACCCAGACCTTGTCCTGGAGGGCGTAGCAGCAGGAGGTGTCGTTCTCCTCGAACGTGGCGAGCCCTGCCGCCTTGAGGCGGTCGGTGGCGGCGGTGACCGTCTCCGTGGAGTCGACCTCGACGCCGAGGTGGTCCAGGCGGGTTTCCTGACCGGGCTCGCCCTCGATGAGGACGAGCTTGAGCGGCGGCCGGGCGATCGCGAAGTTGGCGTAGCCCGGTCGGCGCTTGGCGGGCTCGACGCCGAACAGCCGGGAGTAGAAGGCCACCGAGGCTTCGAGGTCGGCGACATTGAGTGCGAGCTGAACACGGGACATGGAGGTTCTCCCCGAACACGTTGCATTGACGTCTGTCGATACAAGCTTGCGTCCTGCATCGACAGACGTCAACATAGAAGGATGTCGAAACAAGAGCTTGTGGTGCTCGGCCGGGACGGCGTCGAAGAATGCTGCCCCGCCCTGCTGACCGCGCCGCTGGACGAGGACCAGGCCACCGATCTGGCGAAGGTGTTCAAGGCGCTGGGCGATCCGGTGCGGCTGCGACTGCTGTCGATGATCGCGTCCCGCGCCGGCGGGGAGGTCTGCGTCTGCGACCTCACCCCGGCCTTCGACCTGTCGCAGCCGACCATCTCTCACCACCTCAAGCTGCTGAAGCAGGCCGGACTCATCGACTCCGAACGGCGCGGAACGTGGGTGTACTACCGGCTGCTGCCGCAGATGACCGACCGCCTCGCCGCGATCCTCACCCGCCCCGCCGGGCCGCCGTCGGCCGAGAACGCGCCCGCCGGGGCCGCCTTGTGAGCGCCGAGCCCGCCCCCACGGCGGCGCCCGCGGGGCCGGTGGCCGGGCGGCTGTCGTCCCTGGACCGCTTCCTCGCCGTGTGGATCCTGATCGCCATGGCCGTCGGCCTCGGACTGGGCCGCCTCGTACCGGGGCTCGGGGACGCGCTCGCGAAGGTCACCGTCACCGGGGTCTCGCTGCCGATCGCGCTCGGCCTGCTCGTGATGATGTACCCGGTCCTGGCCAAGGTCCGCTACGACCGCCTGGACACCGTCACCCGCGATCGCCGCCTCCTCATCCCCTCCCTGGTCCTGAACTGGGTCGTCGGGCCGGCCCTGATGTTCGCGCTCGCCTGGCTCTTCCTGCCGGATCTGCCCGAGTACCGCACCGGCCTGATCATCGTCGGCCTGGCCCGCTGCATCGCGATGGTCGTCATCTGGAACGACCTGGCCTGCGGCGACCGCGAAGCCGCCGCCGTCCTCGTCGCGTTGAACTCCGTGTTCCAGGTGATCGCGTTCGCCGCGCTGGGCTGGTTCTACCTGTCCGTGCTGCCAGGCCGGCTCGGCCTGGAGCAGACCGCGCTGGACGTGTCCGTCCGGGAGATCGCCCGCAGCGTGCTGATCTTCCTCGGCATTCCACTGCTCGCCGGGTTCCTCACCCGCCGCCTGGGCGAGAGGGCCAGGGGCCGCACCTGGTACGAGACGAAGCTGATCCCCCGCATCGGCCCGTTCGCCCTGTACGGGCTGCTGTTCACGATCGTGGTGCTGTTCGCCCTCCAGGGCGACGCGATCACCTCCAAGCCCGTGGACGTCGTACGGATCGCGCTGCCGCTGCTGGTGTACTTCGCGCTGATGTGGGCCGGGTCCATGGCCGTCGGCCGTGCGGTCGGACTGAACCACCCGAAGGCCACCACGCTGGCGTTCACCGCCGCGGGCAACAACTTCGAACTCTCCATCGCGGTCGCCATCGCCACCTTCGGCGCCACCTCCGGCCAGGCCCTCGCCGGAGTCGTCGGCCCGCTCATCGAGGTGCCGGTCCTGATCGGCCTGGTCCACGTCGCCCTGGCCGCGCGCCGCTTCTTCCCCGAGCCCACGCCCATGGCCGGACCGGCCGTCTCCCCGGAAGGCTCCGCCCGTGCCTGAGTCCAAGCCGTCCGTGCTGTTCGTGTGCGTCCACAACGCGGGCCGCTCGCAGATGGCCGCCGCCTTCCTCACCCACCTCTCCGAAGGCCGGGTCGAGGTCCGCTCCGCCGGGTCCGCACCGGCCGACGCGGTGAACCCGGCCGCCGTGCAGGCGATGGCGGAGGCCGGTATCGACCTGTCCGCCGAGACGCCGAAGGTGCTGACCGTGGAAGCCGTACAGGCGTCCGACGTCGTGATCACCATGGGCTGCGGCGACACCTGCCCCGTCTTCCCCGGCAAGCGGTACCTCGACTGGACACTCGACGACCCCGCCGGGCAGGGCGTCGGAGCGGTCCGGCCCATCCGGGACGAGATCGAGCGGCGCGTCCGCGGCCTGCTCGCCGAACTCGGAATCGACAGGGCCTGACCGCCGCACCGTAAGCCTCCTCACCTGGTACGGCCGTAAATCAGCCCTACCAGTCGCGGCTTCCTCGGACCTATCCGAGGAAGCTCAGACGTACCTGACGGTCGGGGTTGTCCCTGTTCGTGTCGACCAGACAGACCGACTGCCAGGTCCCCAGTTCCAGTCGCCCCGCGACCACCGGCAGCGTCGCGTGGGGCGGTACGAGGGCGGGCAGGACGTGGTCCCTGCCGTGGCCCGGGGCGCCGTGGCGGTGGTGCCAGCGGTCGTCGGCGGGGAGCAGGGTGCGCAGGGCCGCGAGGAGGTCGTCGTCGCTGCCCGCGCCCGTCTCGATGACCGCCACCCCCGCGGTGGCGTGCGGTACGAAGAGGTTCAGGAGGCCGTCCCGGCCCGCCGCCGTCTCCTGGAGGAACTCCGCGCAGGCGTGGGTCAGATCGGTCACCGTCTCCTCGGTGCCGGTGGTGAGACGCAGGACTCTGGTGGTGAACGCGTGAGACATACGTCCATCTTGCCGACCGCCAGACGGAAGCGCGCGTCCGCGTGGCGAGACGGCATTGACCGGGTCCGGAACATCTCGCTACGTTCGGCGACATGTCGCGATCAGCTCTGCTCACCACGCGCGGTCACATCGACCTGCTGCGGGTGGCCTCCGCCGCCTGTTGTCGCGGCCGCTGACCTCTTTTCGGCTCCGGCGCCTTCCTTCCCCGAGCCCCGCGTCTCCCCACCACCCCGTCGTACCCGGCTGACCGTGCCGTAGCACCACTGTGCGCGGACGCCGGGGCGGGGTCCTGACGCCATCCCCCCTCCCTCGCTCTGTCGCTGCCCGTGGAGCCCCCATGACGCTCGATCATGCCCCACCCGACATATCCCCTGAATCGACTTATCCCTCCCCCGTTCTGGAGGCCGTGACCCCCGTCTCCGCGCACGGTTCACGGCTGCGTACCGTCCCCCGGTGGCTGCGCCGCACGGTCGGACCGCTGCTGCTTCTGGTCTGCTGGCAGGTGCTCAGCGCGGCGGGGGTGCTGCACCGTGACATCCTCGCCTCGCCCGGCACCATCGCCCGCGCCGCCGGCGAACTGATCGCCGATGGAACCCTGCCCGCCGCCATGGGGGTCTCGCTCCAGCGTGTCGCCGCGGGGCTGTTGCTCGGCGGGGTGATCGGGATCTGTCTCGCCCTGGTGTCAGGGCTCTCCCGGCTCGGTGAGGATCTGGTCGACGCGACGGTGCAGATGCTGCGCACCGTTCCCTGGGTCGGTCTGATCCCGCTGTTCATCATCTGGCTCGGCATCGGCGAGGCACCCAAGGTCGCGCTCATCGCGCTCGGGGTCGCCTTTCATCTCTATCTCAACGTGTACGCGGGGATCCGCGGCGTCGACGAACAACTCGTCGAGGCGGGCGAGTCGTTGGGGCTCGGCCGCTGGGGGCTGATCCGGCATGTGGTCCTGCCGGGCGCGCTGCCCGGCGCGATGACCGGTCTGCGGTACTCGCTCGCCACCGCCTGGCTCGCGCTGGTCTTCGGCGAGTCGATCAACGCGGACGCCGGCATCGGCTTCCTGATGAACCAGGCCAGGGACTTCTTCCGTACCGACATCATCGTCGTCTGCCTGGTCGTCTACGCCCTGCTCGGCCTGCTCGCCGATGCCGTCGTCCGTACTCTCGAAAGGCTGCTGCTGCAATGGCGACCGACCTTCAAGGGCCAGTGAAAAGCGCGCCGGATCTCGACGGCGCGGCGGCCGTACGGGTCGAGGGGCTGACCCGGTCCTTCGGCGGGCGGCCGGTGATCGACCAGCTCGATCTGACCCTGCGGCCAGGGGAGTTCACCGCGCTGCTGGGCCGCAGCGGCTGCGGCAAGTCGACCCTGCTGCGGGTCCTGGCGGGCCTCGACCGGGAGATCGAGGGCACCGTACTCGTACCGAAGCGGCGTGCCGTCGCGTTCCAGGCTCCGCGGTTGATGCCGTGGAAGCGGGTCTGGCGCAATGTGCTGCTCGGACTGGACGGCAAGCCCGAACGGGCCGTGGCGGAGAGTGCGTTGGCGGAGGTCGGCCTGGGCCACCGGTCGGGCGCCTGGCCCAGGACGCTCTCGGGCGGCGAGGCCCAGCGCGCCTCGCTCGCCAGGGCGCTGGTACGGGAGCCGGATCTGCTGCTGCTCGACGAGCCGTTCGGGGCGCTGGACGCGCTGACCCGGCTCACCGCGCAGCGGCTGGTCGCCGAGTTGTGGCAGCGGCGCGGCTGCGCGGTCCTGCTCGTCACCCACGACGTGGAGGAGGCCCTGCTGCTCGCGGACCGGGCGCTGGTGATGCGGGACGGTGTCATCGCGTACGAGACTCCGGTCGCGCTGGACCGGCCGCGTTCCGTGGGCGATCCGGGTTTCGCGGCTCTCCGCGCCCGGCTGCTCGCCGAGTTGGGGGTCGATGACGTCGGGGATTGATGACCTCGGGGAGCGATGTCGTCGGGGATCGATGACATCGACGACCCCGCCGTTCCCGGAAAACCGTACCTCCTCTTCCCCCACCCCCTGAGAGACCGCTCATGAAACGCACTCTGTCCGCTGTCCTGTTGCCCCTCGCCCTGCTGCTCACCGCCTGCTCCGGCAGTTCGTCCGCCGGTGGCTCCGGAGGCGCCGGCGGTTCCACCGACGGGAAGGGGTCGGTGACCCTCGACGTCGGTGACCAGAAGGGCGGTTCCGAGGCGGTCCTGCGGGCCGCCGGTGAACTCGACGATCTGCCCTACAAGGTGAAGTGGTCGACGTTCACCTCCGGACCTCCGATGCTCGAAGCGGTCAACGCCGGTGCCGTGGACGTCGGTTCGGTCGGCAACACCCCGCCGGTCTTCGCCGCCGGGGCCAAGTCGAAGATCACGGTCGTGGGCGCCACGCACGGCGACGCCCGGGGCGAGGCCGTTCTCGTACCGAAGGACTCGAAGCTGAGGAAGACGGCCGATCTCCGGGGGAAGACCGTCGCGGTCGCCCAGGGCAGTTCGGCGCACTACCAGTTGATCGCCTCGCTCCGGCGCGCCGGCCTCACCCTCAAGGACATCAAGGTCACCCTGTTGCAGCCGGCCGACGCGCTGGCCGCGTTCGCCGGCGGCAAGGTCGACGCCTGGGCCGTGTGGGACCCGTACACGTCACAGGTGCTCCACGCCGGGCAGGGGAAAGTTCTGACGCATGGTCAGGGAGTCGTCAACGGGCTGAACTTCCAGGTCGCCGCGGACGCCGCGCTCAAGGACAAGGCGAAGACGGCGGCGCTCGGTGACTTCATCGACCGGCTGCGCCGGGCCCAGGACTGGGTCTACAAGCATCCGGAGGCGTGGGCGAAGGTCTGGGCGAAGGACACCGGGCTGCCGTACGACGTGGCCCTGGACGCGGTGAAACTGACCTGGGGGACACGGGTGCCGGTGGCGCTGGACGCCGCGGCGGTGGCTTCCGAGCAGAAGATCGCCGACACCTTCGCCGAGCAGGGACTCATCCCCCGCCGCTTCGACTTCGCCGACTACGTGGACGGCCGTTTCAACAAGGATCTGCCCCCGTCGACCTCACCCGCGCGCAGCTACGGAAAGGCTTCTTCCCGATGAGCGTTCATCTGCACTGGTTCCTGCCGACCGGGGGCGACGGGCGCACCCTGGTGGACCGTCACGCGTACACCGACGGGGGCATCAAGCGATCGAAGATCACCCCGGTGAGCGGGGTCAGGGCGCCCGACATCGAGTATCTGGCGCAGATCGCCAAGGCCGCCGAGCATCTCGGCTTCGAGGCGGTGCTGACGCCGACCGGCACCTGGTGCGAGGACGCCTGGCTGACGACGATGGCACTCGCGCAGCAGACCGAGCGGCTGAAGTTCCTGGTCGCCTTCCGGCCGGGGCTGATCTCGCCGGTGCTGGCGGCGCAGATGGCGGCCACGTACCAGCGCATCACCCGGGGCAGGCTGCTGCTCAATGTGGTGACCGGCGGCGACGCCACGGAACAGCGGCGCTTCGGCGACCATCTCGACCACGACCGGCGCTACGCCCGGACGGCGGAGTTCCTGTCGGTGGTACGGGGTGCGTGGGAGGGGCGTCCGTACGACTTCGACGGGGAGCACTTCCAGGTGGAGGGCGGGCTGACCGCCCTGCCGCCGGACCCGCTGCCGGACATCTTCTTCGGCGGCTCGTCGGCGGCGGCCGGGCCGGTCGCGGCGGAGCACGCGGATGTCTATCTGACCTGGGGCGAGCCGCCGGCCCAGGTGAAGGAGAAGATCGACTGGATCCGCTCGCTCGCCGAGGAGCGCGGCCGTACGGTCCGGTTCGGCATCCGGATGCACACCATCTCGCGGGACTCCGCGCGCGACGCCTGGGCCACGGCCGACCGGCTGCTGGACGATCTCGACCCCGAGACGGTGGCTGCGGCCCAACGCGCGCTGAGCCGGAGCGAGTCGGTGGGCCAGCAGCGGATGCTCGCCCTGCACGGCGGCTCGCGCGACGAGCTGGAGATCTCGCCCAACCTGTGGGCGGGGGTCGGTCTGGTACGGGGCGGGGCGGGCACCGCGCTGGTCGGCAGCCATGCCGAGGTCGCGGACCGGATCGAGGAGTACCACGAGCTGGGCATCGAGCACTTCGTGCTCTCCGGGTACCCGCACCTGGAGGAGGCGTACTGGTTCGGGGAGGGGGTGACGCCGGTGCTCGCGGAGCGCGGGCTGCTCGCGCAGGTCCCGGCGTCCCCGCTGCTCGGGGTTCCGGGGGCGGGCGGCACACGGGCTCCCGGGGGCGGGGGCGGCGCGCCGCTGCTGCTGGCCGGGGGCCGCTGAGCCGCCGGACCGCCGGGCCGCCGGGCCGGGAAGATTGCCGGCACCCGAGCTGTTGGTAGAACCGTGAACGACTTTGGGGTACGCGACATCGACGTGGTGGTCATCGGCGCCGGGCAGGCGGGCCTGTCCGGCGCCCACCACCTGCGGCGCTCGGGGCTGGAGCCGGACCGTGACTTCGTCGTCCTCGACCATGCCCCGCGGCCGGGCGGCGCCTGGCAGTTCCGCTGGCCCTCGCTGACGTACGGCAGGGTCCATGGCATGCACGCACTGCCCGGCATGGAGCTGGTCACAGGACCGGAGGACGACGGCCGGCCGTCGTCCGAGGTGATCGGCGCGTACTTCACGGCGTACGAGCACCGCTTCGGCCTGCGGGTCCACCGGCCGGTCGATGTCCGTACCGTACGGGAGGGCGCCGGCGGGCGGCTGCGGGTGGAGACCTCGGAGGGGACCTGGTCGGCCCGGGCACTGATCAACGCCACCGGCACCTGGGACCGCCCGTTCTGGCCGCGCTACCGGGGCCAGGAGACCTTCCGGGGGCGCCAGTTGCACACGGCGAACTATCCGGGGCCGGAGGAGTTCGCGGGGCTGCGGGTGATCGTGGTCGGCGGCGGGGCCTCCGGCACCCAGCACCTCATGGAGATCGCGCGGGTGGCGGCGGGGACGACCTGGGTGACACGCCGCCCGCCGGTCTTCCGCGAGGGCCCGTTCACCGAGGAGTGGGGCCGGGCGGCCGTGGCGCTCGTCGACGAGCGGGTGCGCCGGGGGCTGCCGCCGCAGAGCGTGGTCTCGGTCACCGGGCTGCCGGTGACCGAGGCCGTCGCGCGGGCGCGCGCGGAAGGGGTGCTCGACCGGCTGCCGATGTTCGACCGGATCACCGCGGAGGGTGTGGCCTGGGACGACGGCCGGACGGTGGACGCCGATGTGCTCCTCTGGGCGACCGGGTTCCGGCCCGCCATCGACCATCTCGCGCCGCTGGGGCTGCGGGAGCGGGGTGGCGGGGTCCGGGTCGAGGGGACACGCGCCGTACGGGACGAGCGGGTCCACCTCGTCGGGTACGGGCCCTCCGCCTCCACGATCGGCGCCAACCGCGCCGGACGTGCGGCCGTACGGGAGATCGGGCGGCTGCTGGAACGTACGCCCAAGGAGGGAACGCCCGGGGAGAGAACAGCGGGCGAGGGGACGGCGGGCGGGGGCGAGGAGGCGGCGGTGCTGCGTGCGTGAGAGGGCTGACCGCCCTTCCTACGCGGCGCCCTCGCGGTGCTTGTTGAACTCCTCGACGTTCTTGCGGTGTTCGGCGTACCGGTTCGTGAAGCGGGTGTCGCCGGGCTTCACGGTGACGAAGTACAGCCAGTCACCGGGCGCGGGGCTGACGGCCGCGCGCATCGCCGCCTCCCCCGGGTTCCCGATCGGCGTGGGCGGCAGTCCCTTGTGTTCATAGGTGTTGTACGGGCTCTTCGTCCTGGTGTCCTCGTGGGTGGTGTCCAGGGTGGAACGGTTCAGCGCGTAGTTGAGCGTCGAGTCCATCTGGAGCGGCATACCGAGGGCGAGCCGGTTGTGCACGACCCGGGCGACCCTGGCCATGTCCGCCGTCGTAGCGGCCTCCGCCTGGACGATGCTGGCGATGGTGACCCTCTGATAGGCCGTCACCCCGTGGGCCTGCGCGCCGGCGGTGATCCGGTCGCCCCCGAACCGCTGGTTCGCGGTCCTGACCATGTAGTCGAGCAGTCCGGCCGGGGAGGTCGAGGGGGCGATCGGGTACGTCGCCGGGAAGAGATAGCCCTCCGGGTTGGCCCGGGCCGCCTCGGGCAGTTCGAGCCGGGCGCTCGCCAGCGCCTTTCGGGTGGTGCCCGCGGGCACGTCGAGCGCACGGTCGATCGAGGCGTAGACCTGGGTCGCGCGCCGGCCCTCGGGAACGACCAGGGACGTCGCCCGCGGGGCGCTGTCGTCCCCGCCGGTCAGCAGGGCCACCGGCACCAGCACCGCGGCCGTGGCCACCAGGGCGGCGCCGACGATCAGCACCAGCCGGCCGCGGCGGGTCAGCCGGGTACCGCGCCCGGGTCGTGCCACCGGAGGCTCGTTCTTCATATGGGCACGCTAACCCGGAGTGACCACAGAACCCGACATCTCGGGCATGGCGACACGAAGGGCACGCGTTCGAACGGACACCGGGACGACCACCCGGACGAAGGCTCGGACGACCCCGGACGACCGCTCGGACGAACGCTCGGACGAATGCTCGGCGGACGAACAACGATCGAGGAACACACGAACGCGGGATCGGTTGTTCGTCAGAACGTGTGATCGCATCGGATTCCATTGCTCCGCACCGATGTGACGGGTGATGCTTACGGAGCGCGTTCGGCGGGCTGCAGACCGTGAAGCGCGCTGTCCCGCAGTTGCATCACGTACAAGGAGAAACACCTCGATGAACGTCATCACCAACCTGCTCGCCGGCATCGTCCACTTCGTGGGTTGGCTCGTCTGACACATGCGCGTCTGACACATGCGCGTCTGACACACCTTCACCGAACGCGGTGCCGTCGCTTCCCGTCCCAGGGAGCGGCGGCACTGCCGTGTTCACCGGGCTTCGAGAGCCACCGGTGCGAGACCGTGGGCGCCGGGCCCGTCCGCGTGCGACGGGCGCTCGTCCCTGCGGACGAGCGCGGCGTAGCGGCCGTCCCGTCGGAGCAGCTCCTCGTGCGTACCCCGCTCGACGACGGCGCCCGCGTGGAGGACGACGATCTGGTCCGCGTCCCTGACCGTGGAGAGCCGGTGCGCGATGGTGATGGTCGTACGTCCTTCGGAGAGCGCGTCGATGGCCTGCTGCACCGCGTGTTCCGTACGGGTGTCCAGTGCGCTGGTCGCCTCGTCCAGGATGAGTACGGGCGGGTTGCGCAGGATGGTGCGGGCGATCGCGAGGCGCTGTTTCTCGCCGCCGGAGAAGCGGTATCCGCGCTCACCGACCAGCGTGTCGTAGCCGTCGGGCAGCGAGGCGATGTGGTCGTGGATCTGGGCGGCCTTCGCGGCGGTGCGCATCTCCTCGTCCGTGGCATCCGGCTTGGCGAAGCGCAGGTTGTCGGCGACCGAGGCGTGGAACAGGTAGGTCTCCTGGGAGACGACGCCGACGGCCCGGGCGAGGGTGTCGAAGTCCAGATCGCGTACGTCCACGCCGTCGAGGAGGACCCGGCCGCCCGTCACGTCGTACAGCCGGGGCACGAGGTAGCTGAGGGTCGACTTGCCGGAGCCCGTGGGGCCGACGACGGCGAGGCTGCCGCCGGACGGGACGGTCAGGTCGATCCCGCTGAGGGTCTGGCGGTCCTTGTCGTCGTAGCTGAAGTCGACGCCGTCGAAGCGGACCTCGCCGCGGATCCGCTCCAGCCGGACCGGCCGCTCGGGCTCGGTGATGTCGACGGGGAGGTCCAGGTACTCGAAGATGCGCTGGAAGAGCGCGAGGGAGGTCTGCATGTCCACTCCGGTGGACAGCAGGCTCACGGCGGGCCGGAAGAGCCCCTGCTGGAGCGAGACGAAGGCGACGAGCGTCCCGATGGAGACGGGGGTGCCGCCCGCGCCGAGCGCGATGCCCGCGGCCCAGTAGATGACGGCGGGCATGGCCGCCATGACGATACCGATGGTCGACATCCGCCAGCGGCCCGCCATGTTGGAGCGGACCTCCAGATCGACCAGGCGCTCGGACTCGTCGGCGAAGGAGCGCGTGAGCGAGTCGGCCCGGCCCATCGTGCGGCCGAGGAGTATGCCGCTCACGGAGAGCGATTCGGTGACGGTCGCGGCCATGGTGGCCATCTGCCGCTGGCGCTCCGTGGTGATCTTCTTGCGTTCGCGGCCGACCTTGCGGCTGATCCAGACGAAGACGGGGAGCAGCACCATCGAGACGGCGGTGAGCCGCCAGTCCAGGGCGAGCATCGCGACGACCGAGGCGATCACGGCCGTGAGGTTGGAGACCAGCGAGGTCGCGGTGGAGGTCACCGTCGCCTGCATGCCGCCGATGTCGTTGGCGATGCGCGACTGGACCTCACCGGTCCTGGTTCTGGTGAAGAAGGCGAGCGGCATGCTCTGGAGCCGGCTGTAGACGCCGGTCCGCAGATCGTGCATGACCCGCTGGCCGACGGTCGTGGAGATCAGCGTCTGGAGGACGCCGAAGATGCTGTTGACGACCGCCGTCAGGATCATGCCGAGGGCCAGCAGACTCAGCAGGCCGGTACGGCCCTGCGGGATCGCCGTGTCGAGGATCTCGCGCAGCATGAACGGCGAGGCGACCGTGACCAGCGAGGACGCCGCGACGAGAAGGCCGACGAGGGCGAGCCGGCCGCGGTAGGGGCGGAAGAGGGCGAAGATCCGCCGAAGCTGGGCGGGCTGCTCGGGCTCATCCGACTCCGACTTCGGCTCCGACTTCGGCTCCGCTCCCGACAGACCGGGTGGACCCGGGCGGGGCGAGGGTGTCCAGGTGGAGGGTTCGGGTTTCATGGGCTCCTTCGATGGCAGATGTCCGGTGAGGTGCGAGGGCTCGACGCCCTCCGACGGTCCCGCTCCGGAGGGGCGGGACCGGTCAACTTTACCGACCATAGCTCACTGTTACCTATGTTCACAATCACCTTGGTCCTGATATTATTCCGGGCATGAGCACCCCCGATGTCGACGGCATGCTGGCCGAGCAGCTCCTGCGGCTGACCCGGCGGCTCCACCGCATCCAGAAGCAGCAGCTCGAACCGATCGGCATCACCCCCGCCCAGGCACGGCTGCTGCGCGCCCTCACGCTCTACGACACACCCCCGCGGATGACCGATCTGGCCACCCGGCTCGAAGTGGTGCCCCGTGCCGTGACCACCCTGGTCGACAGCCTGGAGGCGAGCGGCTGGGTGCGCCGCGCCCCCGATCCGACCAACCGCCGGGTCATCCGCGTCGAGCTGACCGACACCGGCCGGGCGACGCTGCGCGCGCTGCGCGGCGCGCGCCGGTCCGCCGCCGAGGACGTACTGGCGCCACTGACCGCCGAGCAGCGCGAGGTGCTCGGCGGGCTGCTGTCGACACTGGTCGACGGGGCCGCCGAGCGCCCCTGCTGAGCGCGGACGCGCGGCCGGAACCGGCCTCCCCCGCGGAAAACCCATTGCCTCGGGCCCTCGAAAACCGCGAACCTTGCACGGTTTGGGCCACCCACGAGCCATGGGACATCATGCAGATTCGCGACCTTCCGTATCCCGATCCGGGGATTCCCGATGTCCGGTCGGGCCCCCGGTTCCTGTTGTGGCTCGGGCGCAACCAGTTGGGCGGACAGCTCAGATCACTCTCCTGGGGCCTGCTGCACCAACTGGGCATCGCCGGACTGCCCCTGGGCGCCGGGGTCGCCGTCCAGGCCGTCATCGACCGCTCCGGGGGCCGGCTCGCGCTGGCCGGCGGCCTGATCGCGCTGTTCGGCCTGGCCATCACCGTCGGCGACACCATGCTGCACCGCACCGCCATCACCAACTGGATCACGGCCGCCGCCCGCCTCCAGCAACTGCTGGCGCGCAAGACGGCCGAGCTGGGGTCCGCGCTGACCCGGCGGGTCGCCGCCGGTGAGGTCGTCGCGGTGTCCACCGGTGACGTCGAGAAGATCGGATGGTTCGTGGAGGCGCTCTCGCGCTTCCTGGCCGCCGTCATCGCCATCGTCCTGATCTGCGTCGGCCTGGTCCTGTACCTGCCGGAGCTGGGCCTGCTCGTCGCCGTCGGCGTGCCGGTGCTCGCCCTCTCCGTACTGCCGCTGCTCCCCCGTGCCACCCAACGCGCTGACATCCAGCGGGAGAAGGCCGGGAAGGCCACCGAGCTGGCGTCCGACACCGTCGCCGGGCTGCGGGTGCTGCGCGGCATCGGCGGCGAGGAGCTCTTCCTCGGCCGCTACCGCACCGCCTCGCAGGAGGTGCGCGAGGCCGCCGTACGCAGCGCCCGCATGTGGGCGCTGATCTCGGCGATCCAGGTCCTGCTGCCGGGGATCCTGCTGGTCACGGTGGTCTGGTACGGGGCGCGGCTCGCCCTGGACGGGCAGATCGAGGTCGGCGCGCTGGTGACCGTCTACAGCACGGTGACGCTGATGCTCTTCCCCTTGAGGCACTTCGAGGAGATCGCGATGGCCTACTCCTTCTCCCGGCCCTCGGCGAAGCGCGCGGCCCGGGTGCTGTCCCTGGAGCGCACCGCGTACGAGGACGAGCGCGGCGGGCTCGACGACGCCCGGCCGACGGGCGATCTGTACGACCCCGCCACCGGCCTGCTCGCCCCGTCCGGGCTGCTCACGGCCGTGGTGTGCGGGGACCCGGACGCGGCGGGACGGCTGGCCGAACGGCTCGGCGGCCATGCGGCCGAGGAGGAGAAGAGCCCCTCCGTGCTGCTCGGCGGGGTGGCGCTGGACGATCTCCCGCTGGACTCGGCACGGGCGAGCGTCCTCGTACAGGACAAGGATCCGGTGCTGCTGTCCGGGACGCTGACGGAGCTGCTGGACATCCCGGCCTCCGGTGGGGTCGCCCCGGAGGCGGCGCTGACCGCCGCCCAGTGCGGGGACGTCCTGGACGCGCTCGTCCAGGCATCGGTGGACGGCAGTGGTGACCCGATGCGCTCCCGGATCACCGAGCGCGGGCGCTCGCTCTCCGGCGGGCAGCGGCAGCGGCTGGCACTGGCCCGTTCGCTGGTCACGGACCCGGAGGTGCTGGTGCTCGACGAGCCGACGTCCGCCGTCGACTCACATACGGAGGCGCGGATCGCGCGCGGGGTGAAGGAGTTGCGCGCCGGCCGTACGACGGTGGTGTTCGCCTCCTCGCCGCTGCTGCTGGACCACGCGGACCGCGTGGTGTTCGTCCACGAGGGCGAGGCCGTGGCGGTGGGGACGCACCGGGAACTGCTGGGCGGCGACTCCGGCTACCGGGCGGTCGTCACCCGCGAGACGAACGCCGAAGAGAGCGAAGAGAACGAAGAGAACCAGGAGAGCGCCCACGTCATGGCACCCGTCGCGGCGCGACTGGCCGGGACCACGAGCGACATGGAGGAATCAACGTGATCGGCTTGGCGCCCCCGGCGTACGACCCGGCGGCCCCGGAGTCGGCGACCACCCTGCCGGTCGGGACACCGGCGACCGTACGGACCTATGTGAGCGAGCTGCTGCGGCGCCACCGTACGGCGTTCGTCGTGCTCGTCGCGGTCAACGCCGTCTCGGTGATCGCCTCGATGGTGGGCCCGTACCTCCTCGGCACCATCGTCGAGGACCTGTCGAGCGGCGTGCGCGACCTCCGTATGGAGCGCGTCGTCGCGGTGTTCGTGGTCGCGCTGGTCGTCCAGACCGTGTTCGTACGGATGGTGCGGCTGCGCGGGGCGATGCTCGGCGAGGAGATGCTCGCGGATCTGCGCGAGGACTTCCTCGTCCGGGCCGTCGGGCTGCCGCCCGGCGTGCTGGAGCGGGCCGGGACCGGCGATCTGCTCTCCCGGATCACCACGGACATCGACCGGCTGGCGAACGCGATGCGTGAGGCGGTGCCGCAGCTCGCGATCGGTGTCGTGTGGGTGATCCTGCTGCTCGGCGCCCTGACCGTGACGGCTCCCCCGCTGGCGCTCGCGGTGCTGGTGGCGCTGCCGCTGCTGATCGTCGGCTGCCGCTGGTACTTCCGGCGGGCGCCCTCGGCGTACCGCTCGGAGGCCGCCGGATACGCGGCCGTCGCGGCGATGCTCGCCGAGACCGTCGACGCGGGGCGGACGGTGGAGGCGCACCGTCTCGGCGGGCGCCGTGTGGCGCTCTCCGAGCAGCGGATCCGGGAGTGGACGGCGTGGGAGAGGTACACGCTCTCTCTGCGGTCGGTGCTCTTCCCGGTCATCAACCTCACCCATGTGACGATCTTCCTGGCCTCGCTGGTGCTGGGCGGGGTCTTCGTCCTCCAGGGCTGGCTCACCGTCGGGCAGCTCACGACCGGCGCGCTCTTCGCCCAGATGCTGGTGGACCCGGTCGGGCTGATCCTGCGCTGGTACGACGAGCTCCAGGTGGCCCAGGTGTCGATCGCCCGGCTGGTCGGCGTACGGGACATCGAGCCCGCCGCCGGTGATGCCTCGGTCGTGCCCGAGGGCCGCGACGTCACCGCCGACCGGGTGCACTTCGGCTACCGCGAGGGGGTCGACGTACTGCACCGGGTGACGCTGGACGTCAGCCCCGGCACCCGGCTGGCGCTGGTCGGCCCCTCGGGCGCCGGGAAGTCGACGCTGGGCCGGCTCCTCGCGGGCATCTACGGGCCACGGCAGGGCCGGGTCGCGCTGGGCGGCGCGGAGTTGTCCCGGATGCCGGCGGAGCGGGTCCGGGAGCAGGTGGCCCTGGTCAACCAGGAGCACCATGTCTTCGTGGGGTCGCTGCGCGACAACCTGCTGCTGGCCCGCACGGGCGCGGCGGACGAGGAGCTGTGGACCGCGCTGGAGGCGGTCGACGCGGACGGCTGGGCGCGGGCACTGGACGGTGGGCTGGACACCGAGGTCGGCTCCGGCGGTACGGCGCTGACACCTGCCCAGGCGCAGCAGATAGCGCTGGCCCGGCTGGTGCTGGCGGATCCGCACACGCTGGTGCTCGACGAGGCGACCTCGCTGCTCGATCCGCGGGCGGCCCGGCATCTGGAGCGTTCGCTGGCCCGGGTGCTGGAGGGCCGTACGGTCATCGCGATCGCCCACCGGCTGCACACCGCGCACGACGCGGATGTGATCGTGGTGGTGGAGGAGGGCCGGATCAGTGAGCAGGGCAGCCATGACGAACTGGTGACGGCGGACGGCGCGTACGCGGCGCTGTGGCGCTCCTGGCACGGCTGACGGCTGACCGCCGCCCGTCCCGGGGCGGTACCTGGGGCGGCACTCGGGGCGAGGCGGCCTCTCTTCGAGTGCCGCCTCGCCGAGCGCCGCCTCGCCGTTGCCTAAAAGGCATACCCTGTTGCCCATGACGCAAGACAATGACGAGCTGGACAGCCTGGTACGCAAGCGGATCCGGGCCCTGCGTCTGGCGCAGGGCTGGTCCCTGGAGGAGCTGGCGACCCGCGCCCGGGTCAGCCAGTCCACGCTCAGCCGTATCGAGAACGGCGGGCGCCGGCTGGCTCTGGACCAGCTCGTCACACTCGCCCGGGCTCTGGACACCTCGCTGGACCAGCTCGTGGAGACGGCCGGCGACGACGTCGTCATCAGCCCGATGATCGACGGGGCCCGTGGGCAGATGCGCTGGCCCATGAAGGCGGAGCCCGGCGTGTCCGTCATTCGTCAGCGCATGACGGACCCGCCGCCCGACAACCCCACGCGCATGCGCGCCCATCCGGGCCACGAATGGCTCGTCGTCCTGTCCGGCACCGCGATTCTGCTGCTGGGCAACCGGCGTATCCGTGTGGAGACGAACCAGGCGGCGGAGTTCCCCACGATGCTGCCGCATGCCATCGGCGCCGAGGGCGGGCCCTGCGAGGTCCTGGGCATCTTCGACCGCGACGCGCGCCGCGGCCACCAGCGCGGTGACGGCATCTGAGCCGGCGGTCGGGCGCCGCCCCCGCCGCGGAGGCGGCGTCTTGCGCGTTCGGCAGTTCATCCGGTCATCGTCTTGCGCATCCCGGGAACCATGGTGCTCCGCGGGCATGGTCCTCCTAGCGTGACTGTCATGACCCACGCTTCCTCGCACGCGGCACACGACGTGCACCTCGTCCCCCAGCACACCCCCGGCGCCGACGACCTGACGGAGACCGAACAGTCCGAGATCGACCAGGCCAAGATCAAACAGGCGGAGATCGAACAGGCCGAGACCGACCAGGCGGAGATCCTCGACCTGGACGCGGAGGTGCTCGCCGAGCACATCGCGTCCATCACCGCGTGGCTGCCCGTCGAGAAGGGGCCGCGCCACATCGTGGACCTGGGATGCGGGACCGGGACCGGCACCTTCGCCCTGCTCGCGCGCTTCCCCGAGGCGGAGGTGACCGCCGTCGACGCGTCGGCCGGCCATCTGCGCCGCCTGCGGGAGAGGGCCGAGGCGCTCGGTCTGGCCGACCGGGTGCGCACCGTATCGGCAGATCTCGACGCGGACTGGCCCGAGCTCGGCCGGCCCGAGCTGGTGTGGGCATCGGCCTCGATGCACCACATGGCCGACCCGGACCGCGCTCTGCGTGCGGTCCACGGCCTGCTCGCGCCCGGCGGTCTGTTCGCCGTCGTGGAGCTGGCCGACTTCCCGCGCTTCCTGCCCGAGGACGCTCCGCGGGAGCGGCCCGGAGTTGAGGAGCGCTGCCACGCCGCCCTCGCGCACCTCCACGCCGAGCACGTGCCCCACCGGGGCGCCGACTGGGGCCCCAAGCTGACCGCCGCCGGTTTCACCGTCGAGGGCGAGCGCACGATCACCGTGAACATCGACGGCTCGCGGAACGACAGGGTCGGCCCGTACGCGCTCAGCAGCCTGAAGCGGCTGCGCGGCGCCGCCGCCGACACCCTTGCCGCCGAGGACCTCACCGTCCTCGACCACCTGCTCGACACCGGCAGCCCCCTCAGCATCCTGCGCCGCGGCGACCTCATGGTCCGCACCGAACGCACCGTGTGGGCCGCGCGCCGCGCCTGAGCGGACCGCGCGGGTCCGGCGCCGTGGTCCAGCCGCTCAGACCAGATTGAGGGCGAACACGGCGCCGACCCCGCCGAGCAGCATGAAGACGGGCATCAGCACCTTCACCTCCACCCAGGCTCCGGCGCGGAAGCGCATCGCCTTCGGCGGGCCTATGGGGTACCAGCGCTTGCGGCCGAGCGGTATGGGCCACAGGATCGGGCAGCCCGACACGGTCAGCGCGTCGCCGATGTCGTGCACCAGCGCGCCGAGGATGATCGGCAGACCGAGCCAGAGGTACTCCTGGCCGGGTTCGGTGAACAGCCAGTTCGCGCCATTGCCCGGCTGGTCCAGTATCCCCGCCAGCATCCAGGCGCTGGTCGCGCCGAGCAGCCAGACCAGGACGTCGCTGGAGACCCGGGCGGCCCTCCAGAGCAGGCCCTCCACCGCGAGGACGAGGTGGACGAAGAGGATCGCGAGGACCCCCCACCGGCCCCCGGTGTACGCGACCGCCGAGGCGCCCGCGCCGATCAGGACGGCCCAGAGCCAGGTGTGGGTGAGCGTGCGGTGACCGCCGGTCCGGCGGGGGTCGCCCGGCTTCCTGGTCGACTTGTAGACCGCGTACGACAGTTTGTCGACGATCTCGCAGAGCGTTCTCGACACCGGACCGAACGCCCGCGAGATCGTCGCGGCCTTGTGGTCGAGGTCCGGGGCGAGCGCGGCTCCCGCGCAGATCAGCGCCCCGACGACCAGGACGGGCCAGGGCATCGTGTAGCCGGCGGCGGTCGCGGCGGCGCCCACCCCCAGCCAGGCCGCTGCCCCTGACAGAGAGTGTGCCGGTCCCATCATGGTCGTATCCGTCCCGTCCCGTTGCAGTTGTCGTGAGCCTCCTGTCGCGGAGGCTCCGCCCCTGTGGAGCCGCGTGTGGTGAAGCCGTGTGTCGTGAGACTCAGGGCTCTGAAGCCAGTTGTCCTGATGCCCAGTTGACACGGCAGCGTATCTCTCGTGATCTTCTGCCCGCTGTCCGGTTCCCTCATCCGGCCGGAAGGAGGGCAAGATGGGGACGTGACCCTTATCGATCGCCTGCCGCCGGATGCCGACCCCGATGCCCTCTTCGAGGCTTTCTCCTCCTGGGCCGAGGGCCAGGGCATCACGCTCTATCCGGCTCAGGAGGAGGCACTGATCGAGGTGGTCTCCGGCGCCAACGTGATCCTTTCCACCCCCACCGGCTCCGGAAAGAGCCTGGTCGCGGCGGGTGCGCACTTCACAGCGCTGGCACAGGACAAGGTCACCTTCTACACCGCGCCGATCAAGGCGCTGGTCTCGGAGAAGTTCTTCGACCTGTGCAAGCTCTTCGGCACGGAGAACGTCGGCATGCTGACCGGGGACGCCTCCGTCAACGCCGACGCCCCGGTGATCTGCTGTACGGCCGAGGTGCTGGCGTCGATCGCGCTGCGCGACGGGAAGTACGCCGACATCGGCCAGGTCGTGATGGACGAGTTCCACTTCTACGCCGAGCCGGACCGCGGCTGGGCCTGGCAGATCCCCATCCTGGAGCTGCCGCAGGCCCAGTTCATCCTGATGTCCGCGACGCTCGGGGACGTCTCGCGCTTCGAGGAGGACCTGACCCGGCGCACGGGCCGGCCGACCTCCGTCGTACGGTCGGCGACCCGCCCGGTGCCGCTCAGTTACGAGTACCGCCTCACCCCGATCACCGAGACGCTGACCGAGCTGCTGGAGACCCGGCAGGCGCCGGTCTACATCGTGCACTTCACCCAGGCGGCGGCCGTCGAGCGGGCGCAGTCGCTGATGAGCATCAACATGTGCACGCGCGAGGAGAAGGACAAGATCGCCGAGCTGATCGGCAGTTTCCGCTTCACCACCAAGTTCGGCCGCAACCTCTCCCGGTACGTACGGCACGGCATCGGGGTGCACCACGCGGGCATGCTGCCCAAGTACCGGCGGCTGGTGGAGAAGCTGGCCCAGGCGGGGCTGCTGAAGGTCATCTGCGGTACGGACACGCTCGGCGTCGGCGTCAACGTACCGATCCGTACCGTGCTGTTCACCGCGCTCACCAAGTACGACGGCACCCGCGTCCGCACCCTGCGCGCCCGGGAGTTCCACCAGATCGCGGGGCGAGCCGGGCGGGCCGGGTTCGACACGGCGGGCTTCGTCGTCGCGCAGGCGCCCGAGCATGTCGTGGAGAACGAGAAGGCGCTGAACAAGGCGGGCGACGATCCCAAGAAGCGCCGCAAGGTGGTGCGCAAGAAGGCGCCCGAGGGGTTCGTCGCCTGGTCGGAGACGACCTTCGACAAGCTGATCGGCTCCGACCCCGAACCGCTGAACTCGCGTTTCCGGGTCACGCACACGATGCTGCTGTCGGTCATCGCCCGTCCCGGCAACGCGTTCGAGGCGATGCGCAGACTGCTGGAGGACAACCACGAGCCGCGCAGGCAGCAGCTCCGGCACATCCGGCGGGCCATCGCGATCTACCGTTCGCTGCTGGACGGCGGAGTGGTGGAGCGGCTGGAGACCCCGGACGCGGAGGGCCGTGTCGTCCGGCTGACCGTCGATCTCCAGCAGGACTTCGCGCTCAACCAGCCGCTGTCGACGTTCGCGCTGGCCTCGTTCGAGCTGCTGGACCCCGAATCGCCGTCGTACGCACTGGACATGGTCTCGGTCGTCGAGTCGACGCTGGACGATCCGCGGCAGATCCTCGCGGCCCAGCAGAACAAGGCGCGCGGCGAGGCGATCGGCGCGATGAAGGCGGACGGGATCGAGTACGAGGAGCGGATGGAGCGGCTGCAGGAGGTCACGTACCCCAAGCCGCTGGAGGAACTGCTCGTCCACGCGTACAACACCTACCGCACCAGCCATCCGTGGGTCGGTGACCATCCGGTCTCGCCCAAGTCGGTGATCCGGGACATGTACGAACGGGCCCTGTCCTTCACGGAGTTCACGTCCCACTACGAGCTGGCGCGCACCGAGGGCATTGTGCTGCGCTATCTCGCGGGCGCGTACAAGGCACTGGAACACACCATTCCGGACGATCTGAAGTCGGAGGACCTGGAGGACCTGACCGCCTGGCTGGGCGAGATGGTCCGGCAGGTCGACTCCAGCCTGCTGGACGAGTGGGAGCAACTGGCCAACCCCGAGGTGGAGACGGCCGAGCAGGCGCAGGAGAAGGCCGACCAGGTCAGGCCGGTCACGGCCAACGCCCGCGCCTTCCGGGTCCTCGTACGCAACGCGATGTTCCGCAGGGTCGAGCTGGCCGCGCTGGACAAGGTGTACGAACTGGGCGAGCTGGACGGCGAGTCGGGCTGGGACGCGGACCGCTGGGGCGAGGCGATGGACGCGTACTGGGACGAGTACGAGGACCTGGGCACCGGGCCCGACGCCCGCGGGCCCAAGCTGATCGCCATCGAGGAGGACCCGGAGCACGGGCTGTGGCGGGTCCGGCAGACCTTCGCCGACCCGAACGGCGACCACGACTGGGGCATCGGCGCCGAGGTCGACCTCGCGGCCTCCGACGAGGAAGGGCTCGCGGTCGTACGTGTCACGTCCGTGGGCCAGCTCTGACGTATCCACTCCACGGCTGTACGGCGCGGTACAGCCGTGGAGAACGACAGCACCTGAGAACGACAGCCCTTGAGAACGACAGCCCTTGAGAACGACAGCCCTTGAGAACGACAGCATCTGAGAACGATCGTGAACCGAGAACGGGAGCACACGGCACCATGACGAACCCCGCCGAGCGGCTGGTCGATCTGCTCGACCTGGAGCGGATCGAGGTCGACATCTTCCGCGGGCGCAGCCCCGAGGAGTCCCTCCAGCGGGTCTTCGGAGGGCAGGTGGCGGGTCAGGCGCTGGTCGCGGCCGGCCGCACCACCGACGGCCTGCAGCCGGTCAACTCACTGCACGCCTACTTCCTGCGGCCGGGGCGCCCGGGCGTCCCGATCGTCTACCAGGTCGAACGGATCAAGGACGGGCGGGCGTTCACCACGCGCCGGGTCACGGCCGTCCAGCAGGGCCGTACGATCTTCAATCTGACGGCCTCGTTCCACCACCCCGAGCAGGGCGGCTTCGAGCACCAACTCCCGCCCCGGCTGGACTTCCCCGACCCCGAGTCGCTGCCCACCGTCTCCGACGAGGTGCGCGAACATCTGGGCGGGCTGCCGCAGTCGCTGGAGCGGATGGTCCGGCGCCAGCCGTTCGACATCCGGTACGTGGAGGGGCTGCGCTGGACCCAGGAGGAGATCAGCGGCGCGGAGCCGCGCAGCGCGGTGTGGATGCGCGCGGTGGGCCCGCTCGGCGACGACCCGCTGGTGCACACGTGCGCGCTGACGTACGCGAGCGACATGACGCTCCTGGACGCGGTGCGCATCCCGGTGGAGCCGCTGTGGGGGCCGCGGGGCTTCGACATGGCGTCGCTGGACCACGCGATGTGGTTTCACCGGCCGTTCCGCGCGGACGAGTGGTTCCTGTACGACCAGGAGTCGCCGATCGCGACGGGCGGCCGGGGGCTCGCCCGGGGCCGTATCTACGACCGTGAGGGCAAGTTGCTGGTGTCGGTGGTGCAGGAGGGGCTGTTCCGCAAGCTGGACAACTGACCAGCGCCGCCACCCGTATCCGCACGGCGCGCCTGTGCTCCACGCTGCCTCACACCGGTCCGAACCGGGGCGGCGGCGGCCGGAACCGGCCGTCGGCGTACGGGGACGGCGCGAGGATGCGGTGCCGGCCGTCCTGGATCTGGTGCACGAGGTGAGCCTGGCCGATCGACGGGTCCGGCGTCAGCTCCGGATAGGCCAGCGCCGCCTGCCCGGGACCGGCCGGGTAGTAGGCGCCGTTCACGCCCCGGTGGATCGTGGTCCGCAGCGCAGTGGCGACCCGCCGGTAGTCCCGGGGGCGTCCACGCGCGACCACGCCCCGGCGATCATCCGCGCCCGGTCGTAGGCGATCCCCGCGTGCGACCTGCCGGGCGCGACACCGTGCGGCACCCGGTAACGCGCCGCGAAGGAACGGCCGATGTGATCGGCGTACGTGCCCGTCACCGTCGCCCGGAGCAGCCCCTCGGCCAGCGGCCCCAGCGCCTCGCGGAAGTCGACCTCGCGGAAGTCGAACTCGCGCATCTCGAACTGGGCCGCCGCGACGGTGCAGGCGTCCTCGTCGGTCACGTCGAGCCATTCGAACGCGACGGTCCCCGTACCCTCGGCGTGCTCCACCCGGCCGTCCGGCGCCCCGGGGTCGGGCCGGATGACATCGGCGGCCACCACCATGGCCCTCTGCGCGACGAAGAGGTCGGCGATACCCCGCCCGATCCCCCGGGCCCCGCCACTGACCAGTGCGACCTTGCCTGCCAAACGACTCATGTCCGCTCTCCGTCCTCGGCCTCGCCCCGGGCCCGGTGATCCCGATCCGGGGGCTCGTGGAAGGACAGGAGGAGCGGCGAGCGGGCGCCACGTCCGTAGAAATGCTTACTTCCTGGCCCGCGCCGGCCCGGCGGCCCGCGCGGGCGGCGGGTTCGCAGCGGGACGGACCACCGTCCTTGGCATGGACATTGTCACCGCCACGCGCGTGCGCTATTCCTTGTTCCTGAACACCGTTGTCCTGAGCACCGTTGCCGCACGCCCTCGTCGCATGTCCACAGGCACAGATGACGAAAAGAGGCGCCCGTGACCGATGCCCTTCCTGCCCTGTCACGCCGCGCCCTCCTCGGCGGCGTGGCCACCTCCCTCGCGGTCCCCGCGGTGGCCGCGGGCTCCGCCGGCGCTCCACGGAGCCAGCCCGGAAAGGTCGTCCTGGCCGATGACTTCGGTCCCGTCCCCGGCTGGCGCAGGGAGGGCGTCGTGATGCGGACCGACCTCCCCTGGGAGAGTTCGCTGCTCCAGGACCCCTGCCTCGTCCACAACAGCCCCACGGGACCGGTGTTCAAGCTCTGGTACGGCTCGCTCCACGGCATCGGTTACGCCACCAGCCAGGACGGCCGCCGGTGGGAGAAGAAGGAGCGGCCCGTCCTCGCACCCACCCTCGGCACCGAGTCGTCGGCGCTCAACCAGCCCAGCGTCGTCCCGTACGACGGCCTGTGGCACATGACGTACTTCGGCGTCGACGGCGGCGGCGCGGGCCGGATCCACTACGCCTCGGCGCCCCGGCCGGAAGGGCCGTGGACCAAACACGGCGTCGTTCTGGCCTCCACCGCGCCCTGGGAGGACGAGTTCATCTACAACTCGTCCCTGATGTACGACACCGACGAGAAGATCTGGAAGATGTGGTACACCGCCGGCAAGATCGCCTCGGCCGGCGGCGAACCGCGCTACATCTGCTACGCCACCGCCACCCACCCCCGGGGCCCCTGGCACAAGCACCCGGCCAATCCGGTGCTGCGCCCCATGGACGACGGCGGCTGGGCGTCCCTCGGGGTCGGCGGCCCCAACGTACGGAAGCTGGGGCGCGACCTCTACGAGACCCGGATCCTTGGCTGGCAGGCCGACTACCCGTCGCGCGGCGGCCGCCTCCACTCCCGCGACGGCATCCACTGGGAGCTGAAGCGCACCGACCTCGAACTCGACCTCGGTGTCGTCGGGGGCGACGAGGACAGCATGATCTACCGGCAGTTCGCGGTGGTCCACGAGGGGCGCGAACACCTCTTCTACAACGTCAAGAACAACCGCCCCGGCTGGAACGAGACCATCCAGCTCGCCGTCCGGGACGACGCCGTCGAGATCGTCGACCCGGCGAAATGGACGATGACCCAGGGCGGCGAGATCCCCACCGGGGCCTCGTTCGAGGTACGGGACCGGGGCGCGTGGTCGCTGGGGAACGCCCCTGGCCATCTGCCGCAGACCCTCCAGGGCAATGTGCCGATCGAGGCCCCCGACTACGAGATCAGGGTCTCCGTCACCCCGCAGGGCAACGGACCGGCCGATCCCGACCATGTGATTCTGGCGCGCATGACCGGGCGGGACAGCTACTACTACGCGGGCCTGGGCTCGTGGGGCCACGCCTTCGGGCTCGGCGTCATGGAGAAGGGCCGCAACCGGAAGCTCGCGGGGGTCGGCTCGGCGGACACGATCGAACCCGGACGCCGCTACGACCTGCGGTTCGTACTCGACGGCAAGAACCTCGAACTGTACGCGGACGGCGCCCGCGTGCTCCGCGTCCCGGATCCCACGCTGGTCCCCGCGCGCGGCTACGTCGGCCTGCAGACCTCCAACGGCACGGCGCGGGCGAAGTTCTCCCGGCTATCGGTCGCTCTCCGGTGACCGGGCGCCATGGCCGGACCTGAGACCCGGGACGGGAGACGGCCGCAGGGTCTCCGTACGGTCCGGGGCCTGGCACTCCAGTGGGAGTTCATGTCCTGAGCTGGTTCTTCTCGTCGTTGTCCGGTCGTGGAGAGGATGGCTGAGGTCGAGGGCTGGGTTGCAGAGAATGGAGTCGGTCTTCGCGCGGGTGGCTGGCCGGTTCAGGCGGGTGGACCTGCGGTGGTGGATGCGGGACTGTGTCCACGGCCTGTCGGCGCCGGTAGGCCGTAGGAACGGCTGGCAACTGGCCGAGTACGCAGGACATCGTGACTCTGCCGGGCTGCAGCATCTGCTCAACGGTGCCCGCTGGGGACGCCGATGCCGTCCGAGACGACCTGAGAGAGTACGTCGGCCGGGATGCCGAGGCAGCACACGGGGACTTCCAGAAAGATCGACAACTGCCGGATCGGTGGTGTCTTCGCCGCCTACGCCACCATCCCATGGACAGGCCCTGGTCGACCGCGTCCGTCGTCCGCTGATGCTGCCGGCAACGTTGCTGTCAAGCGCCCAGAAGCCCCACCGGAATCGGAACCCGGCGGGGCTTCAAAACTCCCCTCTACCAGAGCAGGAAAAATTTGCGCGACTTATTTCCTAAACATGCACAGCACCTTCAGTGCTTATTGGCCATCATTCCCCGAGATCTCACGGCACTGACCCCTGGAAAATTCATCAGCCAAACACTTTTCAAATGCTTCCTTTTGATTTTCATCCCAGTACTTGACGGAGCGCCATCGCTCCAGATCGTACTCTTCATGCCACTTCCATGAAGATACCAGCGCCCACAGGGCGTTCCATGACACTGCGACCCGCATGCGCACCAATGGTTGTGCTTCATTGCCCCGATCCGAGAAAGGCAGAGAAGTTTGAAGCGTGACCACGAGGTGATGCAGGACACTTCTGACTGTGCGCGCCATTTGCCGCTCGTCAGATCCGCGCTCCGCCTGGGCAAGTCCCGCAGTTCGCGCCATGAGAAACGACTCCAGGCGTGTGACATCACCCAGGGTTATGTCACACCCATAGCGCAGCGGTCGCCCTTGAGCCTCTGAACCTTCCAAGCCCTTCCCCAATCGACCGGGGTGGATCGCTACCTCTCACAAATTGGCTCATCATAGTCGAAGTCGATCTCACCCCACTCAGCATTCTTCCAGATTCGGCTCACATGCGCCCATGGAATTCCGCTTTCGAAGGCTATCTCCGCCTGCTTCACCGACCAGGCCACCCGGCAGAGCTACCCGCGCCCCAGAGATAGCCCTCTTTCACGCGCCTTGAGTTCAGTCCCGTTGATGCCGTCGTTCCTTGCGTAAGCTCTTCGTTCTGTGATCTTCATCCAAGGTCAGTAATCGGCCCGCCGCGGGTCGAGCGCGAGAATCAGGTCACACACGTTCTCGGAAATCCTCTGCCAAGAATCCCCTTCCCCCAGAAAGGCCACGCTTGGATCGACAGAAGATTCCCTGTAATCCAGAACGAAAGGAAGATCTGGTCCAAGGTTCCCGATTATCACGGTCTTCATTCGTGACATATAGCCGGGTGCGGCACACTCCTCGGACGTACCGAAGTAGCACTGCAGAGTTTCTTCATCGAGATCTTCACGCCACCACTTCGTCATTCCGGTCATTCCGGAAATTGAATGGAATCCGGGACGGACGGAGGCCCGACCGAACACTGCCTCAATTCTGGGGGAATTGGCCAGATCCATCCATCTGCAATCTTTGATCGATTCGACCAGACAAGCAGGGAGGGGCATATCGAAAACCAACTCGCAGAATTCTGCGTCACCATTCATCTGGACCTCACCTGCCTGCCAGTTGCACCGGCTATCGCGTCCATGATCGCCTGCCTTCCTTCGAGAGGAGCCATGGAATCGCCATGGTTCCTCCGGTTCACACTTCGAGAGAACCAGGCCACAGATATACCGTCCTCCTCAAAGAAGATGTTGAATGCGACGGTCTCCTTGGAGCCCCTGAAGTGCCAGAAGTTAACTTCCCCATGCCCCCCCCTTGCGACAGGACAGCATTCGGGAATCTCGAAGGATCCTTGTCGTCGACGCTCAGGCGGGCAAAAAACACCCCACCGTTCGGATCGTAGACTCCGCTGTAAACATCCCCCGTTGCAACCTGGGAAAGTTCTGCCGAGTTATCGAACCCGTCCGCATTGGAAATTATGTTCTCGTTGCAGTTGTGAACGAGGACCGGTGTGGCGCCCGCCAGCACATAGTACGTGTGGAGGTCACCGACGGTGAGGTTGTAGACCGTTTCGTCCGGGACGGTGCGGTGTTCGACCGTCGCGATCTGGACGAGCGTGCCCGCGCCCGTGCGCAGCCACTGGCCCGATCGCAGGTCGGTGGCGTCGATCCATTCGCCGAGTTCGGGGACCCAGAAGGGGTGGCCGTCCGTCGCCGTTACCTCGGCGGTTTTCGTGCCCTTCTCGCCGTCCGTGTCGATGACGACCTTGACCAGATGCTTCAGGCCCTGGCCCTTGATCTCGGCCGTGACCGTCTCGACGTGGGTCTCGCCCGTCTTCGGGTCGGTCGCGACGACCTTGTCGCCCGTCCTCACCTGCTCGATCGGCTTCGTGGTGCCGTCGGCCATCAGGACCTTGGTGCCCGCCACGAAGCTGTTGTCGACCTCGCAGGAGCCACCGCCCCCGCCCCCGCCGGCCTTGCCGGAACCGCCGCTGCCGCTGGAACCGCCCTTGGTACGGGAGGAGCCGCCGGAGCTGCCGCCCGGCTTGGAGCCGCCGGCCTTGGAGGCGCCGCCGCCGGATGCCTTGTGGGTGGAGACCTTCGGGGCGGCCTTGGCCTGGGCCTGTTTCTGGACCGCGTTGCCGGTTTTCTTGGCTTGGGCCGCGGCCCGGTCGGCGATTCTCTTCGCCTGTTCGGCCGCCTTTTTCTTGGCTCTCTGGGCGGCTTCCTTCTTCGCCTTCTCGATCGCCGCCTTCTTGGCCCGCAGCGCCGCCGCTTCCGCCGCCTTCGCCGCCTTCAGGACCAGTTCCGCCGCCTTCTTGGCCGTACGGAAGGCCATGACGGCGTTGATGGTGCGGTCGACCGCCTTCAGCACCGAGGGGATCTTGCCCAGTTTGCTCCAGGGGATCGCCCCGATGATCAGGCTGCCGCACGACCACATGTCGCCGCCGAAGCAGGACATCGCGTCGTTGATGCCGATGAAGTCCTTCAGGGTGTCCCACGCTACCGCGAGGATCACCGAGGTGAGGGACTTGCCCATCATGGCCTGGGCCTGGGAGACCTGGGCCGCCGAGAGGCCCGCGCCGGCCAGGGCCGCCGCGCGCTCCGACGCCGTCAGGGAGATGGCCAGGCCCGTCGGGTCGGACATCGTGACGGGGTTGTTGTGGGCGTACGTGTAGCCGTTGGACTGGAGGACGTCGTTCAGGTCCAGGACCGGGTCCGCCGACAGGAAGCGGCCCACCAGCGGGTCGTACAGACGCGCTCCCAGCGGCTGGAAGCCGGAGGAGTCGTCACGGGTCGCGCCCAGGAAGCCCGTGTGCGACTGGAGGTTGGCGCCGACCGTACTGGTGCCGCGCTGGTTGCCGAACGGGTCCTGCTTGCGGATCCGGACCGTGTTCGTGCTGTTCAGCGCGACCTCGGCGTACGTGCTGCCCTGGTGGTCACCCGCCAGCGCGACCAACTGCTCGGCGCCCTCGCCGTTCGCGTACCGCATGACCGCGCCGCCCGGCGCCGCGTAGGTGCGCTGCGTGTGGAGCAGCGCGCCGCCCGCCGCGTCGACCTTCTGGGTGTACGCCTCGCCGTCCGTGTAGCGGGTCGCGGTGTACGGCATGCCCTTGCCGCCGGGCGCCTTGTCGTAGTCGAAGGCGGCCAGCAGCTTGCCGGTGGAGCTGTCAACAACGACGGCATCCCCGATATCTGGGCCCGTTCGGGCGTCGACGGTCAGATGCAGATCTACCACCCGTCGAAGACCAACACGAACGCGCCGGTCAAGGTAGCCCTGGCCAAGGACTGGAGAGCGATGAAGGCCCTCGGCTGACACCGGCGCAGGCACGGGTGGGGCCCTGGCAGCAGGCTGCTGCCAGGGCCCCACCTCACTCGGAGGCCGGCCCCCGATCAGTCGAAAGACCCTAGCCCGCGTCCGCCCCGATGTTCGGTGTGGCGGGAACGGTGGTCCCGTAGTAGTCGATCCCGCCGTTGCCGGACACCGCCGTGCCCGCGCCGATCGCCGGGGAGCCGGGCCTGAGGGTGTACGCCTGCGGGCAGGGCTGCGGTCCGGTGCCCGTGGTCGGCGACCAGGAGCAGGTGCCGCCGGTGCCGGGCGAGGTGAACAAGGGGTCGCCCCACACCGCGCCCGGCTCCAGGCCGGTCGCCTGCCAGGCGGCGAAGTCGGGGTAGGTGGTGCCGCTCCAGCGCCAACCGCCGGTGTTCGTCCCGTAGTACAGGTTGTTCGACAGGGTCATGCCGGTCTGCCCGTACGGGTTGTAGTAGAGCTGGCCGGTCTTGCCGTACGTGCCCTTGTTGGCCATGTGGCAGATGTTGTCCTTGATCTGCGAACCACTGGCCCAGGTCCCGGAGGTGTAGCCGAACATGAAGCACGCGCTGGCGCCCGCCCTCTTGTTCTTGCTCTGGTCCTTGCCCGTGAAGAAGGTGTTGCCGTAGATCGACAGCGCGTTCTTCGGCGCGTTGGGCACGACGTCGAAGAGTCCGCCCTGGGCGTTCGCCCAGTCGTCGTTCTCCGAGATGTTGTAGCGGTAGGTGTTCGGCCCCCACACCCGTGAGCCGACCGTCGAGGTGTAGGCCAGCAGAGCGCTGCCCGCGTTGTCGTGCGTGTAGTTGTACTCCACCACCGAGTTCGTGGTGCCGCCGTCGAGGTCGATCCCGTCCCAGTCGCACCCGGCGGTGTAGTCCGGAACCGGCTGGACCTTGTACACCTCGTTGCGGCGGATGGTCACATCGTTGGAGGTGTACGTCATGATGCCGCTGGCGCCGCCGCACGAGGTCACGTTGGCGCCGATGTCGTGGACCACGTTGTGCTGGATGACCGCGCCGTTCCAGCCGTTCGCGGTCAGCGCGGCCCCCGTGCTCTGCGCCGCCATGCCGAGGTTGTGGACGGTGTTGCCCTCGACCCTGACGTCGGTGATGTTGAGCCCCGCGCCCCACCCGTAGACGCCCGGTCCGGCGTTCGAGGTCACGGAGGCTCCGTGCAGTTCGTTGTCGAGGATCTGCACATCGTCCAGCGGTCCGCTGTTGCCGTTCACCGCGTAGCCGAGCACCATGATCTGCCCGCCGAAGGTGCTGTCGCTGCCGCTCGGCGTGGCGAAGCCGGAGATGTCGGAGCGGGTCACCTTCAGGCCCGTGGCCGCCGTCGGTGACGTCTGGTTCTGCAGGAGCACACCGGCCGCGGTCGTACCGCCGTTGACCAGCTTCAGGTTGTCCAGATGGAAGCCGCTCACGTTGTCTGCGGTGACCGCGGCCGAGTAGTTGCCCGTGCAGCCGGAGCTGAGGGTGGCCCGCCCGGTGCCGTAGGAGGTGACCTTGAAGGGTGTCGCCGCCGAGGCCGCGGGCACGTTGTCCCTGTCGAAGACCAGGCAGCCGGTGAACGTCTGCCCGCCCTGGAAGGAGACGGTGGCGCCCTGCGGGAAGGTGAAGCCGTTGACCTTCCCGGTCGACTTCCATGCCTGGTCGGGCGAGAGACCGGTGTTGCTGTCACTGCCGCCGGGCGACACGTAGTACGTGGTGGTGGCGGCGTGCGCGGTGCCCGTGGCGGCACCCGCCAGGAGCAGGCCCAGCATTCCCTGGGCCACCGCTGCCGCGACGATTCTTGCTCTCATGCTTCTCCCCGCTGCGGGACCGCGACGACGCACGGGCCCGCAGATGACGACTCGTGGTGGAGGCATGCCTCGACGGCACACTGCGGACGGCTGGTCCGGCGTGGCGTCGGGCGAGGTGGATCGAAGAGCGGGTGAGGGGATCTCCTCGGCGCATCGCTCCCTTCGGCGGACGGCTCGCGTCGTCCGGGTCGAGACGGTCCTTCCGGTTCCGGCCGGTTCCCGTGGGGGCCGAGCCGGTGGTCAGGTGATCAGGAGGGTGCGCCGGGTCCGGGTCCGTGAGCTGTCACCGGTGTGGAGGTGGATCTCGCCCGGCTCCACGATGAACTCGCCGGCGGGGTCGTCGCTCCAGTAGCCGATGTCGTCGGCGCCCAGGGTGAAGCGGACCTGTCGCTCCTCCCCCGGCGCCAGCCGGACGCGGCGGAAGCCGCACAGCCGGCGGACCGGCTGGGCGATCGTGGCGGCGGGGTCCTGGAGGTAGAGCTGGACCACCTCGTCGCCCTCGCGCCCGCCGGTGTTGCGGACGGGGACGGTCACCTCCACCGTCGCCCCCGCGCGCAGCTCCGTCACCCCGATCCGCTCGCGGCTCAATCGGGGTTCGTCCAGCGCGAAGGTGGTGTAGCTCAGCCCGTGGCCGAAGACGAACTCGGGACCGGCGTCGAGGTCGAGGTAGCGCGACACGTACTTCGTCCCGGGCGCGGCCGGATCGTACGGGCGGCCGGTCCTCTCGTGGTTGTGGTAGAGCGGGATCTGACCCACCGTGCGGGGGAACGTCACGGGCAGCTTGCCGCCGGGGACGACGGCTCCGGTCAGGACGTCCGCGACGGCGTGGCCGGCCTCGATGCCCGGGTGCCAGGCCATGACGATCGCCGGCACCCGGTCCGCCCAGGTGCCGATCGTGAGCGGGCGTCCGCCGACCAGCACCACCACGCAGGGGGTGCCGGTCCCGGCGACCGCACGGACCAACTGCTCCTGGGCGCCGGGCAGGCCCAGTTCGCTGCGGGCGGCGGCCTCCCCGCTGAGTGCGGGCGGCTCGCCGACCACGAGGACCACGGCGTCGGCGGCCTCGGCGACCGCGACCGCCTCCGCGATGCCGGAGGTGTCGAGCCCCTCCGGGGAGACCCCGGCGGCGTGGCGGATGTCGGTGTCCGGCAGCGCCGCGCGCAGACCGGCGAGTACGGGGACCGCCTCCGGGGCGCCGGGCAGGGTCCAGGTGCCCAGCAGATCACCCGAGTCGGCGAAGGGCCCGACGACCGCCAGCGCACGCGGCCCTGACCTGTCGAGGGGGAGGAGGCCGTCGTCGTTCTTCAGCAGCACCACACACCGCCCGGCGACCTCGCGCGCCGCCGCCCGCGACTCGGCGCTCGGGGCGGTCAGTGCCGCGCTCTCCGCCACGTACGGGCGCTCGAAGAGGCCGAGGCGCAGCTTCAGGCGGAGCACCCGCGCCACGGCGTCGTCCAGCCGCTCCCGCGTCAGCGCCCCGGAGGCGAGCAGGTCGCGGCCGTGGTCGGCGAAGGTGGTGGACACCATTTCCATGTCCACTCCGGCGGTCAGGGAGCGCCGTGCCGCCTCGGCCTCGTGCGCGGCGGCGCCGTGCGCGATCAGTTCCAGGACTCCGGTCCAGTCGCTGACGACGACGCCGTCGAAGCCCCACTCCTCCTTGAGGATGTCGGTGAGGGTGTGCGGGTGGGCGTGGGCCGGGATGCCGCTGATGGTGTTGAACCCGGCCATGACGGTGGCCGCGCCGGCGCCGACGGCGGCCCGGAACGGGGGCAGGTAGAGGTTGCGCAGCCGCTGCTCGGAGACGTCGACGGTGTTGTAGTCGCGGCCGCCCTCGGCGCCGCCGTAGGCCACGAAGTGCTTGGCGCAGGCGGCGATCCGGTCCGGTGCGGTCAGGTCGTCGCCCTGGTAGCCGCGTACCTTGGCCATGGCGTAGGCGGTGGTCAGGTACGGGTCCTCGCCGGTGCTCTCGGCGATCCGGCCCCAGCGGGGTTCGCGGGTGACGTCCATCATCGGGGAGAACGTCCAGTGGACGCCGTTGGAGCGGGCCTCACGTGCGGAGACCTCGGCGTCCTTCGCGGTCACCGCCGGGTCGAACGCGGCGGCCTGGGCGAGCGGGACCGGGAACGTGGTGTGGTAGCCGTGGATCACGTCCAGGCCGAAGACCAGGGGGATGCCCAGGCGGGATTCCTCCACGGCGATGCGCTGCAGCGCGTTGCTCGCCCCGGCGCCGACGACGTTGAGCACCGAGCCGAGCAGGCCCTTGCGCGCGGCGACCTCGGCGGCCCCGGTGTCGCCACCGCCGGGCCCGGTGTCCCAGGCCCAGGCCAACTGCTGGAGTTGGCCGAACTTCTCCTCGACGGTCATCCGGTTCAGGAGTTCCCCGATACGGGACTCGTGGTCATGGCCGGTCATGTTGGTTCCTCTCAGGGCGGCGGCGTCTCAGTAGTGGTGCGGCCGGCTGCGGATCTCCTCCGGCCACGCCAGTGGGATGGCGAGGGTGTGGCTCAGCAGCCGCTGGTAGTCGGCCAGTTGGGTCTGGTCGGAGCGGACCTTGCGCGGTGGCAGGCCCCGGTCGAGACAGAATCCGGCGAGGGCGCCGACCGCCTCGCCGATGGCCCACTCCACGGGGTGCAGCCGGTAGCAGCCGTTGGTGATGTGCGTGGTGCCGATGTTCTTGTTGGCGGGCAGGAGGTTGTCGACGCGTACGGGGATCAGGGCGCCCAGCGGAATCTGGAACGGGTAGGACTCGATGTCGATGTAGGTGCGGCCCGCTGTGCTGGGGTGCAGGTCGATGCGGTACGCGCCGATGCCCACGCTGTCGTGGAACACGGCGCCGCCCGCGCCCGGCGGGCGTGCCTCGACGCCCACATGCTGTTCGACCACGGTGAACTCGGCCCTGATACGGCGCGATTCGCGGATGTACGGCGCCTTGGCCAGGCCGTCCGGTGTGCCGGTGACATCGGGGCGCAGACGCAGGCCCGGCCAACCGGTGCCGCCGTCGGGGCGGGGCGCCTCGGTCTGCAGCCAGTGCAGGAAGGAGAGCGAGAGGTCGCGGCCGGCGTCGAGCGCCTGCTGCCGCTGCTCGGCGTCGACCCCGAGGAGCGGCGTCTCCCAGTAGTCGATCTGCGGCCAGTTGACCACGGTGAGGTCGGAGGCGAAGGCGCCGGGCGTGAACTGTTCGCGGGCCAGGACGCGGCGGAACCGCCACAGGTCGAAGTGGTCGCCCGCCGTTCGGTCGGCGTCCATCAGCGGCCAGGTGCGGTGCTGGAGGGTGATGGGGACGACGTCGGTGAAGGAGAGCTGCGGTCCCGGCCAGAACGGGGCGACTGTGGTGCGCCAGTGGTCGTAGGAGGCGGGCCGGTCGATCACATGGTCCTCGCCGGGCCGGTGCTCCAGGGCGAAGCACCAGGACACGGCCTGCTGGTCGAGGGGGTCGGCGGTCTCGGGCGCGTGCGGCTCCCCGGTCTCGTCGCGGCCCTCCGCGCCGATGACGTGTTCCACACCGGCCAGCTCCAGCAGTTCGCCGAGTTCGGTGGCGTCGGCGACATAGGCGGCGTGGACGGTGATCTCGCGTCCGTCGTGGCGGTCGGTCAGGGTGACCGCCTCGACGCGGTCGCCGTCGGTGTGCGCGGCGACCGGCTCGTACCCGGTCAGGACGGTGATCGCGCCGGAGGACCGCCAGGGGGCGAGCATCTCCTCGATGACGGCCACGGCCACGCGCGGTTCGTGGCACATCCGGCTCACGACACCGAGACCGGGGTCGAACAGCGGGTCCCGCGCGGCATCGGGTGCCAGGGGGTAGTTGCGGCGGTAGTAGTCGCGTACCCGGCGGCGCAGTTCGGCGTAGCCCGGCGGGGCGGAAGGACCCTCGATCCAGGGATGTTCGTCGGGCGGCACGGCCTGTGCGGTGAGCTGTCCGCCGAGCCAGTCGGTGACCTCGGTGAGCACGACGGTCCGGCCGAGCCGGGCGGCGGTGAGCGCGGCGGCCACGCCGCCCAGGCCACCGCCGACGACGAGGACCTCGGTTCGCATTTCTCTCATGGGGGCTGGGGTTCCTTCTGCCAGTTGGGCCGGTTGGGGCGGCCGGAGCGGCCGGACGGTCCTGCCATCGGGTTCGCGGCAGCCGGGACCGGCGGACGGGATCGGCGGACGGCGCGCCACTCGGCCGTGGGGCGCCGTCCGGAGCTCCCGGTGTCGGGCGGTGGCCGGTGTTTCGGGCGGTGTCGGGTGGTACCCGGCGTGCCGCGCGGTGTCCGCGCCTACTCGTTCGCGTCCGCGACGGTGGTGCCGGGTATCAGCGGGCAGGGCACCAGCAGGCTGCCGGTGCGCAGTTCGGGGTCGTCGAGCATGGCCTGCAGCCGGTCCACGGCGAGACGGCCGATCTCCACGCGGGGAATCACCAGGGAGTCCCACTGCCCGGACAGGTCCGCGGGCGCCGCCTCCAGCACGGCGACGGACACGTCGTCGGGGATCTTCCGTCCGCGGGCGCCCAGTTGTTCGCGGAGGGACGTCGCGAGGCCCACGGACTCCACCACGATCGCGGTCACCGCGCCGCCCGCCACCTCGTCGAGCCAGGCTCCGTCGAGGCCCACGGTGCCGTGGAAACCCGGGGAGGTGTCGGTCAGTCCGAGCCGCTCGACGGCGCCGGCGTAGCCGACACGGCGGTCCTCGTACGGTTCCATCTCCTGCCAGTCGCGTACGTAGCCGAGCCGCCGGTGGCCGTGGCGCGCGAGCCGTTCGACGATCCGCGCGCTCGCCGACCGGTAGTCGGGGATGATCTGCGGGATCTCCGCGCCGGGCACCTCACGGCGGCCGATGTGGACGAAGGGGTAGCCCTCGTACCAGAGGCGCACCAGTTCGCCGCGGTCGGTGGCGACGCCGAGCAGGATGCTCCCGTCGGCGAGGTTGAGCCGGTTGGTGCCGTTGTTGTAGATCTTGCGTTCGCCGTCGGTGCCGGACCCGGTCGAGGTGAACAGCACCAGGTCGAAGCCGGTCTCCTCGGCCCGCTCCTCCACCCCGAGCAGGAACTCGAAGTAGAAGTCCTCGCGTGCGCGCGGGAAGACCCGTTCGAAGGTGTGCACGCCCAGCAGGTTGTTGCGCCGCTTGCGCATCGCGCGGGCGGCGGGGTTGGCCACGTAACCCAGCTCGCGCACCGCCTCGAAGATGCGCTGCCGGGTCTCCTCCGGGATCCGTGCGGTCGCCGCGTTGCCACTGACCACCCGGGACACCGCCGACTGGGACACACCGGCCAGCCGCGCCACGTCCGCCTGGCTGGGCGCCTTGTCACGCCGTCGTGCTGTCATGGTGCCCCCTGCAGTGTGTCGCGCCGGGCGGCGGTCGCCGCGGCGTGTGTCGTCCCGGCCAGTTCCCCGGCCCTGCCCTTGACGTGCAGCCAGCACGTCGCCCAGTGCCCGTCGCCCCACTCGGTGCGCGGCGGCGCCTCGCTGCGGCACTCCGGCATCGCGAACGGGCAGCGGGGATGGAATCGGCAGCCGGCCGGCGGGTCGATCAGGCTGGGCGGCTCACCCAGTTCGTCGGCCCCCTCGAAGAGGGTGTCGCGGTCCCCCACTCCGCGCTCGGGGTCCGGGGAGGACTCCACGAGCAGTTTGGTGTACGGATGCCGCGGAGAGGCGATCACCTCCTCCTTGGGGCCCGACTCCACCATCTGCCCGGCGTACATCACGGCGATCTCGTCGCACAGATAGCGGGCGCTGGCGATGTCGTGCGTGACGTACAGCAGCGCGAGACCGTCCTCGGTCCGCAGCCGCTGGAGCAGGTTGAGCATCTCCAGCCGGATCGACACGTCCAGCATGGAGATCGGCTCGTCCCCGAGCAGCACCCGGGGCTCCACGGCGAGCGCGCGGGCGATGACGGCGCGCTGGCGCTGCCCGCCGGACAGCTCGTGCGGGAACTTCGCCGCGAACTCGGCGGCCGGGGTGAGGCTCACCCCTTCCAGCAGCTCCGTGATCCGCCGCTCGCGCAGGGCGGCGTCCAGGTGCGGCTGGTGCAGTCGCAGGGCGCGGTCGAGGTTGTAGTGGATACGGTGCAGCGGGTTCAGCGAGCCGAAGGGGTCCTGGAAGATGAGCTGTACCTCGGAGTGGTAGGCGCGCCGGGCCCGCCGGCCACCGCCCACGGGCTCACCGCGCAGCACGATCTCGCCCCGGGTCGGTTCGTGGAAGCGGGCCAGCATCCGGGCCAGGGTGGTCTTGCCGCTGCCGCTCTCCCCCACCAGGGCGAGGATCTGTCCGGGCTTCAGCCGGACGGTCGCGTCCTCGACGGCGCGGACGACGGAGGTACGGCCGAGCGGGCCGCGTACGGTGAAGTGCTTGGAGACGTCCCGTGCTTCCAGGATGTACTCCGGTTCCTCCGCTGCCGGCGCCTTCTCGCGTGGGACCTTGCTCATCGGACTCCGCCTCCTGTCTCGCCACTGTCGTTCCCGGTCACGGTTACGGCTCTGGGGCCGGGTCCCGTCCCCGTCTCGTTGAGGAGGCAGGCCGCCTCGTGCCCCGGCCGCGGTCCCACCGGCAGCAGGACCGGCAGTCGCTGGTCGCAGCCGTCCGTCCGCCGCGCGCAGCGCGGGTGGAACGGGCAGCCGGGCGGTGGGCGGCGCAGGTCGGGCGGGGTGCCGGGGATACCGCGCAGGGTGCGCAGCGGGGCGTGCAGCGGCGGGAAGGAGTCCCGCAGGCCCTGGGTGTAGGGGTGTTTCGGGGCGCTGTAGAGGGTCGCGGCCTCGCCCACCTCGACGATACGGCCCGCGTACATGATGGCGATACGGTCCGCCAGTTCCAGCAGCAGCGACAGGTCATGGGTGACAAACACTACCGCGAAACCCAACTCCCTTCTCAGCTTGAGCACTTGGGCGAGAATCTGCCGCTGCATCACCACGTCGACCGCCGTTGTCGGCTCGTCCATCACCACCAGTTCGGGGCGGCAGGCCAGAGCCAGGGCGATGGCGGCGCGCTGGCGCATACCGCCGGAGAGCTGGTGCGGGTAGTCGCGGTACCGGTCCGCGGAGATGCCGACCAGGGCGAGCAGTTCCGCGGCCCGTGCCCAGGCGTCCCGTTTGCTCATCGAGCGGTCGCGGGCCCTGAGGACATCGGCGAACTGGGCGCCGATCCGCATCACCGGATTCAGCGCGTCCATCGCGGACTGCAGCACGATGGACAGCGCCGTCCACCGGTAGCGGCGCAGTCGCCGGGTGTCGAGCGCGACGAGGTCGACGGGCGGGCCGCCGTCCCGGCCGTGGAAGAGGATCTGCCCGGCGGTGGTGACGGCGGGCGGGCGCTGGAGCCGGGTCAGGGCGGTGATCAGCGTGGACTTGCCCGATCCCGACTCCCCCGCGACGCCGAGGATCTCACCTCGGCGCAGGGTGAAGGAGACGTCGGTGCAGGCGCGTACGGGGTCGCTCCCGGTGGCGTACTCGACGGTCAGGCCGCGTACGTCGAGGACGGCCTGCCCGGCGGGAGCCTGGGACGGCGTGTGCTGCTCGGCCTGTACGGTCATCAGGATCCACCTCCGGGCGGAACGGTCGGGAAACGCGGCGGCACCGGACGGACGGTCATCACGCCCCACCGCCCGCTCGCGCCGTCCGCCTGGCGCGCCGCGCCGAAACAGGGCGGGCGACCCGCAGCTTGGGGTTGGCGAGTTCGTCGACGCCGAAGTTGACCAGGGCCGCGGCCGTACCGATCAGGGCGATGCACAGGCCGGGCGGGACGAACCACCACCACAGGCCGCGCAGGACGGCGCTCTGCTGCTGCGCCGACTGGATCATCGTGCCCCAACTGATCGCCGAGGAGTCGGAGATGCCGAGGAACGCCAGTCCGGCCTCGGCCATCACCGCGCCGATCATCGCGTGGAGGAACATGGACGCGATGAGGCCGGTCAGATGGGGCAGCACTTCGGCGAAGACCAGTCGGTGGCCTCGTTCGCCGAGCATGCGCATGGCCCGTACGAAGTCGCGGTTGGCGATGCTGAGGGCCTGGGCCCGCAGGGTGCGGGCCCCGCCGGACCAGCCGAAGAAACCGATGATCAGGGCGATGGTGGTGAGTCCGGTGCCCTGCAAGTAGCCGGCCACGATGAGGATGAGCGGCAGCACGGGCAGGACGAGGAAGAGGTTGGTCAGGAAGTTCAGGGCGGCGTCGATCCGGCCGCCGTGGTATCCGGCCGGGACGCCGACCAGGATCGCCATCGCCGTACCGACCACCGCGCCGAGCAGTCCGACGTACATCGAGCCCCGGGCGCCGGCGATGACCTGGGCGAGGACGTCCTGGCCGAACTGGTCGGTGCCCAGCAGGTGGGCGCCGCTGGGCGGCTGGGCGATGACGCTGGTGTCGTTGGCGCGCGGGTCGAGGCCGAGCAGGCTCTGTGCCAGCCAGGGGCCGAACAGGGCCAGCAGGCAGAAGACTGCCAGGATGGCGAGGCCGGTACGGACCTTCCAACTGGCGAGGAATGTGGTGCTCACCGCCCGTCACCCTCCTTCTCTGATGCGCGGGTCGAGCAGGGCGTACACCGAGTCGGCCAGCAGGTTGGCCAGCAGGACGGTCAGCATGATGAGGAAGAAGACCCCTTGCATCACCGGGTAGTCGCGCTGCTGGAGCGAGGTGTAGAGGAGGTAGCCGACGCCCGGGTAGTTGAAGACGACTTCGGTGAGCAGGGCGCCGCCGACGACATGTCCGAGGGCGAGGGCGAAGCCCGTGAAGTTCGGCAGGACGGCGTTGCGGGCCGCGTAGCGGAGCATCACCCTGCTGTGGGACAGGCCCTTGGCCTGGGCGAGCAGGACGTAGTCCTCACGCACGGTGGTCACGGTCATGTTGCGCATGCCGAGCAGCCAGCCGCCGAAGGCGGAGAAGACGATGGTGACGGCGGGAAGCGCCCCGTAGTGCAGCACACTGAGGAGGAAGGCCGGGGAGAAGCCGATCGGGAGGTCGGCGTCGTATCCGCCGGACAGCGGGAACCAGCCCAGCAGGAAGGCGAAGAGCCACAGCCCCAGCAGCGCCATCCAGAAGTACGGGACGGCCGAGACGAAGGTGGTGAGCGGGGTGACCACGGTGTCGAAGCGGCCTCCCGCCTTCCAGCCCGCCACCGCGCCGATGCTGGTGCCGAGGACGAACGCGATCACGGTGGTCGTGCCGACCAGCAGCAGCGTCCAGGGCAGGCCCTGCCACACCAGCTCGCTCACGGGCGTGGGGAAGTTGCTGACCGAGACACCGAGGTCGAAGTGGGCCAACTGGCCCAGGTAGTCGAGGTACTGGCGGCCGAGGTTGGCGTCCGGTTCACCGAAGACCTTCTGGATCGACTCCAGGGCGCTCGGGGACAGTTGCTGGCCGCTGACCCGCTGGAGCTTGTCGACGATCGCGGCGGACGGGTCGCCCGGCATCAGCCGCGGCAGAAAGAAGTTCAAGGTGATGGCCGACCAGGCGGCGGCCAGATAGAAGCCGAGCCGGCCCGCCAGGAACCCCCACCGCCGGGGCGCCCTCGCCGGGCGCGCGGCGGGTACGGCGGGGGCGGTCGCCGCGGTCACTCGGCGGTCCGCTTCAGGTTGAGGAGGGTGAGCGTGGTGTCGGGTCCCAGGCCCGGGAACGGCACCCGGTCGAAGTCCTCGGGGGTGGGCCAGCCGGTCCACTGGCCCGCGTTGACGGCGATGAACCAGTAGCTGTTGTAGATGGGGCTGTACGGCACCTGCTCGGCGACGATCTTCTGCAGCTCGTGCCCGGCGCTCCTGGTCACCGCGGGGTCCTGCGTTCCCAGCAGTGTGCCGATCGCGGCATCCGTGGCCTCGTCCTTCCAACGCCCCATGTTGGTGGCGGCCTTCTCGCCCAGCGGGCGGTAGGCCCGGCTGCTGAGCGCGCTGTAGACGCCGGCGACCCCGGCGCCGCCGGTGGTGCTGATGGTGAGGTCGAAGTCACCGATCTGCTGCTGCTCGAAGAGATTGGCGCCAGGGGCGCCCACCGGTTTCACCTCGACCCCGAGGTGTTTGCGCCAACTGCGGATCATGATGTTGGCGTAGGGGTCCCAGCCGAAGTCCTGGTTGAACGAGAGCTTCGGGGTGTACGAGGTGCCGTCCTTGACCAGCTTGCCGCCCTTGACCTGGAAGCCGCCGAGCGCCAGCTCCTTCGCCGCAGCGGCGGCGTCCACCTGCTGCACCTTGTGCCGGTACGCGGGAAGGATCTCGTCGGCGTAGATCTCGTCGACCAGTCCCGTGGGACCCGCCTCCGTACCGGGACGCTGGAGCGTGGTGACGATGTCCTTGCGCGGAATGGTCATCGCGAGCGCCCGCCGCAGATGGACGTTGTCGAAGGGGGCCTGGGCGGTGTTGAAGAAGAGTGAGTAGGCGCCGCCCGTGGCGTACTTCTGGTAGAGGTGGTGCCGGGGGTTCTTCCCTACGTACTCCTGCTCGGCCCCGTTCCAGGCCACGAGCGCCCAGTCCACGTCCCCGCGGAGCAGTTGGGCCCGTACGGAGTCGCCGCTGGTCGGGATGATCTTGAGCTGCTTCAGTGTGAAGGTGCCGCCCCAGTAGTCGGTGCGGGCGCCGAGCGTGACCTGCTGGGCCGCGAACCGCTCCAGGACGAAGGGTCCGGTGCCCACCGGGTCCGGATTGGTCCAGCTCTTGAGGTCCTTGCCCTCCCAGATGTGCCGCGGCACGACCGGCAGTTGGGGGGAGGCGAGCTGTCCCAGCTCGCTGAAGGCGGGACGCTGCCAGTGCAGGGTGACGGTGGTGGCGTCCTTCTTGGCGACGCGGTCGTAGGTGGTGCCGCCGGTGTTGAAGGCGGGGTCCTTCAGCGGAATGCCCAGCGAGAAGACCACGTCCTCGGCGGTCATGGGCTTGCCGTCCGAGAACGTCACATCGTCGCGGAGCTTCACGGTGAGGGTGGTGCCGGACGCGTCGAACTCCAGGCTCCTGGCCAGCCACGGCTTGATCTTCGCGCCGTCGCTGTAGTCGATCCGCACCAGCGGCTCGTAGATCATCTCGTTGTTGGGGGACCGCTGGGTGGCGGGTCCGAACATGTTGTAGTTGCGGACGAAGGTGGTCCCCCCGTCGGTCTTGCCGAACACGAGCGCCGGTGTGCCCGTTCCTCCCGCGCCGGCTCCGCCGGTACCGGCCGTACAGGCACTCGCTCCGAGGGGGATCGCGAGGGCCGCTGCGGCGCCGCGCGCCAGAAAGGTTCTTCTCGTGGTCATGGCTGACTCCTGGCTCCTCGTAAGGGCTGGTCGGGGCACGGAAGAAGTGCGCATACGTATGACCTGGAGCGCCGGAGACTCCCGCGTCTCCGCTTCTACGTATGACCAGGGAACGTACGGAGGTTGCGAGGGTGCGTCAAGAGTGTGACGGGAAGGTATTTTTCGGCCAGCCTCGTCAGCGGTGAGATCAACAGCAGTCCCGCACGCGGGACTTGTGCGTCCCACCTGGGCCGGAGGTGGGGAACGCCCCGGGAAACCTCCCTCGGGTGGGGGGAGTTCGCGGGTGACGGCCGATGCCGGGTCGTATACCCGTTCGCGTCCGTGGAGTCCCGTGGAGTTCAGGTCGGCGGCGGCCGTGCGAGCGTTCCGGAGTGCCGTCGCCGGCACACGCACACGCATTGACACCCCCACGCGCCCCGCCTAAGTTGAGCGCGCTCGCCGTGGACACCATCGACCGCCGCCCCGTGGGATGTCCCCGCGCCCTCCCGATCGCACCCCCGGCCGCGACAGCTCCGCGCCCCGCCCGGCGCGCCCCGGGTTCGCCGACGCGCGCCCCGTCGGCTCCCACGCCCCTCAGCCCGCTCCCACTCCCCACTCCCACTTCCGCATCCGGCTCGCCGCATCCCGCTCGCCGCATCAGCGCCGACAACTGCCCCGACCGACCCCGTACTTCCAGACCTCGTACGTCTCGACCTCGTACGCATCGACCCCGTACTTCCCGACCTCGTACTTCCCCGCCCCCGCACCTCGCAGCTCAGGACTCAGGAGCTCCGCCATGCCGCGATCCGACCGCCCGCGCCTCGCCTGGGGCCGCGTCCCACGCCCCGCCTACGGCGCCGACTACAACCCCGAGCAGTGGTCCAGGGCGACCTGGAAGGACGATGTCCGTCTGATGCGCGAGGCCGAGGTCAACCTGGTGACCCTCGGGGTCTTCGCCTGGTCCTGGATCGAACCCACGCCGGACGCCTTCGACTTCTCCGGCCTCGACGAGGTCATCGACCTTCTGCACACGTCGGGCATCGCCGTCGACCTGGCCACACCGACCGCCGCGCCCCCGCTCTGGCTCTCCCACGCGTACCCCGGGTCGCTGCCGGTGACGGCCGACGGGCGTACGCTCGCGCCCGGCTCCCGTCAGGCGTACTGCGCGTCGTCACCCGTCTACCGGGAACGCGCGGCGCTGGTCACCCGGCGGCTCGCCGAACGCTACGGGGATCACCCGGCCGTGGTGATGTGGCACATCAACAACGAGTACGCGGGCGGCAACGCCCACTGCTGGTGCGCCACCTCGGCCGACGCGTTCCGCGACTGGCTGCGCACCACGTACGGAGACGATCTGGACGCCCTCAACGACCGTTGGGGCACGGCCCTTTGGGGGATGCGCTACAGCGACTGGGGGCAGGTCATCCCGCCGCGCACCAGTACCAGCAGCCTTCCGCCGGGGCTGTGGCTGGACTTCTACCGCTTCGGCGACTCCGAGCATCTGGCCTGTTTCCGCGCGGAGCGGGACATCGTACGCGCCCACTCCCCCGGCCGCCCCGTCACCACCAACTTCATGACCGGCGCGCTCCGCTGGAGCGACTACTGGCGCTGGGCGCGTGAGGTCGACATCGTCTCGACCGACCACTACCTCATGGCCGAGGACCCCGACCGCGCCGCCGATCTGGCCTTCGCCGCCGATCTCACCCGTGGTCTCGCGGACGGGCAGCCCTGGATCCTCATGGAGCACTCCACCTCCGCGGTGCAGTGGCAGCCTCGTAACGTCGCCAAGACTCCTGGGGAGATGACCCGCAACACGCTGACCCACCTCGCCCGCGGCGCGGACGGCGCCCTGTTCTTCCAGTGGCGCCAGTCCGCCTACGGCCCGGAGAAATGGCACTCGGCCATGGTTCCGCACGGTGGGGAGGACACCAGGATCTGGCGGGAGGCCAAGGCCCTCGGCGCTACCGTGGCCCGCCTCGCCGACCTCGCGGGCAGCACCTGCCCGCCCGCCGACACAGCCATCCTGCTGGACTACGAGGCCATGTGGGCCCTGCAACTGCCCCACCGGCCCAGCGGCGACCTGACCTGCTCCGATGTCGTCCACGACTGGCATCGCGCCCTGTGGAACCTCGGGCTGTCCTGCGACGTGGTACCCGCCCCCGGAGAACACCGCCTCCTGCTGGTGCCCTCGCTCTACGCCCTGTCCACCGACACGGCCAGGGCGCTGGAGGAGTACGCGGCACGCGGCGGCCACCTGGTCGTCGGCCCGTTCAGCGGAGTGGTCGACCCGCATGACCGCGTCCACCCGGGACCGTACCCCGGTGTGCTGCGTGACCTGCTCGGACTGCGGGTCGACGAGTACCTTCCGCTCGCCGCCGGCGCGTCGGTGGGTCTGGACGACGGCACGACCGGCCGCCTGTGGGCCGAGCGGGTCCTGCCCGATCCTGACACCGAGGTGGAGAGCCGGTTCGCCGACGGACCCGCGCGCGGCGGCCCGGCCGTCCTGCGGCACGGCACCACCCGCTACCTGGCCACCCGTCCGGACTCCGACTCCCTCCTGCGGCTCCTTCCCCGGTGGGCCGCGGAGGCGGGCTGCGCCGCTCCGGTCCAGGGGGCCGGCCGCGGAGTGGAGGTCACCCGCCGCACCACCCCCGACGGCATGAGCTGGCTCTTCGCCGTGAACCACACCGCGCATCCCGCACAGGTGGCCGCGACCGGGGTCGATGTCCTCTCGGGCACCCGTTCACCGGGGGCGGTCACCGTCCCGGCGGGCGAGGTCGCCGTCGTGGCCGAGAGCCCCCGGTGACCTCGCCGACCCGCCTGCCCGCACCCGACCGCCCTCCCCGCTCTCCTCACCCGCTCCGCCGGTACTGGGCCAGGATCTCGTCCGGGGTCAGGGCCCGGTCGAGGAACATCAGGTCGTCCATCCGGCAGTCGCAGGAGTTGCCCTCCCTGGTGTTCTGCGGATAGCTGCCGCCGATCTTGATGCCCCGGGGGTCGGTCGGTGACGCGGCGTCGGGCTCCGGTTCGCCCTGCACGGACCAGGGGTCGCCGGTGGCGGTGTAGGAGCCGGGCACCGGGCGGCCGTTGCGGTAGAGCGCCATGGTGCCGTCGTCGTAGTCGAAGGTGGCCGCGAGGAACACCCAGGTCCCCCGGGGCAGCAGCGTCGTCCAGTCGGCGTCGGCGGCGAAGGTCGCCGAACTCCCGCCGTCGAGACGGCGGCCGAGCGCGACCACCTTCATCTCGCCGCCCACCGTGATGAGTTCGAGGAGGGCGCGCACATCGTGCCCCTGGGAGGTGCCGGAGAGGACGCCGGCCAGTCCGATCGCGCCGTAACGGTCGCCGGGGTCGGCGGAGTTCGAGTTGAGGCCCGGGTTCTCGCCGGTCATCTTGAACCAGCCCATGACGGTGGTCTCGCGTACGCCGTTGAACGCGCGCAGGGAGTGCACGCCGTCCTGGGCGTAGACCCCGGCCTTCCAGTCGTCGTTGCCGACGGTGGTGGGCGCGATCTGCCCGGTCCGCAGGACGGGGCCGCGGGCGCGGTCCCATACCCGCATCCGGGTACCGCCGTTGACGAGCCGGAGGTCGGTTCCGGACCGGCCGCGGTCGCGCTCCCAGGCCGGATTCCCGCGTACGGGATGGGCGAAGTCGTAGTACGCGACGAGGTTCGGCCGCAGGCTCGCCGGTACGGGAGCGGAGGCGGCGGCCGCCCGCTCGGCAGGGGCGAGCGTGGCGCCCAGCAGCGCGGCGGCCAGCACCAGCACCCCCGTGGCTCTCAGAACGCCGTTACCGCGCACCGGACACCTTCCAGATCCTGCCGTTGGCCTTCGAGAGGACGTACAACTCACCCGCACGGTCCGTACCGAGGCGGAGGTCGACCCGTTCGTCGCCCGCCAGCGACCGCATCGAGGTCACCGCGCCCTGGGCGTCGAAGACCTGGAGCTGGTGGACGCGTGCGAGCGGTCCACCGCGGCGCATCTCGCGCACCTCGGAGTAGAAGACGCGCCCGCTCACGCCCTCGGAGTAGACGTACTTGCCGTACAGCTCGGGAATCAGCCGTCCGCGGTAGACGAATCCGCCGATGAGCGCGTTCCCGCTGTCGGCGCAGGGGCGGCCCGCCGGCGGGTTGTGGTCGAAGGCCGCCACCGGGTAGGTGTAGCCGTTCCCGGCGTCGTCGGCCGGGAGCGGGAAGACCCCGCAGGTGGGGTTGTCGGCCTTGCGGTAGGCGAAGGGGCCCTCGCGTTCGCTCCAGCCGAAGTTGTCGCCCGCCCTGACCTCGTAGACGGACTCGATCCGGTGCTCGCCGATGTGCCCGACGAACATCTGGTGGCGCCCGCCGGTGTCCCAACTGAAGCGGTGGGGGTCGCGCAGTCCGTACGCGTAGATCTCGCCGAGCCGGCCGGGCTGCCCGACGAACGGGTTCGAGGCCGGGATCCCGTACTTCCCGCCCGGTCCGTCGTGGCCGCGGGGGTCGATCCTGAGCATCTTGCCCTGCGGCGCGGTCAGGTCCTGGGGAACGGTGCCGCCCGCGCCCGCCCCGCCGTCACCCACGGCGACATGGAGAAGGCCGAACTCCTGCTGCCCGGGGCGGGCGTTCGGGTCGAAGCCGATCTCCTGGATGTTGTGGAAGACGTCCTGGAATCCGAGACGCATCACCTCACGCCGGGTCCCGCTGAAGGTGCCGGACGCGGGATCGTCTGCGGTCCACTCGGTGATCACGGAGTGGACGCGCGTGGTGGCGGGCGCCGGCAGATCGACCGGCTTGGTGGTCAGCGCGTCGCGTGCCTCGGTGTGGACGGTGTAGAAGACGCCGTTGCGCGCGAAGCCCGGATGGAAGGCCACGAAGCCGAACCCGCTGCCCAGCCCCCGGTGCGACCAGAAGTCGGGGCCCGCGGCCGCCCCTACGTCGAGGTATTCGCGCGAGGCGCCCGCGCGGTCCAGCAGATAGAGCTTGCCGTTGAGGTCGGGGACGTACAACCGACCCGAGCGGTCCGGGACTTCACCGAGGTAGTTGATACGGGCCCAGCGCTGCAGCCGGGCATCCGTGGGAGGCGGTACCGGCTCCGACTTCGGCAGGGCCGCGAACTCCTTGAGCACCAGACCGTGTTGGGAGACCACGGGGTCCGGCAAGGGGTCGTCGATCGGGGCGCCGTCCTGTGCGAGGGCCGGTGGCGCGAGAAGCGCCATCAGCAGCACACCCGTGGAGATCACCAACCGGCTCCGGCCTGACCTGGGCATTCCGCTCACCTCATCGGTTCGCCGTGCGCAGAGAATGCGTAGAAAGCGCTTCCAGCAGCGCCTGCGCCAAGCTACAAAGCGGGGCAGGGGTGAGACAAGGGGTGCGACACCACGGATGTGATGTACACGCCAATTCCAGCCATCGGCTCCTTCCGCGAGCGAAGCGAGGTCCTAATCCCTGACCTTGAGGAAGCGCATCCGGGTTGCGCCGTTGCTGTCGGTGCCGCCGGCCTCGGCGTCGGAGATCTTGCCGCCGGTGAGGACGAACATCAGGTGCAGGCGGACCGTCCGGGGGCCGGAGGCGACCGCGTACTCGGTCATGATGTGTGTGGTTCCGCCTTGCTGCTCCTGCCTCGCCGCGTTGATCGCCGCGATCTGGGTGAAGCTCGTCAGGAGGGTGTCCGTGGTCTCGTCCCTGAGCCAGCCGATGATGTAGCCGCTGCCGCCGGTGGCGGAGCCGAGCGCGTACCGTACATCGCTGTCGATGTGGTAGACACCGGGTTCCGGGAGCACGATGTCGGACTCGGGGATCGGCACGTCGGTACCGGTCTGCGCCAGGAGGTTGGCGTGCTGCCTCTCGGTGTTGAGGAACCCGCTCACCGGCGTGAGGCGGGCGCCGATCTCCCACTTCTCGGGGCAGCCGGACGTCCCGGTGACGTCGATGTCCACCGACCGTTCGCTGCCGATGTTGCCGCCAGGAGCGATACCCGTCAGGCCGATCCGCGGCACGAGCAGCCCACCGGTCGTGTTCCGTGCGGCATTGCACGGGGACGGGTCCAGAGCAGGCGTGTCGGGCGCGTACAGACACCCGTCGCTGCCCCGGGTGATGGCGTTGCCCCGGTCGGTGGAGAGGCACGGAGGGCGGGCGGTGGCGCATCCGTCCTGGCAGGAGGCGACCGGGACGACCGGCGGGACCGCGGCGTAGGGAGTCGAGGAGCCGTCGAGGGTGTCGGTCGTGCAGGTGACCGCGCCGTCGCAGTTACGACAGGTCGTACGGAGGAACGGTCTGCCGCAACCCGGGGCGGACGCCTGGACGGTGAGGACGAAACTGTCGACGGTCCACTGCTTGGGGCCGACCCGGCAGGCGTCGTCGTTGCCTGTTTCCAGGTTGAGTTCGACGACGATCTTTCCCGCGAGGACGTCCGCGAGGGACACGGTGGTCGGTAGGATGACGCCGTTGTCGTCACCACCCGCCGGCAGGTCGGGTGGGCCCAGGAGATCGGTACGGACCGGGGTCGTGCCGTTCCACAGGGCGAAGCGGCCGTAGAGCTGGCAGGCCGTGTTCCTGCCGTCGTTGTGGACATGGACCGAGGCGCTGACCGTGACGCTGGTGGGGTTGCCGCGCAGTGACGTGGGGTCGATGTGCACGACGCCGGCGAGCCAGGTGTGCTGGCCGTTGTGCGTCCCGTCGTCGGCCGGGAACGTGCCCGTGCCACTGTTCAGGATGGTCTGGGCGACGACGGGGTCCAGTGCGGCATGGGTGTTGGCGATGGTGTAGTACGGCGCCGGATCGGTGCTGCTCACGGTCGCCGCGACCCGGTACGGCGCGGAGTCGCGCAGGGGGGTCGTCTCGCAGTGCTCGCACGGCGTGGAGCCGGGACAGGCGGCGGGAGGACAGGCGACGGGAGGACAGGCGACGGGAGGACAGGCCGGCTTGGAGGGCTGACAGTCGCCGATGGCGATGGGGGACTGCCCGCAACCGCATCCACTCATGGGTCAACTCCTTGTGCGAGGTGGGGTGGTGGCAGTGACGGTGTGCCCCGTGCCGCTGTGGCGCGGTGGCGCGGTGGGGCACGAGAGGGTGGTGCGCCGGCTCGTCGGCCGCGACGGATGAAAGTCGAGAGCGGGCAGGCGCGTTGAGGGATACCGGCGGACCTGAAGCAGGCCCCGCGACCGGGGAGCGGAAGAAGACCGTCCGGCGGAGCGCTCGCCGGGCCGTGGCTGACATGACGTCGATCGTCATCCGGCTACGTGTTCCCGCAGCCGGTCATGTCCTTGGGGTGGGAAAGAGAAGCGGCCGTGTCGGCCCCTCTTCGCGATTCCGCTACCGCTGCTGGGCAAACCGCGTTGGGCGCTCGGACACAGGAATCTGAGGCTCAGTCACTTGTCTTCGTCGTTGCCATCTCTAATGTACTATCCCGTGATCTGTCGGGCATTACTCCGTTAGAGTGGCTGATTCCACCGTCAAGGTGGCAGAGCGCTCACTTTTCCGCCGGCGTACGAGCCGGGAGCGGTCCCGTGCGTCTCCGTGCCGCGGCAGGCTTCCAGACACGGAGAGCGCTCCGCGACGCGGGCGCGACCGCACAGGCCCGGAGGGCGGCAGGTCGCGGCGGTGGCTGTGCCGGGGAAGACGTGGCCGCGCTTGTCGTAGCGAGTGGCCACCGCGCGAAACGGCATGAGAAAAGGCATGAGCCCTTGCGAGCACGGGCAGTACCAGCCCCTCCCCGGCCGCGGGAGGGACTGATCGGTCGGCGCCGCCTCGACGGGCCTCCGGGCTGGTGGGTGGTCGGCCGTCAGCCCGGGGCGTCGGGCGTTTCCCGGCTCGGGGTCAGCGGGCCGGGCACTCCTTCCAGGCGAGGTGGTAGACGGTGCTGACGTTGGCGTCCGTCGAGTCCATCGTCATGAAGCTGGTGGTTTTGGTGGGGTCCGATGTCCCCGCGGCGACGCGCAGTTCGGTGTTGATGTTGAAGTTGCGCCGTTCACCGCAGGGGGCGTAGACGAGTTGTGCGACATCCGTGACGTCGGACGCCTGCCAGTTGTCCTCCTTCGGGCCGGAGAACGCGTGACTCTTGGACACCGTGTCCGGCATTCCCTGGAAGTAGTAGCTCGCCTTCTGCGTGCCGGTGGCGCCCCTCTCCAGGTGTGCGAAGCCGCGGTAGTCGGCCGAGGCGATCGCGTAGGTGAAGCCGCCGGGGACGTGCACGATTAAGTTGAGCTGACAGTTCTTGCGGAAGTCGGTGGGCTGGGAACCGAGGCCCACCTGGGCGAGGTACTGGCTGTACGTCACGGTGAACGCCGTGTTGTCGGGGGAGACGGCCACGGCGGCGGTCCCCGCCGGACATCCGGATCCGTTGACGGTCGCGAGTTCGATCACGATCTTGTCGGGCGGGACGTCGATCCCCTTCCGGTGAGCGGCTTGCGCGGACACGGACGAGGCGGCCAGTGCCACGATGGCACCACCCGTCACAAGAGCTCTGTACACGGTTTCTCCCTCGTCGATCTCTGGAATTGCGCCGACGGAGGCGGAGGCGCACCCCCGCGTTACGCGTACATGTCACCACCTTGTGGAGCATCTGTGAAGGTGTCCGGAGAAGGAGCCCCAGGCGAGTTCGGAGACCGACGGCGCGGACCGCGCGGGGCCGTCCGCTCGTTGACGGATCTCCCGCCCCAACTGTCACTTCATCACGGTGCGGCGAGCTTGGCGCGCAACCCCAGGATCAGCAGTTCCAGTGTGGTCTCGAAGCTGCGGTCCATGGGCCGCTCCCGGCCCGAGTCCCAGCGGATCAGGAAGGAGTTGTTCTCCAGCAGACCGAGATTGCGGGTCAGGGCCGGGAAGAGATTCGGGTTCACCGCCCGCAACTGGGCCGCGTACTCCTTCTGCCAGCCCTCCTCCACATCCGCCGGCACGCTGGAGAGCTCAAGGGTGACCCAGCCGAGTACGAATCCGACCACCGCGTTGTACACCTCGACCAGGTCCTGCCCCGAGAACCCGGCTCGCTCCAGTACGGCCACCACGCGCTCCGCGAACGGGACGGCGGTGGTGCTCACCACCAACTGGGAGCCCAGGATCGGAGCGAGGTTGGGGTGCCGGTGCATCGCCCGGCGGCACAGCCGGGCGACCTCGGCCAGCCACTCGTCCCAGGCGACGCCATGGTCGGTGGGGAGCACGATGTCCTCCAGCACCCGTGCCGAGACGGCCGCCACGAGTTGTGCCTTGGTGCCGGTGTGCCAGTACAGCGCCGTGGGATAGACGCCCATTTCCGTGGCGAGCGCCCGCATGGTGAGCGCGTCCAGGCCGTGCCGGTCCACATAGTGCAGGGCCGCGTCGATCACCTCCGCGCGCGACAGCGGATTGCGGGCCGCCTGCCCGCCGCGGCGACGGCCGCTGCTCTCGCCCATCGGTCGGTCCCTCTCTCCACGGTTGCTGCGGACGGAGACACGTTAGCCTGCGGGCTCGGGTCAGGAGCACAGCAGGCGGGCCGGGTTCACCGTCGTGATGTGTTCGAACTCCCCCGCGTCGAGTCCGGCCGCCAGCAACCGTTCGCGGAATCCGGTGTGGACGAACCCGTACCCTCCGCCACCGTGGGCGCGGAGCTGCGAGACCAGGCACACGTCGTGGGAGAGCAGGATGTTGTCGATGTGGCCGGCCCTCACCAGGTCCAGCACCATCCCTACCCGGCGGCGCACCTCGCCGGGGTGGTCGGTGTTGATCGTGTCGATGCCGACATACGCGCCGCGGCGGGCTATCCGTTCGGCGTAGCCGGGGGCGGTCACCGTGTCGCAGTGGCCGATGGCGACGCGCGTCGGGTCGCCTCCCTCGGAGGTGAGCAGGTCCAACTGTGCCAGGCCGACCGGCCAGCGGGCCGCGTGGGTGTGAATGGCCGCGCCCGACACCCGCTGAGCGCGGGCGGCGGCGCGCATCGAGCGCTCCTCGGCCGCGGAGATGTACCACTTGTCGCAGCCCACCTCGCCGATGACCCCGGCACGGACTCCCCCGGTGCCGGGGAAGCCCTCGGTGAGGTCGCGGACGATCTCCTCGGCGATGGCGTCGACTCCGTGACGGTCGAACCAGTCCCGGTCCAGGAACGGGTCGCGGTAGTGCCCCGTACCGAGTACCACGTGCAGTCCGGTGGCTTCGGCGACCCTCCGCACGGCGAGGACATTGGCCGGGTCCCGGCTGGCACCGGGCGGAGGCGGCGGGGAAGCCCCGGCGTCCGGGGAGGCGCCGGGGGTCAGTTCGGCGGTGGTCAGGTCGACGACGGTGCCGCCGCCCAGGGCGGTGAAGACATTCAGCTCCTCCGTGACGGTGGTCTCGTCGGCGATGAGCCCATCGGCACGCCGCTCCCGCATCAGGTTGATGAACAGGTGCTCGTGGGGCAGGACCGTGCCCAGTTCCTGGCGGGCAACCGGGCCGCGGGCGGTGGACACCGTGCTGGTCATGTGGTCCTTCCGGGGAGGGTGAGGAGGCGGGCGGGGGTGGTCCGGGTGATCTTCCGGATGTCCTCGGGACCGATGCCGCGCGCCAGCATCAGCGGCAGTACCCGCCGCAGGATGTGGGCGTAGCCCTCGCCGCCGTAGCGGGATAGCTGGCTGCGGCGGCAGACGTCCTCGGCGATGGTGATCCGGTCACCGTGTCCGGCCGCGACGAGTTCGGCGATGCGGCGGACCCGCATGCCGTCGTTGGGCAGATCGACCGTGGGATCCGGCGGGTAGTAGCTGGACTCGGTCCCGAAGAGGTCGAATTCGAGTACGCAGCCGGTGGCGGCGAGGGCGAGCATCTCGTCGGGCTCGAAGAGGGTGCGGTCCACATGGCACAGGATGGTGCGCGTGGGGTCCGCCCCCGCTTCGACGGCGTGCCGCAGGTGCCGCAACGGGGCCTCGGGGTGCCGTCCGGGGTGGATCAGCAGGGCGGCACCGGTGGCCGCCTGCGCCTGGGCTGCCGCCTGGAGCACTTTCACCTCGTCGGGATGCGCGGGCCATGACATACCGATCTCACCGATGACACCGGCGCGGATGCCGGTGCCGTCGGCGCCCTGCTCGATGTCATCGGTGATCTGCCGGGTGATGGCATCGCGTGAGAGGGAGGCCACCTGGGGCGGGTGGAACGCGGCGACGTAGTAGCCGCTGCCCATCACCACGTGGACGCCGGAGCGGCGGGCGATCTCGCGCAGCCCGGCCGGGTCACGGCCCAGGCCCACCGGAGTGGCGTCGACCACGGTGCCGCCGCCGGCCTCGCGGTAGAGAGCCAGTTCGCCGGCGGCGGTGTCCACCTCGTCCAGCACCAGGTCCCGCCGGTTGTTGCGGTCCACTCGCGTGGCGAAGTAGTTGGCGGGGGTGAGTGGCTCGTCGACGCAGTCATCCGGTGCGTAGCGGCTCAGATCGGCGAGCAGGTGTTCGTGCGGCTGGATGTGGCCGAGCAGGTCGGGCGCGACAGGGCCGAGAACGGTGTGGGCGACGCCGCTCATGCGCCGAGGTCCTTCTGGTGGGTTTCCCGGGTCAGCAGGACGGCCACCGCGGTCACGGCGCAGGCGCCCGCCATGAAGCAGGACACATACACCGCGTGCGGCGCTCCGCCTCCCGCCGCCAGCAGGCTGGTCGCGGCGATCGGAGCCAGCGCGCCGCCCGCCACGGAGGCGATCTGGTAGCCCAGCGAGGCCCCGGTATAGCGCGTTCCGGTACCGAACAGTTCGGCCAGGAAGGCGCCCATCGGCCCGTACATCAGGGAGTGCAGGCCCAGCGCCAGCCCGTAGCCCAGCAGGAACAGCCCGGTGGACTGCGCGTTCACCAGCGGGAAGAGGAGGAAGGAGTTCAGACCGAGCAGCACCGCGCCGGCCAGATAGACCGGGCGGCGGCCCACCCGGTCGGACAACGCGGCGGCCAGTGGCAGACAGACCAGCGAGACCGCCGAGGCGACCATGAGGCCGTTCAGGGCGGTGGAGCGGCTGTGCCCGACCTGGGTGGCGTACGAGATCACAAAGGTGATCAGCACCGAGTTGGCGGCGAACGGGCCGAACCCGATGAGCGACGCCAGCAGCAGTTGCCTGGGCTGGGTGCGCAGCAGTTCGACGAGCGGCGGACGGGTCCGCTCACCGCGCTCACGTTTGGCCGCCAGCTCGGCCTGCGCGGCCGTGAAGGCCGGGGTCTCGGACACACCGAGGCGTATCCACAGCCCCACCGTGGCCAGGAAAATGGTCATCAGGAACGGCACTCGCCAGCCCCAGGACATGAAGGCGGACTCGGGCAGCCGGGCGGCCAGCGAGAAGACCAGGGTCGACAGCAGCAGACCGGTGGGCGCTCCCATCTGCGCCACGCTGCTCCACAGCCCGCGCCGTCCCTTGCCGGAGTGCTCGACGGTCATCAGGACCGCGCCGCCCCATTCGCCGCCGACGGCGAATCCCTGTACGAGGCGCAGCAGCACCAGGGCCGCGGGGGCCCAGATGCCGATGGTGTTGTACGTGGGCAGCAGCCCGATCAGGGTGCTGGCCACGCCCATCAGCAGGATGCTCGTCACCAGCATGCTCTTGCGGCCGAGGCGGTCGCCGAAGTGTCCGAAGAGGATGCCGCCGAGAGGGCGGGCTCCGTAGCCGACGGCCAGGGTCCCGAACGAGGCGAGGGTGCCGGCGGTCGTGCTGAGTTCGGGGAAGAAGAGTTTGTTGAACACGAGTGCGGAGGCCGTGCCGTACAGCAGGAAGTCATACCACTCCATGACACTGCCGAGGTAGGCCGAGACCAGCACCCGGCGGGAGCCGGAGGGCGCGGTTTCTTTCTCCGGGGGCACGGAGGAGGTTCGGTCCGGGGAGGGGGAGGTTGCCGTCATGGTGACTCCGGGAGGCATCGACGTAGCGGGCACAGGGCAGCCGCAGTGGGAGCTGTACGTTGGACAGATTTACTTGTCCTGCGTACAACGGTCAATGGGTCGGCACAGGCGTAACTCTGCCGAAACGTCTCGCAACCCCTGTCCGGCCGGTCGCCGAACCCGGCACGAACACCCTCTCGACTCTTGTCCGACGTACAATGCATACTGGCCGACGTACACGACCGAGTGAGGTCCGCGCGACATGCGGCGGGATGCGCCACGGATACCCGCACTGTGCCCGCTCCCTTCCAGGTCCGCGCCCGATCCAGGAGTCCAGCATGCGTCCTGCCACCCCGCCACCCCGTACGGCTATGCAGCCCGACGGCAGTCGACTGATCAAGTTCTCCTTCGGTGAGGAACTCCCCTTCGTCAGCCATGGCCGCGGAGTGTTCGTCCATGACACCGACGGGCGTCGCTACCTCGACGGATGCTCCGGGGCGGTGACCGCGAACCTCGGCCACGCCGATCCCGAACTGCTGCGCGCCATGAGCGAGCAGGCCGAGCAGATCACCTTCGCGCACCGCGGGTCCTTCCACAGCGAGCAGTCGGAGCGCCTGGCCGACCGGCTCGGCGAGATGACGGGCTACCCGTACGTCTTCCTGTGCAACAGCGGGTCCGAGGCGGTGGAGACCGCGCTACGGCTGACCCTGCAGTACTGGCGGGAGCGGGGCGAGCCGGAGCGGTCGCGGTTCCTCTCCCATGCGGTGAGCTACCACGGCGCCACCCTCGGCGGGCTGTCGCTGTCCGGCCATCCGCAGCGCCGCTGGGTCGCCGAAGCCCTGCTGCATGGATTCAACGAACTCACTCCGCCCTACTCCTACCGATTCGCCGAGGGCCGCGACGACGCGTCGTTCACCGCGCTCCTGACCGAGCGGGCCGCCCAGGTGCTGGACTCCCACGGCTCCACCGCGGCCGGCGTGGTGGTCGAGCCCGTCGGCGGCGCGGCCGGCGGCGCCATCACACCGCCCGACGGCTACCTGCCCGCGCTGGCCGGCCTGTGCCGCGAGCGCGGACTGCCACTGATCGCCGACGAGATCATGACCGGCATGGGCCGCACCGGCACCATGCTGGCCGCGCAGCACTGGGATGTACGCCCCGACATGGTGGTCCTCGGCAAGGGAATGGGTGCCGGATACGCGCCCGTGTCGGCGGTGCTGGTCGGCGAGCACTTCATCGACACCATCGCCGCCGGGACCGCCGCGGTCACCAACGGGCACACCCATGGCGGCAACCCGCTCGGCAGCGCCGTGGCCCTGGCCGTCCTGGAGGCCATCGAGTCCCGGGATCTGGTGGCGAACGCCGCTGCGCGCGGCAAGCAGTTGCGCGCGGGGCTGGAAGCGCTGGCCGAGCGGCACGAGATCATCGGAGAGGTACGCGGCCTCGGTCTCCTCCAGGGACTGGAGCTGGTGAGCGACCGCGCGACCCGGAGCCCCGGCGACCCGGTCGGATCCCTCACCCGCGCCGTCGTGCTCGCCGCCCGCGACCACGGACTGCTCGTCTACCCGGCGACCGGCGGGATCAACGACGCGGTCCTCGTCGCCCCGCCGCTGACCGTCACCGCCGAGGAGACCGATCTGCTGCTCGAACTCCTCGACGCCACCCTGACCACACTGAGCAAGAAGACGAGCCCCACCGCATGACGACACTGCCTGCCGACCCTCCGCGCCCCACCCGGGACTCCGCCGTGCCGGAGACCCTGCTCGCCGAGTACCGGGCCCGCACCCCCGGATCGGCGGCGGCCTACCAGCGGGCCACCGCGGTGCTGCCCGGAGGCGAGACCCGGTTCGTCACCTACTTCCCGCCGTACCCCGTCATCCTCGCCGAGGGCCACGGCTCGCGGCTGCTCGACGTCGACGGCATCGAGTACCTGGACCTGGTCAACAACTACACCTCGCTCATCCACGGCAACGCGTATCCACCGGCCATGGCGGCGGCCGCCGCGGTACTGGCCTCGGGGGCGGTCTTCCCCAGCCCGCACGAGCTGCAACGGGAACTCGCGGAACTGCTCGTCACCCGCATCCCGTCGGTGCGGCGGGTGCGCTTCACCAACTCCGGGACCGAGGCGTCGGTGCTCGCCGCGCGGCTGGCCCAGCGCGCCACCGGGCGCGGGCGGCTGTTGCTGTTCAACGGTGCCTATCACGGGAGCGCGCCTCCTCTGCTGGCCGACGGCCCCGAGGTCGTCACCGTCCCCTACAACGACATCGACGCCGTACGGGACGCGCTCACCGAGGACATCGCCGCGGTGTTCACCGAACCCTTCCTCGGCGCCGGCGGTGTGATCCCCGGCCGTCCGGAATTCCTGCGGGCCACCGCCGAGCTCGCCCGTGAGCGCGGGGCCCTGTTCGTCCTGGACGAGGTGCAGTCACTGCGCAATGCCGTCGGCGGCGTGCAGACCGGGCTCGGTCTGCACCCGGATCTGACGGTCATGGGCAAGGTCATCGGCGGGGGCATGCCGATCGGCGCGATCGGCGGAAGCGAGGAACTGCTGCGGCTGACCGCGGCGACCACGGAGCGCAACCTCGCGCACTCCGGTACCTTCAACGGCCACCTCACCGCCGCGGCCGCCGGCAGTGTCACCCTCAGGCATCTCGACGCCCCCGCGATCGACCGTCTGGACCTGGCCGCACGCCGCCTCGCCGACGTCATCACCGCCGCCTCCGCCGCGGCCGGAATCCCGGCCACGGTGACCCGCGCCGGATCCATCCTGAACGTGCACTTCACGCCGACCGCGCCGGTCGACGCCGAGCAGGCCCGCGCGGCCGCCACCACCCCCCTGCTCAGCGCCCTGCACCTGGTGCTGCTCCTCGACGGCGTCTACACCACCCCGCGAGGAATGATCAACCTGTCCACCGCCCTGGACGCCGACGACCTCGACCGTGCCGCACGGGCCTACACCCACGCCTTCCAGCGGCTCGCGGACATGGAGATCCCCACTCCGTCCCGGTGATCCCCCTGCCTTTCCCGAACGCCTTTCCCCGACATGATCCCGCGGCCGGCCGGGCCCCGCACCCGATGCACCCGATGCCCTGATGCACCTGATGCACCCGACCAGCCGGAAAACCCAGAGGAGGTCATCCCATGAGCGAGCCGGAGCTGCTCCGCGAACCGGCTCCCGACGTGCTCCGCGCCACCGCCATCGGTGACTATCTCACCTGGCTGGAGCACACCCGGGATCTCACCTTCACCGGCTACCGCGACCTGCACCACTGGTCGGTCACGGACCTCGAAGGCTTCTGGTCGTCGATCTGGGACCACTTCGACGTCCGTACACACACCCCCTACGACCGGGTACTGGGCCGACGGGACATGCCCGGCACCGAATGGTTCAGCGGTGCGACCCTCAACTACGCCGAACACGCCCTGCGGGCGGCCGGAGCCGCACCCGACGACGTGGCCGTGCTGGCGCGTTCGCAGACCCGCGGGCCCATGGAGCTGACCTGGCAACAACTGGCCGACCAGGTCGCCCACGCCCGCGCCGGTCTGCGCCGTCTCGGTGTCGGCAGGGGTGACCGGGTCGTCGCCTACCTGCCGAACATCCCCGAAACCCTGGTGGCGTTCCTGGCGACCGCGAGCCTGGGCGCCATCTGGGCGAGCTGCGCACCGGAGTTCGGTGCCCGCGGCGTCATCGACCGGTTCTCGCAGATCGAACCCACCGTCCTTCTCGCCACCACCGGATACCGCTACGGCGCGAAGGACATCGACCGGAGCGACGAACTCGCCGTCATCCGCTCCGGCCTGCCCACCGTGCGTCACACCGTCCACGTACCGTACGGGCCGGGGGAACCCACCGACACGGTCGCCTGGGCGGAGATGCTCGCGGCACCCGCCGATCCCGGCTTCGACCCCGTTCCCTTCGCGCACCCGCTGTGCGTGCTGTTCTCGTCCGGCACCACGGGCAAACCCAAGGCGATCGTCCACGGCCACGGCGGGATCCTGCTGGAACACCTGAAGAACCACTCCCTGAGCTGGGACCTGCGCCCCGGCGACCGCATCCTGTGGTTCACCACCACCGCGTGGATGATGTGGAACTCCCTGGTCTCCGGGCTGCTGGTGGGCGCCTCCATCGTGATGATCGACGGAAACCCCCTCCACCCCGGCCCGGACTGGCAGTGGCAGCTCGCCGAGGAGACCGGCGCCACCCTCATGGGCGCCAGCCCCGGGTTCCTGATGACCTGCCGGAAAGAAGGCATGACCCCGGCCAAGGATCACGACCTGTCCCGGCTGCGTCAGATCGGCGCGGCGGGAAGCCCCCTGCCACCCGAGGGGTACCGCTGGGTGGCCGAGCAGTTCGGCTCAGGTGTACTGCTCAACGTGGGCAGTGGCGGCACCGATGTGTGCACGGGAATCCTTCAGGGCGGCCCGTTGCAGCCGGTCTGGGCGGGAGAGATCTCCGGCACCTGCCTGGGCGTCGCCGCCACCGCGTACGACGAGCGGGCCCAGGAGGTGACCGACGCACTCGGCGAGCTGGTCATCACCCAGCCCATGCCCTCGATGCCCGTCGGCTTCTGGGGCGACAGCGACGGATCCCGCTACCGGGACGCCTACTTCGACACCTATCCGGGCGTGTGGCGCCACGGCGACTGGGTGCGCTTCGACGCGGCGACGGGCCGCTGCACGGTGGCCGGACGCTCCGACGCCACCCTCAACCGCGGCGGAGTACGCCTGGGCACCGCCGAGTTCTACCGCGTGGTCGAGGAACTGCCCGAAGTCGACGACAGCCTGGTGGTCCACCTGGAGGACCCCGCCGGCGGCCCCGGCGAACTGCTCCTGTTCGTCACCCTGCACCACGGCGCCGGGCTGGACGACGCCCTGCGCGCTCGCATCACAACAGCGCTACGAGGCGCACTCTCCCCGCGCCACGCACCCGACAGCATCACCTCCGTGCCGGTGATCCCGCGGAACCGCACCGGCAAGAAACTGGAACTGCCCGCGAAGAAGCTCCTGTTGGGAGCCGCCCTGTCCGACGTCGTCAGCCGCGACACCCTGGCCGAGCCGACCTCGCTGGACCCGTTCACCGCTCTTGCCGCCCAGCGCCCCGCGCACTGACCCGACAGCACCGCGGCGGCCCTCCGTACCAGGAGAACACACCATGGAACTCACCGCACTCGACGCCATCGATGTCCACGTCCACGTCGAACAGGACGTCCACGGCTGCTACTCACTCGACGACGAGCTCATGGACGCCTCGGCGTCCTACTTCAAATCCTCCGAGAACCGCACGCCCACCCTCGCCCATATCGCCGAGCACTACCGCGCCCGGCGCATGGCCGCAGTCGTGTTCACGGTCGACGCCACCACCGCGACCGGCCATCCGGCCCTCTCCAGCGAGGAGATCGCCGACCAGGCCGCTGAACACGCCGACGTACTGATCCCCTTCGGGTCGGTCGATCCGCACGCCGGACAGGCCGCGATCACCCGGGCCCGCCGGCTCGTCACCGAACACGGCGTACGCGGCTTCAAGTTCCACCCCAGCCTCCAGGCGTTCCAGCCCAACGACGTCCGCCACTACCCGCTCTACGAGACCCTCGCCGAACTCGGCGTCCCCGCCCTGTTCCACACCGGCCAGACCGGCATCGGCGCCGGTCTCCCCGGTGGCCGGGGCATCAAGCTGCGCTACTCCGACCCGACCCTGCTCGACGACATCGCCGCTGACTTCCCCGACCTGACCATCGTCATGGCGCACCCCTCGGTGCCCTGGCAGGACGCCGCGATCTCCATCGCCGGCCACAAGGCCAACGTCTACATCGACCTGTCGGGCTGGTCGCCCAAGTACTTCCCGCCCCAGCTCGTACGTGCCGCCAACAGCTTCCTCAAGCACAAGGTGCTGTTCGGCTCGGACTTCCCCGTCATCACCCCCGACCGATGGATGGCCGACTTCACCGAGCTGGAGATCGAGGACGACGTACGGCCCTTGATCCTCAAGGACAACGCGGTACGCATGCTGGGTCTGAGCTAGGTCCCCTCCCGACGGGCTGTGCCTGGTCATCACGGTGTTGACGCCGTCGAACAGCTCGGGGAGTCCTCCGGTGAAGCGGGCGGCGCCGGACATTCGGGGCTTCGCGGGGGTGTCAGTGGCCTGTGTGATGATGCGGGGATGCCGACCGGTCCAGGTGTGACCGGTCATGTGTGAGGGGGCGGGGCCGCAGCATGGCCAAGGACGAGGGGTCCATACCGGACGAGGAGTGGGAGCGCTTCCTGCGCGACGCGGGGGCCGGGGCCCCGGACGCGCCGAAGGAGCCGTCGGCGCGGGCCCGGATGGTGGCGCGGCGGCTGCGGGAGGAGCCCGGTCCGCCGGAGGGATGGCGGACCTACCGGCCGGCCCGGCGTCGGCGCAACACCCTCTGGTACGCGGTCGGTCTGGTCGCCGTGGTCGGTCTGCTGGTCGTGGCGCTGACTCCGGGCCTGGTGACGGGGTGGTTCGGGGGCGAAGGCGGCGGGAGCGCGCCGCTCGCCGCGGAGTCGGAGCGCCCCGACCAGCCGCCGGCGACCGAGGCAGCCGTCCAACGGCCCACGCTGGAGGAGCCGTTCAGGGGTTCGCCCGCGGCCCGGTGGGGGAACGGGGTGGCGGCGCTCGCGCTCCCCGAGGCACGGGCGACCGGCTGGATGAGCGAGGCGGAGGTCGCGCGGGCCCTCGGCCGGAGCCGGGACTTCCTCGCCGCGTCCAGCCTGGACACCGGGGTGCTGCGCGGGGAGCGTCCGGGGAAGGCGATCGCGTTGCTCAATCCGCATCAGCGGGACGTCCAGGAGTACGTGACGGCCGCCTTCCGGGAGCCCGGCGAGGAGAACGACCCCCTGCTGCTGTTCAGCCGGTTCGCGAAGACGGAGGTGCGGCTGGTCGGGAACGTGGTCAAGACGGAGGGGCGGATCACCTACCGGGAGGGTGAGCGTGGCGCGGTCGAGGTGACCGCCGATGTCACGTACGTCTACCCGGTCGTCCGCGCCGCCGCCGGGAGCGACGAGGTCGTACGGACCATCGTGCGCCGCGAGACCGTGATGAGCTGGGACGACCCGGCGAAGGTGATCACCGAGCCGGGGACCTTCTCGCTCGTCTCCTACACGATGGACACCACCAACGGCGGCTGCTCCACCCACACCGGCTACTTCACCCCCGCGTTCGGCGCCGAACGCGGCGCCCCGGCGGACGGCCCCGAGGTCGACCCGTACGACCGGAGTACGTCGATGGACGCGCGTCTGCGGGAGGCCGGCGACGCCGAGTGCGGGACCGCCACCCGGTCGTGAGCGGCAGCGGCCGGCGGCCCGCCCGTCCCTGACGACCACTCAGGACAGGCCCGGACGCCGGCCGTACGCGTACCCGTGGCCGTGGCCGCGAGGAGTCCCGTATCCCTCAGGCGGTACGGGACTCCTCGCGGCCCCGGTCCGGGGTCGCGCCCAACTCCTCGATGACGCTGGCGAGGTGCGCCTTCGCCGCGGCCTCCGCCGCCTCGGCGTCGCCGGCCACGATCGCGTCGATGATCGCCAGGTGCTGGGGCAGCGACCGCGTCGGGCGGCCCGGCCGCAGGGCGAGCCGGAACTGGTAGCGGATCATCTGCCCGTTCAGCCGTTCCAGCAGCGCCTTCGCCACCTCCTGCCCGCTCACCTCGGCGACCAGGTCGTGGAGGCGCCGGTTGAGCCCCGAGTAGGTGTCGAGTTCACCGCCGGCCACGGCCGCCCGCATCCCCGCGCCGATCTCCAGCAACTGCTCGTGGTGGTGTTCCGTCGCCCGCTCGGCGGCGCGCCGGGCGCACAGGCCCTCCAGCGAGGCCCGGCACTCCGTGATCTGGACGGCCTCCTCCACCGGGATCACCCGGACGCGGGCGCCCCGGCGCGGGATCAGCTCGACGAGCCCTTCGGCAGCGAGGTCCTGCAGCGCTTCGCGGACCGAGCTGCGTGTGGCGTCGAACGTCTCGGACAGCTCCTGCTCGATCAGCCGCTGCCCGGGGACCATGTCCCCCGCGGCCAGCGCCGCCCGGATCCCCGCGCCGACCACACTCCGGCCCGCCTGCCCGGTGACCTGCTTCTGCGCCACCCCTACCGCCTTCCTCGGTCCACCGTCCGTCTCCGTCGGAACGCAGTCTATGGGGCGTCACACGGCACGTGAACAACGCCTGAAACTTTTTCGTCGAGCATATTGTCAACAATCTGGTCGACGGTTAAGTTGGCGAGCGCAATCGCACGGAGGGAATGCAATGACGCAACCCACGGCGGCCGAAGCCGCCCCCGGCCCCGGCCCGCGGACCCGCGGCGGCCAGGTGGCCGTCCCCTGCTGGTTCCTGCGCGGCGGCACCTCACGCGGACCGTTCTTCCGCGCCGCCGACCTGCCGGCGGACCGTGCCGCACGGGACGCCGTACTCCTCGCGGCCATGGGATCGCCCGACCCGCGCCAGATCGACGGGCTCGGCGGGGCGAACCCCCTGACGAGCAAGGCCGGCGTCGTCGGCCCCGGCAGTCGGCCGGACGTCGATCTCGACTTCTGGTTCGCGCAGCTACAACCCGGCAGTGATCTCGTCGACACCACGGCGAACTGCGGAAACATGCTCGCGGCCGTGGTCCCCTTCGCCGTCGAGTCGGGACTGCTGGTCCCGGACGGCGACACCACGACGGCCCGCGTCCTCACCCGTAACACCGGACTGGTCGCCGAGATCTCCATCCGTACGCCGCCGGCGGAGGCGTCCGGGGGCGACGTACCGTCCGGCCGGTATGTCGAGTACGCCGGGGACACCGCCATCGACGGTGTGCCGGGCACCGCCGCGGCCGTCACCATCGGCTTTCTCGACACGGCGGGCTCCGTGTGCTCCGGCCTGCTGCCCACCGGGAACGTCCGCGACCGGGTGGAGGCCCCGGGCGTCGGCCCCCTCGACGTCACCTGTATCGACAACGGGCAGCCCCTCGTGATCGTCGACGCGGCGGACCTGGGACGCACCGGCCACGAGTCCGCCGAGGCGCTCAACGCCGACACGGAGCTCAAGGAGCGCCTGGAGGCGCTGCGGCTGGTCTGCGGCGAGCTGATGGGGCTCGGGGACGTGACCGCGAAGAACTACCCCAAGATGACCCTGGTCTCCCCCGCCGCGCGCGGCGGCACGATCAACACCCGCAGCTTCATCCCGCACGTCTGCCACGGGTCGATCGGGGTGCTCGCCGCCGTCACCGCGGCCACCGCCTGCGTGCTCGACGGATCGGTCGCCGCCGAACTGGCCGACGTCCCGTCCGGTACCGACGTCAGCGTCTCGGTGGAACACCCGGCCGGCGAGTTCACCGTACGGCTCGGCCTGAGCGCGGACCCCCCGCGACGCGTGACGACCTCGGCCCTGGTGCGCACCGCGCGGCTGATCATGGCCGGCGAGGTCCTGGTCCCCCGCCGCGCCTACCGCCACCAGCGGCTCTGATCCACCCGAAGGCCCACCCGAACGACCCGAACGAGCCCCAGGAGGAGCAGCGATGATCATCGACTGCCACGGCCACTACACCACCGCGCCCCCGGCGCTGGAGGAGTGGCGCAACCGCCAGATCGCCGGACTCACCGATCCCGCGCTCGATCCCGACCCCGCCGATCTGCGGATCAGCGACGACGCACTGCGCCGGAGCGTCGAGGACCATCAGTTGCGGCTGATGGACGAGCGTGGCATCGACCTGACGGTCTTCTCCCCGCGGGCGTCCTTCATGGCCCACCACATCGGTGACTTCCGCACCTCCGCCCGGTGGGCGGCCCTCTGCAACGAGCTGGTCGCCCGGATCTGCGCGCTGTACCCGGACCGCTTCGCCCCCGCCGCGATGCTCCCCCAGTCCCCCGGCGCCGACCCGGCCACCTGCGTCCCCGAACTGGTCCGCTGCGTCGAGGAGTACGGGGCCGTCGCGCTGAACCTCAACCCCGACCCGTCCGGCGGCCTCTGGACGGCGCCGCCGCTGACCGACCGCTCGTGGTACCCGGTCTACGAGAAGATGGTCGAGTACGACATCCCGGCGATGGTCCATGTGAGTACGAGCGTCAACCCGGCGTTCCACACCACCGGCGCCCACTATCTCAACGCCGACACCACGGCGTTCATGCAGCTCGTCCAGGGCGATCTCTTCGCCGACTTCCCCGGCCTGCGGCTCGTCGTCCCGCACGGCGGAGGGGCCGTCCCGTACCACTGGGGGCGGTTGCGCGGTCTTGCGGCGGCGCTCGGCAAACCGCCGCTCGACACGCATGTGCTGGGCAACGTCTTCTTCGACACCTGTGTCTACCACCAGCCCGGCATCGATCTGCTCCTCGACGTCATCCCCGCCCGTAACATCCTCTTCGCCTCGGAGATGATCGGCGCCGTCCGTGGCATCGACCCGGACACCGGCCACCACTTCGACGACACCCGCCGCTATGTGGAGGCCGCCGGGCTGTCCCCGGAGACACTGGCCGACCTCTGCGAACACAACGCGCGCACCGTCTACCCACGTCTCGACGCCCTGCTGAAGCGGCAGGGTCGCTGACCCGAGCGGAAGGAACAGCACGATCGTGAACACACTCGGAGTCGTCCACCGGAACATCACCAGGGCCGCCCGCCCGGACGTCGACGCCCTCGCGCCGTTCGGTGTCAGCACCCTCCACGAGGCGATGGGCCGCACCGGGCTGATGCGCCCGTACATCAGGCCCGTCTATCCCGGCGCCGCCTTCTGCGGGACGGCCGTCACCGTCCTGCTCCAGCCGGGCGACAACTGGATGCTGCATGTGGCGGCCGAACAGCTCCGGCCCGGCGACGTCCTGGTCGCGGCCTGCACCACCGAGTCCGAGGACGGGTTCTTCGGCGAGCTGCTGGCCACGTCGGTCCGCGCCCGGGGCTGCGCCGGTCTGGTCATCGACGGCGGCTGCCGCGATGTGGCCGCGCTGCAGGAGATGGACTTCCCGGTCTTCAGCCGGGCCATCAACGCGAAGGGCACCGTCAAGGCCACCCCGGGCTCGGTCAACGTGCCGGTCGTCTGCGCCAACGCGCTGGTCCGGCCCGGTGACGTGGTGGTCGCGGACGTCGACGGTGTCGTCGTCGTACCGGCCGAGCGGGCCGGGGAGGTCGCCGAGGCGTCCCGGGTCCGCGAGGCCAACGAGGAGGAGAAGCGGCAGCGGTTCGCGGCCGGGGAACTCGGCCTCGACATGTACGCGATGCGCGAGCCGCTCCGGGCGGCCGGTCTCCGTTACGTGGACTGAGCCACCGGCCCGCGTCCCCGTCCGCCCACATCCCCGTCCGCCCGAATCCGCACCCGTCCCACCGCGTCCGTACCCGCCCCCGTCCGTCCCCCATCCCGCCCGCATCCGCATCCGCATCCGCACCCGCACCCGCACCCGTACGACCGGAGCCCCGATGAGCACCCGCGCCCCCAAGACCCCCGGCTGGCTGGACTGGTACCCCGATCCGTCCCGGCCCGCCTTCACCCTCCCGCCGGGGACCGTCGACACCCACTGCCATGTGTTCGGCCCCCAGGACCGGTTCCCGTTCGCCCCCGAACGGAAGTACACCCCCTGCGACGGCGGGAAGGAGGAACTCTTCGCACTGCGCGACCGGCTCGGTGTCAGCCGTAACGTCGTCGTGCAGGCCACCTGCCACGGCGCGGACAACAGCGCCATGGTCGACGCCGTCCTGGCGTCCGGCGGCAGGGCCCGGGGCATCGCCACCGTACGTCCGGACATCGGCGACGCCGAGTTGCGCCGCCTCCACGAGGCGGGCGTACGGGGCGTACGCTTCAACTTCCTGAAGCGGCTGGTCAACGCCGCGCCCCAGGACGAACTGGCCGCCGTGGCACGGCGGATCGCGCCCCTGGGCTGGCATGTCGTCCTCTACTTCGAGAGCGCCGACCTGCCGGAACTGGAGGGCTTCTTCGGCTCACTGCCCACACCCCTGGTCGTGGACCATCTGGGGCGGCCGGAGGTGACCGAGCCGGCCGACGGCCCGGAGTTCAGCCGCTTCCTGCGCTTCGTCGAACGTAACGACGTCTGGGTGAAGGTGAGTTGCCCCGAGCGGCTCAGTGTCACCGGTCCCCCGGCGCTCGACGGCGAGCGGCACCCGTACACCGATGTGGTGCCCTTCGCCCGCCGGGTCGTCGAGGAGTTCCCCGACGACGTGCTGTGGGGCACCGACTGGCCGCACCCCAATCTCACCGGCCACATGCCCGACGACGGGCTCCTCGTGGACTACGTGCCGCAGGTCGCGGTCACCGCCGAGCAGCAGCGGAAACTGCTGGTCGACAACCCGATGCGGCTCTACTGGCCCGGCGAGTCGGCCGGCTGACGGCCGTACCCGCCGCACACCCCCCACCTTGTCACTGCTGCCGGCTGGACCCGTTCGACCCCACTTCTTCTTCCTCTCCTCACTCCGACAGAGGCCCCCATGTCCCACTCCAACGCGCTGAACCGGCTGAACCGCCTGCCGGTGTTCCGGTTCCACAAGACCACCCTGCTCGTGGTGTCCTTCGCCTACTTCTTCGAGTTCGCGGACATCAACAGCTTCGCGACCACCGCGCCCAAGCTGATCCATCTGTGGGGCGTCTCCGTGAACCAGGTGGCCTACGTCACCTCGCTGTCGTTCGTCGGCATGTTCTTCGGTTCCATCATCGCCAGCGGCCTCGCCGACCGGTGGGGACGCAAGAAGGCGCTCACGATGACGACGGTGTTCTTCGGGGTCTTCTCGTTCGTCTCGGTCTTCGCCTGGGACATCGTGTCCCTCGGTGTGTTCCGTGTGCTGACCTCGGCCGGGCTGTCCGCGATGACCGTGGTGGCGGTCATCTACGTCAACGAGATCTATCCGGCGGCCTTCCGCGGCAAGTACCAGGCGTACGCGATCGTCATCGGTATCTGCGGCACGCCCGTCACCAATCTGATCGCCAGTGCCGTGGTGCCGCTCAGCGACTGGTCCTGGCGGCTGGTCTACCTGTGGGGTTCGGTCGGCCTGCTCTTCGTCTTCTTCGCCCGCAGCCTCAAGGAGTCCCCGCGCTGGCTGGAGAGCAGGGGCCGGCACGCCGAGGCCGACGCGATCCTGACCGAGCTGGAGGCCCAGGCCACGGCGGAGAAGGGCCCCCTGCCCGAGCCCGCGCCGCCGGTCGACGAGGAGCCGGCCGCCAAGGCGACCCTGCGTCTGCTGCTCGAAAAGAAATACCTCGCGCCGACACTGCTGCTCACCGTGGTGTGGGTCACCCAGACCATCGGCTTCTTCGGCTACTCCAGTTGGGCGCCCACCCTGCTGGCGAAGGAGGGCTTCAGCGTCGAGAAGTCGGTGTTCTACGTGGCCCTGACGACGGTCGGCGCGCCGCTCGGTTCCTTCCTGGCCTCCCTGGTCACCGACCGGTTCGAGCGCAAGTGGTGTCTGGTCGCCTTCGGCACGATCATCGCGTTCTGCGGTCTTCTCTACGGGCTCACCTTCGACCCGATCCTGATCGTCGTCTTCGGCTTCCTCGTGAACCTCTTCGAACGCGGCTACACCGCGCTGGGGTACGCGTACTCACCCGAGGTCTTCGACACCCGCAGCCGGTCCCTGGGCACCGGCGTCTCGTACGGGCTGGGGCGGCTGTCGAACGCGGCCGGGCCACTGATCATCGCGGCCCTCTACAACAGCTCCGGCTATCAGAGCGTCTTCTACTTCATCGCCGGCACCTGGCTCTTCGGCGCCGTGGCCCTGGCGGTCTTCGGCCCCAGGACCCGGGCCGCCCGGCTCGCCCAGACGGAGAAGACCCCGACGACGGCCTGACACACTCCGCCCCCGTCGCCGCCGGTGTGCTGTGCACCGGCGGCACGTGCGGTGGGGCCCTCACGGGGCGGCGCGCAGCCAGACGGCCGTGTCCTGGGGGAGGCGGCCCGCCACCAGCGGGCCGCTGGTGAGCAGCACCTCGGTGTACGGGGGCAACTCCACCGGCGCCACGGAGAAGTTGACCACACAGATCAGGGCGCCCGGGGAGCCGGCCCCGGTGTCCCCGGCGTCCCCTGCGTCCCCGGCCCCGGCGTCCCCGGACCGTACGAACGACAGCACGCCCGGCGCCGACTCCAGCCAGCTCATCGGGCCGTCCCCGAAGCCGGGTCCGGTGCACCGCAGCCGCAGGGCCTCCCGGTAGAGCGTGAGCATCGAGCCGGGGTCGGCCGCCTGGAGGTCGGCGGCGTACCCGGGCCACAACTCCGGCTGCGGCAGCCATGGTTCGGTCTCCGAGCCGAATCCCGCGTACGGCGCGTCCGCCGTCCACGGCAGCGGCACCCGGCAGCCGTCGCGCCCCGGATCCTTGCCCCCGGAGCGCGCGTGCATCGGGTCCTGGATCCGGTCCAGCGGGATCTCCGCCTCCGGCAGGCCCAGTTCCTCGCCCTGGTAGAGGTAGACGGCGCCGGGCAGGGCCAGTGAGAGCAGGGCGGCGGCGCGCGCCCGGCGGGCGCCGAGTCCGGGGTCGGTCGGGGTGCCGAACTCCTTGGCCGCGAAGTCGAATCCGCTCTCCTCGCGCCCGTACCGGGTGACCGTGCGGGTCACGTCGTGGTTGCAGAGGACCCAGGTGGCGGGCGCGCCGACGGGCGCGTGTTCGGCGAGTGTCGCCTCGATGGCGGCCCGCAGCGGCCCTGCGTCCCAGGGGCACGCCAGGAAGCTGAAGTTGAACGCGGTGTGGAGTTCGTCCGGGCGGAGGTAGCGTACGAAGCGCTCGGTGTCGGGCAGCCACACCTCGCCGACGAAGACGGCGCCGTACGTGTCGGCGAGGGCGCGCCAGGAGCGGTAGATCGTGTGCAGTTCGTCGCGGTCGACGTACGGGTGCGGGTCGCGGCCCGCGGTGAAGTCCGGCAGGGCGGGGTCCTTGGCGAGGAGCGCGGCCGAGTCGATCCGTACGCCCGCGACGCCCCGCTCGAACCAGAAGCGCAGCACCTCCTCGTGCTCCCTGCGCACCGAGGGGTGGGCCCAGTTGAGGTCGGGCTGCTCGGGGGCGAAGAGGTGCAGGTACCACTCGCCGTCGTCGACCCGTGTCCAGGCCGGGCCGCCGAACTCGGAGACCCAGTCGTTGGGCGGGATCTCGCCGTGCGCGCCGCGCCCGGTCCTGAAGTGGAAGAGGGCGCGTTCGGGGCGGCCCGGTCCCGCCGCGAGGGCCGCCCGGAACCAGACGTGCCGGTCGGAGACATGGTTGGGCACGATGTCGACGATCGTACGGAGGCCCAGCTCGCGTGCCTCGGCGATGAGTTTCTCGGCCTCGGCGAGCGTGCCGAAGGCCGGGTCGATGGTGCGGTAGTCCGCCACGTCGTAGCCGCCGTCGGCGAGCGGCGAGAGGTACCAGGGGGTGAACCAGAGGGCGTCGACCCCGAGTTCGACCAGGTACGGCAGCTTGGCCCGGACCCCCGCGAGGTCCCCGGTGCCGTCGCCGTCGCCGTCGGCGAAGCTGCGTACGTAGACCTGGTAGATGACGGCGTCGCGCCACCAGAGGGTGTCGGCGGGCGCCGGCGGGCTGCCTTCCATGCGGTGTTCCTTTCGGGGAGGGTGAGAAGTCCGGGGGGGGGAGAGGTCCCGGGGGCCCGGTCGGGCAGGCCCTGGTCAGCCCTTGGTGCTGCCGGCGCTGATCCCGGCGATGATGTGCCGCTGGAACACCAGGAACATCAGCACCATCGGGACACTGGCGATCACCATGGCGGCGATGAGTACCGAGAGCGGGATGTTCTGGGAGAGCTGGACGAGCGCGACGCTGATGGGCTGCTTGTCGGTGTCCGAGAAGACCATCAGCGGCCAGAGGAAGTCCTGCCAGACGGCGACCAGCGCGAAGATCGACACCACCCCGAGCACCGGCCGGGACATGGGCAGCAGGATCGACCAGAGGGTACGGAGCGGGCCCGCCCCGTCGATCTCGGCCGCTTCCAGCACATCGCGCGGGATCTGGTCGAAGAAGCGCTTGAGCAGGTAGAGGTTGAAGGCGTTGGCGACGGCGGGCAGCCAGATGCCCAGCGGGTCGTTGAGCAGGCTGGTGTGGATCAGCGGCAGATCGGCGATCGTCAGGTACTTCGGTACGAGCAGGGCCTGGGCGGGCACCATCAGGGTGGCGAGGATGCCGCCGAGGATCACCTTCCCGAACGCCGGCCGCAGCTTCGACAGGGCGTAGGCCGCCGCCGTACAGAAGACGAGCTGGAGAATCCAGGCACCCGTGGCCTGCACCACCGTGTTCCCCAGGTGCGTGGGGAGCCGCATCAGCTCCCACGCGTCGGTGTACGCGCCGAGGTGCCAGGTGTCGGGGACCAGGGTCGGCGGTGTGCGGACCAGTTCGTCCGGGGACTTCATGGCGCCGGACGCCATCCAGTACACGGGGAGGAGGAAGGCGGCCACGAAGGCGAGGACGACCCCGCCGAAGACGGTCCAGTAGAGCGTCTTGCCCCGGGTGCTCGCCAGCGCGAGCGGGGAGACGAGGGTACGTACGGCCTGGCCGGGTTCGGCTCGGGTCATGGCGCCGCGGGTTCCTCTCAGTCGTCGGTGCGGGTGAGCCGCAGGTAGAGGGCGGAGAAGAGGCTGAGCACGATCAGGAGCAGCACGCTCAGGGCGCAGGCGCCGCCGAAGTCGTTGTAGAGGAAGGCGTACTTGTAGATGAGGTAGAGGACGGTGACGGTCGAACTCTCCGGGCCGCCACCGGTGATCACGAAGGGCTCGGTGAACACCTGCATCGTCGCGATGATCTGGAGGAGCATCAGCATCAGGATGATGAAGCGGGTCTGCGGGACGGTCACATGGCGCACGCGCTGCCAGATGGTGGCCCCGTCCAGCTCGGCCGCTTCGTACAGCTCCCCCGGAATGCCCTGGAGCGCGGCGAGATAGATGAGGACCGTGCCGCCCATGTTCGCCCAGGTGGCGACGATCACCAGGGAGAGCAGCGCGGTGTCGGCGCCGTTGGTCCAGTTCGACGTGGGGAGGTGGAGGAGGCGCAGGGCTTCGTTGGCGAGCCCGGCGCCCGGATCGTAGAACCACTTCCAGAGCAGGGCGCTGACGACCGGCGGGATCATCACCGGGAGGTAGACGACCACGCGGAAGAAGGATTTCGCGTGGCGCAGCTCGTTGAGGACGAGCGCCATCAGGAACGGTACGGCGAAACCGGCGAGCAGGGCGATCACGGTAAAGGTGAGTGTGTTGCGCCAGGCGGCGCCGAACTCGGGGTCGTGGAAGACCTGGGTGAAGTTGGCGGTGCCCACCCATTCCGGTTCCGATCCGGGGGTGTACTTCTGGAAGGCGATGACCACCGCGCGGATCGCCGGGTACCAGGAGAACAGCGCGAAGCAGATCAGGCCGCCGATGAGGAAGGCGTAGGCGCGGAGTTGGTGCGTCAGGGCACGGCGCAGGGCGCCGGGGGCTCTGCGGTCCGCCGGTTCGCCGCGCCCCGGCACCGGTGTGGAGGGCGGCACGGACCGCCGGGGAACCTGGACTGTCTTCATGGGGGTGTCAGCCCCGGGCCAGGATTCCGTCGATCTTCGCCTGGGCGTCCTTGAGGAGCCGGTCGATGTCGGCGTCCCTCTTGGTGAGGACGGCGGAGACGGCGCCGTCGAGAACGGAGTAGATCTGCTGCGCCTTCGGCGGTTCCAGCTTCGCGGTCAGCCCCTGGCTTCCGTCCAGGAACGCCTGGTAGTTCTCGACCGGGACATTGGCGTAGCGCTTCTTCAGCTCCTGGTCCTCGGTATCGGTGGCACCGCTCCACAGCCGGGGCTCGGGGAGGCCGACCGGCGCCTTGAGGTCGGCGGCGCGCTTCCAGTCGTTGAGTCCGGAGCCGGGGGCGTTGGTCTGGAACTCCAGCCACTTCAGGCCGGCCTTGATCTGCTCCGGGGACGCCTTCTTGTTGAACATGTAGCCGTCGCCGCCGATGAGGGTGCCCTTGCCGCCGGGCATCGGGGCGAGCGCGAGGTCCTCGTACCTGCCGCCCTTCTCCTTGACCAGGATCGGGACGTTGTCCGGGGCGGAGAGGTACATGCCGAGCTTGCCGGAACCCATCATCTGCTGGACGTCGTTGAGGATGAGCAGTTGTTTGGTGCCCATGGAGCCGTCGCGCCAGCGCATGTCCTTGAGGTTCTGGAGGACGGCCCTGCCCTCGGGGCTGTCGACGCTCGCCTTCTTGCCGTCCGCGGTGACGATGTCGCCGCCCTGCGAGTACATCTCCGCGGTGAAGTGCCAGCCGCCCTGGTTCTGCGCGCTGTAGTCGGCGTAGCCCACGTACCCCTGGCCGAGGCCCGCGATCCTCTTGGCGGCGGCGCGGACCTCTTCCCAGGTGGCCGGGGGCTTGTCGGGGTCGAGGCCGGCCTGCTGGAAGAGCTTCTTGTTGTAGAGGAGGCCCATCGAGTAGTTGGTGCGCGGGACGCCGTACACCGCGCCGTCGGCGGTGTAGACGTCGCGCAGCGACTGCTGGATGTCGCTGTAGCCCTTCATGTCCTTCACGTACGCGGTGATGTCCGCCGCCTGGTCGATGTCGACGACGTGCCGGGCGTCGGTGAAGTACGTGTAGAAGACGTCTTCCATCTGGCCGCCGGCGAGCTTCGCGTCGAAGGTCTTGGGGTCCTGGCAGGGGAAGGCGTCGCGGCCGACGACGTCGATGTCGGGGTACGCCTTCTCGAACGTCGCGATGTCGTCCTCGAAGTTCTGGCGGTCGATCCTGGCGCTCTTGGGCGGCATGCAGTTGACGGTGATACGCGTCCTGCCGTCGGCGGAGCTGTCCCCGCCCGAGCCGCAGGCGGCCAGTCCGGTGAGGGCGAGGGCGGTGGCTGTCGCGGTGGCGAAGGTACGGCGGAACCCGGAACTACTCATCGGCGGGACCCCTCTTGGGCAGCAGCGCGGGAAGCCCACAGCAGCGCGCTGTGTGGCGGCGCTCACTCAACCACCAACCATCTATGCCCGCAATATGTCGCTCCGATTTCGCAAATAGTTGACAGTCATCCGTCCGCAGCGGGACGCGGCTGCGGTCAGCCGCTGCGAGGCGCCTGGCCCGTGGAGCCCCGTACCACCAGCTCCGGTTCGAACAGCAGCTCACCGGGGGGCACCGTGGCCCCCTGGATCTGGGCGCTGAGCATCTCGACGGCCGCCCGGCCCATCGCCTCGATGGGCTGACGGACCGTCGTCAGCGGAGGTTCGGTGCAGGTCATGAACGCGGAGTCGTCGTACCCGACCACCGAGACCTCGCCGGGGACCGCGAGGCCGCGCCGCCGCGCGGCCCGTACCGCCCCCAGGGCCAGCGGATCGCTCGCGCAGATGATGCCCGTGACGCCCCGGTCCAGCAGGCGTGCGGCCGCCGCGTGGCCGCCCTCCAGGGAGAACATCGTCCGCTCGACCCGCTCGTCCGGGAGGGCCGGACCGGCGCCGCCCGTCGCCGCGTACGCCGCGTGCCCCGCCGCGAGCTTGCGCCGGGACGGTACGTGGTCGGCCGGGCCGAGCACCAGCCCGATGCGCTCGTGGCCGAGCGAGGACAGATGGCGCCACGCCTGCTCGACCGCGACGGCGTCGTCGCAGGAGATGCAGGGGAAGTCGAGGTTCTCGATCGGCGCGTTGATCAGGACGACCGGGATACGGCGCTCGGCGAGCAGCCGGTAGTGGTCGTGCGGGGCGTCCGCCTGGGCGAAGAGACCGCCCGCGAAGACCACCCCGGAGACCTGCTGCTGGAGCAGCAGTTCCACGTAGTCGGCCTCGGAGACGCCGCCCTTGGTCTGGGTGCAGAGCACGGGGGTGAGGCCCTGCTGCGCCAGCGCGCCGCCGATCACCTCGGCGAACGCCGGGAAGATCGGGTTCTGCAGCTCCGGCAGGACCAGGCCGACGAGCCGGGCGCGCTCACCGCGGAGCTGGGTGGGGCGCTCGTAGCCGAGGACGTCCAGCGCGGTCAGCACGGACTGCCGGGTGGCCGGCGAGACACCGGGCTTGCCGTTGAGCACCCGGCTGACCGTGGCCTCGCTGACCCCAACCTTCTTCGCCACCTGAGCAAGTCGTCGTGTCATGCGCGCAAGAGTAGCGCAAGAATTGCAAGCCACTTGCTCCACTTGCGGTACTCTGCAACGGACATACGGGGACGGTGCCGGCCGAGCGGACCGGTCGGCACCGTCCCCGATGGATCAGGCGCTACGGATTGATGTTGATCTTGAAGTTGGGCGTCGTGTTCCTGATGTCCACGGCGTTGTTGTCGAGCTTCAGGCGGTTGAAGGTGACCTCGCCGACGGCCGGTCCCTGCCCCGCCTCCGGCATCTCGTTGGCCCACACCCCGAAGCCGGACTTGGCGTCGAAGGCGTCACCGCTCTTGCGGGCTCCGGTGATCGAGATGTCGTTGAGGATGGTGTCCTTCACCGGGAACTGCGGCTGCCCGCCCACGTAGTTGGTCTGGAACATGATGCCGCTGTAGGTCGGATCGACGATGTCGACGTCGTTGATCCGGATCCCCTGGAACACCTTGGACGCGGAGAACAGCCAGATCCCGGGGAAGGTCTGCCCGTTCCAGAAATGGCCCCCTGACCGTACGACCGACACGTTCTCGATCGTCGTCGGACCGGTCCCGAAGCCGTTCATCGGATACCCGAAGTCCAGCGAGCTGACCGTGATGCCCGAGTACACCAGGGTGTCCGCGACATGGATGTTGCGGAAGGTGTTGTCGTACCCGCCGTACACGGCGATGCCCGCGGCGCGCCAGGTCAGGATCGTCGTCAGGTTCTCGTAGACGTTGTTCTTCATGTCCGCGCCCCCGGCGTCGATCGCCGAGAACAGCGCGAAGCTGTCGTCGCCGGTGGCCCGTGCCTCGTTGTTGACGACGTGGTTGTCCGTGGAGCCGTTGGTCATGTTGACGCCGTCGGCGAACATGTCGCGGATCCGGGAGTTCCTGATGGTGATCCGGTCCGTGTTGGCGCCCCAGTAGAGGCACACCATGTGCTCGTTCCAGATGTTGTCGATCACCATGTCGGCGACATTGGCGAAGTCGAACACCTTGCCGGGGCCGTCGATGCGTGAGGTGTAGTTGCCGAAGTACGCGAAGCCGCTGAAGGCCGATCCGTTCGCCGCGGCCTCGGCACGGAAGCCGATGTCGGTGTTCTCCTGGGACGCCGGGGCGCGGAAGCGAGTGAACCAGGGCCCGGCGCCGACGACCCGCACCGGCTTTCCGTACACCTGGAACTTGCTGGAGGTCTGGTAGTCACCGGCGGGCAGGTAGACGCCCACCAGCTTCCCGGTGGTGTCCATCCGGACCTTGTCCAGCGCGTTCTGCACGTCCTGGTGGGTGAGTCCGGCCGGCACCGTGTACGTGGCCGGGTCCGGGTTGGCGATCGGCGTGGCCTGCTCCAGGCTGACGAAGTCGATCGCGTACTTCGAGGTGTTGGCCGCGTCCTTCTGGAGCCTGATCCTGCTGCCCGCCGCGACGGTTCTGCCCAGCAGGACGCTGGCCTCGTCGTAGATGTGGCGGGGCGCGCCGGAGCTCGGCGAGTTGCCGGGGGCGGCCTCCGCCCCGTACAACCAGGCGTACTTCGAGGTGAGGTCGACGGCCTTGAGGAAGGTGCCGTCCACGTAGATGTTCAGGGTGGAGTCGATGCCACCGCCGCCCGCTGCGTCCGGGATGGAGAACCGGGTGACCAGGGTGTTGGTGCTGGCCTTGGTGGTGAACTCGACATAGCTGCCGGTGTCGTCGAGGGTGACGGCCTTGCGGCCCGACGCCTCGCCCGCGATGTCGCCGATGGTCCTGTTGGGCCCGACGACCCGCGCGCCGCCGCCGGTGGTGCCGTCCTCCGCCTCGTACATGTCGTACGGCATGTCGGCGCCGCGGCCGACGAAGAGCGGCCGGGTGCTGGTGTTGTTGTCGCGCTTCACCGGCAGTTCGTTGGCGTCGGCGGCGAGGACCGCCTTGAGGGTGTACGAGCCGTTGACCGCCGTCCAGGTACCGAGGCCGACCGGCGCCGTGGTCGCCCCCGGGGCGATGGTGCCGTTGTACGTGCCGGTCAGGGTCTTGACGGTGGCGCCCTTGGCGTCGAGCAGGGAGAGTGTGATGCCGTGCGCCCCGGCCGCCGACGCCACGTTGCCCTGGTTCCTGATCGCGAGGGAGAAGGTGACGGTGTCACCGGCTGAAGGGGAGGACGGGGAGGTGGCGACCGTCGCGGCGACCAGGTCGGAGCTGTCGACGGCCCGCACCACGAGCGGGGTGGGACTGGTGTAGGCGTTGTCGGTCTCGTTCTCCTCCATGACCAGGCCGCCCGGGTCGACGACGGCGCCGAGCTGGTACGAACCCGCGTCCCGCGCCCCGATGTCCGCCGTGACCGTGGCCGAGGCCCCGGCCGCGAGCGCGCCCACCGACGCGGTGGCCACCTTGGTGCCGCCGAGCCGGAATTCGACCGGTCCGGCCGGCGCGGCGGCGCGCCCGGTGTTGCGTACGGTCGCCGACAGGGTGATCGCGTCGGACTCGACCGGCGCCGAGGGTGAGGCGCTCAGCGCGGTCACGGTGAGGTCCGGGTTGGGCGCCGGGGCGCCGAGCACCTGGAACTCCGCGACCTGTCCGGCGCCCGAGCCGGTGTTGGAGGTGAACCTGAGCTGGACGTCGGCGACGCGCGCGGCGACCGGGATGGTCACCGCGTTGCCGGTCGCCGGGGTGAAGGCGTACTCCTTGGCCGCCACCAGGCTGGTGAGGCCGGAAGCGCTCTGCTCGCGGCCGAGCACCTGGATGTTCTGCGTGCGCGCTCCCCAGGAGCTGTCCGGGTTGAGCTTGACGACGACGCTCCGGGTGTCGGCGTTGGCGCCCAGCTTCACGGTGAGTGTGTTGGGGTAGCTGCTGCCCGCGCCCTCCCAGTAGGTGGTGAGGCTGTTGTCGTTGGCGTTCTCCGCGACGTAGGTGTGGACCACGGAGGAGGCGGCGATCGGCCGACCGACGGCGAGGTTCGACGCGGAGCCCGAACTGCCGTTCCGCGTCACGGTGTTGCTGTTGACCGAGGTGTTTCCGGCCGCGTCCTTCGCCCGTACGTGGTACGAGACCGTCGTCCCGGCCGGCTGGGTGTCCGTGTACGTGGTGACCTCGCCGGCCACGCTCTTGCGCAGGACGTTGTTGGCGTAGATGTCGTAGCCGGTCACCCCCTTGTTGTCGGTCGAGGCGCCCCAGGTCAGCTTGATCTCGTCGGCCGACGGTTCGGTGAAGGCGAGGTCGGCGGGGGCCGTCGGCGCCTGGGTGTCCCCGTTGTCGCCGCGCCGGGTGACGGTGTTGCTGTTGGCCGACGCGTTGCCCGCCGCGTCCTTCGCCCGTACGTAGTACGAGACCGTCGTCCCGGTGGGCTGGGTGTCCGTGAAGGTGGTCACGGTGCCCGGGACGCTGCTGCGCAGCTCGTTGTCGGCGTAGATGTCGTAGCCCGTCACACCGGTGTTGTCGGTGGACGCCTGCCAGGCGAGCACGATCCGGCCGGTGGCGGGTTCGGTGTACGACAGCCCGGTGGGCGCGGTGGGCGCCTCGGTGTCACCGGTCTCGGGGCCGTAGATCTCCAACTCGGAGAGCTGGCCGCCGGGTTGGGCGGTGTTGGCGGTGATCAGCACCCGGAGGTACCGCGTGGTGGTGGCGTCGAAGGCGATCGTCACCGACTGGCTGCCCGCCGCGTTGAACCGGTACGCCTTGGAGGCCGTCAGATCGGTGAAGGCGGTGTTGTCGGTGGAGCCCTGGACCTTCAGGGTCTGGTCCCTGGCGCCCCAGCCGTCGGGCAGCCGCAGCACCACCTGGTCGACCCGGACCGAGGATCCCAGGTCGGCCTGGATCCACTGCGGGAAGTCGTTGTTCCTGCTCTCCCAGTAGGTCGCCCTGTTGCCGTCGTTGGCGTTGCCGGGCCCGTAGACCTCGGTGAAGCTGCTCGATGTCAGGGTCCTGCCGAGGGCGAGGTTGACCGAGGCGGCGGCTGCCGCGTGGACCTCCAACTCGGCGAGCTGGGCCTTCTTCCCCGCCGTGTTGGCGGTGAAGTCGGCCCGTACGAAGCGTGCCCTGGTGGCCGGGAAGCTCACCGTCACCGTATTGCCCGTCCCGGGGCTGAAGGTGTACGTGGCCGAGGTCTTCAGGGTCGAGAAGCTGGTGCCGTCGGCGCTGCCCTGGAGGGACAGGGTCTGCTTCCTGGTCGCCCATCCGGTGGGGAGTCTCAGCACCACCTGGTCGACACGCCGGGTGGCGCCCAGATCGGACTGCACCCACTGGGGGAACTTCTTCCCGCCGCCTTCCCAGTACGTCGACGGGTCGCCGTCCGTGACGTTCCGGGCGGCCTTTCCGCCCGCGGTCGCGCTCGCCGTCGCGGTCCGGCCCGCGGCGACATCGGGGCCCTTGGCCCGGGGGCCGTCGGCCGCCGCGGCGGTGAGCGTCGGCCAGCCGGCGATCAACAGGCTGCTGGCGAGGGTGGCGGCGAGGACTCGCCATCTCCGGCGTAACGATCTCATGGTTCCCCGATCTTCGGCCTCGGCGCGAGGGCGGCGAGGGCGCGGCTCCGGCAGCACGCCTGCACGGCATGCGTTTCTGCACTGATGAACGGAGGATTTTGCGTTTTGCCGTGAGAGAGTTGCAGAGAAATGCGAGTGCGTCCATCGGCCCGACCGAACGAAATCGTCGTACGGCATACCCGAGTTGGCCGCTTCCCCTTGCGAACGACTCGATTTTCGGCGCCCGATGGCCGTGAACAGGAAAACGTAAGTGATCTGCAAAACTTGCAGATATTTTGCTGCGTTCCAGAAAATGCGCGCGGGCGTCAGATGCCGGGCAGCGGGTCCTGTTCGGCCTCGCGCCGCCGGGTCCTGATGTCCGGCGCGGGCGGGTGGAGTTTGGCGTCGCAGGCGGGGCCGAGGCCGGTACGGCGCGAGCCTGTGCCGGTCAGCGGCCTGCCGCACATGCGGCACCGGACGAGCCGCGCGTCGGCGGCGGCGTCCGGCGCGGAGCCGGGGAGCCGGCCGTCGTCGGCGGGGTGCGAGGGGTCGAGCGGTGTTTCGTCCACGGTCCACCTCTACCAGCCCGGCCGCCGGTCACCTCGGTCACGGGTCCACAATGAGGACAGTTCGCCGTCGACCGAGGAGATCCCGATGACCCTGTACGACATCCCGCTGACCACTCTGACCGGCGAGCCGACCTCCCTGGCCGCCTACGCGGGCCAGGCCGTGCTGCTGGTGAACGTGGCGTCCAAGTGCGGTCTCACCCCGCAGTACGCCGGTCTGGAGCGGCTCCAGCAGAGTTACGGCGACCGGGGCTTCACCGTCCTGGGCGTGCCCTGCAACCAGTTCGCGGGGCAGGAGCCCGGCAGCGCGGACGAGATCCGGACGTTCTGCTCGGCCACGTACGGCGTCAGCTTCCCGCTGCTCGCGAAGACGGACGTGAACGGGGAGACCCAGCACCCGCTGTACGCCGAGCTGACGAAGACGGCCGACGCGGCGGGCGACGCCGGGGACGTGCAGTGGAACTTCGAGAAGTTCCTGATCTCCCCGAAGGGCGAGGTCGTCGCCCGGATCCGGCCGCGTACGGAGCCGGAGGCCCCCGAGGTCGTCGCGGCCATCGAGGCGCAGCTCCCCGCCTGACACCCCGTCGGCCGGGTCCTCGATCACCGTACGAGGGCCCGGCGCTCCCCCACCACTAGCGGATGGGCATGCCCGACAGGGTGCGGGCGATGACCAGGCGCTGGATCTCGCTCGTGCCCTCGAAGATCGTATAAATCGCTGCATCCCGGTGCATCCGCTCCACCGGGTACTCGCGGGTGAAGCCGTTGCCGCCGAGTATCTGCACGGCCTGCGCCGTGACCTGCTTCGCCGTCTCGCTCGCGTACAGCTTGGACATCGAGCCCTCGGCGGAGGTGAAGGGCCTGCCCGTGGTCGCCATCCAGGAGGCCCGCCAGACCAGCAGCCGGGAGGCGTCGATACGGGTGCGCATGTCGGCCAGTTGGAAGGCGATGCCCTGGTTGTCGATGATCGGGCGGCCGAACTGGCTGCGGGTCCTCGCGTAGTCGAGGGCGACCTCGTACGCGGCGCGCGCCGTGCCCACCGCCATGGCGCCGACGGCCGGGCGGGACGCCTCGAAGGTCGCCATGGCGGCGTTCTTCACGCGCTCCCTGTCGCCCTTGCCGCCGCCCGTGCCCTCGGCGGCCCTGGCCCGCTCGCGCGCCCGCGCGAGGCGTTCGTCCAGCTTCTCCTTCCCGCCGAGCAGGCAGTGGCCGGGGACCCGTACGTCCTCCAGGACGACCTCGGCGGTGTGGGAGGCGCGGATGCCGTGCTTCTTGAACTTCTGGCCCTGGGAGAGCCCGGGGGTGCCCGGCGGGACGATGAAGGAGGCGTGGCCCTTCGTGCCGAGCCCGGCGTCGACGACGGCGACCACGACATGGACGTTCGCGATACCGCCGTTGGTGGCCCAGGTCTTGGTGCCGTTGAGCACCCACTCGTCCTTGGCCGCGTCGTAGAGCGCCCGGGTGCGCATGGCGCCGACGTCGGAGCCCGCGTCGGGCTCCGAGGAGCAGAAGGCGGCGACCTTCACGTCGTCCGGGTCCCCGTACATCTGCGGGATCCAGGTGCCGACCTGCTCCTCGGTGCCGTTGGCGAGGACGCCGACGGCCGCCAGCCCCGTACCGACGATGGACAGGGCGATGCCCGCGTCGCCCCAGAACAGCTCCTCCATGACCATCGGGATCCCCAGCCCCGTAGGGTCGAAGAACTGCTGGGCGTAGAAGTCCAGGGAGTAGATGCCGAGTTTGGCGGCCTCCTGGATGACCGGCCAGGGGGTCTCCTCACGCTCGTCCCACTCGGCGGCGGCGGGGCGGATGACATCGGCGGCGAAGCCGTGCAGCCAGTCGCGGACCTGCTTCTGGTCGTCGTTGAGATCGAGCGTGAACTCGGTCATGTTCCCCTCCAGCACCGCGTGACCCACGGTGTCGCTCCCTGATGTTACTAGCGGTAACACCAGTCTGTTACCGATAAGTAGGGGATGTCAACCGGCCACCTTCTGACCAGCATCGACGGCGGACAGGGTGTTACGTTGCGGTGGCGTCACGCAATCGCACGGGCGGGGAGACACAGCTATGGAGAGCACACAGCAGGCCGAGCAGCAGCGCTCGGCCCGGCAACGGCGCCGACAGCTCCTGGAGGCGGCCGACCGGGTGGTGCTCAGGGACGGCCCGGGAGCCTCCATGAACGCCATCGCCGCGGAGGCGGGCATCACCAAGCCGATCCTCTACCGGCACTTCGGCGACAAGGGCGGGCTGTACCGGGCGCTGGCCAAGCGCCACACGGACGCGCTGCTCGACGCGTTGCGGACCGCGCTGGACGCGCCCGCGGGGCGGCGCGAGCGCGTGGAGGCCACGCTGGACACGTATCTCGCCGCGATCGAGGCGAGGCCCCAGGTCTACCGGTTCCTGATGCACCCGGCCGAGGACACCCCGCTCCCCGAGCAGGGCTTCGACGTCGGCCGCCACTCGGCGCCGCTGCTGCGCCGGCTGGGTGAGGAACTGGCCAAGGTCATAGAGGAACGGGTCGACCTGGGACCCGGCAGCGAACAGCTCGCCCGGGTCTGGGGCCACGGCATCGTCGGCATGATGCACGGCGCCGGTGACTGGTGGCTCGGAGAACGCCCCTGTCCGCGCGCCCAGTTGGTGCGCAGCCTGGCGGACCTCCTGTGGGGCAGGCTGGCGGCGGTCGACGACCGCGCGGGCGGCCCCGGCTTCTGAACCCGGACGGCGCGTTCCGAGCCGGGACGAGCATTCCGAGCCGGGACGGCGCACGGGGCGTACGGCGTCGCTACGGGGCGGACGGGCGACCCGTCGCCCAGGGCGCCCGGCGCGCCGCGCGCAGCGTCCTGGAGCGCCGCCACCCGGTGAGCCGGTCGGAGTAGAGCATGCCCTCCAGATGGTCGCACTCGTGCTGGAGACAGCGGGCGAAGAAACCCCGGCCCTCCACCCGGGCCGGTGCGCCGTCCTTGGTGAAGCCCTCCACCACGGCATGGTCGTACCGCTCCGTACCCGCCTCGATGCCCGGCAGGGACAGACAGCCCTCGGGTCCGCGCACCACGATGTCGTCGGCCTGGACGAGCCGGGGATTGACGAGGTGTCCGAGATGGCGGACGTCCTCGTCGTCGGGGCAGTCGTACACGAACACCCGCTGGGGCACGCCGATCTGATTCGCGGCCAGCCCGACACCCCGGGCGGCGTACATCGTCGCGAACAGATCCTCGATCAGCGCGCCGAGCGCGGGACCGAAGTCGGTGACGGGTTCACAGGGCGCGTGGAGGACGGGATCTCCGAGCAATCTCATGGCTCGTACTCGCCCGGTACTGCCGGGGATCGGACGGTTTCGCATGACGGTCAGGGTACGGTCCACGGTGAACGCCGCCTTCTGCCCGGTGCCACGGTTCGGGGCCCTGGCCGGATCTCGATAGGCTGGCCCACGGACCGACGCAAGGAGGATCAAGGCGATGTCAGGCAACACGGACCCGCTGACGCCGCGGGCCAAGCTGGCCGTGACGGCGGGCAAAGCCGCGGCGGCGGTGTCGCGCGCCGCAGGGCGCGGCAGCGGATCGGTGATCGGCGGGAAGGTGGCGCTCAGGCTCGACCCGGATCTGCTGGGCCGGCTGGCGCAGCATCTCGACGTCATCCTCGTGTCGGCGACCAACGGGAAGACCACCACCACCCGGCTGATCGCCGAGGCGCTGCGGGCCGCCGGGCCCGTGGTGTCGAACGCGCTCGGCGCCAACATGCCGGCCGGCATCACCTCGGCCCTCGCGGGCGGCTCCGACGCCCGGTTCGGCGTGATCGAGGTCGACGAGAAGTATCTCGCCGGGGTCGCCAGGGACACCACGCCCAAGGCGATCGCGCTGCTCAACCTCTCCCGCGACCAGCTCGACCGCGCCGCGGAGACCCGCATGCTCGCCGAGAAGTGGCGGGAGGGACTGGCCGGCACGAAGGCCGTCGTCATCGCCAACGCGGACGACCCGCTGATCGTCTGGGCCGCCTCCTCCTCGCCCAACGTGGTGTGGGTCGCTGCGGGCCAGGAGTGGAAGGACGACGCCTGGTCGTGCCCCTCCTGCGGCGGTGTGATGCAGCGCCCCGGCGACGACTGGTTCTGCGGCGAGTGCGGCTTCCGCAGGCCGCCGCCGAGCTGGGCGCTCCACGGCGACCACGTACTCGACCCGCACGGCTCCGCCTGGCCGATCCACCTCCAGCTCCCGGGCCGCGCCAACAAGGCCAACGCGGCGACGTCCGCAGCCGTCGCCGCGACCTTCGGGGTGCCGCCGCAGGTGGCCCTGGAGCGGATGTACCAGGTGCAGGCCGTCGCGGGACGGTACGACGTGGTCTCCTTCCTCGGCCGTGATCTGCGGCTGCTGCTCGCCAAGAACCCGGCGGGCTGGCTGGAGACGTTCTCCCTCATCGACCCGCCGCCCACCCCGGTCATCCTCGCCGTCAACGCCCGTGGCGCCGACGGTACGGACACCTCGTGGCTGTGGGACGTGGACTACACCCGGCTCGCGGGCCACCCGATCTTCGTGATCGGCGACCGCAAGCTGGACCTCGCCGTACGTCTGGAGGTCGCGGGCCTGGACTTCCGGGTCTGCGAGACGCCCGACGAGGCCGTGCGGATGGCACCGCCCGGCCGTATCGAGGCGATCGCCAATTACACGTCGTTCCAGGATCTGCGCAGACGGGTGGGCAACTGAAGCCATGTCGGGATACATGACTCCCCGGAACCCGGAAGGACGAGCCAGAATGAGCGACAACAGCCTGCGGCTGGTGTGGATCTACCCGGACCTGCTGAGCACCTACGGTGACCAGGGCAACGCTCTCGTGGTGGAGCGCAGGGCGCGCCAGCGCGGCCTCGGGGTCACGCGGGTGGACGTACGCAGCGACCAGCCGGTGCCGACCTCCGGCGACATCTATCTGATCGGCGGCGGCGAGGACCGGCCCCAGCGGCTGGCGGCGGAGCGGCTGCGCCGCGACGGCGGGCTCAGCAGGGCCGTCTCCAACGGCGCCATCGTGTTCTCGGTCTGCGCCGGCTACCAGATCCTGGGCCACGAGTTCGTCAACGACCTGGGCGAGCGCGAGGCCGGTCTCGGGCTGCTCGACGTGGTCTCCACCCGTGGCGAGGGCGCGCGGTGCGTCGGCGACGTACTGGCGGACATCGACCCGCGGCTGAACCTGCCGCAGCTCACCGGCTTCGAGAACCACCAGGGCATCACCCACCTCGGCCCGGCGGCACGGCCGTTCGCGCGGGTCCAGCTCGGCCGGGGCAACGGCACGGGCGACGGCACGGAGGGCGCGTACAACGACACCGTCTTCGGTACGTACATGCACGGCCCGGTGATGGCGCGCAACCCGCAGATCGCGGACCTGCTGCTGAAGCTGGCCCTCGATGTGAACGCGCTGCCGCCGACGGACGACCGGTGGTACGAGGCGCTGCGCGCCGAGCGGGTCGCCGCGGCGACCCAGCCCGCCTGATCGACTCCCCGGGCGCCCCGTCCGGCGCCCTCCCGCCCCGCGTCCGCCTGTCCAGCAGGCGGACGCGGGGTTTCGGTACCCCCGGCGACCGCCGGTAGGCTGGCGAGGATCTGGCCTGACAACGGTGTCCGGCCGTCGGCCCACGTTGCAAAGGTAATCCGGGCTATGCGAATTGGTGTGCTCACCTCAGGCGGCGACTGTCCCGGCCTCAACGCCGTGATCAGGTCCGTCGTGCACCGTGCCGTCGTCGACCACGGCGACGAGGTGATCGGCTTCCACGACGGCTGGAAGGGCCTCCTGGAGTGCGACTACCGCAAGCTCGACCTCGACGCGGTGGCCGGCATCCTGGCCCGCGGCGGCACGATACTCGGCTCCTCCCGGGTCCAGCCCGCGCATCTGCGCGACGGGGTGGAGCGGGCGCGGGGCCACGTCGCCGACCTGGGGCTCGACGCGATCATCCCGATCGGCGGTGAGGGCACGCTCAAGGCCGCGCACCTGCTCTCCGAGGCCGGGCTGCCGATCGTCGGCGTACCGAAGACCATCGACAACGACATCGCCTCGACCGATGTGACCTTCGGCTTCGACACGGCCGTCGGGGTCGCCACCGAGGCGCTGGACCGGCTCAAGACGACCGCGGAGTCGCACCAGCGCGTACTGATCGTCGAGGTCATGGGCCGGCACACCGGCTGGATCGCCCTGCACTCCGGCATGGCGGCGGGCGCGCACGCCATCGTCGTGCCCGAGCGGCCCTTCGACATCGGTGAGCTGACCGAGGTGGTCGGCAAGCGGTTCTCGGCGGGCAAGCGGTTCGCGATCGTCGTGGTCGCGGAGGGCGCGAAGCCCCGCGAGGGCTCGATGGAGTTCGACGCCGGCGGCAAGGACATCTACGGCCACGAGCGCTTCGCGGGCGTCGCCCGGCAGCTCTCGATCGAGCTGGAGGAGCGCCTGGGCAAGGAGGCCAGGGCGGTCATACTCGGGCACGTCCAGCGCGGTGGCACGCCCACCGCGTACGACAGGGTGCTGGCGACCCGGTTCGGCTGGCACGCCGTCGAGGCGGCGCACCGCGCCGAGTTCGGCATGCTGACGGCGCTGCGCGGCACGGACATCGTGATGGTGCCGCTGAGCGAGGCCGTGGAGACGCTCAAGACGGTGCCGCCGGAGCGGTACGCCGAGGCGGAGTGCGTGCTCTGACCCCTGCCTGACCCTCCCGCCCTGCTCCTCCCCCGGCCTCCGGTACGGGACGGACCGCCCCCGGTCGCGATCGCGACCGGGGGCGGGGGCGGTTCTGGATGAGTGAGTCCGAAGTAGCGTCGTCCGCCCCTTGGGGCGGGCGGGGAGGTGTCAGGTGCGTGCAGCCGCAAGGCGGAGGAGCGAGGCGACGCGGAGCGTCGTCGAGTGACGACAACGCCGCGGATGTGCGTGCATGGCGCCTCCCCGCAGACGGGACTTCGGACTCACTCATCTAGTCTGGTCCGGACAAGCGGACAACCGGCGCGAAAACCACCGCCGGTGGACGGCGGGCACGGCGGACGCCGTGGTCCCCGCCACGGGAAGCACCGGGAGCACACGGATGGATCACAGCGGGCACGGCATGACCATGGATCTGCCGCCGTTCACGCTGGGACGAGGGCTTGAGTACTCCCCCGACCTCTTCTTCCTGATCGGCTGCCTGGTCGCGCTCGCCCTGTACGGCTGGGGTGTCGTCCGGCTGCGCCGGCGCGGGGACGGCTGGGGGGTCGGCCGCGTCGTCGCCTTCGTCCTCGGCGTGCTGACCATCGCGCTGGTGATGTGCACCAAGCTGAACGACTACGGCATGGTCATGTTCAGTGTGCACATGGTCCAGCACATGGTGATCAGCATGGTCTCGCCGATCCTGCTGCTGCTCGGCGCCCCGGTGACCCTGGCCCTGCGCGCCCTGCCGGTCGCGGGCCGGGACAGCGACGGCAGGAGCCGGAAGGGGCCGCGCGAGCTGCTGCTGGCGCTGCTGCACAGCCGCTACGTACAGATCATCACGCACCCCGCCTTCACCATCCCGCTCTTCATCGCGAGCCTGTACGGGCTCTACTTCACGCCTCTCTTCGACTTCCTGATGTCGTCCAAGCCGGGGCACATCGCGATGATGGTGCACTTCCTCGGCGTCGGGCTGATCTTCTTCTGGCCGATCATGGGCATCGACCCGGGGCCGCACCGGCCGAACTACGTGATCCGGATGCTGGAGCTGTTCGCCGGGATGCCGTTCCACGCGTTCTTCGGGATCGCGCTGATGATGGCGAGCGAGCCGATGGTCAAGACGTACGGGAACCCGTCGGCCTCGCTCGGGATCGACGCCCTCACCGACCAGAACGCGGCCGGCGGTATCGCCTGGGCGTTCAGCGAGATCCCGTCCGTGCTGGTGCTGGTCGCGCTGGTCTACCAGTGGTACCACTCGGAGCAACGGCAGGCGAAGCGCTCCGACCGGGCCGCGGACCGGGACGGCGACAGGGAGCTGGCGGAGTACAACGCCTACCTGGCCTCGCTCCAGGCCCGGGGACGGTAGCGCGAACCGGGGTCGCCGGGCGACGATGGGCGTCACGGCCCCGGCCTGGAGGAGGACATACATGTCCGGTTCCACGAAGACGATGGGTGTGGTCACCGTCGGCGCGCTGGTGGTGGTCACGGGGTACACCGCGGCGCTCGGCAGCAACGGCTGGCTGTGGTTCGGGTGGGTGATCCTGGGGCTGGTGACGATCGGCATGGCGGCGGCCCGCGGCCACTGATCTCCGACCTTTCGAGGACCTTCGAGCACCTTCCGGGGACCTCCTGCGGACCTCCCGGGGACCTTCCCAGGAGATCGTGCAACCTATCGGTTGCACGAGACGGAGATGAGTGCAACTCTTGAGTTGCACGTCATGGCCGATTCCTGCCGGGAGGTTCCTCATGTCCACGTCCTCATCCACCTCCGCTTCCCCTTCCCCTTCCGAGGACCGCGTCGAGCGCGAGGTCTCCATCGCGGCGCCCCCGGAGCGCGTCTGGGCCGTCCTGACCGAACCGGAGCACGTCGGCTCGTGGTTCGGGCAGGGCGAGCCGACCTCCGTCGACCTGCGGCCCGGCGGCATCATGTTCCTGGACCACGGTCAGTACGGGCAGTTCCGTACGACGATCGTGAAGGTCGATCCGCCGCACCACTTCTCGTACCGCTGGGCGAGCGCGTACCCCGGCGAGGTGGCCGAGGAGGGGAACTCCACCCTGGTCGAGTTCACGCTCACGCCCGAGGGCGAGGGCACCAGGCTGCGTGTCGTGGAGAGCGGCTTCGCCGATATCGTGATCCCCGAGGAGCGGCGGGACACCGCCTCCAAGGAGAGCCACACGGAGGGCTGGACGGAGATGGTCGGCGTCATCCGGGACTACGCGGAGCAGCGCGAAGCATGACGACGGACCCCGGTCAGGACGCGGTGGCGGCGGTGCTGTCCGCGCTCGCGGACCCGACCCGGCGCCGGATACTCGACGCCCTGGCGGCGCACGGCGAGGCGACCGCGACCGTGCTGGCCGGGGAGCTGCCGGTGAGCCGTCAGGCCATCGTCAAGCACCTCGCCGTCCTGGACCGGGCCGGCCTGGTCACCGGGTACCGGGAGGGCCGCGAGGCGCGGTACGCGGTGCGGCCGGACCGGCTCACGGTCACCGCGCGCTGGATGGACCGGGTCGCGGCCGACTGGGACGCCCGGCTCGCCGTCATCAAGCGGCTCGCCGAAGCGGCGGAGCCGGCCGGCGACGGCCGGCCGGCGGGCGGCTGACCTGCGGGCGGCTGACGGACGCCTGGCACGTCACGTCACGTCACGTCAGCGCTCTCGCTCCTCGGCCGCTCCTCACGCCGTGTCTCGGTGGCACGGAGCGTGGGCTTCCCGTTCGCGCTCGGGGCCTTGGTGTCGGTGCCGGTGTCGGCCTTGGCGTCCCCGCCGTCCTTGGATGCGCCGGACGCGCCGGACGCGCCGGACGCGCCGGACGCGTTCTTCAGCGAGTTGAGGATGGCCATGCCCTGTCCGACCAGTCCGGCCGCCACGTCGTTGACGCCGCCGGTGCCGTTCAGGACGGTCAGATGGGCGCCCGCCATGCCCCGGGCCGCCGCGTCGGCCAGCGTCGGCAGGTTCTCGACGGTGCGGTTGGCGGCGATGAGCTCCTGGTTGCCGTTCTTCAGGGACTCGGCGCGCGCGGTGTTCGCGTCGGCCTGGGCCTGGGCGAGGGTGCGCTCGCTGTACGCGGAGGCGTCCGCCTCGAACTTCACCCGGTCCCTGGCGGCCTCCGCCAGGGTGCGCTGACGGTACGCCTCGGCGTCCGCGGGGCGCCGTACCTCGGCCTCCAGCCGCTGCGCGGCCAGATCGGCCTGCCGCTGCGCCAGGGCCGTCTGCTGTTCGATGGTCTCCTGGGAGGCCCGCGCCTCGGCCAGCGGTCCCGCCTGCGCGGCGCGGGCGTTGACCTGCTCCGTCTCGGCGTGGAACCCCGCCCGCTTGATCGCGGTGTCCCGTTCGTACTCGGCCTTCAGCGCGGCGGCCTGCTGCTCGCGCTCGCTCGCCTCCTGGTCCGACTTGGCCTGGGCGATCCGCGCCTGGCTGGCGACGGCCGCCGCGTGCGGGGCGGCGAGGTTCTCGATGTAGCCGGTGGCGTCGTCGATCTCCTGGATCTGGAGCGCGTCCACGACGATGCCGAGCTTCTCCATCTCGCTGTGGCTGCCCTGCTTGACCTCCTGGGCGACCCGGTCGCGCTCCCGGATGATCTGTTCCACCGTCAGTCCGCCGATGATGGAGCGGAGGTGACCGGCGAAGATCCGGCCCACCAGCTCCTCCATCCGGTCCTGTTCGGCCAGGAAGCGGCGGGCCGCGTTGGCGATCGACACCGTGTCGTCGCCGACCTTGAACACGGCCACGGCACGGACGTTGAGACGGATTCCCTGCTGGGTGACGCAGTCCTCGACGATCTCCGCCTCGCGGAGCGCCAGGGAGAGCATCCGTACCTTGTGCTTGACCGGCATCACGAAACTGCCGTGTCCCGTGACGATCCGGAACTGAGTGTCCTGCGCCTGCCGTTTGGAGCCGGAGATGAGCATCGCCTCGTTGGGCGCGGGGACATGCCAGAACAGCATGGTGTGCTCCTGTCGTACCGCGTGTGTGCGCCGGTACCGCTCGGTCCTGCTGGGTCCTGCTGGTACTGCTCGCTACCGCTTCCTCGTACTGGAGTGCGTCGTTGGGGGTTAGGGGTTCAGGAGGGGAGGGGTTCCACGATCACCGAGCGCGCCGAGATCGACTCGACCACGACCACGCGCAGGTCCCGGCCGATCGGGCGGTGCGCCCAGGCCGCGTACGCCTCGGAGCCGCCCCGTACGGCCACCAGCACCTCACCGGGCCCGTCCGCCGGGATCGGGACGGTGACTCTGCCGATGGCCCCGACCGGGCTCTGTGAGAACTCATCCGCCACGGACATACGTCGCTGCCGCGATCATGTCGACCACGCCTCCCGGAAGCCGCGCCTCCGACCTCGTTCCTCATCGAGAACGCCCTCGGCGAAGCGGCCGACGGCGACATACCCTCGATGTCTTCACAGTACTCCGCGGAGCGTCGGGAAGCCCTCGGGGTGACGCGACCGAGCCGCCCCGCGCGGTCGGCGCGGGGCGGCTCGGTGGTGACGCTGTCGTCCCGGCGAGGCGACCCGGTGGGGGCGACCCGGCGAGGGGGCGACCCGGCGGACGGCCCGGTCGGGACGGGGTCAGTCGTGGCGCGCCTGCTCGGTGGGGAACCGCCGGTGCAGCCCGCTCCAGTCCAGTACGTGTTCCGCCTGCCGGGTCGTCTGGTGGGCCGCCTCGCGAGCTTCGGTGACGACGTCGCCGTGCTCCCGGAGAAGCTGCTCGTAGATCGGGGGGTTCGATGACACGTTCATGGTCTGTCAGGTCTTCCAGTCGTCGATCGTCCGGCGGTGCACTCTACTTCGGAGCCCACGGGCACGACCCACCAGGCCAGCGCCTCGACCTGTAATGATTGCCCGGCCGGAGCGGCGCAAACCTTCCCGGGATCCCGGGATTCCCGAGACTTCCGAGATTCCCGGGAGAGGACGCTACGCCTTGCGGGCGATGGCGCCGTACATCGCGATGTCGCGGTCGTCCATGACCTCCTGGCCGACGTCCGGACGCCACTTGTGGACCTGGGTCACGCCCGGCTCGATCAGCTCCAGGCCGTCGAAGAACGTGGTGGCCTCGGCCAGCGTACGGAGCTGCATGGGCATGCCGCGCTTCGCATACTCCTCGGCCACATGGCCGACCTCCACCGGGGCGAAGTCTGCGGTGCCGATGGTCATCGCCAGATAGCTGCCGGACGGCAGCGGGTCGAGCAGCCGCTGGACGAGGCCGTGGTCGTCGTCGTTCTCCAGGATGAAGTGGAGAATCCCGATGATCATGAGGCCGACCGGCTTGCGCAGGTCCAGCAGCTCCTGGAACTGGGGCGAGCCGATGATCGCGTCGGGGTCCCGCATATCGGCGTCGATGTAGGCCGTACGGCCCTCGGGAGCGCTGGTCAGCAGGGCGCGGGCGTGCGCGAGGACGATCGGGTCGTTGTCGACGTAGACGACCCGGGAGTCGGGGGCGACCTTCTGCGCGACCTCGTGCATGTTGGGCTGGGTGGGCAGACCCGTACCGATGTCCAGGAACTGCCGGATGCCCTTCTCCTCGGCGAGGTAGCGCGCCGCGCGGTGCATGAACTCGCGGTTGGCCCGCATGTGGATCGGGAGTGCGGGCCACTCCCGGCACATCGAGTCGCCGGCCTCCTGGTCGACCTGGTAGTTGTCCTTGCCCCCCAGGATGTAGTCGTACACCCGCGCGGAATGCGCCTCCCCGGTGTTGAAACGATCTTCTGGAGAGTTCTGCGGTGCCATCTTCGCTCCTCCCAGGTACGGCGGCCGGCACGACGCCGGGGCGCGCGTACCGGTACCGGTCCCGTCCCAAACTGAAGCCTTGGCCCAGAGCTTAGACGCTCAGTGACCTTGTGCCGCCGCGGACCAGCCGATCAGAGCGCCGCGCAGAGCGGCCACCAGACGGGTGGCGGCCTCCTCCTCGGGGCGGCCGCTCTTGATGAGGTCGAGGATGTCCCGGGGGTCGAACAGCGCGTTCCACAGGAAGAGGGCCTCGTCCCCGAGGTCCCCGAGCCCGAGTTCCTCGGCGGTCTGCCGCAGGGGCTCGGCGAGCGCCTCGGCCTGCGGGGTGAGATAGCCGGTGCCCTCCCGCAGCCGTTCGAGGTAGCCGCGGTGCGAGCGCATCTGCGCCATCGCCCCGCCGTGTTCGAGGACGAGCGACACCCAGTAGCGGGACACCTCCTCCAGCCTCGCCATGCCCCGGGTGGTCTGCCGCGCGCTGAAGTCACTCAGTTCGGAGCCGACTTGGGCCCGGAAGGCGTGCAGGATCTCCTCGACGGAGGAGAAGTGCCGGTAGGCCGTCGCGGTGGACACCTCGGCGTGCTTGGCGATCTCGGCCAGACTGACCGGCGTCGGCGAGTTCTCGAACAGCAGCGCGGCGGCCTTGATGAGGTGCCTGCGGTTGCGCTCGGTGTCGCTGCGCATGGGACGACTCCCCCGTTGCATGTGGGACGGCGGTCACTGAAGGGCCGAGAGGCCGCGGCCCAGTCGGCGGACGCCCTCGGTGATGGACTCCGGGCTGGCAGCGTACGACAACCGCAGATGGCCCTCGCCCTGGGCGCCGAACTCGCTTCCCGGCCGGACGGCGACGCCGTGCGAGCGCAGCTCGGCGACGACCTGTGCCGAGGGCAGGTCGAGGTCGTACCGCGGGAACTGGTAGAACGCGCCTTCCTGCGTGCTCAGGGTGAGGCCGGGGATCGCGGCCAGTTCGGCGCGCATGATCTCGCCGCGCCGCTCGTACGCGGAGCGCATCCTGGCGATGTCGGGGTCGCAGGTCCGCACCGCGACGAGGGCGGCGTCCTGGACGACCGTGTTCACGGACCCGTTGAAGGTGTTGTGGATACGGGCGGCCGCCTGGATGAGCGGTGCCGGGCCCCAGAGGTAGCCGACGCGCCAGCCGGTCATCGCGTAACTCTTGGAGAAGGTCTGGCAGTAGACCGTACGGTCGCGCAGTCCTTCGAGCGAGATCGCGGAGGTGAAGGGCCGGCCGGTGTAGTCCAGGTCGGAGTACGCCTCGTCCGAGATGACGATCGTGGACGTGCCCTCCAGCAGGGCGGCGAGCGCGTCGAGTTCCTCGCGGCTGTGCACGATCCCGGTCGGGTTGCTCGGGTTGCAGAAGACGAAGAGCTTCGCGTCCGTGAGGGCGTCGGCCAGCCGGTCGAGGTCCCAGTGCAGGTCCGGCGCGAGCGGGACGGGTACGACGACGCCGCCGGCCATGCTGACCAGGTCGGCGTAGAGGGAGTACGTGGGGTCGGGTATGACCACCTTGTCGCCGGGGTCGACGATGCCGAGGATCGACGCGGCGAGCCCGGCCGTTCCGCCCTGGGTGATCAGGATGTCGGCGGCGGAGACCGGTGTCCCGGCGATCCCGGCGAGCTTCTCGGCGAGCGCCTCGCGCAGCGCCGGTTCGCCGAGCAGCGGCGAGTAGTGGGTGCGTCCGGCGCGGATCGCGGCGTGGGCCGCCTCGACCACCTGCTCGGGCGTGTCGAAGTCGGGCTCGCCCATGGCGAGGGAGACGAGGTCGCCTCCGGACTGCGGCTGCTGCGTCCGGCGGGAGGCCGCGGCGATCCGGGCGACGGCTTCGGCGGGCGCGAAGGGGGGCAGCGAGGTGGTGACGGTGGGCGGCATACGGTCCTCCTGGAGGCGAGAGTTGGTCAGACTTGGCGTGAGGCGTCGGCGGGAGCGCCCGCCCAGCGGCTGATCTCGAGGTCGGCCGAGGTGTCGCGCTGCCGGGTGGGGGCCACGACGATCTCCTGGAGGACGACGCGCTGGGGCAGCGTGACCGCGAGGCGGACGGCCTCCGCCACGTCCTCGGGGCGCACCATGTGGGCGCGCTCCTCGGCGGCCGGCGGCCGGGCCCGGTTGTCGAGGATCGGGGTGTCCGCCTCGCCGGGCAGTACGGTGATGGCCCGCAGCCCCTGGTTGCGGAAGGTGTTGTGCAGGAAGGTCATGAAGTTGCGGACCCCGGCCTTGGCCGCGCCGTAGGCGGCCCCGCCGAGCAGGTTGGGGTTGACGGCGGCGAGCGAGGAGACCGTGACGATCGTTCCGGTGCCGCGGCCGAGCATGTCGGGGAGCACGGCCTGGGTGAGCTGGAAGACCGCCGTGAGGTTCACGTCGAGAACGTGGCGCCACTCCTCGTGCGGCAGCCACTGCGGGTTGAGCACCGTCGAGGCGCTTCCCGCGTTGTTGATCAGCACGTCGACCGGGCCGAGTTCGGCGTGGACGCGGTCGATGAGGCGGTTCACGTCGTCCGTGTCGGTGATGTCCGCCGCGATCGCGAGGGCGGTTCCACCTTCGGCGTGGATCGTGTCCCTGACCTCGTCCAGCGCCTCCTGCCGGCGGCCGACGAGTACGACGGTGGCGCCGTCCCGGGCGAGGAGCCGAGCGGTCTCCAGCCCCATACCGCTGCCGGCCCCTGTGATGAGCGCGGTCCTGCCGGTCAACGTCACCGTTCCTCCTCCACGAAATGCTTGGGATACGCGAGATAGCGAGATGCGTGCGATACGTGAGATGCGAATACCAAATGAGAATATCTTCTCATCTATGGCTGGGCAAGGGTGCCGCGCAGCCCAGCGCGCCGAACGCCCGGGCGACGGCGCGCTCCAGCACGCGCACCTCGCCCTCCCGTTCGGCGTGGGTACGGAGCGAGGTCTCCCGGTCGACCCAGCGGAACCGCAGCTCCCGGCCCGGCCCGGCCTGACCCAGCAGAGGCAGCGACACCCGTGAGGCGACCCCGACGATCGGGTAACCGGCCGTCAGGCTCCGGTATCTGCCGAGGACGATCAGCTCGTCCGCGTGCGGAATCTGCAGGGCCCCGATCGGTACCCCGTGCGACACGATCTCGGTGTCGGTGTCCGGGTGGAGCACCGGTCCGTCGAGCCGCAGGCCGACGTGGTTGGAGCGGGCGGTGACGACATAGGGCGACGCCTCGATCACCTCGCGGACCCCGGGGATCGCGTGGATCCCGTGGCTCTCGACGACATCGATGTCCCAGGGCCCCTCCGCGCAGCGCAGGACCGGGACGGGGAGCCGGAACAGCGGCGGTGCGAAGACCCCGCGCGGGAAACCCCGGAACTCCGTCTCCAGCAGCGTCTTCGATCCCCGGGTGAGGATCTGCCCGAACCCCATCCGCGCGTCCGGGGCGGCGCTGCCGAGGAAGGTCTCAGCGGCGATCGCGCCGTTCACGGCCAGGTAGGTGCGGGTTCCCCGGCCGATGTCGCAGCGGACCCGGATCTCGTGGCCCGCCGGCACCACCACGGGCGACCAACTGTCGACCGGTACGTCGCCGACGGTCACTTGGGCGGGGGCGCCGGTCACGGCGACCAGGACGTCCGCGTCGGGAACGAGCGCCAACTCGCCTCCGAGGTTCTCGATCAGCGTCGCGCCGCGCGCGTTGCCCACGAGGACGTTCGCGACGACCGCGGAGTGCTGGTCGGCCGCGCCGCCAGTGGGGACACCGCGGCGTTCGGCGTCCCGGCGGCCGAGGTCCTGGAACGTCGTGATCCACCCCGTGGCGGTGAGGTCGAGGCCCACGGTCGTCATGCCGGCACCTCCACCGGGAGCAGGAAGCCCGCGTCCAGCGCCGCCGCCTCGTCCCTGGTGACGGGGACGAACCGTACGAGGTCCCCCGTACCGAACGAGACCGGGTCCGGGCGGGAGATGTCGACGATGGTGTGCGGAGTACGCCCGACCACCCGCCAGCCGGTCGGTCCCGGGAACGGCTGGATGATCGCGTTGGTGCCGGCGATCATGATCGCTCCCGGCGCGACATCGGTACGCGGCTCGGCGCGCCGGCGCACCGGACCCGGCACCCTGAGCCCGTCCATCATCGGGGCCATCGCCGCGCCCAGGAGGGAGATGGTGAACGTGGACTCCGCGATCGCCTCGACCACTTCGGCCGGGGCCAGACCCACTTCCTCGGCGACGGACGCCAGATCGGGTCCGGTCTCCTCGTCGAAGACCACCGGGATGGCGAACCGGTGGACCGGACGCGGCTGCGCCTGCTCACCGGCCGGCATGTGCTCGGCCAGGAGCCGGGCCGCGTACGTGACGTGCTGGAGCGCGGTCTCCAGCGGGTCGAACTCGATGAGCAGCGACTCCAGACCGGAGACGACGTCGAGCACGCCGTGCGGGCGGTACGCGAGGAACCGGTCGCGGAAGGCGACGACGGCGGCCCTGCGGATCGCCTGGTCGGCGTCGGGAACGGTCACCATCACCGCCGAGTCCCCGAAGGGTTCGACGGTGATGGCGACGGTGGCGAACTGTGCGGTGGTCATGGAAGATCGCGCGCTCGTCCCTCAACGGGCGAGCGCCACCTCCGCCTTCTCCGCCAGGACGTCCCGCAGGCCCGTGACCCGGACGTCCGCCGCTTCGAGCGCGGCACGCAGCGCGGTGCCGTTCTCCAGCACCGTGGGGTGGTCGCCGTGCAGCAGCAGCACATCGGCGTCGTGGCCGAGCGGTACGACGTTGCCGTTGACCGAGCGCACCGTGCCCTCCCGTACGACCTGGACGCCCCGCTCGCCGATGAGCGCGGGGTCGTGGACCAGGCCCTGCTCGTGCGAGCGCGGGACGGGCATGCCGTCGTCGCCGTATCCGCGGTCCGCCAGGAACACGTAGCCGACCTCCAGGTCCCGCTTGCGGGACTCCTCGGCGAGCAGGCCGCGCTGGCAGATGACGATGTAGTCGGTGTTGTACGCGGCGATCGCGTCCGTGATGGCGCGGGCGTGTTTGGCGTCGGTCTGCGCGATCGAGCCCATCCGGCCGTGCGGGGCGACATGGCTGATCGTGCCGCCGTGGACGCGTGCGAAGGCGTCGAGCGCACCGAGCTGGTAGAGGACGTCGGTACGGATCTCCTCCTCCGACGCCTCGATGAGCCGGCGGCCGAACCCGACGAGGTCGGGGTATCCGGGGTGGGCGCCGAGCTCGATGCCGCGGGCGACGCATTCGGCGACGGTCCTGTCGATGATGCGCGGGTCACCGGCGTGGAAGCCGCAGGCGATGTTCGACGAGGTGACGAGGCCGAGCAGGGCGTCGTCGTCGCCGATCGTGTAGTTGCCGAAGCTCTCGCCGAGGTCGGCGACGACGGCTACCGAGTTGATTCCCATGGTGTCTCCCGGGAGTGGTGGCGGTTCGGTGGGACGCGAGTCGGTGGGATTCGAGTCAGTGGGTGGCGAGCGGCCGGCCCTTGGTCTCGCGGAGGAACGCGAGGGTGATCAGGGTGATCACGGCGGTGATGATGGAGGCGAACGCCGGGATCAGGTTGGATCCGGTCGACTCGATCAGCGTAGTCATCAGGAGCGGGGCGCTGCCGCCGAAGATGATCGTCGAGATGCTGAACCCGATGCTGTACGCGGAGTAGCGCACGGTGGTCGGGAACAGCTCGGCGAGCACGGTGTGCACCACCGCGGCGTGGCCGGAGAACGCGATCGCGAGCACGGTGGTGCCGATGCACGCGAGGGCGAACTCGCCGGTGGTGATGAGCAGGAACATCGGGTACGAGACCACGGCCATCGCGACCGCGGAGGAGACGAGCACGGGCTTGCGGCCGATACGGTCCGACAGCCGGGCCATGAGCGGGATACAGATCACGATGGCGATCAGGCTGACCGCGGTGACCATGAGCGCCCGCAGCATCGTGAAGTTGTGTTCGCCGAGCGAGGTCTTCAAGTAGGTCGGCATGTAGACGAACAGCAGGTAGTAGCCGGGGCCGTTGAGCGCGGGCAGGAAGATCGTGAGCGCGATCGCCTTCAGGTGGCGCGGGGAGGTCAGCGCGGCCTTCAGCGGGTTGCGTACGACGATGTTCTGTTCGCGCAGCGCCGTGAAGTGCGGGGTCTCCTCCAACTGGCGGCGGATGTAGAAGCCGATGTAGCCGAGCGGGACGGCGAGGAGGAACGGGACCCGCCAGGCCCAGGAGGTCATCGCGTCGTCGCCGAGTGTCGTGATGAGGACGGCGGAGAAGGCGCTGCCGAACATGAGGGCGACGAACGAGCCGACGGCGATGAAGCTCATCATGTAGTTGCGGCGCGCGTCCGGGGCGTACTCGCCCACGAAGGACATCGCGCCGGCCACCTCGCCGCCCGCCGAGAAGCCCTGCAGCACCCGGAGCAGGACCAGGAGGATGGGCGCGAAGACACCGATGGCGGCGGAGGAGGGGATGAGGCCGATGGCCGCTGTCGCGGCGGAGATGAGCACCAGGAGGGTGGCCAGGAGGGATTTGCGCCCGATCTTGTCCCCGAGGTATCCGCAGATGACACTGCCGAAGGGGCGCGCGATGAAGCTGACCAGGAAGCCGACGTTGGTGAGGAAGAGCCCTCCGGCCTCGGCCTCGCCCATGATGTTGATCGCGAGATAGGTGACGAGCAGGCCGTAGATGCCGTAGTCGTACCACTCCACGAAAGAGCCGACCGCGCCGGCGACGGTGGCCTTGCGGACGACCTTGCCGTTCGCGGTGACGACGTCGACCTCTGTCGCGTCGGGCTGCTCCGACGCGGTCTCGTGCCGATCTGACGTGATGTCGAGTCGATCTGACGTTGTCATACGTTCACTTTCGGTGTCGCGGACTCCTGGAACGGTGTCCTGAGAAGCGTGCGCTGAACGTGGTCGCTGTCGCTGTCGGCAGTCGCCCCTGTGCCGAGGCGGTTCCGTCGGTTTTCCGGGTCCTCGTGGGAAGGCGACGACGGTGTCTCGGCGGAGTTGTGCGGCTTCGGCCCCGTTCGGGGACCCGTTCACCGGCTCGGGCCACCGTCCCCTGTCCGAGTAGGCCGGGGGAAGACATTCACGGCACGGCGCCGTGGAAAAGTGCCGGAGCCAAGTTGAGACTTGAATCGCGAATGAGAATAGATTCGCATTCCTGGCCGGTCAAGGACTTGCGTTGCCCCGACGTTAACCTTGCGCTTCCATCAGGCTTCCACCCCGGCCACCAGGGGATCTTCCGGTGCCGTCGCGCGAATTTCCGGCGGCCGCGAGACCGCGCCACCTCACCGAAGCACCACTCCGACCAGGGGGATACCCCCCTTCGACCCTTGCCTAGGGACACGGATCGATGCACACTGTCTCTTGCGAAACGCGAAAGGTTTCGCACTTTATGGATCGACGGGATGCCCCCGGCCCTCCCGAGAACGGCTTCATCTCTCGGAACCAGGCAACTTCCTTGAGACGTAAGCCGGTTGGGTGACGCCATGCACCGCATCCACCCGCGGGCCTCCCCCGCCTCCCCATCCTCCGAAGGAGACCGTGATGCCCGAGGACAACGTTCGCGTGAACACCACCTGGGACCGGGTCGACCCCCAGGTGCTCGATCAGTTCCGCGAACACTCCGTGGCCAACCTGGGTGACGCCCTCGACCGGCTGAACATCGTCGACGGGGGCATCGCGCCGATCTGGAGCGGTGCCAGGGCCGTGGGCACGGCGCTCCCTGTCCTCACCGTCGCGGGCGACAACAAAGCCGTGATCGCCGCGCTCGACCACATCCGCCCCGGCGACATCCTCGTCATCAACGCCTTCGGCTACGACGGCCGCGCCATCGTCGGCGACAACCTCGCCCAGCGGTTCGCCCTGTTCGGTGCCGCCGGCGCGGTCATCGACGGCTACGCGCGCGACGGAGCGATCATCGAGAAGCTCGGCGTCCCGATCTTCGCGCGCGGGCTCACCCCCGCCGGTCCGTTCAAGAACGGGCCGGGCACGATCGGCGAGGCGGTCGCCATCGGCGGTGTCGTGGTGAACCCCGGTGACATCGTCGCCGCCGACGAGGACGGCGTCATCGTCATTCCGCCGCACCGCGCCGAGGAAGCGCTCACGGCGGTCAAGGCGATCGTCGCCCGCGAGGCCGAGCTGGACGCCGAGGTCGAGGCGACACGGAACAGGCTCGCGTGAGTACGGGCGCACACCGGTCGGAGGACCGGCTCAGGGTCGTGGTCGCCGCGCCGCTGTCCGAGGAGAACTGCGCCCGTGTCCGGGAGCTGGAACCCCGGATCGACCTCGTCGTCGACCACGCGCTGCTCCCCCCGATGCGCTGGCCCGCCGACTTCGCCGGCGATCCGTCCTGGCGGCGCACCCCCGACCAGCAGCGTTCCTACGAGGCGGCCGTCGATTCGGCGGACGCCCTGTACGGCATCCCCGACGTGGCCCCGTCCGCCCTGGCGCGAACGGTCCGCGCCAACCCGCGGCTGCGCTGGGTGCACACGATGGCCGCGGGCGGGGGGAGCCAGGTCAAGGCCGCCGGGCTCAGCGGTGACGAGCTCGACCGGGTCCGGTTCACCACCTCGGCCGGTGTGCACGGCGGGCCGCTCGCCGAGTTCGCCGTCCTCGGGGTGCTCGCGGGCGCCAAGGACCTGCCCCGGCTGAACCGCCAGCAGCGCGACCACGAGTGGAGCGGACGCTGGACGATGCGGCAGGTCAGCGAGCAGACCGTGCTCGTGCTCGGCCTCGGGGGGATCGGCCGGATCGTCGCCGCGAAGCTGCACGCGCTGGGCGCGACCGTCATCGGCACGAGCAGGAGGGACACCGACGTTCCCGGTGTCTCCGCCGTGGTGCATCCCGACCGTATCGTCGAGGTGGCAGCGACGGTGGACGCCGTCGTGAACACGCTCCCCGGCACCGCGGCGACCGAGCACCTCCTCGGCACGCGGTTCTTCGACGCCCTCCGCCCCGGGGCCACCGTCGTCAGTGTCGGCCGGGGAACCGTCGTCGACGAGGCCGCCCTGATCGGCGCGCTCGACTCCGGCCAGGTGGGTTTCGCCGCGCTGGACGTCTTCGAGACGGAACCGCTGCCGGCCCACAGCCCGCTCTGGGACCACGAGCGCGTGCTGGTGAGCCCGCACACCGCCGCGCTCGACCCCGCGGAGGACCGTCTCATCGCCGAGCTCTTCGCGGCCAACGCCACCCGGCTCCTGGACGGACAGGACCTGCTCAACCGCGTGAACACCGTCGAGTTCTACTGACCAGGTCGCGTTCCACGCACCAGGAAGACGAGCAAGCAACATGACCTCAGCCTTCGATCTGACCGGCCGCGTCGCCCTGGTCACCGGTTCGAGCCGCGGCATCGGACTCGCCCTCGCCGAGGGACTCGCGGACGCCGGGGCCACGATCGTCCTCAACGGCGTCGATCCGGCCCGTCTCGAAGCGACGCGCGCGGCGCTCGCCGGGCGGTACGGCGACGACCGGATCGCGGCCCGGGCCTTCGACATCGTCGACGAGGACGCGGTGGCCAGGGCCGTGGACTCGATCGAGTCCGAGGTGGGCGCCCTCGACATCCTGGTGAACAACGCCGGCGTCCAGCACCGCGAACCCCTCGTCGACGTGAGCCTCGACGACTGGCGGCGGGTGGTCGACACCGACCTCACCGGCGCCTTCGTGGTGGGCCGCCAGGTCGCCCGGCGGATGCTGCCGCGCCGGGCGGGCAAGATCGTCAACATCTGCTCGGTCCAGACCGACCTCGCCCGCCCGACCATCGGCCCCTACACGGCGGCCAAGGGGGCCCTGCGCAACCTCACCCGGGCCATGACCGCGGAATGGGCCGGTGAAGGGCTGCAGATCAACGGGATCGCACCCGGATACATCCACACCGAGATGACGCAGAAACTCGTGGACGACGAGGAGTTCAACGCGTGGATCCTCGGCCGCACCCCGGCCCGGCGCTGGGGGACGGTGGCCGATCTGGTCGGCCCCGCCGTATGGCTCTCGTCCAGCGCGTCCGCGTACGTCAACGGCCAGGTCATCTTCGTCGACGGCGGCATGACCGTCGTCGTCTGAGAAAGGGAAATCGTTCATGACACCGCACACCACCACGGCTGTCGTCGCCCACGGTGCGGACGACCTGCGCGTCGAGCCCGTCGCCGTGCGGTCCCCCGGGCCCGGCGAGGCGGTCGTCGCCGTCGCCTACGGCGGCATCTGCGGCTCCGACCTCCACTACTGGCGGCACGGCGCCGTCGGGGAGTCCGTCCTGCGGGCACCGATGATCCTCGGGCACGAGGTGGTCGGTACGGTCGTACGGGAGGCGTCGGACGGCTCGGGCCCCGCCGCGGGTACCCCGGTCGCGGTCCATCCGGCGACGCACGAACACACCGACGTCCGCTTCCCTGAGGACCGCCCCAACCTCTCCCCCGGGGTGCGCTACCTCGGCTCGGCCGCCCGCTTCCCCCACACCGAGGGGGCCTTCGCCCGCGAGATCGTGCTGCCCGTGGGGATGCTCCGCGCGCTGCCCGCCGGGATCGACCTCCGCGTCGCGGCGCTGGCCGAGCCGGCCGCCGTCGCCTGGCACGCCGTGTCGCACGCCGGTGACCTCGGCGGCAAGCGCGTCCTCGTCGTCGGCAGCGGTCCCATCGGCGCGCTCGCCGTCGCCGTGGCCGCACGCGCCGGCGCCGCGGAGATCGTGGCGGTCGACCTCCACGCGAAACCCCGCTCCATCGCGACCGCCGTCGGAGCGACACGGACGCTCGACGCCACCGACACCGAGGCCATCGCCGCGGTGGACGCGGACGTGGTGATCGAGTCCTCGGGCAACCACCGTGGTCTCGCCTCCGCCCTCGCCGGGGCCACCCGGGGCGGCACGGTGGTCATGGTCGGTCTGCTGCCCAAGGGTGACCAGCCGGTGCAGATCGCTCACGCCATCACCCGCGAACTGCGGCTGGTCGGCTCGTTCCGGTTCAACGACGAGATCGACGAGGTGATCGCGGCGATCGCCGACGGTTCCCTGGCCATCGGCCCGGTCGTCACCCACACCTTCCCCGTCGACGAGGCGCTGGACGCGTTCGCCGTCGCCGCCGACGCGTCGGTGTCGGGCAAGGTGCTCCTCGCCTTCTGACCACCCGGTCCGGAGTGGGAGGGCCGGAGGGCCGGAGGGAGTGTCAGCCGTCGGTGAGGAGGCCCGCGTCGTGGGCCAGGACGGCGGCCTGTACGCGGTTGGCGCAGCCGGTGCGGGTCAGGATGCGGCTGATGTGCGCCTTGACCGTACTGGCGCTCAGATGGAGTTGATCGGCTATCTCCGCGTTCGACAGTCCCGTACCGAGCAGCCGCAGGACGTCGCGCTCGGCCGCCGTCAGTCCGTCGGTCCTGCGCAGGGCGGCCTCGGTCTCGTGGCCGGAGCGTACGTGCCGTTCCAGTAGCCGCCGGGTGATCCGGGGCGCCAGTACGGGTTCGCCGGTCGCGGCGAGCCGTACCGAACGGATCAGCTCGGTCGGGCCCGTGTCCTTGAGCAGGAAGCCGGTCGCGCCGACGCGCAGCGCCCGGGTGACGCTCCGCTCCTCGCCGAAGGCCGTCAGCATCACCACGTGGGTACGGGGCGAGGTCCTGGCGATCTCCTCGGCGGCGGTGATGCCGTCCGTGCCGGGCATCTGGATGTCGAGCAGCGCCACGTCGATGTCCTGGCCCCGGCAGGCGGTGACCGCCGCACGGCCGTCGGCGGCCTCGGCGGTCACCTCGATGTCCTCCGCGTTCTCCAGGATCAGTCGGATGCCGGCGCGCATCAGGGTCTCGTCGTCGGCGATGAGGACTCGGATCATCGCCTCATCCTACGACCGCCACCACCAGCAGAATCACGAGGAAGGCCACGGTGGGAAGGATGACGAACGCCGCCGCGCATCCGGCGCCCAGCACCCGCGGCCAGGTCAGCACGGCGGTCGAGAGCGGGGGGTACGCCCCGGCGCTCTCCTGCGGGTGCGTGGGCCGCGTCGCTCGCCCGGACGGCTCCCGGTGCGCGAACGGGTCCGGATGAGCGGGCTGTTCCGGGTGTGCGGGCAGCAGCGCCTCGACGCGGAATCCGCCGAGCGCGACGGGGCCCGCGCCGAACGAGCCGCCGAGCAGCGCGATCCGCTCGTCCAGGCCGACCAGCCCGCTGCGGTTGCCGGGCTGCGGCCGACGGGCCACCCGGGGGCGCTCGTTGGTGATGGCGACCGCGATCCGGCCGTCCGCGTGGCGGACCTCCACCCGGGTGGGCGCGCCGGACGCGTGCTTGAGCGCGTTGGTCAGCGATTCGCGCACCACCCGGTGCAGCGCCTGACGGGCCTGCGGGGCGGCGTCGGTGGTGTCGGGTCCGGACCAGTCGAGCGTGACGGCCATGCCCGTCCGCCCGGACTCGGCCACGAGAGCCGTGATGTCCTCGCGGGTGCCCCGGCGGCTCCCGGGGTCCGCGGTGGGGTCCTGAAGCTCCGCCCGGCGCAACACCCCCAGGATCTCGCGCAGTTCCTCCATCGCCGTACCGGCGGTGGTACGCAGCAGTTCGGCCTGCCCGGCCAGCGGCGGCGCCTGCCGGGCCGCGGCCATTTCCAGCGCGCCCGCGTGCACCGAGATCAGGCTCAGTTTGTGGCCGAGCAGATCGTGCATCTCCCCCGCGATCCGGTTCCGCTCCTCCATCCGCGCCGCCACGGCGGTCAGCGAACGGGCCTGCTCCAGATAGGCGTTGCGTTCCCGCAGCAGGCTGACGAGCGGGCGCCGCTGCCCGAGCAGGGTCCCGGCCAGTGCCGGGAGGCCCAGCAGCAGCACCACCGAGACCGCGTCGCCCGCCAGTATCTGGGGCCAGGTCAGGGATCCGGCCGCCGGGTCGCCGCTGATCCGGCCGCCGGTGACCAGGCCGTCCGCCACCGCCAGGACGACGGCCAGCGCGCAGGCCGCGCCCACGGCCTGCCAGGCTTGGCGCGAGGTGACACGGCGGGTGGCGGACACCACGATCAGGGGCACCGCCACCAGGATCCACACGCTGGAGCCGATGAGCAGCGGCGCCGTGGCGGCCACGACGAGCGCGGGGTGGCGGTGGCGCCCGAGCACCAGGAGAACCGTCCACAGCCCTTCCAGGGCGGCGAGGACGGGCCGGTCCTGGGAGAGTTCCTCGGGCAGGAAGGTCAGCGGGATCAGGGCGAGGGCGGCGACCAGGGCGCAGGCCAGCGCCTCCGTGACGACGGTGCGGCGGCGGGCCGCGCGGAGGGCCGCCGTGCACTCCACCACCTCGCGCCGGGCGATGCCGCGTGCCGTCCGCAGGCCCCTCCGGGCCCGGTCCCGTATGTGTGTCCCCGACACCTTCGCCTCGCTCCTCGTCGTGTTTCCCTCCGGGACCGTAGCGCCCGCCCGAGCGGCCGGGGGACGGCGGGTTCCGGTCCTCACGCGCCGGGGCTCGGGCTCAGCCGGTCCTTCAGCGCGGCCACGTCGACGCCCTCGGCGCGCAGCAGCCGAGCGGCCTCCCCCTCGTCGTCGGCGAGCAGCGCGGCCAGGAGATGTACGGTTCCGGTCGTGGTGGAGCCCTGCTCGGCCGCCGTGAGCTGGGCGACGGACTGGGCGCGTTCGGCGGCGGGCGAGCGCGGCACCTCGGTGGCGGCGGGGAAGGGGCCGGGGGCCGGGTCCACGACGCCCGCCCTCGCCGCGCGGACCAGGGAGGCCGGCCCGGCGCCGTACGTACGGAGCAGGGCCGCGGCCTCGTTGACGGCGGCGGTCGTCTCCGGGAACGAGCGGCCGGTGACGGCGAGGGCCCGGTCCAGCGCCACGACGGCCAGCAGCAGGTCCGTCGGCTCGATCACGCCGTGTCCGCGCCGTACGGTCTGGCGCTCGGCCTCCAGGAACACCGAGGTGAGCGTCCCGTCACCGTCCGGGCCGCTGCGGAACATCCAGGACATGAGGACGCGGGAGAGCCCGCCGCCCCCGTCCACCACGCCCGAACCGCGCATGCCCCTGACGCTCGGAGGCTCCGGGAAGTCCGGATCCGCGGCGGCGCCCGCGCCCAGGGGGTCCAGGGCGTCCAGGGCGGCGGACGCGGCGGCCTTGTCGATCCGTTGCAGCGTCATCGCCTCCAGCGCGCGGCTGTCGGGGAGTTGCAGCAGGGCGCGGGCCACATGCCGGCACCGGACGCTCGGTGTTCCTTCCAGGCGGGCGAGCCGCAGAGCGCGCAGGAGGCAGGCGCGCAGCGCCTCGGACGGCTCGGGCGGGAGGGCGTCCGCCTCGGGGTCGCCACCCCGCTTCTTCTTCTGCGCGGCGCGCCAGGTGGCCTCGCGCCACACGGCGTCGGCCTCGGCCTCGTCACCGGGGTGGGCCGGGAGGGGATCGGGGGCGGTGGCCGTGTCGCCGTGCGCCCAGGGCCGCTTGCTGTCGGGGAAGGTGAGGGCCTGGATGATGCCGCCGAGGCCGCCGGCCTGGCGCATGCCGGGGGCGATCGCCTCGCCCGCCGTCGTATCGCCCATGACGAGCATGTGCACCAGGTGTTCGGTACCGGCGGTCCGGCTCTCGCACGAGGTGGCCTCGCGCGCGGTCTTCGTGAGGAGTTCGACGACGTCGTTCTCGAACTCCGTGGTGTGGACGGTGTCTGCGGGTGTACCGGCTGTGGTGGGTGTCGACGGCTCGGTCATCGGAGAGGTCCCCCCTCGGGTGCGGTGGCCGGTGGCCCGGCCTGTGACCACCGACGCTAGGCCCCGGTCCGGTGTCCGCGCGTCGGCCGACCGGCCATCTCCACCGGCCGATCGGCCATGCCTGCCGACCGATCGGCCATTCGCGTCGGCCGATCGGCCAGGACGGGGCAACCGGTCGGGCAGGACGGGCCAACCGGTCGGCCGGGCGGGCGGCCCGCACGAGGCCGTCCGGATCTTTCTCCCGAACCACATCCCGACGTACCGCGGGGGCAAGATCCGCAATTTTTTCCTGGCCGTAACACAGGGCCCTCCATCGGAAATACGGGTCCGGCCATAGTGAGCAGCGATCGGAAAAGATCTTCCGCATGACAGAACGCAACAGAAGCTCTCTGAGAAGAGCTGAGTGGAGCTGGAGAGAGTGACTGTGCCGCACACGTCCCCGTCCCTGGTCCGGCGCGCGGCCGGATCCCTGCGTACCTCACTGTTCACGCAGGTCGTCTGCGCCCTGGTACTGGGCATCCTGCTCGGTCGGCTCTGGCCGGACGCGGCCACGGCGGTCCAGCCGCTGGGCGACGGATTCATCCGCCTGATCAAGGCTGTCATCGCCCCGCTCGTCTTCTGCGTCGTCGTGGTGGGCATAGCCGGGGCGGGCGACCTCAAGGGGTTCGGACGGATCGGCGTCAAGGCGCTGATCTGGTTCGAGGTGGCCACGACGGCGGCGCTGCTGCTCGGTCTGGTCGCCGCCAACCTCGTCGGTCCCGGCACGGGCATGAACGTCGATCCCGCCTCGCTCGACCCGTCGGCCGTGGACGGCAAGACGGGGGGCGGGGAGCTTCCCTCGACCTCCCAGTTCATCCTGGAGGCCCTGCCGGACAGCGCGGTCGGCGCCTTCGCGCAGAACTCGCTGCTCCAGGTCCTCGTCCTGGCCTGTCTGGTCGGCGCGGCGGTGCTGCACCTCGGGAAGACGAAGGTCCCCGCGATCCTCCCGGCCGTCGAGCAGGCGCAGCAGGTCGTCTTCGCGGTCGTCGGCTTCATCATGCGGCTCGCACCGCTGGCCGTCTTCGGCGCCACCGCCCATCTCGTGGGTGAGTACGGACTCGGCGCGCTGAAGACGTACGGAAAGCTGATCGCGCTCTGCTACGGGGTGGCGCTGCTCTTCCTGATCCTGCTGGCGGTCGCCCTCAAGGTGGTCACGGGGCTCAGCCTGTGGAAGTTCGTCCGGTACACCCGTGAGGAGCTGCTGCTCGCGCTGGGCACCGCCTCCAGCGAGACCGTCATGCCGCGCATGATGCAGAAGCTGCGGGCCGCCGGGTGCCGGGACGACGCGGTCGGGCTGGTGCTGCCCACCGGGTACTCGTTCAACCTCGACGGCGCCTCGATCTACCTGTCGATCGGCACGCTGTTCATCGCGCAGGCCGTCGGGGTGGATCTGAGCCTCGGCCAGCAGGTCACCGTGGTGCTGGTCCTGATGCTCACCAGCAAGGGCATGGCGGGCGTGCCGGGCTCGGCGTTCCTCGCGCTCTCCGCGACGGCGTCGGCGCTGGGCGTCATCCCGGCGGGCGCGGTGGCGCTGCTGCTCGGGGTGGACCGGATCATGGACTCGATGCGCGTCACCACGAACCTGCTCGGCAACTGTGTGGCGGTCTTCGCGGTCTCGCGGTGGGAGGGCGCGCTGGACACCGAGCGTGCCGTGCGCGTACTCGACGGGAAGGAGCCGGTCGCGGCCCCGGTCTCGGCGAAGACGGAGACGAAGACGGTGGAGGCAGGCGCCGGGGTTCCGCCCCAGGCGGAGGCTCCCGCCGAGCCCGTCAAGGCCGCTGCCCCTGCCGGGCTCACCAAGTCCGCCGAGCCCGCGGCGCCGTCCGTACCCGCCGGGCCCGCCGAGGGCTGAGGTCCCGCCCGTACGCCGGGGTCGTCGGTGCCGCGCTCAGGACGCCTTGTCCTCGCCGTACGCGAGTTCACTCGCCAGGAGCGCGGCGCCGACGACCCCGGCGCGCGGGCCGAGTTCGGACATGACGATCGGCAGATTGCCGGTGGCCAGCGGCAGTGAGCGCTGGTAGACGACGCTGCGGATCTCCGCGAGTAACAGATAGCCGAGTCCGGAGAGTCCGCCGCCGATCACGATCATCGACGGGTTCATGAAGCTGACCAGGGTGGCGAGGACCTGTCCGACCCGGTGGCCGCCGGCCCTGATGAGGTTGACGCAGGCGCTGTCGCCGCCGACGGCGCACTCCGCGACGTCGACGGCGGTCAGGGTCCCCTGGGCCGCGAGCCGTTCGGCGAGGGCCGGGGAGTCGCCGGAGCGGGCGGCCTCGGTGGCGTCCCTGGCGAGGGCGACCCCGCCGAAGTACGCCTCCAGGCAACCGGTGTTGCCGCAGGTGCAGACGGGGCCGTCCGCCTCGACCTGGATGTGGCCGATGTCGCCGGCGCACCCCTCGGCGCCCCGGTAGATACGGCCGTGGTGCTGCATGCCGGAGCCGATACCGCTGCCGATCTTGACGAAGAGCAGATGCTCGACGGACCGGGCGACCCCGCTGTGCTGCTCCCCGAGGGCCATCACGTTGACGTCGTTGTCGACGACCACGGGGCAGCCGTGCTCACGGGCGAGGGTGTCGCGTACGGGGAAACGGTTCCAGCCCACCATGATCGGCGGGGAGACGGGGACGCCCTCCCGGAAGCTGACCGGTCCTGGCAGGCCGATACCGATGGCGTCGAGCCGGGCGCAGTGGCCCTGCGCGGCCAGTTTGTGGAGGAGTTCGCTGATCCGGTTCAGTACGGCGACCGGACCCGAGCGGATGTCGGCGGCCTCGGAGTAGGAGGCGACGGGTTCGAGCCCGCCGTCGGTGATCTCGATGTCCAGCGAGCTGGCGCCCAGGTCCACGGCGGCGAACCGGAGTCCGGGGTCGAGCTGGACGAGCGTGGAGCGTCGTCCGCCGCGCGAGGCGGCGGGGCCCGCCTCCAGGACCTTGCCCGCGGCGAGCATCCGGTCGAGTTCGGCGAGAAGCCGGGGGCGTGGCACCTCCAGCCGGCCCGCCAACTGGGCACGGGACAGTGGGCCGTTGTCCCGTAGCAGGGACAGAACGCGGTACTGGATGCTCACAGGCTCACTTCCTCCGACCGTCACTTTTCCACAACGAGGCAGAAGTTGCGTACATCTTGACGAAACCCGCACAGAGCTGCCCCGCCGGGGCGGGGCAGCTCCACGGTGCTTGCCGACCGTCAGCCGGCCAGTCCTCCCTTCACGGCCCGGGCGTCCCTGGCGAGGGCCGCGCCCGCCGCCACGTCCGGTACCAGCGCGGTGTCGCCCGCGGCGGTCGCGAAGGCGTCCAGCACGGCGCGGGCCTGGCTGAGCCTGCCCGCGTCGGCGTGGGCGCGTGCCTGGTCGAGCCGGACCGTCAGCCGCTGCCGGCCCTGGTCCGTGACGAGTCCGTCGCCGTGCAGGCGCGGGAGCAGCGCGGCGAGGTCACCGAAGGAGGTACGGGTGGTGAAGCGCACCGTCTTCGTGGTGGTGTTGCCCGCCCGGTCCACGGCCTTCACCGTGAGCTCATGGCCGCCGAGGGGGAGCCGCCACAGGTCGAGCGGCTGCCCCGGGGTGATCGCGGCGCCGTCCAGGGTGGTGGTCGTGGTGACCCCGCCCGAGACCGCGTCGGTGGCGGTGACCACGGGCTTCGGGCGCTGGGAGTCCCCGTACACCCCGTCGGCGTCGAGGCCGGTGACGGTGACCGCGGGTCCGGTGCGGTCGATCCGTACGGTCAGGCTGCCCGTCTCGGAGACATTGCCGCCGCTGTCGGTGGCCCGGTAGCGGACGGTGGTGGTGCCCTCCGCCGACAGGGTGACGGCGGCGTTCGCCGACAGCCAGGTCGTACCGCCGTCGACCGAGTACTGGCGGCTGCTGACCGTGCCGTTGTCGGTGGCGGTGACGCTCAGCGACACGTTGCTCGTGTACCAGCCGCCCGCGCCGTTCGGCCGGGGCGGGTCGAGGGTGGCGGTGACCTTCGGCGGGGTCCTGTCCGCGACGCCCGCGCCCTGGAAGGCCAGGGAGTCGAGATCGACGCCGCCGGAGGTGGTGACGTAGAGCTGTCCGCTGCCCGAAGGGGCGTCCGGCAGCACGGTGGTGACGGTCTGCCAGCCCTCCCCCGCCGGTACGGTCACGGTGGCGAACGGCGCGGCGTCGACGGCGTTCCAGCGCAGCTCCAGCGTTCCGGCTCCGGAGGCCCGCGTCTTCACCCCGGTGATGCCGGCGAAGGAGACCGGATCGTAGGCGATCCAGTCACCCGCGTCGAAGGAGGTGACCTTGCGCTGTCCTGACGCGGTGGTGTCGTCGGTGACGGTGACCCCTTCGGCGGAGTCGTGGTGCTCGGCCTGCATGAGGGCCGGGTTGAGGATCACCTGGGCGTCCCCGGTGGCGGGCGGGACGCCGTTCGCGCCCTTGTCGGTGTAGGTGATGCCGAGGACGCCGAAGACGTTCTCGGTGTCTCCGTGCCCGGCGTCGGTCGGGGTGACGACGGCGCCCGAGCAGCCGGTGCCGCTGTTGACCGGGTGGCCGTGCTGGTTGTGTCCGAGGCCGAAGGTCCAGGCGGCCTTGGCGCAGTCGGGGGTGGCGCCGTCCTCCGGGTCGTCGACGGAGATCCCGTACGGCACGGCGTCGCCCCAGGTGAAGAAGCCACCGTCCGGCGGTGAGGTGATCTTCACGGTGGGCGCGGTGTTGCCGACGGTGATCTGGCGGCTGGTCAGCCCGGTCTTGCCCTGCGGGTCTGTGACCTTCAGCCGGGCCTGGAACTGGCCGTTGTCCGGGTAGACACGGCTCGCGGTGGGTCCGGTGGCGTCGAAGGTACCGTCGCCGTCCAGGTCCCACTGGTAGGTGAGGGCGCCGTTCTCCGGGTCGCTGGAGCCGGTGGCGCTGAAGCTGACCGCGAGGGGGGCCTGACCGGAGGTCCGGTCGGCCTTGATCACGGCGGTGGGTGCCTTGTTGCCCTCGGCGTAGTCGATCCGGTAGAGGCCCGCGTCGGGGTTCTGGCGGAAGAAGCCGTCACCGTAGTCGAGGACGTAGAGCGCGCCGTCGGGGCCGAACTCCAGGTCCATCGGGTTGTCCCAGGGCGGGATGCCGTTCGCGGACCGTTCGCTGTTGGGGAGGACGTTCTCCAGCTTGCTGACGGGCCCGTCGGGGCCTTCGAGGGTGAGCGCGGCGACGTAGTCCTGGGAGAACTCCCCGAAGAACGCCTTGCCGTCCCAGTACGCGGGGAACTTGCCCGGGGCCGGGTTGTCCGCGTCGTAGTGGTAGACCGGTCCCGCCATCGGGGCCTGGCCGCCGGGGCCGCCGGGACCGCGGAACGCGGTCAGCTCGGGCCAGGGCTGGTCGGTGTCCTTGTCCCCGTACCAGAGGGTGGCCGGGGTGGCCGGGGGCAGCACGCTCGCGCCGGTGTTCCAGCGCGAGTCGTTGACGGGGGCGGCGCAGTCGAAGGCCGCTCCCGGGGTGAGCGTGGCGAAGTCGAAGTCACGGTAAGGGCGCGTGTTGTCACCGGTGCAGTAGGGCCAGCCGCCGTTCATGGGCTTGGTGGTGGTCTGCCACTCGACGTACCCCATAGGACCGCGGTTCGGATCGGCGGTGCCCGCGTCGGGGCCGTAGTCGCCCCACATCACGGCGCCGGTCGTCCGGTCCACGGTCATCCGGAAGGGGTTGCGCAGCCCCATCACGAAGATCTCGGGGCGGGTCTTCGGGGTGCCGGCCGCGAAGAGGTTGCCGTCGGGGACGGTGTAACTCCCGTCGTCCTGCACGTCGATACGGAGGATCTTGCCCCGCAGGTCGTTGGTGTTGCCCGCGCCGCGGCGCTCGTCGAGACCGGGGTTGTAGCCGGCCGCGTCGTTGATCGGTGTGTACCCGTTGACGTTGGGTCCGGACGCCGGTGTGTTCCCGCCGGTCGAGAGGTAGAGGTTGCCGTCCGCGTCGAAGTCCACGTCACCGGCGACATGGCAGCACTGGCCGCGGTTGCTGTCGACGCGGATGATCTCCTGGGCGGTGGAGAGGTCCAGCTTGTCGCCGGTCCACTTGAACCGGGTGAGGGTGTCGTACCCCTCCCACTGCTTCCAGTACGCGTCGGTCTGCCCGGCGGGGAGCTGGAGCGGGGCGGAGCCCGCCGGGGTGTCGAGCGGCGGGGAGTAGTAGAGGTAGACCCACTGGTTGGTGGCGAAGTCCGGGTCCAGGGTGACGGTCTGGAGCCCCATCTCGGAGTTCTGGTACACGTCGATGTGGTTGACGACCTTGGTCACCCCGCTGCCGGGGTCGGTGAGCCGCAGATCGCCGTTGCGGGCGGTGTGCAGCACCCGGCTGTCGGGCAGTACGGCGAGGTCGATCGGCTCGCCGGTGTCCTTGGTCAGGGTGACCTTCTCGTAGTTCGCCCAGTCCAGGGCGTGTTCATGGTTCTCGTGCGCCTGGGCGGCGGGGGCGAGCCCCACCAGACCCAGCGCGGGCAGGGCGGTGAGCAGGACCCCTGCCATCAGACGTCTCAGGGAACGGTGCACGGTGAATGCGTCTCCTCTGTCGTCGGCGGGCGGGGTCTCAGCGCAGGAGCTGGTCGATCGCCGCGAAGCTGCGTGCGGCGGCGCCGAGCGAACCCGGCGGGTTGGGCTGGGTGTTCGGGGCCGTGTCCTGCTCCCAGATGCCGATGTGGGCGGCGCGCGGGCCGATGTCGCGGATGAACCGCTCGTACGGCAGGTCCCCGGCGCCGAACTCGACGATGTCGAAGCCGTTGGCGTTGGACGGGTTGGCGTCGCCGTCCTTCATGTGGAACAGCGGGTAGCGGTAGGGCTGGTTGCGGACGTACGCGGCCGGGTCGAACCCCGGGAAGCGGTACTGGCCCACGTACGCCCAGTAGATGTCCAGCTCCAGATAGACATGGCGCGGATCGGTGTTCTTCAGGAAGACGTCGTAGAGCCGTACGGAGGGCTGGTCCGTGGCGAAGGCGAACTCGCCCGCGTGGTTGTGCTGGTAGAGCTTCAGGCCACGGGCGGTGGCCGCCGCGCCCCAGACGTTGAACTCGTCGGCAGCGGCGCGGTAACCCGCGACGGTGTTGAGGTTCGAGGGCGCGTTGGCGGTCCCGACGTGCGGCATGCCGAGGATCTGCGCGGCGTCCAGCTCGGCCTGGAGGTTCGCGCGCAGATTGCCGATGCCGACGTGGCTGCCGACGGCGCGCAGCCCGTTGTCGTCGAGCAGCTTCCGGATCTCGGGGAGGGTGATCTGCCGGCCCAGGATGGCGGTGTCCTGGGTGTATCCGGCGAACTCGACCTCGCGGTAGCCGATCCGGGACAGCTCCGCGAAGACGACGGCGAAACCGAGGGAGGCGACCTTGTCGCGGATGCTGTAGAGCTGGATGCCGATGCGGTCCTTGGGAATGGTGAGCCCGCCGGCTGCGGCGGTGCGCGGGGCCGGGGCAGCGGAGGCGGCCGTGGCCCCGGCGACGGAGGCGGCGGCGAGCGCCACGGTGGTGCCGGCGGTGGCCCGCAGGAAGTCCCTGCGGTCGAAGGACTTGCGCGAAGAATGGCCCATGGTCACTCCTGAGGGGATGGGCGGGGGGTGTCCGTCACGGGGAGGTGGCGGCGGGGGCGGGGAGGCGGGTGCGGGGGGCGTGCGGAGCGGGCGAGATGTGCGGACCCGGCGACGTGCGCCGACCGGGCGAGGCCGCCGGGCGGCGGTGTACGTACCGGCGGGGCACCGGGGGCGTACGTACCGGCGAGGTGTACGGACCGGGCGAGGTGCCCGGCGTGCCGTCATGAGCCGCCGGGGCTCACTTCAGCCGGGAGTCGCCCGCCGCGTGGGCGTCGGCCCGTGCCTCGGCCGCGCGCTCCGCCGCCTTCCCGGCGAGCTCGTTCCCGCGGTCCCGCGCGGCCACCTTGGCGGAGCGGGCGGACGAGGCCGCCGGGGCGGTCTCGCCGGTGATTCCACCACGGACCCGGGCCAGGTCACCGACCTTGAGCACGGGCGTGTTCCCGGTGGCGGTGAGCGCGCCCCGGACGATCGTGTTGTCGAGTACGGCGTTGGCGGTGTTGCCGGTGACCGCGAGATCGCCGCCGAGGTAGGTGGCGCCCCGGCAGGAGCCGAGCAGCCCCTCGCCGCCGAGCTGGAGGGCGTCGGCGTTGTTCTTGTACACGGTGTTGCCCTGGACCTCACTGGCGCAGAGAACACCGCCGAGGGTGTTCCCGCTGACGGTGAGGGCGCCCTTGACGGTGGTGTCGTACACGTCGGTGTACTGGTTACGGTCCCCGGTCAGGGCCCCGCTGAGGGTGGAGCCCGACACGTACAGCTCGCCCGACTCGGCTCTGACGGTCCCGCCGAGGGTGGAGTCGACGGCGTACACGAAGCCCTCGGTGGCGGTGACGCCGGCCTTGACGGTGCTGTCCTGGAGGTGGGCGCCGAAGGCGGCGCGGGCGGTCAGCGTGCCCTTGACGGTGGTGTCGGTGAGGTCGAGATAGGCGTTGTCGCCCACGTTGACGGCGCCGTTGAAGGTGGCTCCCGCGGCGACGAGGTCGCCCCCGTCCTCGACGGTGACCGCGCCCTTGACCTTCGTACCGGTCAGGGTGCAGGACTTGCCCGCCGGTACGACCAGGTCGCCGCTGACGGTGACGGCGCCGCCGTCCCCGACGCAGGTGGTGTAGAGCGCGGCCTGCGCGGAGCCGGCGAAGGCGACGATGCCTCCGGAGGCCACCAGCGACGCCGTGGCGATGAACGTGCGTACCTTCATGTCGTTTCCCTTCCGCTGCGGTGACGGCCGCGCCGGTGGCGCGGCCGTGACCCCGTACGTCGACGGGGGTGCTGCACAGTGCGTGAGCGTGCGACCGCCGGGGCGACGGGCGCGCAGCGCCTCGGGACGGGTTCAGTCGGAACCGACCCGGCCGTGGGGGGAGAGACGTGGAAAGACTCGTGCGGTGGAGGGCGTTCGCGCGAACGCCGGGGCGGCTGCGGTGTTACCGCGACGAAACACTTGTCCGGTGGGCCGAGACATTAGGACGCCGCGTGAGGGCTGTCCAGAGGTTCGGAACGAATCCGTGAAACTTTCTTATGAACCGTCAAAAGATCTGCCGCTCAGAAGAAAAGGCTTTCCGGCGGTACGGGGCCGCACCGCCGGAAAGCCCGTCAGGAGAGAGGTCGGGCCGGTAGGTCAGTCGGTCCGTGCCGCGTGGAAGCGCTGGGTCAGGCCGATCTCCGCGACGTTCTTGGCCAGTTCGAAGTTGACCCAGCTCGCCACGTCCACCAGGGCCAGCCCCTCGCCCCAGGGCAGTCCGGCGGTCCGCTCGGTGGAGTCGAGATCGGCGTCGGTGAGCAGGAGCAGCGCCGCGCGCCACTCGTCCCGCAGCCCGCGCAGCCAGTCGGCGGCGGTGTCGGCACCGCCCGGCCAGGTGATCTCCTCGCGCGCGGGCGCGCCGGACCCGAAGCAGTGGGCGTGGGTGGTCGTCCACCAGTAGCCGATGTGCCAGGTCAGCCATCCGATGGAGGTGTACGGGGCGGGGTCGGGCTCCGGTGTCTCCCAGTCGGCCACCCAGTTCCCCCGGCCGTCGGGGCGCACGGTCCAGCAGCCCGGCGCCGGCTCCCAGAGGCAGGCGGTGTCGTCCAGCTCCCGCAGGTAGTACTCGAACAAGGACCAGGTCAGGTCGAGTTGGCGGGTCAGCAATTCGACTCGGGCTGCTGTCATCCGGGGAGCCTGGCAGTCCCCCCGATCGCCCGGCAAACCCTTTTGCGGCGTCCGGCGCGGAATTCACCCGCCCGCAACGCTGTGATCTCGACAGGTCCCCCCGAACGGTGGCACTCTCCCGCCATGCGCCTCACTGCCCGGAGTCCTCTCGTCACCCTTCTCGCCCTCACGGTCGCCGCCGCCACGGGGTGTGCCCCGCAGGAGGAGCCGTCGGCCGCCGGTACGCCGGCCGGCGCCTCCGCGTCCGCCTGTGCCTCGGGCGGGCTCGCCACCGAGACCGAGGGGAAGCTGACGGTCGGTACGGACAAACCCGCGTACGCGCCCTGGTTCCAGGACGACGACCCGGCGAGCGGCAAGGGCTTCGAGTCCGCCGTCGCGTACGCCGTGGCCAAGGCCCTCGGCTACGGGAGGAGCCAGGTCGTCTGGCAGACCGTCCCGTTCAACAACTCCTTCGCGCCGGGCGCCAAGAACTTCGACTTCGACCTCAACCAGGTCTCCATCAGCGACGAACGCGAGCGGGCCGTCGACTTCTCCTCCGGCTACTACGAGGTCCGTCAGGCCGTCGTCGCGCTGAAGTCGTCCCCGTACGCCGGGGCGAGGAGCGCCGAGGCGCTGAAGGGCGCGAAGCTCGGTGCCCAGGTCGGCACCACGAGCCTCGACACGGTCGACGAGATCATCAAACCGACGCGGCAGCCCGCCGTCTTCCAGAAGAACGACTTCGCCAAGTCCGCGCTGCGCAACGGGCAGGTCGACGCGATCGTCGTCGATCTGCCGACCGCGTTCTACATCACCTCCGCCGAGGTCCCCGACGCGAAGGTCGTCGGACAGTTCGCCAACTCCTCGGGGAAGGCCGAGCAGTTCGGGCTGGTCCTCGACAAGGGCAGTGCGCTGACCCCGTGCGTCACCAGGGCGGTCGACGCGCTCCGCGCGGACGGCACCCTCGCCGCGCTGGAGAAGCGGTGGCTCTCCGACGCCGTCGACGCGCCGGTCCTCAAGTGACCGGCGGGAGCGTACGCGTCGACAAGGGCGACGGGCCGGGCGCCGGGGATCCGTCCCCGGCGGAGGAGGATGCGTACACGCCGTCGGCGCGGCGGCTCGCCCGCGAACGGTACAGGCGCGCCCGGTCCCGTCGCGCCACCGCGATCGCCGCGCTCTCCACACTGGTGACGGGCGCCGTCCTCTTCGTCGTCATCACCGGGTCGCCGGGCTGGCAGCGCACCCGTGAGACCTTCTTCAGCGCCGAGTACGCCCGGATGGCGCTGCCCCGGGTCCTCGACGGGCTGCTGCTCAATCTGCGGCTGCTGGCGGTCTGCGGCATCTGTGTCCTCGTCCTCGGGCTGCTGCTGGCCGTCGCCCGCACCCTGCGCGGCCCGGTCTTCTTCCCGGTCCGCGCGCTGGCCGCCGCGTACACCGACTTCTTCCGTGGACTGCCTCTGATCATCTGCCTGTTGATGGTCGTATTCGGGGTGCCGGCGCTGCGGCTCCAGGGCGTCACCACCGATCCGGTGCTCCTCGGCGGCACCGCGCTCGTGCTGACGTACTCGGCCTATGTCGCGGAGGTCTTCCGCGCGGGCATCGAGTCCGTGCACCCCTCGCAGCGGGCGGCGGCCCGTTCGCTGGGGCTGTCCAGCTCCAGAACACTGCGGTACGTGGTGCTCCCGCAGGCGGTACGGCGGGTGGTGCCGCCGCTCCTCAACGATCTGGTGTCGCTCCAGAAGGACACCGGTCTCGTCTCGATCGCGGGGGCCGTGGACGCCGTGTACGCGGCGCAGATCATCGCCGGAAAGTACTTCAACTACACGCCGTACGTGGTCGCGGGGCTCGTCTTCGTCGCGCTGACGATCCCGATGACCCGCTTCACGGACTGGGTCACCGCCCGGATGGACCGCCGCCGCGCGCAAGGAGGGACCGTATGACCGCCGACGCCCCGGACCTCACCCCCGCGCCCGCGCCGGACCCGCCGGACAGCGGGGGCGGCGCCCCTCCCGTGCTGCGTCTGGAGTCCGTGCGCAAGACCTTCGGACGGGACCGGGTCGTGCTCCGCGACGTCACCCTGGACGTGGCCCCGCACACGGTGACCGCGCTGATCGGCGCCTCCGGCTCCGGCAAGTCGACCCTGCTGCGCTGCGCGAACCTGCTGGAGGAGATCGACGACGGGGCGATCTTCCTCGACGGGGCGGAGATCACCGACCCACGGGCCGACGCCGACGCGGTACGCCGCCGGATCGGCGTGGTGTTCCAGTCGTACAACCTCTTCCCGCACATGACGGTTCTCCAGAACGTCACCCTGGCGCCGCGCCGGGTCCTCGGCGTCCCCCGCGAGGAGGCGGAGGCGAGCGCCCGGGAACTCCTGGCACGGCTCGGCCTCGGCGACAAGGCGCGGGAGTACCCGGACCGGCTCAGCGGCGGCCAGCAGCAGCGCGCCGCGATCGTCCGCGCCCTCGCGGTACGCCCACGGCTGCTGCTGCTCGACGAGATCACGGCGGCGCTCGACCCCGAACTGGTGGGCGAGGTCCTGTCGGTCGTACGGGATCTCAAGGGCGAGGGGATGACGATGGTGCTGGCCACCCACGAGATGGGGTTCGCCCGCGAGGTCGCGGACCAGGTGTGCTTCCTGGACGGCGGTGTGGTGCTGGAACGCGGCACACCGCAGGAGGTCTTCGGCGCCCCGGAGCAGGACCGTACGCGGCGGTTCCTGCGCCGGATCGTCGAGGCGGGGCGTCTCTAGGACCTCTCGTCCGGATCCGGCCGGGCTCGCGTGCCCGTGTCACGAGCGCGGGCGAGCGTCACTCCCACCGCGACGGTCGCCGCGGCCACCAGACCGGCGGCGAGTACGGCCCAGGCTCCGGCGAAGGTGCAGGCGGCCGTCGCCGCCGCCGAGACCGGCAGGACGAGTTGCTGGGCCGGGCCGGTCTTGAAGTGGCGTGCGTGCAGCAGCCAGACCGTGAACGGGAAGAGCGCGGCCGGTACGGTCACGGCCGCGGCGGCGGCGAGCGCGGAGACATGGGCGGTGCCGACCGCGTGTTCCACGGCCACCTCCAGGCCGGCGCCGATCGCGGCGGCCGACGCGAAGATCACGTAGTGTCCGTATCCCCACTCGAACGCCTGCCGGTTGCCGGCCAGCCGCTCGTGCGCGGGCACCGCGAAGTAGATCCACCACGCGGCGAACACGATGAGGACGCCCCCGCCGGCGATGGGCAGCAGCTCCCGCAGCGCCTTGCTCTCGTCGAGCGCTTCCTGGACGGCGACGGTCAGGGCCGACATCGTCTCGCCCAGCACGATCAGGGTGAACAGCCCGTACCGTTCCCCGATGTGGTGGGGGTGCCAGGGCGTGCGGTGGTCCCGCTCCGCGACCACCGGCACCAGCAGTTCGGCCGCGACCACGGCCACGAACAGCCAGCGCTTCAGCGGCTCGGGCGCGGCCAGCAGCGCCACCCACGCGGCCTGGCAGAGCACCACGCCGGCCGCGTAGCGCACGGCGGTGCGCCGGGCCGGGCCGGTGGGTTCCGACAGGGCCGCCCTGAGCCACTGCGCGGTCAGGGCCACCCGCATCACCAGATAGCCGAGGACGGTGACGGTCCAGTCGTCGTCGACGAAGGCCCGGGGCACACCGGCGGCGTAGATGAGCACCCCGCAGATCTGCACGAGGACCGCGATCCGGTACGGGACGTCGTCGCAGTCGTAGGCGGAGGCGAACCAGGTGAAGTTCATCCAGGCCCACCACACGCCCCAGAAGACGAGGAGGTAGCCGATGACCCCGGCGCCCGGGTGCCCCTCGGCCAGCGCGTGCACGAGCTGCGCCCCCGCCTGGGCGACCGCCACGACGAAGCACAGGTCGAAGAGGAGTTCCAGCGGGGTCGCGGTGCGGTGCGCCTCGGTACGGCTGCGCGCGGTCATCCGGCGCGGCGGCCCCGCTGCGGTGGTCGGCGTCATGGAACCCAGCACACCAGAGGGGCACGGGGTGGACGGGGAAGGCGCGCTCCGTGTCCCGTTCGGCGCCGCCGCCTCCGCCCGGCCGGTGTACCGGTGTCCTGAAGGGCACGGTGGCAGGAACGTACGGGCACCACGGGGCGGACCTCAGGCCCTCGTGACCGGTCGGGGCGGGGCAGCCGTGGGGTCCCGCCGCCGCGGGGCGGGAGCGTGACGCGCGCTCCGCGAGATGCTGTTCCGTCCGGTCGCCCGGCCCGGCGCCCGGGGTCAATGGCCCGCAGCACCTGCCGCGGGCCGGGAACTGCCGTGCCCAGGGCGGCCATTGACATGATCAGAATCATGTCCAATCATCATCGAGCCAGTGACGCCGACCGGTCGGCGGTGGCCCGGCGTCCGGTCGGTCGACATGCACGCGCGCACGTACCCGTACAAGCACACGCACCCACACACGCACACCAGCACTGACGACACCGCCATCGTACGCACACCGACACTCACACGGGCACGGGCATGAACAGGGAGCGACCGCCGGTGCGTTGACGCACCGCGGAGGCGCGAAGCGCTCCCCCGCGTGACGACGACGTCCGCCGTGCCCGTCCCACCCACCCAACCGCGCGATCTCAACTCCCCCATTGAGCTTCCCCCAGGGGAAAGGGCTGATCTTGTCGGCGATACGCAGCTCCTCGCACACCTCCCCCACCACGGCCACGGCGCGGCAGCGCCCGCCCCGGACGCCCGGCGGCGACGAGGCGTACCCGGAGAGGGGGACGCCCGCGCCGCTGTCCGCGACGCAGCAGCGGTTGTGGGTACTGGCGCAGACGGAGGGGGGCGGCGAGGCGTACAACGAGCCGGTGGCCTTCTCCCTGCGGGGGCCGCTGGACCGTACCGTACTGCGGCGGGCGCTCGACGCGCTGGTCGCCCGGCACGAGACGCTGCGTACCCGGATCGTCCCCGCGGGCGGCGAGCCGCACCAGCGGATCGACCCGCCGGACACGGGGTTCGCCCTCGTGGTGGAGGATCTGACGGGGCATCCGGACGCGGAGGAACGGCTCGCCGCGCGGCGGTACGAGGAGTGCGCCGCGCCGTTCGATCTCGGCCGGGGCCCGCTGGCCCGTGGCCGGCTGCTGGTACTGGGCGAGGACCACCACGTCCTGCTCATCACAGTGCATCACATCGTGTTCGACGGGGCGTCCCGGGACATCATGCTCCGCGAACTGGGCCTGCTCTACACGGCTTTCGTACGCGGCGAGGGTGCCGGGGGCGCCGACGCCGTACTGTCCCCGCTGACCTCGCGGTACGCCGACCACACCGCCTGGCAGCGGCGGTGGCTGGACGGCGAGGAGCCCGGCGCCGCGCAGGAGTACGCCGCGCAGAGCGCCTACTGGGCCGAGACGCTGGCCGACGCCCCGCCCCTGCTGGAGCTGCCGACCGACCGGCCGCGCCCTCCCGCGCAGGACCACCGGGGCGGCCGGGTACGGGTCCACCTCGACGCGGAGCTCACGGCGGCCCTGAAGGACCTCGCGCAGCGGCAGGGCGTCACTCTGTACGCGACCCTGCTGACCGGCTGGTCCGTGGTGCTCGCGCATCTGACCCGGCAGTCCGACATCGTTGTCGGCGCGCCGACGGCGAACCGCCGGCGCGGCGATGTCGCCGGGCTGATGGGCTTCTTCGTCAACACCCTCGCAATACGGGTCGACCTCTCGGGCACCCCGACGGGCGCGGCCATGCTGCACCGGGTGCGCGGCGCGCTCCGCGGCGCCCTGCGCCACTGCGACCTGCCGTTCGAGCGGGTGGTGGAGCTGGTCAACCCGCCGCGCAGCCCCGCGTACTCGCCGCTCTTCCAGACCATGTTCGCCTGGGTGCCGTCGCTGAGGGGCCTGCTGGAGCTGCCCGGCGTCGAGACGGAGCCGCTGGACATCCCGTACGCGCCCGCCAAGTTCGACCTGGTGCTGGCGCTGACGGAGGAGGACGGCCGGATCGTCGGCGATCTGGACTACGCGAGCGCCCTGTTCGACCAGGGGACGGTCGAGCGGTACGCGCGCTACCTGCCCCGGGTGCTGGCGCAGATGGCCGAGCGGCCCGACCGTGAGATCGCGGACCTCGCCCTCATGGACGCGCGGGAGGAGCGGGAGCTGCTGGCCGGCTGGAGCACCGGGGAGGACGGCCCGGCCGGCCCCGCGCCCTCCCTCGTCGAGCGCTTCGAGGCCCAGGTCCGCCACCGCCCCGCCGGCGCCGCCGTGGTGGCCGAGGGGGCGCGGCTGGACTACGCCGCGCTGGAGCGGCGCGTCAACCGGCTGGCCCACGCTCTGATCGCCCGCGGCGCCGGACCCGGCCAGGTGGTGGGCCTGCACGCCGGGCGGTCGGCGGAGCTGGTGGTGGGGGTGCTCGGCATCCTCACGGCGGGCGCCGCCTATCTGCCGCTCGACCCCGGCCAGCCCGCCGAGCGGCTGGCGGCCATGGTGGAGGACGCCGTACCCGCGCTGGTGCTGAGCGACCTCGCCGCACCGCCGGAGCGGTGGTGTTCCCTGACGGAGGTCGAGGCGGAGGGCGGACGTGACGACGCCCCCGGGGTCGCGGTCCGCCCGTCGGATCCGGCGTATGTCATCTACACCTCCGGCTCGACCGGCCGCCCCAAGGGGGTCGTGGTGACGCACGGCTCGGTGACCAACCTGTTCGACCAGTGGCTGGCCCGGTTCGGGGACGCCCCCGGCGAGGCGGCGTCGGCCTGGTCGAGCATCGGCTTCGACGCCTCGGTGCACGAGCTTCTCCTGCCGCTCACGACCGGCGCCGTACTCCATCTGGTCCCCGACGAACTGCGCGGCGACCCGCGGGCGCTGATGGGCTGGCTGCGGGAGCACCGCGTCACCCAGGCGTTCCTGCCCCCGGCGTACGTCAAGTGGATCGACGAGGATCCGCAGGAGCGCCTGGCGGGGCTGGCCCTGCGGCAGTTGCTGACGGGGGTGGAGTCCCTGCCCGAGACGGCGCTGTACCGGATGCGGCAGATCCTGCCCGCGCTGCGGATCTGTTACGGCTACGGGCCGACCGAGGCCACCCTCTACACCACCGCGTACACCGACTTCCGGCCGCTGGAGCGGCCCTGCCCGATCGGCAGGCCGCTGCCCGGCACCCGGCTCTATCTGCTGGACGAGCGGCTGCGGCCGGTGCCGCCGGGGGTGGCGGGCGAGGTCTGCGTCGCGGGGGCCAGCCTGGCCCAGGGGTACGCGCACCGGCCGGACCTGACGGCGGAACGGTTCGTGCCCGACCCCTTCGTCCCCGGGGAGCGGATGTACCGTACGGGCGACCTGGCCCGGTGGCTGCCGGACGGCAACGCCACCTACGCGGGCCGGGTGGACGACCAGATCAAGCTGCGGGGCTTCCGGATCGAACCCGGCGAGGTGGAGGCGGCGCTGCTGGCGCTGCCCGGCGTGCGGGAGGCGGCCGTGCTCGTCGACCGTAGCGGCCCCGGGGAGCCGCGTCTGGTGGCGGGCATCGGCCGGGGCGACGCCGAGCCCCGGCCGCCGCACATGTGGCGGGCGGCGCTCGCGGAGCGGCTGCCCGACTACATGATCCCGTCCGCGTTCGCGGAACTCCCGTCCCTGCCGCTGAACCGGAGCGGCAAGCTGGACCGTACGGCGCTGCTGGAGCACTCCCGGGCCGCGCGGCCGTCCCAGGTCAACACGGCCACCCCGCGCGACCAGGTCGAGATGGCGCTCCACCGGATCTGGAGCCGGCTGCTGCTCCATCCCCGTATCGGCATCACCGACAACTTCTTCGACCTGGGCGGCACGTCGATCTCCGCCATCAAGGTGGCCCACGCGATCCACGAGGAGTTCGGCGAGGAGCTGCCGATCCGGGACATCCTGCTGCATCCGACCGTCGAGGCGCTGGCCGAGCGGGTGCGGAAGGGCGCCACGGGGCGGCCGGGTCCCGGCGGCCCGGACGATCACCTCATCGAGTTCCGCGCGGGGGACGGGGAGCGGCGGGTGGTCTGTGTCCATCCGGCGGGCGGGACCGCGTTCTGCTACCTGTCGCTGGCCGCCGCGCTGCCCGCCGCGGTCGGGGTCCAGGGCATCCAGTCCCCCGGCATCAACGCGGGCGAGCTGCCGCTGCCGAGCGTCGAGGCCATGGCGGAGGAGTATCTGAAACGCGTCGACCCACGGCCCGGCGAGTCCCTGGTCCTGTGCGGGCTCTCGTACGGCGGTCTGGTCGCCCACGAGATGGGGCGGCGGCTGGCGGAGGCCGGACACACCAGGGTGAGTGTGGTCCTGCTCGACACCCACGGCACGGAGGACACGGCGCGACGCACGGCGATCGAGCCGGTGGACGCGGCCGAGTTCCGGGAGAAGCTCGTCCGGTTCAACGGGATGTACCCGGGCATCGAGGACGACCAGATCGACCGGTACTTCCGTATCTACAACCACAACCGGATGACCGCCCGCGACTATCTGCCGCCGCCGTCGGCGGCCCGGCTGGTGTTCGTCCAGGCCACCGCGGACGGCGAGGACGCCGAGGACGGGGCCGAGGTGCGCGAGTTCTGGCAACGACGGGCCGGGCAGGGGCTGTTGACGGAGCCGGTGGAGTGCGGCCACTGGGACATGCTGGAGAGCGACGAGGTGCCCCGGGTGGCCGAGCTGATCACCGCGGAGCTGACCCGGCTCGCCTCCGTCGCGCTGGAGGCACGATGAGACCGGGAACCGGCCTGGCGCGGGCGGTGTACGAGCAGGCGCTGCGCACCCCGCGCGCCGTCGCCGTGGCCGACGGGGAGCGACGCCTCGACTACGGTGAACTCGCCGCCGCCGGACGGGCGGTGGCCGAGGGGCTGCGCCGGGCCGGTGTCCGCCCCGGCGAGGCGGTGGCCCTCGCGCTGCCCCGCTCCTGGCGGCAGGTGTGCGCCATGCTCGGCGTCCTGCGCCTCGGCGCCCGCGTCGTACCGCTCGACCTGCAGAGCCCGCCGGAGCGGCGCCGTCACATCCTGACCGACTCGGCCGCTGTGGCGGTGATCCACGACGGGACGCCTCCGGACGCCCCTGACGCGCATCCGGACCCGGTGCGCCCACTGTCCGTCGCCGGGCTCCTCGCCACGGAGACGGGGGCCCTGGGCGAACAGGAGCTGCCGGAGGCCCCCTTCGCGGACGCACCGGTCTCCTTCCTCTTCTACACCTCGGGAACGACCGGTGTTCCCAAGGGGGTCGAGGTACGGGACGCGGGCATCCTGCGCCTGGCGATGCCCGGCTACATCCGTACGGCCGAGGGCGCGCGCTTCGCCGCGCTCGCCAACCCGGCCTTCGACGCGATGAGTTTCGAGGTGTGGGTGCCGCTGCTGACCGGCGGCTGCTCCGTGATCCTGGGCGACGAGGCCGTGCGTACCCCGCACGAGCTGGCGGCGGCGCTGGAGCGCGAGCGCATCGACACGGTGTTCGTCACGACGGCGCTGTTCAACGCGGTGGTCGACACGGTGCCCGACTGCTTCTCCGGGGTCGGTCAGGTCCTGGTGGGCGGCGAGCAGCTCAACGCGGCCCTGATACGCCGCTGGTACGAGCACAACGCGTCGAGCGCGACCCGGCTCCACAACGTCTACGGGCCGACGGAGGCGACCACGTTCGCCCTGTGCCATGCCATCCCGCGTGACTTCGCCGGGGACCGCGTACCGATCGGGCGGGCGCTGCCGGAGACCGGGACCCTGCTGGTGGTTCCCGGCACCGAGCGGACGGCAGAGCCCGGCGAGACGGCCGAACTCCTCTTGTCCGGCGCCGGGTTGGCGGCCGGGTACCGCCGTCTCCCCGAGGAGACGGAGCGCCGCTTCGTCCGGCTTCCCTGGCACGACGGCGGCCGTACCCGCCACTACCGCACCGGTGACCTCGTGCGCGCGGACGCCGACGGTGTCATCGAGTACATCGGGCGCGCCGACCGCCAGGTGAAGGTCCGTGGTTTCCGGATCGAGCCCGGCGAGGTGGAGCGGCGGATCGTGGCGCACCCCGCCGTGCGCCAGGCGTATGTGTGCACCCGGCGCGACGGGGAGTACGGGCCGAACGAGCTGCTGGCGTACGTGGTGTGCGAACAGGGGCTGTCCTTCGAGGAGTTCGACCGTCATCTCGCGGCCGGGCTGCCCGCCTACATGCGCCCGCACCACCTCCACCGGGTCGACGCCCTCCCCCGCAACGCCAACGGCAAGGTCGACCGGGCGGCGCTGCTGCGCCGCGGCACACCGCCCTGGCGTCCTGACGGCGGCGAGGATCCGGCCGTGGTCACCACCGCCCGGCAGCGTGAGGTGCTGGACCTGGCCTCGGAGATCCTCGGCGTACCGGACGTACGGCTCGACGACCGCTGGATCGCCCTCGGCGGCGACTCGCTCAAGGCCCTGCGGCTCCGCTTCGAGGTACGGCGGCGCTGGGGCCGTGAACTGCCCCAGCGGGCCGTGCTCGACGCGGACCTCGCCGGGATCGCCGAGGCGGTCGGGGACATGGCTGACGGCGCGGCCGACGGCATGGAGGAGGTACCGGCCGCCGGGGGCGCGGGTGGTTCGCCCTATCCGGTGCCCGCCGCCCCCTCCGGAGCCCGGACCGCGCCCGCCACCAGCGAGCAGCAGCGCCTGTGGTTCCTGCAACAGCGCTTCCCCGGATCCCGGGCCTACCACGTGGGCCAGGCGTTCCGGCTGGACGGTACGGTCGACGCGGTCGCCCTGCGCCGCGCGCTGCGCGGGCTGGTCGAGCGTCACCCGGCGCTGCGTACCGCCTTCGAGGCGGCGCCCGAGGGGCTGCGCCAGGTGGTGGGCGAGCCGTACGACCCGTGGAGCGAACCGGGTCCCGGCGCGGCCCGCGACGAGGCGGGCGCCGTGGCCTTCACCGACGCCTTCGTCGATGCGTTCACCGACGCGTTCTTCGGCCACCCCTTCGAGCCGGCGGAACCCCGGATGTTCCGGGCGTGCTGGCTGCCTTCGGACGGCGGCGGGGTGCTTCTGCTCCATCTGCACCACATCGCGGTCGACGGCTGGTCCCTCAACGTCCTGCTGGCCGACCTGTCCGCCGGTTACGCCGACGCGCTCCGGGACGCGGACACACCGACACCGGCGGAGCCCGCGCCGCTTCCCGCGCCGCTCCCCGAGTCCGGGGCGCCCACCCCGCTCGACTACGCCGTCTGGCAGAACGACTGGTTCGCCGCCCCCGCCTACCGGGAGCAGCGCCGCGCGCTGCGCGACCACTACGCGGGCCCGGCGGGGACTGCGGAACAGCAGTCCGTACCGCCCACCGCCCACCCCTTCTCCCCCGGGCGGCTGCTGCACACCTCGCTCGACGCGGGACGCCGCGCCTCCGTGGACCGGCTCTGCGCCGAACTCGGTCTGACCCGCTTCGAGTTGATGTACGGCGTCTTCGCGTGCTCGCTGTACGGAGTGACGGGCATGACCCGGCCACGCCTCGCCGGCCCGGTGGCCAACCGGCCGGTGCGGGAGTTCGAGGACAGTGTGGGGATGTTCGCCAACACCGTTCTGCTGCCGCTGACCGTAGCGCCCCGCGCCGGTCTGCGGGCGCAGGTGGCACGCCTGGGCGCCGCTGCGCGGGCGGTGCTGGAGCGGCAGGACGTGGCGCTGGCGGATGTCCTGGCCGACCGGGAGAGCGGCCCGGGGACGGCGAGCGGCCGTACGGGCGGCGTCGGTACGGGCGGCGTCGGCACGTCACCGTTCGACTTCCTCTTCGTGCTGGAGAACACCGATTTCAGCGCGCTGGCCCTGCCGGGGTGCGACTCCCGGCCCGTGTGGTCGGCGCCCGCCGAGGCCAAGTGCCCGATGACCCTCTCCGTGGTCGAGCGCGCGGACGGTCTCGACTGCCTGTGGGAGTACGCCGACGACCACTTCGAGGCGGCAGAAGTGGCGGCGCTGGCCGACCTGTTCACCCGGGGTCTGGACCTGCTCGCCGAGGGGGCCGCCACGACCCCGGCCGAACTGGCCGCACCGTACCGCCGCACCCTGCCCGAGCCGGGCCTCGGGGCGACGGCGCCCCTGACCTGGACGACGGTGGCGGAGGGGTTCGCACGGCAGGTCGCCAGGGCGCCCGCCGCGCCCGCCCTCAACGACGGTGGGCGCGACGTCAGTTACGCCGAACTCGACACCTACGCGGCGGCCCTCGCGGCCGAGCTGCGCGCCGCCCATCGGCTGCCGGAGGAGGACGACGCCCCCTGCCATGTCGCGCTCCACCTCGAACCCTCCGTCGAGCATGTGGTGGCGCTCCTGGCCCTGGCCCGGCTCAACCTGACCGTCGTACCGCTCGACCCGTCCTATCCGCCGGCCCTGCTGCGGGGGATCCTGGAGCGGGTGCGCCCGCTGTGCGTCCTGCTCCCGCCGGGCGGGGAGGCCGCGTTCGACACCGTCGACCCGGGTGGCATCGCACGGCACACCGTCGCCCTGTCCACGGCCACGGCCCCGCCCGTACCACCGCACCACGGCGCCCGGCCGCTCTACACCCTGTTCACCTCGGGCTCCACCGGCGTCCCGAAGGGGGTGCGGGTCTCCGACCGTACGCTGTGCAACCTGCTCCAGTGGCAGGCGGAGTCCGGCGGTCTCGCGGGGTCCGCCGTCACCCAGCAGTTCTCCATGCTCTCCTTCGACGTCTCCTTCCAGGAGATCTTCGGGACGCTCTGCGGCGGCGGCCGTCTGCATCTCGTACGGCCCGCCTGGCGGCAGGATCCGCCGGCCCTCCTCGCCCAACTGGAGTCGTCCGGCGCGGAACGCGTCTTCATGCCGTACGTGGCGCTGCAACTCCTCGCCGAACACGCCATCCACCTCGGCCGGTACCCCACGCGGCTGCGCGAGGTGGTGACCGCGGGCGAGCAACTCGTGTGCACCGACGCCATCCGACGGTGGTTCGCGGGGATGCCGGGCGCCCGGCTGTTCAACCACTACGGTCCCACCGAGACACACGTGGTGAGCGCGCTCCGCCTCGACGGCGACCCGGCGCACTGGCCGGAGCGCCCCGCCATCGGGCGGCCGGTGGCGGGCGCCGTGCTGCGGGTGGTGGACGGGACGGGCGAGCCGGTTCCGCCCGGACACACCGGCGATCTGCTGATCGGCGGCACGATGGCCACCCGCTGCTACCTCGGCGACCCGGCGCTCAACGAGACACGGTTCGTGGAGGTGCCCGGCCTCGGCCTCTTCTACCGCAGCGGCGACCGCGCCTCCTTCGACCGGGAGGGCCTGCTGCACTACCGGGGCCGGGACGACCGGCAGATCAAGCTGAGCGGCCACCGGCTGGAGCTGGGCGAGGTCGAGGCGGCCCTGCTGCGCCACCCGGAGATCGTCCAGGCCGTGGTGGTACGCGACGGCGAACGCCTGGTGGCATGCCTGCAGTTCCGCGGCCAGGCGCCCACGGCCGACACACCGACGCCCCGGACACCGATGCCCCGGACACCGCCGGTCGGGACACCGACCGTCCGGGCGCTCACGGCGCATCTCGCGCCGCTGCTGCCGCCGCATGTACGGATCGACCGCTTCCGCCGGCTGGACGCCCTGCCCCGTACCCCCAGCGGCAAGCTCGACCGCGAGGGCGCCCTGCGCGCCCCCGGCGAGGAGCTGCCCCGCGACAGCGAAGGACCGGGCGGCATCGCGACCGTACCCCCGGAGACGGTGGCGGGCGGTCCTTCGGGGCCGGAAGCACGGCGGGAGGCGCGGCCGGAAGCACGACTGGAAGCGTGGCCGGAAACACGGCTGGAGGCACGGCTGGCCGCGGCGTTCGAGGCGGCGACGGGCTCACCGATCCGCTCCGACCAGACCTTCTTCGACGCCGGGGCGTCGAGCCTCGGTCTGATGCGCTTCCATCTGCGCTGCACCACCGAACTGGGCCTGCGCCTCACCGTCGCCGACCTCTTCGAACATGTCACCCTCCGCGCGCTGGCCCGTTTCCTCGACGGCCGGACACCCGCCACCGACCCCGCCACATCTCGGCCCGGGGCCACGGCCGGTGAGCCCATCGCCGTCGTCGGCATGGCGGTACGGCTGCCGGGCGCCGCCGATCTCGGCGCGTTCTGGGAGATGGTGCGGACGGGCGGCAGCGGGATCGAGTACTTCGACGCCCCCGACGGTGTCGTCGGCGCGCGCAGCCAACTGGACGGCCCGCTCGCCTTCGACCCCGATCACTTCTCCCTCAGCCGGCAGGAGGCCAGGCTGATGGACCCCCAGCAGCGCCATCTGCTGATGAGCTGCGCCGACGCGCTGGCCCACGCGGGCATCGCCGATCCGTCCGCCCTGCGCGTGGGGCTGGTCGCCGGCGCCGGGGAGAACACGTACTTCCAGGCCATGCTGCGCGAGGCCGACCCGGCGCTCCTGCCCGACGGCTTCCAGCTCGCCCTGCACCACGAGAAGGACTTCCTCGCCACCAAGGCCGCCTACCATCTCGGCCTGACGGGACCCGCGTTCACCGCCCAGGCCGCCTGCGCCAGCTCCCTGGTCGCCGTCCATCTCGCGGCCGGTCTGCTGCGCCAGGGCGACGCCGACGTGATGCTGGCGGGCGGTGTGCTGATCGACCTGGAGCTGACCGACGGCTACCGCTACCGGCCGCAGCACATCTTCTCGGCGGACGGCCACTGCCGGCCCTTCAGCGACGACGCGAGCGGCACCGTCGGCGCCAGCGGGGTCGGGGTGGTGGTGCTCAAACCGCTCAGCCTGGCCGAGCGCGACGGCGACACGGTCTACTCGGTGATCACCGGCTCCGCCCTCAACAACGACGGTTCCGAGAAGCTCAGTTACAGCGCTCCCTCCCTCACCGGCCAGCGTGAGGTGATCCGGGCGGCGCTGCGCCGCGCCGGCCGGACCGGGGCCGACCTCGGCCATGTCGAGGCCCACGGCACCGGCACCACGCTGGGCGACCCGGTCGAGGTAGGCGCCCTGCGCCAGGCCCTCGACGTCACGGAGTCCGGCCGCTGCGCCCTGAGTTCGGTCAAGAGCCAGATCGGGCATCTCGGCGCGGCGGCCGGGGTGGTCGGGCTGATCCGGGCCACCCTCGCCGTCCATCACTGTCTCATCCCGCCGCACTCCGACTTCCGCGCCCTCAATCCGCGGATCGGCCCGGATCCGACGCCGTTCCACATCCCGGCCGAGGCACGGCCCTGGCCCGCCGGGCGGGACCGGGTGGCGGCGGTGAGCAGCTTCGGCATCGGCGGCACCAACGCCCATGTGATCCTCGAAGCGGCCGGGCGGGACGGTGCGTTCGGGCCGGCCTCGCCCCCCATCACGCCCTGTCTGACGCTGTCGAGCAGCAGCGAGAGCGCGCTGCGCGCCGACGCCGCCCGCATCGCCGGTTATCTGACGGACCACCCCGAGGCGTACGGAGAGGTCCTGCGCCATGTGCAGGCGGGCCGGCCCGCGCGCCGCTGGCGGATCGCGGCGGTCTGCCAGGACGCCGCCGAGGCCGTGGCGTGGCTGCGTACGGCGGTCCCGGTCGCGGTGGACCCGGCCGGGGACCCGCTCCCGGCGACCGGCCGTACGGCGCGGGAGCTGGCCGAGGCGTGGACGGCCGGGCGGCCGGTCGACTGGCCCGCGGGCCCCGCGCAGGCACCGTGGGACTTCCCGCCGCCCGCCTTCGCGACGGCGGAGTACGACTTCGCGCGGGCCACCCACCCGACCGACGGGAGCGGCCCGGCGGTCGAGGAGGGGCCGCGACGGCTTCCGGAGGCCGCCTGGCTGCACCAGCCCCAGTGGGTGCGGCTGCGCCACGCCGCCACCACGACCGCGGCGCGCACCTCCCGGCTTTTGGTGGTGATGACGGACGGTCCGGTACGGGCGGAGACGATCCGGGCCTTCGAGGCCGGCCACGCCCGGGTGGTGCCGGTCGTCGCCGCCGGTGGGTTCGCGCGGCGGGACGACGGTGGGTTCGAGGTCGACCCGGCCGACCCCGCGTCCCTGCGCACGCTCCTCGACGCCCTGGCGGAGGCGGGCCGCGACGGCATCGACTGGCTGCACACACTGCCGCTCGGGCTCGAAGGGCCGGTCGGCTCCGACACACTGGAGCGCGCCCGCTGGGCCTGCCTCGACACACCGGCCGCCCTGCTGCGGGCGGTCGCGGAGGCGCCGGGGACGCCGCGGTTGCGTCCGTGGTGGCTGTCGTACGGGGCGCGGCCGGTGGACGGTCCCGTACGGCGGCCGGAGGCGAACCTGCTGGCCGGGGCGGTGGAGGTGGCTCCGCAGGAGGGTGCGCCGGCCGGGCGGTGGCTGGATCTCCCGAGCGCGGAACCGGCCGACTGGGCCCCGCAGGTGGCCGCGCTGCTGGCCGGATCCGATGACACCGACACCGACACCGCGACCGCGCTGCGGCAGGGCTTCTGGTGGGAGCGGATCACCCTGCCGGTGTCGGCGGGCGGGGACGGCGCAAGCGGCCTGGAGGGCTTGGCGGGCGCCGACAGCGTCCATCTCGTCCTCGGCGGTACGGGCGGGATCGGCACCGCCGTCGCGGCCTGGCTGCTGGAGCGTACCGGGGGCCGGGTCCTTCTTCTGGCCCGAACACCGCTGCTCCCACCGGAGTTGACGCCCTGGGCCGACCGGGTCGAGCTGATCGGGGCGGATCTCGCCGGGACGGCGCCCGAGGAGGTCGCGGCCCTGATCGGCGGGCGGACCGGGCGCCTCGACAGTGTGATCCACGCGGCCGGGGTGGCGGCGGGCGGCCTGATCGCCCGGCGTGACGCCACGGCGATGCGCGCGGCGACGGCGGCCAAGGTGCGGGGCGCGCTGCTGACGGAGCTGCTGATCGCGCGCCACCTGCCGGGGCTCGCGGTCTACTGCTCCTCGATGTCGGCGCTGCTCGGCGGTGTCGGCCAGTTCGACTACGCGGCGTCCAACGCGCTGCTCGACGGCTTCGCCCACCACCGGTCCGGTGACGGGGAGACCACGGTGCGGCTCACCGTCAACTGGGACGTGTGGCGCGAGGCGGGCATGGCGTTGCGCGCGCCGCGCGCGGACGCCCGCCATCAGGCGCATCTTACGGTCGGCCTGACCGTGGCGGAGGGAAAACGGCTGTTCGGACGGGCCGTCGCGCTGCGGCTGCCCCAACTCCTCGTCTCCACCACGGATCTCGACGCGTCCCGGGTGTTCTACGAGGAACCGGCGGCGCACTCCCCGGCGGCCCTGGCGGCGACGCCCACGGACGTCGCGGTGGGGCTGCTCACCGACCGGCTGTGCGAGTGGATGGGGGTGGACCACCTCGACCCGGACGTCCCGCTGTACGACCTGGGCGCCGACTCGCTGACCATGCTCGACCTGATCAGCGAGGTCAAACGGCACTTCGGGGTCGAACTCGAACTGTCCTGGCTCAGCCACCGGGTCTCGCTCACCGAGATCCTGACCCGGCTGGCCACGGTGCCCCGCGACGGGGCTTCTCCGGACGGGCCCTCCTCCGACAGAACCTCTTCCCACGCGGCCTCTTCCGATGTGGCCTCTTCCGACGTGGAACTGGAGATCTGGCAGGAGGGCACCGGGCGCGACGTGCTGTGTCTGGTGCACCCGGTCGGCGGCGACATCCAGGCGTACCGCTCGCTGGTCTCGGCGCTCGACCCACGGCTGACCGTCTGCCTCATCCCCGACCCGGCGCTGCGCCGGCCCGGCCTCCCGGAGTGGACACTGGCCGACCGGGCCCGCCGCTACCACGCCGCGCTCCTCGCGCGCTTCCCCGCCGGGGAGTGGCGACTCCGGCTGGCCGGCTGGTCGTTCGGCGCCTGGGTGGCCGCGGAGATGGCCGCCGAGGCCGAGGCGGCCGGCCGGGCGGTGGCCTCGCTCGACCTGCTCGACCCGCCGCCGCCGGGCTCCGGGGCGCGCTTCCAGGCGTACGACGAGACCCAGCTCGACACGGTGTTCGCGGCCGAACTCGACCACAGCGGGGGCGCGTCGGCCGGGGAGAACGCGCGGGCCTACGCCGAACGGCTCGCCGCCTGCTGCCGGGCCAATCTGCGCAGCATGGCCGCGCACCGGGTACGGCCGCTCGCGGCCACCCCCGCGCGGTTGTGGCCGGCCCGGCGGCCGGTGGCGGGCGTTCCCTCGCTGGGGTCGCCGGAGGAACAGTGGGCGCTGTGGCGGCCGTACCTCCCGGAGCCCCGCTCCTGGCATCCGCTCGACACCACCCACTACGGGGTGGTCCGGCAGCCGTACGTGGCCGCGGTGGCCGAGGCGATCAACGCGGCCACGTACGACACCCCCCGAAGCGGCTGACCCGGCGCGCGCGGGTCGCGTCCGCGCAACGCCCTTGTGTGCCACCCTCGTTCGCCCACCTCACAGGAGGAAGTTGTGGAGAGTTACGAACTGGAGGCGCTCGCACGCGTCACCACCCGGCCCGCGAAGGAGTACCGGACCCTGGAGGTCGCCCCCCTCACCCCCGTCATCGGCGCCGAGGTCTCCGGCGTGGATCTCTCGCGGGAGCTGTCGGAGGAGCAACTGGCCGAGGTGAAGGAGGTGTTCCTCGACCACCATGTGCTGGTCTTCCGCGACCAGGTCCTCACGCAGGAGGACCACAAGCGCTTCGCCGGTCACTTCGGTGAGCTGCGCCCGGTCAACCCGCCGCCGCCGGAGGGCGATCCGTACATCCTGGAGATCAGCACCACCGCGGAGGCGGCCAACGTGGCCGGCAACGGCTGGCACGCCGACGGCACCGCCGACGCGGAGCCCTCCCTCGGCTCGATGCTCTATCTCACCCGGGTGCCGGAGCCGGGCAGCGGGGGCGACACCCTGTTCGCCAACATGCACCTCGCCTACGAGATGCTGTCCCCCGCCCTGCGCTCCCTCCTCGACGGTGTGACGGCCGTGCACGACGGTCTCGTCGCCTTCCAGGGGCAGACTCCGCCGCCGGGGTATGTGGTCCCCAAGAGCGAGCATCCGCTGGTGGTGCGCCACCCGGAGACCGACCGGAAGATCCTGTACGTCAACCGGGCGTACACCGCGCGGATCCCCCAACTGTCGTCCGACGAGAGCCGGGCTCTGCTCGACATGCTCTTCGACGTGGTGCCGAACCGGCCCCTGCTGAGCTGCCGGGTCCGGTGGACGCCCAACACACTGGTGTTCTGGGACAACCGCTGCGTACAGCACCACGCGACGTACGACTACTACCCGTACAGCCGCTACGGCCAGCGGGTCGCCATCAACGGTGGTCCGCTCAAGGGCTGAAGCCCCCCTTCGCCGGGTCCGCCGCCACGATCGCGACGGCGGACCCGGCGGAGCGCGGGACGTCCCCGGATTAATATTCCGTGGTGTTGACGAAATTCCGCGCGCCTTCGCATGCTGTACGGCATGCCACCCAGGACGGCTCTCCGGCAGGACACCGGCATCCTGGACGACTGAGAAGGGCGTGACTGATGACCAGTTCGGAGAACGAGTCGCACGTCGACCGGCGGTCCTTGCTGGCCGGTGTCGCCGGTTCCCTGGCGGTGACGGCGGTACTCCCCGCGGCGACCGCGCAGGCCGCGCCGACGGGGGCCGGGCCGTCGCAGGCGGCGTCGGTACAGGGAGCGTCGGGGCGGCGGTATCCGCCGAACCGGCCCGCCCTTGAGCCGTACGGTCTCGCGGACACCGGGGCGGACCTGTGGCCGCGCGAGGACAACTCCTTCGTCCTCCCCCTTGAGTTGCGCCCGCGGGACAAGGCGCGCGGCCAGGTCTGGATGCGGGACACCTACGTCAACTGCTTCGTCGTCGACGGACGTCCGCTGTACGTGGCCACCGGCACCACCCGGGTACCCGGGCTCGAAGCGGCGGGCCCGTGGAACGACGGCATCTTCGTGTGGACGTCCCGGTCCCTGCGGGGGCCGTGGAAACTGGCCGACACGACCCGTATCCGGCCCGGCGCCGAGAAGGGCAAGGTGTGGTCGCCCGAGTTCGTCGGCGAGAACCGGCGCGGCCGTACGGTGGTCGCTCCGTGGCAGGAGTACTGGTACGACGACCGGTTCGGCAAGCGCGGCCAGGCATGGGCCCCGGAACTCCACTACTTCCGCGGCAGGTGGTACATGGTCGCGTGCATGGGCGACCACTCCCGGAAGGTGGGTTCGTTCCTGCTGGTGAGCGAGGGCGGGGTGGAGGGCCCGTACCGGCTCGTCGAGGGCAACCTCGACAAGCCGTTCGGCGACTCGTTCATCGGAGGACCGGCGTTCATCGAGCCCGGTGCCTACCACCACATCGACGGCAGCCTCTACTCGGAGGGTGACGAGGCGTGGCTCGTGCTGCACAACAACCTGTACGCGAAGTTCCGGGACGACATGGAGGACATCGTCACCACGACAAACCTCCCCGCGTTCCGGCAGACGCCCTACACACCGGAGCCGTATCTCGAAGGCGCGTACGTCTTCAAGTACGGCGGCATGTACTACCTCCTGCACGCCGCTTGGGACCGGACGTCGATCGACCCCGACGGCAGCCCGAGACACGCCTACGTCCCGCCCGGCGACGGCCGGGTGCAGTACCAGTACGACGCGGTCGTCGCCGTGTCGGACCGTTTCGAGGGCCCGTACTCGAAGCGGTGGACCGCGGGCGTCGCCGCCGGTCACAACAACTTCTTCGTGGACAGCGGCGGCGACCTGTGGGGGACGTTCTTCCTCAACCCGAACTTCGGCCACTGGTCGAACCCCTCACGTATCGCGGACGCCGCCGTGCCCGGTGTCGTCCGGCTGGAGTGGACCGGGCCGAAGGGCAACCGCCTGTACGTCCAGCGCGCGGACCGGAGCCGTACGGTCAGCGACTGAGCGGGTCGGCGGGGCCGCCCGGAGCGGAACGGGCCACCCGGAAGCCGAGGTTGCCCGTGGTGCTGTCCGGGGTGTTGGCGGTGCGCGCGGCGACCCGGTAGCGGTTGCAGTACGAGTCGTGGCAGAGGTACGAGCCGCCGCGCATCGCCCGCAGCCCCGGCGCCCCCGGGTGCCAGAGGTCCGCCGTCCACTCCCAGACGTTGCCCGACACGTTGAACAGCCCGAAGCCGTTGGGCGGGTACGCGTGCACCGGAGCGGTGCCCGGACAGCCGTCCTCGGCGGTGTTCCTGTCCGGGAAGTTCCCCTGCCAGATGTTGCAGCGGTGCGCTCCGCCGGGGGTGAGGTCGTCGCCCCACGGATAGCGGGCCTGGTCGAGCCCGCCGCGGGCCGCGTACTCCCACTCCGCCTCGGTCGGCAGGCGCCCGCCGTCCCAGGCGCAGAAGGCGACGGCGTCCGCCCAGCTCACATGGGTGACCGGATGGTCCCAGCGGCCGTCCAGCGCGCTGCCGGGCCCCTCCGGCGCGTCCCAGCGGGCGCCCTCCACACCGCACCACCACGGGGTGGCGGCGGGGCGCGGCGACGCCTCGCGCAGCGGCTCGGGCAGGAACGCCGCGAAGACGTAGCTCCAGCCGAAGAGTTCGGCGTCGCAGCGGTGACCGGTCGCCTCGACGAAGGCGGCGAAGCGCGCGTTGGTCACGGCGTGGGCGTCCAGGGCGAACGGGGCCACGGTCACCTCGCGTACCGGCCCTTCCCCGTCGCCGGGGTTCGCGTCGCCGTCCTCGCCGCCCATCCGGAACGTGCCGCCGGGCAGCTCGATCCGGGTCCGGTACGCCTCTGCCGCGCCCGCCTCGGCACGGGGCGCCGCCGGGGCCGTACCCACGACCGGGGCTTCGGCCGGCCCACGGGCGGGCGCGCAGCAGGAGCGGGCCGCGGCCCCGGAGCCGGCCCCGGAGCCGGAGTCCGCCGGGTTCACGCGTGTTCCTCGCGCGCCCGCCCCGCCCCGGCGTCGCGGTCGGGTGCGTTCTCGAACGCCGAGAGCGTGGTGTCGTAGTCGGTCTCCACGTCGTACATCGGTGTCATCCAGTGGAAGAAGTTGTCGCCGCGCTCGCGCAGCAGGCCGTAGAGCGTACGGGTCAGTTCGGCCCGTACCCCGGTCAGTTCGGGATGGTCGTAGCGGTTGTGCAGCTCGTCGGGGTCGGTTCCCAGGTCGTACAGCTCGTTGCGCGACTCGGGGTTGACCACCAGCTTGTAGCGGCGGGTGCGCAACATGCGCTGGGGGTAGGGGAAGTGGTGGCCGTGGAACTCCGCGAGGTGGTGCCGCGCCCACTCCGGCCGTTCCCCCGCGGCCAGCGGGAGCAGGCTGCGGCTGTCCACGGCCGGCCCGGTGTCGCTCCCGGCGAGGTCGAGGATGGTGGCGGTGCAGTCGGTGAGCGAGACGAACTCGTCGCGTACCTGGCCGCTCGGCGCGCCGGGGACCTTCAGGAGGCCGGGGATCCGGTAGATGTCCTCGTACATCGCCGGGCCCTTGTCGTGCAGCCGGTGGGAACCGGTGAACTCGCCGTGGTCCGCGGTGAAGAACACCGCGGTGTGCTCCTCCAGGCCCAGTTCGCGGACCGCGTCGAGGATCCGTCCGATCTGTTCGTCGATGAGGGTCACGTACCCCCAGTAGACGGCGATCAGCTTCCGGCTCTCCTCCAGCGGCATGGTGTCGAAGGCCCACAGCTTGCTGTAGTTGCTCTGCACCGGTGGTTTCGCGGCGAAGGTCTCGCTCACCGAGGCGGGCAGCTCGACCAGCGCGGGGTCGTACATGTCGTAGTACGTGTCGGGGAGGATGTAGGGCAGGTGCGGGCCGAAGAAGTGCGTGGCCAGGAAGAACGGCCGGTCCGAGCCGGTCCCGGATTCGGCCGTGGCCTCCCCGGGCGCCGTTCCGACCCCGTCCGCGACCCAGCGGCGCAGCATCTCGACGGTGCGGGTGGCGAGGTAGTGCTCGAAGGTCGCCTCGACCGGCTGGTGCAGCCGGGCGGCGAGGAGGTTGCCGGGGCTGCCGTTGGGTGTGGTGCCGCGTACGGGGTCGGTGATGCGGTACGGGGGGAGGCCGTGCTCCGCCAGGTAGGCGAGGTAGTCCGGGTGGTCCACCGGGTTGTGCCAGCCCGCCAGGTCGGGGCCCTCGAAGCCGTAGTCGGCGGCGGTCCGCCGCACTCCCCCGTGCCACTTGCCCATCAGCCCCAACCGGTAGCCCTCGGAGCTGAGTTGTCCGGCGAAGGTGAACTGGTCGTCGGCGAGGTCTTCCAAGTAGCCGACATTGCGTTCGTAGTTGGCCAGCAGCTTGTGGCGGAAGGGCGCGGCGCCGGTGAGCAGGCTGGCGCGGGCGGGGGTGCAGATCGCGGTGGGGGTGTAGCAGCGGTCGAACCGGGTGCCTTCGGCCGCGAGCCGGTCCAGGTTCGGGGTGCGGACGTGAGGGTTGCCGTAGGCGCCGAGGGTGTCCACCCGGTGCTGATCGGTCATCAGGAAGAGCATGTTGGGGCGCACGGGGACCCTTTCGGTTCGATCGGTTCGGGGTCGGCGGGGTCGGGAGCGGCCGGGGGCGGGGCGGCGGAGTTGGGGCGGCGGAGTTGGGGCGATCTCGACCGGTGCCACGCGAGGCATGTTCCGGCCCGCACCAGATTTATGTCAATGGTGCGAACAATAATCACCCCTCCGACCGCCGCTCCCCTGCCCGCCGAAGGCCGTACCCCGCGGCCACGGCGCGGTGAGGGCGCTCCGTACCCGTCACCACAGGCCGGAAATTCCTTTGTTCCGGCTCATTGACGAAAAACGTGGCGCTCCCCATGCTGTTCGGCATGCAGGCACACGACGGTCCGCTGACGCGGCTGCGCAAGAGCCATGAGCAGTCGGTCCTGGACCTCCTCCGCACCCACGGCCCGCTCAGCCGAGCCGAGTTGGGCACGCACTGCGGCCTGTCCCGGACCACCCTGTACGACATCGTCGCCGGTCTCGTGGACGGCGGCGCGGTGGTCGCCTCCACGCCGCGGGCGGAGGTACGCAGACGGGGCCGGCCGGTCGAGAAGCTCAGCCTCAACCCGGACGCCGGGGAGGCGATCGGCATCGACTTCGCCCGGCGCGCCATCCATGTCTCGGCGGTCAACGTCGCCCACGAGGTGATCGGTTCGGCCAGTGAGGCGCACGCGCCGGGACTCACCTGGCCGCAGCGGGCCGACATCGCCGAGCGTCTCCTCGGCTCGCTCGGCGGCACCCCCCGGGCCGGCCGTGCCGCCGACCGCGCCCCACGGCGCGGCACGCTCCGGCTCGGGCTGCTCAGCGCGATCGGGGTCGGCCTCGTCGGCCCCGTCATCGACGCCGACGTCGCCGGGCAGGACGCCCGGGGGCGCGGCACAGACGGTCTGTCCGGGCTGCTCCGCGAACGGTTCGGTGTGCCGGTGCTGCTCGACAACAACACCAGGCTCGCCGCCCTCGCCGAGGCGGTGTGGGGCGCGGCCTCCGACGGCGGGGACGTGCTGTACCTGCGGCTCTCCCACGGGGTCGGCGGCGGTCTGGTCATGGGCGGCCGGCTGCACCGCGGAACACACGGCATGTCGGGCGAGTTCGGCCACATCACCGTCGACCCCGGCGGGGCGCCGTGCGAATGCGGCGGCACCGGCTGCCTGGAGACCGTCGCGTCCCTCGACGCCGTACTGCACCGCTACCGCTCGGCGGGTGGCCGGGCCGAGGACATCTCCGGTTTCCTGGCCGCCGCCGCGTCCGGTGACCGGCGGGCGCACGCGGTGCTGGAGCGTACCGGCACCGACATCGGCACCGTACTGGCCGCCGTGTGCAACGCGGTCGGTCCGGGCGTCATCGTCATCGGCGGCGAACTCGCCCAGGCCGGTGCCGCCCTGTTCGAGCCCGTCGAGCGGGCCCTGCGCAGCCAGGTCATGCCGATGGTCAGCCACCGGGTGCGGGTACGGCGCGCCACCCTCGGCGACGCCGGCAGTTCGCTGGGCGGTATCGCCCTCGTCCTGCGCGAATCCCCTCTGCTCTCCCGCTATCCGCAGCCCGTCACCGAGGAGCACGCGTGAATCCAGGCAGGCACCCATGGCCGTGACCGTCCCTCCGGAGAAGACCGCCGCGGCCCCGGCCCCGCGACGTGCCGAACGCCGCTCGCGGCGACGGCCGCTGGTCCTCAACGTCCTCGCGCTCCTGACCGGTGTCCTCGTCTGGGCGGTCGTGGCCGCGCTGGGGCTGGTCGAGAACCTGCCGACGCCGCTCGCCGTGGCGCGGAAGGCCGGGGACATGGCCGCCGACGGCACCCTGGCCACCGATACGCTCGCCAGCCTGCGCCGGGTCCTCCTCGGCTACGGCCTCGGGGTGATCGTGGCCGTGCCCGTGGGCTTCCTCATGGGCTGGTACCCGGTGGTACGCGCCGTCGTCGAGCCCTACGTCCAGTTCTTCCGCACCATCCCGCCGCTCGCGCTCATCCCGCTCACGGTGGTCCTGCTCGGAATCGGCGAGGTACCGAAGGTCGCGGTGATCTGCCTCGCCTCCTTCATGGCCTGCGTCGTCGCCTCCTTCCAGGGCGTCGTCGACGTGGACCGCACCCTCATCAACGCCGCCCGGGTCCTGGGCGCGTCGGACCGGGTCATCTTCGCCAAGGTGGTCATCCCGGCCTCCACACCGTTCATCCTGGTCGGCATGCGCATCGGGCTCGGCGCCTCGTGGGCCACAGTGGTCGCGGCCGAACTGATCGGCGCACAGGAGGGGTTGGGCTACCGGATGCAGAAGGCGTCCACCTGGTTCGAGATGGACACGATCTTCGTGTCCCTGATCACCATCGGCGTGCTCGGCCTGCTCATGGACCGGCTGCTGCTGCTCGCCGAACGACGGCTCACCGGCTGGCAGGAGCGACGATGAACAGCAAGATCAGCTTTCAGGACGTGGTGAAGACCTTCCCACTCAAGGGGGCCGAGTTCACCGCACTGGACGGGGTGTCCCTGGACATCGCCGACCAGGAGTTCGTCACCGTCGTCGGCCCCTCCGGCTGCGGCAAGAGCACCCTGATGAGCATGGCGGCCGGCCTCCAGGAACCCAGTTCAGGCCGGGTGCTGGTGGACGGCGAGCCGGTGACCGGGCCCGGGCCCGACCGTGGCGTCATCTTCCAGCAGTACGCGCTCTTCCCCTGGCTGACGGTGCGTCAGAACGTCGAGTTCGGCCTCCGGCTCGCCTCCGTACCGGCCGACGAGCGGCGCCGCAGGACCGACCGGGCCATCGCCCTGGTCGGGCTCGACGACTTCGCGGACGCCCTTCCCAAGACGCTCTCGGGCGGCATGAGACAGCGCTGCGCCATCGCCCGCGCGTACGCGGTGGACCCGCGGGTCCTCCTCATGGACGAGCCGTTCGGGGCGCTCGACGCGCTCACCCGGGTGCAGTTGCAGGACCAGCTCCTGGCGACATGGAGCCGCGAGAAGCGGACCGTGCTGTTCATCACCCACGATGTCGACGAGGCCGTGTACCTGGCGGGCCGGGTGGTGGTCATGGCGGCCGGGCCCGGCCGCGTCCACCGCGTCATCGATGTCGACCTGCCCTATCCCCGTACCGAGGAGATCCGGCTCTCCGCGGAGTTCCGGCGGATCCGGAACGCGGTGTGGACCTCCGTACACCACCAGGGGAACGCCGCCCCCGTCCCGTAGCGGCCCCTGCCCCCCGTAGCCACATCCGCACCACGGCCACCTCCGTCCCGTAGCCGCATCCGCACCACAGCCGCATCCGTCCTACGGCCGCTCCGTCCCGTGGCCGCCTCCCTCGCTTCTCCCTTTCCCCGTTAGGACACTCCGTCATGCCCGGAAGTACGCTCCGCCGCGCCCTGTCGGCGCTCCTCTCCGTCACGGTCCTCACCCTCACCATGAACGCGTGCTCCGGCAGCGCGGCCGACGACGACACGGTCGACTTCGGCTACATAGGCGACTACAACGGCGCCAGCCTGCTGGCCATCGCCGAACAGCGGGGACTGTGGAAGAAACAAGGTCTCACCGCGAAGACGAAGGTCTTCAACAACGGGCCGGTGCAGATCCAGGCGCTGGGCTCCGGCGACCTCGACTACGGCTACATCGGCCCCGGCGCGATGTGGCTGCCCGCCTCCGGCAAGGCGAAGGTCATCGCGGTCAACACCTTCACGTACGCCGACCGCGTCATCGCCCAACCCGGCATCAGGACGATGCAGGACCTCAGGGGCAAGCGGGTCGGCGTACCCGAGGGCACGTCCGGCGACATGATCCTCAACATCGCGCTGGAGAAGGCCGGGATGACCACCAAGGACATCCAGAAGATCGCCATGGACCCCTCCACCGTCGTGTCGGCCTTCACCTCCGGGAAGATCGACGGCGCCGGCATCTTCTACCCCTCCATCGACACCATCAGGAAGAAGATCCCGAAGCTGGAGGAGGTGGCCGGCACGAAGGAGACCGGGGACGTCTTCCCGACCGCCTTCGTCGCCGGGAACAAGGTGTCCGAGAAGAAGAACACCAAGGTGATCAAGGTGTTGCAGCAGGCCAACGACTGGCGCGAGAAGCACCCCGAGGAGTCCATCACCCTCGTCGCCGAGATGCTCAACGTCAGCCCGGCACAGGCGACGGCCGACGCCTCGCACGTCGAGACCTTCTCCACCGACGACCTGGTGGAGAAGACCGGGAACGGCGAGATCGGCCGCGCGCTGACCAAACTCGGGGATCTCTTCGTCCACAACAAGCAGTTGGAGAAAGTTCCCGACCCCGCCGAGTTCTACGACGGCGACCTCTACCGCACGGTGCACACCGGATAGTCCGCGGCGGGAGTTCCGGCGGTCGGCGGCTTGGCTAATCTGCACGGGTGACCACCGACCTGACCCTGCTGCCGCGCGTCGCCTATCGCGGGCGGGAGGTCACCGCGCCCCGGCTCCGCGGACTCCTCGCGCTGCTCGCGGGCGATGTGCGTACGGGCTGCGGCACCGAGCGGCTGGTGGCGGGGCTGTGGCCGGACGAGTTGCCGCAGAGGCCGGCGAAGGCCGTGCAGGTCCTCGTGTCCAGGGCGCGGGCGCAACTCGGCGCCGACGTCCTCGTCAGCACGCCGACCGGATACCGGCTCGCCCTGGCCGAGGAGCAGGTCGACAGCTCCGCCCTGCTGCTGAACGCCGCCGCCAGCGCGGACCGGGCCAGGGCCGGGGACCACGCGGGGTCGCTGGCCGCGGCCGAGGCCGGTCTCGCGCTGTGGGAGGGCGTCCCGGACGGGGCAGACGACACCGACGACCCCGTGGCCGCGCTGCGCGGCGAGCGCGCCCCCGTACGCGGCGCGCTCCTCCGCGCGCGGGCGCTCGCGCTCGCCCGGCTGGGCCGGCACGCGGAGGCGGCCGGGCCGCTGGCCGTGGCCGCCGCCGAGCAGCCGCGCGACGAGGAGATACTCGCCGAACTGCTGCGCGGCGAGGCGGCGACGGCGGGCCCGGCCAGGGCGCTGACGCGGTACGAGGCGTACCGCCGTGAGCTGCGCGACGAGCTCGGCACGGATCCGGGCCCCGGACTCGGCTCCGTACACCGGGAGTTGCTGCGTGGCGAGTCGCCCGTGGTCAGGCATGGTGTGCCGCACGAGCCGAATCCGCTGCTGGGCCGGGACGAGGACATCGCGGCGGTGGTACGGCTGTTGGGCGTCTCCCGGGCCGTCACCGTCGTCGGGCCCGGCGGTCTGGGCAAGACCCGGCTCGCACATGCCGTCAGCCGCCGGGCCGAGCAGCGCGTGGTGTACTTCGTGCCGCTCGCCGGCGTCACCGCGGACGAGGACGTGGCCGTGGAGGTGGCCTCCGCGCTCGGCGCGGGCGAGGGACGGCACAGCGCCGTGAGTGGGTACGCCCCGGTCTCCGGCATCCTCGGTGTGCTCGGCTCCGGGCCCGCGCTGCTGGTGCTGGACAACTGCGAGCACGTCGTCCGGGGTGCCGCCGACCTCGTCCAGGCTCTGGTGTCGTCCTCGAAGGGCCTGCGGGTGCTCATCACCAGTAGGGCGCCGTTGGCCCTCACGTCGGAGGCGGTGTACGCCCTGCCGGAGCTCGGTCTCGACACCTCGGTCGAGCTGTTCACACAGCGGGCCCGGGCCGCCAGGCCCGGTGTGGAGCTGCCGCCGGACGCGGTGGACGGGCTGTGCCGCCAGCTCGACGGGCTGCCGCTCGCCGTGGAGTTGGCCGCCGCGCGGGTGCGGGTGCTGTCGGTGCCGGAGATCGCCCGCCGTCTCGGCGACCGGTTCGCGCTGCTGCGCGGCGGGGCCCGGGACGCACCGGAGCGCCACCGCACCCTGCACGCGGTCGTGGAGTGGAGCTGGAACCTGCTCCCGGATGGCGCCCGGGCGGCGCTGCGCACCCTGTCCGTCTTCCCCGGCGGCTTCTCGGGCGAAGCGGCGGAACAGGTCCTGGGCGAGGACGCGCTGTTCCTGCTGGAGCAGTTGGCCGGTCAGTCGCTGCTCACCGTCGCCGACACCCCGGCCGGTGTGCGGTTCCGGATGCTGCAGACCGTACGGGAGTTCAGCGCGGCCCGGCGTGCGGAGGCGGGCGAGGAGGCGGAGACCGTCGGCCGATTCCTCATCTGGGCAAGGGAGTTCGGGCTCGCGTATCACGACGTGCTCTTCGGCTCGGACCGGCTGGCCGCCTGGGAGCGGTCCAGGGCCGAGCAGGACAACCTCGTCCTGGCCCTGCGGCACGCCCTGGCCCGTACCGACGGCCCCACCGTCGCCGCGCTCACCGCCGTCCTCGCCGCCCTGTGGGCCACCGACTCCAACTTTCCCCGCCTCGCCGCCCTCGCCGCGGACACCGGCCCGGCGCTGTCCCACTACTACCCCGAGCCGGAGTACGTGGAGGTCGCCCGGGCCGCCGCGGTGGTGTGCACGGCGGGCCTGTTGATGGGGTACGGCCTGCGCGCCGTACGCCAGCTCGTCACGCTCCGGCGACTGCCCCCGGCCCCGCCGGACACCCTGCTGCGGGCCACCGCGGTGGTGCTGAGCGCGATTCCCGAAATGCGGCCGCCCGACTACGAGGTGCTGCACGAGCTCTGCGACACCGGCACCGACAGTGACAGTGACGACGGCGACGGCGACGGCGACAGGAACGGGGCCGGAAACAGGACCGGGAACGGCAAGCAGCCGCTGGTCGTCGGCATCGCCGAGTGCGTCGCCACCTACATCTGGGAGTACGAGAACGACATCGACCGCGCGCTCGCCTCGGCCCACCGGATGATCACCGCACTGGCTCCGGTCGACAACCCGTCCCTGCGGCTCATGGGCCATTCCCGGCTGGGCGAACTGTGCCTGCGGACGGGGCAGGGCGAGGCGGCGTACGGCCATCTCAGGGCGGCGCTCACGGCGCTGCCGCAGCTCGGCGACGGGCACGACTACATCGGCATCCGCTCGGCCCTGGTCCTCGCCTGTCTGCAGCGCGGCGACCCCGACGAGGCCGAGTACTGGCTGCGGCAGGCGGAGAGCGACAACACCCCGCAGCAGGACGCCTTCTACAGCCCCGATCTCGGCGGGCGCGCCGAGATCGCGCTCGCCCGTGGGCTGACGGAGGCCGGGCTCGGCCTGTGGCGCCGCGCCGTGGAGCGGATGCCCGAGGCCGGCTCGATACACAGCGGCGATCCCTGGCTCGACCCGTGGGCGCTGGAGATCCAGTCGGCGGCGGTGACGGCCCACGCGCACGCCGGCCGTCTCGACCTCGTCGCGGACCCCGTCGACCGGCTGCGGAGGCGGCTGCGGACGCTGCTCCGCGGCCCGTCCCGCTCACCCATGGAACTCCCGGTGTACGGGACGGTGCTGCACGCGCTCGGGATGGCGGGGCTCGCGTCCGGCGACGCCTCCGCCGTACGGATGATCGCGCTGGCCGAACGGCTGCGGGTGCTCCGCGAGTTCCAGCCGACGATGTCGGCGGAGCGCGCCCGGCGCGCGGCGAGGGAGGCCGACGGGGCGGCGTACGCCGACGCGGTGTCGGCGTACGCCGCCCTGGGGCGGGACGAGCTGCGGGAGGCAGCCCGCGCGCTCACTTCGGGTCGCGGTTGAACAGCGATGTGGACCAGAAGTAGCCGAGTGCGGCCAGGGCGAGGCACCAGGCGACGGCCAGCCAGCCGTTGTGGCCGATCTCGGTGCCGAGGAGCAGGCCGCGCAGGGTCTCGATGGCGGGGGTGAACGGCTGGTACTCGGCGATCGGCCGGAACCAGCCCGGCATCGCGTCGATCGGGACGAAGGCACTGGAGAGAAGCGGCAGGACGAACAGCGGCAGTGCGTTGTTGCTGGCCGCCTCGGCGTTCGGACTGGCCATGCCCATCCCGACCGCGATCCAGGTGAGCGCCAGGGCGACCAGCGTGAGCAGCCCGAACGCCGCCAGCCACTCCAGGGGCGTGGCGCCCGTGGACCGGAAGCCGATGGCCCCGGCCACGGCGCCGACCACGAGCACGCCCGCGAGCGCCTGCAGCACGCTGCCGACGACATGCCCGATGAGCACCGATCCGCGGTGGATCGCCATCGTACGGAAACGGGCGATGATCCCCTCGGTCATATCCATGGCGACGGACACGGCGGCCCCCACCACGGTGCCGCCGATGGTCAACAGCAGGATGCCCGGGACGAGATAGGCGATGTACGCGGAGCGATCGGCGCCGCCGCCACCGATGCCCGCGCTCATCACGTCGCCGAAGATGTAGACGAAGAGCAGCAACAGGACGACCGGGGTGAGCAGGAGGTTGAGGGTGAGGGACGGGTAGCGCCGCACGTGCAGCAGGTTGCGGCGGAGCATGGTGTTCGCGTCGCGTACGGCGAGGGAGAGGGCGCTCATCGGACGGTCTCCTTGGACTGGTCGGGGATGTGGGCGGGGAGGTGGGCGGAGCCGGTCAGGGCGAAGAACACGTCGTCGAGGTCGGGGGTGTGCACGGTCAGCTCGTCCGCCTCGACACCGGCCGAGTCCAACCGGTCCAGAACAGAACGCAGATCACGCTGACTGCCGTCGCTCGGGATCTGCAACGCCAGTGCCTCGTCGTCCCGTTGGACCTCGGTCAGCGCGGCGGCGGCGCTGCGGTGGGCGGACGGGTCGGTGAAGCGGAGGCGTACGTGTCCGCCGGGGATGAGGCGCTTCAGTTCGTCGGCGCTGCCCTCGGCGGCGATCTTCCCGTTGTTCAGCACCGCGATACGGTCGGCGAGTTCGTCGGCCTCCTCCAGATACTGGGTGGTGAGGAAGACCGTGACGCCACCGGAGACCAGCTCGCGGATGATCCCCCACATGGTGTGACGGCTGCGCGGATCGAGCCCCGTGGTCGGCTCGTCGAGAAAGATGATCCGCGGACCGCCCACCAGCGTCATCGCGATGTCGAGACGGCGCCTCATACCGCCGGAATAGCTCTGGGCGGGCCTCTTCGCGGCATCGACCAGGTCGAAGCGCTCCAGCAGTTCGGCGGTGACCCGCCGCCCCTCGCGCCGGGACAGATGGTGCAGGTCCGCCATGAGGAGCATGTTCTCCTCGCCGGTGATCAGCCCGTCGACGGCGGAGAACTGCCCGGTGACACCGATCGCGGCACGCACCAACTGCGGTTCGGTGGACAGGTCGTGGCCGCCGACGCTCAGTTCGCCGGCGTCGGCGGTGATGAGCGTGGAGAGAACCTTCACCGCGGTGGTCTTGCCGGCGCCGTTCGGGCCGAGCAGCGCGAACACGGACCCCACCGGGATACGCAGATCGATCCCGTCGAGGACGGTCTTGTCCCCGTAGGACTTGCGCAGCCCCTCGGCCGCGACGGCGAGTGGGCGCGATGTCGTTGTCGTCATGCCGCAGAGGCTGCGGCATGACGCATTCAGGGCGCGTTCAGCGCGGTTTCACGAGGGTTTCAGCGCCCCGGAGCCCTTGTTGAGTACGTGGACCGGTACTAAGTTACCTAGTCCAGTACCGGATACTGCAACCCCATCGGGACGGGAGCAGAACCGCATGCGAGGTACCCAGCGGAGGAAACGGCTGCGCGTGCACGGCGTGGTGGTCGCCGTCGTCATCGCGCTGACCGGCGCCACGAGCCCCACGACAGCCGACACCACCAGCACCAGCACCAGCACCAGCACCAGACCCGTGGCACCCACCGCGGTCACGACACCGCGGATGGACTGCGCCGCGCTGGCCCAGCGCCCGATCGAGGCGCTGCCGGGCGAACCGGCGACGATCGAGTTCGTACGCGTCGCGCCCGCGACCGCGGAGACCCCCGAGCGGTGCGAGGTGACCGCGCTCATCGCGCCGCAGCACCAGTTCACGCTGAAGCTGCCGACGAAGACCTGGACGGGGCGGTATCTGCAGTTCGGCTGCGGCGGGTTCTGCGGCCTCACCGAGCCGTACGGACAGACGCGGATGGCCGAGGAGTGCCCCGCCTACCGGAGCGGCGAGTTCGCGGTCGCCTCCGGCAACGGAGGGCACGTCGGGACCAACGCGACCTTCGCGACCGACCCGAACCTCGTGGAGGACTTCGCCTACGAGGCGGAGCACCAGCTCTCGGTGGTGGCGAAGAACATCATCGAGCTGTACTACGGGAGCCCGCCGGAGCACAGCTACTTCACCGGCTGCTCGGGAGGTGGACGGCAGGCCCTGAACCTGGCGCAGCGCTACCCGAAGGACTTCGACGGGATCATCGCCGGCGCCCCCGCGAACAACTGGGTGGCGATGTTCGTCTTCTCCGCCGGGTGGAACGCGCGGGCCAACCTGGCCCCGGACGGCACGCAGATCCTCACCTCCGAGGACCTGCCCGTGCTGCACAAGGGGGCACTGGCCGCCTGTGACTCCGTCGACGGGCTCACCGACGGGCTCATCACCGATCCGCGGGCGTGTTCGTTCGACCCGGGGACGCTGCGCTGCACGGCGGACCGTACGACCGGTTGCCTCGGCGCGGCCGAGGTCGAGGCGGCGCGCAAGATCTACCGGGGCGCGGTCGACGAGCGCGGTGTCCCGTTCTACCCGGGGTACCCCGGTGGCGGGCAGCCGATCGGTTCGGAGCTGGCCTGGCAGAGCAACATCGTGCGCGACCACCCGGAGGTGCCGTCGGGCGTCGAGCAGCTCGCCGACGGTCACCTGCGCTACCTGGCCGCGCCGAACCAGGCGAAGTCCTACGACTGGCGGACGATCTCCTTCGACCGCAGGACGTTCCGCGAGCTGTCGGTGATGTCGCCGGTCATGGACGCGACCGACCCTGATCTGCGCCCGTTCCGGGACTCCGGCGGCAAGTTGATCCTCTGGCACGGCTGGAACGACGCGCCGATCATGGCGCAGGGCACCATCGCCTACTGGGAGGCGGTACGGAAGGTCACCGGTGCCCGCACCGGCGAGTTCGCCCGGCTCTATCTCGTTCCGGGGATGTACCACTGCGAGGGCGGGGACGGCCCCGACCGGGCGGACCTGCTGACCCCGCTCACCGAGTGGGTGGAGGGCGGCACCGCGCCGGACCGCGTCGTCGTCTCCGAACGTGACGAGGCCGGCACCACGGTCCGTACCCGCCCGGTGTTCCCGTACCCCCGCGTGGCCGTCCACGACGGCACCGGCGACCCGGACAAGGCGGCCAGCTTCGTCTCGGGGCCGGGCCGTTCGTACCCGCCGGCGCGCTGGGTCGGTACGTTCCGCTCCGGTGACCAGCAGTGGTGCGAGGTCCGCGACGGCAAGCTGGTCTGCACCCCGCGCCGCGGCGACAACTGACCCCCGACCGCCCGCGGTCGGGGGCGGGGGCGGGGGCGGGCCGGGAGCTCGGGCTCAGCTCGCGGCCGAGCCCTTGGTCAGCGCGTCCATGAAGAGGTCGACGATCGGGCGGGCCTGCTCCTCGGCGCCGTGCCGCACGGAGTAGGCGATGCCCCCCATGAGGAGCAGGACGTCGCCGGGGGCGACGTCGGTGCGCAGGCTGCCGTCCCGGGCGCCGGCCGCGAGGAGGGCGGCGACGGCGTCGGTGAGGAGGGCGCGGCTGTCGGAGTACGGGTCGACTCCCGAGGCGATGACCGCGTTGAGGGCTTCGGACATACCGCTCTTGGCCGTGGCGTAGTGGATGAAGTGTTCCATCCACATCCGGGTGGCCTCGGCGGCCGGATGGAGGGCGAGGAGTCCGTCCACCTTCTCGCACACGTGGGCGAGTTGGCGCCGGTAGGCGGCGTCGATGAGGACTTCCCTGGTCGGGAAGTGCCGGTAGAGCGTGCCGACACCGACGCCCGCCTGCTGGGCGATGGCGGCCGGCGCGGTGTCCAGCCCTTGTTCGGCGAAGACCCGCGCGGCGACCTCCAGCAGGCGCTCGCGGTTCTGCAGCGCGTCGCTCCTGGTGCGGCGGGGTGTGGCGGGCATGCGGGTTCCCTCGGGGTCGATCTCCGATTGCTTTCCGGAATACGTTCCGCTTAACTTCTAAGCGGAACGTATTCCGGTAACACTCTATGCCAGGAGACTCCCATGCCCGCTCCCTCCGACAAGGCCGTACGCCACTGGTTCGTCACCGGGGCCTCGGGCGGCCTGGGCCGCCACCTCACCGAGCACGCCCTCCGGAAGGGCGACCGCGTCACGGCGACGGTCCGCCGCCCCGCGGCCCTGGACGACCTGCGCGAGACGTACGGCGACCGGCTGACCGTCGAGATCCTCGACCTCACGCGGCCGGCCGACGTCGACACGGTGGTCGGCAGGACGCTCGGATCCGGGCCGGTGGACATCGTGGTCAACAACGCCGGATACGCGATCGTGGGCGCCGCCGAGGAGATGACCGCCGCGCAGGTCCGCGACCAGATCGAGGTCCTCCTGCTCGCCCCGATGGCGATCACCCGGGCCTTCCTGCGGCCGATGCGCGAGCAGGGCGGCGGCCGGATCATCCAGATCTCCAGCCTGGGCGGCCAGGTCGGCATCCCCACGCACAGCTCCTACCACGCGGGCAAGTGGGGGCTGGAGGGCTTCACCGAGAGCGTCAGCCGCGAGGTCTCCGACTTCAACGTCCACCTCACCCTGGTCGAGCCCGGCGGCACCCGCACCGGCTTCGCCTCGGCCCTGCACTACACCGCCGAAACGGACGTCTACCGCGACCATGCCGTCGGCCGGATCCGGCGCCACCTGGAGACCATCACCGAGAGCGACCTCCCCGGCGACCCGGCCAAGCTCGCCGCCGCCGTCTACGACACCACCCGCCACCCGAGCCCACCCCTGCGCCTCGCCTTCGGCTCCGACACCTACAGCGCCGTCCGCACCGCGCTCACCGAACGCCTCGCCGCGCTCGAAGCCCAGAAGGACCTCGCCGAATCCGTCGCCTTCTCCCACTGATCCGGCCCGCCGGGGCGCCGATCCGGGCCCGTGTCGCGTCAACGGCCCTGCCGTACGGCGGTGGTGCGCGGCAGCGCGACCTGTCCGGTGACGAACGCGCTCCACAGCCCGATCCGCACCCTTTCGCCGGGGGACGCCGACGACTCGGCGAAGCTGACCGTACGGTTGCCGGACCGCAGGGTGGCGCCCCACTCCAGCTCGAACCGTCGAGTGCCGACCCGTTCCGCCGGTGGGATCGAACTGGGCGGCAGGATCTCGTCCAGGGCCCAGAGATAGCCCCCTTCGCGGTACGGGCGGGTGACGCGCTCCCAGGTCAGCTCCAGGATGGTGCCCGTGGCCGGGATGACGACCAGGGCGCCGCGCAGGCCGTTCGCGTACCGGGTGTTGAAGGCGAAGACCTCCGACGAGCCCTCGGGGTACGCATGGGCGGTGCCCCGTCCGACGAGTGAACCGTCGGGGCAGGCGGTCACGCCCTTCTCCTCGATCAGCGAGCGCGCGCAGAGCGGGAAGGACTCGGGCCGGAAACGGAGCGACGCGTCGAAGAGGAAGACAAAACGCCGCGCGCCGGCCGGGGCGCCGCCCGTCTCGGCGCGGCTGACACGGTCGAAGGCCACCCGTACGCCCCGGGCCGTCCCCCCGTCCGGTGTGACCGCGGCGGACAGGGAGTCGATGTTCCGGGGGCCGGGGACATCGGGTTCGTACGGACGTTGCGGCCCTCCGGGCGTGGGGTCGGGTGGGGCGGCCTGCCGCGCCACGCCGCCGGCCGGGGTCACCGCCGTGAGCAGGAGCGCGGCGGCCACCGCGGCAACAGCCCCCAGCCGTACGCCGTTACGGCCTCCGCCTCGGCCTGCGCCGCCGATGGCCTCGCCGGTGAATTCGCGCATGATTCGCCCTCTTCTCCGTTCGCCCGTCGGCCGTGGTTCGGCCACGCCCCATGCTCACCCGGTGAACTCGCCTCTCCCGATGCCCTGTTGTCCCTGGGTACCGCCGTACCCCAGGGAAGAGAACCCCAGGACGGACAATGAACGCATGCGGAAAAACGGAGAGTTGGGAGATTTCCTGCGTTCACGCCGGGCCAGGATCCAGCCCGAGGACGCCGGGTTCGCCTCCGGATCGGGGGTACGGCGGGTGCCGGGGCTGCGCCGGGAGGAGCTGGCACATCTGGCGGGCGTGAGCGTCGACTACTACGTACGACTGGAACAGGGCCGCAACCTCAGTGTCTCCGACGCCGTCCTCGGCGCGGTCGCGGACGCCCTCCGCATGGACCGCGACGAGCGTGACCATCTGTTCCGGCTCGCCAGACCCCACAAGGCGGCTACCACCGTGGCGCCGGCCGAGGCCGACCGGGTGCGCCCGGAGGTGTGGCGGCTCCTGGAGTGGATCAGCGCGCCGGCGCTGGCCATGGGACGCCGGATGGACGTCCTCGCGTGGAACCGCCCGGCGTGCGGCCTCATCACCGACTTCGGCCGTCTGCCGCCAGCGCGAGCGCAACCTGTGCCGGCTGCATCTGCTCGACGAGGAGATCGGCCGTCGCTACCCCGACCGCGACATGGTGGCCCGCGAGGCCGTGGGCCACCTACGGATCGCGGCGGGGCTCTTCCCCGACGACCCCGAGCTGTGGCGGCTCGTCGGCGAACTGACGGAGCGGAGCGAGGAGTTCCGGCACCACTGGGCGCGGCACACCGTACGGACGAAGTCGTACGGCCTCAAACGCATCGACCATCCCGAGGCCGGTTCGCTGACCCTCTCGTACGAGATCACCCACTTCCCGCAGGACGAGGAACTGAACCTGCTCGTCTACACGGCGGCTCCGGGCACACCCGAGGAGCAGGCCCTGCGGAGACTGGCCGTTCGATGAGCCCGGGGCCGGGGGGATCCGGCCGTACCCAGGGTGGCCGTGCCCGGGTACGACGGTGCCCCCGGCCCGTCCGGGCAGCGGGAACGGGCGCCCGTACGGCGGACGATGAGCACGCGGACCCGTCCGGCACCCCACCCACGAAAGGGCTCCCATGCGCCCGCTCATCGCCGCGCTGTCGGCACTGACAGCCATCACCCTCACCGTCGCCCCCACAGCACCCCCGGAACACCCCTCGCCCGCCGCACCGCCGAACAGCTATGCGATCCCCGGGGACCAGGCGTTCCCGACCGGGATGACACTGGACACCCGTACCGGCCAATACTACGTGGGCAGTGCGCGGGACGGCACCCTCTACCGGGGACACACCGGCCGCCCGACGGCCGAGGTCTGGTCCCCCGACGGGCAGGACGGACGATCCGTCACCTCCGGCATGACCATGGACCGCAAAGGACGGCTGTACGTCAACGGCGCGGCGACCGGCACCCTGCGGGTCTACGACCCTGCCACGGGCGGACTCCTCGCGGCGCTGAAGGGAAGACCAGGGGGCTTCGTCAACGAGGCCACCGCGGCCGACGACGGCGCGGGTCTACGTGACCGATTCCTACCACCCCGTCGTCTACCGTGTGACGGAGCACGGCGGGCGCTGGACGATGACGCCCTGGCTTGATGTCGAGGACACCGCCGTCGACTGGGTCCACGGTGAGCACAACCTCAACGGGATCATCGCCGTGGGGCGCCATCTGCTCACTGTACAGAGCAACACCGGTCGGCTGTGGCGCATCGACCGGTCCACCCGCGAGGTCACCGAGGTGGACCTCGGCGGCCGTACGGTGCGCAACGGCGACGGACTGGCCTGGCGCGACGGCCGGCTGTACGTGAGCCGGGGAAACCTGTACGCGGACGACGACCCGGGCGGGAAGCCGCAGGTCGCCGTGGTCGAGATGGCACGCGATCTGAGCCGGGGCCGGTACGTCGACGGGCTCGTGCCGCCGGAGGGTCTGCTGCACCCGAGCGCGGTCGCGATCGACGGCGAGGGTGAGGGCGCGATCGACGGCGAGAGCGGAGGCGGGGCGGAAGGGCGCCCGGCGCGTCTGCTGGTCGTGAACAGCCAGTACAACCGGTGGTCCGCGGGGCTGCCACCGGAGAGGCTGCCGTTCTCGATCACCGCGCTCCCGCTAGATCGTTCATGAAGCGGGTGCACCGACCGCGACGGGATCAACATCCCGGGATGAGCGCGACGTGCACGACACTGCCGAGCACTCGGCCCCCTCGTTCACTCGCAGAGGCGAGGGCGCTCTCGGCGCGGCAACCGGCGCGCCCGGCAGGCCGGGTCGAGGTGACAACCGGGAGGGCCGGCACCAGGGTGTATGAGAGCCTCCGGGCATGACCTACGACCTTGCTGTCTGGGAAGACGAGCGGCCGACGGATGACAAGGCTGCCGGCCAGGTCTTCAGTGACCTGTACGACCGCTATATCGATGGTGAGGTGGAGGAGCCTCCGTCCGAACGCATCGCGGCCTACGTCGCCGCCCTTCTGGAGCGGTGGTGCGACATGACCGAGGACGACGACGACACGTCGCCCTGGTCGACCGGTCCGTTGATCGACACTGCCAGTGGTCCGCTCATTTACTTCGCGATGCGCTGGAGCATGGCCGAGGAAGCGTCGGCCTATGCGGCAGCCCTGGCGGACTCTATGGGGCTGGTCTGCTTCGACGTGCAACAGGACAGGCTCAGGCCCTGATCAAGGCTGCAACCGGCGGTGGTGATGAAGGCTGCGGCTATGCCGAGACGGCGGCATCCGGACAGCCAGGAGACCGTGCTTTCCATGACCCAGCGGTGGCAGTCAAGCCGCTGTGAGCACTCGTTGCCCTTGCGGCGGTGGGGCATGACAAGGCAGGTGCCGGACAGCCGCCGTCGGCGATCGTCATGGTCCTGCCGATGGCGGCTTTGGCACCGGCTTCCTCCCACGCCTTGCAGTCGTTGCGGTTCCCGGTGGGAGGCCGACCGACCAGGCCCCCGCGCCCCAAGGACCGGCTGTCACGCCGCATGTCTACGAACATCTTGGTCACGGCGGGTTCCGCGACCGCGGCCACCGCCACCTCTTACTTCGATGACGAGCTTGCACGTGGTGCGCCCCGTCTCCCCCAGGGCGTGGGCCCGGGCGCCTTCGGCGAGGGGGAAGGTGCCGGAGACATGGGCGCGGAGCCTGCCCCGGTCGACGAGTTCGGCGACGGCGCGCATCCCGGCCCGGTCGTGCTCGACGAGCAGCACGACGGCGCGGACCTGTGCCTTCTCCGCCGCGGCCGGGGTGTCCTCGGCGCCCGGTACCAGGGAGACGAGGACGCCACCGGGGCGGAGCACGCTCACGGAACGGGTGGCGGTCTCACCGCCGAGGGCGTCGAGGACGACGTCGTAGCGTTCCTCGGTGTCGGTGAAGTCCTCGGAGCGGTGGTCGACGCAGGCGTCCGCGCCGAGCTCGCGCAGGAAGTCATGTTTGGGGGCGCTCGCCGTCCCGGTGACATGCGCGCCGCGCTCCTTGGCGATCTGTACGGCGAGATGGCCGACACCGCCGGCCGCGGCGTGGATCAGCACCCGCTGCCTGGCCCGGAGGTCCGCGGTCTCGACGAGGGCCTGCCAGGCGGTGAGCGCGGCCAGGGGCAGAGCCGCCGCCTGGACGTGGTCGATCCCGGCGGGCTTGACGGCGAAGGCGCGGGCGGGGCCGGTCACGTACTCGGCGTGGGAGCCGGCTCCGTACGGGTAGGGCAGCATGCCGAACACCTCGTCACCGGGCCGGAAGAGGGTGACGCCCAGTCCGGTCCCGACCACGGTGCCGGAGACGTCCCAGCCGAGGGTCAGCGGCGGGGGCGGCAGGAAGATGCTCAGGGCGCGGTGCTTGAAGTCCGTGGGGTTGAGTCCGGCCGCGTGCACGGCGACCAGGATCTCCCCGGGGCCGGGCGCGGGCCGCGGAAGCTCGGTCAGCCGCAGGACCTCGGGGCCGCCGAGGGCCGTCTGGTGCAGGGCGAGCATCACGGGGGCGCCGGCCGGGGCGTTGAGGTTCTCAGGGGTGTCCGTCGAAGTCATGCCCCGATCCTGGCCGTACGGTCCGGACCGGGGCGATGGCGAGAAGGTCATCCTCCGATACATTCCTGCCATGCCCCTCGCCCCTGCCGCCCGCCGCGTTCCCGGCGCCCACAAGGTCGTCGTCCTGGCCCTGGACGGCGTCTATCCCTTCGAACTCGGCATCCCGCACCGGGTCCTGGGTTCCGCCGACGGCCGCTACGAGGTGCTGTCCGCGAGCGTGGACGGGCAGCCCGCGCGTACGAACGCGGACCTGACCGTCACCCCTGGGCACGGTCCCGAGGTGCTGGCCGAGGCGGACACCGTGGTCATCCCTCCGTACGCGATCTCCCGGGCCTCGGCCGCCGCCCCGGACCCGCGGGCCCTCGGCGCCCTGGCCCGCGTCCGCCCCGGCACCCGTCTGGTGTCCATCTGCACCGGCGCCTTCCTGCTGGCCGCCGCCGGTCTCCTGGACGGGCGGCGGGCCACCACCCACTGGGCGCTCACCGACGACTTCCGGGAGCTGTTCCCCCGGGTCGAGCTCGACGCCGGCGTGCTCTTCGTCGACCACGGTGACGTGCTGACCTCCGCGGGGGCGGCGAGCGGTGTCGACGTCTGCCTGCACCTGGTGCGCCAGGACCACGGCAGCGAGGTGGCCAACCAGGTCGCCCGTTACTGTGTCGTACGCCGTACCGGGACGGTGGGCAGGCGCAGTACATCGAGCGGCCGGTGCCGCCGGCAGGCGGCGCCGGCACGGGGCCGACCCGCGACTGGGCGCTGGGACGGCTGGAACTGCCCCTCTCGCTGGACGAGTTGGCCGCGCACGCGGCGATGAGCACCCGTACCTTCGCCCGGCGCTTCCGGGAGGAGACCGGTCTGAGCCCCGGCCGCTGGCTGACCCAGCAGCGGCTGCGGCGGGCGCGGCGTCTGCTGGAGTCCAGCGACCTGCCGGTGGAGCGGGTCGCCCACGAGGTCGGCTTCGCCACCGCCACCTCGCTGCGGCGGCACCTGGCGGCGGAGGCGGGGGTCGCCCCGTCGGCGTACCGGCGCACATTCCGTGCCTCGGGTCCGGGCAGACCGGCGCCGACTCCATTCCGCGATTCCTGACGATCCGCCACGCGGGTACGGCGGTCGCCTTACGTGTGCGGCGTTGACGTTGTGAGCCGAATTGTTTTGCGGGGCGGCGCACGGGCTTGCCCGAAAGCGATAACGGAAAACAGGCTTCCCTCCGGCACCTTGCATTCATCCGGCGCACCTGAACCGGCGCCGCGGGCGGTTACAACCGGCTGCGCCTGCACATACACTTGCGTCCGCCGAATCGCCATTGACCTGGGACAACGCCGTCCTGTGGCCGGTCGGGCCAGTGAGGAGCGCTCGTGTTCTACTACGTCCTGAAATACGTGCTGTTGGGGCCGCTGTTGCGGTTGCTGTTCCGGCCGAGGATCGAAGGTCTTGAGCACATCCCCGCCGAGGGCGCGGCGATCGTCGCCGGTAACCATCTCTCCTTCTCCGACCACTTCCTGATGCCCGCAATCATCAAACGGCGTATCACCTTCCTTGCCAAGGCGGAGTACTTCACGGGCCCCGGGGTCAAGGGGCGGCTGACCGCCTTCTTCTTCCGCAGTGCCGGGCAGATCCCGGTGGACCGCTCGGGCAAGGAGGCGGGGCAGGCGGCCATCCGGGAGGGGCTGGGGGTGCTCGCCGAGGAGGAGTTGCTGGGGATCTACCCGGAGGGCACCCGCTCGCACGACGGCCGGCTCTACAAGGGCAAGGTGGGGGTCGCGGTGATGGCGATCAGGGCGCAGGTGCCGGTGGTGCCGTGCGCCATGGTGGGGACCTTCGAGATCCAGCCGCCGGGGCAGGTCCTGCCGAGGATCAGGCAGGTGACGATCCGGTTCGGTGAGCCCCTGGAGTTCTCGCGCTACGCGGGGCTGGAGAACGAGAAGGCGGCGGTACGCGCGGTCACCGACGAGATCATGTACGCGATCCTCGGGCTGTCCGGGCAGGAGTACGTCGACCGGTACGCGGCCGAGGTGAAGGCGGAGCAGGCGAAGGCCGCGCCGGGCAGGAAGTTTCCCCGTTCGCGTCGCTGACAGCGGATTCGCCACCGGCGAAAGGCCCTGGGCCACGGTCCTCCCCCGCCTCTAGCGTGCCTCGTATGACCAGGGGAAACGCGGTAGTGATCGGTGCGACAGGACAGGTGGGGCGTGCCGCGGTGCGGGCGCTCGCCGGGGACGGCTGGGAGGTGTGCGCGGCCTCGCGCGGCGGGGGTGTGGACGAGCGGTGGCCCGGGGAGGTGCGGACCGTACGGCTGGACCGGGAGGACGACGCGGCGCTCGCCGCGGTGGTGGGTGACGGGTGCGACGTGCTCGTGGACGTGACGGCGTACGGCGCGGCCCACGCCCGGCAGCTCGTCTCGCTGGCGGGGCGGATCGGTTCGGCCGTGGTGATCTCCAGCGTCTCGGTGTACGAGGACGACGCGGGCCGGAGCCTCGGCACGCAGGGCGAGCCGGGCGGCGCCCCGCGGCTCCCGGTGCCGGTCCCCGAGACGCAGCGTACGGTGGCGCCCGGTGAGGCGACGTACGCCGCCCGGAAGGTGCTGCTGGAACGGGAGTTGCTCGCGGCGGGCGGCGCGCTGCCGGTGACGCTGCTGCGGGCGGGCGCGATCCACGGCCCGTACTGCCGCTCCCCGCGCGAGCTGTACTTCGTCCAGCGGCTGCTGGACGGCCGCCGGCGGCGGGTGCTGGCGTACGGCGGCCGGAGCCGCTTCCATCCGGCGCATGTGTCGAACGTGGCGGAGCTGATCAGGCTGGCGGCGCTGCGGCCGGGATCGCGGGTGCTGAACGCCGGGGATCCGCAGGCGCCGACGGTGGCGGAGATCGGGGCGGCGATCGACACGGTGATGGGCCGGGAGACCGGGACGGTGCTGGTGGAGGGGGCTCCGCCGGACGGGGGCGTCGGCGATACGCCGTGGAGCCTGGAGCATCCGATCGTCCTGGACATGACCGCGGCGGAGCGGGAGTTGGGCTACCGGGCGGTGACGGGGTATGTGGAGTCGCTGCCTCGGACCGTCGCGTGGCTGGAGGGGCAGGTGCGCGAGCGGGGGTGGGAGGACGCCTTCCCCCGGATGGTCACGACGTACGGCCGGGACGCTCTCTTCGGGTATGCGGCGGAGGATGCCTGGCTGGAGCGAAGGGGAGGGGCGTGAGGAGTGTGAGGGGCGGCCGGTTCGGGCCGGCCGCCCCCGTTCACCGTGGAGCGGCCGGCCCTACGGCTTGGGCGTGGCGTGCGGGGCGCAGGTCACGTCCGCGCGGTCCACGGCGCCCGTCAGGAGGTAGGTCTTCACCCGGTCGTTGACGCACGGGTTCACCAGGTTGGTGATGCCGTGCGAACCGGCGTCGCGCTCGGTGATCAGGCGCGAGCCCTTGAACCGCTTGTGCAGTTCGACGGCGCCCCCGTACGGCGTGGCGGCGTCCCGGGTGGACTGGGTGATCAGCACCGGCGGCAGCCCCTTGCCGGTCCCCACCTCCACCGGGGTCTGCTGCTTGACGCCCCAGGTGGCGCACGGCAGGTTCATCCAGGTGTTGGACCAGGTGAGGAACGGGTGGTCGCGGTGGAGCCGGGTGGTGTCCCGGTCCCACCTCTGCCAACTGGTGGGCCACTTGGCGTCGGTGCACTCGACGGCGGTGTAGACCGCGTTGCCGTTCTCCGACTTGGCGTTGCCCACGGTGTCGGAGAGGTCGGGCGACCCCGCGTCGATGAGCGGCTGCGGGTCCCCGGCGACGTACTTGCTCCAGAGGGTCGCGGTGGGCACCCACGAGGAGTCGTAGTACGGGGCGCTCTGGAACACACCGAGGAGTTCGGCGGGTCCGACCACACCGCCGAGCGGGCTCTTCTTGGCAGCGGCGCGCAGGGCGTCCCACTGCTTGCGTACCTTGGCGGTGGTGTCACCGATGTGGAAGGTCGCGTCGTTCTTGGCGACCCACTCCAGCCAGTCCGTGAAGCGGGCCTCGAAGGCGACGTCCTGGTCCAGGTTGGCCTGGTACCAGATCTTCTCCTTCGACGGGTTGACCACACTGTCGACGACCATCCGGCGCACATGCGTCGGGAAGAGCGTGCCGTAGACGGCGCCCAGGTAGGTGCCGTAGGAGACGCCCAGGTAGTTGAGCTTCTTCTCGCCCAGGGCGGCGCGGACGACATCCAGGTCGCGTGCGGTGTTGGGGGTCGTCATGTGCGGCAGCATCCAGCCGCTGCGCTCCTTGCAGCCGTCCGCGTACTCGGCCGCCAGCTTGCGCTGGGCGCGCTTGTCGGCCTCGCTGTCGGGGACGGGGTCGGCCTTCGGCGCCTTGACGAACTCCTGCGGGTCGATGCAGGAGATGGGCGTCGAGCGGCCCACGCCGCGCGGGTCGAAGCCGACGAAGTCGTACGCCTTGGCGGCGTCGGCCCAGACGGCGTTCTTGGTGACGACGCGGCGCGGGAAGGCGAGTCCGGAGCCGCCGGGGCCGCCGGGGTTGTAGATCAGGGCGCCCTGGCGTTCGTCCTTGGTGCCGGTGGAGCCGATCCGGTCGACGGCGATCTTGATCTGCCGGCCGTGGGGCTTCGCGTAGTCGAGCGGGACGCTGACGTAGCCGCACTGGATGGGCTTCTCCAGCGCCCAGTCGGCCGGGCAGTCCTGCCAGTCGATGCCCTTCTTCGCGGCCCGCTCGGCGGCGGTCTTCGCGCCGTACGCCGCCGGGTCGCCCTGGTGGCGGCCGTCGGCGGTCGCCGCCGGAGCGGCCATGGCGCCCGCTATGAGCGTGCCGGCGAGCAGTGTGCCCGCCGAGCCGAGCACTGCGGTGCGTCTCACGTGGTACCTCCCCCTCATGGAGCGCCGCCCGCGCGGCGCTGTTACGTGCGAGCTTCCCGGATCCTTTCGCCTGTGAGGGCGCCGGGAACAGGGCGGATGGGGATTTCTTTACCCAACCAATAACCGGTGAGCCGCCTCCGCTCAGCGGTACACCGTCGCGCCGGTGCCCTACGGAAGGCCCTCGGGCGGGTCTTCCGGTGGACGGCCGGGCAGCCCGTCGAGCAGGTCGGCCAGCGCCTCGTCGAGGACACGGCGCAGCAGCAGCGCGTCCGGGGCGACCGCCGTGACGAGTGCGCCGGGTCCGGCGAGCGGGGTGCGTACGGCGGCCTCGCCCAGCAGCATCGGCGATACGGGCTTCTCCTCGAACCCGGGTGCCACCACGAGGAGTTGACCGACGGCACGGTGGCCGGCGAGGACCGCGGGGCCGTCCCAGCCGGCCGGTGCGCCGGGCCCGTAGGAGAGTTCCTGGTCGAGGAGGGGGCGGCCCGCGCGCCGTACGGTGAGCCGGCTGAACAGGGTGCCGGGGGCCTCGCCGTGACGGCCGAGGATCTGTTCCTCCCGCAGCACCAGCAGGGCGGTGGGGGCCAGTTCGACCTGGGTGCGCATGCGCAGCTCGCTGCCGTACGCCGAGATGAGCTGTTCGGGCAGCCAGCGCAGCTCCGCGCCCTCCCCCACGGTCAGCCGCACGTCGTAGTGGGCGGGTTCGGGCACGCGGCTGGGCAGGGCGACGGTCGCGGCGGCGGTGTCCACGGTGAGCGTGGCCCCGTCCCGTACCTCGGCCTCGACGGCGAGCCGGTCGCCGCCGAGCGGGGCGCTCATGGCGCCGACGACGGTGACGCGGCTGCCGGGTCCGGTGGCGCGGGTGCGGCGCGGCGCGAGCGGCCCCTCGCCGGTCAGTACGGGCAGTCCGGTGCGGGTGGCGACGATCCGGGCGGTGGCGCGGACGCTCATGCGGTCCAGTCGGCGAGCCGGCCGAGCACCCAGTCGGTGACGGGCCGCACACCGTCCTCGCTCTTCAACGAGGTGAAGGCGACGGGGAGTTCGCCGCGCTGTTCCTTGGCGTCGCGGGCCATCCTGTCGAGGTCGGAGCCGACGTACGGGGCGAGGTCGGTCTTGTTGACGACCAGCAGGTCGGCGGTGGTGACGCCGGGGCCGCCCTTGCGCGGGATGTCGTCGCCGCCCGCCACGTCGATGACGAAGATCTGGGCGTCCACGAGGCCCTTGGAGAAGGTGGCGGTGAGGTTGTCGCCGCCGGACTCGACCAGGATCAGGTCGAGCGGTCCCACGGTGTCCTCCAGGTCCTCGACGGCTTCGAGGTTGGCGGAGATGTCGTCGCGGATCGCGGTGTGCGGGCAGGCGCCGGTCTCGACGGCCTGGATGCGCTCGGGCGGCAGGACGGCGTGGCGCAGGAGGAACTCGGCGTCCTCGCGGGTGTAGATGTCGTTGGTGACGACGGCGAGGGAGAGCCGGTCGCGCAGGGTGCGGCAGAGCGCGGCGACGGTCGCCGTCTTGCCGGAGCCGACGGGCCCGCCGAGGCCGATGCGCAGGGCGCGGCGCCGTCCGTCGGGGCGTACGGCGTCGGCGGAGACGGCCGCCGGGCCGGCGTGGCCGTGGTCGAGATGCATGGTGCGGCTCCGGTGTGTGAAAGGGAGGTACGGGCGCGGGTGCGGGGACGGGGACGGGCTTCGGGCCGGGACGGTTACGGGCTCACGAGGCGAACAGCCTGACCGGCCACTGCGCGTGGGCCTGCGCCATGATGTCGAGCAGCGGGGCGGAGGGGGCGGGCAGCGCGCCGGTCCCCTCGTCCACGGCCCGTTCCGCGCACGCGGCGGCCCGCGCGGCGACCTCGTCCAGCGCGGGCGCGAGCCGGGCGAGGACGGCGGTGGCCTCGAAAGGGTCGAGCCCGAGCAGCCGTACGACCGCCGTGGCGGGGCCGCTGACACTCTCGTATGCCGCGCAGTGCCCGGCGTCCAGGGGGGTGAGGCCCGCCGCGCGCGCGGTCACCCCGAGCACGACGGGCTGGTGCGCGCCGCGCGGGCGGGCGGCGGCGAGCGCGTCCAGTTCCGCGCTCGGCCAGGTGGCGCGGGCGGCGCGCATGAGCTGGCGGCCGAGCCTGCGGGCGGTGGTCCGCAGGGCGGGTACGGGCGTACGGGCGTCCGCGGCCTCGTCCAGTGCCAGGGGGTCCAGGCCCCGGGCCGCCGCGGCGGCGAGCGCCGCCGCGGTGAGCCCGGTGGTGTGCAGCCGTCCCCGGCAGAAGGCGGCCAGGTCCTCGGCGTCACGGATCCGGCCCGCCTTGACGGCGGGTTCCGCGCCGCCGGAGTGGGCGTGGCCGCCGGCGGGGAACCGGCCGTCGGCGAGGACGAGCAGGGCGGCGCGGCTCATCGCGCGCCTCCCCGCGGACCCGGGCCGCAGACCTTCGTGAGGGCCCCCATCAGAAGAGGAAGTAGCGCTGGGCCAGCGGGAGTTCGGCGGCGGGCGCGGGCTCCACCGGCTCGCCGTCGATCCGTACCGTGAACGTGTCGGCGTCGACCTCCACGCGCGGCAGCGCGTCGTTCTCCCGCATGTCGGCCTTGGTGGTCCGCCGTGTGTTGCCGATCGGTACGAACTCCTTGGCCAGGCCGAGGCGTTCGGGCAGCCCGTCCTCGATCGCCGCCTGGGCCACGAAGTTGAGGGAGGTGGCCGCCGCCGCCCGTCCCAGGGCCCCGAACATCGGGCGGGGCAGCACCGGTTGCGGGGTGGGGATGGAGGCGTTGGCGTCGCCCATCTGCGCGTACGCGATCTGGCCGCCCTTGACGACGACCTGTGGCTTCACCCCGAAGAACGCCGGGTCCCAGAGCACCAGGTCCGCGAGCTTGCCGGTCTCGACGGAGCCGATGCGCCCGTCGAGGCCCTGTGCGATGGCCGGGTTGATGGTGTATTTGGCGATGTAGCGGCGGACCCGGTGGTTGTCGGCGCGCCCGTCGCCGGGCAGGGCGCCGCGGCGCTTCTTCATCACGTGCGCGGTCTGCCACGTCCGCATGATGACCTCCCCGACGCGCCCCATGGCCTGGGCGTCGGAGGAGATGATCGAGATGGCTCCGAGGTCGTGCAGGATGTCCTCGGCCGCGATGGTGGAGGGCCGGATCCGGGACTCCGCGAAGGCGAGGTCCTCGGGCACGGCCGGGTTGAGGTGGTGGCAGACCATCAGCATGTCGAGGTGTTCCTCGATGGTGTTGACGGTGTGCGGCCGGGTCGGGTTGGTGGAGCTGGGCAGGACGTACGGCTCGGAGACGACGGTGATGATGTCGGGTGCGTGGCCGCCGCCCGCACCTTCGGTGTGGTACGCGTGGATGGTGCGTCCGGCGATGGCGGCGAGGGTGTCCCCGACGAAGCCTGCCTCGTTGAGTGTGTCGGTGTGGATGGCGAGCTGGGCGCCGCTCTCCTCGCAGACACGGAGGCAGGCGTCGATGACGGCGGGGGTGGCGCCCCAGTCCTCGTGGATCTTGAATCCGAGTGCTCCGCCGCGCAGTTGGGCACGCATCGCGTCGCGGGACATCGTGTTGCCCTTGCCGAGCAGCCCGATGTTGACGGGGAAGGTCTCCAACGCCTCGAACATCCGGGCGAGATGCCAGGCGCCCGGTGTGACGGTGGTGGCCTTGGTGCCCTCGGCCGGTCCCGTGCCGCCGCCGACGAGGGTGGTGACCCCGGCCGACAGGGCCTGGTCCACGATCGTGGGCGAGATGAAGTGGACGTGCGCGTCGACCGCGCCGGCGGTGAGGATCCGCCCGTTGCCCGCGATGACCTCGGTCTCGGGGCCGATGACCAGGTCCGGGTGGACCCCGTCCATGGTGTCGGGATTGCCGGCCTTCCCGATGCCGGTGATCAGGCCGTCCCTGATGCCGATGTCCGCCTTGACGATGCCCCAGTGGTCGATGACGACGGCGCCGGTGATCACAGTGTCGGGCGCGCCCTCGGCCCGGGTCGTACGGGACTGCCCCATCGACTCACGGATCACCTTGCCGCCGCCGAACACCGCCTCGTCCCCGGCGCGTCCGGGCCCGCCGCAGCGGTCCTCCTCGATCTCGACCAGCAGATCGGTGTCGGCGAGCCGGATCCGGTCGCCGGTGGTGGGGCCGAACAGGTCGGCGTAACCGGCGCGGGACAGCTCGTACGGTACGGGTCGCCCCGCCGGCTCTGACGCGTCAGTCATCGAGGGAACCTCCGGTCTCTCCGCGCAGTCCTGGCACGATGCGCAGACCGGCGAGGGGTACGAGTGCGACGGCGACGGGAATGCCGGGTTCGAAGCGGACTGCGGTGCCCGCGGCGATGTGCAGCCGCTTGCCCCGCGCGGCGGCCCGGTCGAACTCCAGGCCGGGGTTGGCCTCGGCGAAGTGGTAGTGGGAGCCGACCTGGACGGGCCGGTCGGCGGTGTTGACGACGGTGAGCCGGGTGACCTCGCGCCCCTCGTTGAGGGCCACGGGCTCGTCGGCGTACAGGATCTCTCCGGGAATCATCGGCGCTCCCCCGTCAGACGATCGGGTCGTGGACGGTGACGAGCTTGGTGCCGTCGGGGAACGTGGCCTCCACCTGGACGTCGTGGATCATCTCGGGGATGCCCTCCATGACGTCGCCGCGGCCGAGGACCGTGCGTCCCGACGCCATCAGTTCGGCGACGGTGCGGCCGTCCCTGGCGCCTTCGAGGATGTGCGAGGTGATCAGGGCGACCGCCTCGGGGTGGTTCAGCCGCAGTCCACGCGCCCGGCGCTTGTCGGCCACGTCCGCTGCCACATGGATGAGCAGGCGCTCCTGCTCGTGCGGGGTCAGTTGCACGCTTCCACCTCATCGTCTCCGGCCCGGTTCCGGCCGGGCGCAGCGCGATCCTAGCCAACATCAACACTCTGTTGAACGGTGGTCGGAACTCGCCCCACCTGTGGGATCGCACCGTAGGACGGAAGTTTTTCCAACGCGTTAACTCGTGCGCCCCGGGGCCTCCCGGCGCACCGGTTCGTATACGGAGACCCGCACGGGGACCCGCGTGGAAACCCGCACGGGGGCCCGCCGCCCCCAGCCGTCGCGAGGGGTCACCTGCCGGACCCCGGAGGGCGCTCACCACCATCCGGCCGGTGTTCCGCGGCGATGCCGAACCGGCGCGGTTCGCCCGGAGCGGACGACAGGGGGCGGATCGCCGAGACCGAGCTGACGACACGCTCCTCCGTCTCCTCCACCTCCTCCGGTTCGCTCTCCAGTCGTTCCAGGTCAGCGGCGGACACGAGCGCGACCAGCGGCTTCCCGTGGCGGGTCACGACCACGCGCTCACCGCCGTAGACGACGCGGTTGATCAGATCGGCGAGCTCTGCCCGGGCTTGCGTCACCGGAATCTCATAGGCCATGCTCCCCATTCTAACGGCCTGTACGTCCTGTACATTTTTTACAGAGCCGCATCATGAGGAGAGGTCTGCCATGAACCGCCCTTCGGCCCGCCACGTCCTGCCCGAGTTCACCGAGCGGACGAGCAACGGAACCCGCACCCTCGACCCGTACTCCCGGCTCCTGGAGGACCGGATCGTCTTCCTGGGCACGCCCGTCGACGACACCGCGGCGAACGATGTGATCGCGCAGTTCATCCACCTGGAGTACGCCGCGCCCGACCAGGACATCAGCCTCTACATCAACTCGCCTGGCGGCTCCATCAGCGCGATGTCCGCGATCCACGACACGATGCAGATCGTCACCTGCGACGTGGCCACGACCTGTCTCGGCCAGGCCGTCTCGACCGCCGCCGTCCTCCTGGCGGCGGGCGCGCCCGGCAAACGGCTGGCGCTGCCCGGCGCCCGGATCGTCCTCCGGCAGCCCGCCGCCGAGGAGCCGATGCGGGGACAGCCGTCCGATCTGATGATCCACGCGCAGGAGTTGCTGCGGCTGCGGGAGCTGGTCACCGCGACGCTGGCACGCCACACCGGACGGAGCACCGAGCGGATCGCCGGCGACATCGACCGGGACACGATCCTCGACGCGCCGGGGGCGCGGTCGTACGGACTGATCGACCACGTCGTCCAGAACCGCAAGACCTCCGCCGGCGGGCGGTGAGCGCCGGTGCTGCCACCCGAACTGCCGCCGCTGCCCGCCCTCACCCGGGCCGAGGGCGAGGTCGTCGACCACTATCTGCGGATCGTGGACCTGCTGGGCCGGATCAACCCGGCGCGCGGGACGGACACGTACGGCGCCCTGCGCGCGGCCCAGGCGCTGCCGGCTCAAGTGGCCGGGCTGCGGGACGCCCTGACGGCCATGCACCGGCGGGGCGAGAGCGAGCTGTACGCGGCGACCCTGGCCAGGGCGTTGCGGACGCTCGACGGGGAACGGCGGGCCGCGCGGGTCACCGTGCCGCCCGAGCACCCGGCCTGACGGGGCGTCGCCTTCCCGTATGGCCGCGCCCATATGAGAAGGACTCGCACATTCGGCGTATGAACTGACTGGACGGATTCGGCGAGACGAGTTGCGCGAACCGACCGGAGTGTCGGCGCGCTTGATCGTTACGTCGCAGGTACGGCCCTCATCGGCCCGCGCCGGCCGGGAGCGGAACACCCCCTCGCCACCCACATGGACCAAGGGTGAGGAACTTCACATATCGTCGTTTCAACTCGGAAATCCACTGGTTTCTGGGTCAAGATCCCTGGGACGACAAGCCCCCGCCACCCCCGGCGGGGCGGTCCGGGCGGACGCCGAGTCCTGCCGCCGTTCCGGATGTCGGGTCGACAGGAGTGGATCGGCAGGAGTGGAGGACCCAGGCAGTACGGGACGACGCCCGTCGTGGTCGTCCCTCGGGGTGAAGCCGTTCACGCGGCCGGGCAACTTCGCCAGTCCGAACCCGACAGGTCATCCTTCACAGGCGGCTGACGAAGGGTTGCGCATGACTGCGCAGACACATGTCCCGTCCTTGCTGTCCCGGGCGGGGGCCGTATCGGCCCTCACGATCGCGGCGGTCGCCGGCACCATGCTGGCACCTGGCGCGGCGTCAGAGGCCGAGGCCGCCACGCTCAGCGTCAAGGCCCTGAAGGTCGCGGCGTCGAAGAAGGGGTCCCCGTACCGGTACGGCGCGACGGGCCCGCACCGCTTCGACTGCTCGGGTCTGACGCTCTATTCGTTCAAGAAGGCGGGGAAGAAGCTCCCCCGAACGGCACAGGCCCAGTACAACAAGACGCGGCACATCTCCTCGTCCTCGCGGCGCAAGGGTGACCTGGTCTTCTTCCACTACGGGAGGAGCGTGTACCACGTCGGGATCTACGCGGGCAAGGGAAAGATCTGGCACTCGCCGAAGACCGGTTCGCTGGTACGGCTGGAGAGGATCTGGTCCAAGAAGGTCTGGTACGGCCGGGTGAAGTGAGCACCCGCCGGCCGCCCCGCCCCAGGGAGGCATGGAAGTCCCTCCATGCCCTGGAAGACCTCAGGCAGGGGTGGCCGGCGTCAGCGGGACCGTCCAGGGCAGCGCGATCCAGACGGTCTTGCCGCCCTCGTCCGTCGGGATGACCGACACCCGCCCGCCGGCCTCGGCCGTCAGCGAGCGGATGATGACCATCCCGCGGCCGTTGTCCTGCTGCACGGCGGCCGGAAGCCGCTGGGGCCAGCGCGGATGGCTGTCGGTGACCCCGACGCGCAACTGCTCCTCGCGGTCGAGCCGTACCTCCACGGTGAACGTGGGCGACTGGCCGAAGGTGTGCTGCACGGCGTTGGTCGCCAGCTCGGAGACGATCAGCCGGACGGTGTCCGCCGTGGCCGCCTCGCCCGGCAGCCCCCAGTCGGTGAGGAGCTCCGCGACATATCTTCGGGCCGTCGGCACCGATGCGGGCTCGCTCGGCAGGGTGATGGATGCTTCCTGGTGGTCGGCCATGGCGACGCTGTCCCTTTCCCGCCGGACCGGACTCCGGCGCAGAGCTGATGGCTGCGCGGACGGCCTCGGAACCGTGCTGCGCGACAGCCTGCCACTGATCGCACCATCCGTACCTCCGATCCACCGAGATCTGCATATATCTGTCGCTCAAAGCGGTGAACTCTGCAACGCGAGACCGTATTTGGGCGCCGGAAAGATAACTTCTCCGCCTTGGCGTCGTATCGGTGCGACGGAGAAGGAAGCGGAGAGGTGATTCGGCCATGCGGCATATTCCGGTGGTACGTCGGCAGCGACTCGGGGACGAATTGCGCAGACTGCGCCGGAGCGCGGGGCTCACCAGTGACCAGACGGCCCGGCTGCTCGGCTGGCACCAGTCGAAGGTGAGCAGGATCGAGACCGGCGTGAGCGGGGTGCGGGACGGCGACCTGGCGGCGCTCCTCGACGCCCTGGGGATCGAGGACCGGCGGCTGCGCTCGCTGCTGCGGGCCCTCGCGGGCACGGCCGACGGCGCGCCGGGGTGGTGGACGGCGTACCGCGCGGTGATCCCGCCCACGTACCGGGACTTCATCACGCTGGAGTCCCAGGCGAGCACCGCGCACACGCTGGAGACCTCGGTGGTGCCCGGACTGCTCCAGACCCCGGCCTACGCCCGCGCCGTGACCAGGGCCGCGCTGACGGGGACGCCGGACGGGACGGTGGACTCGCTGGTCGACGTGCGGCTCACCCGCCAGGAGGTGCTGACGCGGGCGGCGGCGCCGCTGCGTCTGCACGCCGTGGTCGACGAGGCCGTGTTACGGAGGGAGGTGGGCGGGCCCGGGGTGATGCGGGATCAGTTACGGCGGCTGACCGAGCTGGCCCGGCTCCCCCGGATCCGTCTCCAGGTGCTGCCGTTCGCCGCGGGCGGCTACGCGGGACTCACCGGCCCCTTCGTCATCTTCTCTTTTTCGAACATTACCGATCTGGATTTAGTCATTCTCGACCATTTAACGAATAGCCTCTATCTGCAACGGAAAGAGGACCTTGAGGCGTACCGCGTCGCCTTCCACGCGATGCAGGCACACGCCCTCTCGACACAGGATTCATTGGATCTCATCGCCGGGATCAATGACGGCGCGTAGGGAGCATCATGTCCGCTTGCCTCGCAGGGCCCCTCACCTCTCTTCCCTTACCCCTTTCACCCCCGCGGAGGTGGCGGCGCAGCAGTCACAGCGTCGGCGCCAACAACTGCGTGGAGTGCGCCCGTAACGACGCGGGCGCGCTGGCCGTACGGGACTCCAAGAACGCCGCCCGCCCCCACCTGGCCTTCTCCGCCGGTGCGTGGACCTCCTTCGTCCGGGCGCTGGACGGGCGGGCCCCTGCCGCGTAGACGGGCCGTCAGCCCGCTTCCGGGGCCGCGGACCCGGCCCCGGGCGCGAGCGCCACGACCGTACGCACCGCCGCGCCCATCTGGTCCTCCGTCAGGTCGGCGCGGGCGGTCAGCCTGATCCGGGAGATGCCGTCCGGTACCGAAGGCGGCCGGAAACACCCCACGGCCAGCCCCGCCGCCCGGCAGTCGGCGGCCCAGCGCACGGCCGCCTCAGGCGACGGCGCCTGTACGGAGACCACGGCGGCGTCGGGCCGTACCGCCGTCAGTCCCGCCCCGGTCAGCAGCCGGTGCAGCGTACGGGCGACCTCCCGGGCCCGCTCGGCCCGTTCGGGCTCGCGGCGCAGCAGCCGCACGCTCTCCAGCGCGGCGCCCACCGCCGCGGGCGCGAGCCCCGTGTCGAAGATGAACGTCCGCGCGGCGTTGACGAGATGGTCGATCACCCTGGCCGGTCCCAGGACGGCGCCGCCCTGGCTGCCCAGGGACTTGGAGAGGGTGAGGGTCGCCACCACCCCCGGGGCGCCCGCGAGGCCCGTCGCGTCGAGGGTGCCCCGGCCGCCCGCGCCGAGCACCCCCAGGCCGTGCGCGTCGTCGACGAGCAGGGCAGCGCCCCGGCCCCGGCAGACCGCGGCCAGCTCCGCCAGTGGCGCGGCGTCACCGTCCACCGAGAAGACGGCGTCGCTCACGACCAGCGCCCGGCGCCCGGGGTGCGCGTCGAGCGCCTTCGCCACGGCCTCGGGATCGGCGTGCGGTACGACGACGGTCTCGGCGCGGGAGAGCCGGCACCCGTCCACGATCGAGGCGTGGTTGCCCGCGTCGGAGACGAGGATCCCGTCGCGGGCGGTGAGCGCGGTGAGGGCGGCGAGGTTGGCCGCGTAACCGGACGAGAGGACCAGCGCGGCCTCGAAGCCGCAGAACTCGGCCAGCTCCCGTTCGAGTTCGGCGTGCAGGGCGGTGGAGCCGGTGACCAGCCGGGAGCCGGTGGCGCCCGCGCCCCAGCGGCGGGCGGCCGCGGCGGCGGCGCCGGTCACGGCGGGGTGCCGGGTGAGGCCGAGGTAGTCGTTGCTCGCCAGGTCCAGCAGGGCGGAGTCGGCGGGGCGCGGCCGGAGCGTACGGACCAAGCCGGCGCGCTCGCGGCGCAGCGCCTCCCCGTCGGTCCAGTCGAAGGGGTCGGCGGGGGCGGCCCCGTCGGCGGGACCGGTCCGGTTCGAAGGGGCGGCCCCGTCCGGGGGCGCGGTCCGGTCGGAGGGAGCGGTCCGGTCCGGGGGATTCTGCTCCATCGGTCCCGTCCTTGCGTCGGCGGCGTCGGCGTCGGGCGTCCGCGGCGGTGTCCCGTCCGGGACGTTTCCCGCACCGTGTCCTTTTGTAGGCAGCTCACAGACCCTAACCGCCCGCGAACCCATTCTTAGTGTGGTCATGCACACACCTCGCTCGGGCGGTGTTGTGGGATTCCTCCGTGGTCATGACGCGCCCGGATAGGTCAGGATCGGCACCATGGATCTGCTGAACACGCTGGTGGAAAAGGGCCTGCGGCGCGAGTCGCCGACCCGTGAGGAAGCGCTCGCTGTGCTGGCGACCTCGGACGACGAGCTGCTCGACGTGGTCGCGGCGGCCGGCAAGGTGCGCCGTCAATGGTTCGGGCGGCGGGTGAAGCTGAACTATCTGATCAACCTGAAGTCCGGCCTGTGCCCGGAGGACTGCTCGTACTGTTCCCAGCGGCTCGGTTCGAAGGCGGAGATCCTCAAGTACACCTGGCTCAAACCCGACGAGGCGTCCAAGGTCGCCGCCGCCGGGGTCGCGGGCGGCGCCAAGCGGGTCTGCCTGGTCGCGAGCGGCCGGGGGCCGACGGACCGGGACGTCGACCGGGTCTCGCGGACCATCGAGGCGATCAAGGAGCAGAACGAGGACGTCGAGGTGTGCGCCTGTCTCGGGCTGCTCTCGGCGGGCCAGGGCGAGCGGCTGCGCGCCGCGGGCGCCGACGCGTACAACCACAACCTCAACACGTCCGAGGCGACCTACGGCGACATCACCACCACCCACACCTACGCCGACCGGGTGGACACCGTGCGGCAGGCGCAGGCGGCCGGTCTGTCGGCCTGTTCCGGGCTGATCGCCGGTATGGGGGAGAGCGACGAGGACCTGGTCGACGTGGTCTTCTCGCTGCGCGCGCTGGACCCCGACTCGGTGCCGGTCAACTTCCTGATCCCGATGGAGGGGACGCCGCTCGAACGGGAGTGGCACCTCACCCCGCAGCGCTGTCTGCGGATCCTGGCGATGGCGCGGTTCGTCTGCCCGGACGCGGAGGTCAGGCTCGCGGGCGGGCGCGAGGTGCATCTGCGGACGCTTCAGCCGCTCGCGCTGCACCTGGTCAACTCGATCTTCCTGGGCGACTACCTCACCAGCGAGGGCCAGGCGGGCCAGGCGGACCTGGACATGATCGCGGACGCGGGGTTCGAGGTGGAGGGCGCGGGCACGACGACGCTGCCCGAGCACCGTACCGGCGGCTGCACGCCGTGCGGCGGTGACGGCGGCGGCGCCTGCGGCGGGACCGAGGAGTCCGCGGGCGATGCCACGGCCGCGGCGCCGGACGGCGGGACGAAGGCACCGGCCCCGTCGGGACTCCGTACGGACCTGGTCTCCGTACGGCGCAGGGGCGCCGGCACCGACCTGGCGCCCAATGCCTGATCTGCCCTCCCCCGCCGGACCGCCCTCCCCCGCCGGACCGCTCACGCCCGACGCGCTGCTCGCCCTGGACCGGGCCCATGTCTGGCACCCGTACGGTCCGATGCCGGGCCGTACGGATCCGCTGGTCGTGGAGTCGGCCTCCGGGGTACGGCTGCGGCTCGCCGAGGCCGCGTACGGCCGGCGTGAGCTGGTCGACGGCATGTCGTCCTGGTGGTCGGCGATCCACGGCTACAACCACCCCGTGCTCAACGAGGCGGCGCGCGGCCAGCTCGACCGGATGAGCCATGTGATGTTCGGCGGGCTCACCCATGAGCCCGCCGTCCGGCTCGCGGCCCGGCTGGTCGAGATCACGCCCGAGCCGCTGCGCCATGTCTTCCTCGCGGACTCGGGCTCCGTCTCGGTCGAGGTCGCCGTCAAGATGTGCCTCCAGTACTGGCGTTCGGCCGGGCGGCCGGCCAAACAACGGCTGCTGACCTGGCGCGGCGGCTACCACGGCGACACCTGGCAGCCGATGTCGGTGTGCGACCCCGACGGCGGGATGCACGGGCTGTGGTCGGGGGTGCTGCCCCGGCAGATCTTCGCGGACGCGCCGCCGGCCGTGTACGACGAGACGTACGCCGACGGGCTGCGCGCGCTCGTCGCGCGCCACGCGGACGAACTCGCCGCCGTGATCGTCGAACCGGTGGTCCAGGGCGCGGGCGGGATGCGTTTCCACTCCCCCGCCTATCTGCGGGTCCTGCGGGAGGCGTGCGACGCGCACGACGTGCTGTTCGTCCTGGACGAGATCGCCACCGGGTTCGGCCGTACGGGCACGCTGTTCGCCGCCGGGCAGGGCGGTGTGTCCCCCGATGTGATGTGTGTCGGCAAGGCGTTGACCGGCGGTTATCTCACGATGGCGGCGACCTTGTGCACCGCGCGGGTGGCCGAGGGCATCGCGCGCGGCGAGGTCCCGGTGCTGGCGCACGGGCCGACCTTCATGGGCAATCCGCTGGCGGCGGCCGTCGCCTGCGCTTCGATCGACCTGCTGCTCGGCCAGGACTGGGCGGGCGAGGTCAGGCGCATCGAGGCAGGGCTGCGCGAGGGGCTGGCGGAGGCGGCGGACCTGCCGGGGGTACGGGACGTCCGCGTGCTGGGCGCGATCGGGGTCGTCCAGCTCGACCGTGAGGTGGACATGGCCGCGGCGACCCGGGCGGCGGTGCGCGAGGGTGTCTGGCTGCGGCCGTTCCGCGATCTGGTGTACACGATGCCGCCGTATGTGACGGGTGACGAGGACATCGCCCGGATCTGCCGGGCGGTGGTCGCGGTGGCGGCGGACGCGGCGACCGCGGGACAGAAGGGCTGAACGGGCATGACGACAGTGATCGTGACCGGGACCGGGACGGAGATCGGCAAGACCGTCGTGACGGCCGCCGTGGCCGCGGCGGCGCTCGCCCGGGGCCGTACCGTCGCGGTACTCAAACCCGCGCAGACCGGGATGGATCCAGGCGAACCGGGGGACGCGGCGGAGGTCGTGCGGCTCGCCGGTCCGGTGACCGCGGTCGAGCTGGGCCGGTACCCCGAGCCGCTGGCGCCCGCGACGGCGGCGCTGCGGGCCGGCGCGGAGCCGGTACGCCCCGGGGAGATCGCCGCGGCGGCCGCGAAGCTGGCCGTCGAGCACGACCTGGTGCTCGTCGAGGGTTCGGGCGGGCTGCTCGTACGGTTCGACGCGGCGGGCGCCACCCTCGCGGACGCGGCCCGGCTGCTGGGGGGCCCGGTCCTGATGGTGGCGCAGGCCGGACTCGGCACGCTGAACGCGACCGCGCTCACGGCGGAGGCGCTGCGGACGAGGTCGCTGACGCCGCTGGGTGTGGTGATCGGGAGCTGGCCGGACGAGCCGGGGCTGGCGGCGCGCTGCAATCTGGCGGACCTGCCGGAGGCGGCGGGCGCACCGCTGCTGGGGGCCGTGCCGGCGGGCGCGGGGGCGCTGGACCCGGCGGACTTCCGGGCGCGGGCGGCCACCTGGCTGGCGCCCGAGTTGGACGGCGGGTGGGACGCGGCCGTGTTCACGGCCGCCTTCACGGCCGCGTTCACGTCCGGGTTCGTGGGCGCGTCCGTGAACGCGTCCGTCGGTGTGGACGCTTCGGCACCGGGGGTGACCTGACCCGGCGCGGGCGGTCGGCCTGCGGGGCGTTCCCGTACCGGACTGGTAGGTCTGGGGTGATCTTCCCCACCCGCGAGTCAAGGAGCGGCGTCCATGGCACGGCCCTTCCGGTTCGGTGTGAACATGACGACGGCCTGCGGGGGCGCCGAGTGGCGCGATCGGTGCGGGCGCGCCGAGGCGCTGGGGTACGACGTGATCCTCGTCCCGGACCACCTCGGCATGGTCGCGCCGTTCCCCGCGCTGGCCGCCGCCGCGGAGGCGACCGAGCGGGCGCGGCTCGGGACCTTCGTCCTGAACGCCGCCTTCTGGAACCCCGCGCTGCTCGCCCGGGAGATCGCGACGGTGGACGCGCTGTCCGGCGGGCGGCTGGAGCTGGGGATCGGCGCCGGGTACGTACGGGAGGAGCACGAGCGGGCCGGGCTGGCGTTCCTGCCGCCCGGCGAACGGGTGGACCTGCTGGGCCGTACGGTCGCGGAGGTGGACCGGCTGCTCGGCGACGCGGCGCACGTACCGCGCCCCGTCCAGCGCCCGATGCCCCCGCTGTTGATCGGCGGGAACGGCGACCGGGTGCTGCGGCTGGCCGCGGAGCGGGCCGCGATCACCGCCTTCACCGGGGCGCGGCACACCGCGGAAGGGCTGCGGGCGCTCACCGCCGGCGAACTGGCGGAGCGCGTGGCCGCCTACCGGGGCTTCGAGGCCGGGCGCCGGGCGCCCGCGGAGCTGAATCTGCTGCTCCAGTTCGTCGCCGTGACCCGTGACCGCAGGGCGGCGGTGCGCGAGCTGCTGTCGAGAGTGCGGCTCGGTGAGGACGAGGCGCTGGAGCTGCCGCTGCTCGCGGTCGGCACCGTACGGCAGATCGCGGACCAGCTCAGGGCGCAGCGGGAGCGGTACGGGTTCACCTATCTGACGGTCCTGGACCCGTGCATGGAGACGTTCGGCCCGGTGATCGAGGAGCTGCGCGGCGGCTGACCGTGCGGGGCGGGCCACGGGGCACGGGCGCTACGGGTTCAGTACGACCTTTCCCGCGACGGTGCCGGATTCGGCCAGGCGCAGCGCCTCGGCGACGCGGGTGAGCGGCAGTTGGGCGGCGATCCGGGCGGTGATGTCGCCGTGCTGGAGGGCCCCGAAGACCTGGGTGAGGTCGGCGCGCAGCCGGGCCCTGAACCGGTTCTTGGCGAGGGCCCGGCCTGCCCAGACGTTGTAGAAGTAGGCGCGGCGGCGGTTGGGCAGCACGTTGCACAGCCACACCCGGCCGAGCAGTTTGATCACGGGCCACTGCTGGGATCCCTCGTCGTCCCTGGTGGAGGCGGTGCCGTAGGAGACGAGCGTGCCGCCGGGCGCGAGGAGGCGCCAGGAGTCGACGACGGACCGGCCGCCGACGTGGTCGAAGACGGCGTCCACCCCGCCGGGGGCGAGTTCCCGGACGCGCGCGGCGACGTCCTCGGTGCGGTAGTCGACGGGGACGACGCCCCGTTCCCGCAGGGCGTCGTGGTGGCGCGCCGAGGCGGTACCGATCACCTTCACGCCCGCGAGATGGGCCAACTCGGCCAGGACCGAGCCGACACCGCCGTTGACGCCGTGCACCAGGATGGTCTGCCCCGCGCGGACCCGTGCCTTGCGGTGCAGCATCTGCCAGGCGGTGACGCCGTTGACCACCAGGGTCTCCGCCTCCGCAGCGCCGACCCCGTCGGGGACCTCCACCGTGTCCGCCGCGTCGACGAGCACATGGCTGGCCCAGCCGCCGACCTTGACCAGCGCGGCGACCCGGGTGCCGGCCAGGCCCGGCCCGACCCCCTCGCCGGTCGCCAGCACCGTACCGACCAGGTCGTAGCCGGGGACGAAGGGGAACGGCGGCTGGTCGTAGTAGCGGCCCCGGCGCATCTGCTGCTCGGCGAAGGAGACCCCGGTCGCCTCCACCCGGATCACGACCTGCCCTGGGCCCGCGGTGGGGACGGCTCCGCGCCGGATCCTGAGCCCTTCCGGCGCCACCTTGCCCGGCAGTACGACCTCGACGAGTCCTTCGGTGTTCATGACGACCTCCACTGCACTCCGCTTTGGCTACGCGTTCTCGCGTCTGTTAGAAGTTATAACTCAGAAGCGCGCGGAGCGCCACTTCTGGTTGGCTTCTCCCATGAACGATCTCCACATACGCCGCGCCGCCCTCCCCGACATCGACACCGTGCTGGGGTTCTGGCGCGAAGCCGCGGAAGGAACGAGCATCAGTGACGATCACGACGGGATGTCCCGGCTCATCTCGCGCGATCCCGAGGCCCTGATCCTCGCGGAGCGCGACGGCCACCTCATCGGGACGGTGATCGCCGGCTTCGACGGATGGCGGTGCTCCGCCTACCGGCTCGCCGTACACCCCGACCACCGCCGGCAGGGCGTCGCCACCGCCCTGATGGAAGCCGCGGAACAGCGCTTCGACGCCCTGGGCGGACGGCGGGTCGACGCCATGGTCCTGGAGACCAACGAACCCGCGCACCGCACCTGGGCCACCGCCGGCTACCACCGTGAGAACCACTGGCGCCGCTGGGTGAAGCCGCTGGACGGGGCGGTTCCGGCCGGGGGTGCCGGGGGCCGCACCGTGCCGGACCACACCACACCGGACCACGCCTGAACGCATGACACCCGCACGGCCCGGGCACCCGAGGACGTCCGACGCCGCGCGGTCCCCGGGCCGTGCGGCGATCATGAGACGGAGGTGAACGGATGACCGAAGTGCTTCTGCTCCTGGTGGCGGTCCTGCTGGCGCTGGCCTGTGGGGCCTTCGTCGCGGCGGAGTTCTCCCTCACCACCGTGGAGCGCGGCGACCTCGAACGGGCCGTGGAGCGCGGGGAGCGGGGCGCGGCGGGGGCCCTGAAGGCCGTACGGAGCCTGACGTTCCAGCTCTCCGGAGCACAGCTCGGCATCACGGTGACCAACCTGGTCGTCGGGATGCTCGCCGAGCCGTCCATCGGGAAGCTGATCCGCGGGCCGGTCGAGGCGCTGGGCCTCTCCCCCGGTACGGCGTCCTCGGTGGCGCTGGTCATCGGGACGGCCCTGTCGACGATGGTGCTGATGGTCGTCGGCGAGCTGGTGCCGAAGAACTGGGCGATCTCCTCGCCGCTGGCGGTCGCGAAGGTGGTGGCCACACCGCAGCGGTACTTCACGGCCACGTTCCGTCCGTTCATCGCGCATCTCAACAGCACGGCGAACCGGATCGTGCGCGGGCTCGGCCTGGAACCCACCGAGGAACTGGCGTCCGCGCGCAGCCCCCAGGAGCTGGTCGCGCTCGCACGGCACTCCGCGAAGGAGGGTGCGCTGGAGGCGGACACGGCGGAGCTCTTCGTACGGACGCTGAGCCTGGCCGCGCTGACCGCGGAGAATGTGATGACCCCCCGCGTACAGGTGATGGCCCTGGACGTACGGGCCACCGCCGAGGACGTCGCCAACGCGACCCGCGCCACCGGCCTGTCCCGCTTCCCCGTCTACCGGGGCAGCCTGGACGCCGTCGTCGGGGTCGCGCACATCAAGGACGTCCTGACGGTCCCGGCGGAGCGGCGGCCCAGGCTCCCGGTGTCCGAGCTGCTGCGCGAGCCGCTGCTGGTACCGGAGAGCCTGACGGTGGACACCCTGCTCGACCGGCTGTCGGGCGGCGTCACGATGGCCGTCGTCATCGACGAGTACGGGGGGACCGCCGGGGTGGTGACGCTGGAGGACATCGTCGAGGAGGTCGTGGGCGAGGTACGGGACGAGCACGATCCGCATGAGCTGTCCGATCTGGCGCCGGTGGGCGAGGACGCGGACGGCAGGGCGCTCTGGTCGGCCGACGGCGCCGCGCGCGCCGACCAGCTCAGCTCGGTCGGGCTGCGGATGCCGGAGGGCCCCTACGAAACCCTCGCGGGACTCGTCGCCACCGAACTGGGCCGGATCCCCGCGGAGGGCGACCGGCTGGCGCTGGAGGGCTGGGAGCTGGAGGTCGTGGACGCCACGGGCCGGCGCGCGGCCCGGGTGCTGCTGCGCGCGCCGCGTACGGCGCCCCCGCCGGCCCCCGCGGAGAGCGAAGGACAGGGGGACTCCGGATGATCACCGCCGTGCAGCTCTTCGTCGCGCTGCTGACCCTGGTCGTCAACGCGTTCTTCGTGGCGGCCGAGTTCGCCCTGATCTCCGTGCGCCGCAGCCAGATCGAGCCGGCCGCCGAGGCCGGGGACCGGCGGGCGCGCAGTGTGGTCTGGGGGCTGGAGCACGTCTCGGCGCTGCTGGCGGCGGCGCAGCTCGGGATCACGCTCTGCACCCTGGTGCTGGGCATCGTCGCCGAGCCCGCCCTCGCCCACCTCCTGGAGCCGCTCTTCGACGTGGTCGGGGTTCCGCACGGGCTCGTGCACCCGCTCTCGTTCGTGATCGCGCTCGCGGTCGCCACGTATCTGCACATGCTGCTGGGCGAGATGGTGCCCAAGAACGTCGCCCTGGCCGGGCCCGCGCGGGCCGCGCTGCTGCTGGGGCCGCCGCTGGTCGCGCTGGCCCGCGCGCTGCGCCCGGTCATCTTCACGGTGAACGCCTTCGCCAACGGCCTGCTGAGGCTGCTCAGGGTGGAGACCAAGGACGAGGTGTCCGCCACGTTCTCCGACGACGAGCTGGCCCGGCTGGTCACCGACGCGGGCCACGCGGGGCTGCTCGACGACCGGGCGACCGAGCGGCTGCACGACGCGCTGGAGCTGGGGCGCCGTCCGGTGCGCGATGTGGTGATGCCGCTGGAACGGGTGGTCTCGGCACGGCTCGGGGTGACGCCGGAGGGCCTGGAGCGGCTGGGCGCCGAGTCCGGCTTCTCCCGGTTCCCGGTGGTGGACGCGGCCCGCCGGATCCTCGGCTACCTCCATGTGAAGGACGCGCTGGACGCGGCGCCCCGCGAGGAGCCGTTCCCGGTCTCGGGGATGCGCGCGATCGCGCGGGTACGGGCGACGACGCCGATGGACGACGTACTGACCGCGATGCGGCGGGGCCGTACCCATCTCGCGGCGGTGCTGGACGAGGACGGGAAGCTCGAAGGTCTGGTGACGATGGAGGACCTGCTGCGCGAACTGGTGGGCCGGCACGCCTAGGTCGTCGAGACCTCGGGGCCGCTCCGTACCGCGTCCGTGGAAGGGCCGCGTACCAGGCTTGCGAGGGCGAACCTACCGCGCGGTACGATCGGCTCCGCCATGGAGATGAATGCCAACTACACCAGTTTCGTCGCGGTCGGTGACTCCTTCACGGAGGGCATGTCCGACCTGCTGCCCGACGGCTCGTACCGCGGCTGGGCGGATCTGCTCGCCGCGCGGCTCGCGGCCGGTACCCCCGGGTTCCGGTACGCGAACCTCGCCGTGCGCGGCAAGCTCATCGGCCAGATCGTCGAGGAGCAGGTGGGCGTCGCCGCGGCGATGAGGCCGGACCTGGTCACGCTCGTCGGCGGGCTCAACGACACACTGCGGCCCAAGGTCGACATGGGCCGGGTGCGCGGGCTGCTCACGGAGGCCGTGGAACGGCTCGCCCCGGCGTGCGGACAGCTCGTACTGATGCGCAGCCCGGGGCGGAACGGTCCGGTGATGGAGCGCTTCCGGCCGCGCATGGAGGAGCTGTTCACCGTCGTCGACGAGCTCGCGGCGGCGCACGGCGCACTGGTGGTGGACCTGTACGGGGTGCCGGCCCTCGGCGATCAGCGGATGTGGGACGTGGACCGGCTGCATCTGACGGCGGAGGGCCACCGCCGGGTCGCCGAGGCGGTCGCGCAGGCGCTCGGGCTGGCGCCGGGCGACGACTGGCGTGCGGAGCTGCCGCCCGCCGGGGCCGAACGGTGGCTCGCCCGGCGGACGAGCGACGCGCGGTTCGCGCGCCAGTACCTCGGCCCGTGGGTGATGCGCCGGGTGACGGGGCGCTCCTCCGGGGACGGCCGGGCGGCGAAACGGCCCGAGCTGCTGCCGTACGAGGTGCGGGACCTGACGTCGCAGGACCGGGCACCGCAGGACCGGGCACCGCAGGACCGAACCCCGTAGGCCGGAACTCCGTGGGCCGCGCCTTGGAGGAACGTACGAGAACGGGCGCGGCGCCGCACTGCGTCAACCGACAGTAGAATCAGCTCACGTGACTCCCAAGCCTCGTATCCCCAATGTCCTTGCCGGCCGCTACGCCTCGGCGGAGCTGGCCGTGCTGTGGTCCCCCGAGCAGAAGGTGAAGCTGGAGCGTCAGCTCTGGCTGGCCGTGCTGCGGGCGCAGCGGGACCTCGGGATCGAGGTGCCGGACGCCGCCCTCGCCGACTACGAACGCGTCCTGGACCAGGTCGACCTGGCGTCGATCGCCGAGCGCGAGAAGGTCACCCGGCACGATGTGAAGGCGCGGATCGAGGAGTTCAACGCCCTCGCCGGCCATGAGCAGGTGCACAAGGGCATGACCTCCCGCGACCTGACGGAGAACGTCGAGCAGCTTCAGATCCGGCTCTCCCTGGAGCTGACGCGCGACCGTACGGTGGCGGTGCTGGCCCGGCTCGGGAAGCTGGCGGGCGAGTACGGCGCGCTGGTCATGGCCGGCCGCTCGCACAATGTCGCCGCGCAGGCCACCACCCTCGGCAAGCGGTTCGCGACGGCGGCCGACGAGCTGCTGGTGGCGTACGGGCGGCTGGAGGATCTGCTGGGCCGCTACCCGCTGCGCGGGATCAAGGGCCCGGTCGGCACGGCGCAGGACATGCTGGACCTGCTGGGCGGGGACACCGCGAAGCTGGCCGAGCTGGAGCAGCGGATCGCGGGCCATCTCGGCTTCGCGCGGGCGTTCACCTCCGTGGGCCAGGTGTATCCGCGCTCGCTCGACTACGACGTGGTGAGCGCGCTGGTGCAGCTCGCCGCCGCACCCTCTTCCGTCGCGAAGACGATCCGGCTGATGGCCGGGCACGAGCTGGTCACGGAGGGCTTCAAGCCGGGCCAGGTCGGCTCCTCGGCGATGCCGCACAAGATGAACACGCGCTCCTGCGAGCGGGTCAACGGGCTGATGGTGATCCTGCGCGGCTACGCGTCGATGACCGGTGAGCTGGCGGGCGACCAGTGGAACGAGGGCGACGTCTCCTGCTCGGTGGTGCGCCGGGTGGCGCTGCCGGACGCGTTCTTCGCGTTCGACGGGCTGCTGGAGACCTTCCTGACCGTCCTGGACGAGTTCGGCGCGTTCCCCGCGGTCGTGGCGCGTGAGCTGGACCGTTACCTGCCCTTCCTGGCGACGACGAAGGTGCTGATGGGCGCGGTACGGGCCGGGGTCGGCCGGGAGGCCGCGCACGAGGTGATCAAGGAGCACGCGGTGGCGTCGGCGCTGGCCATGCGCGAGCAGGGCGCCGAGCGCAACGAGCTGCTCGACCGGCTGGCCGCGGACGAGCGCATGCCGCTCGACCGGGCGGAGCTGGACGCGCTGATGGCCGACAAGCTGTCCTTCACGGGCGCGGCGGAGGAGCAGATCGCGACCGTGGTGGGCCGGATCGAGGAGATCCTGAAGCGGCACCCCGAGGCCGCGGGCTACACGCCGGGCTCCATCCTCTGACGTCCCCCGACTCCCGCCATGACTCCTGAGGAGCTCGAAGCCGCCCGCGACCGCGTCCTGCCCGACGTGGTCGCGGGCGGTCTGCGTGTGCTGTTCTGCGGTATCAACCCGGGCCTGATGTCGGCGGCGACCGGCCATCACTTCGCCCGCCCCGGCAACCGCTTCTGGCCGGTGCTGCACCTCTCCGGCTTCACCCCGCGCCGGCTGGCACCCGCCGAGCAGGACACGTTGCCGACGTACGGACTCGGCATCACCAACGTGGTGGCGCGGGCGTCGGCGCGCGCCGACGAGCTGAGCGCCGAGGAGTTCCGCGCGGGCGGGCGGATCCTGACGGCGAAGGTGGAGCGGCTGCGTCCGGCGTGGCTGGCGGTGGTCGGGATCACCGCGTACCGGACGGCCTTCGACGAGAAGCGTGCCCGGATCGGGCCGCAGGAGCGGACGATCGGCGAGACACGGATCTGGGCGCTGCCCAATCCGAGCGGGCTGAACGCGCACTGGACGGCGGCGACGATGGCCGAGGAGTTCGGGCGGCTGCGCGAGGCGGCGAGCACGCCCGCGGGGTGAGGGGCTCCGGCGGCGGGAGCGCTCCGGGGCAGGGGCACTGGGCGCTCAGGGCACTCAGGGCACTCAGAGTCAGGAACGGGGCGGGTCAGGGGCGGGTCGGCGGCACTCCGTGCCGGGGGCGGGTCGGCAACACCGCGCACTCCCTTGCCAATTTTGTGGCAAGCATTGACAAGTTTGCGCAACGGTGACGACCATGCAACATGCCGTTCACCCACCCCTCTCCGTCGAACCCGTAAACGGAGTTACCCATGGCCCCCACCCTCACCGACGTCGCCAAACGTGCCAACGTCGCCCTCTCCACCGCGTCCCGCGCGTTCAGCGACCCGGACCGGCTCGGACCGCACACCTTGCGCAAGGTTCTCTCCGTTGCGCAAGAGCTGGGATACGAACCGGCCGGACCGCGGGTCACCGAGCCCGTCGCCGACGGGGACACCGCCACGGTGGCCGTGGTGGTCCCCGACATCGCCAACCCCGTGTTCGGCGCCTTCGTGAAGGCCGCCCAGGGTGAGGGATGGCACCGCAGGCAGACCGTCGTCCTCGCGGACACCGATCTCAACCCGGACCGCGAGCGCGAGGTCATCGCCCATCTGCGGGACCAGGCCGACGGGCTCGTCGTGGTGTCGTCACGGCTGGACGCCGACGAGATCCTCGGCATCTGCGGCCGTACGCCCGCCGTGCTGGTCAACCGCGAGACCACCGGCGCGGACTGTGTGCTCACCGACGCGGCGCACGGGCTGCGCCAGGCCGTCGACTACCTGGCGGCGCTCGGCCACCGGCGGATCGCGTACGTCCAGGGCATGCAGCGCTCCTGGTCGAACGCCCAGCGCGTCGAGCTGATCCGCGCGGAGGCCGAACGGGCCGGTCTTGAGCTGGAGTTGCTGGGGTGGCAGTCCGAGACCGTGGCGGGCGGGACCGCCGCGGCGGCCAGTGTGATGGCCTCCGGCGCCTCCGCGGTGATCACCCACAACGACCTGGTCGCGCTCGGTGTGATCGCGGGTGCCCGGGCGCTGGGGATCGGTGTGCCGGAGGACCTCACCGTCATCGGGGTCGACGACATCCCGTTCGCCGAGGTGTCACAGCCCTCCCTCACCAGCATCGCCGTGCCCATGGCGAAGGCGGGCGCGCTCGCCATGGACCTGCTCGGACAGGTCCTCGCCGGTGACCGCCACACACCGCGCACACTCCGGCTGCCGACCCAGCTCATCGTCCGCGGATCGAGCGGTCCGGCCCTCACCCACGACTCCCGGCTCCGCGTCACAGCGGGGCGGGCCACGAAGGACGCGTCATGACACTCACCGTGGTCGTCGCCGACTCCAACCTCCTGCCCCTGCGCGCCGAGTTCGAGGCCGCGCTCCCGGCGGGTACGGCCGTGCGCTGGCCCGATGTACGGGACACCGCGGCCGTCGAAGCCGCCCTGGCGGACGCCGATGTCCTCGTCTCGGGACAGTGCACCGCCGCCATGGCCGCCGCGGCCCCGGGGCTGCGTCTGGTGCACGCCGCGGGCGCCGGTACGGAGAAGATCGAGACCGGCGCGCTGGCGGCGGGCACCCTGGTCGCCAACACGTTCCACCACGAGAACTCGATGGCGGAGTACGCCGTCTCGGCCGCGGTCCTGCTGCGCCGGGGCTTCCTGCGCCAGCACGACGCGCTGCGCCGCGGGGAGTGGGAATCCCCCGTGTACGACACCGAGGCGCCCTGGGTGGACAGCCTGGGCGCGGCGACGGTCGGGTTCGTCGGGTTCGGTCATATCGGCGCCAGGAGCTGGGAGTTGTTCCGGGCGTTCGGCGCGCGGGGCGTCGCGGTCACCCGGCGCGGCGATGTCGACGCGGCGGCGCACCGGCTGGAGTGGTCGGGGACGGTGGACGATCTCGGCACCCTCCTGGAGACGTCGGACGTCGTGGTGGTCTCCGCGCCGCTGAGCGCGGCGACGACGGGGCTGATCGGCGCGGCGGAGTTCGCCCGGATGCGCCCGGCGGCCGTCCTGGTCAACGTGGGGCGCGGCCCCGTCGTGGACGAGGACGCGCTCTTCCGCGCGCTGAGCGAGCGGACGATCGGCGGCGCCGCGCTCGACGTCTGGTACCGCTACCCGTCCGAGGGCCACACCGGCGCGCCCGGCAACCATCCCTTCGAGAAGCTGGACAACGTACTGATGACTCCGCACTCCTCGGGCCTCACCCGCGAGACCTTCGCGCGCCGGGCCGCCGACATCGCCGCCAACATCGGCCGGCTGGCCGCGGGCGAAGAGCCGCACAACGTCGTGGCGGTGGGCCGATGACCAGGACCGACACCATCGCCGCCGTGGACGTGATCGTCACCAGCCCCGGCCGTAACTTCGTCACGCTCAAGATCACCACGGCGGAGGGGCTCGTGGGCTGGGGCGACGCCACCCTCAACGGCCGTGAGCTGGCCGTCGCCTCGTATCTGCGCGACCATGTCGCCCCGCTCCTGGTCGGCCGGGACCCGGCGCGCATCGAGGACACCTGGCAGTACCTGTACCGGGGGGTCTACTGGCGGCGCGGTCCGGTGACGATGACCTCCATCGGCGCGGTGGACATCGCGCTGTGGGACATCAAGGGCAAGGCCACCGGACAGCCGGTGTACCAGCTCCTCGGTGGCGCGGTCCGCGACCGTGTCCTCACCTACACGCACGCCTCCGGCTGGGACGTGCCCGAGCTGCTGGACGCGATCGACGCGCAGCGCGAACGCGGCTTCCTCGCCGTACGGGCGCAGAGCGGTGTGCCGGGCCACGACCTGGTGTACGGGGTGACGCGGGGCGGCCCCGGGTACGAGCCGGCCGGGCGGGTCGCGGCCCCCGTGGAGGAGGTCTGGGACACGGAGTCCTACCTCCGTCACGCCCCCGGTGTGCTCGCGGCGGCCCGCGCCCATGTGGGCCCCGAGCTGAAGCTGCTGCACGACGTGCACCACCGGCTGACGCCCGGTCAGGCGGCCAGGCTGGGGCGGGCGTTGGAGGACGTGGACCTGTTCTGGCTGGAGGACGTCACACCGGCGGAGAACCAGGAGGTGCTGCGGCACGTCCGGCAGCACACCACCGTGCCGCTGGCCATCGGCGAGGTGTTCAACACCGTCTGGGAGTGCCAGTCGCTGATCACCGAGCAGCTCATCGACTACGTTCGGACGTGTGTCACGCACGCCGGCGGCATCAGCCATCTGCGGCGGATCGCCGCGCTCGCCGAGATCTGGCAGGTCAAGCTGGGCCCGCACGGTCCCTCCGACGTGTCGCCGGTGGCGCTCGGCGCCTCGCTCCATGTCGGCCTCTCCACACCGAACTTCGCCATCCAGGAGTACATGGGGTACGAGCCGCTCGTCCACGAGGTGTTCCGGCACGCGTGGAGTTACGAGGACGGGCATCTGCACCCCGGGGAGCAGCCCGGTATCGGGATCGAGGTCGACGAGGAGCTGGCCGCCCGATTCCCTTACGAGGCCGCCTACTTGCCGGTGGCGCGCCGCCGCGACGGCTCGATGACGGACTGGTGACCGGGATGACGACAGCACTTCCCCGGCTCGGCGCCGGGACCGTCGCGGCGCGGCCGCCGGCCGATACCGGCATCGTCCATCTCGGACTCGGCAACTTCCACCGCGCCCACCAGGCCGTGCACACGGCCGCCGCGCTGGCGCACACCGAGGGGCCGTGGGGCATCCTCGGGGTGGCGAGCAGGTCGGCCGGGGTGGCTCAGGCCCTGCGGGAGCAGGACATGCGGTACGCGGTCGTGGAGATCTCCCCGGAACACACCGAGGTGACCGTCCCGTCGGTGCACACCGGGGCGCTGGTGGCCGCGGCGCAGCCGCAGGAGGTGCTCGACGCTCTGGCCGCGCCCGCCACGGCCGTCATCACGATGACGGTCACGGAGCACGGCTACACGTTCTCGCCCCGTACCCACGGGCTCGACTTCGACGCCCCGGCCGTACGGGCCGATCTGCGCGGCGACGCTCCGCCGCGCACCACCATCGGGCAGATCGTCCGCGGGCTGCAGCTCAGGCAGCGTACGCACGCCACCCCGGTGACCGTGCTGAGCTGCGACAACCTGGTGGGCAACGGCGCGCAGACGAAGCGCCTGGTGCACGAGTTCACCCAGGCGCTGCCCGCCGACGAACGGGACGCGCTGACGCCGTGGCTGGAGAGCGCGGTGACGTTCCCCAGCTCCATGGTCGACCGGATCGTCCCCGCGACGACCGACGTCTACCGGGAGGCGGTCGCCGCCCGGCTCGGGGTGCGCGACGCGGTACCGGTCCCGGCGGAACCGTTCTCCATGTGGGTGATGGAGGACCGGTTCGCCGCCGGGCGGCCACACTGGGAGCACGGCGGGGCGCTCTTCACGGCGGACGTCGAACCGTACGAACTGCTCAAGCTCCGGCTGCTCAACGGCACCCACTCGCTCATCGCCTATCTGGGCGCGCTGGACGGCCGGGCGACCATTCCGGAGTCGATCGGGCGACCGTTCATCGCGGAGGCGGCGCGGGGTGTGCTGGGCTCCGAGTACCTGCCGAGCCTCACCGTGCCCGCCGACATCGATCTGGACGCGTACGTGGGGCAGCTCTTCGAGCGCTGGGCCAACACGGCGCTGGGCCACCGTACTCAGCAGGTCGGGTCCGACGGCTCGGTGAAGCTGCGCCAGCGGGTGCCCGAACCGGCGCTGCTGCATCTGCGGGCCGGGCGCATGCCGCACCGGCTGGCGCTCACGGTGGCCGCGTATCTGTGCTGCGTGGCCCCGCCCGCGGGGTTCTCGCCCGGTCCGCACGCCGCCGCGATGGCGGATCCGGCGCGCGGGACGCTGGCCGCGATCGCGGACCGCGCGGCCACCGCGCCCGCCGCCTCCGGGGCGTCGCGGGCCGCCTTCGTCGAAGCCGTCCTGGACAGCGGGCTGCTCGGCGACGGTCTGACGGAGTATCCGGCCTTCGGCGGCCGGGTCGCCGAACTCATCGATGTCGTCGTCCGGTTCGGACCGGGCGCGGCCGCCGCCGAGGCGGCGCGCGCCGCGGAGTGCGAGCCGCAGCCCACGGGCTGAGGCCCCCGGGCCGGCCCCGTCACCCGTTCCCCGGGCCGGCCCCCGTTCCCTGTCGGCGGACCACCGCTCCCTCTCCTCCCTCTCCCACCCCCGGTTCCCGCTCACAAGGACGTGAAAGAAGTGTTCGCTCCCGATTCGACCCGCGCCGCCGTCCTGTACGGCCCGGGTGACCTGCGTGTCGAGGACCGCCCGCTGCGGCCCCTCGGCCCCGACGACGTACTCGTCACGGTCGACGCCGTCGGTGTCTGCGGCTCGGACATGCATTACTTCGCCAGTGGCCGCAACGGCCGGAACGAGCTGCGCCGGCCGACCGTGCTCGGGCACGAGGCGTCCGGTGTCATCAGCGCCAAGGGCTCCGCCGTCGCCCTGGATGTGGGCACCCGGGTGGCGGTGGAGCCGGCGGTGGGGTGCGGAACGTGCGCGACCTGCCGCTCCGGGCGCTACAACCTCTGCCCGGTGGGCACCTGCTTCGGCTCGCCGCCCACCGACGGGACCTTCGCCGAGTACATCGTCGCCACCTCGCGCGCGGTCCACCCGCTGCCCGATGTCATCCCGCTGGAGGTCGGCTCGCTGATCGAGCCGCTGGCCGTCGCGGTGTGGGCGGTGCGGCGCGCCGCCGTCGAGTTCGGCGACCGCGTGCTGGTCACCGGCGCGGGGCCGATCGGCATCCTCGTCGCCCAGGTGGCGCGGGCCGCCGGGGCGAGCGAGGTGGTCGTCACCGATGTCAACGACGCGCGGCTCGCGCAGGCCCTCAAGCTGGGCGCCGACTCCGTCGTCAACACGGCGGACCAGGAACTCGAACTGACCGGCGTCGACCGGCTGCTGGAGTGCTCGGCCCATCCGGCCGCGCTCCGGCAGGGGCTCGCCACGCTGCGTCCGGCGGGCCGGGCGATCGTCGTCGGACAGGCCCCGCCCGCCATGGACGGGCTGCCGCTGGCGCATCTCCAGCGCTGGGAGATCGAGTTGTCCACCGCGTTCCGTTACGCCCACGCCTTCCCCACCGCCATCGAGCTGGTGGCCGGGGGGCGGGTCGATCTCGCGGGCGTCCTGACCGGACGGTTCCCGCTCGACCTGGCGGCCGACGCGCTGCGGGCCCCGGGCGCCGACCCGTCCCACCTCAAGGTCGTCGTACGGCCCGGCGACACCGCCGTCTGACGGGACGGACGCGCCCTGCGGCGATCCCGCGAGGCGCTCCCCCGCTCCCTCCGATCCCCCGCTCCCCTGCGGCCCTTGAGGCCCCCGAGCCACTGTCGGCTCCGCAAAACCCCACCGACCCCACACGCACGACCAGCCACACCCCGCCGTACCCCTTTTGACCCGCTTTGCTTCGCCAGCTCCGCTCCGCTCCGGAGTTCGATCCGTTCAAGGAGGCATGGATCATGGACAACACGACACCCGCCGCGGCACCCCCGCCACCGGAGGCCACGACCCCGTCCGGGGAACCGGCACCGGACCCCGCCGCGACCCGCCGCGCGGCCTGGGCCGGCCTGATCGGCACCGCGCTCGAACAGTACGACTTCGTCATCTACGGGACCGCCTCGGCGCTGATCTTCAGCGAGCTGTTCTTCCCCAACGTCTCGGCGTCCGTGGGCATCCTCGCCAGCTTCAGCACCTACGCGGTCGGCTTCGCCGCCCGGCCGCTCGGCGGACTCTTCTTCTCCCGCTACGGGGACCGGCTCGGCCGTAAGTGGGTCCTGGTCGCGACGCTCCTGCTGATGGGCGGCTCCACGCTCGCCATCGGTCTGCTGCCCACGTACGGACAGGTCGGCCTGCTCGCCCCGATCCTGCTGCTGATCTGCCGCATGGGCCAGGGCTTCGGCGCCGGCGCCGAGCAGTCGGGAGCCGCCGCCCTGCTCACCGAAACAGCCGCCAAGGGGCGCAGGGGCAGGCTCTCCTCCCTGGTCATGACGGGCGCGGCGCTGGGGACGGCCCTCGGCGCCGTGGCCTGGATCCTCGCCCAGCGCCTCTCGGACGAGGCCCTGATGTCCTGGGGCTGGCGGCTGGTCTTCGGATCCAGTCTCGTGGTGACCATCGCCGCCATGGTCATCCGGCGGAAGCTCAACGAGAGCCCCGTCTTCAAGGACCTCAAGGAACAGCGGGCGCAGAGCGAGGCGCAGCGGGAGAAGCCCGCGTCGCCGGTGAAGGAGGTCTTCACACACGGACGCAAGCCGATGCTCCTGGTCCTCTTCATGAACTTCGGGATCAGCACGCAGTCGTACACGTACCAGGTCTTCATGGCCTCCTACCTGGTGACGACGGTGGGCGTCGACAAGGACTTCGTACCGGAGGTGCTGCTGGTGGGCGCCATCTGCGGCGGTATCGCGGCGATCTGCTTCGGCACCCTCTCGGACCGCTTCGGGCGCAAGCCGGTGTACACGCTGATCCTGAGCGCCCTCGTCCTGCTCCCGGCCCCCACGTTCGTCGCGCTGAACTCGGGGTCCAAGGTCGCGATCACCGTGGCGATCGTCATCGGCTTCATCCTGGCCTGCCAGGGCGCGGTCGGTGTCCAGATGAGCTTCTTCCCCGAGCTGTTCGGGAACCGCTACCGGTACGCCGGGGTCACCCTGGGCCGGGAGTTCTCCTCCGTGATCGGCGGCGGGGTCGCCCCGCTGATCTGCACCGCGCTGGTCACCGCCTTCTCAGGCTCGTGGATCCCGGTCGCCGTCTACATGATGCTGGTCACGACCGTCAGCCTCATCGCCACCCGGATGGCGCCCGAAACGCGTGACCGCGATCTGACCCTCCCGTACGACAGCACCGACCCGGGGCACCTACGCGCCGAGCAGGAGCGGGCGTCGGCCAGGCCCGCGGACCGGCTGGAGAAGGTCGGCGACTGACCACGGGGGCAGCGCGGCCGGGATCCGTCCCGACGCCACGGGCAGCGCGGTGTGTTCCCTGCCGCGCTGCCCGTTCCGGCGTCCGGGCGCGCCCGGAAGGACCGCCCGCCGGCTCCGCCCGCCCGCGGCCGGTACGCGCCCCTCGCCGCGCCGTCGGGCACCGAGTACGATCCGCCTCACACGCGCACGAGCTGGAGGACTACCGTGGGGCGGCTGACCGGCGGAGACCCGTCCCTGCTGCGGAGGATCAACTCCGCGGTCGTCCTGCACGCCCTGCGCGACTCGGGCTCGCTCACCCTCACCGACATCACCCGGATCACCGGCCTGTCCCGGCCGACGGTCGAGGGCGTGGTGGAGGGGCTGATCGAGACCGGGCTGGCCGCCGAGTCGGCGCCGGAGGAGGGCGAGACCCGTAAACAGGGCCGCCCGGCCCGGCGGTTCCGGTTCCGGGCCGAGGCCGGACATCTGCTGGGCATCGAGATCGGGGCGCACCGGGTGGCGGCGATGGTCGCCGGGCTGGACGGCGGGATCATCGGCGCCGGGGCCCTGGAGGTCGCGGAGAAGGCGGACGCGGACGAACGCCTCGCGCGCGTCCAAGCCGTCGCGGACGAGGTGCTGGGGCGGGCCGGGGTGGCGCACAGCTCCCTGCGGGCGGTCGGCGTGGGCAGCCCGGGCATCGTGGAGGCCGACGGGACCGTACGGCTCGGTACGGCGCTGCCCCAGTGGACCGGGCTGGCGCTCGGTGAGCGACTGCGGCGCTCTTTCAGTTGCCCGGTCCTGGTGGAGAACGACGCCAACGCGGCGGCGGTGGCCGAGCAGTGGAAGGGCGCGGCCACCGACACCGACGACATCGTCTTCGTACTGGCCGGGCTCAGCCCGGGGGCGGGCGCGCTGATCGGTGGGCGGCTGCACCGCGGGTTCGGCGGGGCGGCGGGCGAGATCGGCGCGCTGCATCTGCTGGGGCGCGGGGTCACCCCGGAGCGGCTGCTGTCGACGACGGACGAGCCGCTCCACCCGCTGGACGAGCAGGCGGTGGCCCGGGTCTTCGCCGAGGCCAGACAGGGTGACGCACGGGCCCGGGAGGCCGTCGAGCGGTTCATCCTGCGGCTGGTGCACGACGTGGCGGCGCTGGTGCTCGCGCTCGACCCGGAGCTGGTGGTGATCGGCGGCTGGGCGGCGGGGCTCGACGGCGTACTGGACCCGCTCCGCGACGAGTTGGCGCGTTACTGTCTGCGCCCGCCGCGCGTGGCCCTCTCGCTGCTCGGCGAGGCGGCGGTGGCGACGGGCGCGCTGCGGCTGGCCATCGACCATGTCGAGGAACAGCTCTTCGCGGTGGAGGGGCCGGTGACGGCCCGCCGCTGAGCGGTGGGCGTCCGAGGTGGGCGTCCGGGCGGCGGACTTCCGGGATGGGCGTCCGGGCAGTGGGCTTCCGGGCGGTCGGCCGTCTGGCCGGTCCGTGTCAGGAAGCCCTGCGCTCCTGGCGGTCCTGCGTCTCGTCGCTGATCTCCAGGTCGCCGGAGTCCCCGAAGGTGAGCCGGCAGGTGTCCGCGCGGTACGTGGCCACGGAGACCGCGGCGATCCGGCCCGCCACCACATAGCGCGTCGTGACCACGAGGACGGGCGCGCCGGGGAGCCGGTCCAGTTCCTTGGCGTCGTCGGCGCGCGCCGAGCCCAGCTCCACCGCGCGTTCCTGGGCGTCGAGTCCGAGGTGCTGGAGTTCCCGCAGGACGGCGCGGGCGCGCGCGGGCCCCGAGGGCGCCTCGATGGCCGACAGGTCGGGGACCGACGCCACCGGTACGTAGATCAGTTCGGCGGCGACGGACTGGCCGTGTGTGACACGGATCCGGCGGACGGTGTGGACCTGTTCGCCGTCGTCGGTCTCCAGGAGCCGGGCGACCGCGGCGGGCGCCGTGGCCGTACCGCAGTCGAGCGGCTGCCAGGCGTCCTCGTCGGCGCCCGGCCATTCGTGCCGGGGTGTGGAGACGTCCACACCGACGCGCGGCGGGGCGACGGTCGTACCGACGCCGCGGCGGCGCTGGAGGCGGCCTTCCAGCTCCAGTTGTTCGAGCGCCTGCCGGAGGGTGGCGCGGGCGACACCGAAACGGGCGGCGAGTTCACGCTCGTTGGGCAGCACCTCGCCGACCACGAAGTCGGTGTCGAGCGCTTCGGCGAGCACCGTCCTGAGATGCCAGTACTTGGGCTCCGGCACCGTTTCGAGCTGCGTGGTCCCCACCCTGATCCTCCGCAATCGCCGGCTGGCCGACGGGTTTCCGTGCCCTTGTTTATTAAAGGTTCCTGCACTAAAAAGCGACGATAAGACGACCCCACCCCTTGGTCAAGACCAATAGGCCCGGCGGTCACGGAAAGAAACGGATCTTTTACCCGGCGTGGACGGGTGGCCACGTACCCCAGGCGCGGGACATCGCACCCGCGCCCTACAGGGTGGGCCCTCCCGCGGCGACACCACCGAGCTTGTCGGGGTTACGGATGATGTGGATCTGCTGCACCCGGCCGTCCGCGATCTCCAACTGGAGGACGTTGTCGAGCTTTCCGTCCGCCCTGAACAGCACCGCGGGAGCGCCGTTGACCTCGATGACGGTGATGTCGTACATACCGCCACCGCCCCCGGTCGCGGCCAGGAAGCGGCCGACCTTGTCGGCTCCCTCGACGACACGCCGGGGCGCCTTGGCCTTGCCGCCGCTGTCGCCGACCAGCCGGACGTCGGGGGCGAGCAGGGCGAGCAGTTCCTTGAGGTCGCCGCCGCCGGCCGCCGCGAGGAACCGCTCGGTGAGGTCGCGGCGTGCGGCCGGGTCGACGTCGTAGCGGGGCCTGCGCTCCTCGACGTGGCGGCGGGCCCGGCCCGCGAGCTGCCGTACGGCGGACTCGCTGCGCTCCAGCGTGGTGGCGATCTCGGCGAAGGGGAAGCCGAACGCCTCCCGCAGGACGAACACCGCGCGCTCCAGCGGCGAGAGCGATTCGAGGACGACCAGGACGGCGAGGGAGACGGAGTCGGCGAGCAGGGCCCGTTCGGCCGTGTCGGGCACGGTGGGGCCGAAGTCGGTGACGACGGGTTCGGGCAGCCAGGGGCCCACGTACGCCTCGCGCCGTGTCTGGGCCTGGCGCAGCCGGTCGATGGCGAGGCGGGTGGTGATCCGTACGAGAAAGGCGCGCGGCTCACGGACCTCGGCGCGGTCGGCGGCGCTCCAGCGCAGCCACGCCTCCTGTACGACGTCCTCGGCGTCTGCGTACCGGCCGAGCATGCGGTACGCGACCCCCGTCAGGAGCGGTCGGTGTGCTTCGAACGCGTCGGTACTCACGGTGTCGGCTGCCACACGCCCATCCCACCGGACGGGACGCCCCGTTGTCCAGGCGGTTTGCGCAGGGCATGGTGCGGGGGTGACGTCGCCGGCGGTACGGGACGGTGCGCGCGTGGGCCCGGTACGGGACGGTGCGCGTGCGGACCCGGTACGCGCGGACGGTTGTTCACCCGGGGTTCGCGCGGTGGCCGTCGCCGGGCGCTAGGCATGGCAGGACACTCCGGTCACCACTCGACCAGGGTCACCTCTCGCGCAGGAGACGCATCGATGCCGTACGGCCACCAGAACACCCCCGCTTCCCCCTCCCCCGACCCCGCGCGCCACCCCGGCCGGCGCGGTGTGCTGCGCGGTTCGCTCGCCGCCTCGGCCGCGCTGGCGCTGCCCGGCGCCGCCGTACTGGGCGGTACGGTGCCCGCGCAGGCCCTGTCGGGCCGGCCGCGCGCCGGCTGGGGCGTACAGGCGGGCGACATCACGACCTCCTCCGGGCTGGTGTGGGTGCGGTCGGACCGGCCCGCCCGGATGATCGTGGAGACCTCCGCCACCGAATCGTTCCGCCGCGCGCACCTCGTCCGCGGTCCGCTGCTCGGCGCCGGCACGGACTTCACCGGTACGGTCCCGCTGCGCGGTCTCCCCGCGGGCGAGCGGGTCCACTACCGGGTGACGCTCGCGGACCCGGACGACCCGCGCCGTACCGGTGAGCCGGTGTACGGCACGTTCCGTACGGCCCCCGCGAAACGCCGGCAGGACGTGCGCTTCGTCTGGTCGGGCGACATCGCGGGACAGGGCTGGGGCATCAACCCGGACCTCGGCGGCTTCACGGTCTACGAGGAGATGCGCCGTCTCTCCCCGGACTTCTTCCTGTCCAGCGGCGACAACATCTACGCGGACGGGGTGATCGAGCCGAGCGTGACCCTGCCCGACGGCCGTGTCTGGCGCAACGTCACCACCGAGGAGAAGGCGAAGGTCGCGGAGACCCTGGCCGAGTACCGGGGCAACTTCCGCTACAACCTGCTGGACAGCAACGTCCGGCGCTTCAACTCCGAGGTTCCCTCCATCACCCAGTGGGACGACCACGAGGTGCGCAACAACTGGTACCCGGGCCAGATCCTGGACGACGACCGCTACACCGAGAAGAACGTGGACGTGCTGGCCGCCCGCGCGTCCCAGGCGTTCCGCGAGTACTTCCCCATCTCGACGCTGCACGCGCGCGGCACGGACCGGCGGGTGCACCGGGTGGTGAACCACGGTCCGCTGCTCGATGTGTTCGTCCTCGACATGCGGACGTTCCGCAACGCCAACTCGCCCGGCCGGCAGTCCGACGACACCACGGGCATCCTCGGCGCCGACCAGCTCCAGTGGCTGAAGCGCGAGCTGTCCCGCTCGCGCGCGGTGTGGAAGGTCATCGCCGCCGACATGCCGCTCGGTCTGGTCGTGCCGGACGGTACGGCGAACATCGAGGCGATCGCGCAGGGCGACCCGGGCGCGCCGCTCGGCCGCGAGCTGCAGATCGCCGACCTGCTGCGGTACATCAAGCACCGGCGGATCACCGGCACGCTGTGGCTGACGGCGGACGTGCACCACACCTCGGCGCAGCACTACCTGCCGGAGCGGGCCGCCTTCAAGGACTTCGAGCCCTTCTGGGAGTTCGTCACGGGCCCCATCGCGGCGGGGCAGTTCCCGGCCAGCGCCCTGGACGGGACCTTCGGCCCCGACCGGGTCTTCGTCAAGGCTCCGACGGGCTCGAACCTCTCGCCGATGGAGACGCCCCCGCTCTTCGGCGAGGTCGACATCGACGGCGCCAGCGGCGAGTTGACGGTCCGGCTGCGGGAGCAGGGCGGCACGGTGCTGTTCACGAAGGTCCTCCAGCCGGGCAAGGTCGGCCAGTAGATCGGTCGGCACCACCGGACCAGGCGGCGCAGAACAGGCGTCACCACGGGTCCGCGAGCGGGGACTTCCCAGCTCAGGGCGATTGTCAGTGGTCGCGTCTACGGTTTTTCCCATGACGCGATCCACGCAGGCGCTGGCCTATTCCCGTCCGTCCGCCCTGGAGCACACCCGGGGCGGACGGCTCCTCGGCCTGGAGACATCGGGCGGGCTCACCCCCGTCGGCGCCGAGGCGCACCCGCGCTTCTTCTCCGGCTTCCTCTCCTCGCCACGGGCCGCGGCGCGCGGCCTGCTGGCCGTCGCCGATGTGGCGGGGGCACGGTACTACCAGCGGGTGCCGGGCCGCTCGCTGGACCCGGTGGTGACGGGGAACGGCGACCGGCTGCGCTTCGAGTCGTTCTCCGGCTGCTGCGGGGTGTACGCGCGGCTCGATGTGCTGGAGGACGGCCTCGGCGGGGCGGGTACGGGGCATGGCACGACCAATGTGGATGTGAACAACCCCCTGCGTGAGGCGCTGTCCCGGATGGCCGGCGACGATCCGCTGCACCTTCGGGTGGGTCCTGACGAGCTGGCGGTCACGACGGTCGGCGGGTCGGTGGTGGAGAAGAAGGTGCCGCTGCCGGACCGCTGGCTGCGCGGGTTCGCCGAGGCGCAGGTGGCCTCAGCCGGTTTCGATCTGCGGGCGGAGCTGACCGGGGCCGAGGCGGTGCGCTTCCTGCGTTCGCTGCCGCGTGGCGGGGGCAACGCCTCGCGCGGGGCGATGTGGGTGGTGCCCGCGGGGCGGACGCTGCGGCCGACGACGCGGCCGGTGCCGGGCGCCGTCTGTCTGCCGGGCCCCGAGCGGCTCGCGTCGTTGGAGCGGGTGCTCCGGGACGCGACGGCGCTGCGGGTGTACGGGCCGCCGGTGGCGGACGGCGCGGCGGTGTCGAGCGCCTGGGAGGCGGTGCTGCCGGGGATGCGGCTGACGCTCACCCTGTCGCCGGAGGCGGCGCGCGGGTTCTCCGGGGAGGGCGGGGTGCTGGAGGCGCTGGCCACCGAGGAGGCGGCCGAGGACGCCGCGTTGGTGTCGGTGCTGCTGGCGTGGGAGCCGCGCATCGATCCGGCGGAGCTGGCCGTGGAGTCGGGGCTGCCGGTGGAGCGGGTACGGGCGGCGCTGACCCGGCTGGGCACGGCGGGCCGGGTGGGGTACGACATCGCGGACGCGGCGTACTTCCACCGGGAACTGCCGTACGACGCGGGCCGCGTGGAGCGGCACAACCCCCGGCTGGTCGCGGCGCGCGCCCTGCTCGCCGAGGGGGCCGTGACGCTGGACGACGGACCGGCCCCGGCGGCCCCGGCCGCCACGGCTTCGTCCGTCGCCTCCGTCGCGTCGGGTGAACGCCGGTATCAGGTGCGGGAGTCGGGGGGTGTGCTGAGCTGTACGTGCCGGTGGTGGGCCGATCACCGGGGGCGCCGGGGGCCGTGCAAGCACGCGCTGGCCGTCCGGATGGCGCGCCGTGCGGCCGTGGCGACCGTGGGCGGTGCGCGATGAGCGCGCTGCTCGACGAGGTGCGGGCGGGGCGCGCCGAGGCCGTTCCCGGGCTGGTGAAGCCGCTGACGGCGGCGGAGCGCAGGACGGAGCTGGCCGCGCTGAAGGCGCTCCGCGCGGAGCTGCGCGGCTGGGAGTGGGGCCGGTGGCGCGAACGGCGGAGCATCGGGTGCGCGCTGGTGGTGGCGGGCGCCGGGTGTCTGACGGGCGCCGCGGCCACGGCGGCCTGGATCGGCGCCCGCGATCTGCGGGAGAGCTTCACCCTTCCGCACGGGCTGCTGCTCGATGTCCTCGCCGACCGTGACCCGGGGTGGCTGGGCGATGTCGCCCACCGGCTCGCGGGCCGGGCGTCGACGGCCACGCTGGACTACCGGCTGATCGCGGGCATGGTCCGGCTGGCGGGGTGTCAGGTGCCGGCCACGGACGCCTTCGTACACGGCTGGGCGGAGGCGACCCCGTCGCACGGCAGGCTGCTGCCCGCCCTGCGGGCGGACCCCGACGTACGGATCATGGTGCCGCGGCTGTTCGAGACGGCCGAGCTGCCGGGGCCGCTCGGATGGCAGAACGATCCGGACGATCCGCACCACTGGCCCTCGGTGCTCACCGTCCTGGCCGAGGAGGGGGTGGTGGAGCGGCGGGTGCTCGTGGACGCGGCCGTGGCCCGCCTGCTGCGCGGCGGGCGCCCCGGCGAGCTGACGTTCTTCCTGCGTCTGCTGCACCGGCTGACGCTGACGGCGGAGGAGGAGCGCGAGCGGACCGCCGACTGGATCGGCATGGCCGCGGACGGGCCGTCGGCCGTGGCAGGCCACGCCCAGGGGGTGCTGGGCCGGCTCGCGCTCTCGGGCGCGCTGCCCGCGCGGAGCCTCGCGGACATGTCGGCCTCGGTGCTGTTCCGGCCGGAGAAGAAGCTCGTACGGGCCCAACTGGTGCTGCTGGGCAAGGTCCTGCGGGCCGACCGCGGTGCGGCGGGCGAGCTGCTGCCGGTGGTCGCCGAGGCGTTCGGGCACGAGGACACCGGTGTCCAGGAGCGGGCGCTCAAGCTGGTGGCCCGCCATCTTCCCGCGCTGGACGGTGACCCGCGCTCCGAGGTGGTGCGGGCGGCGGCGCTGCTGAGTCCGGTCCACCGGGCCCGCGCGGGCGAGGTCTTCGGGGAGCTTCCGGTGGCCGACGAGGCGCCGTACGAGGAGATCCTGCCGCCCGCCCCGGAGCCGGTACGGCTGGCCCCTGCCCCGGTCGATCTGGCCGAACTGGTCGAGGAGGTGGCGGCGCTGATCGTCTCGCCGGACGGCGGGATGCCGGCGTTCGAGCGGGCGTTGGACGGTCTGGTCCGGCACGCCTACCGGGACCGGGTGGCGCTGGTGCGCGCGCTGCGCCCGGCGCTGGCGGGGTGCTGGTGGCTGGAGGACAACGAGCCCGGGAACCGCGACCGGTGGTTCACCCGGAATGCCTGCCGGCTGGAGGTCGTGGCCGCCGCGCTGCTCGACCGGATATCCACGCGGACGCTCCAGGCGCACACGCGGGAGAAGACCGTGGGGTCCTGTGCGCACTCGGCGCTCATCGGGGTGATCGACGCGCGGCTGCGGGAGGCCGCGTATCTGGTCCACGCGGCGCCGCCGCCCTTCCTGCTCGCCACCCCGACCTGGGAGACGGGCGCGCTGGACGCCGATGTGCTCGTCGAGCGGCTGCGGGAGTACCAGCGGCTCGGCGCCGTACCGGGGCCGGCCGATTTCGCCCAGGCGCTGCTGCGGGTGGACCGGGGCGGTGACCCGGCGACGGCGGGCGCGGCGGCGGCGCTCGGCACTCCGGAGGGGGACCGGCTCGCCGCCTGGCTCACGGCGGACGGCGCCCCCGTACCGGCGCTGCGGCCGATGGCGGAGCCTCCCCGGCCGGCGCGGGCCGGGGACGCCGTGGCCGCCGCGTGGCCGGCGCAGGCGCTGACCGGGAAGGCGGCGGCGTTCGCGGCGGGCCTGCGCCCCTGGCGGAAGGAGAAGGAGAAGCAGGAGAAGACCGAGCGGGCGGAACTGCTGGCGGTGCGGCGGGAGTTCCCCGTGGCGTTCGCGTGGCTGGGCCACCCTGGGGCCCGGGCGGTGCCGCGCTGCTACCACTGGGACGGGTTGCGGGACGCCCACTGGACGGCCGTGCTGCCCCAGGACCGGGAGGCCCTTGCCGCCCGGCTGCTCACCGAGGCGATGTCGAGCGCGCGGGACGATCAGCGGGGCGGGACCTGGTGGCTTCCGCTGCTCGCCGAGGGCGGGGGCCGGGCGGGCCGGTGCCTGCACCGGGGGGTGGCGTACGGGCTGGGCGCCCGCCATGCGCAGGACCGGCTCTCGGCCGTGGACGCGCTGCTGGTGCTGGCCGCCCGTGGCGAGCTGGCCGGGCCGGTGCTGGGCGAGGAGCTGGCCGCGCTGGTGATCTCGGGGGACGTCAAGATCAACCGGCTGGCCGACGCGGCCCGTACCGCCGCGGCGACCGGTGCGTACGGAACGGTCGCTTCCGTACTGCTGCCGGCCCTGCCCGCCCTGCTGGCCCCGGACCCCGTGGCCCCGGAGTCGGCGGACCGGGAGTCTGCGGACCGGGAGGCGTCCGTGGCATCGGCGTCCGTGGCCCCGGGCGCCTCCCGGTCCGTGAGCGCGCGCCCCGGGCTCGGGGAGATACTGTCCGTGGCCGCCGACTGCGTGGAGCGCCGCGGGGGCGCGGAGGAGATACCGGGGCTGCCGGAACTCGCCGGACGCGGGGGCACCTCGCAGGTGATCACACAAGCGGCGCGGCTTCTGGCCGCGATCCGTCAGGGAAGCGATCACTCCACGCCAAAAATGGCCGAAGATGGTCCAAAAAGGAACAGATCCAACCTTAACCCATCAGTCACAAACCGTTCGTGATCACGCAACACCGTTGCGTCAGAGTGAGGTCATGACCAATGTGACTTCCGCGAAGAGTGCCCGCCGCCCCCACCACTGGCGGCGGGATCTCGTCGAACTGGCCGCCCTGTTCACGGCGGTGGCGGTCGCCGACGCGCTGGCGAACCTGATCGCGCACGGACCCGACGGCGCGTTCCTGCTGGTCGCCTCGGCCGTGGCGCTGATCGCCACGGCCACGTTCCACGCCTGGTGGGCACGGAGGCACGGGCACGCCCCACCGGCGTCCGGCACTGACGAACCCCCCGCCGCCCCGGCCGCGGATCCGGACGTACGGGACGGGTCCGCTCCGGAGGAGACGACCCTCTGGCGGATGCGGACGACCGTACGGGACGAGCCGGGGAGCCTGGCCGCGCTGTGCGTCACCTTCGCCACACACCGGGTGGACATCCTCACCCTGCAGACCCATCCGCTGGCCGACGGCACCGTCGACGAGTTCCTGCTGCGCGCCCCGGCGTCGCTCCAGGCGAAGGACCTCACCCGTGAGGTCTCCGCCGCGGGCGGCAGCAGCACCTGGATCGAGCGGGCCGACGCGCACGACCTGGTGGACACCCCGACCCGGGTGCTGGGCCTGGCCACCCGCACGGCGCTGGACGCCGCGGAACTTCCCCTCGCGCTGCGCCAGTTGCTGGGCCGCTGCACCATCCACTCCCGGCCGGCCGGATCCACCGAGGGCCGGGCGGCCGACGGGAGCGGCCCGGAGGGTGCGTGCGTCGAGGGCATCGACGGACAGGACGGTACGGAGATGCGGCTGCGCGATCCGCACGGCGGCAGCATCACGATAGAGCGCCCGTACCTCCCCTTCACGCCCACGGAGTTCGCCCGCGCCCGTGCGCTGGTGGAGCTGGACACCCGGCTCGGCCCGCGCATCCCCCGCAGTCAGGACGTGCACACCCTCCCCCAGGGCGAGGAGATCACCGTCCGCCGCGCCGACACCGCCGACCTCGACGCCGCGCTCGCCATGCACGGCCGCTGCACGCCCCGCACCCTGGACCTGCGGTACCACGGCCCGGTGGGCGACGCCGACCGCTATCTGAACCATCTGCTCAGCCCGCGCTTCGGACGGACGCTCGCCGTCCAGACGTCCTCGGGGCGGCTCGTCGCCCTCGGCCATCTCCTCTGGGACGGCGACGAGACCGAGGTCGCGCTGATCGTCGAGGACGACTGGCAGCGGCGCGGCATCGGCTCCGAACTGCTGCGCCGGCTCGTCGCGCTCGCCGTCGAGGCCCGCTCGGGCAGCGTGTACGCGGTCACCCAGGCGTCCAACACCGGCATGGTCGCGGCCATGCGCGACCTCGGGCTGCCGCTGGACTACCAGATCGACGAGGGCACGCTCGTGATCACGGCCCGGCTGGAGCCGACCGCCCTGGGCACGCTTCCCCCGTACGAGGACTCCGGGCTGTTCGGCCGATCCGCTCCGTGACACACACGGCCCGGCCCGGCCGACCCGCCCTCGTTCAGCGCGGCGGGAGCGTACGGATCCGGCCAAAATCGGCCGCGGGCCGCGGGCGCCGCTCCGTGGACCGGGATCCGGTGCGCGGAGCGGCGGCGGACAAGGCTGGATCACGGCGTCCGCCGCCGCCTCCGCGGGCGCCGCGGGTGACATCCGGCCGCCCGCGGCGCCCGCGCCCCCGATCGGCCAATCCGGCCGTGCCCCGGAACATGTGAAGTGACGCGGCGGTCCGGGTTGGAGAGGATGGCGGTATGTCAGACACAGCCGGCAGCGCGCTGCCCCGCCAGGTCGCCGACGCCTACGTCGACGCACTCATCGAACTCGACCCGATCACCGGCACCTATCTCGGCGTGGCGGAGTCCTCCCGCCGTCTTCCCGACTACTCCCCGGCCGGGGAGCAGGCCCGCGCCGACCTCGCCCGGGACACGCTCGCCCGGCTCGACGTGGCCGAGGCGCTGCCGGGCGCGGACAGCGATGCCGAGCGGCGCTGCGCACGGCTGCTGCGCGAGCGGCTCACCGCCTTCCTCGCCGTCCACGACACCGAGGAAGGGCTGCGCGAGGTCAGCAACCTCCACTCCGCCCCGCACTTCGTGCGCGGCATCTTCAGCGTGACCCCGGCCGAGACCGAGGCGGACTGGGCGGCGCTCGCCGAGCGGATGCGCGCCGTGCCCGCCGCACTGGAGGGGTACCGCGCGTCGCTGGCCCTGGGCATCGAGCGCAAGCTGCCGGCGGGGCCGCGCGCGACGGCGACCTTTGTCGGGCAGCTCACCGAGTGGGCGGGCGAGGGCCGGGGCTGGTTCGAGGAGTTCGCCGCGGCGGGACCCGACGCGCTCCGTACGGAACTGGACGCCGCCGCCCGTACGGCGACCGGCGCGGTGGCGGAGCTGCGCGACTGGATGCGCGACGTGTACGCCCCCGCCGTCGAGGACGCGCCCGACACCGTGGGCCGGGAGCGCTACGCCCGCTGGGCGCGCTACTACAACGGTACGGACCTGGATCTGGACGAGGCGTACGCGTACGGCTGGTCGGAGTACCACCGGCTGCTCGCCGAGATGCGGGACGAGGCGGGGAAGATCCTGCCGGGCGCGGGCCCCTGGGAGGCGCTGGCCCATCTCGACGTGCACGGCGCGCACATCGAGGGCGTCGACGAGGTGCGGACCTGGCTCCAGAAGCTGATGGACGAGGCCATCGACGCGCTGGACGGCACGCACTTCGAACTCGCCCAGCGGGTACGGCGCGTGGAGTCCCGGATCGCCCCGCCCGGCGGCGCGGCCGCCCCGTACTACACCGGCCCCTCCGAGGACTTCTCGCGCCCCGGCCGCACCTGGCTGCCGACCATGGGCGAGACCCGCTTCCCGGTGTACGACCTGGTGTCCACCTGGTACCACGAGGGTGTCCCCGGCCACCATCTCCAGATCGCGCAGTGGACGCACGTCTCGGACCAGCTCTCCCGCTACCAGGCGTCGGTGGGGCAGGTCAGCGCCAACTCCGAGGGCTGGGCGCTCTACGCGGAACGCCTCATGGACGAGCTGGGCTTCCTGCCGGACGCGGAGCGCCGACTCGGCTATCTGGACGCGCAGATGATGCGCGCCTGCCGGGTCATCGTGGACATCGGCATGCATCTGGAGCTGGAGATCCCGGCGGAGTCCCCGTTCCACCCGGGCGAGCGCTGGACACCCGAGCTGGCGGAGGAGTTCTTCGGGAGCCACAGCGGCCGTCCCGCGGACTTCGTCAGCAGCGAGCTGACCCGCTATCTGTCCATGCCGGGCCAGGCCATCGGCTACAAGCTGGGCGAACGCGCCTGGCTGCTGGGGCGGGAGAACGCGCGCAAGGCGCACGGCGACGCGTTCGACGCGAAGGCGTGGCACATGGCGGCCCTGTCGCAGGGCTCGCTGGGGCTGGACGACCTGGTGGACGAGCTGTCGAAGCTCTGACCTCCTTCCGTACGGCGGGGGCGGGCGGGCTCAGTCGTGTGGTACGAGCGGCATGAGCCCGGCCTCGGTCGGCCGGAAACCGCAGCTCGTGTAGAACGGCGCCAGCCCCGGCTCGTAGTCGACATGGAGCCAGTGCGCGCCCCGCGCGCACGCCTCGGCCGCCGCGGTCCGTACGAGCCGGCGGCCGAGGCCCTGGTGGCGCTGGTCCGGGTGGACGGTGGTGTCGAGGATGAAGGCGTGCACACCGCCGTCACCGGCGACATTGACATAACCGACGAGCCGCCCGGCGCGCCGGGCCGCCACCCAGACCAGGCTGCGTTCGAGGACGGGTGCGAAGGACGTCGTACCGTGGCCGGGCCACGAGGCGGCGAAGAGTTCGTTCAGCTCGTCGTCCGAGAGGGCGGGGCGGATGTCGAGTGTGGTGGTCGTGGACATGTTCTCTCCTGCCGAAGGCGCGGACGTCACAGGGCGCGAGCGTCACGGGGCGCGAAACTCACCTGCTGTGAAAGGTCTGGGGGATGCGATGGAAGCCGGATTCCTGTTCTGCGCCGATCCGCTGCGGGCGGTCCGAACCGATCCCGTGTTCGCCGCGGAGGCGGCTCTCGCGAGGTCCCCGGACTCGGAGTTCGCGCTCCTCGGCCATGAAGCGTTGCTCTCCGGGGACACGGCGGGCGCGCTGGCGGGGGTACGGCGCGGTTCGGGACCGTACTGGTACCGGGGGTGGATGATGCCCGCCGCGTCCTACGAGGAACTGGCGCGCGGCATGGACGTACGGGGCTGCCGACTGCTGACCGATGCCGGTTCGTACCGTCGCGCGCATGAACTCCCCGGCTGGTACGAGGAGTTCGCCGACGTCACGCCGCGGAGCGTCTGGCGGGAGCACGCACCGGGCACACCCCTGTCGCGGGCGGAGCTGGCCGCGCTCGCGGCGCCCCTCGGCCCGGGGCCCGGAATCGTCAAGGACTATGTGAAGTCCCGGAAGGACCAGTGGGACGAAGCCTGCTTCATCCCCGAACTCACCGACCACACACGGCTCATGGCGGTGGTGGACCGCTTCCTGGCGCTCCAGGAGGACTCCCTCGCCGGTGGGGTGGTGCTGCGCGCGTACGAACCGTTCGTGCCGGGCGGTGAGGTGCGCGTGTGGTGGGTGGACGGGGAGCCGGTGCTGACCACCGCCCATCCGGACACCCCCGGCAAGCTGCCGGAACGGGAGCCTGGTCGGGCGCTGGACGCGGTGGCGGCGGCCGTACGGGCCCTCGGCTGCCGTTTCCTGACGACGGATCTGGCGCTGCGGGAGGACGGTGTCTGGCGGGTGGTGGAGGTGGGCGACGGGCAGGTGAGCGGGGCGCCGGCCGGGGCGGACCTGAGGGAGCTGTTCGCGGCGCTGGCGGAGGCCGGCGCCACCGACTGACGCGCCTACGGGGTGGGGCGGTTCACGTGCGGGCATGGGCGCCCATGGTGGCCGGGCCGGGAGCGGCTGTCATGTGGTTTTCGGTGCGCCGGGCAGGGCGCCTGGCGGGGCCGGGGCGCTCCCGTCCGCCGTCTCAGCCCTCCCCGCGGGCGTTGACCAGGACCTCGCCCGCGTCGGTCCGGGAGTAGAGCACGGACCGCCCGGCGCGTCGCCGCCGTATCAGCCCGGCGTCGAGCAGCACCTTGAGATGGCGGCCCACCGAGCCGAGGCCCTGGCCGGTCAGCGCCACCAGGTGGGTGGTGCTCTTCGGGGTGTCGAGCAGGACGAGGACGCCCGCCCGCGCGGATCCGAGCAGCACGCCGAGGCTCTCGGGGACGGGCGTACGGTCCGGTTCGGCCAGCACGCCGGAGCAGGGGTAGACCACGGCGTAACGGTGCGGCGCGTCCCAGGAGACCCATCCGTTGACCGGTGTCACGGGGACGAACATCAGGCGCGCCCCGGTGAGTTCTCTCGGCGGGTAGTCCCTCGTGTTGATCTGGAGGCGGCTCCGCCCGAGCCAGCGCAGCCCGGGGCGCATGTCCTCCAGGGCCGTGACCCAGCCGCTCCGGCCGAGCCGGGCGGTGCGCGCGACGATGTCCGCCTCGATGATCCGGCGGCGCCGGGGCCAGGTGGGCAGCACGGTGCGCGCCCACACCCACGTCAGCGCCTCGGCGGTGCGTTCCGGCAGGTCGGAGCGGTGCAGCAGGGCGGGGAGCGGGCCGTTCAGCGAGACGGTCAGATCGGCGCGGACGGCCGCGGCGGGTGTCTCCCGTACTCGGGTGAGCTCGTCATCGAACGGCTGGTCGCCGTCGCCGGTCGGGGTGGGGGTGAGGTAGTCCGCGTTCCAGTGACGCCCCAGCGCGGCCCGGACGAGCAGTGCGGTGACCGGGTCGGCCGCCTGGCGCCGGCGGTAGGCGGGCAGGTGGAGGTCGAGCCAGGCGCGCTCACCCGGGTGTGCGGCCGTACCCCGCTCCAGGGTTTTCAGGCTCGCGATCGTCTCGGCGAGAGGGGAGACGACGAAACGGCTGCTCGCGAGGGTGTCCGCGCTGACCTGCCACCACCCCATGCCTCACCACCCCATGTTTCAACAGCCCATGTTTCAACAGCCCATGCTTCACCGGCCCACCTTTCGCCTCAGCGCGAAAGGGTAACGACCCGGCCGCGGCCCCTCGACACTCCGGTCATGCGTACGTACCACGACCTCTTCCGCACACCGGAGTTCACCCCGCTGTTCCTCACCTCCGCCGGGCACGTGGCCGCCCAGACCGTGAGCGGGCCGGCACTGGGCACCCTGATCTACTCGGCGACCGGTTCTCCCCTGCTCTCCGCCCTCGCCATGTTCGGGCCGTCCCTCGCCCAGGTGCTCGGCGCGACCACCCTGCTCTCGGCGTCCGATCGGCTGCCGCCGCGCGCCACGCTGGCCGGGACGTCGCTGCTGTTCGGCCTCGGCACCGCCGTTCTGGCCGTCCCCGGGCTGCCGGTGTGGGCCTCCTTCGCGGTGCTGTTCCTCCTGGGTACGGTCGCCTCGCCGGTCGGCGGGGTGCGGTACGGGCTGCTCAACGAGATCCTGGAGCGGGACGGCTATCTGCTCGGGCGCTCCGTGCTCAACATGTGCGCGGGCGCGGCGCAGATCGGCGGATACGCGGTCGGCGGTGTGCTGGTGACCGTCCTGTCACCGCGCGGCACGCTGCTCGCGGGCGCCGCCCTCCATCTGGCCACCGCGATCGTCGCCCGCCTCGGTCTCAGCGGCCGGCCACCGCGTGCCACCGGGCGCGCCTCGGCCGCCGAGACCTGGCGGACCAACGCCCTTCTGTGGTCCTCGCGTTCCCGCCGCTCCGTCTATCTCGCGCTCTGGATTCCCAACGGGCTGATCGTCGGCTGTGAATCGCTCTTCGTCGCCTACGCGCCCCGGTACGCGGGGCTCCTCTTCGCCTGTGCCGCCTGCGGCATGCTCGCCGGGGACGTCGCGGTGGGCCGGTTCGTGCCGGCGCGATGGCGGGGGCGGATCGGCGTACCGCTGCTTCTGCTGCTGGCCCTGCCGTATCCGCTGCTCGCCCTGCGTCCCGCGCTGCCGCTCGTGGTGGCGGCCGTGGCCCTGGCCTCGGTGGGGTTCGCCGCGAGCCTGGTCCTCCAGGAGCGGCTGATGTCCCTGACCCCGGGTGAACTGAGCGGCCACGCCCTCGGGTTGCACACCTCGGGGATGCTCACGATGCAGGGGGTGGGCGCGGCGCTGGCGGGCGGCGTCGCCCAGCTCACCTCAACGGCGACGGCGCCCGCCGTCATGGCGGTGCTCTCCGCCACCGTCACCCTGACCCTGGCGCGCGGCCTGCGGCAGGACCCGGCGGCCGACGACGGTACACCAGGGCGGGCGCGGGCACCCCGTACGGAAACCCCGTCGCCGTGACACCGCCCCGGAGGCGGCTCACTCCCCCGCGACGCGCTGCCGTACCGCGGATCCGTGCCGCTCCTTGACGATCTCCAGTTGGGTGGGGATACGGCGGCGCAGGTCCGCGACATGGCTGACGATGCCGACGCTGCGGTCCCGTTCCCGCAGGGAGTCGAGTACGTCCAGCACCTCGTCCAGTGTCTGGTCGTCCAGGCTGCCGAAGCCCTCGTCGATGAAGAGGGTGTCCAGCCGCACGCCGCCGGCCTCGTCGGTGACGACGTCCGCGAGGCCGAGCGCGAGCGCGAGGGAGGCGAAGAACGTCTCGCCGCCGGAGAGCGTCGCGGTGTCGCGGGCGCTTCCGGTCCAGGCGTCGATGACCTGGAGCCCGAGCCCGGACCGGCGCTGTCCGCCCGCGCGGGCGTCGGTGTGCGACAGGGCGTAGCGGCCGGAGGACATGCGCTGGAGGCGTACGGTGGCGGCTGCCGCGACCTGTTCGAGACGGGCCGCCAGGACGTACGACTCCAGGCGCATCCGGCGTTCGTTGTCGGCGGAGGTGCCCGCGGTGAGCCCGGCGAGGCGGGCCACCCGGTCGTACTCCTCGCGTACGGGGCCGAGCCCGCGCACCTCGTCCTCGGCCCGCCGCGAGAGCCCGGCGAGCTGGTCCCGGCTCTCCCGTGCGGCGGCGGACCGGGCCGCGGCGGCGCGCAGGGCGCGTTCGGCGGTGTCGTGGGCGGACTGCGCGGCGTCCGGGTCGGCGGGCGGGGCCGCGGCGGCGTCCCGGGTGGCCGGTTCCGCGAGCCGGTCGGCGACCGCGGCGGCCTCGGCCTGCCAGTCGTCGATACGGTGCTGGAACGCGCGCCGGTCGGCGGCGCCGAGCAGGGCCTGGGCGGCGGCGCCCGGGGTGTCGAAGCCGGCCCGGAAGGCGGCGCCCGCGAGGCTCCCGTCGGCTTCCTTGAGACGCAGCGCGGTGGCGTCCGCGACGCGTGCGGTCTCGGCCGCCTCGGCGAGCCACCGGGCCCGGTCCGCCAGTTCGGCCACGCGGTCGGCGACGCTCGCGGCGGCTCCCCTGGCGCGGCTCAACTCGGCGTGCAGCGCGCCCTGTTCGCGCTCCAGCGCCTCGCGCCGCGAGGTCCGGGCGGCGGCGCGGCGTTCGGCCTGCCGCTGCGCGGTGACCCGGCCCTCGTACTCTCGCTCGGCCCGTGCCAGGGACTCCCGCGCCGCGTGCGCCCCGGCGGCGGCACGGCGCGCCGCGGTGTGTTCGCGGTCCAACCGTTCGGTGAGCGCGGCGAGTTCGTCGACGGTGGGGTCCGTCGGGTCCGCTGCGCGGGGGCCGGTGTCGGTGTCCTGGGGCGGCTCGGCCGCCTGGGTGCGGGCCGTCGCGTACTGCTCCCGGAGCGTCGTGTACGCGCGGTCCGCCTCCTCCTGGATCTCGCCGCACCGCTGATACTCCGTCAGGGCCGCGTCCTCCGCCGCCGGATCGACCTGGTCGCCCGTGGGACGCGCGGGCGCGGGGTGGTCGGCGGAGCCGCAGACCTCGCAGGGGGCGCCTTCCGCGAGGCGCGCGGCCAGTTCGGCGGCGATGCCCTTCAGCCGTCGTTCCCGCAGGTCGAGCCAGTTCTCGTGGGCGGTGTTGACGCGCGTGCCCGCGGCCAGGAGCCGCTGCTCCGCCTCCCGTACCGTCCCTTCGAGCGTGTCCCGCCGCCGGGCCGCGGCCAGCCGCCGTCCGGCCGGTTCGAGCTGCCCGGCGAGTTGCTCGGCGCGGGTCGCCGCCTCCAGGGCCCCCTCCACGCGGCCGAGCAGGGCGCGGCGTTGGGGCTCCCAGCCCGCCAGCCAGCCGGCCGTCTCCTGGAGGATGTCGTCGTCGGCGCGTGCCTGCCGGTCCAGTTCGGCGCGTTCGACGGTGATCTCCGCGCTGCGGCGCTCCGCGCGCCGGGCCGCGTCGAGCGCGCCGAGTTCCTGGCGTACGGAGCCTTCCAGGGCGGCGAGTTGTTCGGCTCCGGCGTCGGTGAGTTCGGGGGGCAGCAGCTTCCGGGTGCGCTCGTGCGCGGCGGACGCGGCGTCGTGGGCCTCTTCCGCCTCGTCGCGCAGGGCGAGCGCAGGGGCGACCAGCTCCGCCTTGCGGTCGCGCTCCAGCAGCGTACGGGTCCGCTCGTACTCGGGGCGGCGTGCTTCGAGGGCGGTCCCGCGCCGCCGGGCGTCCGCGAACCGCTCCTGGAGTCGGGCCAGTTCACGCTCGGAGTCCCGTACGCCCCGGGCCTCCGCGAGCCGTTCCTCGGCCTGCGCGAGGGCCGACGCGGCGATGTCGGCCCGCTCGTGGGCGTCGCCGCGTACGAGGGCCGCCCAGGCGAGCACGGCCGGGGCGAGCCCCGCGTCACCGGGCTGCCGGTCAGGTGGCCCCGGCACCTCCGCGCCCCCGGTCGCGGCCGAACTCCCCACCGCCGCCTGGGCGATGCGCTGCGCGATGCCGAGGAGCCGGTCGTCGCCCGCACGCACCCGGTGCTCGGCGGCACGCCGCAGTTCGGCCAGGCGTTCCTCGACCGCGGCGAACCTGCGGGTGTCGAAGAGGGTGCCGAGGAGTCTGCCGCGCGCCTCGGCGTCGGCGCGCAGGAAGCGGGCGAAGTCGCCCTGGGGCAGGAGCACGACCTGGCAGAACTGTTCGCGGCTCATGCCGAGGAGCTGGCTGATCTCCTCCCCGATCTCCTGGTGGGACCGGCTCAGCGCCCGCCATCCACCGCTGTCAGCGCCGCTGTCAGGGGCGTACTCCCGCAGCCAGCTCTGCGCCTTCTCGGTGGTGAACCCCTTGACGCGCTTCTTGGGGCGGAGCTGGGCGGGCCGCCGTGTGACCTCCAACCGCCGCCCGGCGACGGTCAGTTCGAGGACGACCTCGGTGACTGTCCCGGAGGGCGCGTGATCGCTGCGCAGGATGGTGCCGGGGCTCTGCCGGGCGCCCGGTACGGCCCCGTACAGCGCGTAGCAGACCGCGTCCAGCACGGACGTCTTCCCTGCGCCGGTCGGCCCGTGCAGCAGGAAGAGCCCGGCGCCGGAGAGGGCGTCGAAGTCGATCTCCTGGGTGGTGGCGAAGGGGCCGAAGGCGGTGAGGGTCAGCCGGTGCAGTCTCACGGGGCCACCTCGCGTACCGTCGCGTCGACCCGTACGTCGTCGAACGCGTCGCGCAGCACGGTGCGTTCCGGCCCGTCCGGTCCCGACCCACCGCGTACGTGCGCCACGAAGTCCTCGGCGATCTGCTGGTCGGTACGGCCCGCGAGGCGCCTGCCGTAGGAGGCGAGCGGGTCGCCGGCCGGCCGCTCGGGGTCGAAGACGAGGCTGAGCGTGTACGGGAAGCGCGCGGCGAGCCGCGCCATGGGTTCGGCCGGGCGTACCGGGTCGGTGAGGGTCGCCTCCACCCAGGACTCCTCGTGCCGGTCGAGGGCGGGATCGCCGAGCAGCCCGTCGAGGGTCCCGCGGATCCGGGCGAGGGCGCGCGGTACCGGGCAGTCGATCCGCCGGGCCTCGATCTCCCCCGCGGGCCCGAGATCCACCAGCCACATCGTCTTGCGGTGCGTGGTCTCGGAGAAGGAGTAGGCGAGGGGCGAGCCCGCGTAGCGGACGCGCTCGGTGAGGGTCTGGGAGCCGTGGAGGTGCCCGAGCGCGACATAGTCGACGCCGTCGAAGACCCCGGCGGGCACGGCGGCCACCCCTCCGACGGTGATGTCCCGCTCGCTGTCGCTGGGCGCGCCGCCGACGACGAAGGCGTGCGCGAGGACGACGGAGCGGGTGCCGGACGGACGGGCGGCGAGGTCGGCCCGTACGCGCTCCATCGCGGCGCCGAGCACCGCCTCGTGCCCGGCCTTCGGTGCCTTGAACTCCGCGCGCACCAGGGCCGGTTCGAGATACGGCAGCCCGTAGAAGGCCACCTCGCCGTGGGCGTCCGTGAGCAGGACGGGGGTGGCGCAGCCCGCCGGGTCGGTCCGCAGATGGATGCCCGCGCGCTCGATGAGTCCGGCGCCGACCCCGAGCCTGCGGGCCGAGTCGTGGTTGCCGGAGATCATGACGGTCGGCACCCCGGCCTCGGCGAGGCGGTGCAGCGCGCGGTCGAACAGCTCCACGGCGGCGAGCGGCGGTACGGCCCGGTCGTAGACGTCACCGGCGACGAGGACCGCGTCGACGTCATGGGCACGGACCGTCGCCACGAGGTGGTCGAGGAAAGCGGCCTGGGCGTCGAGCAGGCTCACGCGGTGGAAGGACCGTCCGAGATGCCAGTCCGACGTGTGCAGAATCCTCAAGTGAGGTCTTCCTCCCGTTCACGCATTTCGCGCCGTTCATTCCGTTCGCACGGTTCGTCTCGTTCGTCCAGCTCGCTCAGTCCCTGCGGTTCGTTCTGCCGGCCGCGCGGGCGCGGGACTCACTCCGGGGGGCCATCGCCGTACGCCTCCCCGCCCAGCTCCAGGGCGGCCGTGCCCGCCGTCGTGTCCGCGAGCCAGGCGCGGAACGCGTCGACCTCCGCGTCCGGCAGCCCCAGCGCGATGGTCACCGCCTCCGCGTACCGCACCTCGCGCACCGCGCGTCCCGTGGCGCGCAGATCGTTCTCCAGCCGGCCCGCGCGCTGGTGGTCGACGGTGACGGTGACCTGCCGGAAGCGCCGCCTGGTCCGGGTGCCGAGGGCGTCCAGTGCCTCGCCGACCGCTCCCCCGTACGCCCTGATCAGACCGCCGGCGCCGAGCTTGACCCCACCGTAGTAGCGGGTGACGACCGCCACCGTGTAGCGCACCTCACGCCGCATCAGCATCTGGAGCATCGGCGCACCGGCCGTGCCGCCCGGCTCGCCGTCGTCGCTCGCCCGCTGCACGGAGGCGTCGGCGCCGATCACGTACGCGAAGCAGTGGTGCGTGGCCGTCGGGTGCTCCTTGCGGACGCGCGCGACGAACTCCTGCGCCTCCTCCTCGGTCGCCGCCGGTGCCAGCGCGCAGAGGAAGCGCGACCGGTTGACCTCGGTCTCGTGGACGCCCGCGCGGGCGACGGTCCGGTACTGCTCCTGCATGCCCCCACCCTATGCGGGGCCCGGTCGCCGCCCCGACCTTCCGGGGGGCGCCCCAGGGGCCGAGGGGTCAGGCGGTGATCCAGCCGTGCGCGCGGGCCAGTTCGACCACGCGCGCCCTGACCCGCTTGATCTGGTCGGCGGTCAGGGTGCCGTCCGCCTCCAGCAGCGCCTCGGTGAGCTCGCCGCGCAGACCGGCCGCGGTCGGTTCGCCGTCGCCCGCCGTCCCGTACGTCACCGGGCCCGACGCGAGGTCGCGCGCCGGGCGGCGCTGCGAGGGCTGGTGGATGAGCCGGATCTCCGACGCCTTCGGCCCCTTGTCCCCCATCTCCACGAAGAACTCGACCTCACGGCCCGCCTGGTAGAGGTACTTCTCGTCCAGCAGGTCGTTCGCGTGCATGAACACGTCGTCACCCCCCTCGTTCGGGATGATGAACCCGTACCCACGTGTCTCGTCGAACCGCTGGATCTTTCCCGTCCTCAGCACAACCCCACCTCCACGCGAACCAGGACCTCGTACACCGCGGCCAGGATGGCACGCCCCGTCCTGCGCGGTGAACCGGCACGGTGGCTCGTGGAATGACGTACGCGGCGAATCCGTTGCCCTGACATGGACGCAGAGAGAGCACAGACCGGAAACGCACAGGCCGGGCACGCCGACCCGGGGACGATCCGCGAGATCCTTCAGCGGGGTGGCGACACCTGGGCCGTCGTGGGCCTGTCCGCCAACACCTCCCGGGCCGCCTACGGCGTGGCCGCGGTGCTCCAGCGCTACGGCAAGCGCGTCGTACCGGTGCACCCCAAGGCCGAGACGGTGCACGGCGAGCGCGGGTACGCCTCGCTCGCCGACATCCCCTTCCCCGTGGACGTGGTGGATGTCTTCGTCAACAGCGAGCTGGCCGGAGCGGTCGCGGACGAGGCGGTCGCCGTCGGCGCGAAGGCCGTCTGGTTCCAGCTCGGGGTGATCGACGAGCAGGCGTACGAGCGGACGCGCGCGGCCGGGGTCGCGATGGTGATGGACCGCTGCCCCGCGATCGAGATCCCCCGGCTCGGCTGACCACCGGGGCCCGGCTGACCGGTCCGGGCTCCGCCCCGACCCGCGCGGACGGCTGGTCAGCGCACCGGCGGGACGGAGATCGACATGATCATTTCGACCGTTTCGGAACCGTCGTTGCGGTAGACGTGCGGGACGTCGGCCTCGAAGGTCGCCGACGCGCCCGCCGGTACGGAGTGCGGCTCGCCGTCGACGAGGAGCGTCAGCTCACCGGCGGTCACATGGAGCAGTTCGGTGGTGCCGGGCCGGTGCGGGTCGGAGGCGCTGGCGTCCCCGGGCATCAGCGTCCACGACCACAGCTCCAGCGGGCCGCGCGCCTCCGCGCCGATCAGGAGGGTGCTGCGGCTGCCCGCCGGGGTGGACCACAGCCGTACGGCCTGGCCCTCGGGGACGACCCTGACATGGGTGCCCTGTTCGTAGTCGAGCAGAGCGGTGATGGGGACCCCGAGCGCGTCGGCGATCTTGACGGTGGTGCCGACGCTCGGATTGGTACGGGCCTGCTCGATCTGGATGATCATCCCGCGGCTGACCCCCGCACGGGCCGCGAGGGCGTCGAGCGTGAAGCCCCGCTCGCCGCGCCAGCGCTTGAGATTGCGGGCGAGCGACTGGGTGAGCTGATCGAGGTCCGACACATTCCGTCCAATATGTTCATGGAGAGGTTCAGTACATTGCACTACTTTGTGGTGCACCCGGGCATGCATCGCACTGTACTGCGAGCCTCGTCCCTCCGGCCTCACCCGGCACCGGACCCTCAGATGTGACGTGGACAGTTGACCGAAAACCATCGCTCCGGGTGCTCGATGACGCCGGATGACGCCGCGCGGGAAAACGTATCCGCAGCCGGATCCGCCCCACGGATGTCACTCCGGCCTCTCCCAGGCGTCACTCCGGTGCAGAGTGGGCGCATATGACCCAGCTTGTAACGGTCGCCTCTCTCTACCATGTCGCCCCGACACAAGCAGCGACTTCGGGACGAAGTCGCTCGTTCTGTGGGCTCGGGGGGCCCTGAGTGCTTCCGTACCGCGTCCCGTGGTTAGCATGAGCGCCACATGTGGTGCGGAAGATCGCCGTCCCCATCGGTGTCAGATCCCGCCCGTGCGGCCGAAGCCCGCAGGTCGGCCGGTCTGTTCCCCCCGCACTCAAGTACCGAGGGACCGCGGAATGTCAGTGCCTGTCGCCCCCAGTCCGCACCGCATACCCACGACACGGTCGTTGTCGCTCGCCGTCCCGCTGACCCTGCTGGTCGTGGCCGGCGCCGCCGCAGGAGCCGTGGTCGCCGCGGCGCCCGGACCGGCCCGTGGCTGGGTGGCCGCCACCGTCGCCGTCACCTGGGTCTGTCTGGCCGCCACCGTCGTCACCGCCGCGCTGCTGCTGCGCAGAGCGCGGCGCGCCGCGGCGTCGGCGCAGAACGAGAGCAGGTCCGCGCAGACGCAACTCGCCCAGAGCGGCGCGGACGGCGCGCATCTGCTGAACGTCACGCTGCCCGCGGTCGTCAAGAAGCTCCGCGAGGGCGCGAGCGCCCAGGAGACCTTCGCGAGCACCCCGCCCCCGTCCGACCCGCAACTCCGCCGTGTCCTGGAGCTGTTCACGGGCGAGATCGCCGCGGCCGAGACCCGCGCGGGCCAGGCGCTCGCCGACAGCGAGACCGCAGTGGTCCGGCTGACCAAGGCCGCCGACGAACTGGACCTGCTCACCGGCAAGACACTCCCCGACGCACTCGCCGGACTGCGCGCCGGCGGCTCCGCCGACACCGTGCTCGCCACCCTCGTACCCCCCACCGACCCGCGGCTGCGCGTCCTGGTGGACGCCGTGGTCCGGGAGTTCGCCATCAGTGAGCGGCGCGCCGCGGCGGCGCAGGCGGCGAGCGCCAAGGCGCTGAGCCGGGTGCAGGCCAAGGCCGTGTCCATGCTGGCCGACCTGCGCGAGATGCAGGACCGGTACGGCGAGGAGGTCTTCGGCGACCTCCTCAGGCTCGACCACAACACCTCGCAACTCGGGCTGCTCACCGACCGGCTGGCCCTGCTGATGGGCGGGCGCGCGAGCCGCGCCTGGAACAAGCCGATCGGGATGGAGTCCATCCTGCGCGGCGCGGTCGGCCGTATCGCCGCCTACCAGCGCGTCAGGCTGCACTGCTCCAGCAAGGCCGCGATCGCCGGGTTCGCCGCCGAGCCCGTGATGCACCTGCTCGCCGAACTGATGGACAACGCGGCGAACTTCTCCCCGCCGATCGACGAGGTCCATGTCTATGTCGAGGAGCGCACCGCGGGCGTCGTGGTGACCATCGAGGACAGCGGCCTGAAGATGGCCGCCGCCGCGATGCGCCGCGCCGAGGAGTCCGTCTCGGGCCGGGTCACCGACCTCGCGATGCTCCAGGGCACCCGGCTCGGTCTGGCCGTGGTCGGCCGGCTGGCCGCCAAGTACCACATCAGCGTCAACTACCGGCCCTCGTCACGCGGCGGCACCGGCGTCGTCGTCCTCTTCCCGCCGCAGCTCATGGCCCAGCAGCGCGGCATGGCGCCCGAGCAGTCGCTGCGCCGCCCGGCACCGGAGGCGACCGTTCCGCCCGTCGTGGCCCCGCGGGTGACCACCGCCCCGCCGCCCCCGCCCGTCCCCACGTCCACGGCGTGGCCCGTGCTGCCCTCCCCGTCCGCCACGGGCGGCGGGCCCCGCGTCGCCACGCCCGGCGGCCTGCCCGTACGCCCGCCCGGCCGTACGATGGCCGCCGCCGACCGCGGCCGGCCGCACCCGGAGCCGGAGCCCACGGCCCGCCGGCCCGAACGCCGCGACGCGGGCGCCCAGTTCGGCGCCTTCCACCGCGCGCGCAACGCGGCCGAGGCCACCGGCGCCCCGGCCGACGCGCCTTCGGAAGGCGGGCAGCCCGACGGCGGGCAGTCCGACGGCGGGCAGTCCGACGGCGGGCGGTCACCGGCCGCTCCCGCGTCCCCGCCCCAGGACCCGGCCGGCCCGCCCGACGCTCCCGGCGCCTCCGCCACCCCCGGCACTCCGGCCGGATAGGACAGCGCCCACCCGTACGGCGCCCGGCGTATCGGCGCCCATCCCCCACCCCGGAACGCGAGAAGGAGGCACGGGCAGGTGACCGGACCACCGGCTCCATCCCGCCCCACGCACACCATGCAGACCACAGACAACAGCCTGACCTGGCTTCTTGAGAACCTGTTGGAGCGCACCCCCGGCACCCGGCACGCCCTCGTGCTCTCCCGTGACGGACTGAAGCTCTGCTGGAGCCGCCACCTCACCCTCGACCAGGCCGACCAGTTGTCCGCCATCTGTTCCGGCATCCAGGCGCTCGCCCAGGGCGCCTCGGTGGAGTTCGGGAGCGGCAGCGGCGGCGTACGCCACTCCATGACGGAGTTCCACGGCGGGCTGCTGTTCATCGTGGAGGCCGGCGACGGAGCGCATCTCGCGGTCGTGGCCGAGGACGGCGCCGACCCCGGTGTGGTGGGCCATCAGATGACCGAACTGGTCGAGCAGATCGGTGAGCATCTGCGGGCCGAACCCCGCACACCCGCCCAGGGCAGTCCCCGCTCATGACCAGGCGGCCCGTCGACACCGGGGATCCCGACCGGCTGTACACCGTCACGGGTGGCCGGAGCCGGGTCGACGACGACACGTTCGATCTCGTCACCCTGATCGTCAGCGAGTGCGCTCCGACCGCCGGGATGCAGTCGGAGCACGTCAGGATCCTGGAGTTGTGCGGCCACCCCACGGCGGTCGTCGAGATCGCCGCCGAGCTGCGGCTGCCCGTGACGGTGGTACGGATCCTCCTCGGCGATCTCCTCGCGACGGGCCGTATCACCGCCCGGCACCCGCGCGCGGCGCGCTCCGCCGATCTGCCCGACTCCGCTCTTCTGAAGGAGGTACTCCTTGGACTCCGCAACCTCTGAGCTGCCGGCGCGTACCCCGCTGAGCGACGCCGCCGAGACCGGTCTGAAGATCGTCGTCGTGGGCGGCTTCGGGGTCGGCAAGACCACCCTGGTCCGGTCGGTCAGCGAGATCCGGCCGCTCAACACCGAAGAGATCATGACGCAGGCCGGGGTCGGCGTCGACGAGACCGCCGGGCTGGCCACGAAGACGACCACGACCGTCGCCTTCGACTTCGGCCGCATCAGCCTCAACGAGCGCATGGTGCTCTACCTGTTCGGAGCGCCCGGCCAGGAGCGGTTCTGGTTCCTGTGGGACCGCCTCTTCTCCGGCACGCTCGGCGCGGTCGTCCTGGTCGACACCCGGCGGATGAGCGATTCCTGGTACGCCATCGACCGGCTCGAACACCACCGGACGCCGTTCGTGGTGGCCGTCAACCGGTTCGACGACGACGTCTCGGCGTTCTCGCTCGACGAGATCCGCCAGGCCCTCTCGCTGCCGGAGCACGTACCGCTGATCGACTGCGACGCTCGGGTACGGTCGTCCGGCAAGAACGTCCTGATCACCCTCGTGGACCACCTCTACGAACTGGCCATGGCCCGGGAGCTGACACCATGAACCACCCCGCAGCACCTGTTGAAGGACAGGCGCCGCCGCCCGGCTGCCCCGCGCACGCCGGCGGCGCCGTACGGCTGAGCGGCCTCGAATACCAGCAGACGCCGTCCCAGCTCTACCGCGCCCTGCGCAGGGAGCACGGCGCGGTCGCGCCCATCCTGCTCGACGGGGACATCCCCGCCTGGCTGGTGCTCGGCTACTCCGAGGTCTCCTACGTCACCGGCCACGACGAGCTGTTCGCCCGGGACTCGCGGCGCTGGAACCAGTGGCCGAACATCCCGGCCGACTGGCCGCTGATGCCGTTCGTCGGCTACCAGCCCTCGCTGCTGTTCACCGAGGGCGCGGAGCACCAGCGGCGCGCCGGGGTGATCACGGAGGCGCTGGAGGCCGTCGACCAGTTCGAACTCGCCCACAGCTGCCGGGAGATCGCGGAGAGTCTCATCGACCGGTTCGCGGGCAGCGGCGAGGCCGAGCTGATGGCCGCGTTCGCGCACGCGCTGCCGATGCGCGCCGTGGTCCAGCTCTGCGGGATGCCCCTCGGCGGCGAGGACACCGAGGATCTCGTACGGGACCTGCGGATCTCGCTGGACGCCCCCGAGGACGACGACCCGGTCGCCGCGTATCTGCGGGTGCAGGCGCGCATAGAGCAGCTCGTCAAGGAGAAGCGGAGCACCCCGGGCACCGATGTCACCTCGCGGATGCTGGCGCATCCCGCCGGGCTGACGGACGAGGAGGTCGTCCAGGACCTCATCACCCTGATCGCCGCCGCCCAGCAGCCGACGGCCAACTGGATCTGCAACTCCCTGCGGCTGCTGCTGACCGACGACCGGTTCGCGCTGAACGTCTCGGGCGGGCGGCTCAGTGTCGGGCAGGCCCTCAACGAGGTGCTGTGGCTGGACACCCCGACCCAGAACTTCGTCGGCCGGTGGGCGGTGCGCGACACCCAGCTCGCCGGGCGGCACATCAAGGCGGGCGACTGTCTGGTCCTCGGCTTCGCCGCGGCCAACACCGACCCGCAGATCTGGCCCGAGGGCCATGTCGGGGCGGAGAACTCGGCGCACCTGTCGTTCAGCAACGGTGAGCACCGCTGTCTCTACCCGGGTCCGCTCCTCGCGGACGTCATCGCCCGTACGGCGGTGGAGACGCTGCTGGAGCGGCTGCCGGACGTGGTGCTGGCGGTGGAGCCGCACGAGCTGATGTGGCGGCCGTCGATCTGGATGCGCGGGCTGACCGCGCTGCCGGTGCGCTTCACGCCCGCGGCGCAGTAGCCGGGCGTACGCGGCTGCACGCAGACCTACGCAGCCGTACGCCGACCTGCGCTGACCTGCGCTGACCTGCGCTGACATACGTACCGTCCGCCGGGCCCGGGGATCTCCGGGCCCGGCGGTTTCCGTCACCCTCCGACCGGTGTGAACTCCACCGGCAGGGACTGCGGTCCCCGGGTGAACACCCCCTGCTCGACCGGGTCGAAGCCGTCCGCCAGCCGGATGTCCGGCATCGCGTCCAGCAGGTGGTTGATCCCGGTCTCGACCTCGGCTCTGGCCAGCAGCGCCCCGACGCAGAAGTGGCGGCCGAGGGCGAAGGCGAGATGGTCGGCCGCCGCGGAGAACGCCGTCGTGGTGGTCAGATCGTCACGGAAGATGTCGAAGGAGTCCGGCTCCCGGTAGTGCGAGGCGTCGCGGTTGGCCGCCCCGATCAGGCAGGTGACCGTCGCGCCGGCCGGCACGGTCCCGCCGCTCAGCTCCACGTCCGTGGCCGTCTGCCGCATGATCATGTGCACCGGCGGGGTGAACCGGAGCGTCTCCGCGAAGGCCCGGTCGATCAGCGTACGGTCCCGCTGTACGGCGGCGAGCTGCTCGGGGTGGAGCAGGAGGTTGGCGAAGATGCTGGCGATCGCCTTGTCGGTGGTCTCGCCGCCGGCGGCGAGCAGCAGGCTGCAGAACGCCTTGATGTCCTCGTCGCTCATCCGTACGCCGTCGACCTCGGCGGCGCAGAGGGTGGAGAGCAGGTCGTCCCCGAGGTGGTCGCGGCGCTCCCGGATGATCGGCAGCATGTACTCGGCGAACTCGATCCGGGTCCGCTCGCCGGCCGCCGTCACCTCGGGGTCGCCGGAGAGGTTGCCGAGGAAGGCGATGACCGCGGTGTACCAGCCGTGGAAGCGGCCGTGGTCGGCCTTGTCGAGGCCCAGCATGTCGGCTATGACGTTGACGGGGAAGCGGGTGGCGTACGCCTCCACCAGGTCGACGGAGCCGGTGTGCCGGAACGCGTCGATCAGTTCCCGGGAGTTGCGCTCGATGACGGGCTGGAACTTGTCCCGCAGATCACTGCCGCGGAAGGCCGGGGCGACCAACGCGCGGCGTACGGCGTGCTCCCGCCCGCTGAGCTGCAGGATCGTCTTGCCGTGCACGGGCTCGATCTGCCAGTCGTAGTTGTCGGTGGTGAACACCGACTCCTTGTCCTTGAAGGCCCGTTCGACGTCGTCGTACCGGGAGATGATGTAGCTCTTCGTGGCCTCGTGCCAGATGAGCGGTGCACTCTCCCGCATCGCCGCGTAGGCCGGGTAGGGGTTCTCCGCGAACTCCGGTGACAGTATGTCCGGGATCTGCTGTGCGGTGGCCATGGCGCTCCCTCGGTCGGTGCCGGTCCGATCGGTAACGGACGGCACCGCCAAGGGTATTGATCATCGGCCAACAGAAACAGGCCACCTCCTGGCCTGTCCGGGGTAGGTCAGTCCGTGACGGGTACGGTGTCCGGCTCGGCCGACTCCACGGCCCTGGCCTGCCGCGCCTGTTCGCCGGCCTTCTTGGCGCGGTTCTTCAGGACGAGCATGGAGGTGATCCCGATGAGCACGGCGAGCAGCAGTCCCAGCCAGGAGAAGCGCTTGAGCCACGCCTCGGCGACGACGCCCACCGAGTAGACGACGGCGGTCGTGCCGCCCGCCCAGACGATGCCGCCCAGCACGTTGGCGATCAGGAACTTCCAGTACGGCATGCGCAGGACGCCCGCGAGCGGTCCGGCGAAGATCCGGAGCAGGGCGACGAAGCGGCCGAAGAAGACGGCCCACATGCCCCACTTCTCGAACGACCGCTCCGCCATCGCGATCTGGTCGGCGCCGAAGTGCTTGGGGAACTTGGCGCCGAGCCAGCCGAGCAGGGGCCTGCCGCCCTTGCGTCCGATGGCGTAGCCGATCGAGTCGCCGATGATCGCGCCGGCCGTGGCGCAGGCGCCGAGGATGTACGGGTTGATGTCACCGTGCTGGGAGGCGAGCAGCGCGGAGCTGACGAGGACGATCTCGCCGGGCAGCGGGATACCGAGGCTCTCCAGTCCGATGACCACCCCGACCAGGATGTAAATACTCACCGCGGGGACGGTCTCGAGCCACTCCTGGACGTGCAACGGCGGTTCCTCCTGTGCATCCCTGGTTCGGTGGGCCGACGGGCCCGGCGCGCGCCGCGCGGGCGCACGCCGGGCAGCCTACCCGGTGAGCGGGCGGGGTCAGGAATCCGCGAACAGCTCAAGATCGGAGCGGTCTCAGGAGTGGCAGCGGGCTCAGGATCAGGGGCGGGCTCAGGAGTGGGGGCGGAGGATCCAGACCACGGTCATCTCCCCGGTGACCGCCCCGTCCTCCCGGGTGAGGGTGACGGCCACGGGGAATTCGGGGCGCCCGCCGGCGTCCAGTTCCGCGACGACGTCCGCGGCCGGGCGGCCGAGGACGGCGGCGGCGGTGACCGGGCCCATCGCGAGCTTCTTGTAGCTGATCTCCGCCTTGACAGCGAGGGGAACGACCCGGTCGAGGAGGTGGCCGAAGGCGGCGATCACGATCGCGCCGCTGGCGGACTCGGCGAGGGTGAACATCGCTCCGGCGTGCGGTCCGCCGACGTGGTTGTGGTAGTCGGGCTGGTCGGGGAGGCGGACGACGGCCCGCTCCGGGGTGATCTCCAGGTAGTCGAGGCCGAGGGTCCTGGCCATGGGAACGGTCGCGGCGAGCATCTCGCCGACGGACATCTGATCAGCGCTCATGGACGATTATGTTACCCACGGGTAGGAGACTTCACCATCCCCTGACGGGGCGGACGTCACAGCCCCATGGGCTCCCCTCTATCGTTACTGGCCATGTGGCCAGGACAGCAGCCGCCCGGGGGCGAGCAGAACCCGCAGGACCAGAATCCCAATCCGTACCAGCAGCCGGGGTACCAGCAGCCGAACCCGTACCAGCAGCCGGGGTATCAACAGCAGCCCGGTTACGGCTATCCGCAGCAGCCGGAGACCCAGCAGCCCGGATACCAGCAGCCCAACCCGTACCAGCAGCCGACGGTGCCGCTGCAGTACCCCGCACCGGGGCAGCCCGGCGGGGCCGGGCCCTCGGGCGACGACAAGAAGAGGACGACGGTCGTGGCGGTCGTCGCGGCGGCCGTGGTCGTGCTCACCGCCGCGGGTACGGCGTTCTTCGTCCTGGGCAAGGACGACGGTTCGAGCGACAAGGCGGCCGACTCGAAGGCGTCCGCCTCCGCGTCGGAGTCCGGCGCGGAGGAGCCGGACACGGGCGCGTCCCAGGAGAACCCGCGCAACGGCGCCGCGGCCAAGCCGCAGATCGACGGCTGGAAGGTCGTGACCAACCCCAAGTACGGGACGCAGTTCGACGTTCCCGCCGACTGGGAGGTCTCGAAGACGGGCGTCATATCCGGTTTCGAGGATGTCGAGAAGGGTGACGGATCGCCCGCGATCTCCTTCTCCGCTCCGGCCTTCCTCAAGTCCGAGTGGTGCTCGCAGGACACCGACAAGGACGGCAAGCTGGAGTACAGCAGCCTCGCCGGCACCGGCACGAAGGGCGCCCAGGGCGCCTCGGACACGGCGACGGCCTCGGAGAACGAGGCGGGGAGCTGGGTGTGGGCCGCGTACGGCCAGCACGAGCCGAAGGCCACGCTGAGGAAGAAGATCAAGGTCGGCAAGCCCGAGGAGTTCACCACCACGGCAGGGCTCAAGGGGCACTTCACGACGGCCGAGTCCACGGGTCTCGACAAGAAGAACAAGTGCGACACCGACGGCAAGTCGATCGCCTTCACCTTCACCACCGCCAAGGGCGACTACTCGACGTGGGTGCTGTACGCCAACAAGGGTGTGGCGGACGAGGTGCCCGAGGCGACGATGAAGAAGATCATGGGCACGGTCCGGCTCTCGGGGACGACCCCGGAGTCCTGACCGGCCACGGCGAACGCCGTTGACCACCGCGAGAGCCGCCGCTGGCCAGCGGCGGCTCTCGCGGTGCCGGGACCGGGCGTCGACTCGACCCGGCTCCTGGGGAACGGTCTACGCGCGCCGGCGGGCCATGAGGTACGCCTGCGGGACCTTCTCGTCGCCGCTGGGCTCGCGCACCAGACGGGCCTCCACCGTGAAGCCGGCCTTCTCCAGCGCGTCGGTGACCCGGTCGGGCGAGAGCCGGTGGAAGTCGAGGGAGACGGTGTGGCCGAACGCCTCGGTGAAGCTCAGCGGTTCGTCGCCGACCTGGAAGCCGACCAGGAGGTGGCCGTCCGGGGCCACCACCCGGTGGAACTCCGCGAACACCCCGGGATGCAGCTCCGGCGGGACATGGATGACGGAGTACCAGGCGACGAGGCCGGCGAGGGAGCCGTCCGGGAGGTCCAGCGCGGTCATCGATCCCTCCTCGAAGCGCAGCTCCGGGTGGTTGCGCCGGGCCAGCGCCACCATCGCAGGGGACAGATCGACACCGGAGACGCGCACGCCGAGGGAGTCCAGGTACCCGGTCACCCGGCCCGCCCCGCTCCCCACTTCGACGACGGGGCCGCCCCCGGCGGCCTGTACCGACTCGGCGAAGGCGGTGAGCATGGCGCGGCCCAGTGGCCCGTCCGCCAGCATGGTGGGGAAACGCTCGGCGTAGTCGGCGGAGATCTTGTCGTAGCCGTCGCGGGTGTCGCGCAGATAGGTGGGTTCGGTCATGGCGAGGACAGTAGCGGCAGCCCACATCTCAGTCGACGGAGAACGCGCCGTCCGGAGGCTGGGGCGAGGGGACCGCTCCGCTGTCCCGTACGGGTGCCGCGTTCCCGGTGAACCGCCGTAGCGAAGCGCCGTGTTCGACGCGGGCGGGGAAGGCGTCCGAGGCGGTACGACGGGCCAGGGACGCCGTGTCGAGCGGGCGGTGCGAGGCGACCAGGACGGCGTTGCCGAAGCGGCGCCCGCGCAGTACGGACGGTTCCGCGATCAGCGCCAGCTCCTCGAAGGCCGTGGCGAAAGTGGCCAGTTGTGAGCGGAGAAAGGCGAACGGGGCGCCGTCCGCGAGATTGGCGGCGTAGATCCCGTCGGTACGCAGCACCCGGGCGGCCTCCCGCGCGTACTCGACGGAGGTGAGGTGCGCGGGGATGCGCGAGCCGCCGAAGACATCGGCGATCAGGATGTCCACGGAGCGGTCGGGCGCCGTTTCGAGGAAGCGGCGGGCGTCCGCCGTGTGGGCGGTGATCCCCGCGCCGGCGGGTATCGGCAGCTCCTGCTCGACCAGTGCCAGCAGCGCCGCGTCGGCCTCCACCACGGACTGCGCGGAGCCTGGCCGGGTCGCGGCGACGTAGCGGGGCAGGGTGAAGGCGCCGCCGCCGAGGTGGAGCACGGTGAGCGGCGCGGGGATCGCCGCCCCCGGGGCGGACGCTGCGCAGTCGACGACATGGGCGAGGCGCCGTACGTACTCGAACTCCAGATGCGCCGGCTCGTCCAGGTCCACGTACGACTGGGGCGCGCCGTCGACCGTCAGCAGCCAGGCCCGCTCCCGGTCCACGTCGGGCAGGAGCTTGGCGATGCCGCTGTCGACGGCGCGGATGACGGGGATCGGCTCGTTCACCGTTCCATTGTGCGCCGCCCCCGGGACCCGGTCTCCCGGGCCCCGGGGGCGGCGTCGTCACAGCAGCGAGGTGACCGTACCGGCGCCGACCGTACGGCCGCCCTCCCGGATCGCGAAGCCGAGTCCCGGCTCCAGCGGGATGTCGCGGCCCAGCTCCACGGTCACGGTGACCGTGTCCCCGGGGCGCGCCACGCCCGTCGCGCCCAGGTCGATGTCGCCGACGACGTCCGCCGTACGGATGTAGAACTGCGGCCGGTAGCCGCTGCTCACCGGTGTGGTCCTGCCGCCCTCCTTGGTGGACAGGACGTACACCCGCGCGGTGAAGCGCCTGCTCGGTACGACGCTGTCCGGCGCCGTGACGACATGGCCCCGGCGGACCGCGTCGCGCGGCACCCCGCGCAGCAGCAGCGCGACGTTGTCGCCGGCCTCGGCGGACTCCATCGGCTTGCCGAAGGTCTCCAGGCCGGTGACGGTGGTGGCCTGCGGTCCCGTGTCGCCGCCGAGCACCTCCACCCGGTCCCCGACGCGCACCGTGCCGCGCTCGACGGCGCCGGTGACGACCGTGCCGCGTCCGGTGATGGTGAGGACGTTCTCCACCGGGAGAAGGAACGGCGCGTCGGTGTATCTGACCGGCATCGGCACATACGTGTCGACGGCGTCGAGCAGCGCCTCCACGGCGGCGGTCCACCGTGGCTGCCCCGCCAGCGCGCCCAGCGCGGAGACCCGTACGACGGGCACCGCGTCGCCGCCGTAGCCGTGCTCGGTGAGCAGTTCGCGGACCTCCAGCTCGACCAGGTCGGTCAGTTCGTCGTCGCCCAGGTCCGCCTTGGTGAGGGCGACGACGATGTGGTTTACGCCGACCTGGCGGGCGAGCAGGACGTGCTCGGCGGTCTGCGGCATGATCCCTTCGAGCGCGGACACGACGAGGATCGCCCCGTCGAGCTGGGCCGCGCCGGTGACCATGTTCTTGATGTAGTCGGCGTGGCCGGGCATGTCGACATGCGCGTAGTGCCGGGTGTCGGTCTCGTACTCGACGTGCGCGATGTTGATGGTGATCCCCCGGGCGGCCTCCTCCGGGGCCCGGTCGATCCGGTCGAAGGGCACGAAGGTGCCGGTCCCCCGGTCGCTGAGGACTTTGGTGATGGCGGCGGTCAAGGTGGTCTTGCCGTGGTCGACGTGGCCCATGGTGCCGATGTTGACGTGCGGCTTGGTGCGCACGTATGCCGTCTTGGGCATTGGTTCCTGCCTGAACTCGAAGCGTGAGCGGGACCCCTGGGCCTTGCCGACCCTCCCCCTGTGGGGTCCGCCGGACGTTCCGGGAAGGGTCAGCTTCGGGCGCCGCCGAGGGGCGCCGCGACGGCTGCTGCTGCGAGCGGCGCCGCTGTCAGGTGTGCGGCAGCCTTCGGCGCGTCCGCGACTGCGGACGGCGCTGCGAGGAAGGCGTACCGGAACATGGGGCTGATCCTGTCCCATGCCGGGCGCCGCGTCGAATGGTTTTCCCCGGCCCGGCGGTTGGCGGATCCGGCGGCCGGAGCGGCCTCGTGGCGGGCGGGTCCGGTACGACGTGCGCCACACTTTACGTCGCTCCTCCCTCGGGTCGGTTAGTCTCCCCGGATGCTCGACACCGTCCCCCGGTCTTCCCCGGACCAAGGCCCTGTTGTCGCTGACCACCGCTCCGGAGCGCTGCTCTCGCCCTGGTTCCGGTTCGCCGTGCTGGTCGTCGTGCTGGGCACGGCGGCCACCCTGGTGGTGCTGTACGAGCCGCAGCGGCTGCTCGCCGACGGCTGGCCGGCCCAGCTCGGCGGGGGCCCGGCCGTGGCGCTGTTCGCCGTGGCGTACGGGCTGTGCGCCACGGCGTTCGTCCCGCGCCCGCTGCTCAATCTCGCCGCGGGCGCGCTCTTCGGCTCGGTGTTCGGGCTGGCGGCGGCGCTCGGGGGGACGGTGCTGGCCGCCGGGGCGTCCTTCGCGCTCGGCCGCTGTCTCGGACAGCAGGCGCTGCGGCCCCTGTTGCGGGGCCGCTGGCTGAAGGCGGCGGACGGGCAGCTCAGCGGCCACGGTTTCCGGTCGATGCTGGCGATCCGGCTCTTCCCCGGGGTGCCGTTCGCCGCGGCGAACTACTGCGCGGCGGTGTCCCGGATGCGGGCGGCGCCGTTCCTGCTGGCGACGGCGATCGGTTCGGTCCCGAACACCGCGGCGTATGTGGTCGCGGGCAGCCGGGCGACCTCCCCGACGTCACCGGCGTTCTTGGTGGCGACGGGGTTCATCGTGGTCACGGCGGTGGGCGCGGGTGTCCTCGCCTGGCGTGAGCGGCACCGTCTCGCGGGAAGCCGCCCGTAGCCGCGGCTCAGGGCGCGAGGTGCGCCGTTCCCCCGGCCAGTCCGAGGTCGCCGCCGGGCGGCGGGGCCGCGAACCGTGCCACGTCCGCCTCCGTGACCTGCGCCAGCTCCTTGGGGGACCACCGCGGATCGCGGTCCTTGTCGACGACCCTGGCGCGGATCCCCTCCACCAGATCGGGGTGGGTGAGCGCTGCGCACGAGGCGCGGTAGGCCCGGTCGAGCACCTCCTCCAGGGTGCTGGGCGGGCCGTCACGGCGCATCGCGGCGAGCGTCGCCTTCAGGGCCGTCGGTGAGCGGGAGAGCAGCGTCTGCGCGGTGTCCTTGGCCGCGGGCAGCCCGCTGTCCAGCAGCCGGTCGACGATCTCCGGCACCGAGCCGGCCCCGTAACAGGCGTCGATCCACGCGCGGTCCGCGGCGAGCCGGCCCTCGGGGGGCGTGGCCGCGTACCGCAGCACCGTCTCCCGTACGTCCGCCGTGTCCCGCACCCCGGGCGCGGCCAGCGCCTCGCCGAGCGCGGTCAGCCGCTCGGAGGGTACGAAGTGGTCGGCGAGCCCGCACAGCAGGGCGTCCGCCGCGCCCGCCGTGTTCCCGGTGAGGGCGAGGTGGGTGCCGAGTTGGCCGGGCGCGCGGGCCAGCAGATAGGTGCCGCCGACGTCGGGGACGAGGCCGATGGCGGTCTCGGGCATGGCGACGGCGGACCGCTCGGTGACGATCCGCACCCCCGCGTGTCCGGAGAGGCCGACGCCGCCGCCCATCACGATGCCGTCCATCAGCGCGACGAAGGGCTTGGGGAAGTGGGCGATACGGGAGTTGAGCCGGTACTCGTCGCGCCAGAAGGCGGCCGAGGCGCCTCCGCCGGTACGGGCGTCCTCGTGGATGGCGCGGATGTCGCCGCCGGCGCAGAGCCCGCGCTCCCCGGCGCCGGAGAGGATCACAGCCGTGACGCCCGGATCGTGCTCCCAGCGGTCCAGGGCGGCGGCGATCGTCACCACCATGGGGTGGGTGAGGGCGTTGAGGGCGCGCGGGCGGTTCAGCGTGATGCGGGCCGTGCCGCCCGTCCGGCCGAGCAGCACGGGTTCGTCGTCGTGGACCATACCGCCCAGTATCGGGTACGGCGCGGGCGTCCCGGCGGGCCGGTGGGCGGGGTCACGGCAGGGCCAGCGCCGCGATGATCCGTTCGGCGGCGAGCGTCGCGGTGAGCGTGCCCTCCCGTACCTCCCGCTCCAGGGCGGGCGCCACCTCCCGTACCCCCGGGTGCTCACGCAGCCGGTCCAGCAGATGGTCGCGGACCATCGTCCAGGCCCAGTCGACCTGCTGGTCGCTGCGCTTGCGCGCGAGGCGGCCGTCGGCGTCGAGGACCTGGCGGTGCTGTTCGAGCCGTTCCCACACCGTGTCGAGCCCGGTCCCCTCGCGGGCGCTGCAACTGAGCACCGGGGGCGTCCAGGCCGCGTCCACCGGGTGCATCAGCCGCAGCGCACCGGCGAGTTCGCGGGCGGCGGAGCGGGCGTCGCGTTCGTGCGGGCCGTCGGCCTTGTTGACGGTGATGACGTCGGCCAGTTCCAGGACGCCCTTCTTGATGCCCTGGAGCTGGTCGCCGGTGCGCGCGAGGGTGAGCAGCAGGAACGAGTCGACCATGTTGGCGACGGTGGTCTCCGACTGTCCCACGCCCACGGTCTCGACGAGCACGACGTCGTACCCCGCCGCCTCCATCACGATGATCGTCTCGCGGGTCGCCTTGGCGACGCCGCCCAGGGTGCCCGCCGTGGGCGAGGGGCGGACGAACGCGGCCGGGTCCACGGCCAGCCGCTCCATCCGGGTCTTGTCGCCCAGGATGGAGCCGCCGGTCCGGCTGGAGGACGGGTCGACGGCCAGGACGGCGACCCGGTGGCCCAGGCCGGTGAGCAGGGTGCCGAGCGCGTCGATGAAGGTCGACTTGCCGACCCCGGGCACGCCGCTGATCCCGATGCGGCGGGCCCGCCCCGAGTGCGGCAGCAGTTCGGTCAGCAGCCGCTGTGCGAGCGCCCGGTGGTCGGTCCTGGTGGACTCCACCAGGGTGACGGCGCGGGCGATGTACGAACGGGAGCCGTCCAGGACGCCCTTGGCGTAGCTGTCGATGTCGATCCGGGGTGCCACGCGCTCACCGCTCGTGGCCGAGCGAGGCGGCCAGCGAGACCAGCAGGTCGTGCGCCGCGTCGGGGATCACCGTGCCCGGCGGGAACACCGCGGCGGCGCCCGCCCGGCGCAGTTCCTCGATGTCCTGGGGCGGGATCACCCCGCCGACGACGATCATGATGTCCTCCCGGCCCTCGGCGGCGAGTTCCTCACGGAGCGCCGGTACGAGGGTGAGGTGCCCGGCGGCCAGCGAGGAGACGCCGACGATGTGCGCGTCGGCCTCGACCGCCTGCCGGGCCACCTCGCCCGGCGTCTGGAACAGCGGGCCGACGTCGACGTCGAAGCCCAGGTCGGCGAAGGCGGTCGCGATCACCTTCTGGCCGCGGTCGTGGCCGTCCTGGCCCATCTTGGCCACCAGGATGCGGGGGCGGCGCCCCTCGGCCTCCTCGAAGTCCTCGACCGCGGCGCGGGTGCGCTCGACTGCCGGGGAGCTGCCTGCCTCGTTGCGGTACACACCGGCGATGGTACGGATCTGGCCCGAGTGGCGCCCGTACACCTTCTCCAGGGCGTCGGAGATCTCGCCGACGGTCGCCTTGGCGCGGGCGGCGTCCACGGCGAGGGCGAGCAGGTTGCCGTCGAGCCCGGGGCGCGAGCCGGCCTGCGCCGCGGCGGTGAGCGCGCGCAGCGCGTCCTGGCAGGCGGGCTCGGAGCGCTCGGCGCGCAGCCGGCGCAGCTTCTCGATCTGCTGGGTGCGTACGGAGGAGTTGTCGACCTTGAGGACGTCGATCTTCTCGTCGGTCTCGACGCGGTACTTGTTGACGCCGATGACGGGCTGGCGCCCGGAGTCGATCCGCGCCTGGGTGCGGGCGGCGGCCTCCTCCACCCGGAGTTTGGGGATGCCCGCGTCGATGGCCTGCGCCATGCCGCCGGCCGCCTCGACCTCCTCGATGTGCTGCCAGGCGCGGCGCGCGAGGTCGTAGGTGAGCTTCTCCACGTACGCGCTGCCGCCCCACGGGTCGGTGACCCGGCAGGTGCCGGACTCCTGCTGGATGAGGAGCTGGGTGTTGCGGGCGATCCGGGCGGAGAAGTCGGTGGGCAGGGCCAGCGCCTCGTCCAGCGCGTTGGTGTGCAGCGACTGGGTGTGGCCCTGGGTCGCGGCCATCGCCTCGACGCAGGTGCGGGTGACGTTGTTGAAGACGTCCTGCGCGGTGAGCGACCAGCCGGAGGTCTGTGAATGGGTGCGCAGGGAGAGCGACTTGGCGTTCTGCGGGTCGAACTTCTTGACCAGCTTGGCCCAGAGGAGCCGGGCCGCCCGCAACTTGGCGATCTCCATGAAGAAGTTCATGCCGATGGCCCAGAAGAAGGAGAGCCGGGGCGCGAACGCATCCACGTCGAGCCCGGCCCCGAGTCCGGCGCGCAGGTACTCGACACCGTCGGCGAGGGTGTAGGCCAGCTCCAGGTCGGCCGTCGCGCCGGCTTCCTGGATGTGGTAGCCGGAGATGGAGATGGAGTTGTAGCGCGGCATCTTCTGCGAGGTGTACGCGAAGATGTCGGAGATGATCCGCATCGAGGGTTTCGGCGGATAGATGTAGGTGTTGCGGACCATGAACTCCTTGAGGATGTCGTTCTGGATGGTCCCGGCCAGCTTCTCGGGCGGTACGCCCTGTTCCTCGGCGGCGACGATGTAGAGGGCGAGTACGGGCAGTACGGCGCCGTTCATCGTCATCGAGACGCTCATCCTGTCGAGCGGGATGCCGTCGAAGAGCTGGCGCATGTCGTAGATCGAGTCGATGGCGACCCCGGCCATGCCGACGTCGCCGGTGACCCGGGGGTGGTCGCTGTCGTAGCCGCGGTGGGTCGGCAGGTCGAAGGCGACCGAGAGGCCCTTCTGTCCGGCGGCGAGGTTGCGCCGGTAGAAGGCGTTGGACTCCTCGGCGGTGGAAAACCCGGCGTACTGCCGGATGGTCCAGGGCTGGTTGACGTACATCGTCGGGTACGGGCCGCGCAGGTACGGCGCGATCCCGGGGTACGTGCCGAGGAAGTCGAGCCCGGTCAGGTCCTCGGCCGTGTAGAGCGGTTTGACGGCGATGCCCTCCGGGGTGTCCCAGCGGAGGTCGTCGTCGCCCTTCCCGGTCTGTTCCTTGACGGCCGTGCGCCACTGGTCGACGGTGGTCCCGGCGCCGTCACCGGGGCCCAGCTCGATCTCGGTGAAGTCGGGGATCCCCATCACGCCACTCCCATACGGTCGAGGACCGAGGTGAGAACGGCGATCGCGTCGCCGCCCGCGACGACGAAGTCGTCGACCCCGGCCCGTACATAGGTCTCACGCTGTTCGCCGGGGCGGCCGGCGAGGAACACCTGGTGCGCGCCCGCCGACTTGAGCGCCTGGGCGACGGGTGCGGCGCCCTCGGCGTAGAGCGCGTCGCTGGAGCAGATGCAGGCGACGCCCGCCCCGCTGCGGGTGAAGGCGTCGGCGGCGGTCGCCGCGTCGACCGTCACGGGGTCGTGGACGGGTTCGATGCCGCCGGCCTGGAAGAGGCTGGTGGCGAAGGTGGCCCGCGCGGTGTGCGCGGCGGCGGGTCCGAGCGCGGCGAGGAAGACCCGGGGCCGGGCGCCGGTGGAGGCGAGGTGCGCGTCGGAACGGGCGCGCAGCTCCTCGTACGCCTCGTCGCGGTGGACGACGGGCAGTCCGCCGGTGGGCGGCGCGGGCGGCGCCTCGCGCTCCACCGGGGCCTGGGCGAGCTGCGGGAACTCGCTGACACCGGTGATGGGTTCGCGCCGCTCGGCGAGCTTCGTGGAGCGCTCGGCCCAGGTGGCGGCGAGCCGTTCGCCGACGAGTCCGGAGCGCAGGGCGGCGCGCTGGCCGCCGGCGCGTTCGATCTCCTGGAACCAGGCCCAGGCGGCGTGGGCGAGTTCGTCGGTGAGCCGCTCGACGTACCAGGAGCCGCCCGCCGGGTCGATGACCCGGCCGAGGTGGGACTCCTCCAGGAGGATCGTCGAGGTGTTGCGGGCGATCCTGCGGGCGAAGGCGTCGGGGAGCCCGAGGGCGTGGTCGAAGGGCAGTACGGTCACGGCGTCGGCGCCGCCCACCCCGGCGGCCAGCGCGGCGACCGTGGTGCGCAGCATGTTCACCCAGGGGTCGCGGCGGGTCATCATCACCGCCGAGGTGACGGCGTGCTGACGCTGCGCCGAGGCGGCGGGGCCCGCGCCGCTGACCTCGGCGACGCGGGCCCACAGCCGCCGGGCGGCGCGGAGTTTGGCGATGGTGAGGAACTGGTCGGCGGTGGCCGCGTAACGGAATTCGAGCTGGCCGCAGGCGGCGTCCACGGAGAGCCCGCTGGCGGTGAGGTCGCGCAGCCAGCCGACGCCGGTGGCGAGCGAACAGCCCAGTTCCTGCGCGTCGGAGGCGCCGGCCTCGTGGTAGGGCAGGGCGTCCACGGCGATGGCGCGCAGGCCGGGGCGTTCGCGGTCGCAGAGCGCGGCGAGTTCGGCGGCCTCGGCCGTACGGTCCGTCACTTCCCGTCCGGTGCGGGCGAATCGGCCGACCGGGTCGGCGCCGAGGGTGCCGCGCGCGGCCTCGCGGTCCACTCCGCGCTCGTCGTAGATCCTCAGCAACTCGCGTGCGGCGGGAGCGAATTCGTCGCCCGCGTCGAGCGCGACGGGCGCCAGGTCGAGATAGACGCCGTCCAGCGCGGCGGCCAGCGCGGGGACGGGCACGCCGTCCGCGCCGACGGTGAGCCACAGGGAGGTGACGCCGTTCTCCAGGTCGGAGAGGACCGCCTCGTTGGTCAGGGTGGGGTCGGAACGCGTGTGCCGCTGGCGTACGTCCCAGCCGGAGACGGCACCGCCCTGCGGTCTGCCGCCCCGGGTGAACGGCGCGAAGCCGGGGAAACCGCCGAGGCCGGGGGCGCCGCCGGTACCGTCCGAGGCACCGCCGGGGGCGTCTTCCGCCGTGTAGAGCGGACGGGTGAACAGCCCGTCCTGGAGCGGGGTGGAGAGCGCCTCCTCGGCCGCTGCCCCCGCGACGTCACGGCCCGACTTGCGCAGCACACCTGACACCAGGTTCTGCCACTGCTCGCGGGTCGCATCGGGGAACTCGGCTGCCAGGGAGAGCCCGTCGTCATTGAGGACCGTCATGGCGTGATCGTAGGACAGCGCTCTCATCGCGCAGCAGAGCGCACGACTGTGAGGTTGCCCTCCCCCTGTTTTCGCCGGTGCGGGGGTTTCCCGAGGGCCGATACGCGGTAACAGGGGCCCCGCGCATGCGGCGCGCGGTGCGGAGGGTGCGGCGCGTACGGCGCGCGAGGGCGGCGCATGCCGTACGGCGGACCCCGTGGCGTCAGATCCCTGCCGCCGTCCGTTCACCCGCAGGCGCTACGCTGCCCACGCCCGGGACGACGAGATCGCCATAGTTTGTGCCTGAACGGGGTCATTTGACGTGCCATGAATCCACCTCGGCGGGCCCCCTCCTTCCTCCGTACGAGCGACTCCGCGTCCGGCCCGTCCCCTTCCTCACCCGCCCGTTCCTTTGATCGCCCCTTCCCTGCCGCTCACCGCCGCTCATCGCGCCGCCACTGCGCCGGCCGGTGCCTGATCATCTTTTGGATGGCGTCGTACTCCCATGTCTTGGTTCGAATCTTTCATCCTGGGGCTCGTCCAGGGGCTGACCGAGTTCCTGCCCATCTCGTCCAGCGCGCATCTGCGGCTGACCGCCGTGTTCGCAGGCTGGCACGACCCGGGTGCGGCGTTCACCGCGATCACCCAGATCGGTACGGAGGCGGCCGTGCTGATCTATTTCCGGAAGGACATCGCCCGCATCGTCTCGTCGTGGTTCCGCTCGCTGACGAACAAGGAGATGCGCGGCGACCACGACGCCCAGATGGGGTGGCTGGTCATCGTCGGCTCCATCCCGATCGGGGTCCTCGGGGTCACGCTGAAGGACCAGATCAACGGCCCGTTCCGGGACCTGCGGCTGATCGCCGTCACGCTGATCGTGATGGGCATCGTCCTCGGCGTCGCCGACCGGCTGGCGGCCCGCGACGAGACGGGCGGCAAGCACCGCGCGATCAAGGAGCGCAAGTCCCTCAAGGACCTGAGCGTCAAGGACGGTCTGATCTTCGGCTTCTGCCAGGCCATGGCCCTGGTGCCGGGCGTCTCCCGCTCGGGCGCCACCATCAGCGGCGGCCTGCTGATGGGCTACACCCGTGAGGCGGCGGCCCGTTACTCCTTCCTGCTCGCGATCCCGGCGGTGCTGGCCTCGGGCGCGTACGAGCTGAAGGACGCGGGCGAGGGTCATGTCTCCTGGGGTCCGACCATTTTCGCCACATTCATCGCTTTCGCGGTGGGATACGCCGTCATCGCATGGTTCATGAAGTTCATCACCACCAAGAGCTTCATGCCCTTCGTGATCTACCGGGTCCTGCTCGGCATCGCCCTCTTCGTCCTGGTCGGCACGGACACGGTCAGCCCGCACGCCGGCGAGTCGGCGGGCTGACCGCGTACGGACTCCAGGGGCCCCGACTCCAGGGGCCCCGAAGGGATTCAGGTGATCGGCGGATCAGGGGAACAGCACGATCCCGACAGCGATCACCAGCACGACGACGACCACGATGGCGATGATGCTCCAGGTACCGGTGTGCACCAGGGGTGCCTTCGGGCCTCCGCCACGCGGCCGGTCCTCCGGCAGCTTCGGGTGGGGCGGCCTGTCACTCGCGTAGAACTCCGCTTCGGTCTTCATACGCACCTCCTCACAGAGGTCACTCCCCACGGGTCTTATACCCGCAAAGACGTCGAATGCACATAAAATGAAATACCGATGTGTAAGGGGTTGCCTACCACGAGTGTGAGCAAGGACGCTCCCGGATCGGCACCAGGAGCCCCTTCACTGCGCCTACGCTTGGGCCATGTCCTCTTCTTCCGCATCCGCTGTCCCGGCCTCCGGCGCCGTCGCGGCCAATGAGCGGATCCGCGCCCTCGTCGACGCGGCCGATGGAACATGGCCCTCGGAGGCGTACGAAGTCCTCCTGCTGGAGTGGGCCGCGGCCCTCCACGACGAGGTCGACCAGGCCGCCTAGTTCCCGCGGCCGACCGCCGGCCGCCGTCGCACCGCACAGCCCCTGGACCATCCGGGGGCTGTTCCTTTTGCCACCGGTGTGCGCGCCTCTTGGCCCGGGGCGTTCCCTGCCGGAGACTGAGCCGATGACACAGCGTGTGGACCTCGCGACCGTGATGGACCGGCTCGCCATCGATGAGGTGATCACCGGTTACGCGGTCGCCGTGGACGAGGCGGACTGGCCGGGGTTCCGGGCCCTGTTCACCCCGGACGGCCGCGCCGACTACACGGCGGCGGGCGGTATCGAAGGACCGGCCGCCGAGGTCGCCGACTGGCTGGCCGGCATACTGCGGCCGTACACCGTACGTCAGCACCTGATCGTCAACCGGCGGCTGCGCCTCCAGGATCTGGGCGGCTACACCGGCGACCGCGCCGAGGTACGCGCCGACTATCTGAGCCCGCTGCGCCACGCCTCCGGTGCGGACCTGCTGCGCGGCGGCACCCTCGCGTTCGGGCTGCTCCGTGACGACGCGCGGTGGCGGCTGCGTACGGTCGCGGTGCACGAGAAGTGGCGGCGCGGCGCTGATCCCGCCGCGACCTGATCCAGCCGCTCGCCGATCCGCTTCACCGCCGTCCGGCGGGGGAAGGGTCTGCTGGACGGAAGGGTCCGCTGGACGGACTCGGCGAGGAGGCAGGGTGACGGGGACGGGGACAGGTACCGGGACGGCGACCACGGCCGACCGGCCGGAGCGCTCGCGGTACCGCCCCGGCCTGGCGTCGCCGTGGTGGCGCGGGGCCGCGGCGGTGGCGGCGGGCTCGCTCTCCGCGCTCGCGTTTCCCGCGCCGTCGCTGTGGTGGCTCGCGTATGTCTCGCTGGTGCCCTGGATGCTGCTCGTACGGAGCGCCCCCACCTCCCGCCGGGCCGCGCTCGACGGCTGGCTGGGCGGTCTCGGGTTCATGGTCGCCGTGCACCACTGGCTGATGCCGAGCCTGCATGTCTTCATCGTGCTGCTGGCGGGCCTGCTCGGGCTGCTCTGGGCGCCCTGGGGGTGGCTGGTGCGGTCCGCGCTGGGCGGCGCCGCGCCGTCCCCGGGACGCGCGGCCGGCGCGCTCGCCGTGGTGCCCTCCGGGTGGCTGGTGATCGAGCTGACCAGGTCCTGGGAGGGGCTGGGCGGCCCCTGGGGGCTGCTCGGCGCCAGCCAGTGGGAGGTCTCCCCCGCCCTGCGGCTCGCCTCGGTGGGCGGGGTGTGGCTGGTGAGTCTGCTGGTGGTCGCGGTGAACACCGCGCTGACGCTGCTGATCGCGGTGGCCGCCGCGCGAACCGCCGCCGCCATGGCCCTGGTGGTGTGCGGGCTCACCGTCGCGTCGGTGGCGGCGTGGGCGCCCCGGCCGCAGCCGTCGGGCCACACCCGGATCGCGGTCGTCCAGCCGGGCGTCATAGGCGGCGCCGACTCCGTCGAGCGGCGCTTCGCGCGCGGCGAGGCCCTGACCCGCACCCTGGCCGGGCAGGGCCTCGGTCTGGTGGTGTGGGGCGAGAGCAGCGTCGGGATGGATCTGGAGAGGCGGCCCGATCTCGCGGGGCGGCTCGCCGCGCTGTCGCGCACGGTCGGCGCGGAGATCCTGGTCAACGTGGACGCGCGCAGCACGGACGCGTCGGGCCGTACGGGCATCTTCAAGCGGAGCGTCCTCGTGGGCCCCGACGGGCCGACCGGCGCCGCGTACGACAAGATGCGCCTGGTCCCCTTCGGCGAGTACATACCGGCGCGCGCCGCCCTCGGCTGGGCGACCTCGGTGGGCAAGGCGGCGGGCGAGGACCGGGTGCGCGGCACGCGCCAGGTGGTGATGACGGCGCCGGGACCGGACGGTGAGCTGCGGTTCGGGCCGCTGATCTGCTTCGAGTCGGCGTTCCCCGATCTGAGCCGGCGGCTGGTGCAGTCGGGGGCGCGGGTGCTGGTCGCGCAGTCGTCCACCTCGTCGTTCCAGGGGAGTTGGGCGCCGGAGCAGCACGCGTCGCTGGCGGCGCTGCGGGCCGCGGAGAGCGGCCGTCCGATGGTCCATGCCACGCTCACCGGCGTCAGCGCGGTCTTCGGCCCGGACGGGCGGCGGGTCGGGGACGCCGTCGGTACGGACCGCTCCACCGCCGCGGTCTTCGACGTACCGCTGGCGACGGGCACGACCCCGTACGTCAGGCTGGGCGACTGGGCGGTGTACGCGGCGCTCGCCGTGCTGGCGGTCGCGCTCGCGGTGGAGGGCGTACGGTCGCTCAGGCCGCCTGGTCCAGCGCCGCGCGTACCACCAGCTCGCACAGCTCGTGCGTCCGCAGGGCGTCCTGTGCGCTGAGGTGCCTGCCCGCCCGTACGGCGTCCAGGAAGTGCAGCACACACTGCTCGATACCGCGCTGGCGTGCGACGGGCACCCAGTCGCCGCGCCGCCGTACGCTCGGCTGCCCCTTGTGGTCGACGATCGTCGCGAGATCGTGGACGGCCCGCTTGGTGTCCTGTCCCGACACTTCGAGGATCTCCTCGGTGGAGCCGTTCAGCCGGTTCATCATGCCGATCGCGGTGAAGCCGTCGCCGGAGAGCTGAAGGACGACGTGGTGCAGCAGCCCGTCCCTGATCCTGGCCCGTACATCGGTGTGTTCGACGGGTCCCGGCAGCAGGAAGCGCAGGGTGTCGACGACATGGATGAAGTCGTCCAGGACGAAGGTGCGCGGGTCCTCCGGGAGCCCGACCCGGTTCTTCTGGAGCAGGATCAGCTCGCGCGGGTGCTCCAGGCACTGGGCGTAGCCGGGCGCGAAACGGCGGTTGAAGCCGACGGCGAGGCTGACGCCGCGCTCCTCGGCCAGCTCCACCAGGCTCCGCGCGTCGGCGAGTTCGTATGCCAGGGGCTTGTCGACGTACGTGGGCACGCCCGCATCCACCAGGCGGCTGACGATCCCGGCGTGCGCGGCGGTCGGGGCGTGCACGAACGCGGCGTCGAGCCCCTGGGCGAGCAGCGCGTCCAGATCGGTGTGGCAGTGCTCGGCGGGGACGCGGAAGGTCTCGGCGGTGCGCGTGAGGGTGGCGGGGGTACGGGTCTGGAGGTGCGGCTCGACCCCGGGCAGGGTGGTGAGCACCGGCAGGTACGCCTTGTGCGCGATGTCGCCGAGCCCGATGCAGCCGACCTTCACGAGGGTCTCCCTGGCGTGGGTGGAGTGCGGTGCTCCACGGTGGGGTTCAGTGCTCCGCGCGGCCCGACGACCTGATGCGGGGCGTCATCCCCGCTGCCCGCGCGGTGTCCCGGAAGCATACGTGCGCCGCGGAGGCCGCCAGTCGGCGATGCCGTCGAAGTTCCGCAGCACGAGCCCGGGGACGAGCCGGGAGACCCCGGCGACGAGGTGGTCGCGCAGGGCCACGGTGACCGCCCCGTCGGCGGCGGCCAGCCTGCCCGTGCGGCGGGCCTGGCGGACGATCGCGGTCGTGCGGGGCAGCCGGTCGGCGGTGTACGCGGCGAGGCCGGGTACGGTCCCGGCGCCCGCGTCGGCACCGGGTCCGGGGGCGGCGCCCGGTCCGGCGTGGTGGGCGAGGACGACGGCGTCCTCGATCGCCTGGTTGCCGCCCTGCGCCAGGGTGGGCTGCATGGCGTGGGCGGCGTCCCCGATCAGCGCGACCCGGCCGCGGTGGTACGCGGGCAGCGGCACCCGCATCTCGTGGACGTCGTGGCGCAGGACACCCTCCGCCGTGGCGGCCTCGATGACACGCGGTACGGGGTCGTGCCAGTCGCCGAAGAGCCGGCGCAGCTCCGCCCGCTCGTCGTCGGGGGCGTGGGCGCCGGCGGGGCGCACGGCCATGGCGTACGCGTAGACCCGGCCGTCCTTGAGCGGCTGGGTGCCCCAGAGGCGGCCCCGGCCCCAGGTCTCGTGCGGTGCGAACGGCCGTCCGGGCGGCGGGACGACCACGCGCCAGGTGGTGTATCCGGCGTACGCGGGACCCGGGTGGCCGGGGAAGAGCATCCGGCGCGCGGCGGAGTGGATGCCGTCGGCGGCGACGACGAGTTCGGCCTCCAGGGCGCCTTCCGTGGTGTCCACGACGGCGGTCCTCCGGTCGTCCCCGGGGTCGCCGAGCGTGGCGGCGACCCCGGTTCTGACGGCGTCGTCCGGGAGCGCGTCGCGCAGTATCCCGATCAGCGTGGCCCGGTGGAGCAGGACGAGGGGGCCGCCGAACCGGTCGGCCGCCGCCTGTCCGTCCATCCGGTTCAACCACCGGCCGCCGGGGGTACGGAGTCCGCCCGCGCCCTGCCAGGCGGAGAGCTCCCTGACCCGGCCGCCGAGGCCGATGACATCGAGCGCGCGCTGCGCGTTGGGCATGAGGCCGATGGCCGCGCCGACCGGGGTGAGCGCGGAGGCCCGTTCCAGGACGGTGACCGCCCAGCCCCGCTGATGCAGGGCGATGGCCGCGGTCAGTCCGCCGATTCCGCCGCCGATGACGACGGCCCGGGGCTGGTTCATGGGCGTCTCCTCCACTCGCCGCACCGCCATCGGCGCGAACTACAGGTGTAGTGGTTGACGCCGTCAGCGTACTACAGGCGTAGTGATGGGGATAGATTGGTGCCATGCCCCCACGCACGACACGCCCCGCCGGCGCCTCCGACACCCCGCCCCCTTCCGGAACCTCGGGCACGAGCGGTACGGCTCGCGCGGAGCTGATCGCCGACGCCGCCCTCGCCCTGCTCGTCGAGCGCGGGATGCGCGGACTCACCCACCGGGCGGTGGACGAGCGGGCCGGGCTCCCGCAGGGCTCCACCTCCAACCACGCGCGCACCCGGCAGGCGTTGCTGGAGGCCGCGGTACGGCGCCACGCGGAGCGCGAGATGCGGGTGCTCACCCCGGACGAGATGCCCGCGGCCATGGGTGGCGAGGCCGGCCCTGTCGACGCGCTGGCCCTGGCCCTGCACCGGTATCTGACCCGCCACCCCGATCTGCTCATCGCCCGCTACGAACTGGCGCTGGAGGCCACCCGCCGTCCGGAGCTGCGGGCCTTCTACGACGCGACGGGCGGTCAGTTCCGGCAACCGCTGGTCGCGATGATGACGGCGGCGGGCTCCGCCGAACCCGAACGGCACGCGCTCTCGCTGGTCGCGTGGTGCGAGGGGCTGATGTTCGCCTGCGCGGCCGGCTCGTACCACAGCGCCGTACCCTCCCTGGAGGAGCTGCGCCGGGGCTTCGCCGAACTGCTGCGCGGCATGCTGGGCGGAGCCGTGCCACCTACGGGTGACAAGGCGGGGCCCGTCGGATAACCGCTGGCCACGGCGGGCTCCGTACATGAGGATGACCGCCATGACCACCACTGAGAGCGCCTCCGCGCCCACCGCCCTGACCACCGACACCCGCACCGAGCCCTCCACCGTCGCGGGTGAACGCGAGATGCTGGAGGGCTGGCTCGAATTCCACCGGGGGACCCTGGCCCTCAAATGCGCCGGACTGAACGGGGAACAGCTCAGGGAGAGAGCCGTACCACCGTCGGACCTGAACCTGCTCGGTCTCGTCCGGCACATGGCCGAGGTCGAGAGCTCCTGGTTCCGCAACCGGCTGACCGACGAGAAGGCCCCGCCGATCTACTTCACCGACGCCGACCCGGACGGGGACCTCCACCCGGGCGAGGACGACACCTGGGACGAGGCGTACGCCACCTGGCAGGCCCAGATCGCCCATGCGCGGGAGGTCGCGGCGCCGCTCCCGCTCGACCATCTCGGCACGGGCGAGCGCAGCCGGAGGACCGGCGAGCCGTACAACCTCCGCTGGATCTACACGCACATGATCGAGGAGTACGCCCGCCACAACGGCCACGCCGACCTCCTGCGCGAGCGCGTCGACGGCACGACGGGCGACTGACCCCGCGCGCGCCCCGAGACCCGCCGCGTCGCGCCGCGCCGCACGGCCAGTGGCATCGAGCCGTCAACGGGCGCCGACCGCACCCCCCGATTGGCTTCACCCGTACGAGCCATGGAGCGCGCTTCCGCTCGCCAACGGCGCCCCGCGCCCAGCAGAGTTGCGCGCGTGCAGCGAACGAGAAACGTGGTGATGGCCCTGGTGGGCGTGGCGGTCACGGCCACCTCCGGATGTGTGGCCGTAGGGCCGCGCCCCGCGCAGGACCTCCGGCCCGCGCCCTCGGCGACCGCCCCCTCCAGCGGGCCGGGCGACGTGGAACCCCAGGTCGTGCAGTCCCCGGCCAAGGAGGCCCTGGAGCGGATCGCCCCCACCCGGACCCCGGGGCGGGACGCCTCCGCCTCCCCCGGGGCGCGGGGCCAGGCACCCGACCGGGAGGGCGCCGGGCGGTCGGCGGGCGGGGACCACTCCTCGGCCTCGCGAGCGCCCGGGCGGGGTCACGGGCAGCCCGGCGAGGGGGCTCACGGGCAGTCGGCGCCCCGGCTGCCCGCATCGATCCCGTCCGTACCGACCCTCAGTGAGGTCTGCGCCCTCGGCGAGGGCTACGGGCGCTGGCCGGCCGACAGTCCGCAGGCCCGTATCTGCCAGGGGACGAACGGAAATTGAGCCCACCCCTCACCCCCGCCCCCTCACCGCTCCCCCAGCCGCCGCTCCAGGCGGTCGATGCCCGTCCTGATCCCGTTCCCGTATCCGGCGGCCCCGAGCGCGTCCGCCGCGTCCCGCGCCCGGTCGAGGTGGAGCCGGGCCGCCTCCGGCCGCTGGAGCTTGAGGTAGTCGGCCGCGAGGTTGAGATGGAGGGACGGGTAGAAGGCGCGCACGGCGGGCGAAAGCTCCTCCGCGCCCCCGTCCGGCCCCTCCACGGCGGTCAGCGCCCGCAGGTCCCACGCCAGTTCGTCCCCCGGGTCGTCCTGGGTGTCGGCCAGGTAGTGCGCCAGCGTGCAGCGGTGGAGCGCGTCCCCCGCCTCACCGATCTCCGCCCACAGCTCGCCGAAGCGGTTGCGGGCCTCCTCACGGTCGCCGCCGTGGAGCAGCATGGCCGCCTGACCGATCCTGGTCAGGACGGCATCCGCCGACGTCTGCCGCTGCTCCGCCACTGCCGCCTCCGCTTGCCCGTCCCGTAACTCCGACGAACATCACGCTAACCGCCCTCACGGGCGTTCGCCCTCAGCCGAGGTCGGGGATGCGCCAGTCGATGGGCGCGTGCCCCTGCGCGGCGACCGCCTCGTTGATCTGGGTGAACGGACGCGACCCGAAGAACTTCTTCGCCGACAGCGGCGAGGGGTGCGCGCCCTTCACCACCACATGGCGCTCCTCGTCGATCAGGGGGAGCTTCTTCTGCGCGTAGGCGCCCCACAGGACGAAGACCGCCGGGTCGGGCCGCTCGGCCACGGCGCGGATCACCGCGTCCGTCACCTTCTCCCAGCCCTTGCCCTTGTGGGAGTTGGCCTCGCCCTCGCGGACCGTCAGCACCGCGTTGAGCAGCAGGACCCCCTGCTGCGCCCAGGGCATCAGATAGCCGTTGTCCGGCACCGGATGGCCCAGCTCCTCCTTCATCTCCTTGTAGATGTTCCGCAAGGAGGGGGGCGTCCGTACCCCGGGACGGACCGAGAAGCACAGCCCGTGCCCCTGCCCCGCGCCGTGGTACGGGTCCTGGCCCAGGATCAGGACCTTCACCTGCTCGTACGGCGTGGCGTCGAGCGCGGCGAAGACCTCTTCGCGCGGCGGGTAGACCGGCCCCTTCGCCCGCTCCTCCTCGACGAAGTCGGTCAGCTCCTTGAAGTAGGGCTTTTCCAGCTCCTCGCCGAGGACACCACGCCAGGACGCGGGCAGCATGTCGGTGTCGGTCACGTCAACAACCTCCGGTAAGCAATCACTTGTATCCCTGAACCTACCGGTGACCACTGACAACGGTTCCCACCAGCCCTTTCCACGGCTCACGCCCCCGGGGCGCCCGGCCGGGGTCCGGGGCCGGCGGTCAGCCGACCCCGGCGTTGAGGAAGATCCCCCCGTCGACCACGAGCGTCTGCCCGGTGATCCAGTCCGACTGGTCGGAGGTGAGGAACGCGGCGGCGCCGCCGATGTCCTCGGGCACCCCGAGCCGGCCCAGCGGGTACGCGGCGGCGGCCTCGGCCTCCCGGCCCTCGTACAGCGCCTGGGCGAACCTGGTCTTGACCACGGCGGGCGCGATGGCGTTGACCCGGACGGCCGGCGCGAACTCGTGTGCGAGCTGGAGGGTCAGGTTGACCATGGCCGCCTTGCTCATCCCGTACGCGCCGATGAAGGGGGACGCGGAAATCCCGGCGACGGACGCGATGTTCACGATCGCGCCGCCGTTCTCCTTCTGCCAGGCGCGCCAGGTGAGCTGCGCGAAGCCGAGGGCGGAGATGACGTTGGTCTCGAACACCTTGCGGGCGACATTGAGGTCCAGCTCGGCCATCGGGCCGAAGACCGGGTTCGTTCCCGCATTGTTGACCAGGAAGTCGACCCGTCCGAACGCCTCCATGGCGCGCTCGACGGCGACGGCCTGGTGCGCCTCGTCGTGCGCCTTGCCCGCCACGCCGATCACCCGGTCGGCGCCGAGCCGCTCCACGGCCTCCTTGAGCGCGTCCTCGTTCCGCCCGGTGATGCACACCCGGTCACCGCGCGCGACGAGCGCCTCGGCCACGCCGTACCCGATACCGCGGCTCGCGCCGGTGACCAGCGCGGCCCTGCCGCTCTCCGGGGCCCGCCCGCCCTGCTCCGTACGATCCGTCTGCTCTGTCATGTCGGCTGCCTCCGGTATCAGTTGAGCGGTCCGCCGGCCACGTACATGACCTGTCCCGAGACGAATCCGGCCGCGTCGCCCGCGAAGAAGGCGATCGCGTTCGCGACGTCCTCCGGCCGCCCGACGCGCTGCACGGGGATCTGGGTGGCGGCGGCGGCCTGGAACTCCTCGAAGCCCATGCCGACCCGGGCGGCGGTCTGGGCCGTCATCTCGGTGACGATGAAGCCGGGGGCCACCGCGTTGGCGGTGATGCCGAACTTGCCGAGCTCCTTGGCGAGGGTCTTCGTGAAGCCCTGGAGGCCCGCCTTGACGGCGGCGTAGTTGGCCTGGCCGCGGTTGCCCAGCGCGGAGCTGGAGGAGAGGCTGACGATACGGCCGAACCCGGCGTCCACCATGTGCTTCTGACACGCCTTCGCCATCAGGAAGGCGCCCTTGAGGTGGACGTTCATCACGGTGTCCCAGTCGGACTCGCTCATCTTGAAGAGGAGGTTGTCCCGGAGCACGCCCGCGTTGTTGACGAGTACGGTCGGGGCGCCCAGTTCGGCGGCGACCCGTGCGACGGCCGCCTCCACCTGCGCGCCGTCCGAGACGTCACAGCCGACGGCGAGGGCGGTGCCGCCCGCCGCGGTGATCTTCTCCACGGTGTCCTTGCAGGCCGCCTCGTCGAGGTCGAGTACGGCCACGGCACGGCCCTCCGCGGCCAGCCGTACCGCGGTGGCGGCGCCAATGCCGCGCGCCGCCCCGGTCACGACCGCTACGCGCTGCTCGGTGGTGGACATCCCTGATCTCCTCGCCCTAGGATCCTGCGGCCCTAATGCTGAGCAACCGCTTAGTAGGTTCAGCAGACAGACGCTAGAAGCCGGAGCACGCCGTGTCAACGGCCGACGACGCCGGTGGCGGAATCGGCCGCTGGAAAAGACGGGAAGGGGCGAGGAAAAGCGGGGAGCAGCGACCAGGAGGACAGCGACTCAGGGTGTTTCAGAGGACGAGGAGACGCAGCAGCCGTTCCGCCTCGGCCCGCGGGTCGGCCGTCAGCCCCGTATGGACGGGTCCCGGCTGTACGACGGTCGAGCGCGGCGCGATGAGCCAGCGGAAGCGCCGGCCCGCGTCGTCCACGGCGGCCTGTCCGGCCGCTTCGCCGCCCTCGCAGATGCCCTCGACCGCGCGCAGCGCCGCCCGTACCCCCGCGAGGTCCGCCCGCGGGTCGAGAGCGGACAGCTTGGCCTCGTCGAGGTGCGTGAGGGCGCCGACGTAGGACCGCGCGCGGCAGTAGACCAGTACCCCGGCGTTGAAGCACTCGCCCCGCTCGACGCGCGGCACGACCCGCAGCAGCGCGTACTCGTACGTGTCCTTCTCGCCCTTGACGTTCCTGACGTACGTGGGTCCGGTGAAGTCCTTCGTGGTCACTGGGCGCCACCCTTCTCGCTCGGCGCACCCTGCGCCCGGCGCGACCGCGGGGCCAGCCGGTCGGCCAGCCACCCCGGCGCCCGCGAGGGCCGGTCGGGGCTGGGCGCGTCGAGCGTGATGCGCCGGTGGATCGTCGCGGCGCGCTCCAGCAGCGGCGCCACGTAGGTCCGGCGCAGCGCCTCGGTGGAGTCGAAGCCGGGCTCGTCGGCCAGCCACTCCTCCGGTACGTCGGCGGTGACCTCGGTCAGCAACTCCTCGGTGACCAGCGGCGCGAGCTGTTCGGCGGCGGAGGCGACATCGGGGGCGAAGGGCGCGAGCGCGTGGTCGGAGGCGTTGTACGGCTTGGCGGCGGACTTCTCGGCGCCCGGCCAGTTGTGGTGCCAGATCATGGTGGCCCCGTGGTCGATGAGCCACAGATCCCCGTGCCAGACCAGCAGGTTGGGGTTGCGCCAGGAACGGTCGACGTTGTTGATGACGGCGTCGAACCAGACGACCCGGCCCGCCTCCTCGGAGCTCACCTCGTACGCCAGCGGATCGAATCCGATCGACCCCGGCAGGTAGTCCATCCCGAGGTTCGCCCCACCGCTGGCCTTCAGCAGCTCCTGCACCTCCTGGTCGGGCTCCGAGAGCCCGATGACCGGGTCGAGTTCCATCCGTACCAGCTCGGGGATCGGCAGCCCGAGCCTGCGCGCGAGCTGTCCGCAGATGACCTCGGCTACGAGCGTCTTGCGGCCCTGCCCGGCCCCGGTGAACTTCATGACGTACGTGCCGAGATCGTCGGCCTCGACGAGACCCGGCAGCGAACCGCCCTCCCGCAGGGGCGTGATGTAGCGGGTCGCAGTGACCTCATTCAACATTTTCCCAGGCTACCTGTCTCTTCAGCCCTGCAATCCACGGACAACCAGGGAAGGGCGCCACAGCGGAGACCGTCCGTCGATGACGGTACGCCCCTCGCTTCCGGCCTCCGGCATGAAGTGAGCATAGTAACCGCGTGTGATCGCGGGCGAGGAGTTTCCGAGCCACCGCGAGCCGACCGGCCGTGCGGGATCGCCGGGAGGTTCCGGACCGGTGCGCAGTGGGTGCCGATGCCGGGGTTCCTGACCCGTTCGTGGATCCGTGTCCGGTGTCAGCGGAGCCCCGTGGTGTGGCGCGGGTCACGGGAACTCCTCGGCCCGGCCGGAGAGGTAGGTGGTGTGAGATGTGATGAACAGGGAGATCGGGAGCGCATGCGCGCACGCATCAGGGCGGGCGACCGCGAGGCGTTCGCCGCGCTCTACGAGGAGTACGCGCGGGCGGTCTACAACCACGCCTACCGGCTGACGGGCGATTGGTCGACGGCCGAGGAGGTTCTGTCCGACACCTTCCTGGCCGCCTGGCGTACCCGTCACGCCGTCGAGCCGGAGGGCGACTCACTGCGGCCGTGGCTGCTCGGGATCGCCACGAACAAGGCCCGCAACGCGAACCGGGGTATCGGGCGGCGCCTGGCCTTCCTGGCCCGCCGCCCCGCCCCGGAACCGGTGGCGGACATCGCGGACGCCACGGCCGGACACGTCGACGACACACGGCGGCTCGCCGCGGTCCGGCAGGCACTGGGCCGACTCCGCCGCCAGGAACGCGAGGTGCTGGCCCTCTGCGTCTGGTCCGGGCTGGACTACGCCGAGGCCGCGGAGGCCCTGGGCATCCCGGTGGGCACCGTACGGTCGCGGCTGTCCCGCGCCCGTACCCGGCTGCGCCGGCTCACCGACGAGGAACTCGGCCGGACGCCGAACGGGTCCGCGCGAGAAACACGCCCCGGGGAAGCGGTCCGATCCGGAAGGGAACCCCGCCCTCGCCGCGGAGAGGTAGAGGGCAGGGCCGCGTTCGTGGCCCTGCCCATCCAGGAGGAAGCCCGATGAACGACCGTACCTCCGGCCCCGAGCGGGCCGAACGCGAGGAACTGGCCCGGCTGTTGCCGGCCCCGGCCGAACGGGACCTGCCCCCTGGCCGTCATCTCCACCACAAGGACACCCTGATGCGTCTGATCGACCAGGACGGCGACCGCGCCACCGCACGCCCCCGCCCCCGCCTCCTGCGCCCCGCCGTCCTGCTGCCCGCCGCCGGACTCGCCCTGGGCGGGGTGCTGTTGACCGCGCTCGCCGTGACCGGCCAGGACCGCGCTCCGGCACCGTCCGCCGCGGGCACGGGTTCCCAGGCCACGGCCCCGCGTGGCGCGGCCGTACTGCTCGACCGGGTCGCCTCGGCCGCCGCGAAGAAGGGCGAACAGAAGGTCACCGACGACCAGTTCGTGTACGTCAAGACACTGCAGACCCGGAACGACGGCGCCTTCGACGGCCCGGTGAAACTGACCGAGCCCCGCGATCGTGAGGTCTGGATGTCGCAGAAGGCGGGGCCGGTGATCGATGTCGGCCTGATCCACGAGGACGGCTCGTACTTCCCGATCACCGTCGGGGTCCCGGACGGCGAGCCCGCCGTCGGCTACCCGGCGGGCCTCAACCGGCCGACGTACACGTGGCTGGCCTCGCTGCCCACCGACCCCGACGCCCTGCTCCGGCGGCTCACCACCGAGATCACCCGGGACCAGGACGCGCGCGACACCCCGGCCGAGGAGCGGGACCAGGCCCAGGACACCTTCGACGCCATCGGTGAACTGCTGCGGGAGACGCTGATGCCGCCGAAGACCGCGGCCGCCCTCTACCAGGCCGCGGCGAAGATCCCCGGCGTGACCGTGGACCCCGACGCGGTGGACGCGGCCGGCCGGCGCGGGATCGGCGTGGCCCGCGACGACACCCGGGCCGGTTGGCGCACCGCCTGGATTTTCGACCCGACCACCCTGGAGTACCTGGGCGAACGGAGCTACCTCATCAGGGACACCTCCATGGGCAAGAAGGGCACCCTGATCAACAAGTCGGCGGTCCTGGAGCGCGCGGTCGTCAACGCCCTCCGCGCAAAGCCGTCGGCCGAGGAGCCGTCGACGACGACCTGATATCGAGGTCAACTGCCGCACCCTGTTCAGCAGGAACAGCATCCCCGAGAGGGGACTTCATCGGCAGTCGGCCCCGAACCCCTGGTGTGGTCGACACAATCAGGGCTGTGCTGCCGCACAGACCTGAAGAAAGGCGGTTCCCCATGTTCGCTGAAGGTACTTCCTCCCGATCGCTGCGTGTCTGGCTCTCCTCGCTGGCGACCGCCGGAGTGTTCTTGGCCGGCGCCACACCCGCGACGGCGGCATCCTCCCCGAGCGTGACACCGGGCAGCGAGCTGACCGCGCTGGTCGGCCTCGCCGCCGAGCGGATTCTGCTCGCCGACAAGGTCGCCGCGGCCAAGTTCGGCACCGGTACGCCGATCGAGGACCCGACGCGGGAGCAGCAGGTGCTCGACCAGGCCAAGGCCCTCGCCGTCGAAGCCGGTCTGGACACGGGTGGGACCGTGGACTTTTTCCGGGCACAGATCGAGATGAGCAAGGTCGTGCAGCAGGGACTGTACGACCAGTGGACCGAGCATCCGGATCAGGCACCGACCGAGCGTCCCGACCTGGCCACCGAGGTCCGTCCCGAGCTGGACCGGATCACTGCTGAGTTCATCGACCAACTGGTGGCCACGCAGAAGTTGCGCGGCGGGACTCTCCGGTGCCATGTCGCGCTGGTTCGCGCCGAGAAGACCGCCGACCACCAGTACGATCTCGACCGTCTGCACGAGCGTGCCCTGTGGGGTGCGATCAAGCCGGTGTGTACCGGCTGAGCTTGCATTCAAATGTGTCGCCAGGGGCAGGTGTGATGCCACCCCTGGCGTTCTGCTCGCTCGTCAGCGGCGGGCCTGGATCTTCAGCGGTGCCGCGTCCGCGCTCACCCGGAAGGTACGTGCGACGTCTTCCAGTGATCCGAGCAGCGGGTTGGGGTCGTCAGCGCGCGTGACGAGCACGGCCTCGCAGGGATCGATGTCGATGACGGGCACCAGGGCGATGTCCTCGCGGACAGCGGCGCGCCGATCGCCGGCAGGGAAGATCGCGACACAGTGGCCGGCGGCGATGAGTTCCAGCTTGTCCTCGAAGCTGTCGTCGCTCGCGGGCGGGGGTGGTGCCGGGCGGTCGCCGACCGGCTTGGGCGTGCTCCAGACAACCGGAGTGCTGACGCAGGCCACCAGTTCCTCGCCCGACAGAGCCTGTCGGCTGACGGCTTTCTCGTTCGCCAGATGATGACGCGCCGACGTGACGAGTACCCGCGACTCCTCATGGAGCTTGGTCACCCGGAGGCCGTCCGTGGGGAAGGGCAGGGGCCTGTACGTGACGAGGGCGTCGACCCGCCGCTCGGCGAGGGCGCGCGTGTCCCGCCAGTCGAGGTGCCGGGTGCGGACCCGGCCCTCGGGGTGCCGGCGGCGCAGTTCCTGCGCACAGGCGGTGATGACGAGTCCTTCGGTGTAGCCGACGGTGACGGTACGGGGCTGGGCGGCGGCTCTGGCCGTGCGAGCGGCCTGCTCAACCTCTTGGAGCAGTATCCGGGCCCTGGGCAGGAACGCCTGACCGGCGTCGGTGAGGCTGCTGCCCTGCGGCGAGCGGTCGAAAAGCCGGACACCGAGCTGAGCCTCCAGCCGCTGGATCTGGCGGCTCAGCGACGGCTGCGCCAGGTGCAGCCTGGTGGCGGCCCGGCCGAAGTTGCCGTACTCCGCCACGACCGTGAAATAGCGCACGAGCCGCAGATCGATGTCCATCCGCCCAGGGTATGTCGCACGCCGTCATACGCCTGGGACATGGCGGCATGCGGAACGGGCCTTGGACAGATTGTGCGGGTGGATATTGGCTTGCGGGCATGACCACTTATGACGGCAAGAAGATCGTGATCACGGGCGGAAGCAACGGGATCGGCCTGACTGCGGCTCGATTGTTCGCGGACGGTGGGGCGCACGTACTGATCACCGGCCGCACCCGATCCACCCTGGACGCCGCGCTGGAGCAGTTGGGGGACAAGGCGGTCGCCGTCCGCAGCGACGCCGCGTCCCTGAAGGACATCACCGCGCTGGCCGGCACGGTTCAGGAGCGGTTCGGCACGGTGGACGCGCTGTTCGTCAACGCCGGTGTCACCGCGTCCGCCCCGTTCGACTCGACGACGGAGGAGATGTACGACGCGCTGTTCGGCATCAACACCAAGGGCCCGTACTTCACGGTGCAGGCGCTGGCACCGCTGATGCGCGAGGGAAGCGGCGTGGTCCTCACCACGTCGGTGGTGAACGTCCTGGGCCTCGACGCGCTCAGTGTCTACTCGGCGACCAAGGCAGCCCTGCGGTCGATGACGCGCACCCTGGCCCGGGAGCTGCTGCCACGCAAGGTCCGCGTCAATGCTGTGAGCCCCGGCCCGACCGACACGGGCATCCTGGACCGCTCCTTGCCCACCGACGTCGTCGAGACGGTGAAGGACACCTACCGGAGCACCAACCCGATGCAGCGGCTGGGGACGTCCGAGGAAGTGGCCGCCGCGGTGGCGTACTTGGCGTTCGGTGCGACCTTCTCGACGGGGGCGGAGTTCCCTGTCGACGGAGGGGCTTCGCAACTCTAGGTACTCCCGACCGCATGAGTTCGGCGGGTCGTTCAGGCCGCGGTGGCGAGGGGGGGCCGCCTCGGCGAGTGCTCTTCTCACTGCGACCGCGACAAGATCCTCATGATCCTCCTCGCACCGCTCCAGGCTCCACCGCGTGCAGGTGGGACAGCGCACTTCGATGGCACGTGCTGAGACAGTGTCCTGGCGGGGGTCTCAGTCGCTGTGGGCGGCCGGCTCGGGATGCGCGTCGAGCGCGTCGAGCACCGCGTCGCCGTTCGCCCTCGCCCACTCGGTCAGCGCGTGGATCGGATCGATCAGCGTCGCCCCGAGCGGGGTGAGCTCGTACTCGACGCGGGGCGGCACCTCGGCGTAGGCGTGGCGGCGGATGAGTCCGTGCGCCTGGAGCCGTCGGAGCGTCTGGGTGAGCATCTTGCGGGAGATGCCCCCGATCAGCTCGATCAGCTCGCCATGGCGCACCGGGCCCCTGCTGAGGCCGTAGAGCACGACCGCCGTCCACTTGTCGGCGATGAGTTCGACCGCCAGACGCGCCGGACAGTCGGCGAGAAAGGGATCACCGGGACCGAAACCGCTCATGGCGCCTAAGGTACCTGCTGGTTCCTATCGGATGCATAGCCTGAGTTCTCCCCCCTTCCAGAGCCAGGAGAGTCATGCGCGTCATCACTCAGCAGTCGCTCGGCGGTCCCGAGGTGCTCACCATCGTGGACGCGCCCGAGCCCCAGCCCCTCCCGACCGAGGTTCTCGTCCGCGTCAAGGCGATCGGGCTGAACCCGATCGAAGCACTTCTGCGCGCCGGCGAGTTCCCCCCGCTGCTCGGCCGACCGCCGTTCGTCCTCGGCTGGGACATCAGCGGCGTGGTCGAGGAGGGGCCGCAGACATATCGGTTCAAGCCCGGCGACGAGGTGTTCGGGATGCCGATGTTCCCACGGGCGGCGAGCGCGTACGCCGAGGTCGTGTCGGCGCCGGCGTTGCACCTGGCACGCAAGCCGGCGTCGCTCTCGCACGTGGAGGCGGCGGCGCTGCCGGTCGTCGGGCTGACGGCGTGGCAGGGCCTCGTCGACCTCGGCGGCGTGACCGAGGGCGACCGCGTCCTGGTCCACGGCGGTGGTGGCGGGGTCGGCCACGTCGCGATCCAGATCGCGAAAGCCCTCGGCGCGCACGTGATCGCGACCGCCGGCGGGAGCAAGCGGAAGTTCGTCGAGGGGTTGGGCGCGGACGAGGTGATCGACTACACGGCGGTCGACTTCACCGAGGCGGTCCGCGACATCGATGTCGTGCTCGACACGATCGGCGGCGACACCGTCGAGCGGTCGCTCCAAGTGCTCCGCCCAGGCGGTCACCTGGTGACGGCGGTCGCGGAGGGCGATGCGCAGCTCGTCGCCAGGTACGAGGCGGCCGGCATGCGCTTCAGCGGCATCGCGGTCGACCCCGATCCGGTCGCCCTGCGAGGTCTCGTCGAACTCGTCGAACAGGGCAAGCTCCGGGTCCACGTGCAGGAGACGTTCCCGTTCGAGCGCGTCGCCGACGCGCACCGGCTGCTCGACGGCGGTCACCTCCAGGGCAAGCTCGTCCTCACCGTCTGATCCCGTCGCGGGGGCGCTGATGAACGCCTGGTGACTTCCGGCCTGGGGCGGCCCGGCCGGCGATCCGTCCACGTATGGGACGCGCGACGCCGAGCCGTGCCCTTGGCTGCTCGTGGGCTGCTCGTGGGCTGTGCCTACGGGCAGCCCACCGCGGGCGGTGTCCCTGCGTGGAGGGTCTGTGACCACCTGAGGCGCGCAGTGCGGACGGTCCACTCAAGCTGACGCCACGAACAACCCACCGTGGCCGCGCTGTGCGGGCCGACGGGCCCCCTCGGCCGGTTCCTCTCCGGGGCGGGTTTTGCCCTGGTCCGTCAGGGGTGGGCCGTCCCATCATGGAGGGGCAGACCGATCGGAAGAGGTGAAGCAATGGGACGTGGGCGCAAGGTGGTTGGAAGGGTCCTGCGGAGTGCGGGGCGCGGGGTGGTTCGGATCGAAGAGGACGACAAAGGCCACCAGTGGGTGACCTGCTCCGGCTGCCGCAGAGAGGAGTACGCGCCGGGCCCCGGCCGTGCTGCGCCTCGTCAGCGCAAGCATGCGGACGAGTGCACTCGCTGAGTGCTGGCAGTGTGTGCCGCCGGGAGCGTGATCCGGCAATGTGTTTTCGGACGGCCCGGGTGTGCGCCTGTTGCTTTATCGATCTTGGTGAGTGGGAGTCGAACGCATGCCCGGGCCGGGTGGGGTGCGTGGATGGCTTCAGGCGTGCAGGGTGGGCCGGTAGATGAGTTCCTGGATGTTGGCGTCGAGTGTCCGGCTGTCGAGCAGTTCGAGGTCGAAGTCGGCCGCACCTTGGAAGATCGGATGATCGCCGGTCTGACCGGTGATCACGGGGAAGAGTGTCACCTGGACGCGGTCGACCAGGCCGGCGGCCATCAGCGCCCGGTTGAGCGACATGCTGCCGTGCGAGCGCAACGGCACCTCGGACTCCTCTTTGAGCCGGGTGACGATGTCCACGGCGTCACCGCTCACGACAGTCGCGTCCGGCCAGTCGAGCGGTCCGTCCAGGGTGGTCGACACCACCGTCGCGGGCAGGTTCATCATCCGGGTGACCCAGGGGTCACGCCCTGACTCCTCGAAGACCGGGGTCAGTACCTGCGCGAACGTCCGATAGGTGTGGGCGCCGAAGATCATCCGCTGCTCGGCCTCGTACAGGGAGAGGCGGCGGTCGAGCAGTTCGGGGCCTTGCTTGCCCCAGTAGCCGCCCCAGTCGCGACTGGTGGGGCAGCCGTAGCCGTCGAGGGTGGAAAAGACATCGAAGGTGTAGATGGCGGCCATGATGCTCTCCTCGGGTGTGGTGGAGCGGGTACGTGAATGGAGACGGGACCTCACGGCGAAACTCATCGCAGCGCCACGCCAACCCACTGGTCCCGCAGGAGTCAGGAAAGGGGTGGGTCGGCAGCGCGTCCCGGGACGGCAGGAAGCGCCCGTCCCAGGCGAGCGAGCGGGGACAGCGCCAGTACCACCGGGGACAGCATCATGCCTGCGGCCGTCACCAGGAGGCTGGTGCGCAGTCCCCATTCCTCCGCGAGGAATCCGCCGAGCAGAGAGCCGAGCGGGGCCAGTCCCATGCCCATGAACGTGATGGTGGCGGCCGTACGGCCCTGCATCCCGTCCGGGGTCACCGCCTGCCGGACGGCCATGACCGTGACGGACACCAACTGGCCGCCCACCCCGAACACGAAGCTGACCGCGAGGAGTACGGAAACCGTCACCACGGAGGAGCCACGCAGCGCGGCCACGCACAGGAACGCACCGTCGCCGAGTGCCGCCGCCGCCACGAGCACCGCACCGTAACCGAATCGGCCCGGCAGCCGCGCGGCCAGCACCGAGCCCAGGAGCGCTCCTGGTCCCGTCGCCGCCAGCGCCAGCCCGACAGCGGTGCCCGACAGGTGCAGTTCCCGTGGCAGGAAGAGCAGGTAGACGGTCATCATCGCCGCGAAGCAGAACTGGAAGGCCGCCGAGGCCAGGCACACGCTCCGCAGCGCGGTATCGGCGACGACGAAACGCAGGCCCTCACCAATCCGCCGCCAGACCCGAGGAGGACGTTCGGAACGCTCGAGGATCGGTTCGGTCCGGCGGATCCGCCGGACCGACAGGAACGACAGTACGAAGAACAGCACGCTGGAGGCGGCAGCGATCGGCGCCGACAGCAGGGACACCAACGCGCCGCCGAGGGCGGGACCGCCGATCTGCGCCGCGGACCGGCTGCCTTCGAGCGCGCTGTTCCCCCGTACCAACTGATCGCGTTTCACCAGCCGTACGAGAGACGCCTGATACGCCACGTCGAAGAACACGGACAGGACCCCGACCGCGAAGGCGACCACGAACAGCGCATGCAGGCCGAGCCACCCGAGGAGGCCGGCCATCGCGAGGGCGCCCAGCGCCAGGGCTCGGCCGGCGTCTGTCAGCACCATCACGGTGCGGGTCCGCCACCTGTCCACCCACGCGCCGGCGAAGAGCGAGAGCAGCAGGATGGGCGCCTGCCCCACCGCGCGCAGGATGCCCAACTGCCCGGCGCCGGCGTCGAGCGTCATGACCGCGAAGAGCGGCAGGATCACCAGACAGGTGTGTTCGCCGAGTTGGGAGGCCGTCTGCCCCACCCAGAGTCGGCGGAAGTCGGCGTCCCGCCACAGGCTGGACGCAACAGGCCAACCGGAATCGGATACAGCGGAGGAGGCGGAGGAGCCGGAGGAGCCGGAGGAATTGGAGGAGCCGGAGGAATTGGACGGCACGGGAATCCCTTGACAGCGGACAACGAGGCCCGTCACCCGGCGCACGACAGACGCACCGACGGTTCAGGCGGGGGAAGGCTCGCTGTGCCGCGACTCAAGGGCAGCACGCGATGACAGGCCGATCACGGCCTACAACGTCAACGCGCGCTCGGACGACCGGGCATGTTCTTGGCTCCTCGTGGGCTGTTCACCGAACGAACATTAGCCCTCGGCGACCAGGCGGGAAAGAGGATATGACGCCGAGGAGGTCAGCCAGGTGAGCGGGCCGACCAGACCCTGACGACGAGAGGGACCAGACAGCCATGTCCATGGAATACCGGATGCGCCGTACCCTCCCCAGCGACCGGGTCGCCATCATCATGCCCGTCGACCACGGCCTGATCTTCAACCGGATCGAGGGCCTGGAGACCCCCTCGGCCCCGTTCTCCACCTGGGGTGACAAGGACGTCACCGGCTTCATGATGACCCCGGGCCAGGTCAAGCAGACCGAAGCCTTCTTCGCCCGTCACCCGCACCTGACCCGCGTGCTCACCATCGACACCTACTACGACTACGCGCAGCTCGACGGCGGCGGCTCCCACAGTCTCATCACCACCGTCGAGGAAGCCGTCCGCATGGGCGTCGACGCCGTCGAGATGCTCTTCCCCTGGAACGGCTCCCGCGCCGAGCAGGCCGCCCTCGCCCAGAGGACGGCGTCCTCGTGGATGCCGACCTCAACCCTCTGACCCGGACCCTGCCCTGGTTCGATCCCCGCCGCACCGCCCTCTTCCGTACCCTGCGACCCGTACTCGACCCGGCCGACGACGTCGGCACGGCCACGGACACGGCCCGTTCCCTCGTCGGCTGGGCCTGGGCCCGCGCACAGCCACACGCCGACCGGGCGACCGCCTGGCTCGCCCTCACCGACTTCGTGGCCTGCAGGTGGAGCACGACCAGCTTCCTCAGCGACACCCTCGCCGCGCGCACCGGCGCCTGGCGTCCGCTCGCCCGCACCTGGCACACCGCCCGGGTGCGCGCCACCCTCGGCACCACCGGCCTGCTGCCCTCCGCGGTGCCCACGGGAGAGATCGTCGGTTCTCAGGGACCTTCCTGCCCGGCGCGGCCGGCGGTCAGCCCCCCGCGTTCACCGCTTGCGCCCCGGCGGCTCCTTTCTCCCGCGCCTCGGCCGTACTCGGCGCGCCGGCCGGCCTCGGTGACCGTGCCATCACCGCCGTGCGGACCATCACGGCGTCGGACGCGCCGGTGTTCACCGCGGGCGGCTGGGCGCGCTCGCGCGGCTGGATCGACATCAAGCAGACCGTCACCGGCAGGACAGCTCGTGTCATCGCCGAACCCGAAGTGACCGCGGTGGGGTCGGCCCTCCTCGCCGCCCACGCTCTTGGCCGGCAGCCGGACGTCACGACCGCCGCCCGACTCCTGTGACCGCTGCCGGGTCCTCCCCCGGGGCCGACGCCCGCCCCGGTCCGGTCCGCAACCGTCATCATGGGGAGCGGACCGGCGGCGACAGCACCCACTGAGCCGGACAGGGTCCGACCACCACCGCACAGCACCACGAGCAGAGAACGGAACCATGCACTCTTCCGTCGGACACCAGACCCTGCCCAGCGAGCCGGTCGACATCAAGTTGATCGTCGCCGACATGGACGGCACCCTCCTGGACGACGCGGGAAACCCGCCCCCTCGGCTGCGCCGGGTCCTGGCGCTGCTGCGCCGACGCGGCGTGCTGTTCAGCCCGGCGAGCGGCCGCCAGTACGCCACCCTCGCCCGCCTCTTCAGCGGCGTCGACGACGGCATGATCTTCATCGCGGAGAACGGCACCCACGTGGTCCGCGACGGCAGGGAACTCGGCTCCGACCCCCTGGACCCGGCCGTGGCCGCCCGGCTCGTCAAGAAGGTACGCGGCCTCGCCGACAGCGGCATCGACGTGGGGGCCGTGGTCTGCGGCAAACACCGCGCCTACACGGAACGCGCCGACGAAGCCTTCCTGGCCCAGGTCGCCAAGTACTACGTCGCCCACGAGAGCGTCGAGGACGCCACCGCCGTCGACGACGAGATCAACAAGATAGCCCTCTTCGACTTCGGCCCCGCGGCCCTCACCACAGCACCGGCCCTTGCCGAGTTCACCGAGACCCATCAGGTCGTCGTCTCCAGCGAGCACTGGATCGACGTGATGAACCGCACCGCCAACAAGGGCGCCGCCCTCCGGCGCGTCCAGCAGGACCTGGGCATCACCCCCGCCCAGACACTGGTGTTCGGCGACTACCTCAACGACCTGGAGATGCTCGACGCCGCCGAGTGGTCCTTCGCCATGGCCAACGCCCATGCGGACGTCCTGGATCGGGCCCGGTACACGGCACCCTCCAACAACGACGACGGCGTCCTGCGCACGATCGAGCGGCTCCTGCGTCTGCCCGCCACGCACAACGGCTGACGCGTGAACGGGGCATGAGCGATCATGACCGGAATGGACACTCGTTTCCTTGGTATCGCCGATCTGGTCGAAACCCCGTCCGTGGCGGTCGTGGTCGACGTCATGCGTGCTTTCACCGTGGCCGCCCGGGCCTTTGCCCAGGGGGCGGAAAAGATCGTTCTTGCCGAGTCGCTGGACGAAGCCCTGGCGCTCAAGGCCCGTCACCCGGATTGGGTGGCGCTCAAGGACGGTCCGCCCGCACCCGGGTTCGACGCCGTCAACTCGCCGGGCCTGCTGCGGTCCGTCGACCTTGGCGGACGGACCGTTGTGCAGAAGACCACGGCAGGGACGGTCGGCACCCTTGCGGTCAAGGAGGCGCCGATGGTGCTGTGTACCAGCTTCGTGGTGGCGGAGGCGACGGCTCAGTTCTTGCGGACGCGCGCGCGTGGCAGGGTCACCTTCGTGGTCACCGGCGAAGACGGACAGGCCGACGAGGATCTGGCATGTGCTCAGTACATCGCCCGGAGAGCCACCGGGGCTGGGACGGACCCTGCCGAGTTCCTCCGCCGCGCCGCCGGGTCGCGCGCCGCCACCGAGCTGACGGAGGGGGTACGTCAGGGAGCCCATCCTGATGACGTCGCACTCTGCCTTGAGCTCGACCGCTTTCCCTTTGCCATGGTGGCGGCCTGGGAAGACCCGCTCATGGTGCTGCGCCCGTGCACCGTGCCGTCGCCGGCCGACGACGCCCCGATCCGACAGACGGGCCGGCGGGGGCCGGGATGCGGGGCGCCGAATACGTGACCCGCACCCGGCGAGGTGTCAGGCGGCGGGCTGGGCGGCCTTCCAGGCGCGGTAGTGACGGGTGGGGTCGTCGGTGAAGGAGGTGTGGCGGGGGGGTCCAGCCCAGGAGGCGGTGAGCCTTGGCGCTGCTGACGAGTTCGTCCTGGTCGGCGGCCATCTGCATCATGTCGCCCGCCTCGGCGGCGGCGAACCACTGGCCGGTCATGGAGGTGGTCGCGGGGCCTCCGTTCATGAACCCGGGGCGGATCACGGTGTGGGCGAGGCCGGAGGCGGCCAGCTCCTTCTCCAGTACGAAGCGGAAGCCGATGGGGCTTTCGGGGTTTCCGGGGGTGTTCTCGTCCATGAGAGGCAGGCCGGTACGGCCGTAGGAGGATATGCCGGTGGTGAACACCAGGCGGCGGCGCCCGTCCCGCTCCTGGGCGGCGAGCAGCTCGGCGAACAGGCGCCGGTCACCGCCGACGGGGTCGCTCATGTCCATCAGCAGGTGGACGACCACGTCGGTGCCGTCGAGGTGTCCGCGCCAGGTCTCCGGCTCGGAGAAGTCCCCCTCGACGGGGATGACCTCGTCCACGGTGAGAGCGCGGGCCGCGGGGCGGAGGCGTCGCGCGCCAGGCCCAGGACGGTGTGCCCGGCACGGGCCAGAGCGGCTGAGACACGGCGGCCGGCGTAGCCGGTGGCGCCGATGACGAGGATCTGCATGAGGAGTGCTCCGTGTGCTGTGTCGTGCCCGGGTCAGGCGGCGGGGGTGGTGGTGAAGAACCGGGCGAGCCGGTCGGCCGTCCAAGCCGGGTTGTCGGCCGCGAAGGTGTGCGCGGCCCCGGGGACGGTGTCGCGGCGCACGTCGGCCGCAGTCGCGCGGGCCCCCTCCAGCAGGACGCTCTGGGGCAGGCCGCGCTCACCGTTCAGGACGAGGACGGGCATGGTCAGGCGGCCGCCGGCGCGGGCGGCCCGCCCGTCCTGGACGAGGGTGGTGTAGTGCTCGAAGCCGCCGCGCATCGCGTCGGGGCGGGTGTGGACGCGCAGCAGGTCGGCGCGGTCGGCGGCCTCACGCCCTCGCGCATCACGCGCATCATCGACGGCCTGTCCCGCCACGACATGGTGCGCAAGGTGCGCCACAGCCTGGACGCGCGCGGCAGTGAAGCCGTCCTCACCGACACCGGACTGCACGCCATGCGCGCGGCTCAGCCCGCCCACCTCGCCAGCGCCCGGCGCCGGGTCCTCGACCACATCCCGGCCGACCTCCTGCCGGGCATCGCCGAAACACTGGCCGAACTCGCCGACCTCCCCCGGTAGCCGCGGCCCTGCCGGCGAGATCAGCGGGGAGACCGGCGGCGGAGTGGAACGTACGACCTGCCTTGCCGGCTACCGCACGCGACCCGCGGGGCAGTTGCCTCCGTACCGAGCCGTCGTCACGTCGTCCCGAAGCGAGCGCCGGTACTGATTCAGGGGTGCATGACGATCTTTCCCACGTGCCCCCTGCGGGAGAGTTCCTCCTGGGCCCGAGCGGCCTGGTCCAGTGGGAAGGTCGCGGCGATGACGGGCTGGACCTCTGCCCGGCGGGCCAGGTTCATGAGGAGGCCGAAGTGGGTGGGCGTGTGCATCGCGGATCCGATGATCTGGGCGTTGTGCAGGTAGAGGCGGCGCACGTCAAAGGTCACGTCGTAGCCGCCGAGTGCGCCGGCGATGACCCACCGGCCCCCTTCGCGCAGCAGCGGCAGCCCCTCGCTCACCAGATCGCCGACCACGACGTCGAGTGCGACGTCGATGCCTTCCGGGGCGGCGGCGCGGATGTGCCCGGCGATGTCTCCCGCACGGTCGACGACTTCGTGCGCGCCCGCCTCGCGCACCGCATCGATCTTGGGTCCGCTGCTGATGGCGATCACCTTGGCGCCGCGCGCACGGGCGATCTGCACCAGCGCGAGGCCGACGCCGCCGGAGGCTCCCGAGACCAGGGCGGTCTCCCCCCTCCGCAGCCGGCCGCGCTCGATCATGCCCAGCGCGGTGCCGTAGGCGGTCGGCAGCGCCGCGAGCTGGTCGTCCGTGAGCGGAGATTCCGTCACGTCATGCACACGCTCCACCGGCGCTGTCACATACTCGGCGTATCCGCCGTCGCGCTCGCTCCCCATCAGCCCCACCGGGTTGGCGTCCGGCCCGTCGGTGTCGTAGATCGCGGGGTCGACGACCACTCGGCGTCCGATGAGGCTCCCCTCCACCCCGGTCCCGGCGGCCACGACCCGGCCGGCCACATCGGCGCCCTGGATACGCGGGAAATCGATCGGCCCTCGCCAGCCCGACAGCGCCTTCGGGTCGTCCGGACGGCCGTAGGCGCCTTCCCGGGTCCACAGGTCGGTGTTGTTCAGCGCCACCGCGCCGACCTGGACCAGCACCTCCCCTGCCTGAGGGGCAGGCACGGCCACCTCCGCGAACTCGAGAACCTCCGGTCCTCCGTGCTCTGTGATGCGCACCGCGCGCATGACATCGGAAACACCCATCGCTTGAACCTCCTCGCAGGTATACTGATCTGTGAACATCTCCCACCGTACACCGATCAGTGAAGGGGCCCGTCATGCAGGAAGCGCGGCCTATGACGCCGGCCGGCCGCCGCATCGTGGCGGCCGCCGAGGAGCTGTTCTACAACCGCGGCATCACAGCGGTCGGGGTGGATCTGATCGCCGAGCACTCAGGCGTGACCAAGCGGACCCTGTACAACCAGTTCGGTTCGAAGGACCACCTCGTGGCGGCCTACCTCACGGAACGCGACCAGAGGTGGCGGTCGCATGTCCGTGCCGCCGTCGACGCCGGCGACACTCCCACCGAGGCCGTCACCGCCCCCTTCGAGGCGCTGCGGACCTGGAGCGAGACCAACACCCGCGGATGCGCCTTCATCAACGCGCTGGCCGAAATCCCGGACCCCTCGCATCCCGCACACCGCATCGCCGCGAACCAGAAGCTCTGGCTGCTGAACCTGTTCAAGGAACTCGCCGCCACAGCGGGCTGCTCGCACCCGGCCACCCTCGCCACTCAACTCCTCGTGCTGCACGAGGGTGCCGTCGCCACGCAACCCCTCCCGTTCGACAGCCTCCCGGAGAGCACCGACCTGGCACGAGCCCTGGTTCAAGCCAGCGCAACGCCCCGCCACTAGGGCGTGTTTCGACAAGGTGCCGCCGTTCGGCCACGCGGGGCGGCGTGCGGAGCACCTGGCGGTTCGGTCCGCTCAGTCCGCCCACACCCGGACCAGGAACCGGTGCTCCAACGGCTCCCGCAACGCACGATCGTCACGGTCCTGGTCCGGAACCGGCACCTGCCCCCTGGCCCGCGCAACGGCCGTCACCAGCTCGTCCGTCGCTTCCCCGCGGGGCCGCACCGTGCCCAGCAGCCCGCCGAACCGCCTGGCCAACTCGACGCATTCCGCGTCGGTCAACCCCTCCAGTTCCACGCGCCGTACGACGGCGAAGCCGGGCCCTTCCCGCAGGCGGCGATCGACGTACGGGGCCACATCCGCCAAGGCGTCCCGACCGGCCCTGGCGGTAACGCCGCCTCCGTACCACGGGAGTCGCACCAGCCAGTCGTCCTCCCGCAGGGACTCCCCGTCCCACAGCAGACCTCCACCAGCAGGGACGAGTTCCGTCACGCGGTGCCCCCTTGACCTCGTACGGGATCTTCAACTGACACTGACGCGGGACACAGAGATCCTGCCCCGGAAATCAGGAATGAGACCAGGGCCGCGGAGGAGTGTACGTTCGTACGCTCTGGCTGTAGGGTCCCCGCATGAGTGTTGACGTACTACGCCGGCCCGCTTCGGCCGAACGGCAGGCTCGCGTAGCCGTTGCCGTGCTCTTCTTCACCAACGGAGCTCTGTTCGCCAACCTTCTGCCGAGGTATCCGCAGATCAAGGCGGATCTCGATATCGGCAACGCCGCCTATGGGCTGGCAGTCGCCGCGTTCCCCGCGGGCGCCATCGCGGCCGGTCTCGCGGCCGGGGTGGCCGTCCGGTGGCTGGGCTCGGCGCGGACGGCGGTGGCCGGGACCCTGGTGACCGGCGCGGGGATCCTCGCCGCGGGGCTGGCCGACTCGGTGGTGATGTTCGCGGCGGCGTTGTTCCTGGCCGGGGCGGCGGACTCGATCACCGATGTCGCGCAGAACGCCCACGGGCTGCGGGTGCAGCGCCGCTACGGACGCTCCATCATCAACTCCTTCCATGCCGTCTGGTCCATCGGTGCCGTCGTCGGTGGCTCCATGGCCGCCGCGGCGATCGCGCTCGGTCTCTCGCGGGGGCAGCATCTGACGATCTCGGCCGTGGTGTTCGCGATCGCCGCGTGCGTCGCCCTGCGGTTCCGTCTGCCGGGCCCCGACACCGAGCCGCCCGGGGAGAGCGACGACGGCGGCCGGGAGACGGTCCGGCCGGGGCGTGCGGCAGCGGGTCCGCGCGCCGCTTACGTGCTGGCCGCGCTCGTCCTCATCGCCACGGCCGGCACGCTCGTCGAGGACGCGGGGAGCTCCTGGGCGACGCTCTACCTCTCCGACTCGCTCGACGCCTCGGTGACGCTCGCGGCCTGCGGCTTCATCGCCCTGGTGGGAGCCCAGTTCATCGGCCGCCTCCTGGGCGACCGACTCGTCGACCGCTTCGGCCAGCGCACCGTGGCCCGCGCGGGCGGCCTCATCGCGGCGGCCGGCATGGGTCTGGCGCTGGCCGTACCCACCGTGCCCGGCACGATCCTCGGTTTCGCCGCCGCCGGATTCGGGGTGGCCACGCTGGTTCCCGCGGCGATGCACGAGGCCGACGAACTGCCCGGCCTCAAGGCCGGTTCGGGCCTGGCCATCGTCTCCTGGCTCATGCGCCTGGGCTTCCTGGTCTCCCCGCCCGTCGTCGGGCTGATCGCCGACGCCACCAGCCTCCGGGCAGGTCTGCTGGTGGTGCCCCTCGCCGGACTGCTCGCGCTCCTGCTCGCGGGAGTGCTGCAGGCCCGGAAACAGTAGGCCGAAACGGCAGGCCGGAAACGGTGGGCCCTCCGGTCGTACGACGCCCGGGCCCGTACCCCGCCCCGAGTGTACGATCGTACGCATGCCGATGGACCACTTCGCCCAGGACCCCCGCACCCACCTCGAACGCATGCTGTCGGGCGATCTCTACATCGCCGACGACCCCGAGATCGCCCGTCGGCAGCAGCAAGCCGTACGCCTGGCCGCCCGCTACCAGGCCGCCTACGTCGAAGACGCCGACGCCGCGCGGCCGATCCTCGCCGAACTGCTCGGCTCCCTGGGCGAGGAGGCGCACGTACGGCCACCGCTCCATGTCGACTACGGCAGCAACATCACCGTCGGCGCACGCACCTTCGTCAACTTCAATCTGACCGCGCTGGACGTCGCGGCGATCACCATCGGCGAGGACTGCCAGATCGGGCCGAACGTCCAACTGCTCACCCCCACCCACCCCTTGGAGCCGCAGCCCCGCCGCGACAAACTGGAGGCCGCCCGCCCGATCACCATCGGGAACAATGTGTGGCTCGGCGGAGGCGCCACCGTCCTGCCCGGTGTGAGCATCGGGGACAACTCCGTCATCGGCGCCGGCGCGGTGGTGACGAAGGACGTGCCCGCCGACGTCGTCGCCGTGGGCAACCCCGCGCGCCCGGTCCGGAACCTCTGAGAGACTCCTGCCATGGCGACCGGACACACCGACCCGCGGCGACGCGAACGCATCATCGCCGCCACCCTCGACCTCATCGCCGAGGAGGGCGTCGCCGGTGTCTCCCACCGGAAGATCGCCACGCGTGCCGGTGTCCCCCTGGGATCGATGACCTACCACTTCAGCGGCATCGAACAGTTGCTCAGGGACGCGTTCGGCCGCTTCGCCGACCACATCGTCGCCGTCTTCGACGCCCACCTCGCCGCCCCCACCGACCGCGACCAGGCGTGCGAGGCGGTGACCGACCTCGTTCACGTCCTGTCCGAGGGAAGCCAGCGCGACCTCGTACTCTCCCAGGAGCTGTACACCCTCGCCGCCCGCCAACCCGTCTACCGGGAGATCACCCACGAGTGGATGCGCCGCAGCCGCGTCCATCTGGAGAAGCACTTCGACCCCGATACGGCGCGCCAACTCGACGCACTCATCGAGGGATTGACCCTCCACCGGGCCCTGTCGCGCGAGCCCCACGACCGCGCGCTGACCCGTGAGGCCATCACCCGGATCACCACGACAGCGGGACACACCGAGCCGGCCTGACCGGCAGCCCCCACGGACCGGGTTCGGGATGACCCGGCATCTCGCGCGTCGGCCGGCCGGCGCGCGCGCCGGCCGGCGCGCACGGGCCGTCCTGGTCAGGAAGCCATCTTGGCGGCGATGAGCTGGGTGGCGCTCTCCTTGTCGCTCTTGATCCGGCCCCAGTCGAGTCCGAGGGTCCGCACCGTGTTGCGGGCGATCTCCGCCTGTACGGGGTCCGCACCGTCCGCGAACCGGTACAGCGCCACCGCGTACTCCTCACGCTTGCTGGGGCCGGTCCTGCGCCAGAACGCCAAGGTCTTGCCCAGATGCTGGAGGGTTCCGTCGTCAGGTGCCTCGGCGGCCGTCTGCTCCCAGCGTCTGGCCACCGTCTTCCACGCCTTGTACGAGGCGAGCCCCAGCGCGACCGTCGCAGCCGCCGCGGCCAGACCCCAGCCCACCGGCGTGGTCACGAGTACCGCGGCACCGGCGGTGGCACCAGCGGCGATGGCGATCGTGGAGATGAGGGAGGCCACCGAGGCCGACACCCCGAGGGCCCCGGCCAGGGCGCTCGTCATCTTCTTGATGACACCCCGCTTGTTCTTCCCGATCGCGTAGAGCTGGATCTGCCGCAGGGTGACCTGGTCGTCGCCCCCGCGCTCGTGCCGGCCGACCGCCTCCGCGAATTCGTTCAGGGCCCTGCTGATCGCCTGTTGGGCCTGTTCGCGCCGGGCGGCCTCCCGCACGGCGGTCGCGTGTGCGGTCACGGCTTCCTGGAGCTGCGCCTCAAGGTCCTGGTAGGTGAGGACGAGGCCGGCCAGCAGCTCGTTCGTGGTGTCCGGGTAGCGCCGTTCGCCCTCCGGCCGTGCCTGGTCCTCGACCCGGGCCTTGTACTCGGCGTGCGCACCCTCGAACTCGGTGTCGAGCGTGTGCATCAGGTCGAGGCGCGCCTGTACTTCCTCGTTGGCGGCCTTCAGCGCCGCCGCGGGCTGCTGGTCCTGCGCGAGCATGAGAGCTTCGAGTTTCTTCACCCGTTTCCGGGCCTTGGCCGCCTTGCGGCCGTACCGACCGGCCTGCAGAGCGGCCCCGGGCAGGGCGGCGACACCGCCGCCGGAGAGGACGCCGTTGTAGACGGCAGGGGTGAAGCTTCCGGAGAGGTTCATCGCGCCACCCGCGCCGTTGAGCACACCGCCCACCATGGCGGCGGTGTTCTGCGCCCCGTCCGCCCGGGCACCGCTCAGATCGCGGCTGAAGCCCTGGTGCTGTCCACTGCCTTCCGGCGCCTGCTTGCGGCCCTGATGGGCGGCGCGGCCCGCCCGGACGTTCCCGTAGAGCCCGGCGCCCGCCGCCACGGCGGTGCCCGCGGGTCCCGCGATGCCTACGTTGTAGGAGTCCGGGGTGCTGAAGGTCGGCACGTCGTACTGCCCGGCGATGGTCGCGGTGGCCGCCGGGGTGGCCAGGTCGGAACCGAGCCCGAGGGTGTCCCTGCCCGCCCCGCCGGCGGCTGCCGCGGCCCGTCCGCCGCGCGACGGGCCCGAGGGTTTCCTCTCCCGCTCCGCGTCACCCGCCCGTTGCACAGCGGGGCCGCCCACCGCCCGGCGGGCGGCGGGGCCGCCGGTGGTCCGGCCGGTGGTCGAGTTCCCGAGAGCGGAGGACATGACGGTGTTCCCGACGAGACTCTGCACGGCCAGCATGTCCCGCGTCGGCAGTTCGTCGCCCCGCCCGGCCGCGACGGCAGCCGCCGCGCGGGCGGGGAGTTCGGACCGGCGCGCGTTCATCACGCCCCGCTCTTCCCGTGCTGTCCCGCCTCTTCGCCCGTTCGCCCGCAACGTCCCCTCCAGCGCCTCGACTGTCATGATCCTTTGACCCTACGGTCATCCGATCCGACCTGGATGTCCCCCGTCCTTGACGAAAGGGCAGCTCCGGCGCCCGCGGAGGCAGCGGTCGGTGCCGGTTCGGGCACCATGGCCGTCGACCGAACCCTCGGCGCCGAAACCACATGGGCGCGCGGCCAACGAAAGCGACATAGGTGACAATGTCGACATGAGCGCTGAGGAGAGACCGGGCATGCGGGTAGCGGTGGCGGGCGGGACCGGGCTGGTCGGGCGGCTGGTGGTCGAGGAGTTGGCCGCGGCCGGCCAGGAGCCGGTGGTGCTGGCCCGGTCGCGAGGTGTGGACCTCGTCTCGGGTACGGGGCTCGACGCGGCCATGGCGGGTGTGGACGTGGTCGTCGACGTGAGCAACGTGACGACCATGAGCGGCAAGAAGGCCGTCCCGTTCTTCGACAGCGTCAGCCGCACCCTCCTGGCCGCCGGTGAGCGGGCCGGGGTACGCCACCACATCGCGTTGTCCATCGTCGGCGTCGACCGGGTCGGGCACGGCTACTACCAGGGGAAACTGCGTCAGGAGAGCGTGGTGAAGGGCGGTCCGACGCCGTGGACGGTGCTGCGGGCCACGCAGTTCCACGAGTTCGTGGAGCAGACCCTCGACCTGGTCCCGAAACCGTTCGCGGTGGTGCCCCGGATGCGGACCCAGCCGGTCGCGGCCCGCGAGGTCGCCCAGCACCTGGTCCGCCTCGCCCTGGACCCGGCGCAGGGCATGGCCCCCGAGCTCGCCGGACCCCGTGTCGAGCAGCTCGTCGACCTGGCGCGCCGACTGCTGCGGGCCACGCACCAGCGGCGCCTGCTGGTACCGGTCAGGCTCCCCGGCGCCACGGGCGCGGCCATGGCGGGCGACGGCCAGCTTCCGACCGGACCAGGCCCCCGGGGCCGTCAGACCTTCGACGAATGGCTCGCCCAGCGCAGGAGGAACCCCAGCGCATCGCGGGAGGGCGAGTCGGGCGGGGCGGTGTAGGCGACGAGGAGTTGCTCGGGGTGGGTGTCGACCGTGAACTGCTGGACATCGAGGGTGAGCTGGTGGCTCCGTACGGGACGGCGCGAGGGTGAGGACAGGGCCGGCGAACCCGGCCGACCCTGCCGAACGACTGGAGGCACCACCATGCGTACGGATGTCGTCCTTCCCGGCGCCGGTCCGAAGCTCGCCGGCCATCTCTTCACCCCCGACGGCGACGCGCCCCGTCCGTACCCGGCCGTCGTGGTCGGGCACCCGGGAAGCGGGGTGAAGGAACAGGCTTCCGGCCTGTACGCCCGCCCTCACCGCGGCGGCCGCCGATCACCGTATCCGGGCCGTGGGCACGGTCAGCGCCGTCGACATCTCACGGCAGTTCCGGCTCGGCGCGGACGACGCCCAGGACCCGGCCGTCCTGCGGGGCATGCCGGACGCCGCCGCGAGGGCGCGTCCCACGTCGACCTCTACGACAAGGACGCGTACGTCACGCCCGCCGTCGAGAAGCTGAACGACTTCTTCGCCGCCCACCTGGCGGCGTGACCACCCGGGACAGTCCCCGAGGCGGCCCCCGAAGCGGCGCCCGAAGCGACGTCCAGGTAAAAACTGCACAAGTAACTTGGCGAAGTTACTTGTGCAGTTTTACGGTGAGGGCATGACCGAGATCCCGGGTACGCAGCGGTCCGCCGCGACCGCGCAGCGCCTCCACGACGCGATGAAGCGGCTCCGCGCCCGCCTGCGCGCGGAGTCGGGACAGCATGCGACCGGCCTCACGCTCACACAGCTCGGCGTGCTGGCGAGCGTCGTACGGGAGGGCCCGGTCACCGCGGCCCGGCTCGCCGCGCTGGAGCATGTCAGCGCGCAGTCCATCGCGCAGAGCCTGGCGGTGCTCAAGGCCGCCGGGCTGATTCACAGCGAGCCGGACCCGCGGGACGGCCGCAAGAAGCTGATGAGCCCCGACCCGACCGCGACCGCGCTGGTCGACAAGCTGCTCACGGAGCGTGCCACCTTCCTGGCGCGGGCCATCGACCAGGTCGTCGCCCCCCACGAGCGCGCGGACATGGAGAAGGCCGTCGAACTGCTGGAGCGTCTCGCCGCGGCCGACCCGTACGACGGCGTCGGCCCGTACGACGGCGCCGGCCCGTACGACGGCGTCATATGAGGGCCATCGGCGCAGCGCGGACCGGCTCCACGGCGAAGGGGCTCGCACACAAGCCCTTCGCCTGGACCTTCACCGCCCCGCTCTACGTGGGCTCCAGCCTCAACCCGATCAACAGCTCCCTCATCGCCACCGCCCTGGTGCCCATCGCCGCCGAGCTGCATGTCGCCGTGGGCAGCACCGCCGTACTGGTCTCCTCGCTCTACCTGGCCAGCGCCGTCGCACAGCCCACGGCCGGGAAGCTGGCCGAGGTGCTCGGACCGCGGCGGATCTTCCTCTCCGGCATCGTGCTGGTCCTGGTCGGGGGCCTGGTCGGCGGCCTCGGCCAGGATCTGGCGACGCTGACCGTCGCCCGGGTGCTCATCGGCGTCGGCACCTCGGCGGGCTTCCCCTGCGCGATGGTGCTGATACGGCGCCGCGCCGGGGAGGCCGGCATGGACGCGCCGCCCGGCGCCGTGCTCGGCGGCATCGCGGTCGCGGGCATGGCCACCGCCGCCGTCGGCCCGCCGATCGGCGGGCTCCTCGTGGGCGCCGCGGGCTGGCGCTGGGCCTTCCTGATCAACATCCCGGTCACCGCGATCGCCATGGTCATGGCGCTGCGCCAACTGCCCCGGGACGCCGCGCTCGACCGCGAGCACAGCGGCTTCCGCGAGGTGGCCGGCCGGATCGATCTGCCCGGCGTCCTCGGCTTCGCCGGGTCGATGAGCGCGCTGGTCATCTTCCTGATGAGCCTGCCCCGCGTCGAGTGGGCCGCGCTCGCGGTCTTCGTCCTGGCCGCCGTACCCACGGTCGTGTGGGAGCTGCGGAGGACCGCGCCGTTCTTCGACTTCCGCGGCCTCGCCGCCAACGGCGCCCTCGCCCGCACCTATCTGCGCCAGGCCCTCACCCTTCTCGGTGTCTACTCCGTGCTGTACGGGATGACCCAGTGGATGGAGGCCGCGCACGGGTTGTCCACGGTGGAGGCGGGGCTCCTGCTGCTGCCGATGGGTGCCGTGTCCGCGCTGCTCTCGCGCCCGATCGCCCGGCGCAATCTGGTGCGCGGCCCGCTGATCGCCTCGGCGGTGACCATGCTGCTCGGCGCCGTCGGCATCCTGCTGCTCACCTCGCGCAGTCCGGCGATCGCGCTCGTCCTGGTCTCCCTGGTCTTCGGCGTCACGTCCGCCACCACCACGGTCGGCAACCAGACCGCCCTCTATCTGGCGGCCCCCGCCGACCGGATCGGCACCGCCTCCGGCCTCTTCCGGACCTTCGGATACCTCGGTTCCATCGCCTCCGCCGTGATCGGCGGCATCGTCTTCCGCGACGGCGCGAGCGACCACGGTCTGCACACACTCGGCGTCGTGCTGGTCGCGGCGGGCCTCGCGGTGCTGCTGCTGACCCTCCTCGACCGCCGACTGATGGGCCGCGGCACGAACCACCCGACCGGCACCACGGAAACACCCACCACGGAAACAGCCACGACGGAAACCCCCACCATGGACACCACCACCAAGGAGAACCCCACGTGAGCACCACCGCCCCGACCACCGTCGTCCCCGAGCGGACCGCCCTGCTGGCCATGGACTTCCAGAACGGGATCGTCTCCCTCGCCCCCGACTCCGACGCGCTCGTCGCGCGGGTCGCGGGCGCCGTCGCCGAGGTCCGCGCCGCGGGCGGCACCGTCGGCCATGTCCGCGTCGCCTTCACCGAGGACGACTGGGCGGCGGTCCCCGCGACCAACAAGTCCTTCAGCGCGGTCGCCGCGGCGAAGATGCTGCACCACGAGGACGCCGCCTGCCGGATCGACGAGCGGCTCGCACCCGAGGACGGCGACATCGTCGTACGCAAGGTCCGCTACGGCTCGTTCTCCACCACCGATCTCCATGAGCGGCTGAGCGACCGCGGCATCGACACCCTGGTGCTCGCGGGCATCAGCACCAGCGGCGTCGTAATGTCCACGCTCATCGACGCCGCCGACCGCGACTACCGCCTCTACGTCCTGTCCGACGGTGTCGCCGACCCCGACCCCGAAATCCACCGCGTCCTGCTCGACAAGGTGTTCCCGTCCCGGGCCCACATCATCGACACCGCCGGGCTGCGCGCGCTGCTGCGGTCCGCCTGACATGGCGGACCGCCGCTCACCGCGTGGGTGACCGTCAGGAATTCTCGATGGTGATGAAGGGGTCCCACTGGAAGTACCCCTGCAATTGCCGATGGCGGTCCAGGATCTGGAAGTAGAAGTGGTACACGACCTTTCCGGGCTTTTTGACGGTCGTCCGCCAGTAATGGTCCTCGTAGTTCTGCGTCACGAATTCCGGCCTGCCCTCGGAGCCCTCCTTCGGCATCGGATAGACGCCGTCGATGACTTCGATCTCCGGGGTCCTGATGAGCTGGTGTTCGCTGTCGCTGCTCACGTATTTGTACAGCAATGCCTTGTAGTCGCTGCTGAGCGAAAGCGTCGTCTCCCGCCACCTGATGCTGTCCCCGGGTTCGGCCCGGAGGTTCAGCTCGGCCCCCGACGTCCCGACGATGTGGTCGTGGCGCGTCGTCATGTAGATCAGGGCGTGGTCGACCTGCGTCGGCGCCTCCGGGTTCCTCGACGCGTTGGGGTTCCGCTCGACGATCGTGGCCGCGTCGAACGCGATCAGTACGTTGAGATCAGCCATTTCCTGTCCCTTCCGCAAACAAGACTTTCCTGACCAGGTTTTCCTGGCAGGACGTGCGGGTCGTCTGTCCTCAGGCCGCCCCGGAGGGCTTCGGCACCTTGTACGCCATCGCTCGTGGGTAGTCGTGCCGGTGCAGGCGTACGCGGACCAGCAGCGGTCCCGCGTTGACCGGGTCGGTCGGGTCGGTGAGCCGGGTCAGCAGGTCGTCCAGTTCTGAGGTGTGGGCGATGCTGATGCCGGTCGCCGGGGTCTCCTTGCCGGTGAAGACGTCCGCGAGGCGGTCGTAGTGCCACGGGTGGAGGACGTTGTAGAAGTCCGTGCGGTCCGGGGCGGCGCAGCCCGGCTCGGCGTAGTAGGACGGGTGCACCAGCATCTGCTCGATGCCGTAGAAGTGTCCGTTGTCCATGACGAACACCACCGAGCGCAGCCCGAGCCGGGTGTGGGTGGAGATCTCCTGGCACGTCTCCTGGAAGGCGCCGTCGCCGACGAACACCATCGGGCGGGCGTGCCCGCGTTCGGGGGCGAGCGCGGCGCCGGTGGCCGCGCCGACCGACCAGCCGATGGAGAGCCAACTGATCTGTGACAGGAACCCGCCCGCCGGCAGGGACAGGTTCATCGAGCCGATGAGGGAGAACGCGGCGTCGGAGACGACCGTCCAGTTCTGCCGGGTCTCCTGGCCGAGGAAGTGGTTGATCCGGTCGAACAGGCCGTCGTAGGTGAGCCGTTCGGCCTGCCGGGACGGTGAGCCGCTGATACGGAGCGAGGCGCGGTGGAGCTCCAGGCCGGCCGGGAGGTCGTCGGGCGCTCCGTGGTGGGCGTGGGCCTCGGCGTAGTAGTCGGCGTCCAGGCCCCCGGAGCCGTACCGGTTCACCAGCGCGTCCTGGAGGGCGGGCAGGAGCTGTTCGAGCTGGACGTCGGGGAAGTAGGAAGTGCCCACGCTGACACCGCCGTTCGCCGCCATCACCCAGTCGCCGCCGACGTACTGTTCGCCGCCGAGGTTCTTCGACGTGGCCCAGGCGCCGAGCCCGATGCGGCAGGTGGCCCAGTCCTTGAAGACGCGGTGCACGTCCGGGTGGCTGGCCCGCCCGTTGTACACACCGTGGAACTGCGGCAGGTCCTCCTCGACGACGGCCTTGGCTCCGACGGTGGTGCAGAACGGCACTCCGGTGGCCTCCACCAGGTCGGTGAGGGGCCCGCCGAGGCGGAACCGGTCGATCTCCTCACCGGCCCACACGATCGGGCGGGGCCTGCCGTCCGGTCCCGGGTGCTCCGCGACCAGGGTGAGGATCGCGTTCACGGCGTGGTCGAGCATGGGTTGGTTGCGGGCGCTGAACGGCCGCTCGCGCCGGACGATCGGCTCCCCCGGCTCGGGGCAGGGCTCGTCCCACAGGTCCTCCATGACCTCCAGGTAGACCGGCCTGCGCTCGGAGAGGCACGCGGTGAGCGCGGCGTCGATCTGCCCGCCGGCGAGGCCCGGGTTGGAGATGACCTGCGCGTCCACGGTGACCTGCCGGTAGACGTCGAGGTTGCTCTCCGCGCGCGGGCTCATGTGCGAGGTGAGCATGCCGAGGGCCCGGTAGTTCTGCCACTGCTCGTAGGGCGGGGAGGCGTTGATCGCGACGAGCGGGATCTGCTCGACGTAGGCGCCGCCGCAGGCGTTGAGCAGATTGAACGCGCCGACGCTGTACGTGACCGCCGCCGCGCCGATGCCGTGGATACGGGCGTAGGCGTCGGCGGCCTGTCCCGCGCCGCCCTCGGTCGGCGTACCGACCCACTCGATGTCGCCCTCGGCGCGCAGGGTGGTCAGGAACGGGCCGAGGTGGTTGCCGGGCACGCCGAACAGGTGGGTGATGCCCAACTCGGCCAGCCGCAGGGCGAGATAGCGGGCGACCGTGCACCGGGGGGTGATCGCGGTCACGAGCTGCCCTCCGTGTCCGGGCCCGGCGTGGTGACGGGCGGGGCCTGGTGGACGGCGATGGCGGCGCGGACGGCGCTCTCCAACGCGCCCTCGATCCAGGCGTGTTTGAGGGAGGTGTGCTCCCCGGCGAAGTGCACGGGGCCTTCGGGCCGGGGCACGTCCAGGTGGAAGCTGGTCATCTGGTGGGCGGTGTAGGTGGCCGCCTCGCCGAAGGCGTACGGGTCGCGGGCCCAGCTCTTGGTGGCGCCCCGCCCGGTGAAGAACACCTCGATGCGGCGGCCGTGCAGGGCCTGGAGGTTGCGCAGGGCGTAGAGGTAGCGCTCCGCGTCGCGCATGGAGTCCCAGCGCGCGGCGTCGTCGGACCAGCAGTACGCGGCGAGGACCACGCCGCCGGTGCTGCCGTCGACCCGGTGCGAGGGGTAGTACATGAACCGGTTGGGGTTGTCGGCGGCGGAGCCGCCTCCGAAGCTGTGTGTGGCGGGGCGTACGGCGGGGCCGCGCAGCGGCATGGTGCTGTTGAGCTGCCGCATCTCCTCGGTGACACCGCTGTCCTTGACCGCGGCACCGAGCAGGTCGGCGTCCGCGGTGGTGGGCGTGAGGGCGGGATCGGTGTCCGCCTCGGTGTTCAGCCGGTAGTTCTCGTACGCGCCCGGCGCGATGTTCTCCAACTCGTCGCGCCAGTCGTCCTCGGTGAACTCCCACCACCGGTGGCTGAACTCCAGAAGCACCTTGGTGGCCTGGTCGTAGTGGGTCTCGATGACGGCGCGGCGCTTCTTGTACGACATCGAGGGGACGATCTCCACGAAGCGCAGGGCGGAGAACGGGATGGTGACGATCGCCAGGTCCCCGGTCCACAGGCGGGGCAGGGCCCGCGGGTCGTTCTCCTCGACGGTCTGTACGGCCACGCCCCATCCGTCGGGTCCGACGGCGCCGGTGCCCTCGGGGTCGGCGTCCCGGCTGGGGTCGTGGTATTCGAGGCGGATCATGCGGTGGCCGAGTCGCACCTCGTCGCGCAGGCCCTGGTGGAGGGCGTGCGGCAGACGCCAACTGCCGCCGGGTATCTCCCAGTAGCGGACGGCGGGGTTGATGTCGCTGCGGCTCAGGAAGCTGTGGAAGAAGGAGAGGTGGAGCCGTGAGGACATGTTCTCCAGGGTTCCGACGGCCTCGATCGCCTCGTCGCTGAGCCCGGCGTGGTCGCGCAGGAAGCCGCCCATCGAGTAGCCGTCGAAGTCGTGGATGACGCGGGCCCAGCCCTCGACCCACGCGTCGAACGGCTTGTTGACGCGTTTCCCGTCGACGAGGTCGGAGTAGTAGTCGCGCACGCATTCCAGCGCGTCGTCGACCATCTTCACGACGGGGGCTCGGACTTCGTCGGCGGTGAGGTGGAAGCCCTCGTTGATCCGTTCCGGAGTGGTGGCGTATTCGGCCCGACGCACCTGGACGCGGTTGGCGCGGATCCAGGAGTTGCCCCGCTTGTCGGGTTCGCGGAAGTCGGGGCTGTCGTCGCCGTAGGTCCAGGTCCGGCCGGTGAAGGAGGTGTACGTCACCGGGGGGACGGGGACGTCGGGTTCGCTGCCGGTGGCGGGGTCCACGTCCACGTTGTAGAACTGGCGGCGGCCGAGCCCGAGTTTGTCGACGAGGGCGAGGACGAGCGGGTGGAAGTCGGGCAGCCGCATCGCGCCGGCCTCGGCGTACTGGGCGGGGTCCTCGAAGGGCTGGTGGTGCTTGGTGGCGCGGATGGTCTTGATGCGTCCGCCGACGCGGCCGGCGTTGGCCTCGATGATGGTGACGTCGTGGCCGGCGTCCTTGAGCAGGCGGCCGGCGACGAGGCCGGTGACGCCGGCGCCGATGACGAGGATCTTCTTGCGCGGGTGGTGGGTGGGGCCGAGGCGGCCCGTGTCGATCAGAGTGTGGAGATAGTCGAGTTTGAGGTCCTTGTCGTCCTGCCCGACGAGGAGGAGTTCGCGGGCGAGCCTGAGACATGTCTGCCAGCGCGCACGGGTGGCGGAGTTGTCCCGTGGTATGTCGGTCATAGCTGACGATCGTAGATACGAAGAAACGATTTCCCGGTTCCTCCGGCAGGTAAAGTCCTAAAAACACCGATCGTGCCGGTTGACGGAATTTCGACTTGCTCGGATTTCCCTTGTACGGACCCGAAGTTTCACCAGAGACGGATGGGGACGGAAGGGAAAGGGGAGCGAATCCGAGGTAAGGACGCGCACGCGGAATATGAAATTCCCAGGGCCCCGACCATAACGGCCCCGCCGGGGACACCGGCACATTCGGCCGTGAGATTCCGTTTCCCCTCGGCGGGTTGGCCGCATCGCGGCGGGGTTCCCCGCGCGGGGACCGCGCGGACGCGGTGCGGTGCGGCGCGTCCGGGAGCAGCCCGCGGGGCCACGCGGGTCGCCCGGGTGACGCGAGGTGCCTCGCGCCACGGCCGACCACGAGGCCGCCCCCGCGCAGCGCACCGGCCAAAAACCCGGCACGCCGTCCCGCGACGTACCCCCGGTCGGTCGGTGGCCGTCAGCGTCGGTCGGTGGCCGTCAGTGCCGCGTGCGCGGAAGCGAGGATCTCCTCGGAGAGCGGGTCGCCCTTCGTGGCCCGGGCCAGGACGAGCGCGCCGAGCATGGTGCAGAGCCGGGCGATGCCGTCCTGGTCCTCGGTCGCGAGCCATGCGGCGAAGTCGCCCACTCCCTCGGTGTAGACGCGGTGGGCCTCACCCTCTCCGGGGTCGCGAGCCATGTCGGAGGCGAGCGCGGCGACGGGGCAGCCGTCCGCCGCGCCGTCACGGTGCTCGGTCGAGAGGTAGGTGTCGATCAGTGCCCGCTGGGCCACGTCGCGCTCCCCGTCGTACCGCTCCGCCCCGCCCTCATGGAGCCGGGTGAGCGTGCCGAAGGCGTGGGCGGTGGCTTCGTCGACGAGCGCTTCCTTGGAGGCGAACTGCTTGTAGAAGCCGCCGTGGGTCAGGCCGGCGGCCTTCATGAGGTCGGCGACGCTGACGTGGGTGCCCCGCTCCCGGAACAGCCGGGAGGCGGTCTCCACGACCCGCCGGCGGTTCTCCTCCGCCTGCGCCTGCGATACGCGGCCCATCAGCCACCTCCCGGTTGGATGTCGGTTGCCATCTATCCTAGGCCATGTTTAGATTGTACTCATAATCTAAATTAGGCGCCCTGGTCGGCGCCCGCAACGCTGGGAGTGGACATGGAACTGAAGAACGCGGTCGCGGTGGTCACCGGCGCCAACCGGGGGCTCGGCCGCCATCTGGCCGCCCAGCTCGTGGAGCGCGGTGCGACGGTGTACGCGGCGGCCCGCCGCCCCGAGACGGTGGACCTGCCGGGCGTCATCCCGCTGCGCCTGGACGTGACGGACGAGGAGTCGATCCGGGCCGCGGCCCGCACCGCGTCCGACGCGACGCTGCTGGTGAACAACGCGGGCATCTCCACCGCCACACCGCTGGTCGCGGGCGGCCTGGACGCGGTGCGCCTGGAGATGGAGACGAACTTCTTCGGCCCGCTCACCGTGACACGGGCCTTCGCCCCCGTCATCGAGGGCAACGGCGGCGGCGCCGTACTCAACATCCTGTCGGTCCTGTCCTGGCTGCACCCCGCCGCCCTCGGGTCCTACGCCTCGGCCAAGGCCGCGGCATGGGCGCTCACCGACGCGACCCGGGAGGAACTGGCGCCGCGCGGCATCACCGTCTCCGCGCTGCACGTCGGCTACATGGACACCGACATGGCCGCGGGCGTCCCCGCCGACCAGAAGGCCGACCCCGCCGAGGTCGCCGCCCAGGCCCTGGACGGCGTCGAGGCGGGCCTGCCCGAGATCCTCGCCGACGAGACCACCCGGTACGTCCGGCAGAGCCTGGCCGCGTCGCCGAACGCGGCGTGAGGCGCACCCCGCCGCCCCTCGTATCGATTTCGTGGAGTAAGGACACCTGATGCGTTACACGACCTTCGGACACCGGACCGGACTGCGCGTGTCCGAGTACGCGCTCGGTACGGCGAACTTCGGCACCGGCTGGGGTGCGGGCGCCGAGCCGGACGAGGCCCGCCGTATCTTCGACCGGTTCGCCGAAGCGGGCGGCACTTTCCTCGACACCGCGGACGCCTACCAGTTCGGCGAGTCGGAAGAGCTGACGGGGAAGTTCGTCGCCGCCGACCGGGACCACTTCGTGCTGGCCACCAAGTTCACCCTCGGGGCCGCGCCGCGGCCGGGCGTCTCCACCACGGGCAACAGCCGCAAGAACATGGTCGCCTCCGTGGAAGCCAGCCTCAGACGCCTGGGCACCGACCGCGTCGACCTGCTCTGGGTGCACTTCCCCGACGAGCTCACCCCCGTGGAGGAGATCCTGCGCGGGCTCGACGACCTGGTGCGTTCCGGCAAGATCCACCACGCCGCCCTGTCCAACTTCCCCGCCTGGCGTGTCTCCCGAGCGGTGACCCTCGCGGATCTGAAGAACTGGGCGCCCGTCGTGGGCGTCCAGTACGAGTACAGCCTCGTCGAGCGGACCGCCGACCGGGAACTGCTGCCGATGGCCGAGAGCCTCGGACTCGGCGCCGCCCTGTGGTCCCCGCTCGGCGGCGGGCTGCTCACCGGGAAGTACCGCCGCAGCGCCGAGGGGCGCCTCAGCGACCTGGGGGCGGTCATCCACACGGAGAGCACCGACCAGAAGACCGCCGTCGTCGACGCCGTCCTGGCCGTCGCCGAGGAGGCCGGCGTGACACCTGCCGAGGTGGCGGTGGCCTGGGTGCGGGAGCGGGCCGCCCGGTCCGCGACCTCGCTCGTACCGATCATCGGGCCGCGCAGCCTCGCCCAGCTCGACAGCTACCTGAGCGCTCTCGACGTCGACCTGACGCCGCGGCAGTTCGCCCGCCTGTCGGACGTCAGTGAAGTGCCGCTCGGAGTTCCCCACGAGGCGATCGCCCGGTCCCTCGACGGCATCCAGGGAGGCGACGCCGGCCGGGTCGTCGCCCCGGCCGCCCCGGTGGCATGAGGCCGAGGAGGAGACGGCGATGAAGACCTTCATGATCGAGCGGTACGGCGACAAGGCCGGTGTGCGCGCCGCCGAGATGCCCGACCCCCGGGTGGGCGCCGGCGACGTCCTGGTCCGGATCCATGCGGCGAGCGTCAACCCGCTCGACCTCAGGCTCCGCGACGGGGACTTCAGAGCGATCCTGCCGTACGGTCTCCCGCTCGTCCTGGGTAACGACCTCGCCGGGGTGGTGGTCCAGGTGGGACCGGCCGTCACACGGTTCGCGGTGGGCGACGAGGTGTACGCGCGGCCCGACCAGGACCGTATCGGCACGTTCGCCGAACTCATCGCCGTCCACCAGGACGACATGGCGGTCAAACCGGCCACGCTCACCATGGAGGAGGCCGCGTCCCTCCCCCTGGTCGCCCTGACCGCGTGGCAGGCGCTGGTGGAGCGGGCACAGGTCCGGCCGGGGCAGAAGGTCCTGATCCACGCGGGCGCCGGCGGCGTCGGCACCGTCGCCGTCCAGTTGGCGAAGCATCTGGGCGCGTACGTGGCCGCCACCGCGAGCACGGGCAAGGTCGGCCTGGTGAAGGAGCTCGGCGCGGATGTCGTGATCGACTACACGCAGCGGGACTTCGCGACCGCCCTCGACGGCTACGACGTCGTCCTGGACACCCTCGGCGGCGAGACGCTCAAGAAGTCCGTGCGGGTACTCAAGCCCGGCGGGAAGATCATCAGCGTCGCGGGCCCTCCCGACGCGGCCTTCGCCCGCGAACTCGGCGCGAACGCGCTCCTCCGGCTGGCGATGAGCGCGCTGAGCTTCACGACCCGGCGCCGCGCCGGGCGCCGTGACGTGACGTACTCGTTCCTGTTCATGAAGGCGAGCGGCGATCAGCTCCGCGCGCTCACCCCGCTCGTCGACGCCGGGGAGATCCGTCCCGTCGTCGACCGGGTCTTCCCGTTCGCGGAGACCCGGGAGGCCATGGAGTACGTGGAGAAGGGCCGCGCGAGGGCGGGCAAGGTCGTCGTCGCGATGAGATGAGGGCAGGCCCGTCCCGTGTCCGTGCGCGGCGTGGGCGGCGCACGCCGCCGGTTCGGTCGGCGTGTCACGAGAAGCGGTTCCGGAACTCGACGGGCGAGACCTGAAGGACACGGAGGAAGGAACCGCGCATGGCGGCCTCGGTTCCGAAGCCGCTCTCGCGCGCCACGGCTTCCGGGCTCCGCGCGGTCTCCAGCAGCCGGCGGGAGGCGAAGGACACCCGGACGCGCTCGACGTACTCCCGGGCCGTCATACCGGCCTGCGCCCTGAACAGACGGCTGATCTGGCGCTCGGACAGCCCCGCGCGGCGCGCGAACGACGGGAGGGACCAGTCCCCGCCGGGGTCGTCGAGAACCTGGCGCTGCACCGCGCGCAGGGCCGGGTTCCGCGCCTCACGGACGCGCGGCACCGCGAACTGCGCCTGCCCGCCCGGTGTGCGCGGGGAGGTGGCCAGGGACGCGGCGGTGCGCCGCGCGACCTCGTGCCCCAGATCCTCCCGGACCAGGGACAGCGCCAGATCCAGGGCGGAACCCCCGCCACCGGCGGTCGTGACACGGTCGTCCTTCACCACCGTGTGCCGTGGGTCCACCGTGATGTCCGGGAAACGGTGGGCGAGTTCTTCGGCGAACGCCCAGTGTGTCGCCGCCGTGCGCCCGTGGAGAAGTCCCGCCTCGGCGAGGAGAAAGGCGCCCGTGCCGACCGAGGCCACACGCCGTGCCCCGTCCGCCGCCCGGAGAAGCGCGCGTACGGTCTCCGGCCCGGCCGGGGGAATGCCGTCGGCCCCCGGTACGACCAGTGTGTCCACCGTGTCCACACCGGTCACACCTCCGGGGCCGTGGTCCGGCAGCATCCTCAGCCCGCTGGAGGTGCGGACCGCCGCGCCGTCCGGCGAGACCGTACGTACGTCGTACCGGAAGCCCTGCGGCGCCCTCGCGTTCGCCCCGGAGAGGACGTCCGCGACGGCGGACACCCCGAGGCCGTCGACGCCCTCGAAGACGAGGACGAGGACCAGCACCGGGACGCGGCGTGCGGCCGTGCGGTCGTCCGTCACAGGCGTACGGCGCCGGAGTTGACGCACGCCAGCAGCGTACGGGCCTGGACATTGAGGTAATGGCCGTGGGCAGCAAGGGAGTTGAGCTGTCCGATCGTCACCCAGGTGTAGCCGCCGGGGGCTTCGATCGCCGCCGTCTCCGCGTCGGCCTCCACGAACATGTAGCGCACGCACGCGTCCAGGAACCGCCCGCCCTCCTCCGAGTGCGTGGCGGAGTAACGGGTCGCGCCGCGTTCGGCGGCGCGCAGGACCGTGTCCAGGAACGGTGGCCGGTCTCCTGTCGGCAGCGGTTCCCAGTCGCTGGGGGTGCACTGGACAGTCGGGGCGAGTTCGACCCGGTTGACGTATCCCGCCTCCACGCGCGCGTGGACGAGCACGTGCGGCACACCGTCCAGGAGGCGGAAGAGGAAGGCCGCCACACCGGTGCCGCACGGCTCGACCAACGGCTGGGACCAGCCCCTGACCTCGCGGTTGCCTGCCTCGACGGTCACACCGGTGACCCGGAAGAAGCGGCCGTCGGGGCGCCGTACGGAGTCCGCGTCACGGGTCCAGCCGTCGACCTCGGCGAGCGGGATGAGCCGCACGTCGAGGTCGTGGCGGGCCCGCTCGGCGGTGACCCAGGAGAGGAGTTCGACATCGGTGTGCAGGGCGTCCGGCTCGGTCGCCGGCAGTGGCAGACAGCCCAGGACCGTACGGGCGTCCATGTTCACCACGTTGTCCAGGCGCAGCAGTTCACCGATCTGGCCGAGGGTCAGCCAGCGGTGGTCGGGCGTGATCGGGATCTCGGCGCCGACGGCCTCGACCAGCATGTTCCGGTTCGACTTGCGGTAGAACCAGGCGCCGTGCTCCGACTGGAGGGAGTCCGCCAGTACCAGGTCGGGCGGGACCTCCGTGAAGTGCTCCAGGTACCGCACCCCTGAACCCGCGTGGACGCGCTGGTAGTTGCTGCGGGTGGCCTGCACGGTCGGGGAGAGCTGGAGCAGGTTGGGGTTGCCCGGCTCCATCTTCGCCTGCATCAGGAAGTGCAGTACGCCGTCGAACTCCTTGGCGAGGATGCCGAGGATGCCCACCTCCGGCTGGTGGATCACGGGTTGCTGCCACCTGCCGAGCGGTCCGCCGCCGATCCTGGCGGCCAGGCCGCGTACCGCGAAGAACCGGCCGCTGTGGTGCACCAGGTCGCCGGTGCCGGGGGTGAAGGACCAGCGGTCCAGACGGTCCAGCGGCACCCGGTGCACGGTGAACCGGTGGGCGCGGGCCCGCTCGGCGAGCCATCCGGTGACGTCCTCCGTACGCATCTGGTGGCCCTCGCCGGTCACGGCGGCGGACCGGGCCAGCCGCGCGGCCAGGTCCTGGGCGCCTCGGGGGCGCAGGAGCGTGGCGGTGCTCATGTCCGGCCTCCCCCTGCTTCGGCCGCTTCGGCCGCTTCCCCTGCTTCGTACGCTTCCTCTGCTGCTTCCTCTACTGCTTCCGCGAGACGGTCCACCGTCCGGCGCAGCGCCTCGCCGAACGGGACACGGGGTTCCCAGCCGGTGACGGAGCGGAACGCCGAGGCGTCGATCGTGATGCTGGAGAAGTCCCCGCCTTCCGCCTGCTCCGGTGGCTTCACCGAGACCAGCGGCACGGGCGGCCGGCCGGTGCGCCGCGCGACGAGGGCGGCGACCTCCTCGAAGACCGGGCCGAGCGGCCGGCCGACGCCCGTACCGAGCAGCCAGTGGCGTCCAGCGAGGACCTCGGCGTGGTCGAGCCCGGCGGCGACGGCGCGGGCCAGGTCCTCGACGTACAGCAGGTCGCGGCGGACCGTGCCGTCGTGCCACATCGTCAGGGGCTCCCCCGCCAGGGCCCGGCGCGCCATCGCCGAGACGACACCGCGGTCCCGGGCCGTGGGCCCGCCGGCGGGCCCGAACACGGTGGGCAGGCGCAGCGATGTCCCGCGGAGCACTCCGCGGGCCGCGGCGTCGAGCAGGAGCCGTTCGGCGGCGAGCTTCTGGCGGTCGTAAGGGCCCGCTGGCCGGTCGGGTTCGGTGCCGTCGAGCACCGCCTTGGCGGTCGGGCCGACCTGGGAGGCGGCGCCGGTGAACACGACCCTGGCCGGCGGCCCGTCCCGGCGTGCGGCGAGCGCGTCGACGAGGTCGCGGACGAGGCCGACGTTGACGCGCTCGGCCGCCGTGTCGCCGTCGGTGATCCGCCAGGTGGCGGTGGCGGAGCTGTACAGCGTGGCGACGACGACCTCGTCGGCGCCGGCCACGGCGGCTGCCGTCTCGCCGGGTTCGGTGAGGTCGGCGGTCCGTGTCTCGATGTCGGCGCGGGCGTCGGGCGGAACGGCCGCCGGGCGCCGGGAGACGGCCCGGATCCGTACGGGCCGGGCGGCGAGTTCGCGCAGTACGGCCGAGCCGACGAAGCCGGTGGCGCCGAGCAGCGCGATCGTGGGTACGGGGGTCATGGCCACAGTGCGGCCTCCACTTCTCGGCAGGCGTCGTAGGTGGGCAGCAGGCCCTGGTCCCGTGCCTCGGCGAGGGTGGGGGCGGCGCCGTCCCGGTCGGACAGCCGCGGCGCGGGTCCGGCGGGCAGGGGGAGGCCGAGGGCCGGGTCCAGCGGGGAGACGGCTTGTTCGTGTTCCGGTACGTACCCCTCCGACATCACGTACACGACCATCGAGTCGTCCCGCAGGGAGAGGAAGGCGTGGCCGACGCCGACCGGGATGTACAGGGCGCGGCAGTTCTCGCCGCTGAGTTCGGTGACCTCCCAGCGGCCGAAGGTGGGCGAGCCCACCCGGAGGTCCACGACGAAGTCCCGCACCTGTCCGTACGGGCAGTAGACGTACTTGGCCCGGCCGGGTGGGGTGGCGGTGTAGTGGATGCCGCGGAGCACCCCGCCGGCGGAGAGGTTGTGGCTGATGTCCTTCACCGGGAAGAGCGGACGGCCCGTGGCGCCGGTGAACGCGGCGTCCTGGTACGGCGAGGAGAAGCAGCCGCGGTCGTCCTGGTGGACCGGGGGCGTGAACTCGCGGACCCCTTCGATGCCCAGGGTGCGGATCTGTACGGCGCTCATACGTCTCCCTCGTCCGCCTTCGTGTCGCCGGTGATCTCCAGCAGGTACTGGCCGTAGGGCGAGTGCGCCAGGCCGAGGCCCAGCCGGTGGCAGGTGGCGCGGTCGATGTAGCCCATGCGCCAGGCGATCTCCTCGATACAGCCGATGCGTACACCCTGGCGGTGGGAGAGCATCTGCACGTACTGACCGGCCTCGGTGAGTGCGTCATGGGTGCCGGTGTCGAGCCAGACGAACCCGCGGCCCAACTGGACGAACTCGGCCTTCCCACGCTCCAGATAGGTCCGGTTGACGTCGGTGATCTCCAACTCGCCGCGTTCGGAGGGGCGCAGCTCCCGGGCGATCCCCACCACGTCGTTGTCGTAGAAGTAGAGGCCGGTGACGGCCAGGTGGGAGCGGGGGGCGGCGGGTTTCTCGTCGAGCCGCAGCAAGGTGCCCGAGGCGTCGACCTCGCCGACCCCGTAGCGCTCGGGGTCGCTCACCGGATAGCCGAACAGGACGCAGCCGTCGATGTTCCGGGCGGCGGTGCGCAGGATCTCGCCGAAGCCGGGACCGTGGAAGAGGTTGTCGCCGAGGACGAGGGCGACGGAGTCGTCCCCCACGTGCTCGGCGCCGACGACGAACGCGTCGGCGATGCCCCGGGGCTTGTCCTGTTCGGCGTAGGTCAGGCGCAGGCCGAGCCGGGAGCCGTCGCCGAGCAACCGCTGGAAGCCGTGGACGTCCTGCGGGGCCGCGATGATCTGGATCTCGGTGATGCCGGCGAGCATCAGCACGGACAGCGGGTGGTAGATCATGGGCTTGTCGTAGACCGGCAGCAACTGCTTCGAGACCCCGAGTGTGATCGGGTACAGCCGGGTCCCGTGGCCGCCGGCCAGGATGATCCCCTTCATCCCGTGGCCTCCCGCCGGGCCGGGACACTCGCGTGTGCCTCGAAGTGGCTGGGCCGGCCGTCCACGTGCACCTCGCCGCCCAGACGTCTGGCCGCCGAGCGGGCCATGAGCTGCCAGGTGCCGTCGAGGTGGCGCAGCGCCACGGAGTGCCACGGTGTGGTCCAGGCGTCGGCCTCGCCGACCAGCCCGATGCCGAACTTGGGCTCGCGGCGGCTCTGCGGGTGGATGGAGAGGCGGACGTTGTCCGGGTGGTGCTGGGCGATGAGTTCGCCCCAGGCCCGGCTGCGGGCGATGACCTCGTAGGCGCGGCGGCGGCAGTCCCGCTGGAGCGCCGAGCGGGAACCCTCCCAGTCGGCCACGTCCTCCACGAGGAAGCGGGTGATGCCGCGGTACATGCGCAACGTCGACTCGTCGCTGCGTACTTCGGCCCGCAGCTCCTCGACCGAAGGGCCGAGGGTCTCCGCGGCGAGCGCGCGCTTCTCGTCGTACGACAGGTCGGGGCCGTACACGTCCTTCAGGTCGAAGGTGCCGAGGTGGGCGCCGAGACCCTCGGTACGGATCATCTCGCGCAGGCCGTGGCCGTAGGCGTCGATGTGCTCGTCCGGGACCCCGATGACATCACCGAAGATATGGCCGTCGGAGCAGATCAGGATCTTCGCACCGGGCTCGTGGACCTTGGCCATCTCCGCGCACAGGGAGCCCAGGAAACGCAGCGCGAGCCGCTCGCCGTGGTCCGGGAGGCTGCCGAAGACCTTGTCCGGGTTGGGCGACTTGCAGGGGAAGCCGGGCAGGCTGAAGACCACCGGCTCGCCGCGCTCGACGAATCCGCCGATCTGGGCCAACTGCTCCGGGAAGTCGTCGGGGGTGTCGAGGTGCTGATCGGGTTCGGCGGCACGCCGGTGCGGGAGCAGCAGCTCCAGGATCTCCCGGCTGACGCGTTCGGCCGCGGAGGCCGGGGTGAAGGTGGTGGCCATCTGGGACATGGGTGTTCGACTCGCTTCCGCTGATCGTCTGACGGGTGGTGCGGTTGGGGACGGGGGTGCGGGGGCTTGTCGGGGGGAGAGGGAACGGGCATCAGGGAGGGGGGAGCTACGGCGGTGCGGGGGTTCAGGCCGTGCGGTGCTGTACGGGGCAGCCGGTGGCCGTGGGGGCGGTCGCCGACGGCCCGTAGGCGAGGGGGAGTTCGTCGACGCCCCGGGCGAGGACGGCGCCGATCCACCGCAGGTCCTGGTCCTCGATCGCGAGGCGCACGCCGGGCAGCCGAGTGAGCAGCGCGCGTAGACCGATCTGGAGTTCGATTCGGGCGAGCGCGGCACCGGGGCAGAAGTGGATGCCGTGGCCGAAGGCGAGGTGCGGGTTGGGCGTGCGGTCCAGGTCGAGGGTGTCGGCGTCGGGGAACCGCTCCGGGTCGCGGTTGGCAGCGCTCAGCGACACGATGACGGAGTCGCCGGCCGGGATCCTGGTGCCGAAGAGGTCCGCGTCCTCGGCGAAGAACCGCCAGGTGGTGAGTTCGAAGGCGCTGTCGTGACGGAGCAGTTCCTCCACCGCGCGGGCCGGCAGCCCGGGGTCGGCCCCATCGCCCCCGTGCAGGGCCGCCGTGAGCCGCCGCAGTTCGGCGGGGTGGCGCAGGAGGGCGATGAGGGCGGTGGTGATCTGGTTGGTCACCGGTTCCTGCCCGGCGACCAGCAACTGGAAGACGACGGAGTCCTGTTCCTCCTTGGTGATGTCCCCTTCGTCGCAGGCCACGACGAGCCTGGTGAGCAGGTCGTCGCCGGGGTCGCCCCTCTTGTCCTCGGTGACCTCGGCGATGTAGCCCTGCAGACCGCGCAGCCGCGCCTCGTAGACGGGCCGCTGCGGATCGGCGGGGCCGACGGGCTGTACGACCTTGCCCCAGTCCCGGTCGAAGCGTGCCGCCAGGGAGGCCGGCAGGCCGATCACCTCGGTCAGGACGCGGAGCGGGAAGTGTGCGGCGAAGGCCGCGACCACGTCGATCACACCGCTCGCGCCGGTGTCCTGGTGGGTGCCGAGGGCGGTGTCGAGCAGTTCGTCGGCGATCTCCTCGAACCGGGGGCGCATGCGCTCGACATGGCGGGGCGCGAACGCCTCGGCGACCAGTTTCCGCATCACGGTGTGCTGGGGCGGGTCCTGGTGCAGCAGATGGGCCTGGAGCTGGGAGTGCTGGGGCTCGGGCATGATGGCGGCGCGCTCGCGCCAGGCGTCGTTGCCGAGGTCGTGGTTCTTGCCGAGGCGGTCGTCGTTCAGGGTGCTGTGTGCCGCCGCGTATCCGGTGACCAGCCATGCGTTGACCCCGCTGGGGAACGTGACCCGGTGGACGGGCCCCTGCTGCCGGAGGTCGCGGTACAGGGGGTAGGGGTCGGTCTTGTAGTCCTTGCCGTGGAGGGGCAGCGGTTCGGGCTGCGGCATGGCGTGGTGGTTCCTTTCTGAGGGGTCAGCGCAGCGGGGCCAGGACCTCGCCCGTACCGGCGTGACGTACGGTGATCGCTTCCATGGGACAGATCTCCGCGGCGTCCACCACACGGGCGTCCGGCGCGATCAGCTCCGTCACCGCGCGGGAGCGGCCGGAGTCCAGGCGCAGCAGGCCGTGTGCCGTCGCGAGACAGAGTCCGGAGCCGGCGCAGGCGTGCCGGTCGACCTCGATCCGCCACGCGGGCCGGTTCCGGCCGTGCTCCTCGTCCGGTTCGCCCTGGGCGGCGGGGGTGGGCGGGGTCACCAGGTGACCAGGAGGGACTCCGGTGCCCGGGCGATCAGGCCGGGCTTCCACGGGACGTCCGCCACCGGGCCGGCCAGTCGCAGGGTGGGGAACCGGTCGAGCAGTCCCCCGATCGCGGCCTGCAGCTCGGCGCGGGCCAGGGCCGCTCCGAGGCAGTAGTGGATGCCGTGGCCGAAGCCGAGGTGTGCGTTGCGTTCCCGGTCGAACCGAATGGTCTCCGGGTCGGTGAACGCGCGCTCGTCACGGTCGCCGGCGGCCCGCTGGAAGATGACCGTCTCCCCCTTGCGGATGAGCACCCCGCCGATCTCCACGTCCTCGGCGGCCCGGCGCGGAAAACTGCCCGTGGAGCGCAGCGGGACGATACGCAGCATTTCCTCGATGGCGGGCCCCATGAGGGAGCGGTCCGCGCACAGTTGCTCGTACAGGTCACGCTGTGCCAGCAGGAGGAACGCGACATTGGAAATCATGCTGAGCGATGTCTCGTGTCCGGCCATGAGAATGCCGATTCCGGTCCGTACGGCTTCGACCTCCGTCATCTCACCGGCGTCCAGAGCCGAGATGAGAACCGATATGAGGTCGTCGGACGGAGTGCTTCGGCGCAGCGTGATGAGTTTACGCAGAAATTCCTCCAGGCCGTCCCTGGCTTCGTCTATCTCCTCCTTGGTGTGCGCCGAGGTGGCGACGAAGACATCGGAGTATCTGCGGAATTCGGCACGTTCCTCGTACGGGACGCCGAACAGTTCCACGATCATGCGTACGGGAAGCGGGACCGCCAGCCTCGCCACGAGGTCGCCGGGCGGGCCGGCCGCCTCCATCGCGTCGAGTTCCGAGGTGACCAGCTCCCGCATGCGGGCGGTGAGTTCGGAGACGATACGGGGCCGGAACGCGTGCGCGACGATCTTGCGGACCCGTCCGTGGTCCGGCGGATCCATGCTGAGCAGGTTCCCGGGGCGCAGGGGCAGCGGTGTCACCCGGGCGGTGTCCGGTTCCGTCGCGGCGCGGGAGCTGAACCGGGGGTCGGCGAGGAACTCCTTCATCTCGTGGTATCCGGTGATGAGCCATGCCTCGCCGCCGTAGGGCATGGTGACCCGGGACACCGGTTCGGCGCGGCACAGTTCCAGGTAACGGGGATTCAGATCCAGCCGGACAACGGGGCCGAAGGGATATCCCGGGGGCCCGGCCGTTTCTGTGGCCGTATCTGTGACGGTCATGGTTCCACCTTCTGTGGTGCGTCCGCGGCACGGGGAGACAACAGAACCGGGGACGCTCGGTCAGGCAGGAGAGGAGAGAGAGCGGACCGAAGTCCCGGGAGCGGGACGGATCGGTCTCGGCGGGCGGCACTTCCGACGGCGCCGCACCGGCCTTTCGCTCGGGGATCCTCTCAAAAGAACCCGTCCGGTGGAACTCTGTTCGATATCGAGGGGCTGATTCCGCGGAAACGGCGGGCGGCGCTCCGAGAAGCGCTGCCCGCCGTATGTGCCGGACCGGTGCGATCCGGCCCGGAGTTCAAGTGCGGCTATTCCACGGTTGAACGTCCTTTCCCTGTCACCTGCGCGCGTAAAGCCGCATCGTGACCGGCCCGAAGACCAGCAGGAACAGCGCCGACCAGCCCAGCACCCAGGCGATGGCCGCCGAGGGCATGTCACCGGCCGTCAGGCCCCGTACCGCGTCGCACAGATGTGAGACGGGGCTGTTGTTGACGAACGCCTGGAGCCAGCCCGGCATGGTGCCCGGGTCGACGAACACATTGCTCAGGAACGACAGCGGGAAGATCACCATCATCGAGACGCCCATCACCGACTTCTCCGAGCGCAGCAGCAGACCGAACATGGTCCACACCCAGGAGAAGGCGAAGCTGAAGACGAGCAGCAGGGCCACGCCCGCCAGCACCCCGAGAGGCCCGCCGTCCGGCCGGAACCCGAGGATCAGACCGACCGTCAGGATGACGACGGCGGCGACGGTGTAGCGGAGCATGTCGCCGAGCAGGTAGCCGACCATGGGCGCGGGCCGCCAGATCGGAAGGGTCCGGAAGCGGTCGAACACACCCTTGGCGATGTCGGTGTTGAGGGAGATGCCCGTGTACATCGTGGTCATGACGATGGACATCACCAGGATGCCGGGCAGCAGGAACTGGATGTACTCCTCGGTCGACCCCGCCAGCGCCCCGCCGAAGAGGTACGTGAACATCAGCACCATCATGATCGGCATGGCGGTGACGTCGAAGAGCTGCTCGGGCACGTGCTTGATCTTCAGCATCGCCCGCCAGCCGAACGCCATGGACGCCGTCGGCGCCCCGGCCCTCGGCCGCCGGCCGGGCGGCGGGGCCAGCAGTTCGGCCAGGGACTCCGCGGAGACCCGGGCGGGCCCCTCGGTACGGTCGTCGGTCTTCACCATGGTGGTCATGCCAGGGCCTCCTCGGCGCTGCGGCCGCGGGGGGCGGCGTCGTCGGTCAGGGCGAGGAAGACTTCGTCGAGGCTGGGCTGCCCCAGGGAGAAGGTGTCGACGGCGATACCGGCCCGGGCCAGTTCGGCCAGGGCGCGGGATGCCTGCTCGGCCGCCTCGGCGCCGCCGGCCCCCACGACACCCACACGGGCGGTCAGGGCGACCGGGTCGGGGTCGGGCTGTACCGGGGCGCCGTCCAGGCAGAGCCGCAACAGCCGCTCGGCGTCGGGCCGTTGGGCGACGTCCCGCAACCGCAGATGCACCGAGCCGCCGCCCACGGACGCCTTCAGCTCGCCCTTGGTGCCCTCCGCGATCACCTTGCCGCTGTCGATCACCGCGATCCGGGCGGCCAGTTGGTCGGCCTCGTCCAGGTACTGCGTGGTGAGGAGCACCGTCGTGCCCTGGTCGACGATGGCCCGCACGATGTCCCAGACGTGGTTACGGCTGCGCGGGTCGAGCCCCGTGGTGGGCTCGTCCAGGAAGAGCAGGTCGGGGGTGTTGAGGAGGGAGGCCGCGATGTCGAGCCGGCGCCGCATGCCGCCGGAGTACGTCCGCACCTGCCGGTGCGCCGCGTCGGTGAGGACGAAAGCCTCCAGCATCCGTTCGGCGCGGCTACGGGCGCCGGTCTTGCCGTGGCCGAGCAGGCGGCCGAGGAGGACGAGGTTCTCGGCGCCGGTCAGGTCCTCGTCGAGCGAGGCGTACTGCCCGGTGAGGGAGACACACGCACGCACCTCGTCCGCCTCGCGTACGACATCACGGCCGAAGACGCGGGCCTCGCCGCCGTCCGGCCGCAGCAGCGTCGCGAGCATCTTCACGAAGGTCGTCTTGCCCGCCCCGTTGGGGCCGAGGACCCCGTAGACCGTGCCGGCGGGGATGACGAGGTCGATGCCGTCGACCGCCCTCTTGCCCCCGAAGGTCTTCACCAGTCCCGCGGTCTCGATGGCCGCGGCAGTGCTGCCGGTCCTCATCGTGTCCTCCCCCGTCCCGCGCCGTCCGCGCTGTCCCCTGCGTACGTGTCGCCTGCGTACGTGTCGTCCTTCGTGCGGCCGAGGCGGACGGATAACAGCGCCTTGGTCACTGTGGACCCCTTCGTCGTGGTCGTGCTCATGGTTGTGCCCGTGGTCGTGATCGTGCTCGTCGTGGTCGTTCGGAGATCCCGGAAGCCATCGGAGCCGTCGGAGCCAATATGTTGGCTACCAATAGATAACACAGCAATACTTCTCTTGTGTAGGCTGGCAACTCATGAGACACGATGCGGTGCGAGGCCACCTGGACGGACTCCTGCTCGCCGTGCTGGAGCCCGCTCCTCTGCACGGCTACGCGATCATCACGGCCGTCCAACAGCGCAGCGGTGGCGCCCTGGAGCTACGCACGGGCACGATCTATCCGGCGCTCAACCGCCTGGAGCGCATCGGTCTGCTGCGCAGCAGTTGGGAGTCGGCCGGCGAGCGGCGGCGGCGCTGTTACGAACTCACCGACGCCGGACGAGGCACTCTGGCACGCGAGCGGACGGCGTGGCAGGAGTTCACCACCGCGATCGGCTCGGTCCTGAACCCCGTCACACCGCCCGGAGCCGTCACATGAGCACCGTCAGCCCGCAGAGCGATCCCGTCGAGGACTACGTCGCCTCCCTGGCCGCGGCCCTGCACGGCCCGGCGCGCGCCAAGGACCGGATGGTGGCCGAGGTACGGGAAGGGCTCACGGACGCGGTGTCGGAGCGCACCCGGGCGGGGCTGACGTACCAGCGGGCGGCCGACCAGGCGATGCGCGAGTTCGGGACGACGGACGAGCTCGTGGTGAGCTGGCAGCGCGAGCTGACGATCGCCCAGGCCCGGCACACCGCGCGGGCCGTCGCCCTCACCATTCCCTTCGTGATCGCCTGCTGGTACCTGGTCCGGCAGGCCGGTGACGAACAGACCTGGCAACTGCCGCGCACGGCCCAGTTGCTGGCGGTCCATCTGGCCGGTGTCTCGGCCGCCGCCGCGCTGCTGGCGGCGGTGACCCTGGCGGCCACCGGCACGCTCGCCCGCTGGCTGCCCACACCGGACCGGCTGCCCCTCACCGTCGCGTGGGCGGGCACCACCGCCAGCGTCTCCATGGCCGTCGCCACGCTCGCCCTGGCCATCGCGGCGGCGCTGGGCACCAACTGGCTGCTGCTGGCCTTCGCCGGGGCGCTCGCCGCCACCTCCCACGGCCTCATCGCGAGCTCGGCCCGCTCCTGCAGACGCTGCGCCCGGCTGCCCCTGGGCGAGCCCTGACCGTAACGGCCCCGGACACGAAGGGGTCCGCCGCCGCCCCGGCCTGAGGTGCCGGGCGGCGGCGGACCCCTTCGCCGTTCGCTACAGGTACGCCTTCTCGCGGGCCGCCTCTTCGGATGTCTTCTCGATCCGCCGCATCGCCATGTTCAGGATCGGCGGCGCCATGAGCGAGGTGACGACGGCGATCAGCACGATGATGGTGAAGGACTCGGTGGTGAGCACCCCGAGCCGCAGCCCCGCCATCGCGATGACGACCTCGACGACGCCCCGGGCGTTGAGGCCGGCGCCGAGGGCCAGCCCCTCCCACCGCGTCAGCCTGCTGAGCCGGGCGCCGAGGTAGGCGCCGAGGAACTTGCCCACCACCGCGACGACGAGCAGCAGGATCGCGGTCCCCAGCACCACCGGGTCGGCGAGCCCGGTCAGATCCATGCGCAGCCCGGCCGCGGCGAAGAAGACGGGCGCGAACACGCTCATCACCACCGTGCGCAGGGCGGCCAGCCGGGCCGGCGCCAACGCCCCCGTACAACTGATGACCATGCCGCCCACGAACGCGCCGAAGATCGGTTCCTGCTTGAGCGCGTGGGCGGCGGCAGCGGACAGCAGCACGATCACCACCACAGCGGCGACGGACGATCCCGGATCCGCCGACCTCGCCGTTCCGCGCAGTACGGCCCCGACGACGGCCCGGCCCGCGGTGAAGGCGACGAGGAGGAAGACCAGCAGGGAGGCGAGCGTCAGGACGACGTTCCCCGCGGTCAGACCGACCGTCGCCAGCGCCGTCACCATCGACAGCAGGAACCACGCCACCGTGTCGTCGATCATCCCCGCCGTCAGGATGAGCTGCCCCATGTCGCGGTGGAGGAACCCCATGTCGGCCAGGGTCTTGGCGATGACGGGCAGCGCGCTGACGGACATCGCCACCCCGAGGAAGAGCGCGAACACCGTACGGTCGACGTCCCCCGGCACCAGCACCGCGGGCAGCAGGAAGGCGACGCCGATGCCGAGGAACAGCGGCACGACGAGACCGCCCGCGCTGACCCGCACGGCCGTGCCGCCCTGCCGGCGGATCAGCCCGAGGCTCAGTTGGGTTCCGGTGACGCCGACCAGGAGCAGCAGACCGATCTGGCTGAACGCGTCGAGGAGATGGAACTGGGCCGCCTCCTTGGGGAAGAGCCACTCGGTCACCGCCGGCGCGAACCGGTCCAGCAGCGAGGGGCCGAGCACGACACCGACCAGCAGTTCGCCCACGACGGCGGGCATCCCCCAGCGCACCGCCAGCCGCCCGAAGAGCGACGCGAGCGCCAGCAACACCGCGACCTGGGTCAGCAGCAGGAGGAAGGAGTGCGCGCCGAGCGGCGCGATCGGCGCGGCGGCCATGGTCATGACCGGCCCCTGGTAGGGGGTCAACGGGCGGCGGCCGGCGCCTGGAACAGCGCCTGCCAGTACCAGGTGAAGGGCGCCGCCCACTCGTCGGCGACACAGCTCCAGCCGGAGCCCGGCCGGTAGGCGTCGACGAATTTCCCGGCCTGGCCGCGCACCGCCCGGTTGTCGTGGACGTCGATGACCTCGGTCAGCGGTCCCGCGTCGAGCGCGCGGGCGAGGGCGTCCTCACCGCGCGCGTGGTCGTCGAGGCTCTTGTCCATGTACTTGCCGACCGGATTGTTGGTGTAGAAGAAGCGGCAGCGCCCGGCGATCAGCGCCATGTAGTACCCGAAGGTTCCCCGGTCCATTTCGGCGAGCGAATCGATATTTATGGCGAGATCGAACCCGTCGCCGAGCGGAGCCGTCTCCAGTTCGTCGATGGGGATGAACGTCACCTTGCCGAACTGCTCCTCGGAAAGGACGGTCCGCAGGTATTTCCTGGAGAGGGCCATGGTGGTCGGCAGGTCGATGATCGTGTACGCGGCGATGTCCTGGTTCGACATCAGCGTGTGGCAGGTACGGCCGTACCCCGCGCCGATCTCCAGCACCCGCGCGCCGTCGAGCTCGACGTTCTTCCCGATGAACTCCAGGTCCCGCACGGCCCGCAGGTAGTCGAGGCACACCTGCTCCCCGTCGTACGTGACGGAGTACGGCTGCCCGAGTTCGCGCCCGGTGATCCGGCGCAGCCGCTCCCAGTCGTCCGCGCTCAACTGGCCGGCCAGGTTGTAGACGAGCGTCTTCAGGTAGCGGACGCCGTTGGTGCGGACGTCGAAACAGGTCAGCCGGTAATTGACCTGACTTCTCTTGAAGTCGGCGAGGTCACCGATCCGATCTTCGTTGACCTCGTTCTCGCCGATGTATTTCCAGAGTTCGTTCACCTGCGGCTGCGCACCCATCGAATTCCCTTCCCGAAATGAATCCAACGCGTCGGAGAATACGGGCCGGTAATCATCGGTGACAAGAGATTGAACAGGAGCGCACAAAAAAGCAGGGGCGCCCTGACGGGGAATGAGGGCGCCCCTGCGGCTTTTACCGTCGAAAGGTCAGTTCCTGGTGCGCGGCCCGACGGTGAAGCCGGGGCTGGCGCCGACCGACGCCGCGGCGAAGGGCTCCAGCGCCCAGCCGGGGTTGCTCTGTTCCCAGGCCGCGGCGGGGTGCGAGACGGACACGCACGGGTCCACCGGGGCGACGGCCGCGAGGAGGTAGCGGGCGTCGCGTCCCACCACGGTGTCCGGGACGGCGGGCGGACGGGCCAGGGCGCCGCCGAGATGACGGATGTTCATGATCACCATGGTGGGTCCGGTCAGCCGGGCCAGGGACTCCAGGGCCGTCGGGTCCAGCGAGTCGGCCAGGAGGTTCTCCCCGATGTACGGGCCGGGGTTGTCCGGCTCGGCGTGCACCCGGGCGTAGTCGGCGAACGGCATCGGCGCCAGGCTGTCCTCGATCGGCGGCGCGATGCCGCGCAGCGGCGCGACGAGCCCGTCGGCCTCCGCCTTCGTGCCGCGCAGGGCGACGGCGACGCGGGCGATCCGGCGGCCGCGCAGCTTCGGGGGCAGGTAGTCGAGATCGGGGAAGGACATCACCCGTAGCGTGGAGGTGAGTTCGTCCGGCAGGCCCGTCGTCGTCCACTCCCGGAACGCGTGCAGCACGGCCGGGTCGCCGTCGGCGCTTGTCGCACCGATGTCGAAGGTGAGCCCGCCGCCCTGGAGGGTGCCCTCCGGCAGCAGGCCGATGGTCATCCCGGTGACGACCAGCCCGTCCACCGGTCCGCTGCCGCGCAGGCCGGCGAAGAGGCCGGCGTCGTCCGGGCCGACCTCGCGCTCGACGCCGACCTCGGTGACGACCGTGAAGGAGCGGACGAGGTCGCTGGCCCAGCCGTCCGAGCGGGCCAGCAGGCTGATCCCGCCGCTCAGGGTGTAGCCGACGGCGCCCACGGAGCCCATGCTGCCGCTGGGCGGTATGAGTCCGTGCGGGGCGGCGGCCTCCATGACGTCGCGCCAGGTCGCGCCGCCCTGGACGCGGGCGGTGCGCGCGGCGGGATCGACCTGGACGCCGTTCAGCCGGCGCAGCGTCAGCAGGACTCCCCCGTCGGCCGCGTGGCGCATGCCGTGCCCGGTGTTGTGCACCGTGACCGGAACGCCGTGTTCACCGGCCAGGCGCAGCACGGTCCGTACGTCGGAGGCGTCGCGCGCCCCGACCACGACGTCCGGCTGATGGCGCAGCGCGAGCTGGAAACTGGCGAGTTCCTCGGTGAAACCGCTGTCCTCGGGTTGCAGCACCGGGCCGGTGACGGCGTCGGCCAGGGCCTTGGCCAGGCTGGATGCTTCGTGGGAGAGGGTCATGTCCGTCCTTGTCATCGACGTGCTCGACTGCGCTCGGTGGGGCGGGTTCCGTCCGGGACCGTCCGGCCGGTCAGGCTCCGGTGGTGGAGCCGGGGCGGACGATCATCAGGACGACGACGGTGGCCCAGAGCAGGTTGAAGATGCCGGTGACCATGGCCAGCCGGGCGGCGCCCGACCGGGTCGTCTCGGCGGTGGTGGTGGTGGCCGTGCCACCGGGGTCCGTGGAGGCGGCTTCCGTGGAGGCGGCTTCCGTGGAGGCGGTGTCCGTTCCCGTGCCCGCGGGCTGGGGCAGCAGCCGCTCCTGCCCGGGCAGGATGACCGCCAGCAACAGGGCCGCGGCGATCGCGGTGAGCACGATCGAGACGACGAGCCAGGCATCGGTCAGCACACCCATCTGGGCGCCGGTGGCGATACCGAAGACCGGTACGGCGACGCCGACGACGGTGTATCCGCGGCAGATCCGGTGCAGGAGCGCCGCGGTCTGGGGGGTGCGCTCCTCCGTGCTCTGCTCGTCCGCGGCCTGCGGACGCACGAAGCGGGGGAACATCGATGCCGCCACCGTGATCGGCCCGATCGCCAGAATCGCCGCCAAGACATGCACGGAGAGCAGGAATTTGGTCACCAGAAGCCCCTTCGAGAGCTGGGTTGCGTGGCAATACGTTGGCTGCCAACCAATAGGTAGCACACTCAGCAGCCTCTACGTTGGCTGCCTACTCACTCAGAGCGGTTTTCGGCCACCGATGAGCGCCGGTCGGACACCCGCCAGGACACCGGCCGGTCCACGGCCCGGACGCTGACCAGCCGTCCGCGCGCGGCCCACGTCCCGGCCTGAACAGCCCGCCGCTGGGCTAGCGTTCCGCCGTATCCACCACGGACGAGGAGAGAGGCAGAGCCTTGGCGAACGTTCTCGTGGCCACCGCGCCGGCCGAGGGCCATGTCAATGTCATGGCGCATCTGGTGAAGGAACTCGTACGGCGCGGAAACACGGTGACCTGGTACACCGGCAAGGTCTTCCAGGAGCGTGTCGAAAGGACCGGTGCCCGGTTCTCCCCGATCGTCTCCGGGTTCGACTACGGCGGACTGACGCACGAGGAGGCGTTCCCCGAGCACAACGGCCTGACCGGCGTCAGGGGGATGACCGCGGTCTTCCGGGACGTCTTCCTCGGAACCGCCCCCGACCAGCTACGGGACCTCTCGGCGCTGGCGCGGGACGTGCGGCCGGATGTCGTGGTCACCGACGAGACCACCTACGCGGGCGGCTTCCTCAGCGAGCTGACGGGGGTTCCGCTGGTGTGGATGGCCACCTCGATCTACACGCTCAGCAGCCGGGACACCGCCCCGTTCGGCATGGGACTGAAGCCGAGCGCCACCGTCCTCGGGCGGCTGCGCAACCGGGTCCTGAAGTGGACGGCGGATCATGTCCTCATGCGCGAACTGCGCCGGGAGGCCACCCGTACGCGCTCCCTGGTGGGTCTGGCGCCGCTGGACGCCGGGGCGTTCGAGAACATCATCCGGATGCCGTCGCTGTATCTGCTGGGGACGGTCCCGTCCTTCGAGTACCCGCGCGGCGATCTGCTTCCGCAGACCCGGTTCGTCGGCCCCATCACCGGCGCGGTCACCGACGCGTTCGACCCGCCGCCCTGGTGGGACGACCTCACGGCGTACGGCACGGTGGTGCACGTGACGCAGGGCACCGTCGCCAACGAGCCGGAGCGTCTGCTGCGGCCCGCGATCCGCGCGCTGTCCGGACTCGACGCCCTCGTCGTCCTCACCACCGGGGTTCCGCCCGAGAAGCTCGACCTGGGCCCGCTCCCTGACAACGTACGGGTGGAACGGTTCGTGCCGTACCACCATCTCCTCCCGCACGCGGACCTGCTCGTCACCAACGGCGGGTACGGCGGTGTGACCGCGGCGCTGACCAACGGGGTGCCGCTCGTCGTGGCCTCGGCGACCGAGGACAAGAACGAGGTCGGCGCGCACGTCGGCTGGTCCGGGGCCGGCGTGCATCTCAAGGCCGGTGACGACCTGGAGCGCCGGTTGCGCACGGCGGTGCGCCGTGTCCTCGCCGAGCCCGCCTACCGCGAGCGCGCCCGGCGGTTCGGCGAGGAGTACCGCGCGCTCGACGGGCCCCGCCGGGTCGCCGAGCTCATCGAGGAGCTGGTGGCCGGCGCCGCCCCGCGGGACCGGGCGGGCCACCCCTCGCCCCGTCACCCGTAGCGGACGGCGGCCGCGATCACGTCGCAGATCCGGTCGACGTCCCCCGGCGAGACCGCCAGGCCGGTGGGCAGAACGAGCACCCGCTCCGTCAGTGTCCCGGTCGCCGACAGGTCCACCGGCGTGTGCACCGCGTCCGCCCGGTAGGGCGGCATGCGGTGGCACCCCGGCGCGAAGTACCGCTTGGCGTGGATGTTCTCCGCGCCGAGAATGTCGCACAGCCGGTCGCGGTGGAGGCCCGCCACCGCCGGGTCCACCTGGACCACGACGTACTGGTGGTTATGGGTCTGCCCTTCCGGGCCCGCCATCAGCGTCACGCCGGGCACGTCCCGCAGCCCCTCCTCGTACCGCAGGTGGATCGCCCGGTATGCCTTCAGCGTCTCGTCGAGGCGCTCGATGGAGGCGATGCCCATCGCCGCCGACGACTCGTTCATCTTCGCGTTCGTGCCCGGCCCCGCCACCTCCATCGCCTCGTCGAAGCCGAAGTTGTGGAGCGACCTGACCCGGGCGTGGACCTCGGCGGAGTCGGTGGCGACCAGCCCGCCCTCGAAGCAGTTGAGGACCTTCGTGGCGTGGAAGCTGAACACCTCCGCCGTCCCGGTGGGACCCGGCCGCAGGGGCCGGCAGCCGAAAGCCTGGGCCGCGTCGAGGACGAGCGGCACACCCGCCCCACGGGCGACGTCGTCCAGTCCTGCCAGGTCGCACAGATTGCCCCAGAGGTGCACGCCCAGGACGGCGCCCGTACGGGAGTTGACCGCCTTGGCGACCGAGCGGGGGTCCAGGGTGCCCGTCACTGGATCGATGTCGCAGAACACCGGTGTGAGGCCGATCCAGCTCATCGCGTGCGCGGTCGCCACGAAGGTGAACGACGGCATGATCACCTCGCCGGTGACCCCGCACGCCTTCATGGCGACCTGCAACGCGGTGGTGGCGTTGTTCATCGCCGTGTTGTGCCGGCGCAGGGTCCGCCGCGCCGTGAGTTCCTCGAACCGCCGCACCAGCGGGCCGAGGTTGCTGAGCCAGCGGCGGTCGATCGCCTCGCTCACCAGCTCCAGGTAGCGGTCCTTCGCCGGTACGTTGGGCGTCCCCACCCGGATGTCCTCGGCGAAGCCCGGCGTACCCCCGAAGTACGCCAGGTCGTCGCGGGTCCGTTTGGTCCGTACGGCGCCCCCGCCGCCGGTCATGCCGCCGGCCAGACGGCATAGTCACGCAGCCCGTACATCAGGGGCCGCGGGGCCGGCGACCAGATGGCCGACCACTCGACCCGGCCGAAAACCACCGTATGGTCGCCGACCGTGTCGGCCTTCGCCAGGCGGCAGTCGGCCACCGCGTGGGCGTCCTCGGGCAGATGCGGGCCGCCGCGGCCCGGCGCGCCCTCCCAGCGCACCCGGTCGAACCGGTCGGCCGCCCCGGAGGCGAACAGTTCGGCGACCGGGCGGCCGGAGTCGCCCAGCAGGTTCACCGAGAAGCGTTCCGCCTCCAGCACGGCGGCCAGGGTCGGGCTGCCGTTCCTGAGGCACACCAGGAGGGTCGGCGGGTCGAGGGTGACACTGCACAGGGACGAACAGGTCATCCCCCAGGGCCGGTTCGCCGCGTCGAAGGCCGTGACCACCGTGACACCGGTGGGATACGCGGACATCAACTCGCGGAACGCACCGGGGGCGAGAGTGGCCGCCGATGGGGTGTCGTGCGCGATCATCCCGGCATCACCAGGTCTTCCTTCCGTTGTACGGACGTGTGCTGACGTCAGCGCATCTGGGCGAGGTACTCGTACTGTCCCGGCAGGCTGCGGACCAGTTCGGCCGCCGTGGCGCGCACCCGCGCGAACTCCTCGGCCGCGGCGGTGGGATCCATCAGGTCCAGCGCGCCGGGCGCGCGCAGCGGGATCCCCTGGAGGCCCATCAGCATCGCCACGTACGAGTACGCCTCGAAGCCGTGGTAGTGGGGGAAGATGTTCTCGGCGTCCGGTGTCTTGTGCTGCCACTGCTCCAGCCGCGCGGCCAGCCCGTCGGGCACCGCACGGGTCTTGGCGTCCCGCCAGTACGCGTTGTCGTCGCGCGCCGCGCCCTTGAAGTGGAGCACGAGGAACTCCCGTACGCCGTCGAGGCAGTTGTTCACCGCGCGGTTGTACGAGTCGCGCAGCCGCGGCGACCAGTCCTGCTGCGGGAAATGCTTCACCAACTGCTCGATGCCGTGCTGGATGAAGAAGATCCCGGTCGACTCCAGCGGCTCGACGAAGCCGCTCGCCAGACCGATGGCGACGCAGTTCTTCGTCCAGGAGTTGCGGCTGCGGCCGATCCGCATGCGGATGTGGTTCGCCTCCATCCCCTCCGCGGCGGGCCCCACGAACGCGCGCAGCGTCCGCTCGGCCTCCTCCGGCCCGCAGTAGTCGCTCGCGTACACGTAGCCCGTACCGACGCGGTCGAAGAGCGGGATCGTCCAGATCCAGCCGGCCTCCTGGGCGGTGGCCCGGGTGTACGGCGGCATGCCCACCTCGGCCGTGTCCACCGGGACCCGCAGCGCCACCGCCCGGTCGTTGGGCAGGGTGTCCTGATAGGAGACGAACGGCTCCTCAAGGGCCTCGTTCACCAACAGCCCCTTGAAACCGGTGCAGTCGACGAAGAGGTCGGCCTCCAGGTCCCCGTGGTCGCGCGTGGCCACCGTCTTGATCCAGCCCCGGTCGTCGAGCCGGACGTCGACCACGTCGTCCACCACGTGCCGTACGCCACGGCTGACGCCGTACTCGGTGAGGTACTTCGCGAGCAGCGCCGCGTCGAAGTGGTAGGCGTACGGGAACTGGGTGTCCTGCTCGCTCAGGGTGGACCGGAAGGCGGCGGACCCGGGCCCGAGGTCGTTCTCGGACCGCTCGAAGATGGTGCCGTCGAGGTAGCGCGGCGAGCGCATGAAGTCGCCCATCGCCGCCATCACGAAGTTGTCGGCGTCGAACCGGTCCGACGGGCGCAGCTTCAGCCACCAGTCCGTCAGGGGGAAGCCGTCCACGACGCGCAGCCGCTCGAAGGGGTGGTAGAAGTGCGTTCCGGGGGCCGACCAGTCCTGGAAGCGGATGCCCAGCTTGTAGGAGGCGTTGCAGGCGGGCATCCAGTCGGTCTCCTTGAGACCGAGGAACTCGAAGAAGTGGCGCACCGTGCTGAACGTGGCCTCGCCCACGCCGATCGTGGGCACCCGGTCGGACTCCACGACGGTCACCGATATCCGGTCGCCGAACGCGGCCTTGAGATAACTGGCGCTCATCCAGCCGGATGTGCCGCCGCCCACGATCACTACCTTGTCGAGCATGCTCGTCACCTTTCTCTTGTTTTCCTGACGGTTCTGAGTACGCCGGTTCCCCGCAGGTGATTGACGGGTTCTCAGGCGCGCGGAATGCCGCGCAGTGAATCGGGCAGGCGATCGAGATTCACCATGTTGCACCAGGTGCTCGCGGGTTCGTCCAGGTCGTGGAGGGCGCCGTATTCCTCGCCGGCCCGGGTCAGCATGAAGTGCAGATCACTGGCGAGTCCGAGGAAGGTGAACCCGTCGTCGACACGGTCCCGGACGGAGGCGGAGTCCCGGCACAGGGTCCCGAAGGGAACGCCGTGCTCGCGGCAGGCGTCGGTCACGGTCCGTACGGCGTCGAGGAACGCCGGTTCCGCGCTCCAGAACCTCGCCGGGAGCCCCAGCGAGAGATGCAGGTCGTTCGGGCCGATGAAGACCAGGTCGACGCCGTCGACGGCGAGGATCTCCTTGATGTTCGCCACGCCCTGGGCGGTCTCGATCTGGACGCCGACGAGGATCTCGTCGTTGGCCTCGGCGAGGTAGCCGGGGGCGTTCACACCGAACCCGATGTGCGGGTGCATGCCTCCGCCGCCGCGCTCGCCCCGGGGCGGGAACCGGGCGTGGCGTACGGCGTCCTCGGCCTCCTGGGCGGTGTTCACCATCGGCACGATGACACCCTGGGCGCCCGCGTCCAGCGCGTGCTTGATGTGGTCGATGGTGCCCGCCGCGACCCGGGCGACCGGGGTGATCTCGCCGCCGCTCAGGTCCGAGACCGTGCTGAAGAGGTGGCTGGCGGTCGTGTGGTCGACCGGCGTGTGCTCGAAGTCCACGAGCATCCAGCGGAACGCGCCCTGCGCGACCAGGAGTCGGGTCGCCGGCACGCTGTGCAGTTGGAGCCAGGTGCCCACGGCCGGGCTTCCCCGCCGGATCAGCTCAAGTGCCTTGTTGTTCCGCAGCATCAGTCTTTTTCCTCTTTCGGTTGTCCACGTGCAGACCGTGGGTGTGCAGGAATTCCTCGATGCGTTCGGTGATCGTCGAAAAGATCGACTCCAGCGTGTCCCGGTCGGCCTGTTCCGTCTTGAGCAGTTCGGCGAAGAGGATCGCCGCGCCGGAATTGGAGACCCATTCCGGGACGATGGTCAGGCCCTGCCGAATCCAGCGTGTTTTCACCTCGGCCGTGGCGAAGGCGTTGTTGGCGCCGCAGACCACCACATGGCCGCCGCCGTTCACGAACTCCCGCAGGACCCCGTCGGTCAGGGCGTAGCGGGTCGCGCAGGGCGTCAGGACGTCGGCGCCGGCCGCGGCGGCGAACTCGGTGAGCAGCGCCTCGTCGGAGCGGCCGGCGCCACGCGGCACCCACTTCCAGCCCGGGAGCGGGTTCTCCCCGACGAGGTCGCCGAAGGCGGGCCGGTCGGCCCGCCCGGCCCGGCGGCGCAGGAGTTCGGGGATGTCGATGCCGTCGGGGTCGAGGAGGTAGCCGTCCTTCTCGCAGACGGCGGTGACCTGGCCGATGCCGCGCGAGGTGAGCGAGTACGCCGCGTTCGAACCGACGCTGCCGAAGCCCTGGACGGCCACGCGCGGTGTGCCCCCGGCGGAGAGCCGGATCGCCTCGGCGACGGAGTGTCCGGTGGCGGCGTCGTCGACCGTGGCGTGTTCGTTCCAGGGCCGGGCCAGCCGCCGCGGCATGGCGGGGGCCTGGGAGGCGATGCCGGCGTGCCGGGCCAGGGTGGCGGCCATCGCGGCGAAGGCCGTCGGCAGGGCGAGGTCCTCGCGTGCGATGCGCTCGATGACGTCCCTGCTGGTGTAGAGGTCGGCCCCGGTGCTCCAGTCCCGCGCGATGACCTCACGGTGCGCGAGCATGAACCGGCGCAGCACGCCCTCGGCCTCCGGGGAGGCGGGGTCGTACCGTATGCCGCCCTTGCCGCCGCCGAACCGCGGGCGTTGCAGGGTGTTCTTCAGCGTCATGGTGGAGGCCAGGTCGGCCACCTCCGACAGCGTGACGTCCGGGTGCATGAACAGGCCCCCGCCCGAGACGCCGCCGACGAGGCTGTCGATGACGAGCCAGCCCTCCGCCTCGGTCCGGTCGTCCCGCCAGTGGAACACCTTGGCGAGCTGGTGAGTCGTGGTCACGTCGTGTCACCCTCCGTTGGGCCGTGACGGCCGGGCCGCCACGGGGACGCGGCGGTCGCGTGTGTAGATGTCGAGTGCTTCCCGGTAGGTGGAGCTGACGAAGTTGACCAGGGTGGGAAGGGGGACGGCGTCCGGGCCGGCGGGCCGCGGTCCCGTGCCGTTCAGTTCGGCGTAGTTGGCCAGGGAGAGGGCGGCGGCGGCCTCGTGTTCGGGGAGGCGTTCCCGCTGGTACGCGTCGAGGGCGGCGGCCTGGTCGCCCGGCAGGCGCGCCAGGGACCGGGCGAGTACGGCGCAGTCCTCCAGGCCGAGGTTGACGCCCTGGCCCAGGAAGGGCGCCACGGTGTGCGCCGCGTCGCCGACCAGCAGGACGGAGCCGTCGTGGACCACCGGGGCCGTTGTCAGCACCGAGATGGGGGTCACCGGCACCTTCGACGGGTCGGGCTCGGCCGGGTGGAAGATCTCGGCCGCGTCGGGGAAGTGCCGGCGCAGGAAGGCGCGCAGGGCCTCCTCCGTCATGAGGTCGGCGAAGGCCGGGGAGCCCGGGGAGCCCGGGGAGCCAGTGGAGCCCTCCCGCGGCAGGACGAGCGTGCAGCGCAGCGAGCCGTCGTGGCTGGGCAGGCCGACCATGAAGAACCCGTCGCGGGGCCAGACGTGGATCGCGCGCGGTGTCATGCGCCCGTCCCCGCCCCCGTATCCGCCCCCGCCCCCGTCCTCGTCCGGGGGGCGCAGGGTGATCTCCCGGTACTCGACGCCGGTCCGGTGCTGCCGGCAGTGCGTCAGCCCCTGTTCGGCGAGCCGGTCGCGCACCGCGGAGTGTGTTCCGTCGGCGCCGACGAGCAGGTCGTACTCCGCCTCCCAGGAGCGGCCCCGCCGGTCGGTGAGGGCGACCCTGCGGGTGACGGGGTCGACGCCGGTGCACTCCGTACCGAAGGTGAAGCGCACCGCGGGAACGGCGTCGGCGCTCGTCATCAGCAACAGGTTCAGGTCGTTGCGGTCGATCGACAGGTTCCGCCAGTCGTCGCGCCCGTACCCGGCGGCGTCCACCCGTCCGTCGGGACGGTGGCGTACGCGGCGGTCCATCGGCACCACGAGCCGGTCCAGGGCCGCGCGGTCGCAGAACCCGTCCAGGGCGTCGATGCCCCTCGGTGACAGGGACAGGTTGATGGTGCGGCCGTCGTACCTCAGCCCGTGCTCGGTGTAGTGCGGACGCTTCTCGTGGACGTCGACGGTGTAGCCGTGCCGGGCGAGGACCTGGGCGGCCAGACAGCCGACCGGTCCCGCTCCCACCACCACCGCCCTGGGGGCGGGCGTACCGCTGCTCGTCCTCGCGGACATCGGGATCACCACCGTCCTCCTGTCTGGGTCTCCGGCGCTCAGAGCGCGCCGACGGTGGCCAGGACCTTCCGCAGGCTCTCGATCACCCGGTCCTGCCGGTCCGGGGCGAGCGAGGGGTACATGGGCAGGGAGAAGATCTCCCCGGCCAGCCGTTCGGTGACCGGCAGGGACACCTCGGCGGCCTCGGTGTGCGCGAAGCCGGCCATCGTGTGCACCGGCCACGGGTAACTCACGTTGAGGTGGATGCCGTGGGCGCGCAGGCCGTCGATGACGGCGTCGCGGGCCGGGTGCCGGACGACGTAGAGGTAGTGGACGTGGTCGTTGCCGGGCGCGGTCTCCGGCAGGACGAGAGCGGTGTCGGCGAGCCCCTCGCGGTAGCGGTCGGCCACCCTGCGCCGGGCCGCGATGTACCCCTCCAGCCGCCGCAGCTTGCGCCGGAGGATCTCCGCCTGGACCTCGTCGAGCCGGCTGTTGTGGCCGGGGAGCGCCTCGACGTGGTAGCGCTCCTCCATGCCGTAGTAGCGCAGGCGGCGCAGGTTCTTCGCGACGTCCTCGCGGTCGGTGAGCGTGGCGCCGCCGTCGCCGTAGGCGCCCAGAACCTTCGTCGGGTAGAAGGAGAAGGCGGCGGCGGCACCGGTCGTACCGGCGAGTCTGCCGTGCTGGCGCGCTCCGTGGGCCTGGGCGCAGTCCTCCACGATGTCCAGGCCGTGTGCCTCGGCCACTTCGACGACCGGCGCCATCGGCACACACTGGCCGTACAGGTGCACCGGCAGGACACAGCGGGTCCGTTCCGTCACGGCGTCGGCCAGGCGGGCGGTGTCCATCAGGTACGTCGCCGGGTCGATGTCCACGAACTTCGGGGTCGCGCCGGTGCCGGCGATCGCCACGACGGTCGGGGCGGCGGTGTTGGAGACGGTGATGACCTCGTCGCCCGGGCCGATGCCCAGCGCCTCCAGGGCGAGTTTCACCGCGTTGGTGCCGTTGTCGACCCCGACGCAGTCGCGTACGCCGTGGAAACCCGCGAACTCCTTTTCGAACGCGGAAACACTGGGACCGAGAATGAGCTGGCCCGAGGAGAACACCGAGTCGACCGCGTCCAGAATGTCGTCGCGTTCGGCGTTGTACTCATCCTCGTAGGACCACACCAGGGTCGTCATCCGATACTCCAAGCTCGTCTTCGCCACATACGGGGACCCATAAGGGAATTCGGACAGAAGAGGTTCCGGCGGGGCCGCGGTCAGCCGGGGAGCGTGCCGACGAACGCCCCCGGCCCGCCGTTGCCCAGGTCGAGGAGTTCGGCGTCCAGGCCGGCCTCCTGGAACGCCGTCAGGTACGTCTCGCGGGGGAACAGCGCCATGACGTGCTCGTCGGTGAAGTGCCAGATGCCCTCACCGGTGCGGGCGACCACGTAGTGCACGGTCATCCGGCTGATGTCGCCCTCTCCGACCGTGTACGAGACCCGGGACAGCCTGGTTCCCTTGAACTCGACGACGTCACCGCCGACATGGCCGTCGACGAAGGTGTCGGGGAACCACCACGGCTCGACGACCAGGACTCCGCCGGGCCGGAGATGGCGACGCAGGCAGCGCAGGGTGGCCCGCAGTTCGTCGACGCCGCGGATGTTTCCGACCGCGCTGAAGAGGCAGGTCACCGCGTCGAACCGGCGCCCGAGGTCGAAGTCGCGCATGTCCGCCCGGTGGAAGGGGACTTCGGGCAGCCGCCGCCGCGCGTGGCGGATCATGGGCTCGGCGAGGTCGGCACCCTCCACCCGGTCGAAGGCCCGGGCGAAGTGGTGCAGATGGGTGCCCGGCCCGCAGCCCACGTCCAGCAGGTCGCTGGCGCCCGGGTTGCGCTCCTTGACCAGGCCGACGACCGTGGCCGCCTCGGTCGCGTAGTCCTTGCCGCGGCCCAGGTAGATCGCCTCGTACAGCGGTGCGACATCGTAGATCGTGTGGGCCGCGGCCAGCGCGCGGCCCCACTCGGTCGTCGGGGCGGTCGTCATCCGGACGTCTCCGCTCATCCGGACGTCTCCACCAGGTCCTCGATCCGGGCGACGATGTCGGACGGGGTGGGCAGGCCGCGGATCTCCTCGCGCACCTCGTGGACGGCCGCCTTCATCTTCCCGTCGGCGAGGACCGTTTCGAGCAGGTCACGGCCGAGCGCCTCGGGCGGCGCCGTCAGGCCGACCCCCCGGTTCCCGACCGCGTCCATGATGAGCGGCCGGCCGAGGCCGCCGAAGGCGGGGATGATCTGGGGGATGCCGCTCATGACGGCCGCGAAGGCGGAACCGGGCCCTCCGTGGTGGATCACCAGCGAGCTGCACTCCATCAGCGAGACCAGCGGCGCCCAGCCGACCGAGATCATGTTGTCGGGCAGCGGTCCGAACGGTTCCAGATCCATGGTGGGCGCCGCCAGGACGAACTGGGCGTCCATGTGTCCGGCCGCGTCCATGAGGTTCCGTACGACGCGCTCGGTCTCCTGCGGCGGCGGCCCGCTGCCGAACGTCACGGCGATACGCGGGGTCCCGTGGCGCCGGGCCTCCACCAGGTAGTCGTAGACACCGGGCGGGAAGACACCGCCGCCGTTGAAGGGGACGACGCCCATCTGCCAGGCACCGGGCTCGATCCCGCCCATGCTCGGCGGGGTGATGTCGATGGTCGCCAGCGTCTTGGGCAGTTCCACGCCGTGCGCCTCGAAGAGGTCGCTGTGCAGGTGACGCATCAGTTGCGGCGAGTCGTCGGTACGCACCATGCCGAACTCGTTGCGCACCGCGGGGATGCCGAGCTTGGCCGCGGCGATCAGGCCGGGGGTCAGCAGGGGCGAGTAGACGATGACGTCCGGCTGCCACTCCTCGGCCGTACGGATCATGTTCTCGACCAGTGTGGGCTGCAGGCGCAGCGCCGACGAGACCGCCAGGCCGATGGTCTGGTGGTAGTCGGGGTCCAGCGAGTCGTTGTTCAGCCGCGCGATCACGTCCGGGTGGTTCTGCGCGAGCTTGGCCTGCATCTGCGTCAGGGACAGGCCCGGGGCCACGTCGACGCACCGTACGCCCGCCTCGCCCAGCATCAGACCGGGGCCGGCCGAGGCGACGAGCACCTCGTGCCCGGCCATCTGCAGGGCCCAGCCGAGCGGCACCATCGGAAAGGCGTGACCGGCACCGGGGGTGATCATCATCAACACGCGCACGGCGCATCATCTCCTCGGACGTAGCAGATGTAACAGACGTAAGGGAAGTAACGAGAGGGACGGAAGTTACGAAAGTGACTGGGTGTCGGCGGGCACGGCGGGGCGGCAGCGCTCACCGCAGTTCCGGAGCAGGATGTTCCGGGCGCAGGCCGATGCCGATCGTGCGGGCCGGGCCGGCCTGGAGCACGGGCAGACGCTTGAGGATCCGCAGCACCACCGGTGTGGTGGACTTGCCCTCCCCGCGCACCCACGGTTCCAGGAACCGGCTCTGCAGGAACCGCTGGAGCCGCTGGGTCATCACCGTGGGCGGTGTACGACGCCTCTGGACCCGCGCCAGGTGGCGGTCGGTGACCGTCCCGGAGGCCAGCGGTCCGGCGAGGACGTTGGCGGCGGCCACGGCGTCCTGGATCGCGAGGTTGATCCCGACGCCCATGATGGGCGACATGGTGTGGGCCGCGTCCCCGAGGCAGAGCAGCCCGGGACGCCACCAGCGCGGGAGGCGGTCGATCTGTACGTCCAGGGCCTTGACGTCGTCCCAGGTGCGCACCTCGTGCACCCGGTCAGCGAGGAAGGGGGTGAGTTCGGCCAGGGTCCGGCGGAACCGGTCGAGGCCGTGCGCCTTCACCTCGTCGTATCCGCCCTTGCGGACGGTGTAGGCGGTCTGCCAGTGCGTCTGGCGTTCGATCCGGACGAGCAGCTTCCCGTCGGAGAGCCGGCCCACCATCCCGCCCGGATCGCCCTCCTTCTTCGAGAGCTGGAACCACAGGATGTCCATGCCCGAGCCGAAGACCCGGGGCCGCAGCCCCGCGTCCTGGCGCAGTGCCGACCGCCGGCCGTCGGCCGCCACCGTGAGGTCGGCCCGCAGTTCGTGCTCCCCCGTCGCGTCGCGGTAGCGCAGCCCGGTGATCCGGCCGTTCTCCTCGATCGCCCCGGTGACCTCGCTGTCCCGGTACAGCCGGAAGTTCGGGAACCGGCTCGCCTCCTCGGCCAGGAAGCTCAGGAAGTCCCACTGCGGCAGGAACGTGATGTGCTTGAACTTGCCCGGAAGGCGGCGGAAGTCGGCGAGAGTGAACGGCCCGTCGTCGGTGACCACCTGCAGCCGGTGGATCTGCTGGTGAGCCAGTTTCATGAATTCTTCCTGCAGCCCCAGTTCTCCCATGAGCCGGAGCGTCGAGGCATGCACGGTGTCGCCACGGAAGTCGCGCAGGAAATCGCTGTGCTTCTCCAGGACAACGGTATTGACCCCGGCCCTGGCCAGCAACATTCCGAGCATCAGTCCGGCCGGGCCGGCACCGGCAATGGCGCACGTCGTCGTACTGGTTCCCACTTTCCCCCACATTCTGTGTTCAGCTCTCGCGGAACGATTCACCAAATGGAAGTACCGCCGGAAGACGTTGCGAATCTACCGCTGCCCGTTCCGTTCAAGCGAGGAAAGCGAATAGCGGGGCCAATCCCGTTTCCCCGCCCTCTCATTCATCGGTACGGGGCCCGTTCGCCGCCTCCTTCTCCAGTTGAGCCTGCTTCTCCAGTTGATCGGCGAACTGCGTCCATCTGAGCGCGCTCTGCCGGGCCAGCGCCGCGACGACATCGGTGCAGTGCGTGGGGAGGTTCATCACGATGCTCGTCCAGTCGGAGGTGTCGAGGTCGTGCAGGGCGAGCAGTCGCAGCACCACCCGCCCGGAGTCGGTCGACCTCAGGGCCGGATCCCTGCGCAGCCTCTTGAGGAGTTCGGCCGTCGGCAGGGGCGGGGTCTCGCACGTGGCGCGCGCGAGCTTCTGCTTCGGCCGCTGCTCCGCGACCACGGACCTGCCCCCGCCGGGCATGGGGTCCTCCCCGCGCTGGAGCCGTTTCTTGACGTCGTGCGCCGTTCCCAGCGAGATCCCCGCCGCCCTGGCCACCTCGCGCAGGCTCGCCTCCGGCCGTTCGGCGAGCAGCCGCCCGGCCTGCTCCCGGCCCTGCGCCACCCCCTTGGGATGGACCTTGCCGTCCATGCCGATACGGGCGTTCAGGTGCGGATCGTGCCCGGTTGAACGCCGGATACGGGCGACCGTACGCGCGGACAGTCCGGCGACCACCGCCACGTACCGGTCCGACATTCCGGCGCTGTCCCCGAGCAGCCGGCCGGCCGCGGCCACCCGCTCCGCGTACGACAGCGGCATGCCGTGTGCCGTGTTCAGACGTACCGAGAGGGCGAACAGGTCGCGCTCCGGAACGTCCAGCAAGTAGGCGTCGATGGCGGTGTCACCGCGGCGCCGGGCGGCGTCCACCCGGTGCATCCCGTCCACGACGCGCCGGGTGGGCCGGTGGACGACGATGGGAGGTAACTGCCCGTTCAGTTCGGTCAGTACGTCGACGTGGTTCTGGTCGATCGTCTTCATCCGCGGCGAGTCCGCGGGGTTCAGGGTGTCCAGAGGTACCGACCGTCGTTCGAAGGAACCGAGCCTCGACGGCCGCCCGTCGGCGGTCAGTTCGGGAAGCACCTCGGACAGGTTCGGCAGGTCCGGCCCGACACGCGCAACAGTTCGTCTCTCCATTGACCCTCACCTCTCCGGACGCGCCGTTCAGCGCTTGGTCGTTCAGTCGTGCGGTGGGTGTTCGTCATGACGTCCGGCGCCGACGGCGCCGCCCTGTCGCGCGGACGGGCGTACGCGCGCGGCGCGCCCGGGACCGGTCCGGGCAGGGGGTGGCGGAGTCAGCGGACGACCGGGCCGGCGGAACGCGGGCGGACGGCCGACACGGACATGGCTCGACCGGAAACCGGCCACCGGAGGTCCACCGCGCCCACGGACGCGGCCGCCGGCGGGGCGGGACTCATGACGTGCGGAATCTCAGACGGCGCTGGTCACTACCGGTGCCGAGCACGGGCCTTCCGGCGCGCGGACCAGGGCGGGCAGCAATTCGACGGACGGCACTCCGGAAAGCGGCGGCACCCTGAATGTGCCGGCCTTCCCGGGCGCACACACGCCCCGACCAGGGGCTCCACCTCTGACGCGCGGTCGACGCACCGTCAAAGATGTACCTTTGCGGCCGCTTGGGCCGCACTTTTCCCACACTTTACCGGTGTGTTCACCGATGAACCGATCCAATGCACCATTCGATGCACCCACGGCCACTTCATCTCTCGCCAAAGTCATCTGCTCCACGGAATCCCCCGTTCACATTTTCCGTCGCACGGCGAAATCTAGCCGAGTATCGGAAACCAGTCAGCTTCGTTCAGCAGGCGCTATTAACGGAAAGCAGTATTCCGCTCAAGCGACGACCGAACGGCTCCTGTCCGCGGGGGCGGCCCGGGTTCGCTCAGCACGGAGCCCCCGGCGGCCACTTCCGCCGGGGGCTCCGCGTCGTGTGTCAGTCCGCGATCGTGGCGTTGAGCGGCGCCGCTCCGGCCGTCCGCGCGAACGCACCGCCGAAGTACCTCTCGACCTCGGCCTTCTCGGCCGTGTTCGGGTAGGCGTTCGTGCAGGTGGTTCCCGCGCTGGAACCGGACATCAGGCTCGTGCAGGGGCCGGGCTTGCGGTCCGGGAGGCCCAGGATGTGGCCCAGTTCGTGGGACGAGATACGGATCGTGTTGTGGCCCTCGTTCACCGCCTGCCGTCCGATGTAGACGGTTCCGTTGCCCAGCGAGGTGGTGATCGCGCGGGGCCAGCCGTCATCCGCCAGGACCCGGATGTTGGCGCGTTGCCCGGTCGCGACGGGGCGTAGCTCCACCGCGTCGACGCTCTCGTTCCAGATCGCCGCGCCCCGGTCGACCGCGGACCTGAACTCCGCGGTACCGCTGGCGTCATAGGTGACCACCCGAGCGGCCGCGGCCCGGTCCGCGTCCGCGGAAGGGGCGGCCACGGCCTGGCCGCCTATCAGGGAAAAGGTCACGGCCAGCGTGGCGGCGAGCCCGCCGGTCAGCTTACGAACGTTCATGGTCGGCCTCCTTGCAGGAGAGAAAGTCGTGCACATGACATACATTTCCTCTGCTCATTGCCCAGCGGGGACGGACACCAATCCGTCAATCGGCAGCCGTGCCGACGACCACGACGGGCCGCGGAATCACCGCTGTTCAGCTCTTGCGGAGTGCGGCGAGCAGCGCCGGCGAGTGATAGGCCGTCGAGCTGCCGGCCAGCCAGGATTCGAGGTCCGGCGGCTGCGGACGGGCGCCGCCCAGGGCGTAGAGGCCCACCAGGAGCAGCGCGCCGATCACCAGGAGCGCGAGGATGATCGCCACGGCGAGGTGGAAGCCGTGCGCGAGGCCGGTGGTCAGGGCGAGGTGCAGCAGGACGGGGCCGACCAGGAACGCGGCTTCCGAGCGCAGCAGTTCGACCAGGGCGAAGGTCGGACCGATCTGCGCCGACGGTACGGAGAAACCGGCCAGGAAGAGCCCCGGCGTCACGCCGGCGCCCGCACCGAAGCCGAGGAGGAGCGCCGCGAAGGGAACGACCACGGAGGCGTTACCCGTGGACGCGGTCAGCAGCACGCCGGCGGCCATCGCCACACTGACGGTGCCCGACAGGGCCAGGTACGGGGTCCACCGGGTCGACATCAGCCGCCGGAACAGCACGGCGGCCACGAACACACCGACGATCTGAGGTGTGACGAGCGCCCCGACGCGCAGCGGGGCGTAGTGTGCCTCCCTGGTCAGATAGGTCTCGGTCAGTTCCAGGAGCGAGGTGAAGCAGGCGCCGACGAGCATCGCGTTGGCCGTTCCCACGACCGGCAGTGTGTTGCTGATGGGCCGCACCGGCATCAGCGGATCGGCCTTTCTGTACTGGCCTCCCACCAGAAACACACCGCAGATCAGCCCGCACCCGACCGGCACGAAGAACGCGGGATCGCTGAACGAGCCGCGGGTCAGCCAGGAGACGCCGAAGAACGGCAGCATGGTGGTCCCGAGCGCGAGGGGGATGGCGGACCGGTCGAACCGCGCCCGGCGGTCCGGTGGTTCGTTGCCCTCGAAGGTCAGGGCGCCGATGGTCAGGCCGATCGCCGCCAGTGTGGCGATGCCCGCGAACAGGGGCCGCCAGCCGCCCAGACTCCCGACGAGTCCGCCCACCAGCGGCCCGAAGGCCACCATGCCGAACAGTCCGAGGCTGATGACGGCCGCGGTCGTCCGAAGCCGCTCCACGGGGTGTCCGGTGACCAGCGGTGGCAGCGCCGCGACCAGCAGCATGCCGGTGAACAGGCCCTGGAGCACCACACCTGCCGTGAACAGGCCGATTCCCGGCGCGCTGAGCGCCAGCACCGAACTCAGCACGAAGCCCGCTTCACAGATGAGGTAGATCCGGCGCCGGGCCGCACGCTGGACGAGGTCGGCGGCGGCCACCGCGCCGAACGCGTACGCCGCGTTCGACAGGGCACCGGCGAGCTGCAGCTCGAACGCGGTCCCGCCGATGTCCTCCATGACCCGCGGTTCCATCAGGGCGGTGGCCGAGGTGAGGATCAGATACGGGCTCAGCGCGAGCAGCGAGAGCGCCACCGCCGCGGGGTAGCGTCCGGCCAGCGGGAGCCGGCCGAAGGGACGCGGCGAGGATGTACCGAACCGCAAGGACGCCTCCGGGTCCGAGAGGGAAGGGCCGCGGACCCGTCGCGCACGCCGGGCACCGGCCTCCGCCGTCCTCGCGGTGCGACGCCCGGACTCCGGCCGGGCCGCCCGGTCAGCGTACGTGCGGACGCCGCGCGCCCGGGGCTGACACGCCCGCGCCGGGCCCGTCCCGCGTTCCGTCGAAGCGATCCGGCCACCCCCGTGGGAGCGCTTCCACGGCGGCCGTGTCCATGCCACGATGCCCCGGGACGGTGCCTTTCCGAGAGGGGCGAGGTCATGAGAATTCCACACAGGCGCCTGTTCGTGAGCGCCCTGATCCTGGGACTGCTGGCCGTCGTGGCCTTCACCGTCCCGCCGGGACCGGCCACCGCGGCCGACCGGCGACCGGCCGTGTCGGCGTCGGAGTCGGAGTCGGCGTCAAAGGCGGCGTCAAAGGCGGACGCGGGAGCGGAGTCGGAGTCGGCGTCGCGGGCGAACCCGCTGCCCCGCTCGTTCAGTTGGTCGTCCAGCGGTCCGCTGATCGCTCCGAAGCCGGACGCGGCCCATCCGATCGTCTCGGTCAAGGACCCGACGGTCTTCCGGTACGCCGACCGGTGGCACGTCTATGCCACGACCGCCGACACCACCGGCCGGTGGAGCCTGGCGTACACCAGTTTCGCCAACTGGTCCGACGCCGCCGCCGCGCCGCAGACGTTCCTGGACACCAACCCGAACATCGGTGACCGGTACGCCGCCGCACCCCAGGTGTTCTACTTCGCGCCCCAGCGCACCTGGTACATGGTCTACCAGACCGGTCCGCCGTCGTACTCCACCAGCAAGGACCCCACCCGGCCGGGAAGCTGGAGCACGCCCCGCCTCTTCATGGACACCGAGCCGCCGGTCCTCCTGGAGAACAAGGGGGACGGCGGCTGGCTGGACTTCTGGGTGATCTGCGACCGGACCGACTGCTACCTGTTCTTCTCCGACGGCAACGGCCATCAGTACCGGGCGCGGACCACCCTCGCCGAGTTCCCCGGCGGCTTCCGCGACACCGCCGTCGTGCTCACCGCCCCGAACCGCTTCGACCTCTTCGAGGCGAGCAACGTCTACCGCGTCGGCGACAGCGGCACGTACCTCATGCTCGTCGAGGCCCTGGCCACCGGTTCGGACTGGCGGCGGTACTTCCGGGCCTGGACCGCCGACCGGCTGGACGGCACATGGACCCCGCTGGCGGACACGGAGGCCGTACCCTTCGCCCGCGCGAACAACGTGCTCTTCGAGCCGGGGCAGGCCGCGTGGACCCGGGACGTCAGCCACGGCGAGCTGATCCGCGACGGGGTCGACCAGAACCTCACCATCGATCCGTGCCGTCTGCGCTTCCTCTACCAGGGGCTCGATCCGGACGCGAGCGGTGACTACTCCCAGCTCCCCTGGCGGCTGGGGCTGCTCACCCAGACCAACTCCACCTGCTGAACGTTCCCCGGCACCCGGCAACCCCCCACCCGAGCCGCGATCAGGAAGGGACAAGGACGTGTCCAGAACTGGCAGGAACCGCGCGAGGAGACCCTTGCGTACAGCGCTCGTCGCGCTTCTCGGAGCGCTGGCGCCGTTGCTCGCGACGGTGTTCCTCACCGCGCCCATGGCCTCCGCCGCACCTCCCGGAGCACCCGCCGCACCTCGTCAGGCGCCCGCCGCGCCCGCCGCGCCCGCCGCGGCCCTCACCGAGGTCACCAACTTCGGCAGCAATCCCAGCAACCTCCAGATGTATCTGTACGTGCCGGACACGGTCGCCGCGCGCCCGGCGGTCCTGGTGGCCGTGCACTACTGCGGGGGCTCCGGGCCGGTGTTCCACTCCGGTACCGAATTCGCCTCGCTCGCCGACCGGTACGGCTTCATCGTCGTGTACCCGTCCGTCACCCGGGCCAGCAAGTGCTTCGACGTCTCCTCGCCGCAGGCCCTGCGCCGCGGCGGCGGGAGCGACCCGGTGGGCATCCGGTCCATGGTCGACTGGGCCACGCGTACGTACAGCGCCGACACCAGCCGCGTCTACGTCACCGGCGCCTCCTCCGGCGCGATGATGACCAACGTCCTGCTGGGCGACTACCCGGACGTCTTCGCCGCGGGCGCCGCGTTCATGGGCGTTCCGTTCGGCTGCTTCGCCACCACCGACGGCTCCGAGTGGAACAGCGCGTGCGCCAACGGTACGGTCAGCCGCACCCCCGCCGGGTGGGGAGACCTGGTCCGCGCCGCCTATCCCGGCTACAGCGGGCCACGGCCGCGCATGCAGCTCTGGCACGGCACCGAGGACGACATCCTGCGCTACCCCAATTTCGGGGAAGAGATCAAGCAGTGGACGAACGTCCACGGACTGGCCCAGACGCCGGCCGCGACCGACTCGCCCCAGTCCAACTGGACCCGTACCCGCTACGGCTCCACAGGCGACCAGGCGCCGGTCGAGGCCATCAGCCTCCAGGGCGTCGGGCACAACCTGCCCGCCGGGGGCATGGCCGCGCGCGTCCTCACCTTCTTCGGGCTGGACGGCGGCGGCACCGGGCCCGGCCCCGAGCCGCAGCCTGGCACCTGCCGGGTGGCCGTCACGATCAGCGCCTGGAACACCGGGCTGACCGCCTCCGTGACGGTCACCAACACCGGAACCACCCCGGTCAACGGCTGGAAGCTGGGCTTCACCCTGCCCTCCGGCCAGACCATCACCTCCGGCTGGGGCGCCACCTACGCCCCGGCCACCGGCGCTCTGACCGCCACCAACATGTCGTACAACGGGACGATCAACCCGGGCGCCGGTGTCACCATCGGCTACCAGGCGAACCACGGCGGCGGCGCGTCCGCGCCCGGCGCCTTCACCCTGAACGGAACTGCCTGCACGGTCGTCTGACCGGGCCGGTGTCACCACCCCGCGGGTCCGGGCGCGCGCGCCGGGGCCCGCGGGGAATTTCGGCCCGGCACACGTGTTGAACCGAGCGTGGCGATCGCGACGACGACGAAGTTCTCCGTACTGGACCGCTCCCGTACCCGGCAGGGCGTGACGGCCCCCGAGGCGCTGCGGGAGACCGTACGGTTCGCGCGGGAGATCGAGGCGCTCGGCTACCACCGCTTCTGGGTCTCGGAGCACCACAGCGTGCCGGGCGTGGCCGGTTCCGCGCCGACCGTGCTCGCCGCGGCCGTGGCGGGCGCGACCTCCACCATCCGGGTCGGCACCGGCGGGGTGATGCTGCCGAACCACCAACCGCTGGTCGTGGCCGAGCAGTTCGGTGTGCTGGAGTCCCTGTTCCCGGGGCGGATCGACATGGGGCTCGGCCGCTCCGTCGGCTTCACCGACGGCATCCGCAGGGCGCTGGGCCGGGACAAGCGGGACGCCGACGACTTCCCCGTACGGCTCGCGGAGCTGCTGGCCTACTTCACCGGTGACGGGACCGCACACCCCGAGGTGCACGCGCACCCCGCCGAGGGGCTGCGCCCGCCCGCGTTCGTCCTGGCGACCGGGAAGGGCGCGCGCGTCGCGGCCGGGGCGGGACTCCCGCTGGTCATCGCGGCCGTACGGGGCGAGGACGCGATGCTGCGGGCCGTCGAGGAGTACCGGCGCGACTTCCGGCCGTCCGCGTGGGGCGAGCACCCGTACGTGGTGCTCTCCGGCACGCTCGCGGTGGCCGCCACCTCCGAGGAGGCGCACCGGCTGCTGATCCCGGAGGCGTGGTCGACCGCGTACTCGCGCACGCATGGCGCGTTCCCGCCCCTCGCCCCGGTCGACACGGTCCTCGCGACGCCCATGACGGAGCGGGAGCGCGCGCTGTTCGAGGAGGCGCGGCGAGGGCAGACGGCCGGCACCGAGGAGGAGGTCGCTGCGGCCCTGGAGAAGCTGCTGGCCCGCAGCGAGGCGGACGAGTACCTGGTCACGACCAGTACGTACGACCGGGACGCCCTGCTGGATTCGTACCGCCGGCTGGCGGACCTCGTGGGGCTCGGGCCCGGCCCCGCGCGGACGGATTCCTGAGAATTCTCTGAGGTGTTGAGTATCCCGGCGTTCCTTCACGTACTTTCTGACGAACCGGCGACGCAGGCAGACAGAACCGCAGACGGAACCGGCGACGCAGAACAGCGCGAGGACAGCGCGGGACAGCGCGAGCAGCACGAAACGGGAGTTGGGCATGACGGAACCGCAGGGGACCGCACGGATCGTGGAACGCCGGACCGTCGGACGCAGAACGGTGGTCGCGGCGGCGGGCGCCGTGGGGCTGGGCGCGGCGCTGGTCGCGTGCGGCGGCTCGGACGACACGTCGGACTCCTCGGGCTCCTCGGACTCTTCGAACGGCGCGGCCGAGCAGCCGACGACCGGCGGCGACGCCGGAGCGGCCGGCGGCGGTGTTCTCGCGAAGACCACCGACATCCCCGAGGGCGGCGGCATGGTCTTCGCCGACCAGGGCGTGGTCGTCACCCAGCCCACGGCGGGCGAGTACAAGGCGTTCTCGTCCAAGTGCACGCACACGGGGTGCGCGGTGAAGGACATCGCGGACGGTGTCATCCACTGCCCGTGCCACGGCAGCCAGTTCAGCGCGGCGGACGGCAGTGTGAAGGCCGGACCCGCCACGAAGCCGCTGCCCGCGGCCTCGATCAAGGTCTCCGGAACCTCGATCACCCTCGCCTGACCACCGGGCCCCGCCACCAGGGGCCCGGTGAGCCGGTGGGTCCGTACCACCTTGGCGCCCCGGCGCCACCACAGACCGACGGCTGACGGACTTCACTTTTCGTCGGCAGCGGGTGAAGCCCGTCAGCCGTCAACCCCTTCGGTACGGGGGCCGTGCCCGTCCCGGCCGGTCACCTCGGCCGACACCCGGCCCAGCGCCCGCGCCGCCGCCCTGATCGACGGGCGGCGGTCGGCGTCCGTCCGCCACACGGCGGAGACATGCCGGTGCATCGCGTTCCGTACGGGGACCACGGCGACGCCCTCCGGCAGCGCGCCGCGCCCCAGCCGGGGCGCCACACAGACCCCGAGTCCTTCCGCGATCAGCGCGAGCTGGGTGTGGTACTCCCCCGCGAGATGCGCGATCCGCGGCTCGAACCCCTTCGAGCGCAGGGTGAACATCAGCCAGTCGTGGCAGAACTCGCCCTCCGGCCAGGACACCCAGTCGTCGTCCGCGAAGTCCTCCAGGTCCACCTCAGCCCGGCCCGCGAGCGGATGGCCGACCGGCATCGCCAGGTCGGCCGCGTCGTCCAGCAGATGCGCGGTCGCGAGGCCGCCGGGCACCGGCATCCGCTTGTTGCTCCAGTCCAGTACGACGGCGAGGTCGAGATCGCCCCTGATGACGCCCCGGACGCCGGCCTCGGGTTCCAGCTCGCTCGAACGGACCCGCAGCTCGGGGTGGTCCTCGCGGAGCACCCGGAGCGCGCGGGGGAACAGCCCGCGCGCCGCCGTCGGGAACGCCGAGATCCGTACCTCGCCGACCACCCGGCCGCGCTGCGCCTCGATGTCCGACTGCGCCACCTCGACCTGGGAGAGGATCCGCGCCGCGTGGTCGGCGAGGAGCCGGCCCGCGTCGGTGAGCCGTACGCCACGGCCGTTCCTGGCCAGGAGCTGCTGGCCCACCTCGCGCTCCAGTTTGGCCATCTGCTGGGAGACCGCCGAGGTCGTGACGTGCAGGCCGTCGGCGGCGCCGCTCACCGAGCCGTGCCGGGCCAGGGCATCCAGGGTCCGCAAGCGCTCCAGATTCAACATGTAAGCAATACTAATCAGAGGGGTGGTCAAAGTCTTGCTTGTTCTACGAGGTTCCTCGCGCCATCGTTGACGCCATGACCTCCGCCACCCCGGCCCACCCGACCCCGACCCCGACCCCGGCCCACCCGACCCCGGCCACCGATGCCGCTACCGATGCCGATGCCACCGGTTCCGCCGCACCGGTCCGCCCGCGTCCCGCGCTCGACTGGCGCATACGGTTCGCCGCGCTCGCGCTCATCTGGGGCTTCAGCTTTCTGCTGATCAAGGTCGGCACCCACGGCTTCGCCCCCTTCCAGGTCACCTTCGGCCGGCTCTTCTTCGGTACGGCGGTCCTGGCCGTCGCGATGGCGGTCAGGCGCGAGGGGCTGCCCCGGTCCGTGCGCACCTGGGGTCATCTCGCCGTCGCCGCGTTCCTGCTCAACGCGCTGCCGTTCTCGCTGTTCGCGTACGCCGAGCTGACGATCCCGTCCACGCTCGCGGGCATCTGCAACGCCACCTCCCCGCTCTGGGGCATGGTCCTCTCCCTGGTCGCGCTCTCCGAGGACCGGCCCACCCGCCGCCGGGTCGCCGGTCTCGGCCTCGGCTTCCTCGGGGTGCTGACGGTGCTGGGCGCGTGGCAGGGCTTCTCGGGGCTCGATCCGACCGGTACGGCGATGGCGCTGCTCGCCTCGCTGAGCTACCCGATCGGCTGGATCTACGTACGCCGCACCCTGGCGGGCAGCAGCGACTCGTACCTCTCCCTGACGGGTGCGCAGCTCTTCCTGGCCACGCTGCAACTCGCCGTGGTGACCCCGCTGTTCACCACGCTGCCGACCTCGTTCCCGGTGGGTCCGCTGCTGGCGGTGGTCGTGCTGGGCGCGCTGGGGACGGGGCTGGCGATCCTGCTCCAGTACGGCATCGTCGCCGAGGTCGGGCCGACCACCGGCCAGATGGTCACGTACTTCATCCCGGTGATCGCGACCGCGGCCGGTGTCACGCTCCTCGGGGAGCAGTTGAGCTGGAACACCCCGGTCGGCGCGCTGATCGTGCTCCTCGGGGCCGCGCTCACGCAGAGCCGGACCCGCACATCCCGCACATCACACCCGTCCCGCACATCACGGCGTACGGCGGCCCGTCAGCCGTAGCTGCGGGCGGGTGCGGGGCCCGCCGCCGACGCCACCGCGTCGGCGAGCGGCCCGATGTCGTCGGCCGTGACGGTCGACACCGTCAGCCGTACGCCCCGAGGCGCCAGGGTCGTGAAGCGCGCGCCGGGTGCGACCGCCCACCCGGCGTGCAGCAGTCGCGCGACCGCGCCGGTCTCGTCGGCCACCGGCACCCAGACGTTCATACCGCTGCGGCCGTGCGCCGCCACACCCCGCTCGGCCAGCGCCGCCACCAGCCCGCCCCGCCGCTCCCCGTAGGCCCGTGCGACGGCCGGTACGTCCACCGCTCCCGAGGTCCACAGGTGCAGGACGGCCCGCTGGAGGAGCCGGCTCACCCAGCCGGGGCCGAGTTGCTGGCGCCCGCTGACCCGGTCGACGGTCAGCGCGTCCCCGGTGAGCACCGCGAGGCGAAGATCGGGTCCGTACGCCTTCGCGGTGGACCGTACGAGCACCCACCGGTCGGTGACGCCCGCCAGTGGGTGCAGGGGCAGGTCCACGATGCTGTGGCCGTGGTCGTCCTCGATGAGCAGCACCTCGGGCCTGGCCGCGAGGAGGGCGCGCAGCCGGGCGGCCCGGTCGGCGCTCACCGACGCGCCGGTCGGGTTCTGCGCGCGGCAGGTGACGACGACCGCGCGGGCACCGGCGCGCAGCGCCCGGTCGAGGTCGGCGGGGAGCGGTCCTTCGTCGTCCACCCCGACGGGGACGAGCCGCAGCCCGAGCGCGGGGACGAGATCCAGCAGGCTGCCCCAGCCGGGGTCCTCCACGGCGACGGCGTCACCGGGGCGCAGATGCGCGGCCAGGACGCGTTCGATGGCGTCGAGCGATCCGGAGGTGACGGCGACAGGGCCGGGCGGCACGCCGTCGGCGTCCAGACCGGCGCGGGCGAGGCGCGCGAACTCCGGGTCGACGGGGTCCTGTCCGTACAGCCCCGGATGCGCGGCGTTGTGGCGCGCTGCGGCGGCGAGCGCGTCGTCCAGCGGGGGCAGCAGGGCCGGGTCGGGGTTGCCCTCGGAGATGTCCCGTACGCCGGGCGGCGCGTCGACGCGGATGGAGCCGCGGGCGGTACTCGCCGGGCGTGACCGTACGCGGCTGCCCCGGCGCCCGGCCGTCTCGATCACCCCCCGGTCGCGCAGGGCACGGTAGGCGGCGGCGACGGTATTGGGGTTGACCCCCAACTCTGTCGCCAACTCCCGCATCGGGGGCAGCGGTTGGCCCGGAGCCAGCTCACCGGAGCCGACCCCTCGCTCCACGCTGGCGGAAATCTCAGCGGCACCCCGGCCCGTGATCCGGTACTCTCCTAGCACAAAGAAGATTATGCACTAGTGCAATGGAGAACGCAAATGCCGCAGCCCACGGAGACCACCGAGACCACCGACATCGCCGATCCCACCGGGGCGGACACCGCCTACCGGCCCACGGCCCGCACCGTCCCCACCCGCGCCAAGGAGCGGGCCTCGTACGACCGCGAGCTGGTGCACGGGATCCTCGACGAGGCGTACCTCTGCCATCTCGGGTTCGTCCGCGACGGCGCCCCGGTCGTCCTGCCCACGCTCTACACACGGGTGGGCGAGCGGCTGTACGTGCACGGCTCGACGGGCTCACGCCCGCTGCGGATGGCGTCCGGTACCGGCACCGCGCCGGACCCCGGCCTCGCGGTGTGTCTGACGGTGACCCATGTCGACGGACTGGTGCTGGCGCGCGCCGCCTTCCACCACTCGATCAACTACCGCTCGGTCGTGGTCCACGGCACCGCCCACCAGGTCACCGACCCCGAGGAGCGGCGCACGGCGCTCGACGCGATCGTGGACCAGGCCGTCCCCGGCCGCTCCGCCGACTCCCGGCCCGCCAACGCCCGCGAACTGGCCGCGACAGCGGTGATCCGGCTCGATCTGGACGAGGTGTCCGCCAAGGTCCGTACGGGCGGCCCCCACGACGAGCCCGAGGACCTCTCCCTGCCGTACTGGAGCGGGGTCGTCCCTGTCGTACGGGGCTACGGCGCCCCTGTGCCGGCCGACGATCTCGACCCGTCCGTCGCGCTGCCCGGCTACCTCTCCGCCCGCTGAGGCGCCGCCGAGGGAAGCGCCGAAGGCGGCGCCTCCTCCGTCGTACCGCCCGTCCCCACGGCGATCGGTCCCGACGGCACCTTGGGCGTCGACGACTGGGCGATGAAGGCGCCGATGAGCACGACGGCGCCGCCGAGGATCTGCGGCGCGGACAGGTGTTCCCGCAGCAGCACCCAGGCCAGCCCGGTCGCGATGACCGCCTCCAGGCAGGCGACCACGCCCGCCACCTGCGGGGAGAGCTTGCGCACGGAGACCACTCCGGTGACGTACGCGAGCACGGTCGCGATCAGCACGATCCAGCCCAGCAGCAGCCAGGCCGCGACCTGCGAACCGCCGACGTCCACCGAGCCGCCGAGGAGCGAGAAGTCCATGCCCCACGGGCGGGCGACCACGGTCAGCACGACGGCGCCGACGAGCAGTCCGTACGCGATCACGCCGAGCGGATCGGGGGCGTCCTCCGCGTCGCCGCCCTGGTCGGACAGGACGAAGTAGCCGACCTGGCAGCAGGCGGCGCAGAGCGCGAGGAGCACCCCGACCGGGTCGAAGCCCAGCCCGGCCCAGACCTCCACCACACAGGCGAGACCGCCCACCGCGAGGACGACCCCCACCGCGGCGGCGCGGGTGACCGGGCGGCGCTGGACGAAGCGGACCCAGAGCAGGACGAGCGCGGGCGCGAGGTACTCGATGAGCAGCGCGACCCCGACGGGGATACGGGAGAGCGCGGCGAAGTAGAACGCCTGGACGCCCGCCACGGCCAGCAGGCCGAACCCGGCGAGGAGCGCGGGCCTGCGGCGCACCAGCGCGCGGTGGCGCCAGGCCACCGGAAGCATGACGAGTGCGGCGCCAGCGACCCGTAGCCAGACCACGTGGAGCGGGTCGAGCCCCGCCTCGATCAGCGGCTTGGCCGCGACCCCCGAACCACCGAATGCGAACGCCGAGCCCAGAGCCAGTGCCAGGCCGACGTTTCTCCCCTGAGACGCGTGCATGGCGCCATCATGACAGCTCGCGTCAGGAGCGTCATCCGCGTGACGCCTGTCGAGACGGGCCGCTCCCGGCGCCCCGGATCACAGCAGGCCGGAGAGGCGGGACAGCCGTCGCTCCAGCGTTCCGGCGTCGGCCCCGGCCCGTTCCAGCACCTCGACCGCGCGGCAGTCACGGTCGGCGAGCAGCGCGGCCAGCAGATCGAGCCCGCTGACGCGCGGCTCACCGTGGCGGGCCGCCCGGTCCAGGGCGCCCGCCATGGCGGCGAGCGCCTGCGGGGACCAGCCGGTCACGGCACGGTCCGCGGCGCCGCGCGGTACGGGCACCGCGGGAACGGATCCGGAGTCCTCCACCGTGGCCTGCCAGCGCAGCCCGTAACCGATGCTCCGCTGTACGAGATAGCCCATCACCCGGACCACCTGCTGATCGCCGCCGAAGACCTCCCGTACCCGCGGGTCCGTCTCCAGCAGGGAGTGCAGCAGATGGGCGGTGTCGACCTGGGCGTCCCCGACGCGCAGCGCTCGCCTGCGCGCGCCGGAGAGCACCGACACCAGCTCCGCGGTGAGCCGGGACTCGGCAGCGGCGCGGACCGGCGTGACGCCGGCGCGCTCAGGGGCGGGCTGTATCGGCACCAGCGGTGGAGGCTTCTGCACTCTCCCACCCCATCAGTCCCGCGCGCCCGGGTCATCCCCGAAGGGGAGCATCTTCACGTCCGACGGAGGGTGGGTACATCGGGACGAGTTCTCCTCCTTGCGGATGAGATTCCCCCGTTATTCCCTGATTCCCCCACCACTTCCCCTCTGCGCCTCCCCGAGCGAGGCCCCGCGTGGTCGCGCGAGTGAGGCCCCGCGGCTCGGGCCGCGGGGCCTCACTCTGTCGGCGACGGGGCGGTCAGCCCTCGTCGGCGAGGATCAGGTAGAGCTTCTTGCGTGATTCGTTGATGACCGCCAGAGCCTTCTCCCGCTGATCGGGAGTACCGGTCTTCCAGACCTGGCCGAAGGCTTCCATCAGCCCGAATCCGGCCTGCCGTATCTCGTTCATCGACTCCCAGTCGACACCGCGGCCGGCCTCTTCCCACGGGGCCTCGGGCCCCGATTCGGCCTCGGCGGCGCCGGCCTCGGTGAGGGTGAACAGCTTCTTGCCGCCCTCGCTCCGGCTGGTGATCAGCCCCTCGTCCTCCAGCAACTGGAGGGTCGGGTACACCGATCCCGGGCTGGGCCGCCAGGCCCCGCCGCTGCGCTCGCCGATCTCCTGGATCATCTCGTAACCGTGCATCGGCCGGTCCTTCAGCAGCGCCAGGATCGAGGCGCGCACGTCACCGCGCCGCGCCCTCCCCCGGCCTCCGCCGCCGCGCCCCCTGCCGCCCCCACCGAAGGGACCGCCGAACGGCGGCCCGAACGGCCCGAAGGCCCGACGCCGCCCCTCGAAGTCACCCCGGCCGGAAGGGCCGGGCCCGCAGTGACCGGGTCCCGGTCCGTGCTCGTGTCCGTGGTCATGTCCATGTGAACGCATCGCTACGCTCCCTTCATCGTTGATCTGTCGCGATGCGTCAACGATATATCGGAACCTGTCGCATGACAAGCCCGCCGAGGTGAGTGTCGGTCGGCTGTCGGCGGGGACAGTGATCTGTCGGCGGGATGTGGGCGGCGCCTGGGACCGTAGGAACTGGGCGTGGCCGGCTGTACATGTGCGGTCCCGCCCGCCTCCAGACCACTCCGAGCTTCCGGGAGCCCGCCATGCCCTCCGTACCCCCGTTCCCGCAGTGGGACGTCCACCGGCTGCCTCGCGCCGAGGGAAAGAGCTTCCTGGTCACCGGCGGCAACGCGGGCATCGGGTATTTCGTCGCCGAGCAACTCGCGGGCACCGGGGCCACGGTCGTTCTCGGCAGCCGCGACAGAGCGAAGGCCGAAGCCGCGATCGCCTCCATCAGCTCACGCGTCCCCGGCGCCGAGGTACGGCACCTGCCCCTGGACCTGGCCGATCTCGTGTCGCTCAAGGCATCCGTGGACGCGCTCGGTCTGGATCGCCTCGACGCCGTCGTCCACAACGCCGGCGTGGCGCTCGACCATCCACCGCGCCGCGAAACCACGGCCGGTCACGAGCTGATGCTCGCGGTCAACCACCTGGGGCACTTCGCGCTGACCCACCACCTGGCCCCCCTGCTCACGGCAACCCCGGGGAGCCGGATCGTCACCACCGGCAGCTTCGCCGCCAAGTCCGAACGCCTGGACCTCGACGATCTCCAGAGCACGCACGACTACCAGCCCAAGCGCACCTACGCGCGGTCGAAGTTGGCCCAGATGCTCTTCGCCTTCGAACTCGACCGCCGCCTGCGTGCCGCCGGCAGCACGACGTCGAGCGTGGTCGTTCATCCCGGCGGCGCGCTCGACTCCCTCACGCCTTCGCGCCCGCCGTTCCATGTCCGGACCACCGGCGAGCGGCTGCGCCATCTGCCGCTCGGCCTTCTCGTCCAGGGCAAGGACGCCGCCGCATGGCCCGCCGTCCGGGCCGTGCTCGACCCCGGTGTCCGCGGCGGCCAGATGTGGAGCCCCCGGCTGTTCGGACTGCGCGGTACGCCCAGGGTCGAACCCCTCTGGAACCACCTGGCCGACACCACGACCGCGGCACGTCTCTGGGCGGCCAGCCGCGAACTGACCGGCCACGACCTGACGTTCGTGGACGCCTGACCGGGCGAGATCGGACAAGCGGTGCCGCGTCCGGCCCTCAAGGCCCTCAAGGCCCTGAGGCCCTGAGGTCCTGAGGTCCTGAGGTCTTAAGGCCCTGAGGTCCTCAGGAGACCGCCGGATCGGCGAGGTCGAGCGTCACCTTCGACAGCGGGCAGCCGACGCAGGTCAGCACATAACCCTCGGCCTTCTGCTCCGGTGTGAGGCAGGTGTGCTCGGGCTGCGTGACCTCTCCGCTGCGTATCCGCACCATGCATGCGCCGCAGTTGCCGACCGTGCAGGAGTACGGCATGGGCAGTCCCGCGGCGAGAGCGGCATCGAGCAGTGTCTGGCCGGGCTCGACCACGGCGGCTCCGACGAGGCTCCCCTCCTTCTCGATTCTCATCTCCTGGGGTGCCGCGGCGGTGGGAGCGGCAGCGCCACCGGTGAAGCGTTCCTGGTGCATCAGTTCGTCCGGTACGCCGAGATGCCGCAGGACGTCCTGGACGGTGTCCATCAGCGCGTCGGGGCCGCAGACATAGTGATGGGCACTGTCGGACAGGGACAGGCCGGTGACCCATCGGCGGACGCCTTCGGTGTCGAGCCGGCCGTCGCGGCGGGTGAGGACGTGGGTGACCGTCAGCCGGTCCGGACAGTCCTTCTCCATGCGGGTCAACTCGTCGCCGAAGATGATGTCTTCGGGGCTCCGGCTGCTGTAGAGCAGATGGATTCCGCCGGCCGCCGCGGGATCGGACAGGCGGGTTCGGATCATGCTCATCATGGGGGTGATGCCACTGCCCGCCGCGATGAGCACCAGATGTTCAGGTGCCTGCGCCGGGGTGTGGAAGGTGCCGGAGGGGCCGCGTACCGCGAGGCGGTCCCCGGGGCGCAGACCGCGGTGGGCGTGTGTGGAGAAGCGCCCGCCCTCCACGTGCTTGACGGTGAGTTCCAGTCGGGTCGCGCCGGGGACCGAGGAGGCCGAGTAGGCGCGCCGTACCGGCTGCCCCTCCACGTCCGTGACCAGGGTGAAGAACTGCCCGGGGTGGAAGTCGAATCGCTCGGCCTCGCCGGCCGCGTCCTCGAGAACCAGGGTTCGGACGGTGGGCGTCTCCTGGCGTATCTCGCGGATGCGCACGGGGCGCGGCGGGCTCTCCAGCGCCTCGCCCGGGGAGGCGTCGTCGCGGTGAGCGGCAGCGGGGGCTCGGACGTCTTCGTAGCCCTCTTTGCGCAGTCCGGAGACGTAGGCGCGGTCGATGGCCTTCCGCATCAGCCAACTCACCCCCGGAACGGAGGTGATGAGCTTGATCAGCCATGCCGACACGCTCCCGGACCCGGCCGGGTCGGCGGCCAGATGGGCGCTGCCCAGGGCCATCATGTCGGGCGCCTGACCCTGGCCGGTCCGCCCGTCAGGCGTCCACAGGCGCGCACCGGACACGGCGTCGTTGCCGCTCACCTCGGCGTACTCCACGTCGATGAGGAGTGCGAGCTGCGGTGGCACCCCGCGCAGCGCCATCGTCTTCAGCAGCGCGGCGTCGTCGGTGATCGCGCCTCGCCCGTGGACGTGCAGCACGCCGCTGCGGCCGGGGACGAGCGCGGCGAGTGAAAGCCGGTCGTCCCGCACCAGGTTGTGCAGGGTGTCAGCGCGCTTGTTTCCCCTGCGGTCGGCGAGGACCAGGGTGCGGCCGTCCAGGATGCGGACGGCCGCCTGCCGCTCCCCGCGCGGGCTGGTGTCGCTGCCGCTGTCCGTGTCCCAGGTGGAGAGGGCCAGGAAAGGCGCGGCGGCCAGGAAGTCGCTCACGCCGGGTCCGGTCAACGGGCCCTCGCCCGGTACCGGCTCGGCTGCCCGGAACGGGGCGGGCGGCTCCCACAGGCCGGAGCGGATGACGGCCTGCGCGCAGTGCACGTACGCCTCGGTGATGTCCACGGCTGCCGCCCCGCCTTTGGGGGCGGACGCGGTGCCGTTGACGCGCAGCACCTCGCCCACGCCGGGCAGCAGGAAGAACAACGAGACCGGACCGTGCGCGACGGCCGGCCCGGGAACGGGGAAGGAGATCCGCTTCGGGGAGTGGACGCGCGCGAACCCGGGCGCGCCGCCGACGAAGGTGGTGCGGGCCGTGCCGTCGGCGTCCCGGTAGCCGAAGGCCGCGACCGGGCTGTGGGCCAGGACCTCGCGGCAGCCCGCGTCGAGGACGCCGATCTGCTTGCGCATGACGATCGCGGCCGGCCGGCCGATGACCGTCTCGACCTCGTCCACGGAGGAGAGCCGGTGCAAGGAGTACGGCCGGAGTGTGTGCTGCTGCATGGGAGTCCTGTTCACGGCCGCGCCCCCATTAAGTCGCTTCGCTTGTTTCCGCAGGTCATGGCAGTATTCTGAGCAAAAGCTCACCTCTTGGCTACTCGCTTTTCACCGCCCGGGAAGATCAACGGATGTCCTCCGCCGAACGCCGCCTCACCCCACGTCGCAAGCCTCGGCAGGTGCGTGCCGAGCTCACCCGTGAGCGCATCCTCACCTCCGCTGCTCACGTTTTCGCCGAGTACGGTTACGCCGCCGGCACCACCAACCGCATCGCCGAGCACGCCCGCATGTCCATCGGCTCGCTGTACCAGTACTTCCCGAACAAGTACGCCATCCTGGCCGAGTTGCTGGTCCGGCACATCGATCGCGGCGCCTGGAAGGGGGCCGAAGAGCTGGACCTGACCCCCGGCAGCCTGAAGGAGACGGTGCTGGCCCTGGTCCGCGACGCGATCGACCACCATCGCGACGACCCGCAACTCCTGCGGATCATGATCGAGGAAGCGCCGGTCTCCAGTGAACTGATCGAAGCGATCGACCGGCACGGCACGGCGCGGGTGCGTCAGATACGCGATGTGCTCGCCCGCCATCCGGACGTCCGGGTGCGGGATCTCGACCTGGCCGCGGAACTTGTCGTGGGAACGGTGGAGATGAATACCCACAAGCTCATGGCAACCCCGCATCCCCTCCAGGTCGAGAGGCTGGAGAGGGAGCTGACCGCCATGATCACTCGCTATCTGCACGGTGACGGGTAGCCGGCTGGTACGGGCTCGTCGCGTCGTTCTCCCGTCAGCGAGCGAACTTCTCGACGGCCTCCGGGGTGACCGGGGTGAAGAAGTTGACGAGGTTGCCGTCGGGGTCGCGGAAGAGGAGCGCGCGGTTGCCCCAGGGCATCGTGGTGGGCTCGTTGACGAAGTCCTCCACGAAGCCGGTCAGGTTCGCGTACACGGTGTCCACGTCGTCGACGAGGAATTCGAGGATGACGCTGTGGTTGTCGGCCGGGCGGGCGGATCCGGGCGCGAACAGGGGGACGGTACGGGTGCTGCCGATCGCGAGGGTGGCCGAGGCGGTCCTCAGCTCGGCGAAGTCATCGTTGGACCAGCTCGCCCGCACTCCGGTGACGCGCTCGTAAAAGGTGACGAGGCGGGCGACGTCGTCCGTGATGACGCGGACCGAGACGAAGTTCATGGGTTCTCTCCTGGTTGATCGATGTGATCGATGAGGCCGATCGATGCGGCTGATTGATGCGGCCGATCAATGCGGTGATCGATGCGGTGATCGATGCCTCTGAACGCACACTACGATCCATACCGGACAGAATCCGCCCGGTATCCGCGAGAGACTTCTCGGCATGTCCCGACCCATCGCTCGCGTACTCACCCTGCTGGAGCTCCTGCAGTCGGGAGGCATCCGGACCGTGGCCGAACTGGCCGATCGGCTCGACGTCGACGAGCGCACGGTACGGCGGTACGTCGACCACCTCCTCGACCTCGACGTGCCCGTCGAGTCCGTGCGCGGCCGCTACGGCGGCTACCGGCTCGCCTCCGGATACCGCATGCCGCCGCTCATGCTGAGCGACGACGAAGCGCTCGCCGTGCTGCTCGGCCTGGTCGCGGGCCGGCGGGCCGGCCTGATGACGGCCACCGGCACGGCGAGCGAGACGGCGGCGGCCAAGGTCCGGCGGGTGCTGCCCGAGCGGCTCGGCCGCAGACTCGACGCCGTACTCGGCTCTCTCGCCTTCACGGCTCCGCCCGGTGAGCCGGCCGCCCCGGAGACCGGGGTCCTGCTCCCGATCGCCGACGCGGTACGCCATCACCGGCCGATCTCGATCCGGTACACCGCCGCCGACGGCCGGCGCAGCGAACGCACGCTGCACCCGTACGGGCTCGTCGCCCACTCGGGCAGGTGGTACGTGACGGGCGCGGATCCCGCGATCGGTGAGGACCGGACGTTCCGGCTGGATCGCATCGACGGGGCGAGGACCCTGCCCGGCGCGTTCGATCCGCCCGCCGGACTCGACCCGGCGGAGCACGTCCTGACCGGGCTCGCCACCGCCCCGTACCGCCACGAGGTGACTCTGCGGATCCAGGGGACGGCCGAGCAGATCCACACCCGGCTTCCCGCCGGCATCGCGATCGTGGAGGAGTCACCGTCCGCGGACCGCGCGGACGCGGAGGCGGACGCCACGCAATGGTCCCGTGTCGAACTGCGGGTGGAACGGCTCGACTGGCTGCCTGCCGTGCTCGCGTCGCTGGACCGGCCGTTCGTCATCGAGCGACCGGACGAACTCCGCGACCTCGTCGAGGCGCTCGCCGGCAGACTCGCCGACTCGGCCCGGCGAAGACCGCCTCGCACCTGACGGATCGGCGAGGCCCCGTCCCTGCCGGAACGTGCCCGCTCCGGCCCGTTCCGCTGTCCGCTGTCCGCTGTCCGCCATGACGGCACCGCACTACCGTGCCGTCATGGATCTCTTCTCACGCTCCTGGACGGCGTTGCGCACGGCGGTCGCCGAACTCTCCGACGAGGACTTCGGACAGCCGTCCGGCTGTACCGGCTGGCTCGTACGGGACCTGGTCTGCCATCTGGTCATCGACGCCCAGGACGTCCTGATCACCCTGGCGACCCCGGCCGAAACGGAACCGACCCGCGACGCGGTGACCTACTGGGAGGTCACCGGAACGCCGCCGACGGGCGACGACCCGCTCGACGCGCTGACCGTCCGGCTGGCCGCCGCGTACGAGGATCCCCGGCTGCTCATGTTCCACCTCGACGATGTCGGCTCCGCCGCCGGCCGTGCCGCCGGACTCGCCGACCCGCGCCTGCGGGTGGGCACCCGCGACGTGGTCCTCACCGCGGCCGACTACCTGTCCGCGTACGTCCTGGAGTGGACCCTGCACCATCTCGACCTGGTCGCGTACCTCCCGGACGCGGCACCACCGCCGGCGGAGGGGCTCGCCCGGTCCCGCGAGATGCTGGAGAGGATCGCCGGGGCCGCGTTCCCCGCGTCGTTCTCCGACAAGGACGCCCTGCTCGTCGGCACCGGTCGGCGCGCGCCGACCGGTGCGGAGAAGGCCGGACTGGGCGAGCTGGCCACGACACTCCCGCTCGTCCTCGGATGACCGTCCGAAGGACCAACTCGGTCGTGGCCGGCCCCCCTGTTCACGGCCGTCAGTCGAGACAGAACTCGTTGCCCTCGACGTCCTGCATCACGAGGCACGACTCGTTGAATCCATCGGCGACCAGGAGGTCCCCGCGCACCGCGCCGAGCGGGAGCAGTCGTGCGCACTCGGCCTCAAGCGCTGCCAGGCGCTCCTCGCCCACGAGCCCGGTGCCGACCCGCACGTCGAGATGCACCCGGTTCTTGACGGCCTTGCCCTCGGGAACACGCTGGAAGAACAGCCGCGGGCCCGCACCTGAGGGATCGACACACGCGAACGCCGAGCCCTGACGCTCGGGCGGCAGCGAGCGGTCGAAATCGCCCCACGTGGCAAACCCCTCCGGCGGCGGCGGTACGACGTACCCCAACACCTCGCACCAGAAACGAGCAACGCGCTCGGGTTCCGCGCAGTCGAAAGTGATCTGGACCTGCTTGATCGACGCCATCCGGCCACCCTATCCACCCGAGGACCGGCCCCTCCACCGTGTTGATCGCCGCCTCCTACTCGACTGCTCGGCTACTCGACGATCGCGGTGACCTCGGCCTCCACCAGGATCCCTGGCTCGAAGAGGATGTCGACCCCGATCAGCGCGAGCGGCGGCGTGGCGAGATCGAACTCTCGGGCCGCCTGCTCGATGCCCGCGTTGAACGCCTCGTACATCTCCCGCTTCCAGCCGGCGGCGTACCAGGTGAACCGGACGACGTCGTGGAACGTGGCTCCTGCCGCGTCGAGCGCCCTGGCGACGTTGCGATGGACCTGGGCCACCTGTCCGGCGAGGTCGCCCGGTGCCACGAGGTCGCCGTTCTCGTCCCAGGCGACCTGCCCCGCGATATGGACCTGCTTGCTCCCCGTCGCCACCGCGACGTGGTGGTAAAGCGGGACGCGGACGTGCCCGTCGGGGTTGATGAGCGCAACAGCCATGGGATCTCCCTACGTTGTCGGGCGGCATGGTGGGGTGAGCGGGCGCGCGAGAGACGGACGACGGCGGTCATCCGCCCGTGCGCCGGAGCGCCTCGGGGCGGGCGGCCCCGGGTTCCCGCTGATCGGCGACCTGGTCGGACAGCAGGCGCAGTGCGTCGGCCGAGGCCGTGTCGTTGGGTGTGTAGACCTCCAGCCGGTGGCTGGGGCTCTCGGGCTGGAGCCACACCTGGTAGTCGACGTCGACCCTGCCGACGGTCGGGTGGCGCAGGCGCATGGTGCCCACGGTGCACTCCGCGACATCGCCCCTGGCCCACAGTTCGGCGAAGTCGGCGCTGTGCATGGCGAGTTCACCGATCAGTTCGGCCAGCCGGGCGTCGTGGGGATATCTGCCGGCGGTAAACCGCAGGTAGGCGACATGGGATCGGGCCAACTCCTCCCAGTTCTGGTGCAGATCGCGGGTGAGGGGGTCGAGGAAGAACATCCGGGGGATGGACGGCCGTCGTGCGAGATCGTGGGGCGCGTCGAAGTCGAGGTGCTCCGCGACGAGGGCGTGTCCGGTGCGGTTCCACACCAGTACGTCGCCACGGCGGCCGAGGACGACGGCCGGCGTGGTCTCACCCAGGGAGGCCAGGAGCGCCCGTACCCGGGGGTGCGGTTCCTCCGGGCGGGGGCGGACCAGCCGTGATGTGGCGGGCTGACGGGCGAGGTTGCGCAGGTGGGCCGTCTCGGCCGGATCGAGCTGAAGCACATGGGCGAGCGCGTCGAGGACCTGCCGGGAGGCCGTACCGGCCTGGCCCTGTTCCAGCCGCGTGTAGTAGCCGGCGCTCACCCCCGCGAGCTGGGCCAGCTCCTCGCGCCGCAGACCCGGCACGCGACGGGCCGTTCCGTAGGTGCGCAGTCCCGCGTCGGCGGGCGTGACCCGGTCACGGCGGCTCTTGAGATAGGCCCCGAGGCTCTCCAGCTCCATGGCTTCGAGCGTAGGCGGCCCGGTCCGGCCCTGGGTGCCCCTGTGAGGTGTACCCAGGGCGCGGGGACGGCGGAGGTCCGACACCGGCTCCGGCGGTGTCCGTGCGGGATCCGGGGCCCGAGGGTCCGGTGCCCGGGGGTCCGCCTCGGACCCCGGCTCCCGTACGGCTCGTACGCTCGCCCCATGCGCATTCGAATCGTCGACGCCTTCGCCGACCGCCCCTTCACCGGCAACCCCGCCGGGGTGCTGCTCCTCGAATCCGACGGTTTCCCCGACGCCGCCTGGCTCCAGCGGGTGGCGGCCGAGGTGAACCACGCGGAGACCGCCTTCGCCCATCCCCTGCCGCCCGGCGGCGACGCCGACTGGGCGCTGCGCTGGTTCACCCCGGTCACCGAGGTGGACATGTGCGGCCATGCCACCCTCGCCACCGCCCATGTGCTGCACAGCACGGGACGCGCGAGCGGCCCCCTGCGCTTCGCCGCCCGCCCCGGGGTGCTCGGCGCCACCGCGCACGAGGACGGCTCCCTCACCCTGGACTTCCCGACCTCGCCACTGACCCCGGTCACCGTTCCGGACGGTGTCCCCGCCGCCCTGGGCGCCGAACCGCTCTCCGTGCACGACACGTCGGAGCACATCGGGGACCTGCTGGTGGAGCTGGCCGACGAGCGGACCGTACGGAGCCTCGCCCCGGACTTCGCGGCGCTCAGCGCGGTTTCCCGGCGGGGCGTCATCGTGACCGCAGTCGCCGAGGACCCGGGCCGTGGCTACGACTTCGTCTCGCGGGGCTTCTTCCCCAACGTCGGGATCGACGAGGATCCGGTGACCGGGAGCGCGCACACCACGCTCGCCCCGTTCTGGTCGGCCCGGCTGGGCCGTACGGAGCTCACCGGGCTCCAGGCCTCCGCCCGTACCGGCCTCGTCCGCACCTCGCTGCGCGGCGACCGGACGCTGCTCACCGGGCGGGCCGTGACGGTCATCGACGGCGAGCTGCACAGCGCGCCGTGACACCACCGTGACACCGCCGAGGGGCGTACGGCGGCCCCGTAAGCCCCTCGGCACCGCTCACGCGTCATGCCACCGTCACCACATCACCGCGTCACCGCGTCAGCGCGTCACCACGTCAGCGCGTCACCACGTCACACCGTGGGCAGCCAGGAGACATGCCCCGCCAGCAGCGCGTACCCGACGAACGCCCCGATGTCGAGCAGCGCGTGGGCGGCGACCAGCGGGCCGACCCGGCCCCACCGCCGGTAGAGCAGGACGAACACCACGCCCATCACCATGTTGCCGATGAAGCCGCCGATCCCCTGGTACAGGTGGTACGAACCGCGCAGCACCGAACTCGCCACCAGCGCGCCCATCGGCGTCCAGCCGAGCTGTCCGAGCCTGCGCAGCAGATACCCGACGACGATGACCTCCTCCAGTACGGAGTTCTGCACCGCCGAGAGGATCAGCACCGGGAACTTCCACCACACGGAGGGCAGCGACTCCGGCTGCACCGTCAGATTGAACCCGGCCGCCTGCATCGCCAGGTAGAACGCCAGTCCCGCGCTGCCGATCCCGGCCGCCACCAGCGTGCCGCGCCCCAGGTCCGGCCAGGGCCTGCGGCCGTCGAAGCCGATGTCCCGCAGCCCGCTGCCCTCCCTCAGCAGAAGGTGCGCGACCAGCGCGACCGGCACCAGCGCCGTGGTGATCCCGAAGAGCTGCCAGGCGAGGTCGAGCCACGGCCGGCCCGGCGCCGCCGAGGCGTTGAGCCGGGCCGCCTGGTCGCTCAGTGCTCCGGGCCTGGTCAGCGAGCCGATGAAACTGATGAGCGCCGACACCCCGCTCGCGCCGAGCGAGAGCGCCAGCACGAGCACCGTCTCGGACCGCAACGTCCTCGGTGAGAGGGCCTCTTGGGGGTATGAGCCGTCCACCCGCCCCGCCTCCGCCTGCACACAGCCTCCAGTTGAGTATTCGCGCCTCATGCCTCGCACGGTGCCGCTAGGGTCTCGAATGCAGATACGAAGATCGCTCGCGACAGGCCGGGAGACCGGCGCCCTTCGGCGTCCGGGCCCTGGACCTCGGGGCCCGTCCACTCTCCCAGCCCTTGTTCACCCTTCACGAAGGAGGGGCACCACCGCCATGGGACGTCACAGCTTGCCCGACGCACGATCGGCAGGAGTGCGCAGGGTCTGGCCGCCCCGCCGGCGCACCGTCACGATCGCCGCCGCGGTCGTGGTGTCGGTGGCCGCGGGGACGGGGATCGCGGCGGGGAGCGGTCTGCTCTCCCTCTCGGAGACCTCCTGCGGGAACGCGCCGGTACGGCTGGATCTCGTGGCCTCCCCGGACATCGCCCCCGCCCTGCGCGCCGTCGCCGACCGCGCCCGGCGCGACCATGTCACCTCCGACGGCCGCTGTATCGACATCCGGGTCACCGCTCGCGAGAACGCCGAGGTCGCGAACGCGCTCGCCACCGCCACGGCCGCGCCCGACTACCAGATCTGGGTACCGGACTCGGACCTGTGGGTGGACCGCGCCAAGAACATCGAGGACGCCGTCTCCCTGACCCCGGCGGGCAATGTGGCCCTCTCCCCGGTGGCGCTGGCCGCGCTGCCCGCGTCGGCGCGGGCGCTCGGCTGGCCCACGAAGACCTACACCTGGGCCGCGCTCGCCGCCGCGGCCGGCAACGCCGACACCCTGCGCCTGGGCTCCGCCGACCCGTCGCGCAGCGCCACCGGACTGCTCGCGCTCAGCAGCATCGCGGAGTCGGAGCGGCAGGAGTCCGAGCGGCGGGGCGGCAGGCCGAAGGAGTCCGAGCGGCAGGACGGGGCCGGTGGCACCCGGGCCGCCGCCCTCGCCAAGCTGCTCACCCAGCGGGTCTCGGAGTCGGACACGCGGGTGCTGGAGAGCCTCGCCCGGGACGACGCGGGCGCCGGGCTCGCCGACCCCCGGCGCAACGAGGCGGTGCTCCTCTCCGAGCAGGCCGCGTTCCGCCACAACTCCGGGACCGGCGACTCCGCGCGGCTCGAACTCTTCTACCCCACCGACGGGGCGCCGGCGCTCGACTACCCGTACAGCCTGGTCAACCAGACCGAGCTGAGTACGGACGAGAGCCGCGCCGCCATGCGGTTCATGGTGCTGCTCAGCGAGGACGGTTCGTACCGCACCCTGGCGGAGCACGGTTTCCGGGTCGCGAACAGCCCCGTCCACGCCGACGTGCTCCGTACGGCCGGTGGCCGCTCGCCCCAGCCGTACACCGGGGAGGACGCGCGCCCGCCGTCCGCCGAAGCGGTGGAGCGGGCCCTCGGCCTGTGGACGATGTCCGTACGCAGCATCCGGCTGACGACGGTCGTGGACGCCTCGGGCTCGATGGAGGAGCCCGTGCCGGGACGCGGTGGCCAGAGCCGTATGGACGTCACCAAGGCGTCGCTGCTGCGGGCCCTCGCGCAGTTCACCGCCGAGGACGAGATCGGTCTGTGGGAGTTCAGCACCCGTCTGGACGGCGCCAAGGACTACCGCAAGCTGGAGAGGACGGCCCGGCTCGGTGAGCCCTCGCGGGGCGGCGGCACCCACCGCGAGCGGCTGTCCGACGCCTTCACCGCGCTGAAGCCCGTCCCCGGCGGTGACACCGGGCTGTACGACACGACGCTGGCCGCCTACCAGGAGGCGCAGGCCGGCTATGTGCCCGGCAAGTTCAACGCGCTCGTCATCCTCAGCGACGGCTCCAACAAGGACGACGACGGCATCTCGCGCGGCGATCTCGTCAAGCGGCTGAAGAAGCTCGCGGACCCGGCGCGACCGGTGCCGCTGATCGGGGTCGCGGTGGGGCCCGACGCGGACCGCAAGGAGATCGACGCGATCGCGCGGGCCACCGGCGGCGCGGGGTACCAGGTGAGCGACCCGGCCGACATCCAGTCGGTGATCCTGCGGGCGATCATGCTGTCGGCGAGCGAGTCCGCGGCGGACGCCACGGGCGGCACCACCGCGGCGCGCCCCTGACTCGCCGACGCCGCCGGCCCGCTCGGACCGGCCGGACCGGCCGGGGCCCCGCCGTTCGCTCCCCCGGGGGCTCCGGTGGGGCTTCGGCTCGCGGGACTCCGGGGCATGCGGCTACGGCAGCGGGAGGTCCGGCTCACGCGGCTCCGGCTCGCGGAGACCTCGCCCCGTCCCGGAGGCGAACGGCCCCACGTCGGAGTCGCCCGGATCGGAGTCGCCCGTACCGGACAGCCCCACGCCGGACCGGGCCGGGAACCCCGTCGGCCAGGTGTGCACCGGCTCACCCCGGTGCATCAGCTCGCAGTAGCGGCGGGTCGTCGCCGCGAGCGCCGCGTCCCGCTCCAGCCCGGCCTCCAGCGCCCGGTGGAAGGTCTCCACCTGCCAGGAGGCGCCGTTCACCCGGCGCTTGCACCGCTCCTCGATCACCCCGAGGTAGAAGTCCCGGTCCACCGGCGCGACCTGCCACGCGTCGAGCCCGGCCGCGGCGAGCGGCAGCAGTTCGTCCCGTACGAGCTTCACCGCCGGTACGGTCGTCATCCCGCCGGTGCGGCCCGGGCGCGGCCAGCGCAGCTCCGCGTCGATGCCGTGCCGGCACGCCTCCTCGAAGTTCCGGGCGGCGTCCTCGAAGGGCAGCCTGCTCCACACCGGCCGGGTGTCCTCGGCGAGCGCCCGCACGAGCCCGTAGTAGAACGCGACGTTCGCGATGACGTCGGTGACCGTGGGCCCCGCGGGCAGCACCCGGTTCTCCACCCGCAGATGCGGGGCGCCGTCGGCGACCTCGTACACGGGCCGGTTCCAGCGGTAGACCGTGCCGTTGTGCAGCGCCAGCTCCTGGAGGTCGGGCATCCCGCCCGCGTCGAGGACGCTCATCGGGTCCTCGTCGTCGCAGATCGGCAGCAGCGGGGGGAAGTAGCGCAGGTTCTCCTCGAACAGGTCGTAGGCGGAGCTGATCCAGCGCTCGCCGAACCAGGTCCTGGGGCGTACCCCCTGTGCCTTCAGCTCCGGCGGCCGGGTGTCGGTGGCCTGTTCGAAGAGCGGCGGCCGGGATTCACGCCACAGCTCCCGGCCGAACAGGAAGGGCGCGTTGGCACCGAGTGCCACCTGTACGGACGCCACCGCCTGGGCCGCGTTCCACACGTCGGGGAACCGGTCGGGGGTGACCTGGAGATGCAGTTGTACGGAGGTGCAGGCGGCCTCCGGGGTGATCGAGGCCGATGTGCACGTAAGCCGTTCCACGCCTTCGATGTCGAGGGTGAAATCCTCGCCGCGGGCCGCCACCATCTGCTCGTTGAGGAGTGTGTAGCGGTCCACGTCGGAAAGGTTCGCGGAGACCACGTCGTGCTGTGTGAGGGTCGGGAGAATTCCGATCATCACGATCCCCGCGTCGACCTCACTCGCTTTACGGTGGGCATATCCGAGGCCCGTGCGCAGTTCCTCAGCGAGCTGATCGAGTACGCGCCCGCCCAGGCGGTGCGGAGCCACGTTCACTTCCATGTTGAACATTCCGAGTTCGGTCTGGAAATCGCCGCTCGCGATGCGCTTCAGTACCTCCGCATTCATCATGCGGGGCATCCCGTCGGAGCCCGCCAGATTCAGTTCGATCTCCAGGCCCATCAGATTCTTGGGCCGGTCGAACCTCTCCTCCGCCAGTAGTCGCTCCAGCACCCTCAGGCACTGTTGGAGCTTCCTGCGGTATTTCTGCCGATCGGACAGGTCGGAACCGCCCGCTTCGACCTTCTCCCCCATCGAAGTGTCCCTCCTCGACTGGGCTTCCGGCGGCTGGGGCCGCTCGCGTCACGATCGATAATGCCCACACAGAGTGATCCGTAACGTCCCGCCGTCGCCCGGCGCCCGGTAGGGTGGCGAGTCCGGCCCCCGAGGCGTCCGGCACATTCCCTCGGCATGACAGGTGACAGGGCAGGCAGTGGATATTCGTTTCCACTCCCGGAACCGTCCTCCAAAATCGCCGACCGTTTTCAGCCGACCCCATCCGGTGAATCACCCCAGGCCAGACACCCTCCCTTCCCTATTTATCAACAGAAAGCGCGCGGGAGATGGACTTAATAGTGTCTTGCCCGCAATATCCAGTACAGCTAGCGGAAACATGGCGTGAACACGCGTCGTATAAACTCTGCCCACGAGGCAGAGAGTCGGCGCCCGGCCGCCAGCGACCCGGTGACCCACCTCTGACCCCGCACGCCGACAGCGATGTCCGCACCCGCCCACGCTCCATTTCACGCGTCACCCTGTCTCCTGAATGAGAGGCAACCCACCATGCCGCTGCATGTACCCCCGGCCCCGGCGCCCGCCCTGCGCAGCGTTCTCGCGGCACTCGGTTCCCCCACCGCCGTGCGCGATGCCCGCACCCCCGCTCTCCAGTCCGTCCAGGGACCGCTGAGCCCCGAACTCCCGCTTCCCGTTCATGTGCTCGACCACGTCACCCCGGAGGACCGAACGACCACAGCAGGCAGCGGAGCACCGCGGACCAGGCTGACCGGCTGGCGCTTCCTGATCCGTAGCGGCGAACGCACCGTGGCCGCCGCCGACACCATGCCCACCGCGGACGGCTGGACCTTCTCGCGCTTCTTCGAGGGCCCGTACCTGCCCTCCACGGAGCGCGCGCTGCGTCAGGCCGAGAGCCTGACGACGGCCTACCAGCCCCGGCTGCTCTCCATACCCGAGCTGTACATGCTCGCCCTCTGGCTGCACGGCGACACGGAGGCCGACGCCGGCGCGGGCGCGCCCGCGCCGACCGACATCCTCGTCCCGCTGGCGCCCGCGCCGCCGGGCATCGCCGCGCACCGCCCGCACCGGGTCGCCGAGTTGCTGCCGGTGATCGGACTGCGGCTCACTCCGCCCCCTCCGCTCCCCTCGGCCCCGCCTCTCCCTCCGGCCCCTCCGCTCACTCCCGCGCCGCCCCTGCTCCGCACCCCGGCCTGAACGCGCTCCTGGCGCCTGTGCCCCGCGGCCCCCGGCGGCCGCGGGGCACTTCGCTGACCATGTGGCGTAGTCCGCTCAGGCCACTGCGAACCACCCGAAAAGAGAGCGCAGTTGAGCTGAACCGTCCGGGCGGGTGGCACGTCCTTAAGCAGAAGGAAGCGCTGCCGCGAAATACCTGCGGATTTACCGTCCGTAGGGCAACACTAGGACTGGACCAGACAGATACGGGGGGCGGCCATGACCACATCGAGCCGCAGGACACTCACGACACAGCGAAAGAATCCACCCATGTGCCAGCACCAGCCAGCCTGTCCGACAGCCGACTCCGCCGACCGCGAAGCCGCTCGGCTGATCGCGCACCACCCGGAGCAGGGCTGGAGCCTGCTGTGCAACGGCGTACTGCTCTTCGAGGACACCGGTGAGCTGCTGCCCGACGGGCAGATCATCGCTCCGCACCGGCCGCTGCGCACGGAGCAGGTGGCCACGGCGGCCTGAACCCCGGCCGCCGCCCGGCAGTTCGCCGCCCGCGAGGCGCGCGGCTGCCACCGGAAGAACGGGGGCCGGCCCGGAGACTCACTCCGCACCGGCCCCGACGCATGTCCACGAACGTCTCGTACGCAGCCTGCCGCCGCGTACGCCCCGTACGTCAGTTGTCGTACGCGTCCACCGGCGGGCACGAGCAGACCAGATTACGGTCGCCGAACGCGCCGTCGATACGGCGGACCGGCGGCCAGTACTTGTCCGCGGCCGAGACCCCGGCCGGGAAGACCGCCTCGGCGCGGCTGTAGGCGTGCTCCCACTCCCCGCCCAGCGCGGCGGCCGTGTGCGGGGCGTGACACAGCGGGTTGTCGTCAGCGGGCCACTCACCCGACGCGACCCGCTCGATCTCCCCACGGATCGCGATCATCGCCTCACAGAAGCGGTCGATCTCGTTCAGGTCCTCGCTCTCGGTGGGCTCGATCATCAGCGTGCCCGCCACGGGGAACGACATCGTCGGCGCGTGGAAGCCGTAGTCGATCAGGCGCTTCGCGATGTCGTCGACGCTGACCCCGGTGGCCTTGGAGAGCGGGCGCAGATCCACGATGCACTCGTGCGCCACCAGTCCGTTCGGACCGGTGTAGAGCACGGGGTAGTGCGGCTCCAGGCGCTTGGCGATGTAGTTGGCGGCGAGCACGGCGACCTGGGTCGCGCGCTTGAGCCCTTCCCCGCCCATCAGCCGTACGTACGCCCAGGAGATCGGCAGGATGCCGGCCGAGCCCCACGGCGCCGCCGAGATCGGCCCGACGCCGGTCTCGGGCCCGGCGGCCGGCTGGAGCGGGTGGTTGGGCAGGTACGGGGCGAGGTGCGCCCGTACGCCGACGGGACCGACACCGGGGCCGCCGCCGCCGTGCGGGATGCAGAACGTCTTGTGCAGGTTGAGATGCGAGACGTCGGAGCCGAACCGGCCGGGCTTCGCCAGCCCGACCAGCGCGTTCAGGTTGGCGCCGTCGACGTACACCTGACCGCCCGCGTCGTGCACCGCCGCGCAGATGTCGCCGATGTGCTCCTCGAACACCCCGTGCGTGGACGGGTAGGTGACCATCAGGACGGACAGCTCGGCGCCGTACTGCTCGATCTTGGCGTGCAGGTCCTCGACGTCGACGTCGCCGTCCTCGCGGGTCTTGACGACGACGACCCGCATCCCGGCCATGACCGCGCTCGCCGCGTTCGTGCCGTGCGCGGAGGACGGGATGAGGCAGACGGTGCGCCCGGTGTCGCCGTTGGCCCGGTGGTACGCCCGTACGGCGAGCAGTCCGGCCAGCTCGCCCTGCGACCCGGCGTTGGGCTGGAGGGAGACCGCGTCGTACCCGGTGACCTCGGCGAGCCGCTCCTCCAGCTCGCGGATCAGCGTCAGATAGCCCTGCGCCTGCTCGGCCGGGGCGAAGGGGTGCAGCGCGCCGAACTCGGGCCAGGTGACCGGCTCCATCTCGGTGGTCGCGTTCAGCTTCATCGTGCAGGAGCCGAGCGGGATCATGCCGCGGTCCAGCGCGTAGTCGCGGTCGGCGAGCCGGCGCAGGTAGCGCAGCATCGCGGTCTCGGAGCGGTGCTCGTGGAAGACCGGGTGCGTCAGGTAGTCGCCGGTGCGCAGCAGCGCGGCCGGCAGCGCGTCGTCGGTGGCCGCGTCCAGCGCGTCGATGTCGCCCTGGACACCGAAGGCGGTCCACACGGCGGCGAGCTGCGCGCGGCCGGTGGTCTCGTCGCAGGCCACGGAGACCTGGTCGGCGTCGACCTGGCGGAGGTTGACCCCGCCCTCGCGGGCGGCGGCGACGACCTCGGCGGCCCGTCCCGGGACCCGGACGGTGAGCGTGTCGAAGTACGCGGTGTGCACGGCCTCGACCCCGCCGGCGCTCAGCCCCGCGGCGAGCACCGCCGCGTATCGGTGGGTGCGCCGGGCGATGGAGCGCAGCCCGTCGGGGCCGTGGTAGACCGCGTACATGCCGGCCATGACGGCGAGGAGCACCTGCGCGGTGCAGATGTTGCTGGTGGCCTTCTCGCGGCGGATGTGCTGCTCGCGGGTCTGGAGCGCGAGCCGGTACGCCTTGTGGCCGTCGGCGTCGACGGAGACGCCGACGAGGCGTCCCGGCAGGCTGCGCGCGAACTTCTCGCGTACGGCCATGAAGCCGGCGTGCGGTCCGCCGAAGCCCATGGGGACGCCGAAGCGCTGGGTGGTGCCGACGGCGATGTCGGCGCCCAGCTCGCCGGGCGGGGTGAGGAGCGTCAGCGCGAGCAGGTCGGCGGCGACGGTGACGACCGCGCCGAGCTCGTGCGCCCGCTCGATCACGGGCCTGAGGTCCCGTACGGCCCCGGAGGCGCCCGGGTACGGGAGCAGCACCCCGAAGACGCCGCGTTCGGCGGCGTCGGCGGGGATGCCCTCGCCGAGGTCCGCGACGACGACCTCGACACCGGTCGGCTCGGCGCGGGTACGGATCACGGCGATCGTCTGCGGCAGGGTGTCGGCGTCGACCAGGAAGACCCCGCCCTTGACCTTGCCGACGCGGCGGGAGAGCGCCATGGCCTCGGCGGCGGCCGTGGACTCGTCCAGCAGGGAGGCGCCGGAGGTCGGCAGCCCCGTCAGCTCGGCCACGACGGTCTGGAAGTTGAGCAGCGCCTCCAGCCGGCCCTGGGAGATCTCGGGCTGGTAGGGCGTGTACGCGGTGTACCAGGCCGGGTTCTCCATCACGTTGCGGAGGATCACCGGCGGGGTGAACGTGCCGTAGTAGCCCAGCCCGATCATCGGCGCCAGCACCTGGTTGCGGTCGGCGAGCGAGCGCAGCTCGGCGAGGACCTCGGGCTCGGTGCGGGCGTCCGGGAGGTTCAGCGCCTCGGCGCTCTTGATCGCGTCGGGTACCGCGGCGGCGGTCAGCTCGTCGAGCGAGCCGTAGCCGACCTGCGCGAGCATCTTCGCCTGCGCCCCCGCGTCGGGGCCTATGTGGCGCTGTTCGAAGGGGATGCCACGCTCAAGCTGGGCGAGCGGCGTGCGGTGGGCGTTCATGTACGGAGGCCTCCTGGTCTGCCACGACCTGCGGGGGCACCAAGGCGCGGGTGCCCTAATCGGCCTCCCCCTCTGTCATCTCGACCTGAGAGCTTCACCGGTCCGCCGTGCGGCGGTCCGGCTTTCACCGTCGGTGAGAGCGGATGCCGTACGGTCCGGCGTCCGCCCTGCTTTCCAGAGTGACCTCGTCCGCGCGGTACGGGGGCCTGAGAGATTCCGGGGAGGATTTGCTCCTTCGGCGCCTCCGGTGGGCTCACCGGAGAACTCTCCCGCACGGGGTCAGCAGCCGCTTGCCAGCCTACCAGCGGGATCTTCCGGGCAACTTTCGAGTGGCCGTCGCCCCGGTTCTGCACTTCTGTAGTGCTTACGAGACTTCTGTAGTGCTTACGAGCAGTTGCGACCCGCTGGAGGGACCGTGGAGACCGATATCGATCCGCGCAGCCTGATAGGACGCAAGGCGTACGACCGGGAGGGGCGCAAGCTCGGCACGGTCGACGAGGTCTATCTCGACGACGCCACGGGTACGCCCGAATGGGCCGCCGTCCGCACCGGGCTCTTCAGCCGGGACGCCTTCGTCCCCCTCGCCCCCAGCACACTGGAGGCGGAGGGGCTGCGGGTCCCGTTCGAACGGGCGCTGATCAAGGACGCCCCCGATTTCGGTGTCGGCCGCCACCTCTCCCCCGAGCAGGAGCTTCAGCTCTACCACCACTACGGCCTCGCCCTGCCGGACCCGGAACCGCCGGAGGGGCCCGCGGCCCTCTCGGACCGGGACTCCGAGCGGAACTTCGGGCGGCTGGCGGGCCAGGACGACTGACGCGACTGCCCCGTCTCCGGCACCAGGGGCAGCGGCTCGGAGAGCTCCAGATCGGGATCGTCGACCCAGAACGTCCGCACCCACCCCGGTGCGGACCCCGGCTCCTCGAACCGTACGGTGACCCTCCGCAGCCCGCTGCCCTGCACCCAGCCGGGACCGAACTCGGCATGGCGCACATCGTGTCCGGCCGGGAACCGCCGCTCCTCGGACGGCTCGGACAGCCCGGAGGGCCCCGCCGGAGGGGGCGACGCCCCGTCCCCCGCGGCCGCCTCCTCCTTCCCCTCTCCAGCACCGCCCTCCGCCGCGGCGTCCCCCTGCCCCGCGGCCTCGCCGAGCGGGTCGGCAGGGTCGGCATGCTCCCGCTCCTCCCGCTCGCGGGCGGCTGCCTGCGCGAAGAGGTCCTCCTGTGTGAAGTCGGCGAGCCCCGTCACCCCCACCCCGAGCAGCCGTACGCCGCCCGTGGTGTCCACGGACTCCAGCAGGCGCCCCGCGGCCTCCCTGACCACGTCCAGGTCGTCCGTGGGGCCTCTGAGCGTCTCCGAGCGGGTCAGCGTGGAGAAGTCGTACCTGCGCACCTTGAGGACGACGGTCCGCCCGGAGTGCCCGGATCCCCGCAGCCGCCGCACGCACCGCTCCGCCAGCCGGTCCACCTCCGTACGCACCCGCAGCCGGTCGTGGAGGTCCGTGTCGAAGGTGTCCTCGACCGACACGGACTTGGCCTCGCGCTCGGAGACCACCGGCCGGTCGTCGTTGCCCATCGCCATCCGGTACAGCGAGGCGCCGTGCGCCCTGCCCAGCAGCCGTACCAGCTCGTCCTCGCCCGCCTCGGCCAGGTCGGAGACCGTCGTCATACCGGCCCGGCGCAGATGCTCACCCGTCGCGGGCCCCACCCCGGGCAGGGTCCGTACGGTCAGGGGCGCCAGCAGCTCGCGCTCCGTACCGGGCTCTATCAGGACCAGCCCGTCCGGCTTGGCCTGCTCGGAACCGATCTTCGCGAGCATCTTGGACCCGGCGAGCCCCACCGAGCCGCTGAGCCCGGTCAGCTCCCTGATGTCCCGGCGCAGCCGCTCCCCCGCCGCCAGCGCCGAGGCCGTGTCATCGGCGGAGCCGCCCGCCTCCAGGTCCACGAACGCCTCGTCCAGGCTGAGCGGCTCCACCAGCGGTGAGAGCCTGCCCAGCAGCCCCATCACCTGCTCGCTGACCGCGCGGTAGAGCGTGAAGCGCGGCACGAGATACGCGGCGTTCGGCGCGAGGCGTCTCGCCTGGGCCATCGGCATCGCGGAGTGCACCCCGAACCGCCGTGCCTCGTAGGACGCCGTGGAGACCACCCCTCGCGGCCCCAGACCGCCGACGACCACCGGTTTTCCGCGCAGACTCGGCTTCGCGGCCTGCTCTGCGGCGGCGAAGAAGGCATCCATGTCCAGATGGAGGACGGTCGGCGCGGTTCTCACACCACTGATGCTGCCTCACACCACTGACAATCGGCCCGGGACGCCGCCGCGCGGCGGCCGGTGGGCGGAAAGGGCCTGGTCAGACGGCCCGGTCGCGGCGCCGCCTGGCCAGTTCGTCGGCGGGGTTGTTCCCGATCAGCGTCTCGCCGGTGTCGATCCGCTCCCCGTGGAGCTGGGACAGCGCGGACTCGACGTCCCGCCACACCACGCCGACCGCGATCCCGAAGACCCCCTGGCCGCCCTGGAGCAGGCTCACCACCTCGTCGGGCGAGGAGCACTCGTAGACGGTGGCACCGTCGCTCATCAGCGTCATACGGTCCAGATCCCGGAAGCCGCGGTCCCGGAGGTGCTGGACCGCCGCCCGGATGTTCTGGAGCGCGACCCCGGTGTCCAGGAACCGCTTCACGATCTTGAGGACGACCACGTCCCGGAAGCTGTAGAGCCGCTGTGTGCCCGACCCGTACGCGGGCCGCACGCTGGGCTCGACCAGCCCCGTACGCGCCCAGTAGTCCAACTGGCGGTAGGTGATGCCCGCCGCCGCGCACGCGGTGGGCCCCCGGTATCCGACCGTCTCCGCTCCGGGGTCGGGCGCGCTGCTGTGAAGCGGATACGGACCGCCCGCCGCCGTACCGTCGCCGCTGCTTCTCACGCCGACCCTCCGTCCTTGACCTGCCCTGTCGAAGGTAGGCAGTCACCAGGGGTGCGTCAACGATCGCCACACTCGCCACGCCGAGTGATAATCACCCTGAGAGTGGTTTCCCGTGCCCCATTTCGGGGAAAGGCTGACCGAATGCGCTGACGGGGCCCGGTGCAGCGCTCACCGGCCGCTCACTGGCTGTTGGTCCCGAAGTCCTCCGGAGAGATCTGGTCGAGGAACTCGCGGAACTTCTCCACCTCGTCCTCCTGCTCGTCCGGGATGGCGATGCCGGCATCGTCCAGAACCCCGTCACTGCCGTAGATCGGCGTACCCGTGCGCAGAGCGAGCGCTATGGCATCGCTCGGCCTCGCGCTCACCTCGACCCCGCTCGCGAAGACCAGCTCCGCGTAGAAGACCCCTTCACGCAGGTCCGTGATCCGGACCTCGGTGAGCTCCTGGCCCACCGCTTCCAGCACGTCCTTGAAGAGATCATGGGTCAGCGGCCGGGCCGGGGCCATGCCCTGCTGGGCGAAGGCAATGGCGGTCGCCTCCCCCGGTCCGATCCAAATGGGGAGGTACCGGTCGCCTCCCACTTCACGCAGGAGCACGATCGGTTGGTTGGAGGGCATTTCCACCCGGACACCCACAACGTCGAGCTCGTTCACACAGCAACCCTAGGACGTGCCCGGCAGGTTTGGGTAGTCGGACTCTCCCATGATCAGTGCGGACCCGGCCCGAGAGCCGTACGCAGCAGGGCCGCGTGAAGCTGCACACAGAGTGCCGAAAGCTCCTTCGTGGTCTCCTCGGCATGGGCTCTGGTCTGCGGGTTACGGTGCAGCCGCAGCGGGGCCACGACCTGCTCGACCAGTCCCGCGTCGCGCTCGGCCGCCGCTTTCATGGCGCGCAGGTGCCGCGGTTCCAGGCCGAATCTGCCCAGATCCGAGACAAGTTTCGCGACCGTCACCGACTCCGCGTCGTAGCCGCCGTCCGGCATCGGGGCGACCAGCCCGTACGCCTCCCACTCGGCGAGCGCGCGCCCGTCGGCCTCGGTAGCCGCCAGCAGCTCCTCACGGCCGATCCGCGCCGCGGTCGGAAGATCGGACTCCGCATCCCCCCGCGGCCCCCTCAGCGCCCGCCGAGAGCCGGGAAGAGGCACGTCCTCGCCGCGCTCCAGGGCGTCCAGGTGTCCCTTGATGACCTTCAGCGGCAGATAGTGGTCCCGCTGCATCCGCAGGACGCGAGCGAGCCGCTCAACGTCCTCCGCGCTGAATTTCCGATACCCCGAAGGGGTCCGGCAGGGCTCGACGAGCCCCTCGGCCTCCAGAAACCGGATCTTGGAGATGGAGACCTCGGGAAACTCGTCCCGCAGCCTGCCCAGAACCGCGCCGATACTCATCAGCGGGTCGCCGGCGGGGGCGGCGCCGTGTCCGGCACCGCCCGTCGGTGTACGCGGCATGGACCTTCCTCAGGGGCTTGTCACACGCCCCGCTGGCTCGCGTAGAAGACCAGCCGGTACTTCCCGATCTGGACCTCGTCGCCGTTCGCCAGCAGGACCGAGTCGATCCGCTCACGATTGACGTACGTACCGTTCAGGCTGCCGACGTCCGAGACCGTGAAGTGACCGTCGCCGCCCCTGCGGAACTCCACGTGGCGGCGCGACACGGTCACGTCGTCCAGGAAGATGTCACTCTCCGGATGGCGGCCGGCCGTGGTCAGCTCGCCGTCCAGCAGGAAGCGGCTGCCCGAGTTCGGACCGCGCCGCACCACCAGGAGCGCCGAGCCGAGCGGCAGGGCGTCGACGGCGGCCTGCGCCTCCGGGGTGAGCGAAGGAAGCGACGTCTGGCCCGTCACCTCGGAGTCGTACGCCTCAAGACCCGAGATCGAGATCGTCGAGGTCGTCTCCGAAGCGCGCTCCGGGGGCACTCCGCCCCGCAGCGGCGCCCCGCAGTTGGAGCAGAACCGACTGGCCTCGGCATTGCGGTGCCCGCACCTCGTACAAACCGGCAAGGCCGCCATAGAGGGATCCTCCTGCCGCGACGGCCCCCCGGGGGCCGATGATTCCCCGAAACCTATGCGGCCGGGACCGGCAGGGTCAACAGACGACGCGCCGGTGGCCTCGCCGCCCACCTGGTCGCGGAAGAGCGGACGTTCGCCGCCCTGCTCCTCGCTCCCACCACGCGCTGCGCGATGGCGGGAGCGCCCCCCGCCGTCCTCGCGTGCGCTCTTGCCGAACAACTTCCCAAACAACTTCACGGGCGATTCCCCTTGACCGAAACAGACCCGCCCGTGGGGCAGGACGAACCCTGAATGAACACACCTGCCGACCCGGACATCTTGACAACGTCCGTATCCACCGGACAGTTTCCACCACTCACCGCACTGTTCGTGCGTCGACCCCCCGCAACCTCATGCCCCCGTACGACGGCTCGCATGCGCCCCCGCCTCACCGTGATGACGACCGAGCGTAGTCAGGCCGCTTCGCGGGTCGCAAGGCATTCACAATGATCTTCTCAGCCCGTGTCACCGTGGCCGTGGCCTGCTCCTTCTCCAGCGTCTGGACCACCCCGCCCGGAATGTTCAGGGCAGGCTCCAGATCCTGCGGTTTACCGATGACCTTGAAGACGTACGGCGAGGACACCGCCTTGCCGTCCACCCGCACCTCACCTCCCGCACCCGAGAAGTACGTATCGGCGACGACGCGGACATCGTTGATCTGAATGGCCTCCGCGCCGGCCGCCCGCAGCTCCTGGAGCGCGTCGAGCAGCATGTCCGGCTCGACCGTCCCGCTGATGTCCCTGATCGTCAGCGTGATGCCGGGCCCCTGAGCGGCGACCGTACCGGCCAGGATGCCGAGCTGCTGCTCTTTTTCCTTGGTCTGCTTACGGGCCTCCTCGGCCTGGTCCGAGCTGGTCTCCAGCTCGGTGCGCTGGGCGTCCAGCCGCTGCTTCTCGTCCTCCAGCCGCTGCGTCCGGTTGTCCAGCTCGTCCAGGATCCGCACCAGGTCCTCCTGGCGGGCGCCGCGCAGCGCGCTGTCGTCGTTGTTCGACCTGACCTGGATGGCGAGTCCGAGCCCGAGCCCGAACAGCAGGACGGCGACGATGAGCTGCGCCCGCGTCACCCGCGGCGGCCACAGCCCGGCCGCCAACCGCTGGCGTCCGGTGAGCTGTTGAGCCCCGGACCGCCCCGGGGCGTCCCCGGTGGCGCCCTCGGGGGCCGCACCGGCTCCGGGGGTCGCGTCCGCGGCGCCGGAGGCCCCCTCGGCGCCCTGGGGCCTCTCGGAACGCTGCGCGTTCCCGGGGGTCCCGGAGGGCTCGGGGGGTTCGGGCTTCTGGGGGTTCCGGGGGTTCTCTTCGCTGTTCATCGGCGTCACGCCCGGAACACGTGCCGGCGGATGGCGGCAGCGTTGGAGAAGATCCGGATACCGAAGACGACGACCACACCCGTGGACAACTGCGCGCCCACGCCCAGCTTGTCGCCGAGGAAGACGATCAGCGCGGCGACCACCACGTTCGACAGGAAGGAGACCACGAACACCTTGTCGACGAAGATCCCGTCGAGCATGGCCCGCAGCCCGCCGAAGACCGCGTCCAGAGCGGCGACGACGGCGATCGGAAGATACGGCTCGACCACGGCCGGCACCTCGGGCCGGACCAACAGTCCGACCACGACTCCCACGACGAGGCCCAGTACGGCGATCACGATGTGCCCTTCTCCATGTCGGCCGCGTCCTGCCCGGTGCCCTTCCCGGCGTCGGCGGTCTCCGGCTCTGCTGTACGTACGATCAGGCTGGGCGCGGCGGGAAGGCGTACGTCCCGCTGGTCCGAAATGCTGGTGCGGATGCCGAAGTTCTCCTGCAAGGAGTGCAGATACTGGCCATCGGCGCTGTCCTGGAACGCGGTGCTCAGCTTCTTTCCGTCCCCCACCGCGAGCACCGTGTACGGCGGCACGAGTGGCCTGTTGTCGACCAGTATGGCGTCCCCGGCGGCCCGGATCGCCGACAGCGAGGTCAGCCGCTGGTCGTTGATGGCGATCGCCTCGGCACCCGACTCCCACAGGCCGTTGACGACCCGTTGCATGTCACGGTCGCGTACCCGGCCCGTGTCGGAGAAACCACTGCTCTCCCGGGGACCGCCGCCACCACCCGACGAGGCGTCCTTGGCGTCGTCGACGACCAGCTTCACGCCGGGCCCCCGCACGGGGGTCGCACCGGCCAGCAGGGCCACCACTTCGCCCTGGTCGCCGCCCTGGGTCCGCAGGGCGGCACGCTGCCGGTCACCGACCTCCTTGCGGAGCTTCTCGACCGTGCTCTCCAGCCCGTCGGCGGTCGACGTCTCCGAGTTGATCCGGTCGATCAGCTCCTCGCGTTCCTTCGCCACCACAGGGGCCGAGATACGCGCCTGGGCGGCACCGACAGTGACCACGAGAGCGGCCAGCACCAGCCCTGCGGCAAGGCCCAGTTTGGCCTTGAGCGTGCGCGGCAGCCCGCCGTCCTCCGCGTCCCTGCGGGCCGCGGCCTCCGCGTACCCCTCGTCGAGGCTGTGGTCCATCACACTGTTCAGCAGCGACATCGACGCGTCCGGACGCGCGGGCGGAGAAGTGGTGCTCCTGATGGGGGGCTGCTGCGACATGCCGCACATCGTCGCACGTCGCGACCGCTACCGCCGAATGGCCCCACCGACGCGCCGGACGGCGTCGAAGGACGCCGTCCGGCCTGCCTCCGGGACGCCTGCGAAGCGTCCCGGACCGCCCTTAATGACCTGCGCTGTCCACCACGGACGACCACTCGTCGAGCAGCGCCTGGGCCGACGCGTCGTCAGGACCCTCCGCCCACAGATGGGTGACGGCCTCGGACGGGTCGGGCAGCACCATCACCCAGCGTCCGTCGGTCTCCACCACGCGCACCCCGTCGGTGGTGTCCACCTGACGCTCACCGGCCGCCTCCACGACGCTGCGCATCACCAGACCCTTGACGGCCCACGGGGTCGCCAGATCCCGGCGCAGGACGTGGGCGCGCGGGATCCGTGCGTCGATCTGGCTCAGGGTGAGCTGCGTACGGGCCACCAGACCGATGAGCCGTACGAAGGCCGCCGTACCGTCGAGGAGGCTGCTGAACTCCGGCACGATGAAGGCGCCGCGGCCGTCCCCGCCGAAGATCGTGGTCTCCTCACGGCCCACCCGGGTCAGGTCGTCGGGCGATGTCGTCGTCCACTCCACCTGTGTGCCGTGGTACGCGGCGACCTGCTCGGCGATCCTCGTGGTGGTCACCGGGAGCGCCACCCGCCCGCTGCGTCGCTCCGCGGCGACCAGGTCGAGCATGACCAGCAGGGCACGGTCGTCCTCGATGATCCGGCCGCGTTCGTCCACCAGGGACAGCCGCTCACCGACGGGGTCGAACCGCACGCCGAACGCGGCCCGCGCGGAGGCGACGATCTCACCGAGCCTGACCAGTCCCGAGCGACGTGATTCGGCCGTTTCCGTGGGCCGGGACTCGTCGAGCCCCGGGTTGATCGTCAGGGCGTCGACGCCGAGCCGGCCGAGCAGGCTGGGCAGGACGAGCCCGGCGCTGCCGTTGGAGGCGTCGACGACGACCTTGAGCCCGGCCTCGGAGATCCCGGTGGTGTCGACGTTGCGGAGCAAGGAGCCGGTGTACGAGTCGAAGACGCTGGCGGGGAAGTGAAGATCCCCGATCTCGCCGGGGAACGCGCGGCGGTACTCCTGGCGGGCGTACACCCGGTCGAGCTTCCGCTGGCCCGCCTGGGAGAGGTCGGCGCCCCGCTCGTCGAAGAACATGATGTCGACGGAGTCGGGCACCCCCGGCGACGTCCGGATCATGATGCCGCCCGCGCTGCCCCGGCCGGTCTGCTGCCGGGCGACGGGCAGTGGCACGTTCTCCAGGTCCCGTACGTCGATGGCGCTCGACTGGAGCGAGGAGATCACGGCTCGTTTGAGGGCACGGGCACCACGCGAATGGTCACGCGCCGTAGTGACGGTGGAGCCCTTCTTCAGCGTGGTCGCGTACGCCCCCGCCAGCCGGACCACGACTTCTGGCGTGATCTCGACGTTCAGGATGCCCGAAACACCACGGGCGCCGAAGAGATTCGCCTGTCCGCGGGACTCCCAGATGACCGAGGTGTTGACGAAGGCGCCGGCCTCGATGGTCTTGAACGGGTACACCCGCACATTGCCCTGGATGATCGATTCCTCACCGACCAGGCACTCGTCGCCGATGACCGCGCCGTCCTCGATGCGGGCGGCCCGCATGATGTCGGTGTTCTTGCCGATCACGCAGCCGCGCAGATTGCTGTGCTGCCCGATGTAGACGTTGTCGTGGACGACGGCCTTGTGGAGGAACGCTCCGGTCTTGACGACCACGTTGGAGCCGATGACGGTGTGCTCGCGCATCTCGACGTCGGCTTCGACCTTGGCGTAGTCACCGATGTACAGCGGTCCGCGCAGCACGGCGTCGGGGTGGACCTCGGCGCCTTCGGCGACCCAGACGCCCGGGGAGATCTCGAAGCCGTCGATGTCGACGTCGACCTTGCCTTCGAGTACGTCGGCCTGGGCCTTGACGTAGCTCTCGTGCGTGCCGACGTCCTCCCAGTACCCCTCGGCGATATAGCCGTAGATCGGCTTGCCCTCCTTCATGAGCTGAGGGAAGACATCGCCGGACCAGTCCACCGACACATCGGCCTCGACGTAGTCGAAGACCTCGGGCTCCATGACATAGATGCCCGTGTTCACTGTGTCGGAGAAGACCTGGCCCCAGGTGGGCTTTTCCAGGAAGCGCTCGACCTTTCCTTCCTCGTCCACGATCGTGATACCGAATTCCAGTGGATTCGGGACCCTGGTCAGGCACACCGTCACCAGTGCGCCCTTCTCCTTGTGGAAGGCGATGAGGTCGGTCAGGTCGAAGTCGGTGAGGGCGTCACCGGAAATGACGAGAAACGCATCGTCCTTCAGTGCCTCCTCGGCGTTCTTCACGCTCCCCGCGGTGCCGAGCGGCTTCTCCTCGTTCGCATAGCTGAGCTCCATGCCCAGCTCTTCACCGTCGCCGAAATAGTTCTTGACGAGGGAGGCGAGGAATTGCACGGTGACGACGGTCTCGCTGAGCCCATGGCGCTTGAGCAACCGCAGCACATGCTCCATGATCGGCCGGTTCACGACCGGCAGGAGTGGCTTGGGCATGCTTGAGGTCATGGGACGAAGTCGAGTACCTTCGCCACCGGCCATCACGACGGCCTTCATGTCGGAAGCGTCCTCCTTGAAGAGACGGTCTCGCCGACTTCACCCGTCTGGAACGAGGCCGCATGGCGTCAGGCGTGAGCCGGCGACATTGCGCGGCACCACATCGACGAGCTCAATCGGCCACGTTGTCCGCCTTGACGAGCCGGCGGACCTGGACCACATACAGGACTCCTGCCCACCAATACAGCGTTGTACCCCATCCTGCGAACGCCCATCCGAAAACTTCGGCGAGTGACGCAAGCCATCCACTTCCGTCACTGAGCAACAGGAGCGGGAAGGCGTACATCAAGTTGAAGGTAGCCGCCTTCCCGAGGAAGTTCACCTGGGGAGGCGGGTAACCGTGCCTGCGGAGGATCCCCACCATCACCAGAAGCATCAGCTCACGGGCCAATAGGGCGGCGGTGAGCCACAGTGGCAGAATCTCGCGCCACGTGAGGCCAACCAGGGTGGAAAGGATGTACAGCCGGTCCGCGGCGGGGTCGAGGAGCCGGCCGAGGCTGCTGATCTGGTTCCAGCGGCGCGCGAGCTTTCCGTCGAGGTAGTCGCTGACGCCGCTCAGCATCAGCACCAGCAGGGCCCAGCCGTCGCTGTTGGGCCCGCCGAACTCGGGGCGGAGGATCAGCCACAGGAAGAGCGGTACGCCGACGAGGCGGGCCATGCTGAGGATGTTGGGGATGGTGAGCACCCGGTCCGTCTGGACGCGGGTCTCCTGGACCTCCACCCGGGAGCCTCCTGTGTGGAACGAGCCAACGATGCCTCCTGACCTTACCCTCAGGGCAGGCCGACGCCTGCAAGGGGGCCTGGAACGCAGAAATGCCCCGCACCAGAGGTGCGGGGCATTCCCACAATGATTGTTCGGCGGCGTCCTACTCTCCCACAGGGTCCCCCCTGCAGTACCATCGGCGCTGTGAGGCTTAGCTTCCGGGTTCGGAATGTAACC